>RXJD01000025.1 GCA_003987775.1 Mycobacterium sp.
GCCGGAGACGTGGCCGAGCGGCTGAAGGCACTCGTTTGCTAAATGAGCATACCCAGAAATGGGTATCGAGGGTTCGAATCCCTCCGTCTCCGCCACATTCCTGACCAGCGCTTCCGCTCTGGGAGCCGACCCGACGATCCCGTCATGTACACGGGATTGTACACGTGCGCTCGCGCCACCTCACCCGCAACGGCACCGCTCGCGTCTTTCAGATCCGCCTTCCGAAGCGCCTCGATCCGGACTTCCACCTCGCACCGATTCGCATCACACTCGGCCCCACGCCGAATTCGCGGGCACGTCGGGTCGCCGACATCCTCGCGGGTCTGGCGAGGATCGAGTTCGAACGCATCGGAGCGCAACCCATTCTCCCCGAACCCGCCGCCGCACGCCGATCCGTGGAGCAGCTCCTTGCCCTGACCGTGCCGACGCTGCTCGGCATGAACGCGCTGGCGGACAGCCGCTTATCGGACGAGATCCGCGAACCAGCGACCGAGGCTGCGTTCGATGCCCTGGCGCAGCTCGGGCTGGATCGCGCCACAGGACGCGGGGTGTTCGCGAACGGAGCGATCCGCTTCGAGGCGCCTTTCGTCGCAGCGCTTCGTGAAGAGAACCCAGCACGCGCCCTCATCGGGCAGCCGTTGCTGCCGACAAAGGAAGCTGATCCGATCCAGAATCAGCTCGACGCGATCCAGGCCCAGCAGGCCGAACTGCTCGCCCGTCTCGCCCCTCAGATGCCCGGACCGAAAGGTTCGCTGTTCAGCCTCGCGGCGGACAAGGCCATCGCCGCCAAGCGCGAGACCCACGGACCTACCGATCCTGAGATCGGTTCTCTCGACCACCGCAAGACCGTGTTCGTCGGCATCGTCGGCGACAAGCCGGTCGACGCCTACAGCCGAGAGGATCTACAAACTTTCGCCAATGCCCTGGCGTGGCTGCCACCCAACATTTCCAAGCAGAGCGGCTGTGATCTTTCGCAGATCAAAGAGATTATCGCAACCAACCGGGAAAAGAAGGCACCCGGACTCTCTCAGAATTCGATCAAGAGTTACCTGAACCGGATCAAGGGCATTCTGCGTCAGGCTTGCACCGACGCCCGTGTTCCGATCGGTTTCGCTGGCAGAATCGTCATTCCGAAGCGCGCGGCCCCGCCCAAACGTCGGACCGCGCCTGCCCACGACGAACTGGGGCGGGTCGTGGCAGCAGGCGTCGCTTCCGGCATCCTGTCGGACGCCCTCCTCGTGCCGCTCGGCCTTCTGACGGGTCGACGCATCGGTCTTCTCGCTCACATGCGGCGCGAGAATATCAAACGCTACAATGGCGCCTGGGTCTGCTTCCCGCAATCGCACGAATGGCGTGATGGAGCATGGTGCCCGATCCCGTTCAAGACGGACGAGTCGCTCTCGTTCTTCGTCCTGCACGACATCTTCGCCGAATGCGGTTTCATCGATTGGGCGCAGCGTGAATGCGGCCCCGTCTTCCCGGCCCTGATGATGGCAAAAGATCCTGCGGATGCCGCGCAGAAGCGGATGGGACGCCTGTATCGGACGGCGGAAGCCGATCCGCAGCGCTCCGGAACTTTTCATGCGCTCAGGACCGGCAAAATCCGCAACGATCGTGAATTGCGTCTCGATCCCCGCGCAGTCCGACTCCAGGTTGGCCACGAGCTTGGCGATACACACGAACGCTACGACGGCCAACTCACCGATGCCGAACTCGCGGCTTATGCCACCGCGCCACTGCCACCGGGCGTTGACTGGACGCTCCTCAAGACGATTGATTTCGAAGCCTACGCTCGCTGCCAGCCCAAAGGAGGACGCCGGAAGAAAACTTCGTGAGTGGCGAGATGGATCGCGCTCCCAGTGACCGAACTATCTATACCAAGGTTCAACAGTTGGTATGGCTGGGGCGCCAGGATTCGAGGCTGCCTCCAGATCACCCGCTAACTATCTGAAAACGCTCACCCGCGAAGTGAGGCGTGCTGGGGATGTGCTACATGCTCGTGCGCCATCGCGCAACGGTCAGTCGCCTCGATGCCGAACCGTCGTTAACAACCTGCTCACCTGAAGGACATGCCCGAGTCCTCAGCCTCACGATCTCGCAGCAGAGCTGTCAGGCGGGCAACTTCGGACGAGAGCCGCTCGTTTTCGGACCTGCGCTCCCGGTTAGCGAGGCTCATTTTTTTGATCGTGCCGACCGCATTCTCAATGATGCGATCCTTGTCCGCCAACTGACCTGACCGGTATTTTAGACCGAGCCGAGTGAGAGGCTACTGCATGGCCGCGGCCATGGGTAGCCGGTAGGCCAGATCCGGGAAGCTGACGGGTGCAGGCGGCCGATAACCTAAGGATGAGTGCGGCCGAACGCGGTTGTATGTGTTCTGCCATAGACTGATCATGACCTGCGCCTCTCTCAGTGAGTAGAAGATCTCCTGGTACAGGCACTCGTCGCGCAGCTTGCCGTTGAAGCTCTCGCAATATCCGTTCTCCCACGGCGAGCCCGGTGCGATGTACTGGATCTGCGGCCCCGTCTCGGCGACCCACTTGCGGAGTGCCTTCGAGATCATCTCAGGGCCGTTGTCGCAGCGGATGTGCTCGGGGATGCCGTGCAAGCACATGGCGTCGGCCAACGCCTCGATCACACCCACGCTGTTGATGCGCCGAGCCACCTTCAGCGTCAGACACGCCCGGCTGTGCTCGTCGATCAACGTCAGGATCCGTAGACTCCGCCCGTCGTGGGTCTGGCCCTGGACGAAGTCGAAGCTCCAGACGTGGTTGCGGTGGAGCGGACGCAGCCGCACGCACGAGCCGTCGTTGAGCCAGAGGCGGCTGCGCGGTCGATGCTTCTGCGGGACCTTCAGCCCCTCGCGACGCCAGATACGCTGAACCCGATCTTTGCCTACCTGCCAGCCAGCCGCCTGCAGCAGCGCGGTGACGCGGCGGTAGCCATAGCGCCCGTACTCGGATGCTAAGCCAATAATGGCGCGGGTCAGCCCATCCTCATCGGCCGGCACAGTGGGCACGTAGCGTTGCGTGCCACGGTGCTGACCGACGATCCGGCAGGCGTGACGCTCCGAGAGACGGTACTTCTCCCGGATGCCGTCAACCGCCTGCCGGCGTCGTTCGGGGGCTACAAGTTTCCCGAGGCGACGTCCGCCAGCACCTGCTTCTCAAGGGACAGGTCCGCCACGAGCCGCCGCAATCGAGCGTTCTCGCGCTCCAGATCCTTCATCTTCCTGGCCTGATCGACTTGGAGGCCGCCGTACTCCTTGCGCCAGCGGTAATAGCTCTGCTCGGAGATCTCCGCCTCCTTGCACGCCAGCGCCAAACTCTTGCCCTGTGCCGTCTGCACGTCAATCTGGCGCAGCTTCAGCACAACCTGCTCCGCACTCGTCTTCTGACCTCGTCGCATGTCCGACTCCTCCGGTCCTGGCTGATCCTCTCAATCAGCCCGGTCCAAAGCCAGCCGGTCAGGTCACGCTGACGTCCTCAGCGAGGGGGACATCCCACCCGTCGACATCGACGCATGCCTTCGAAACGGTACGGCTCGGGCGGCCCTCCAACGTCAGCACGACGACATCATAGTGGCGACGGGGCTGAAGGCTCAGCCGATCCTATTCATCGGCGGCGAGAGGAGCGAGGAGGCCGATGCTCTTCCCGCGGACGAACTGCGCTGGCTCATCCTCGCCCAGCTGCCGCCGGCGAGGCGCGTCGGATCGCGCGGCCCAACGCCATAGATCGAAGGTCCGGTCACGATGCTCTGCCGGCCGGCCACCGCCCATCGTAGATCCGCTCCACAAAGAGCCTCCACGTCACGAAGAAGCATAGGAAGCCGGTGAAGAGCATGAGACAGCCGAAGACGATGCCCGGCCAGACCATCACCACGCTTGCGACGGTCGCTGCGAGCTCATGAGCGAGCCAGGACGCGGCGAAGCCGACATCCTGCACAATGTCCCAGTGGTTCTGCGGCGGCCGCGGCTCCGGGAAATCCCGCACGAGCCACGCGACGGAGGGATGATAGGGGGCGCCGGGCTTCAGCCACGGTTCCGGGAAGAGGAAGTCGGTCGCCGCCCTGGCGATCCAGAGGCCCGCCGCCATCGAGATCGCGCCGCAGACGATGAACAGCAGGTTCCCGGACCGGCCGAGTTCCTTCTGCGCGGCGGGGGGCTCAGCCCCAGGGTTCTGCTGAAGATCCATGACGTTCTCCTTCGCGCTGATGATGTCCTGTACCGGGTGGCCCGTGGCGACCGCTGATCTGTTTTCCGAATATACAGCTTTGATCGCTCGGCGACGATTGCGCCTGCTTGCGCTGGGTTGCGGTTCGCCGTGAGACAGGATTCGCGAGGAAGGGGTGGCCGCATCCTCTTTGACGCCGCCATGCTCTTTGCCCGCGCCCGCTGAGGCGGCTCGCCAACGGCAAGGCCCGGCAACCGGAAGCAATCGACAGATGCCGGCCCGGTGGCAAAAGTAAACGAGATCTTCTTCGATCGGCCGAGGGACCCATGTCGATCAACATACCGAGACATCCACGACTCGGCCGGTCGTTGGCGCGAGCCGGACTGGCGCTGTGCCTCCTCTGCGCGGCGACGGCGGCCCGGAGCGCGGTGCTGCGCCTGAACGGCGCGGGCGGCCTGTCCTGCCGCGTGCTGGCCTCCCCCGCCAAGGCGCGTCTGCCGGAGGGGCGCGCCGCGCTGCAACGGAGCTTCGGCTACCTCACCGGCCGCGTCCAGTCGGGCGCCGGAGAGCCTCACCAGCGCTTCGCGGGCCCGGACGGCATCGCCGCCGCGATCATCGCCTATTGCCGGGCGCACCCGAAGCGGCAGGTCGCCGACGCCGCGGCGGATTTCTTCGGGCCTTGACGGCCTCTCCTCCGGTTCGACGCGGCATCGTGCGGGCCAGTCGATCGCTTGGTATTTCAGGTTCTCACAGGGGGTATCGCGATGTCCATGATCACCCGGTTTTGCCTCGCGAGCGCTGCCGTCGCTGCGGCGCTTCTGCTGGCCTTCCCGGCCGCGGCCCAGAACAATCGGTGCTCGGTGATGTGCAACGGCATCGACAACCAATGCTACAGGTCCTGCGCCGGATCGAATGACGGCCTCTCGCCCTTTGGAGCGGCGCCCGGCAGCGGTCCCGGCCGGTCAGGTGGCGGCTATGGCGCCATCGCGATCTCCGACAGCGACAAGGGCTCCCTGCGATGGGGAACATCCTATGATTACGAATCTCGCGGGCGCGCGGAAGCCGCGGCGATGCGAAACTGCATCGCCGGAGGGCTTCCGGGCTGCCGGGTGCGGCTCTGGTTCTCCAACGCCTGCGCCGCCCTCGTGACCGCCGGCAAAGGCCATTGGTGGGCATCTTGGCGCGGTTCGCTTGCGGCCGCACGCCGTGCGGCACTGGCGGAGTGCGGGCAGGACGGTGAGAGCCGCTGCAGGGTGAGCGAGGCCTTCTGCTCGTCCTGAGCAAACCTTTCTCTTGATCGGCACAGGGCCGGTAATGCCGAGCAACCGCCCGCAATTCCCTCGACCTGTTCATCGTGATCGCAATCGGCCCGCGTGCGATCGGCACGCCCGTCCGCCAGGAGCGTTCGATGCGACACTGTTTCGCCTATGCCTTCCTCATAGTCTCGACACTCGGCTTTCTGGCCTTGCCTGCCGGCGCCGAGCCCCGCGCGCCGCTAGCCGCCGGCGGCTGCTGGATGGTGCTGCCCAAGGGCGAGAAGCCCGAACGCGGCAACGCCGCCGAAGTCTTGTGCCTCCGCCGGAACGGCTATGGCCGTGTCCGCGAAAGCTCCTTCTACGGCGATGTCGCCGGCTGCGGCCGGGTGACCTACCGCACGAGCAACGGCCCGACCCTGGTCGAGATCGACTTCAGCGCCTGCACCAACGGCGCGCCGAACCACAGCCTGCTTTGCGCGAGCGGCTCCGGGCGCAACCCTGTGCCCTGTCTCCAGAGGGTGCCCGGCGACGACGAGCCGGTGGAGATGGAGCTTTATCCGCTGGAAGGAGCAGGCTCGTGAGACTCGCTTCCCGTCTCGCCGCCGTGCTCGGTCCGCTGCTCCTGCAGCCTGTCGCGGGGCACGCTTCCGATTGCCCGGAGGGCGTGGCCCGACCGCGTCCGGTGAAGGCCCCGATCGAACACCGGTTCGGGCACCGCCTGCATCCCGTCATCGGCATGGCGGTCTTCCAGCCGAACATGGTCTTCCGCACGCTCAGCGGCCAGGCCGTCGTGACGGTGCGAGCCGGCCGGGTCGAGCCCGTCGAAGCCACGCGGATCGGCCGCTTCGTGCGGATCCGGCAGCGCGACGGCAGCGAGCTGCGCTACGGGCCGCTGTCGCAGCTCCGCGTCCGTGCCGGGCGCTGCGTCGCGGCGGGCGCCAGGCTGGGCTGGACGACCTCGTCCCCGTTTACGCTCGCCCTGCGCCGAAACGAGGCATGGATCGATCCCGCGCCCCTGTTGGGAGGGGGCCGTTGACCAACGTGTCGCTGGAGCGGCTCACCGCAAGAGGGGGCAATCGACGTCAAGCGGGCGCAATGGTGCGAACGGCTCGGCCGGGGGAAGAAGACAGCGAGTCTTGTTCGAGGCCCGCCATGCCGACACGCCGCTTCCTGTTGTCCCTGCTGAGCCTGCCGCTGCTGTCCTCGGTTTCCGTGGCGGAGGTGCCATGCAACCCGCACGGCGGGGCGTTGATCGTCCGGCCGCGCCGGCCGGCGCAGCCGCTCTCGGCGCAGCTCGATGCGCTGGGTCCGCTGGTCCATGACGCCGCGCTTGGCCTCGCTTTGCAGCGGGCCTGGCGCTGCTTCACGCCGGAGGAGGCCGTGCGAATGCGCTCGACGCTCGCCTGGGCGCGGGACGCACTGTCCCGCCCCGGCTTTAGCGAGGCCAGTCCGGCGCTGCTGAGGGCACCCCGGCGGCGCGGCAGGCGAGCGGCCGCGCGGCTGGTCGCGATGGGCACCGACAGCGACGAGGCACGCGCCATGCAGGCCTCGTTGCGGTATGTTTTTGCGAGGGACAAGCTTGGGGGGACGGGCGCCCGTCGGATCTGTGATGGCGATCGCTCGATCAGGGGGATCTCACGATGACAGAGCAGACTGTTGCCGAAGGCGGCGGGACCTTCAGGGATGCTTTCGGCGGTTCGCTCAAGCGGCCCACCAAGCCTTTGAAAATCGCGATGTTCGTCGCAATCGGCGCCTTCGCCGCCGTCGCGGCGATGTATCTCATGTTCGTGTTCGTGCCGCAAAACGGGCTCCCGGCGATCCGCGACTGGTGGGCCGGGCTCGGAACACGATCCCTGCGCGGCGAATCCGCCGCCTTCTCTTCGATCGTGATGGGCGCGGTCGCGACGATTGTCGTCGCCTCCTTCGCAACCTTCACGCTGACGGAGGCCATTGCGGATCTGCGCAAGGAGAGGCCGTTGCGGAGCCTCGGCCGGGAGCTCGTCGTCATTCGCGAGCTGACGGAAGAAGGCGTCGGCTATCGGGAGGGCGACATCCGGACGGTGCACGTGCCCTGGGTGCAGGTGCAGGAGCTGCGCTCGATGGATCTGCCGGCCTTCGAGGGCAGGCTCTTCTTCGTCATCGAGCTGAAGAGCCCGATCCACGAACGCGGCCGTCTCGTCTTCTGGGACGGGCAGGATCGTCACAACAGCATCGCCGGGCGTCTCCGCGAGCGCCTGGCGGCGTATCGCGCGGCGCAAGCCGCTGCCGGCTGAAGAGAAGGAGGGGCACCGATGCAAACATTGCGTGATTTTCCTTTCTTCGTCCTGTGCGGTTCGACCCAAGACGATTATGTCCACCTGCCGGCGTTCGGGCGCTTCGAACGGATCGAGTGGCCGATGTTTTCCCGGGGAGACTTCACCCGGCCGCCTCGCTACATCGGGCTTCTCGACCTCGACGGCCCGCCGCCGCTGGCTCATCTCGAAGCGGATGTTTGGGCCGTTGTCCGGATCGATCGGGATGATCCTTGCGAACAGGAGACGCGGGAGGATGGGTCGGTCGTACCCGGCGTGGTGCGCTTCGCCTCCGGCTTCGTGCTGTTTCGCGGCCCGAAACGGATCGCGCTGAGCATCTTCTCCGCCTGCAACGCCGGCATGCCCCTGAAGACGCCGCTATCGGCCTTGCAGGATGACTCCGGCGTCGCCTTCGCCGGCGACTACGGCGCGGCGATCGCCGGCGACGAAGGTTTTGCCCGCGCCGGCGCCTACGGCATCGCCCAGGCCGGGGTGCCGGAGCAATGGGCCAGCCTGGACCTGCATGGGCGGCCCAAATGGGATGGATACAACTCCTTCGGCCTGGCGCTGGCGGGCGTAGATGGCTCGGCCTTCTGCGGCACCGAGGGTCTTGCCGTGGCAGAGAGCCGCGGCCGGGTGCGCGCGGCAGGTCTTGGCGTGGCGATCGGCCGAGGCACTCTCGGCGAACGCTGTGTCGTCGAGACGGGTTATAAAGGCGTCGCCATCTCGCAGGCTGCGAACGGGTACCTGACCGCTGGCAAAGGGTCCGTCGCAGTGGCCACCGGCAGCAGCCGCTGGTTCGAGATCGGCCACGGGGGGATCGGCGTCTCACGCAGGCATGTGGAGGTGCTGGACATCGGCGACGAGGCCGTCGTGATCGCGCCTGAACTCGGGGAAGAGACCCTGCTCCGTCTGGGCCGGGACGCGACACTGATCTGCCGTCAGCAGTCGTTCCCCTTGCGGTCCGGTGTTGTCCGCGTGTTCACGACCTGCGGCGGCGAGCTTCAGCCTGGCGTCTACGCGCATTCGAAAGGCTGTCTTGAAATGCGTTTCGCCGAAGAGCTCAAGCCTCACTTCGTGCTCTTCGAGGAATCACTGGAAGAGCCGGAGGAGAGCGCTCCCACGGCCCCGGCTCCCGCCTTCCCATCCGGCGTGCTGTGGTGGGAGGCCGCGCACAGCCACGATCCGAAGGCCGATATCGTGGCGGAGCCGATGCTGCGGGAGCAGATCATCGTTCTGTGCTCCAACATCCCGGCAGCCGAGCTCGAGGCGGGGCGACAGGAGGGTAAGGAGTGGCTCGGCGCCTTGTGGGGTCGCGGCGAGCTGCCCGTAAGCGATGGGGCGCCTTGTTGTCTGGTCCGGGTCGAGGGGGAGCACACGCCCGCACAGCAGCGCGGCGGGCCGATCGGCTTCCGGAGAGGAGCGGCGCTTTATCGTGGCACCTTGCGGGGAGCGGTCGCCGCCTTGCGCGCCCTCGGCGAGGACACGGTGCTTGACGGCAGCATCGCTTTGGCGGGGCATGGGGGCGTCGCGCGCGTACCGTCGCGCATGCAGTCCATGCCGCTGCCTCCAGCACATCCCGAAGACACGCACGAACGCTCCTACTTCACTCCGTACGACGTCCTGCGCGGTGACCGGGCCATCGGGCGCAACCCCACGCTGGCGATCGCAGGCGACGAGGGTTTTGCGATCTGCGACGGCGAGGCGCATGCGGGCAGGCGCGGCGTCGCCTGCGTCTCTGGCCTCGGCGTCGCCCGGGCGGGATTTCTTGGGATCGCCCTTTGCGAAAACGGCCGCGCGATCGCCGGCGACTTCGGCATTTCCATGTGCCGCCTGGTCAAAGGCCTCGGTGACGAAAGCTATCCGATCAGAGGGGGACAGGCTGTCGCGGGCTTATTCGGCATCGCCTTCGCGGATCTGCCCGGTTCCGACGTGATCGCCAGCGACTATGGCATCGCTATACTCCGGGATGCCGGACGGGCCCGGACGGGGAGCTTCGGTGTGGCGATCGGCATCGGTTCGGACCAGGCCGATGTCCAGGGCGGCGCCGACGCCGTCGTCGTCTCACGCGAGGGGCGTGTCAGCGGGGGAGAAGGTGCGCTGCTGGTCGTCTGGGATGCCGGCACAAAGCGATGGATCCACGCCATGGTCGGCCGGGACGGCATCGAGCGCGGCGTCGCCTATGTCGCCCGCAACGGCCGGTTCGAGCCCTGGACCAGCACCATCGTGACGGAGGTCCGCCGCAAGCGCCGACGATGGCTGCACTGAGCGCCGGCATCCATCGGCAAGGCCGGGCAAGTTCGCGCAATATCGCGGCCGGCGGGTCGCGGCTATCCCTTCGTCCATCGGATCACCCCGACGGAACGGAGTCTGAGCCATGAAGAAACACCTCGCCCTCGCCGCCGTGGTCCTGCTCGCCGCGACAGGCGCGCAGGCTCAGCAGAGCCAGCAGAAGATCGCCGTCAAGAACCGCGACATGATCGTCGCCATCACGAGCGAGCAGCTGGAGGACAAGATCGTCGGCAAGCCCGAGATCTTCCAGCGGCGCAACATCGCCTACGCCATCGGCATGACGCGCAGCCTGCACCGGGCCTGCACCATCCTCTCGGCCGAGGACAGCGCGCGGCTGGAGCGGCTCGAGCGGGCCTACCGGACGAGGAAGGCAAGCAACGAGATCGACGCGGCGATGCAGGCCATGGTGCTGGGCGAACTCGACAACGGCGCCTCCGACACGGCCGCCCTGCTCGGCCGCTACGACTGCGCTGCGCTGGAGCGCGCCAAGCTGACCGGCCCGCTGCTCGCCTTCTGGAACAAATATCTCCCCCGGCTCGCCGGCTGAGCCGCCGCATGCAGCAAGCACGAGGAGGTCTCGATGTCGCTTCGCTTTCCTCGATCCTTCGTTGCGGCGCTGATCGCCGCGGCGGGCCTGCTCGCGGCCCACGCGGCCTCGGCGCAGACCGCGCCCGCGCCGCGCCTCGAAGCCCAGCGTCTGGCCAATGCGCAGTTCGAGACGTTTCGGACCCGCTGCGGCAAGGGCTATGTCGTCGCCGCCGACGTCACGCCGCCGCCGCGGGGCGGCTTCACCGCCACACTGGGGACGCCTGCGCCCGGAGCCTCCTCCGGCCATACGCTCTATGTCGCCTATGCCGATGTCCGCCTCGACGGGCGCGAGATCACGACCGATATCGACCGTCGCAATGGGATCGCCTGGCGCGGAACGCTGGCCTACAGCGCCGCCGCTCTGCGCCAGATCTCGGTCGGCCATGACGGGACCAGAGGCGCCTGGAGCCCGTGGCAGCCCGCCGGACCGATCTATACGGTGACGCTGGAGCTCAAGAACGGGAGCTGGTCGAGCCGCGGGCAAGAGATGTCGCTTCTGGGTGCGCTGGGGCGCTACGCCAAGCTGAGGCGTCCGGCCTGTGCAGAGATTCCAGCAGGCTGATCCGGCGATGGCGGCGGCTTTCGCACCGCGAAGATCGGCCGATCCCGCTTTCCGGCGGAGCCAACCATAAGATAATCTCGAAACCGAGGCGCGCGGCGGTGATGTCTCGCCCGTTGCCCGACGAATGCGGGGGATGACATGGACGAACCAAGCGTCGCCTTCAGTGTCGAGGGCAAAACCTTTCGCAGACCGATCGGCGTGTTTTCCATCCTCGGCGTCTGCGCTCTCGCGGGCGCCATTCTCTGCCTGTTGCAACTCGTGACCAGGCCTTTGACGCTGTCGAACGCCGTGCCGCTGCTCTTCGGCGGCGTCGGAGGACTGATCGGGCTCGCGGCAGGCCTCGGTTTTACCGCCATGCATCTCAACGCATGGCGGGCCGGGCGTGATCCGGATGCCACCGCAAGGCGGATCACGCCTCTCGTCGTCACGGCCGGCGGGATCTTCATCGACCCCTATCCCTATGCCGGTCCCGGACCTCTGGGAGCGCGCCGCCGCCGCTTCGTGCCCTTGCGGGACGTCGCCGCGATCGGGCCGGTCAAGGAAACGGGCCTGTTTCCCGTGACGGTGGCGGAGAAGGACGGGGTTCAGAAGACCGTCTACGAAATCCCCGAACAGGCGCGCGGCGAGGCCGGTGCGACGCCGTACGCCACGCTCCTCGCCGCTCGGCAGCGCTATCTGGCCGGGCTTTCATCCGCGGCCCGGGCCGCGACGGGGACGTTCCTCGTTCCGGTCGTAAGGGCGGCGCCGCCGATCTGGCGCGTGCTCGGTGGCGGCGTGCTGCTCGCGGGCGCGGCCGTCTTCGCTCTCCTGCTGACCGCGACAGCCGCGGCGACGAAGAGCGCCAATCTCGACCTCAAGGCCTTTCTCACGCTTCTGGGCTGGAGCGCGATTATCGCGTTCGTCGCCCTTGCGATCGTCGCCGCCGCGATCGGGGCCTGGCGCGCCCGAGGCCAGCAGATCGCCTGGCCCGTCGCGACGATCGAGGCGGACGGCTTCACCGCCACCGCCCTGCCGAATGCGGCAGGCGACCTCTTCGGCGATCTTGAAGGCCGCAGCGGCCGCGTCGCCTGGCCTGAGGTTCGAAGCATAGGGCCGCCGCTCCCCGGCGAAAACGACTTTACCGTCGACATCGGCGAGCGCCACCCACTGCGTCTGCCGGCCTCGGCCAGAGCTGAAGACGGGCGGACGCTTCATCCGGCGCTCGCCGAGGCATGGCGATCATCGCGCTCGGAAAGCTGAGGTCGAGGCGGAACAGCTCTTCGCCGCCTCGGCTCGCGCCGCCGCGCCATCCGGATCGGACACCAGGAACGCCACTATGAACGCCACGATGACGGAGCCCATCGACGGAACGCGCATCGTCTTCAGCATGGAGGCCAGGCCCATTCGCGCGATCAGCCGGCTCTTCCTGGCGATGGGCACTCTCTTCGTCGTTAGTGGAACCCAGATGGGATGGGTGGCGCTGAGCCAAGCGAGCGCCCCCGGATCTGAGACGACATTCTTGCTGGGGTTTGCGGCGATCGCTCTTGCGGCAGGCCTGGCGCAGATTGCGGTCTATCTGTCCATGCGTCGCAAGGCCCGCAGCGCCGATCCTTCCGTGCGGCGGATCACGCCGCTCACCGTCACCGCCGAAGGGCTGATCCATGACGCGCATCTGCATGCGGGTGATCGGATTCTTTTGGGGGAACCGGCCGCCCCACTTCATCGCCTGGCGCGACCTCGTCGGGATCGGCGAGGTGGGGAAGGACGGGATGTTCGCGCTTCGCTGCACGGATGAGCGCGGTCAGCCCTGTTCCCGCGACGTCCCGGAGTGCGCCCGGGGCCCGGGCGGAGAGACGCCCCATGCCACGCTGGTCGCCGCCCTCGCCGGATATTGCGCGGGCCTCCCGGCCGCATCGCTTTCTACCGTCGGCACCTTTGTCGCGACGGTGGTCCGGACGAAGCCGCCGATCCGGCGCACGGTCTTCGGCGCGGTGCTTGCGATCGCCGCCGTCGGCTTCGCCGCGTGGCTGCTTCTGGAGAAACCGGCCGACCGCCGAGAATGGCGGACGATCTATTATGCTGCTGTCGTCAGCGCACTTTTCGCGTTCTTCTTTCTGCGCGGCGTCTTCAAGGGATGGCGCGCGCAGGGCCAGCAGATCTCCTGGCCGGCCGTGGTCATTCGGCCCGAAGGTTTCGTGACGAAGGCCTTGCCGGATCCGGCCGGCAACGACAACGGCGATCTCGAAGAGGAAGGCCACAACGTCACCTGGCAACAGGTGCGGAACATCGAGCCGCCGATTGCAGACGAGGACAGCTTCGCCGTCGATGTCGGCTGGCGCCAGCCGCTGCGCCTGCCGACCTCGGCGAGGTCGGAGGATGGCCGCACCCTTTACCCGGCCCTCCTCGAAGCGTGGCAGGCCTGGCGCGATTCTGCCGAACTAAGAGACGGGCCTGGGCCTGCTTAAATGAAGCCGACCGGGGCGCCGAGCCGCGTGGGCGGCCATTTGAGATCGAACATCAGGAACATGGCCGTCTGGACGGCATTCGGGAAATCCCCGACCGACCCGCCGGCCGCCGGGCAAGGCAACTCGCCGATGGCGGGATCGTCGAGCGAGCGCAGCAGGGCAAGGCAGGCGAGGACGAGCGTATGAGCCGGCAGGGCCACGCCGAGCTCGTAAAGCAGAGTCGCATCGGCGCGCTCGCGCGCCCGATCGACCAGCTCGCGCAGCATCGGTTGCGGCGTCCAGACCTGATCCACAAGACCTCGCCGCAACTCCGGATCGCTCCAGTCGAGCCGAGGGGCGAGGGTCAGCAGAAGCGAGCCGGGCGATGGGCCCGGCTCGGCGATGTCCCTCGGCCGGGCGAAATCGGCCCAGTCCAGGCCGAGCGTGGGGAACAGCCGCTCCGGCAATCCGGAGACGCGGGCCCCCCGCCAGGCATCCGGAACTCGGCCGAAGGCAATCATATGCAGCGCGCCGAGGAGAAGCTGCGAGGGGCTCCGACGATGCTCCTGACAGGCCTCGCGAAACCGATCGGAATGTTCCGCGCGCTCATGGAGCGCCCCGAACGAAGCCGGCGCCTCGGGCCAATCCTCGCCGCGCAGAGCAGCCTGCAAGCCCGACGATCGCCAATCGAGAACGGAGGCGAGCGCGATGATGTCCGGCCCGAGGGGTGGATCGTATGGCTCCGGTGGGTAAAGGTCCGGCGCCGGCATGCCCGTCGGCCTCGGTTGCCGAAGGCCTGGGACGATGGCATGCAACCGGTCGAGCCAATCACTCCAAACGCTCATCGCCGCCTCCTTGAGCGGCCATCATGCCGTGCCGGTGCCGGCCCAGGCAATTGATGCCGATTGCATCGCATTGCGATCGGCATCCTGCCCTGCGCGATCGATCATGACCCTGTGCGCTATGGCCTTCGGATCGGCTCCGGCTGCTGTGAGTGGACGGCGCTCTGTTCTCTGATTGCCGTCGGGCCTTGCTCGGACCCGGGATCAATGATCGTGACGCTGACGCAGACCAACAGGAAGACCAGGATGATATTGGCGCCGCCGATCACCGATGCGAGCCGCCTCGCACCCCGCGCCCGAACGATGCCGATTGCCGCAACACCACAAAGAAGCGCCATAGAAGTGTACTGGCCGGTTATCATCCATCCTCGGATTTCCGTGCCGGCCGCATGATGGTCGATCATGAAGGGGCCCGAGAGGATCATAAGACCCCAGGGTATGATCATGAACGACAGTGCGCCCAAACGACGGCGGACTTCTGACCCACTCGGAAAGGAGCGGACGACGAGCACAGCAATCACAACGGATACCGATGCGACCAACGCGAGAAGCGGGATCAAATTGAGCATCGGAAGCTCTCTCCTTGCTGTCCTCGGCGCGCCGGCCGGCCCCAGTTTCACGAAAGAAATTAGTGCATCGAAAAGTGGTGCGGAATTGCTCGGCATTGCACCGGAACCCAGTCGCCGCGCCGCTGTCACCACGGATCTGTTGCTCAAGCAGATTCACTCCAACGGGCTCGTTGAGCACGAAGGCGCGCCCAGCGGCTGCGTGAGCCCTGCCGCCAGGCGCCTCTTCAAAGGTCGGTCTGTTCAGAGAGAATCAAGGCGTCGTCGACCTCGATGCCGAGGTATCTGACCGTGCTCTCCAACTTCGAATGGCCGAGCAGGAGCTGGCATGCTCGCAAGTTGCCGGTCCGCTTATAGATCAGCGCGACTTTGGTCCGTCTCAGGCTATGGGTCCCATACAGAGCGGGGTCGAGCCCGATCAGCGAAACCCAGTCGTCGAGCAGGCGCCCATATTGGCGGGTGGTGACGTGATCGCCTTTATGGCTCCGGCTAGGAAAGAGCCAGTCAGCATCGCCGGATGGTCGACGCCTGAGCCAAGCGGTCAAGGCCTCCCGCGTCGGGTCGGTCAGCTCGAAGGGCACTGGCCGACCTGTTTTCTGCTGGATGATCGAGGTCCGCAGTCTGACCGTGCCGCCCAGCACCACATCGCTGATCCGCAAGCGAACGAGATCGCAGCCTCGCAACTTGCTGTCGATCGCCAGATTGAACATGGCGAGGTCTCGTACGCGCTGATCATGCTGCAGTCGCGTTCGGATCGCCCAGATATGACGAGGTTTCAGCGGCGGCTTGGGCCCGATAAGGCGACCCGCGTTCCAGGCGGGACGCTGGTCACGTTGATGATGTTCGATCGGCATAGCGTGTCCTCCTTTGGAGGCCGCATCCGGATTGATATTATCACGAATGATGTTGAGCTGCGCTGCGCCACGAGCGGACTTCGACGCACCGCCCGGAAGCGGACGTTCACTTGTAAGGCTACCTTCCGGTGTCGACCCTTCTCGGGCGTGCGGAAGGTCTGCTTACCAGCGGTCCGATTGGCCCTGAAAGATCGGGGCTGTCCGGAAGCCGCTGATCCGTTTCGGAGTGGGCAAAATGGCGAAGTGGACATTCTGCGCGGTTCAGAGGAATGCCCCAGATGATCCGTGGCTGAACTTCAGAAGGTCCGGTTGCGCCGCGCCTGGGAATCGCAGGGGCAACGGAGGCCGCGCCACTTCGGATCCACGTGGTCGATCACCCGGGAGCGCACTGCGCCTCGTGCCGAGACATCAAGCGTTTGGCGGAAAAGGATTGTGACCCCGCTCTCCGGAACTAAGCAGTCGCTCCACGAAAGAGACTGGGAACGCCCTGCCGAGCCGTAGCTCCTGCAAGCTCCTCTCTCCGATCGCGCCCGCGTAAATCGCAAGCAGTTCGAGTTCAACTTCCTGGCCGACTGGCATGAGAGGCTCGCCGAGGGACGGCATACTTCCCGTCGAGCGACGATAGACAGGCGACCCGGACATACCGGGTACGCCCGGCGCGTCGAGCAGGATCCAGGGCCGTCCGCTCGCCAGCGATCCTGGTTCGGATGCGATCATCGCCCCTTTCCATATGGGCGAGTTCGCGTGCACGCCGAGCATGAAAGGATGACCGATGAGCACGACATCGGTGCCGGGCTGCAAGGGTGCGGACGAGTTTCTGGCGAAGGTCTGCGTGAGCGGCAGGGGAAACCGCGGGGCCTCAAACAGCCTGACGAGTGCTAGGTCGAGACCGCCTTCGCGGTCGCCCTCGATCCAAACCGGTCCCTCGATATCGTAAAGCGCCACCTCCATCTGCTGACGACCGGAGCCACGCGGGTCCTCAACGGTGAAGCGAAGCCAGCTCGGGCTTTGGGGCTTTCCGCCGATCAAAGCGCCCGGTTCGTCGGGTCTCCGGCCGGTCACGACGTGCCAGTTCGTCACCAGCCAACGTGTGGCCGCTGGCCCCGCGTAGAGGAACCCGGTAGCGAAGCCGAATGCCGTCGGCCCACTGGGCGTTTCCACGATACTTTCGACGAAGACGCTGCAACAGGATGCGGGCGATGGGCTCATAATGGCGTGTAGCGCTGCGTCGGCGAACCAGGAAGCCCAGGAGCGGATTTGATGAAGGTGCTCGCGGATCACGAGATCGAGGCTGCCATCGTGCGCGGCGAACTCATCCTCGACGCGCTGGCGGGCGGATGCAGGGGCGCCTGCTACGAGCTTCGAATGGGCAACGTCTACTACGACTTGACCGACGGGGGCAGGCGGTTGGAGGTTGACCCGGGTGGCGACGCGCTGATCGAGCCCGGGCATCGGGTCGTCTTGATTACGCACGAGAGGCTCTCGCTCGGCACGAACATCTTCGCGCGCATCGTCAGCAAGGGGGCCCTCTTCAGCATCGGACTGAGCGCCGTCGCCACCTACGCCGACCCGGGCTTTCACGGACGTCTGGGAATCGTGACGCAAAACATCAGCGATAAGTACATCCTGCTGCCGGCGTTCGAACCGATCGCAAAAGTGGACTTCACGGTGCTGGAAACCGCGGCCAGCCATCCCTACCGGGGCCAGCATGGCTACGAAACCCAGATCTGGCCTATCCGGCATCAGCTGCAGAAGACCAGGGAGCAACTACGTGGCGATCCTCGGCTGGGCCCCGTCGAGGCGCCCCCGCCTGCCGAGCAAATCGCGTCACCCACGTCACTCGGTGAGCTTGGGCGCCGCCAGATCGCGGCGGATCGCGCCCACGGCTTTCCCGTGGACGCACCTGATGACGAGATGCGACGAGCTCAGCTCGCCAATGACCTAGTCGGACTCATCGGTGAGGTTGGCGAATTTGCGAACCTCCTGAAGAAGGTTCATCTGGGCAGCACGCGACCGGGCTACGGGGCGCCGAGCCTCGTCGAGGCGACGCCAGAGCTGCGCCTCGAACTCGCGGACGCACAAATATACATGCTGCGGCTCGCTCATTTGCTGCGCGTCGACCTGACCGAGGCGGTGTTGGAGAAGATGCGGACGAACGATGAGCGGTACGGACATCTCGACCAACAGTAGAAGGACGTTCCTGCTCGGGCTCAACACCGGCTTCGTAACCGACGGGGTGCCGGACAGGCGGATGGTCGACTTCTACGGTGCCCGCAGCTCACCGCAGCTATCGTGCGCCATCGTCGGAAACGTTGTGATACCGTCCGGTCATGCGAGCAACGCGGTGACGCCGCGGATCTCCAACGATCCGATCTGGCGCACGCTGGCGGCCGCCGTCACTGTGCGCGGAACGAGCCCGGGCATCCAACTGGCGACGGCATGGGAGGACTATGCGGGAGCCATCAGCTTCCGACCCAAGAGCTGGAGCGAAACGATCGCGCGCAGTCGCGAGATCGCAGCGACGGTGACGAGTTCCCGCTTGCAGAAGCTCTTCAACGACCTGCGGGAGGGCACCGAGCTCGCGGCCGAGGCGGGGTTCCGGCACGTACAGCTTCACGCTGCGCACGGCTACCTGTTCAGTCTGCTGGTTGACGACAGGATCTACGATGGAGCCAGCGACAGCCTCGCCCTCGTTGCACGATGGGCCGAGGAGAGTCGCGCCGCCGGCCTAGCCCGTCTTATTCACGAGGACGGTGGATCTGGGATGGCGAGCGTAGCGTAAAGCATTGATGTGGCTTAGGGATTGGGTGCTGAC
>RXJD01000023.1 GCA_003987775.1 Mycobacterium sp.
GTTGCCCGACATCACCACTCCGGCCTTGACGATCAGCCCGATCGGTGTGGGTGGGTTCGCGTTGCCGGCGATTACGACTCCGGCGATCACGACGCCGCCGTTGACGATCAGCCCGATCGGTGTGGGTGGGTTCACGTTGCCCGACATCACTACTCCGGCCTTGACGATCAGTCCGATCGGTGTGGGTGGGTTCGCGTTGCCGGCGATTACGACTCCGGCGATCACGACGCCGCCGTTGACGATCAGTCCGATCGGTGTGGGTGGGTTCGCACTGCCGGCGATCACGACTCCGGCGATCACGACCCCGCCGTTGACGATCAGCCCGATCGGTGTGGGTGGATTCACGTTGCCCGACATCACCACTCCGGCCTTGACGATCAGTCCGATCGGTGTGGGTGGGTTCACGTTGCCGGACATCACGACTCCGGCGATCACGACGCCGCCGTTGACGATCAGTCCCATCGGTGTGGGTGGGTTCACGTTGCCGGCCATCACGACTCCGGCGATTACGACGCCGCCGCTGACGCTGGGGCCGATCGGGGTAGGCGCGTTTACGTTGCCGGACATCACGACTCCGGCGATCACGACGCCGCCGTTGACACTCGGGCCCCTCGGATTGGGTGCGTTCACCCTGCCCGCGATCACCACCCAGGCGTTCACCACCCAGCCGTTCACCATCCCGCCGATCGGCTTGGCGTCATTCACCACGCCGCCATTGACCATCCCGAGCATTCATCTGCCCAGCACCACCATCGCGGCCATCAACATCCCCGGCGGTCCCGGTTACCTCAACACGAGCGCCACTCCGTCATCGGGCTTCTTCAACAGCGGCGCGGGCGGAAGCTCGGGGTACGGCAACAACGGGTTGGGGCTCTCGGGCTGGTACAACAGCAACCCTGCTGGCGTCTTCGGCGGTTCGGGCTACCAGAACTACGGCAACCTCAACTCCGGCTTCTCGAATCTGGGTAGCGGCGTCTCAGGGATCGCCAACACCGGGGCGCTCGCGGTGACAAGTCTGTTGTCGGTCTTCACCAACATCAGCAACAGCCTCGCCGGATTGTTCAGCACCGCGGCCTGATCGACCTCGCCGAAGAGTCGGCCAATTTCACAGCGAAAGGGAAACAATGCAACCGCTCATGCTGCCACGTGGGTTCGCCGCCGCTCTGGCGGCGCTGGCGAGCGTCCTGCTCCGTGCGCACGACGCGAAGCCTGAGCCGGGGTGCGACAGACTGGGCCGCTCGACTCTGTCGTCGTAGCGTTACCGGCGGACACCTAACCGTTCGGCTGTGCGGTCGCCGCACAGGGGCGCCGTCCCACAGATCGGCAGGACTGGGGGATGGCACATCCTGCAATCGGAGGACAGGGTGATTCAACCCGGTTAGTGGCCGCTCAGCCGACAGACGGCAACGCCGCGCGGCGGCAATCTGACTGGCATGTCCTCGTTTGTGAACTGCCAGCCCGAACTGCTGAGCGCAGCCGCGGCCAACCTCGGCTTGATCGGCGCTGCGATGAACGCCGGCAACGCCGCCGCCGCTGCCCCCATCACCGGCGTGGTGCCGGCCGCCGCCGACGAGGTGTCGGCCCTGACCGCAGCGCAGTTCGCTGCGCACGGCGCCATGTATCAGGCGATCAGCGCTCAGGCGGCCGCGTTTCACGAGCTGTTCGTGAACACCCTGGCCGGCAACGCCGGCTGCTACGCGGCCACCGAAGCCGCCAACGCGCTAGCGGTCCGCTGACACTCCGAAACACAGCGTGTACGGGGCCATGCCGCCCGAGGTCAAACTCCGGGCGTATGAACTCGGGCCCGGGGGCGGAATCGATGCCGGCCGCCGTGATCGCTCGGGGCCGGGTCGCGGTCGAGCTGAGCTCGACGGCAACGGGCTTCGACTCCACGATCACCGAACTGGTGAGCGGGCGATGAACTCCTACATAGCGGCTTCCGCCGCCGCAATCCGATTGATGCCGATCACCACGCCGCCCGAGATGATCTCTCCGACCTCGACACTCTGGTGAGCGTCTTCGGTACCCGATTTTTCGTCTGTACCTCCTCAGCCGGGCTGATGATGTCGACCAGGGACTGCTTCCCGCCGCTGCCGCCATCAGCCGGCGGATCTCGGTGCCGTGGAATCGGTTGGCGGGCTTTCAACTTCGCAATCCTGGGGGGACTTCCGTTGCCGGGCAATGGCGGTCGGGCCGTTTCGACCGGCATTACCCCCAAGCGGCCGCTGCGGGTCTTGCCGAGCCTCATCGAGTAGCTGCGGGTAGGTGACCGTGTCCACCGATCGGCCGGTTCCCCTCCGCCACTCTTGCGTCCGATCGGTGGAGTTATCGAACCGTGATCGTCCCTAACGTTCGGAGAGTGATGACAGCGGTGCCAGGTGCAGCCAACCTCCAGACTCTCGACGAGCCGATCGACTACCGCCGGGCGGTGTGTGTCGGCGGCCTGCGGCCAGCCCGAAAGGTCCGGGCCGCAACGGCTTTGCGCAGCGCCCGGCTCTTGCGGCACCAGGCCACGGTGCAGGGACAGGAAGGCCACGACCGCTATCCGGCGGTCATCTGGTTGCTGCTGGGCGGCAACTTCGTGGTGCGCGGCGCGGGTTTCGCCTACCCGTTCCTGGCCTACCACGTCGCCGGCCGCCACCACGGCGCCGACGCGGTGGGCGCGGTGCTGGCCGCCTTCGGTGTGGGCTGGGCGATCGGCCAGTTGCTGTGCGGTTGGCTGGCCGACCGGATCGGGGCCCGCATGACCCTGGTGTCCACCATGTTGGTGGCCGGCACCGCGCTGGTCCTGACGGCGCAGGCGTGCAGCGTGCCCGCTCTCTTCTGCGGGGCGCTGATCACGGGCATCGTGTACGACGCACCGCGGCCGGTGTTGGGTGCTGCAATCACAGACCTGGTCCCCGACCCGGAACGGCGCGCCAAACTGGACGCCTTCCGCTTCGGTTGGGTCGTGAGCATCGGACGGGCCATCACCGGCGGGATCGGAGGCATGCTGGTCGGTGTCGTGGGGGTCCCGGTCCTGTTCTGGATCAACGCCGCCGGCTGCCTGACATTCGCCCTTGTCGCCGGATGCTGTATCCCGGGACGCCGTGGCCGAGGGGTGAAGGCGGCCGCGGGAGCGCGAAACATCAGTTATCGCAAAGCATTCGCCGATCACCGTCTTACGTTGTTGTTCATCTCGAGTCTGGCTACGCTGATCGCGGTCCGCGGTCTGTACGCGGCCATTCCCATGCTGATGGCCGACCGCGGCCTGGGCGCTGGTCAATTCGGCTGGGCACAACTGACCAACGCGATGGCGGGCCTTGCACTGACCCCGGTGATCACCCCGTGGATCGGGAAGAAGGTGGCCGCCCGGTTCCAGCCGCGGCTCGACATCCTGGCTCTGGCCGGACTGTGGACCACAGTCAGCATGGGTTGGGCGGCTCTGGCTCACACCACTCTCGACTTCAGTCTGGCTACCGCCCTGTCCACCCCCGGCGAGGTGGCCTGGTTCGTCATCGCGGCCGGTGTCGTGCACCGGATCGCGCCGGCTGCCACCGGTGGCCGCTACCACGGGATCTGGTCGATGTCGGTGGCGGTGGCGTCGGTGATCGCTCCAATCCTCGCTTCCTACAGCCTGATCCATGGTGGTCACCAGCTCGTCGCGATCGTCACGGTGTCGGCCGGAGCGCTGGGCGCCGCCCTGTGCCTGCCGCTGGCCCGCACCCTGAGCGGCTCAACCTCGTGATTTTGTCCCCTGATCGGGGGACAGGCTTTCGTCACTCTTTGGGGCCGATCGGAGGTACTGCCGGCACGCCGTTGCCTCTACCTTCAATTTCGTGACGACACCGGCGGCCACCGCAGTCCATGATCGGGTGCCCGACCACGCGCGCGAACAGGGCGTTCCGAGGGTGATCTGGCTGCTGCTGGCGGGAAACCTGGTGGTGCGGTCGGCGGCATTCGCCTACTCGTTCCTCGCGTATCACGTCGCGGGCCGCGGTTATGCCGCGGGCGCGGTGGGCGCCGTGCTGGCGGCGTACGGCATCGGCTGGACGGTGGGCCAACTGGTCACCGGGTGGCTGGTGGACCGCATCGGCACTCGCGCCACCCTGGTGTCCACCATGTCGGTGGCGGCGACAGTGCTGCTGCTGATGGCCGAAGCGCGCTCCTTGCCGATGCTGCTGTCCGGCGCTCTGATCGCCGGTCTGGTCTGCGACGCCCCACGCCCGGTGCTCGGCGCCGCCATCACCGAACTGGTGACCGATCCGCGGCAGCGGGCTCGACTGGACGGCTGGCGATTCGGTTGGGCGATCAATGTTGGTGCCGCCATCACCGGTGGAGTGGGCGGGCTGGTGGGGGGCTGGTGCGGTACCCCAGTGCTCTACTGGGTCAACGGCATCGCCTGCGCGGGCTTCGCCGTGTTGGCGGCCTGTTGCATTCCGCGCCGCACGTCGCGGGCCACACCCGGGCTCAACGTCAAAGACCGCTACCGGCAGGCGCTTTCAGACCACCGGTTGATGCTGCTGGTGGGTTCGAGCCTGGCGACCCTGACAGCGTTGATGGGCATTCTCGTCGCCGTGCCGATGCTGATGTCCGATTCCGGATTGGGCGCCGGCGCTTACGGTTTCGTGCAGTTTGTCAATGCCCTGGCGGTGGTGGTGCTGACGCCCGTGCTCACGCCGTGGCTGAGTGCGCGACTGGCGAGCGGTCCGAGGCTGGACATCCTCGCGGTCGCCGGAGTGTGGTTGGCGCTGTGCATGGCAGCGGTGACGCTCGCGCACACCACAGCGGTTTTCGCCGTGACCACGGCCGCCTGCTCACCCGCCGAGATCGCCTGGTTCGTCGTCGCCGCCGGCGTCGTGCACCGCATCGCACCCGTCGCCAATAGCGGCCTTTATCAAGGAATCTGGTCGATGACCGCCGCCGCCGCGTCGATCGTCGCACCAATCCTGGTGACATGCGCACTGCCGCATGGCGGGCGTCCGGTGCTGGCGGTCGCCATCGTCGTGGTCGGACTGCTCGGCGCGGCATCCTGCTCACCACTGGCGCGTTCGGTTTCCGGCGCGAACGAGCGCTGAGTAAGGTGTTTCGGTGGCATTCGCCAGCGACGCGGAACTCGACCGGGTGCGCAGCATTCACCAACTGCGCTCCTACCGAGTCGTAGCCGTCCTCAGGGTTGGTGTGCTGGCCTTCGTGGTCGGTGCCATGGTCGTGGCCGCACCCCCGTACGAATGGGGTAGCCATATCGCCTTGATCAGCCTGTACGCTTTCGCCACGGTGTCGGCCCTGATACTGGCGTTCACGCGGTTCGACCGACTCGGTATGGGCCGCTTCGGGATAGGCCGACTGGAACCCTTCGCGTTCACGGTCATCGACGTCATCGTGCTGACGGCCCTGCAGTTCATCTCCAGCGACGGGATCTATCCGCTGCTGATTATGATCCTGCTGCCGGTGCTGGTGGGCGTCGACATGTCGACCCGGCGGGCCGCGGCGATACTGGCCTTCACCGTGGTCGGGTTCGCCCTCGCGGGCGTCCAGGACCACCTGCAGAAGCGGGCGATCGGGTGGTCGGACACTGTGTTCCTGTTCGGGCTCTACGCGTTCATGTGCGTCGCCGCGTTGGTGACGGTGCGCATCGAAGAACGCCATGCCCGTTCGATCGCCGGGCTGAGCGCATTGCGCGAGGAACTGCTGGGGCAGACGATGACCGCCTCGGAGGTGCTGCAGCGCCGGATCTCGGAGTCCATCCACGACGGTCCGCTGCAGGACGTGCTGGTGGCGCGTCAGGAGCTCATCGAGTTGCAACTCGACGACCCCGATGACGACCGGGTCACTCGTGCGCTGACCGGGTTGCAGAGCGCGTCGGAACGCCTGCGGCAGGCCACATTCGAGCTGCATCCGGCTGTGCTCGAACAGGTCGGGCTGGGGGCGGCGGTAGAGCAGCTGGCCGGATTCACCGCCAAGCGCTCGGGCATCGAGGTGGCCACGGACATCGACTATCCGATTCGCAATGACGTCGACCCGATCGTCTTCGGTGTGGCACGGGAGTTGCTGTCCAACGTGGTGCGCCACTCCCGGGCCTCCCACGCCTGGGTCACGCTGGGCATCACCGACGACATGTGCGTGTTGAACGTGGCCGACGACGGGGTAGGGGTCAACAGTGACACCATGGCGCGCCGCCTGGGGGAAGGGCACATCGGCCTGGCGTCGCACCGGGCCCGCGTCGAAGCCGCCGGCGGCGCCTTCGTCTTTCTGGAAGCGGCCAGCGGTACCCGCGTCTGCGTGCAGGTGCCGCTGAAGAAATGACTGCGGTGTGCGCAGCCGTGCTCAGTCGAGCAGCTTCTGGCGCATCGCTTCGGCGACCGCCGCGGCGCGGTCACTGACGCCGAGTTTCTCGTACAGGCGCTGCACATGCGTTTTCACCGTCGAGGGCGCCACATACAGTTCGGCAGCGATCGCCGGAATGCTCTGGCCGCGGGCGATCCGGTTGAGCACTTCGCGTTCCCGCGCGCTGAGCACCGGAGCACTGGGGGCCGCGCGCTGACGGATCTCCCCGGCCAGCCCGCCGACCAGCGACGGGGCCACGACATCTCGGCCCTTGGCGCAGTCGAGCACCGCCTTGACGATCTCGGTGCGCGTCGAATCCTTGAGCAGAAAACCGGCGGCTCCCTGCTGCAGCGCCTGGTACACGATCGCCGATTCGTCGTGCGCCGAAATCAGCAGGACCCGGGTCGGCAAGTCGTAGTTGCGCACCGCGGCCGCCACCTGCGCCCCGTCCATGCCCGGCATGCGGTAGTCGAGCAGGGCGACATCGGGTTTGTGCGCCTTGATCAACTCGAGTGCGGCCGAACCGTCGTCGGCCTCGCCGACCACATTCACCGAACCGCTCAGTGAAAGCGCGCGCACCACGCCCTCGCGGAATAACGGGTGATCGTCACCGACCACCACACGGACCTTCTCAGAGGCCGCAGCGCCGACCATGGCGAAAGTGTAGCGGCTGCCCGCAATGATCCGTTTACATTTGGCTACCTCCGCGGCGTGGCAGCCTTTCGGGTGCCGGTGAGTACGGTGTTCCTGTGGCGACCAGTGACGTCGAACTGGACCGGGTGCGCAGAGTGCACCGGTTGCGCTCGTACCGGATCGCCTCGGTGCTGCGCGTCGGGGTCGTCGCGCTGATGATCGCCGCCATGGTCATCGGCACCCGCCGATCTGAGTGGGCTCAGCAAAGCGTCCTGATCGGCCTCTACGCCGGAATCGCACTGTGCTCGCTGGTGTTGGCTTTCGCGCCCTCGCGTGCCTGGGTCGGCATGGGGCCCCTGGTCGGAATGCGCCGGCTGGAACCTTTCGCTTTCACCGCCATCGACGTGGTGGCGTTGACGGGTTACCAGATGCTGTCCACCGACGGGATTTATCCGCTGCTGATCATGACCTTGTTGCCGGTACTCGTGGGCCTCGATGTGTCGACGCGGCGGGCGGCGGTGGTGCTGGCCTTCACCCTGGTGGGATTCGCCCTGGCTGTCGTCCAGGATCCGGTGATGGTCAGGGCGATCGGCTGGCCCGAAGCCGTCTTCCGGTTCGCCCTGTACGGGTTCTTGTGCGGTACGGCGCTGGTCGTGGTGCGCATCGAGGAACGCCACGCGCACTCGGTCGCCGGCCTGAGCGCGTTGCGCGAGGAGTTGTTGGCGCAGACGATGACCGCCTCTGAAGTGTTGCAGCGCCGCATCTCGGAGTCCATCCACGACGGGCCGCTGCAGGATGTGCTTGCCGCGCGTCAGGAACTCATCGAGCTGGAGCTCGACCACCCCGACGACGACCGGGTGAGCCGGGCGCTGGCGGGTCTGCAGAGCGCGTCAGAACGCTTGCGGCAGGCCACTTTCGAATTGCACCCGGCCGTGCTCGAGGAGGTCGGGTTGGGGGCAGCGGTGGAGCAGCTGGCCGGATTCACCGCCAAGCGCTCGGGCATCAAGGTCACCACCGACATCGACTACCCGATTCGCAATGCGATCGACCCGATCGTGTTCGGTGTGGTGCGAGAGCTGTTGTCCAACGTGGTGCATCATTCCCGGGCGGAGAACGCCTCGGTGATGCTCGGTATCACCGACGAGATGTGCGTATTGACTGTCGGCGACGACGGGGTGGGGGTCAACGGCGAGACCATGGCGCGGCGGCTGGGGGAGGGGCATATCGGTCTGGCCTCGCACCGCGCCCGGGTGGACGCCGCGGGCGGCACCTTTGTGTTCCTCGAAGCCCCCACCGGCACGCACGTGTGTGTCGAGGTGCCCCTCAAGCCTTGACAGACTCGCCTTCGCAAAAATTGCGCGCGGCCGCATAACCGGCCCGGTACCCGAAAACCATTGCCGGGCCTAATGTTCCGCCGGCGCCGCCGTAGGCCCGGCCGGTTGCCCCGGCCATCGCGTTGCCCGCGGCGAACAGGCCGGGAATGGGTTGGCCGCTCACGTGCAACACCCGGCCGTCGGGGTCGGTCCGCGGACCGCCCTTGGTTCCCATGGACCCCACGCATACAGGTACGGCATAGAACGGGGCGGTGTCGATGGGCCCCAACGTCTTTCCGGCCAGGGTGGTAGCACGGTCATCCCCCCAGTAGCCGTCGTAGGCACTGGAACCACGCCCGAAGTCGGGGTCCGCGCCGGTGGCGACGTCACGGTTCCACCGGTCGACGGTGCGGGTCAGCCCGGCCGCGTCGATGCCGGTCTTGGTGGCCAGCTCGGCGAGATCGGCTGATTCGCAGAACCAGTCCGGGACCACTTGCCCCGGAGCGATACCGAGGAATCCGTAGCTGCGCAGGTGAACCGAGTCGAATACCATCCACGCGCGATCATTCACGTAGCCGCCTCGCGGATCGAGATAGTGGAAGGCGCCGGCCATCGAGTTGTACTCGCCGGCCTCGTTGACGAACCGCAGCCCGGCGCGGTTGACGATGATGCTGCGGGGGCGGGTGCGCTCCAGCCGCACACTGCGGCTGCGCTGCCTGCCGTCGATGGTGTCTCCGGGGATGCGCACGATCGGCACCCACCAGGCCTCGCCCATGTTGGCCAGGTCGGCGCCCAGCGCCATCGCCATCCGCAGCCCGTCGCCGGTGTTGTTCGGCGGTGACACGGCACCGTGCATGGGTCCGCGCAGAAAAGCCTTGACCAGCAACGGATCCCATTCGAAACCGCCGGTACCGAGGATGACGCCGCGGCGCGCGCCGACGTCCATACTCTGTTCGGGACCGGTGATCCGGACGCCGGTGACGGTTCCGTCGCGCACGATGAGTTCGGTGGCCCGGGAGCTTGCGCACGGTGCCACCCCGACGTCCAACAGACCCTTGAGCAGGCCCGCGATCAGCGCGGTGCCCGCCACGCACAGGTCGCCGGAACGCTCGATGTCGGCGTGCAGGCGCGCCCTCGTCTCGGCGTCGAACCCGACGTTGGACCAGTCGGCGGGGAACGCGGTGATGCGGTCGGCCCAGTCGCCGATCCGGCTCAGATCGAACGGGGCCGCGCTCAGCGAACGGCCGCCGCACGGTTGGCCGCCCGGCAGTTCGGGCTGGTAATCGGGAAAGCCGTCGGCGATCTCGAAGCGCAGACCGCTGTACTGTTCCACGAAGTCGAGCATCGATGGTCCGGTTCGCACGAACGTCTCGACCAGTGTGTCGTCCATGGACCCGAAGGACTGCGCGCGCAAGTATTGCAACGCGTCATCCACTGTCAATTCTCTTGCCGGACAACGGTTGTGCGCCGGAATCCACGCAATGCCGCCGGACACCGCGGTGGTGCCCCCGATGGTCGCCGACTTCTCGAACACGCCCACCGTGGCGCCCGCGACCGCGGCCGTCAGCGCGGCTGTGAGGCCGGCGCCGCCGCTGCCGAGCACGACGACGTCGTATTCGTGGTCCCAGTTCTCACCCTGCGGCATACCCGAAAGTCCTTTCAGCTCAGCAGCGCGGACAACTGCCCCGCGGCGCTGACGACCGCGTCCTTGCCGCGCATCACCACGTCCTCGCGGTGGGAGATCAGATTGATGCACGTCGGCGGCGCCGGCACCGGACGGCGGACCGGCACCGCAAGCCCGTAGGTGTTCGGCTCGATCTCACCGTGGGTGGTGACCCACCCGCGCTGGCGTGCCTCGGTCACCAGGTCCCGCTCACCCGGCCGCGGCGGCATGCTCGCCAGCAGCGCGATCCCGGCCGCGCCGCGGTCCAGCGGGTAGCGGCTGCCCTCGTGGAACGCGAGCTGATAGGCGACCTGCGTCGGCACGATCACCGCGATTGCCACCTGCTCGTCGCCCTCGGCGACCAACAGCGACACCGTGGTGCCCAGTTTGTCTGCCAGCGAGCGCAGCGTCGGCAGGCAGAGTTGTCGCACGTTGTGGTCGAAAGACGCGCCCAGGGTCGCCAGGCCCGCGGCCGGCCGGAAGCGGCCGTCGTCGCCCTTGGAGACCAGCCGGAACTCCACCAGGGTGGCCAGCAACCGGTAGGCGATGGTGCGGTGCACTCCGACCTGGTCGGCGACTTCCTGCATGGTCAGCCCCGTCGGTGAGGCCGCCACGAGTTGCAGCGCCGTCAGGCCTCTGGCCAGCGTCTGAGAACCCGTCATGGTCTTGACAGACCATCCGGCGAGAGCCAAGCTCTATATATAACGCACATCAATGTGCGATATTAGCACACATAATGTGTCGAAAACGAGAACCATATTTCCGCCGGAAGGAATCGTGACCGAGTTCGAAAGCGTGTGGAGCGATCTGCAGGGAGTCGCTTTCTCGCAGGGCTACCTGGACGCCGACGGCGTGCGGACCCGCTATCTGCGCGCGGGCGAGCCGGACCGGCCGGTGCTGATCCTGTTGCACGGTTCCGGCGGTCACGCGGAGGCCTACATCCGCAACCTGGCCGCGCACGCCGAGCACTTCTGGACCTGGTCGATCGACATGCTGGGCCACGGGTACACCGACAAGCCGGGACATCCGCTGGAGATCGGCCACTACGTCGACCACCTGATGGCGGTGGTGCGCACGATCGGGGCCGACCGCATCCATCTGAGCGGCGAGTCCCTGGGCGGCTGGGTGGCCGCCCGCGCGGCCATCGACCACCCGGACGGCATCGACCGGCTGGTGCTCAACACCGCGGGTGGCTCGCAGGCCGACCCGGTGGTGATGAAGCGGATCATCACGCTGTCGATGGCCGCTGCCGAGGACCCGACCTGGGGGACCGTGCAGGCACGGATCAAATGGCTGATGGCGGACAAGTCGAAGGATTACGACGACTTGGTCGCCAGCCGGCAACGCATCTACCGGCAGCCCGGCTTCGTATCGGCGATGCGCGACATCATGGCGCTGCAGGACCCGGAGATCCGGGCCCGAAACCTGTTGGGGCCGGCCGACTACGGCGCCATCTCCGCGCCCACGCTGGTGCTGTGGACCAGCGATGATCCCACCGCCGACGTGCCCGAGGGGCGCCGCATGGCGTCGATGATCCCCGGTGCCCGCTTCGAGGTGATGGCGGGTTGCGGTCACTGGCCCCAGTACGAGGACGCCAAGACGTTCAACCGCCTCCACCTCGAATTCCTGCTGGGCCGCTGATGGGCGGGCATGACGGCCAAGGGTCGCAGCAATATGACGTACTCGTCGTCGGTGCCGGACCGGTCGGACTGACGCTGGCGAATATCCTTGGCCTGCAGGGGGTCCGGACGTTGGTGGCCGAGGAACGCTCGAGCCTGATCGACTATCCCCGCGGGGTGGGGCTGGATGACGAGGGCCTGCGCACCTTCCAGTCCATCGGGCTGGTGGACCAGGTCCTGCCGCACACCGTCCCCAACCAGATCCTGCGGTTCTACGACGCCAAGCGCCGGGTGCTCGCCGAGATGGCGCCGCCGGACTCGCGATTCGGCTGGCCCAAGCGCAACGGGTTCGTGCAGCCGCTGGTGGACGCCGAACTGCTGCGCGGGCTGGACCGATTCGACCATGTCGAGGTGCGGTGGAACAGCCCGCTGGTGCGGTGCGCGCAAGCCGACGACGGAGTGCATGCCGAACTCGGCGGTGCGAATCCGTCGTCGGTGCGGGCACGGTACGTCGTCGGCTGCGACGGCGGGCGCAGCATCACCCGCAGCATGATGGGCGTTTCCTTCGATGGAACCACGTCGCCGACCAGGTGGCTGGTGGTCGACATCGCCAACGACCCGCTGGGTCACCCGAACAGCGAGGTCGGCGCCGACCCGGAACGGCCGTATGCCTCGATCTCCATCGCACACGGAATTCGCCGCTTCGAGTTCATGATTCACGCCGACGAGACCGACGAGCAGGCCGAAGACCCGGCGTTCCTGCGGCAGATGCTGGCGCGCATGGTGCCCTATCCGGAACGCGTCGAGGTCATCCGCCGCCGCGTCTACACCCACCACTCGCGGATCGCCGGTGCTTTCCGCAATGGCCGGATGATGCTGGCCGGGGACGCGGCACATCTGATGCCGGTCTGGCAGGGGCAGGGCTACAACAGCGGCATCCGCGACGCCGCCAATCTCGGGTGGAAGCTCGCCGCGGTAGTGCGGGGCCGGGCCGCTGATGCGCTGCTGGACACCTACGACATGGAACGGCGCAAGCATGCCCGGGCGATGATCGACCTGTCCACCATGGTGGGCAAGGTCATCTCGCCGACCAACCGCCGGGTCGCCAGAGCACGCGATGCGGTCATCCGGTCAGCCTCAATTGTGCCGTCCCTCAAGCGGTATGTGCTGGAGATGAGGTTCAAGCCGATGCCCCGCTACGAGCACGGCGCGGTGGCTCACCCGGCCGGCGCGGCACCGCGGCCGGGCTCGCCGACCGGCACGCTGTTCATTCAGCCTCGGGTTGACACCCGCACCCGGCGCGACGTGCTGCTCGATGATGTGCTCGGCAGCTGGTTCGCCGTGCTGTGCTGGAACAACAACCCGCGCAAGATCCTCGGCGAGCGCGCCTTTCACGACTGGAAAGCGCTGGGGGCCCGTTTCGTTGCGCTGCGCCCGTCGACGCAGTTGAGCTGGACCGGCCAGGACGACCCCGACGTGGTGGTCGTAGGGGACCGCGCCGGCCACCTCAAAGCCTGGTTCGACGATCACGAAGAGTCGGTGGTGTTCCTGCGTCCCGACCGGTGCATCGCCGGGGCGTGCATCGCCCAGCGATCGCCCGAACTGAGCACCGCGCTGATCGACGCCCTGTCCCTGACGCCGGGAGGGGGTGAATCGGACAGTGCCACTGGCTCTTTGCTGTATGTCCCACAGCCCGCTGCTGAATCTACCGGGGCCGCCGCAGGATCTGCTTGACGACGTCGACGCCGCGATCGCCAAGGCCCGGGACTTCGTCACCGCCTTCGACCCCGAACTGGTCGTCGTCTTCGCCCCCGACCACTACAACGGCTTCTTCTACAAGGTGATGCCGCCATTCTGTATCGGATTGCGGGCCGATGCCGTCGGTGACTACGGCACCTACGCGGGCCCGCTGCCCGTCGCGGAGGGCGCCGCAGGCCAGTGCGCGACGGCGGTGCTCGATGCCGGCGTCGACATTGCGGTGTCGGCCGGGATGGATGTCGATCACGGCACCGTCCAGCCGCTGGAGAAGCTCTTCGGTTGTGCCACTGCCCGACCCGTCATTCCGGTCTTCGTCAACGCTGTCGCGGAGCCGCTGGGCCCCCTGCATCGTTGCCGGGCACTGGGTGCCGCCGTCGGCAGTTTCCTGGCCACCCTGGACCAGCGGGTGCTGGTGCTCGGATCGGGTGGGCTGTCCCACAGCCCCCCGGTACCGACCCTGTCGACCGCCGCACCGGCCCAGATGCAACGGATCGTGCACGGCCAACCCATGACCACCGAACAGCGCCGGGCCCGGCAGGCCCAGGTGATCGAGGCGGCCAGGAGCTTCGCCGGCGGTGCCGGAGATCTGCAGCCGCTCAACCCCGCCTGGGACCAGCGTTTCCTCGACATCCTCGACGGCGGGCACCTGGACGAGCTCGATCAGTGGTCGAACGCGTCCGTGACCCGTGAAGGGGGCAGCTCCGCGCATGAAATCCGCACCTGGATAGCGGCTTTCGCGGCCCTGGCGACGGCGGGCGCGTACCGCACCACGGTCCGGTATTACCGACAGGCTCCAGACCTGATCGCCGGCTTCGCCATCCGGACGGCGGTGGCGGCCTGATGACCTCGTTCGAGAACTTCGACAGCGTGGTGGACGTGCTGATCGTCGGTTCCGGGGCAGGCGGCATGACGGCCGCACTGACCGCGGCGTCCTGCGGTCTCGATGCCCTGGTCATCGAGAAGTCGCCCCAGTTCGGTGGTTCCACCGCCCTGTCGGGCGGCGGCATCTGGGTGCCCGGTGCGCCCGCGCAGCGGCGGGCCGGCTACGCGCCGTCACCGGAGGCGACGGTCCGCTATCTGCAACAGATCACCGAGGGCCTGGTGAGCGAGGCACGGATCCGGCAGTACGTCGAATCGGCACCGCAGATGCTCGAGTTCCTGGAAGGACTCAGCCCCTGGCTCGAATTCGTCTGGAAGCCGGGCTATGCCGACTACTACCCGGAACTGCCGGGTGGCTCCGAACTCGGCAGCACCATCAACGTGCCGCCGATCGACCTGAGGCAACTCGGCGACAACGAGCCCACGCTGCTGCAGCCGCTGGCGCTGGCCCCCAAGGGGATATGGCTGGGACCCAAGGAGTTGCGTTCCTTCTACCGGATCAGGCAGTCATGGGCAGGCAAAGCCGTTCTGGTGAAGCTGATTTCGCGGATGGTGCGGGCCCGGGTGTTCGGCGAACGAATCGCTGCCATTGGGCAGTCCCTGGCCGCGCGACTACGGCTGGCGATGACGCAGCGCGATATCCCGCTGTGGCTGGACACGCCGATGTGTGACCTGGTCACCGACGCCGACGGGTCGGTCATCGGCGCGTCGGTGCGCCGCGGCGGCAGCCGGCATCTGATCGGGGCGCGCCGCGGGGTGATCCTGGCCTCCGGCGGCTTCGACCACGACATGGCCTGGCGCAAAGAGCATCAACCGGTGGTGGAGCAGGATTGGAGCTTCGGCAACCCGGCAGCCATGGGTGACGGTATCCGGGCCGGGCAGAAAGTCGGCGCCGCCGCGGACCTGCTCGACGAAGCGTGGTGGTTTCCCGCCATCCAATGGCCGGACGGGCGAATGCAATTCATGCTCAACGAGCGGATGATGCCCGCGCAGTTCATCGTCAACGGCGACGGCAAGCGTTTCATCAACGAAGCGGCGCCGTACATGGACTTCGGTCACGCCATGATCGAGGGCCACAAGTCCGGTGTCACCCACATCCCGTGCTGGCTCGTCACCGATCACCGCTCCTTCAACCGTTATGTCGTCGGCGGGCACCTGCCGATACCGAAGATTCCCGGGGCGCCGGTGCCCACCGGACGCAAGGTTCCGAAGGCATGGCTGGAGTCCGGTGTCGTCAAAGCCGGATCCAGCTGGGAGGAACTCGCGGCCAAGATCGAGGTGCCGGCGGCCCAATTGCGTTCCACCGCAGACCGTTTCAACGAACTCGCCCGCACCGGACATGACGACGACTTCAACCGCGGCGACAGCGTCTACGACAATTACTACGGCGACCCCACCCTGCCCAACCCCAACCTGTATCCGCTGGGCGACCCGCCGTACTACGCGTTCCGCATCGTGCCCGGTGACCTCGGCACCTCCGGGGGCCTACGCACCGACGAGTTCGCCCGGGTGCTGCGTCCCGACGACACGGTGGTGGCGGGGCTCTACGCGGTAGGCAACACCTCGGCGCCGGTCATGGGCCGCAGCTACGCCGGTGCGGGGGCGACCATCGGGCCCGCCATGACCTTCGGCTTCGTCGCGGCCAAACATCTTGCAGCACAGACCCTTAATTCTCATAGGAGGTAGTCATGAAGATCTCGCTGTTCTACGAGTTCGCCTTGCCGCGGCCCTGGGTTCCCGACGACGAGCGGCAGATGCTGCAGGACTGCCTCGATGAGGTCGAGGCGGCCGACAAGGCCGGCTTTTCCACCGTCTGGCTGACCGAGCATCACTTCCTTGAGGAGTACTGCCACTCCACCGCTCCGGAGATGTTCCTGGCCGCGGCCAGCCAGCGTACCGAGAACATCCGGCTGGGCTTCGGCATCATGCACCTGCCGCCCGCCGTGAACCACCCGGCCCGGGTCGCCGAACGCATCGCCACCCTGGACCTGATCTCCAATGGCCGAGTCGAATTCGGCACCGGTGAGTCCTCCTCCGTCGGTGAACTCGGCGGCTTCAACATCGACCCGGCCGACAAGCGGGCGCAATGGGAGGAAGCCCTGGAGGTCTCGATCCGCTGCATGGTCGAAGAACCGTTCACCGGCTTCAAAGGCCAGCACATCGAGATGCCGGCCCGCAACGTCATCCCCAAGCCGCTGCAGCAGCCGCACCCGCCAGTATGGGTGGCCTGCACGCGACCGGCCAGCGTCCAGATGGCGGCCCAGAAGTGCATCGGCGCACTGAGTTTCGCCTACACCGGCCCCGCCCCGCTCACCGAGCGGGTGAACGGCTACTACAAGGAGTTGGAAGAGAACGGCGTCCCGGTGACCCCGCGGATCAATCCGAACATCCTGGCCATCGGTGGTGACCTGTCGATGATGGTGGCCAAAACCGACGAGCTGGCTCTGCAGCGGCTCGGAAAGGGCGGCGGCTTCTTCTCGTTCGGCATCATGCACTACTACATGACCGGTGTGCACACACCGGGGCGTACCGGCGTCTGGGAACGCTATCTCGAAGAGGTCGACAAGGACCCGACACTCGCGTACGGTCCCGGCCGCGGCGCGATCGGCTCACCGTCCACCGTGCGGGAGTTCCTGCGTGGCTACGAGGAGAGCGGCGTCGACGAGATCATCCTGCTGCTCAACCCGCGCAGTCATGAGGGCACCATGGAATCCATTGAGTTGATGGGCAAGGAGGTGCTGCCCGAGTTCATCGAACGTGACGAGAGGGCGGTCGCCGAGAAGGCCGCCAGACTGGCTCCGGTGATCGAGAAAGTGGAGGCGCGCCGGCCTGAGTCGACGATTCCGCCGTTCGACGAAAACTACTCGTTCGGTGGCTTGCCGACCGGGCGCGGCGGTAAATTCACCGCCAGCGAAATCCCCGAGGCCATGGCCGAGATCAACGAGGGCCGGGTGCAGGCAGCGCAGCGGTTGAAGGAGCAACAGGCCAAGTGACACCGAAGGTCGGCTGACCGTTGGCGCGAATCGAGGAGCTGTGGCGCTACGACGGTCGTCGTGCCGTGGTGACCGGGTGCGCGTCGGGCATCGGCGCACAGGTGGCGCGGCAGCTGGGCGAACTCGGCGCGCACGTGACCGGCCTCGACCGTTCACCCGCCCCGGGAGTCAACGACTTTCACGAGGTCGATCTGTCGGATCCGGCATCGATCGACCAGGCCGTGGCCGGCATCGCCGGCCCGGTCGACGCGCTGTTCAACGTGGCAGGTGTGTCCTCGGGGATCGGTGACCCGCTGCTGGTGGTGACGATCAACTTCCTGGGGCTGCGCCACCTCACCGAGGCACTGATTCCGTCGATGCCCGACGGCTCGTCGATTGTGAGCGTGTCCTCGCTGGCGGCGGCGGCCTACCGGGAGCACGGGCAGCAGGTTGCACCGCTGCTGCGTACCGCGACGATGCGCGAGGGCGTGAGCTGGTGTGAAAGCCACCCCGAGACGCTGGGTAAGGGCTACGAGTTGTCCAAGGAAGCGATCATTCTCTACACCATGGGCAGCGCGGTCGAACTGGGCAAGCGTGGCATCCGGATCAACTGCACCGGGCCCGGGGTCACCGAAACCCCCATCCTCGAGCAGCTGCGTGCCGCATACGGTCCGACGTTGCTGGACGACATCGCCAAGCCGCTGGGGCGGGTCAGCGACCCGGCCGAACAGGCGGCGGTGCTGCTGTTCCTGAACAGCCGTGCCGCCAGCTATATCTCGGGCCAGGTGGTGTGGGTGGACGGCGGCAATGTGGGCGCCGCCATCGCCGCCGAATTGCAGGAAGGACAGACTTGATGGCCGACATGACCGACTTCCGGCGGGTCGCCAAGGATCTGAGCAACTGGGGCAGGTGGGGCCCGGATGACGAACTCGGCACCCTGAACTTCATCACCCCGGAGAAGGTCCGGCAGGCAGCCGGCCTGGTCCGGCACGGCAACGTGTTCCCGCTCGGCGTCGACTTCGGTTCGTCGGGTCCGCAGGGCGCTTTCGGCTTCCGGCACAACCCCATTCACGTGATGACGGTGGACGGCGGTGACGCGAACTCGCTGACACAGTACGGACCCGGGTGGGACAAGAACCCGACCGCTGCGCAACTGAGCAGCTATGTGACCGACAGTCCGTTCCGCTTCAACGACGACATGGTCATCATGCCGCTGCAGGCCGCCACCCAGTGGGACGCCCTGTCCCACGTGTACTACGAGGACCAGCTCTACAACGGCTTCCCGGCGCATTCGGTAACCAGTCTGGGCGCGTTTCACTGCGGCATCGACAAGGTCGACGTCAAGGGCATCACCTCGCGCGGCGTGCTGCTGGACCTGGTGCGCCATCGCGGTGCGGAAGTGTTTCTGGAACACGGCAACCCGATCATGCCCGCGGAACTGGACGACGTGGCCCGTGCGCAGGGCGTGCGGATCGAGAGTGGCGACATCGTCCTGATCCGAACGGGTTGGTGGACAAGGTTTCTGATGACCGGTGACAAAATCGAGCCGTACTCCGGCCTGGACTGGCGTTGTGCCCAGTGGCTGCACGACCACGAAGTTGCCGCGGTGGCCGCCGACAACCTTCAGGTCGAGGACCCGGTGTCCGGTGTCGACGGATTGTTCCTGCCGTTCCATCTGCTGTGCCTGCGCGATATGGGGATGATGCTCGGCGAGTATTGGGATCTCACCGCGCTGGCCGAAAACTGCGCTGCCGACGGCGTCTACGAGTTCCAGCTCATCGCACCGCCACTGCGATTCACCGGCGCGGTCGGATCCCCGGTGAACCCGATCGCGATCAAGTGAGGGAGCTACACCGCCGAAGCGTCGAGATCGACGGTCTGGCAACCAGCTACCTCGAGGCCGGCGACGGTGACCCGGTCGTGCTGCTACACGGCGGTGAATTCGGGGCCAGTGCGGAGCTGGCCTGGGAACGCAACATCGGGCCGCTCGCAGCGCGCTTCCGGGTGCTCGCGCCGGACCAGCTCGGCTTCGGTGAGTCGGCAAAAGTCATCGATTTCGTCAACAGCCGGGCCATGCGGATCCGGCACGTGGCACGGTTCTGTGAGGTGCTGGGAGTCCAGTCCGCGCACTTCGCCGGAAACTCCATGGGCGCCATCAATTTGCTCGTCGACGCGACGTCGGAGGCGCCGGTGCTGCCGGTACGCAGCATGGCGATCATCTGCGGCGGTGGGGAGATCCAGCAGAATCACCACTTCGACGCTCTGCAGCACTACGACGCGACGCTGCCCGCGATGCGCAACATCGTCGAAGCGCTGTTCTATGACCCCGCGTACCCGGCCGACGAGGATTACGTCTGGCGCCGCTTCGCGTCGAGTACCGCGCCCGGGGCGTGGGAGGCGGTGGCAGCGGCCCGTTTCCGCCGCCCCAACGCCGCCGCGCCCGCGGCACCGTCGAGTACCCGGGCATACGAGCGGATACGGGTGCCGACGCTGGTCGTCGAGGGGCGCGGCGACAAACTGCTGCCGCCCGGGTGGGCGGCACAGATCGCTGAACGGATCGACGGCGCCCGGTCGGTGGTGGTCGACGGCGCCGGGCACTGCCCACAGATCGAGCAGGCGGCGGTCGTCAACGAGCTGCTGCTGGACTTCTTCGGGCGGTAGTGCCCAGCGCGGCGGCCTGAATCAGCCCGCCCCGGTCGGCTCGAGAGCTGCTCTGGCTTCGGCCAATTCGTGCAGCGTCCCGGCGAAGCCGTCGGCGATCTCCCAGATGTCGGGGATGTGGTCACTGCATGCCTTCATGCCTGCATGCCGACGGTCATCTCGTCGCAATGGAGGCGATCAGGCTGTGGGTCGGCCGCTTGGTGGTGGCCGCCCCGAACCATGAAATACGTCATGGGACAGTAGCTCAGAACACGTAGTCAATCCGCGTCTGCATGCCGGCCTCCTGGTGATAAGTGTTGTGGCAGTGCATGACCCAGGTTCCCGGATTGTCGGCCACCAGAACGGCGCTCAGCTTCTGATTGGGCAGGACGATCACGGTGTCCTTGCGGGCGCCGAGCGTGCCGTCGGGTCTGATCACCTGAAAAGTGTGGCCGTGCAGATGTATCGGGTGCCACATCATGGTGGCGTTGTCGAATTTGAGGGTCGCGCGCTGGCCCTCCCGCACGTGCAATGGCTTGGTCCTGCTGTATGGCTCACCATTGATCGTCCAGTCGTACTTGGCCATCGTGCCGCCGAGTACGACAGGGAGGTTCAGGGTCGGATCGGGACGACCCAGATTGGCGGCGGTCACCGCGGTGAACATCTCGACGGTGCCCACCCGGCGGGTGAGTTCGCCGGGCCGGAACTGCGGGTCGGGTGCGCTGCCCTTGCCGGTCACGAGCAACGCCCGGGCCACGGCGTTCTTCCCTTCGGCAGAGGCGACCAGTGGGAAGACTCCGTCGGCGGCGCTCACGACGACGTCATAGCGCTCAGCCATGCCCACCAGTAAGGCGTCGACCTGTGTCGGGATCACCGGGAAGCCGTCAGTGTGGGTGACGGTCATCGAATGCCCCGCCAACGCCACGCGAAAGGCGGTGTCCGAGCCGGTGTTGATGATGCGAATCCGGATTCGCTGACCGGGCTTCGCGTTGAACGTGGTTGCTGCTTCGGGAATCCGTCCGTTGATCAGGTAGTAGGGGTAGGCGATGTCCCCGGCGTCGCCGCCGAGCAGGTCGCTCTTACCCACCTCACCCATGCCGGGCATCCCCGGCATGGTGGTGGTCGGGCCGGCAGGGGTCGACGTTGCGGAACTGGACGGTGCGGAAGTGGAAGTGCCGGTGGGGGTTCTGCCGGTCGTCGACGGCGGTGAGGTGGTGGTGGTCGGGGAGGTGGATGCGGGGGTCTCCGGCGCCGGCGGCTTGTTGATCAGGGCGTCGTACAACTGCTGCGGGGACTTGCCCACGCCGTCCGTCCAATCGTCCAGAACGACAATCCATTCGGTGTCGTAGCGGCCCAGCTCGGTCGGGTCGTCGACGATGAACGGAAGGTAAAGACCCTTGTCGCCGTCCAGTCCGGTATGCGGATGCGCCCAGTAGGTGCCGGAGTAAGGCACCGAGAACCGATACGTGAAGTTCTGTCCCGCAGGGATATTCGGGGTGGCCGGTTCGGCGCCGTCCATATCGTTGCGTAGCGCGATGCCGTGCCAATGGACCGACGTCGGGTGGTCGAGCTTGTTGGAGACGGAGACGACGACCTCGTCGCCCACGTTGGCGCGCAGTACCGGCCCCGGAATGGCGTCTCCGTAGGCCAGCGTGTCGACGATCCGGCCGCCGATATCGACCTTCGCGGCTTGCGGTGTCAGGCTGGCGGTCACCGTGTTTCCGCTGTGGGGGCGGGCGGCCTCGGCCGCGTCGATCGCCGCGGTCATCGGCGAACTCGACGACTTCGACTGACTGCATCCGGCCAGTGTGAATCCACCGGCGATTCCGGCGGCGAGGAAGCCCCGCCTGCTGAGGCTCGCCCGGTCAATTGGCTCACCGCTCATCGGAAGTGCCGGCATTGACTGCTCCTCCCCAGATTCGTCGGACGTTCACCGCCCTCCACCCTGCTCATCACCTGGATGGTTGGCAACCGGTTCCCGTGGGCATCGTGCCAGCGCGAGGTGAACAACACGAATAGCGTCGAACCCGGCTACGACCAGCCTGTGAGTCCGTCCGCGCCGAACAGCAGGCCGCCGGTTCCGCCGGCGCCGCCGTCGCCGTTGGGTGTGCCGATTCCGCCGTTGCCGCCGTTGCCGCCAACGCCGATCAGCACGGCGCTGCCGCCGAGTCCGCCGCTGCCACCGGCCTTGCCGTCGGACTCTCCGCCCGCGCCCGCGTCCCCGCCATTGCCGATGAGCCCGGCCTTGCCGCCGGCGCCACCCGTTCCGCCGGGGCGGGTTGCCCCGCCATTTGCCCCGCCGGCGCCCCCGGCTCCGCCGGCGCCCGCGAGCAGGCCGGCGTTGCCTCCCGCGCCACCCTGCCCACCGTTGCCATTGCCGTTGGATCCGCCGGCACCGCCTGCGCCACCGGAACCCGCCACCATCCCGGCGTCTCCGCCCGTCCCGCCCGCTCCCGCGCTGTTGTTGCCACTGGCGGCGCTGCCACCCGCGCCGCCCCCGCCACCGCTGGCACCGACGGCGAGCAGTCCAGCGTTGCCGCCTGTCCCCCCGTGTCCGCCGATGAGCGCGCCGAACCCGCCGGCCCCGCCGTTGCCGCCGGCACCGAACAACCCGGCGGCGCCGGCGTTACCGCCCGCCCCGCCGATGGCGCCACCACCACCGGCCCCACCGCTGCCTCCGGCACCGAGCAGTCCGCCGGCCCCACCGGCCCCGCCGGTTCCGCCGGGCATAGAGACCCCGAAGCCACCGGACCCCCCGGCTCCGCCGGCCACGAACAACCCGCCGGTTCCGCCGGTCCCGCCTGCTCCGCCCGCGACTCCGGAACCGCCGGCCCCGCCGACTCCGGCGGCACCTCGTAGCAAGCCGGCGTTGCCGCCGGCGCCGCCGACGCCCCCGGACGCTGCGAGCAAGGTCGTCGTAGTGGAGCCACCCACTCCGCCGGTCCCGCCGGCGCCAAGAAGGGTGGCGGTACCGCCGGCGCCGCCCGCCCCGCCCGCCCCGGCAACGCTGCCGCCTCCGGCCCCGCCGGCACCGCCCGCGCCGAACAGGATTCCGCCCGGCCCGCCGGCGCCGCCGGACCCGCCTGTGGTGGTCCCGCTGCCCTGCGTGCCGGAGGCGCCGTCGCCGCCATTGCCGAATAGCCACCCGCCCGGGCCGCCGGTCGCCCCGGTCCCCGGCGCCCCGTTGGCGCCGTTGCCGATCAAGGGCCGTCCAGTCAGTGCCTGGGTCGGCGTGTTGATCGCGGTAAGCACTTGTTGCTGCAGCGTGTGCAGCGGGTCACTACTGGCCGGTGCGTTGAATCCGTCAGCACCCAGCACGATGCCGCTGATGCCCCCCGCGCCGGTGGCGCCCGCGGTCGCACCGGTCCCGCCGGTGCCGCCGTTGCCGCCGTTGCCGATGGCCACGGCGTTGCCCCCGCTGCCACCCGCCCCGCCGGTGGCCGTCGTCCGTGTGGCTCCGCCGCTGCCGCCGTTACCGCCGTCGCCGATCAACCCGCTCTTGCCGCCGCTGCCGCCTGCCCCGCCCGCATTGTTCGCGGTCGCGAAGCCTCCTGGACCTCCGGCGCCGCCCGAGCCCACCAGAGCGCCGGCGTCCCCGCCCGCCCCGCCATGCCCGCCGGTGGCTCCCGAGCCGCCGGCACCTCCGGCGCCGCCGTCGCCGAACAGCAGACCGCTGTTCCCCCCGGCCCCACCGGTCCCGCCGGTTCCCCCGTATCCGCCGGTGCCGCCGGTGCCCCCGGCGGCGAACGCGAACATGCCGGCGTTGCCGCCGGCGCCGCCGTCACCGCCCACAGCGAACAGCGGGCTGTTGCCGCCGCCGCCGCCGTTGCCGCCCGCGCCAAACCATCCGCCCGGCCCTCCGGCTCCGCCCGCTCCGCCATTTGCGCTGCTGCCGGTCCCTCCGGTGCCGCCGGTCCCGCCGTCGGCGAACAGCCCGCCGGCGCCGCCGACACCGCCGACACCGCCGGTGCCGCCGACACCGCTGCCCTGTCCGCCGGCCCCCCCGGCCCCGCCGCCGCTGAACAGCCCGCCCATCCCGCCGGCCCCGCCTGCGCCGCCCGGCCCGGAGACCGGTGTGAGGCCTCCGGCCCCGCCGGCCCCGGCGGCCCCGAAGAGCAGGCCTGCGTTGCCACCGGCCCCACCGGCATTGCCGACACCGGCCGAACCGAATTGGCCGATCCCGCCCGCGCCGCCGGCCCCTCCGGCCCCGAACAACACGGCGTTGCCGCCGGCGCCGCCCGCTCCACTGAGACCAACCGAGGATGACCCGCCGGCGCCGCCTGCGCCGCCGGAACCGATCAATCCGGCGACGCCGCCGGCCCCTCCGGCACCGCCGGCTCCCGTGGTCGACGGCGCGCCCGACCCGCCGGCACCACCGTTGCCGTACAACCACCCGCCGGCCCCGCCCGCCGCTCCGGTTCCCGGGGCCCCGTTGGCGCCGTTGCCGATCAGCGGCCGTCCGGTGGCGGCCTGCACCGGCATGTTGATCGCGTCGAGCAGGCTCTGCAGTGGTGATGTTGCTGCCGCGTCGGCGGCAGCATAACGGCCGGCAGCCGAATTCATCGCCTGCTCAAACGCCCCCTGAAAAGACGCCGCCTGGGCACTGATCTCCAGGTAGCGCTGCCCATGGTCGGAAAACAGGGCCGCGATCGCCGCCGAAATCTCATCACCCGCTGCGGCCAGGACCCCCGTCGTCCGAGCCGCGGCCGCGCCGTTAGCCGCGCTCAGCGCCGAGCTGAGACTGGCCAGATCGGTGGCCGCTGTTCCCAACATGTCCGGTACCACGAATGCGAACGACATATTCGACCTCCCGATGGGCCACGACAATTCGGCGGGCAAAGAATACCGCTCTATTGTGGACTGCTGGGATCTTTTCGCAGATTGGCTGACCATGGCGCTTCGAAATATCGATTTACTGGCGACGAAAATCTGTCAGATTCACTGTGTTGCAAGCAGTTACGCAAATCAGGGTGAGCTCATTATATTCGCGGTGCGAAATGAACATTTACGGATTAGATGGCTATTTGCTGAACATCTTTGGCGTAATCGTTCTGGCCTTTGACATCGCGGGCGCGATGTTCACGCGTCGGGCCTCACGTGCACGGCCCCGCGGTCTGAACCACGCCTCGTGCGCGCCGTGCTGCTCGCGAAGGTGCCTTGCCCTGCTGAGGTCGACCGCCGCGCGCGGCGCGTTCGAGTAGCGCGCCGCCGCTCACCGGACCGCCTCATAGATCAGCCGGGTGTACTTCTGCGTCCGGTCGGATCCGGCCGAGGTGACCTGCCCCATTTTGTTCATCACGTAGGAGAACGTCATCTGGCGATCGGTGTCCATCACCACCATCGAGCCGCCCCAGCCGCCCCAGTAGCAGATCCTGCCGTCCGGGATATCGGGTACCGCTTCGGCTTTCGGGAGAGCGAAGCCGATGCCCCAGCGGGCGGGCATGCCGAGTACCAGGTCGATGCCGTTGGCCTGTTCGGTGAAGATCATGCCGATGGTGTCCGGTCCGAGGAGCCGTACCCCGTTGACCGCCCCGCCCAACGAGATTGGCGACAACGCGCGTGCCAAGGAGCGGGCATTGCCGTGACCGTTGGCCGCGCCGATGTCCGCGCGGCGCCACGCCGTGGTCTGTGCCGTCAACGCGGCTTCCGCGTTCGGCGCGAGCATTCCGAACGTCTTGCGCATCGGATGGTCCTCGGGCACCGCGTCCAGGGGCACGTCCAGGGGCGGGGGCGGGATCAGCTCGGCGATGCGGCTGTCGTCCTCCGGTAGCGCACCGATCTGGATGTCGGCGCCCAGCGGACGCGCGATTTCTGCGCGGACGAAGTCTTTCAGTGTGCTGCCGGTGATGCGGCGAACGATCTCGCCGATCAGATGGCCGCTGTTCACCGCGTGATACCCGGACGCGCTGCCCGGTTCCCACCATGGCGCCTGCGCCGCCAGTTGCGCGGTGGACTTTTCCCAGTCGTAGACCTCGTCGATGGTGAACGGCAATTCCCAGCCCGATACCCCCGAGGTGTGGCTCAACACGTGGCGCACCTCGACGGCGTGCTTTCCGTTCGCGGCGAACTCAGGCCAGTATTCGGCGACCGGAGCGTACGGATCCAGGCTGCCGCGGTCGATGAGTAGCAGTGCCGCCAGCGCGGTGACGTTCTTCGTGCTGGAGAAGACGTTGACGATGGTGTCCCGGTGCCACTGGCGGGTTCTCGCCCGGTCGGCGTAGCCGCCCCAGATGTCGACCACCAGCTCGCCGCCGATATCGACCGCCAGGGCTGCACCGAGTTCGCCGCCCGCGGTGATCTCGTCGGCGAGCGCGGCGGCGAGGTCGCTGAAGCGTGGGTCGTAGTGCCCCGCGACGACGGCACCGACCGCGGCGTTGCAGATCTGTTGGGTCATGTTTGCTCTCCTTGCTAGTCAGTGAGTCGACTATGCGGCCGGCGCCGGCACCGGAACATGGGCCGGATCGCGTAACTTCGGCGCGAGCGCGGCGGAGCGGATATGTACGCATATCCGCGGATGTTCGACCACGCCGGCACGTCGCATGCTGGCTAGCATGGGGGAATCTGATCCCCGCGCCGTGGACTGGAGCGAGCTGGGCGTGAGCGAACTGCCGACCGGAACGGTGACGTTGCTGCTGGCAGACGTCGAGGGTTCCACGGTCCTGTGGCAGGCCCAACCGGTCGAAATGCGCGAGGCGGTGGCCTGCTTGGACGCGACGCTCCTGCGGCTGGTCGAAACGCACCATGGGGTGCGTCCCGTCGAACAGGGTGAGGGCGACAGCTTCGTCATCGCGTTCCCCCGGGCCAGCGACGCGGCGGCATGTGCTCTGGCGTTGCAGCGGGCGCCGCTGGCGCCGCTGCGGCTGCGGATCGGCCTGCACAGCGGAGAGATTCAGCTTCGCGATTCGGCCAATTACATGGGGCCCACCATCAATCGGGCCGCGCGGGTGCGCGAGCTGGCACACGGCGGCCAGACCGTGCTGACCGCGGCCACCGAGCAGCTTGTTGTCGACAATCTGCCGCCGGGATCCTGGCTCTGCGATCTCGGCACCCACCAACTGCGTGACATCGCGCGCCCCGAACGCATCATCCAGCTGTGTCATCCCGATGCTCGCATCGACTTTCCGCGGCTTCGCTCCCCGAACGGCGTTGCTGCGCAGACCGTTCCGGTGCCACTCACCAGCTTCGTCGGCCGCAGATCACAAATCGAGGAACTCACGAGGATCCTCGACGACCACCGGTTGGTCACCCTCACCGGCGCGGGCGGGGTGGGAAAGACGCGCCTGGCCGTCCAGCTGGCCCGCTCCTACGGCGACGACGACCTGGTCTATTACGTCGATCTCGCCCCGATCTCCGACCCCGAACTGGTCGAAGCGGCCATCGCCCAGGTGCTGGGGCTGCACAGTCAACCGGGCCGCTCGACCATCGATGCCATTGCGGCCCGGCTCGGGGACCGCCGGGCACTGATCGTGCTCGACAATTGTGAGCATCTCCTGGAAGCGGCCGCAGCGTTTGCCGCCGCGCTGCTGCGTTGCTGTGCCAATGTGCGGCTGGTGGCCACCAGCCGCGAGCCACTGCACGTCGCCGCCGAGGTCAACTGGCAGGTGCCCTCCCTGGCGCTGGCTGACGAGGCGATCGAGTTGTTCACCGACCGGGCCCGCCATGTCCGGGCCGACTTCACCGTCACCGCCGGCAATGTCGAGGCCGTCACCGAGATATGCCGCCGCCTGGATGGAATGCCGTTGGCCATCGAGCTGGCCGCCGCCCGGATGCGGGCTCTGTCGGCTGCCGATATTCGGGACAGCCTGCATGACAGGTTCCAGCTGCTCACCGGCGGCGCGCACACCGCCGTGCGGCGCCAGCAGACTCTGCGCGCCTCGGTGGACTGGTCGCACTCCATGCTCACCGACACCGAAAGCGTCCTGTTCCGCCGACTCGGGGCATTCGCCGGGGGTTTCGACCTCGACGCTGCTGTGTCGGTGTGCGGGGGCGAGGGCGTGCAGCGCTATCAGGTGCTCGACCAGCTGACCCTGCTGGTGGATAAGTCTCTGGTTCAGGCCGACAACATCGCCGACCGAGCGCGGTACCGGATGCTGGAGACCATTCGCGCCTACGCACTGGAAAAACTCGACGAATCCGGTGAAGCCGACGTGGTGCGCGGAAGGCACCTGGACCACTACGCGCTGCTGGCCGCTGAGCTGGATCGCCCGGCGCGCAACGATTTTCGTCGCAATGTCGCCCGTGTCGAGGCTGACATCGACAACCTGCGCGCCGCGTTCGCCTTCTGTTGCAGGAACCACCAGTACGCGGCAGCCTTGCGGTTGGCGTCGGCGCTGCAGCCCGTGTGGCAAGGTCGCGGCCGATTGCGAGAAGGCTTGACCTGGTTCGGTTCAATCCTGGGGCACGACAGCTTCGATCCCGACGCGGTCGACCCGGCTGTTCATGCCGGTGCGATCGCTGACAATGCGGTGCTGGACTCCTTTACCGCTGCCATCGACAGCGGGGGACAGGTCGAACATGCCGTGAAGGTCGCGCGAGACCTCGGTGACCCCGCCCTGTTGGCCAGAGCGCTGGCCGCCGGCGGCTGCATCGCTGGGCTCGACTTCGATCTGGCGGCAAGGTATTTCGGCGAGGCTACGCAGTTGGCCCGGCTGACCGGCGATGACTGGCGGCTCAGTCAGATCCTGGGGCGACAGGCTTACCTCGCCGCCATGGCGGGCGACCCGGTTGCCGCCAGCGCCATCGGCGTTGAGGGGGCCGACCTTGCCGATGCTCTCGACGACTGGTCCAACGCGCATTCCTGCCGCTGGGCCACAGGCATGGCCCAGATGTTTCGGGCGGATCTGGACGGTGCGATCGATACCTTCCGCCGGGTCTGCTCCGAGTGCGAAGCCGACAACGACGTGATGGGCATGACGCTGTGTCTGATCAGCCAGGGTTGCACGCTGGCCTACCGGGGTGAGGCCGCCGCGGCAAGAAAGGTCGGCTGGGCGGCGGTCACAACGGCAGCCGAGCTTGACGACCTGTTGGAACGAGCGGCCGAGACAGTGCTGGCCATGGCTGCGGTGGCCGATGCGGACGTGGTCGCGGCGCGCCGGCTCGGCGCCAAAGTCTGGCAGATTCCCGCCGTGCAGCGTGGCACGGTGGCCGTCACCACCGTCGCGCTGTGCGCCCACATCGACGGCGACCTGGCCAGAGCGCAGGAACTGGCCGACGAGGCCGTCGCCACCATGTCGGGCTGGCACAAGTTGTTTGCTCTCAGCATCCGGGCTTACGTCGCAGCGGACCGTGGCGAGCGCGAGCAGGCCCGGCGCGATGCCCGGCAAGCCCTGTCGATCGCCGCCGACAAAGGGTGCTATCTGGCGGTGCCTTCGACCTTGGAGCTGCTCGCCCGGCTGGCGGTAGACACCGGAAGCCACACCGACGCGGCCCGGCTGCTCGGAGCGGCCGACGCCATGCGGCACCGAACCGGCGAATTTCGATTCCCGCTCTACCAGGCCGCGTATTCGGCGTTGCTCACCGGTTGCCGGAAAGAATTGGGGAACAACGACTTTGAATCAGCGTGGGCTGAGGGTGCGGCCCTGTCGACCGACGATGTCATCGGTTATGCGCTGCGCGGGCGCGGGGAGCGTAAGCGCCCCGCAACCGGCTGGGCGTCCCTGACTCCTACGGAGCTCGACGTGGCCCGGCTGGTGAGTGACGGACTGACGAACAAGGACATCGCGGAACGGCTGTTCATTTCGCCCCGCACGGTGCAAGCGCACTTGACGCACGTGTACACCAAATTGGGGTTGACGTCGCGGGTGCAGCTCGCTCAGGAGACGGTGCGGCAAACCTAGCTCGTTTGAGTCTCATGTGAGGTCCACCGGCCTGGCCGGGGGTAGGCTAACGTTGACTTAACCCAAGGTTAACGAAAGATGAACACCAATCCGGGGCTCCGGGTAACCGGCGCACCGCATGATGACGAACAACCGAGTTGACGGGGCACGGCCGCTCGCCGCGACTTGACCACGGCAGCAACGGGACTGGGGTGTGCGTGGCCCAGCCGGTGCCCACGCGCGGAGGTGACGGAATGGATTTCGCAGAAGTGCCCCCGGAGGTCAACTCCGCGCGCATGTACGACGGCCCACGCTCCCGCTCGATGCTGGGGGCGGCCGACGCCTGGGAGCGGCTCGCCGACGAGCTCTACGGCACGGTGTCCTCATACCGCACAGCCATCGCGACGCTGAACGCCGATGGCTGGCAGGGCTCGGCGGCGGAGGCGATGACCCTGGCCGTCGCGCCTTATCTACGCTGGCTCACCCGTACCGCCGCGAAGGCGGACGAGATCGCCGGTCAGGCCAGGGCGGCCGCCGGTGCCTTCGAAGACGCCTTTGCCGCCGTCGTGCCGCCGGCGGCCATCGCGTCCAACCGCACGCGGCGTTCCGCGCTCGCCGCCACCAACCCGACCGGTCACGACACCCCGGAGATTGCCGCCCTGGAAGCCGAGTACGGCGAGATGTGGGCACAGGACGCCGCGGCGATGTATCGCTACGCGGCGGCCTCGTCGACCGCCGCAGCACTGCCGTCGCTGGAGCCTCCGACGCTCGGCTACAACATGCCGGCGCTGATGGGATCCGGCGACGACGACGAAGCGCCGGAGTTGGCGGCTCCCGCTATGCCGGCGATACCCCAGGCGTTGCGCAGCCTGGCCCGTCCGGTGCGCTCGGCGGCGGCGAATTCGGTGATCGCCCGGTTGCTGCGACAGTGCAAATTCGCCTCCCCCGTGCGGGCGTTCGCCTCGGCCATCAGCTCGCCGCGCAGTATGACCGCGGCCGGCACAGCGCCCACGCTCGCCGAGCCGACTCGAACGGCTGCGGCATTCGGACGGGGCGTGGTGGTCGGCCGACTGGTGGTGCCGCCCGGCTGGGGCGGCGTGGCGATGGGTGCGGTCCGGGCCATCGCCTGAGCGGCGGGTCAGACCGCCGCGCCGCCACCGTCCACGTGCAGGGTCGAGCCGGTGATGAAGCTGGCCCGCGGCGAACTGAGGAATAGCACCGCCTCGGCGATCTCGGCCGCGTACGCGGTACGGCACAGCGGCAGCGCCTTGCCGAGTTCGTCGTTGATCTCACCCCATTCGGCGGCGACGCCGGCGGTGCGGGTTGGTCCGGGCGCCACGCTGTTCACCCGCACCCCACTCGCTCCGAACTCCGCGGCCCAGGTCCGCGTCAGGGATTCCAGCGCGGCCTTGGAGGCGCTGTAGCCGGAGGCGCCCGGGATTCCCTTGAAGCCGGCCATGCTGGTGATGTTGACGACGCTGCCCCGGCCGCGCTGCAACATGCCGGGCACCAGGCCCGCGACCAGGAAGTAGGCGCCGCGGACGTTGGTGTCGAACATCGCCGCGAAGGTGTCCGGGTCCTGATCGACCGTCAGCGCCGACGGGAAGCTGGCCGCGTTGTTGACGATGATGTCGACCTGGCCGCACTGCCGTACGAGCGCACTGACCGACTCCGCGTCGGCCATGTCGGCCTGAACGAACCGTGCGTTCCGGCCGATGGCCTCGACCGCCCGCTCACCCCGGGCGCGGTCGCGACCCGAGATGACGACGGTCGCGCCCTCGCTGGCGAGCAGCCGCGCGGATTCCAGCCCGATGCCGGCCGTTCCCCCGGTGACGACCGCCGTCTGGTCGATCAGTTCCATGGACGCGACCCTCAGCGCGCCGGGCTGGTCAGGTGAGCCGGGGCCCACTCGTTGAAGCGGGTCTCGTAGATGGTCAGCTCTTCGCCCTCAACCGGAACGATGCTGCGGCCGTCGAGCTGAGCGCCGAAGTATTCGGCGGACGGGTCGGTGACCACCTCGCGCGAGTCGCCGTGGGCGGCCAGCGCGAGGCGGGCCAGGTCGTCCATGCCGAACTTGTCCGGCCCGGCGATGTTGGTGATGCCGTTGAGCGGCTCTGCCACTGCCGCGCGGGCAACCGCCGTGGCGACGTCCCGGGCGGCGATCGGCTGGATGGCCGCCTCGTGCGACAGGCGCACGGTGTTGCCCTCGGTCGCCGAATCGGCGATGCCCAAGGCGAATTCGAAGAACTGGGTCGCCCGCACGATCGAGTACGGCGCCCCGGATTCGGTGATCAGCTTCTCTTGGGCCGCCTTGGCTCGCAGGTAACCACTCGCCGGTACCCGGTCGGTGCCGACGATCGACAGTGCGACGTGATGCTTGACGCCGGCAGCCTGCTCGGCCTCCAGCAGATTCCGGGTCGAAGTGGTGAAGAAGTTCATCACCTCGTCGTCGGCCCACGAGGGCGCGTTGGACACGTCCACCACGACGTCGGCGCCGGTCATCGCGTCGGCGACGCCTTCGCCGGTCACACTGTTGACTCCCGAGCTCGGCGAGGCAGGCACGGCTTCGTGCCCCAGCTCGGTGAGGTTGGCGACCACCTGCGACCCGATCAGCCCAGTACCGCCGATAACCAAAATCTTCATTGCCCCGCCTTCCAAGATTCCCGATGAACTGGCGTCCTCAGCATGACCCGGCCACCGGGCCGGTCGAGCCCTTGAAAGTCCGTAGTCAGTTACTTGACTGTCCGTAGTCAGTCAGGCAGTCAGTCAGTCCCTGGTCAGTCCATGGCCGTGTTGCGTAGTTGGCGGCGCGACTTGATGCCGAGCTTGGCGAACACCTTTCGCAGGTGCCACTCCACGGTGTGGGTGCTGATGAACAACTGCGCGGCGATCTCGGGGTTGGTCAGCCCCGCACCGGCCAGCTTGGCAATCTGCGACTCCTGCGCAGTGAGCTCACCGGCCGGCGCACTCGAGCGCTTGCTCACCTTCTGTCCGGTGACCAGCAGCTCGCGGCGAGCCCGTTCGGCGAAGGCGTGCGCGCCCATCCGGCTGAACATCTCATGGGCGGTGTGCAGCTGGGCGCGGGCATCGACGCGGCGATTGCAGCGGCGCAACCATTCGCCGTAGACGAGATGAGCGCGGGCCAGCTGGACGGCGATCCGGGTGTTGCCCAGGCACTCGATCGCCTGCAGATAAAACCTTTCGGCCTTCCTGTCGTCCGCCAGCAAAGCCTGCGATCGGGCCAGAACCCCTGTCGCCCAATCTGTTCGGCTATTTTGCGCGCGCTCTTCCAGTTGCGCCAGCGCGTCCCGGGCGGCCTGGACGTCCCCGCTTCGCGCACCGGCTTCGACGAGCTCGATCAGGCACCAGCCGAACAGGCCCAGGTCCTCGTCCTCACACGCCTGTCGCGCGGCGGCCAAGGCTTCTTCGTAGCGGCCCAGGCCGTTGTAGAGCACGGCGACAGCGAAGTTCGTCAGGCCGACCACCCGCCCCTCGCCCCGGGCGGTGCCGTCGTGACGCGCCGACTCGATCAGGCTCAACGCGTCCGACTCGATGCCGCGCAGGGCCGCCAGCAATACCGAGTGATACTTGACCGGCGCGTAGCCGGTGGCGGTGGTGATCGCGTCGGCTTCCTCGATGAGCGCGGTGGCAGCGGCGAACTCACCCGCCTGGACGTGTACCCCGGCTCGGTAGACCAGCGCCAGCGGCAGAACGGCCAGTGCGCCGGCGTCCCGAGCGAGACGGACCGCGTGGGCGGCAAGCTGGTGCCAGACCTCGTCGTCCCAGAGTTCGTGCGCCGCCGACTCCTGCACGATCGGGAAGGCCTGCCAGAACCACCCCATGACGCCCTCGTCACCGGCCGCGGCCGCGGTGCGGATCCGGGCGAGCGCGTCCCGCAGCGTCGACAGGCTCGCGGCGTGACCGGCGGTGGCGCGGATGGCGATCCCGTCCAGCAGCAGGTCGACCGCCCGCGCCGGTTCCGGCCCCGGCGGGGCGGCGCGGGCGGCAGCCGCTGTCATCCGGATGCCGCCGTGCGGGCAGAGCCGTCCGCCGAACAGAGCCGCCCCCACCGCCTCTAAATAGGTCTCTCGCGACTGTGCGACATCGAGTCCGGCGAGCTGGCGCGCGGCATCGAGCAGGCCGACGGCGGAATCGGACACCGTTGGGGCGTCGGCGTCGCCGCTGCGGCTGCGGGCGAACGCGATCTGAGCGCGCAAGCGCGACAGGCAGGCGCGCTGCAGATCGTCCAGCGAGGCGCCCGACTCCGCGATGGTCAGCAGCTCGTCGGCCGCGTCGAACGCGGCTGCGTCCCGCTTGGCCTGGGCCGCCGCGAGCGCCCGGGTCGCGCGGCGGACCGGGTCGTCGGTCAGTTGAGTGGCTCGTTCCAGGAATGCCGCGGCGGCCGCCACCCCGCCTCTGGCCTGCGCGCGTTCGGCGGAGCGTTCCAGTTGAACCGCGATGGCCTCGTCTGGGCCGTTCGCGGCGATCGCCAGGTGCCAGGCGCGGCGGTCCGGATCGACTGCACCGTCGGTGGCCTCGGCCAGCGCCCGGTGCGCACGCCGGCGCTCCATCAGGCCCGCCGCCCGGTAGGCGGCAGACCGCACCAGCGGGTGACGGAACCGCACCGTCGTGGCGACGTCGATCAGTCCTGCGGCCTCGGCGGCCGCGGCGGCATCGTGCGGTAGACCCAGCGCATCGGAGGCCCGTCTCAACAGCGCCGCGTCACCGACCGGTTCCGCCGCAGCGACCAGCAGCAATTGCTGAGTGTGGCCGGACAATTGTTCGATCCGCCGCAGGAAGGTGTGCTCGATCTGACCGGCCAGCGGCCGCGGATCCGGTGGCCCGAATCCGCCGGCCAACTCTTCGGTCGTCAAGCCTTTCGGCAGCTCGAGCAGAGCCAGGGGATTGCCGCGGGTCTCCGCGACGATGCGGTCGCGCACCTGGTTGTCCAGCCGGCCCAGGACAGCCGAGTCCAGCAACGCGCGCGCGTCGCTGGAGTTCAGTCCCTGCAACCTGAGTTCGGCGAGGCCGGTCAACTCGTCGTTGCCGAGCCCGTCGCGGATGGCAAAGACCAGGCACACGGGTTCGGCGACCAGGCGGCGGGCGACAAACGCCAACGTCTGGGCCGACACGCGGTCGATCCACTGCGCATCGTCCACCAGGAACAGCAGCGGTTTGGCCTGGCTGGAACTTCCGATCAGGTTCAGCACGGCGAGGCCGATCAGGAAACGGTCCGGAGCGGGACCGGCGCTATGGCCCAGGGCAATGTCGAGTGCCTCGCGCTGCGGCGCCGGCAACTCCTCGAGGCAGTCCAGCAACGGCAGGCAGAGCTGGTGCAGCGCGGCGAACGCGAGTTCCATCTCCGATTCCACGCCCGACACGCGGGCGGTCCGGAAACCCTGTGCGCATTCGGCGACGAAGTCCAGCAGCGCTGTCTTGCCGATGCCGGCTTCGCCGCGCAGGACGAGCACCTGGCTCTCGCCGGAGCGGGCATGGGACGTCAGACGTTCCAGGGCCGTGCATTCCGCGCGCCGCCCCCGTAAACGCAGTGCTTGAACAGTGTTGTTCACCTGAACGTTGACCTTACCGACCTCCAGCGCGAATGGTTTAAATCAACTGCTTGACTTAATGTGGCGGCCCCGATTAACTCGACGAGTGGTCAACGAATTGCTGGGGAAGGTCGCGGTCGTCACCGGAGCGGCGTCGGGCCTCGGCCGTGGGATAGCCCAGCGCTTCGCTGCCGAGGGTGCGCGCGTAGTCATCGCCGACGTCGACGCCGACGGAGGCGAGGCACTGGCTGCCGCCCTGGGGCCGGACGCGTTCTTCGTGCGCACGGACGTCTCCGAACCCGGCGAAGTCGGCGCTCTGGTGGCGGCCACGGTGGCCAAGTTCGGCGGTCTGCACGTCATGGTGAACAACGCCGGAGTATCGGGCACGCTGCGCCGTCTGCTCGACGACGACCTCTCCGACTTCCACCGGGTCATGGGGGTCAACGTCCTGGGAGTGATGGCCGGAACCCGAGATGCCGCGCGGCACATGGCCGTTCATGGCGGCGGCTCCATCGTCAACGTAACTTCGATCGGCGGCATTCAGGCGGGCGGCGGTGTGATGGTGTACCGCGCATCCAAGGCCGCGGTCATCCAGTTCACCAAATCAGCTGCAATCGAGTTGGCCCAGAACGAGATTCGCGTCAACGCGATCGCGCCGGGTAATATCCCGACGCCGATCCTGGCCTCGTCGGCTGGGGATCTCGATCCTGCGGAACTAGAACGCTTCGAGGCCCGGATCCGGCAGGGAATGCGTGACGACCGGCCGCTGAAGCGCGAGGGCACACCCGACGACGTCGCCGAGGCGGCCCTGTATTTCGCCACCGACCGATCGCGGTACGTCACCGGCACGGTTCTTCCGGTCGACGGCGGAACCGTCGCGGGCAAGGTGAACAGGCCGCGTCGGCAGCCGTCCTGACGTTCACGCCGAACGTGAACTCACGGCGGCGTTTTGGCGGTTTCACCGCCCACACTTCACGCTCGGCGGAGGGCGGTCGCCCGGCTATGGCAATGTAGAGTCTGACGCCGGGGGAGGGATTGATCATTGTCGCTGCTATCGAATCACGTTGTCGCCGACGCGCTGGCGCGGGTGTTCGCCGCCGCCGTGCGCCCGGCTCCGAAGCCCGCCGTGCGTTTCCCGGAAATTGCCGGTCGCACATCGCAAGTCAGCATCCCGACCCGCTACGGCGATGCCCGCGCGGTCCTGTATCACCCGGCTGACGGGGCGACGCGGCCGCCGGTCTACGTCAACGTCCACGGCGGCGGCTTCGTCATCGGCCACCCCGAACAGGACGACCCCTGGTGCCGGTACCTGGCCGCCAACACCGGCGCGGTGGTGGTCAACGTCGACTACGTGCTGGCTCCCGCTCACCGCTTTCCCGCTGCGCCGCAACAGGTCTACGACGTGGTGTGCTGGGCCGCGGACCCCGCGCGGGAGTGGGACGGGACCCGACTGTGCGTGGGCGGCCAGAGTGCCGGCGGCAACCTCAGCGCCGCGGCCGCCCGGTTGGCGCTGGAGAACCACGGCCCCCGCATCGCTCTGCAGGTGCTGCATTACGCACCGCTTGACCTGGTCACCCCGACCGGGGCCAAGCCGTCGACGATCGGTCGGCGGGCGATCATGAAGCCGTGGATGGGCGAGATCTTCGACACCGCCTACATTCCCGAGCCCGCACAGCGGCGCGACCGCCTCGCATCGCCGGCCTGGGGCGGCAACGCCGACGGGATTGCGGACATCGCGCCCGCCCTGGTGATCACGGCCGAACACGACCGGCTTCGCGGCGAAGCCCGCAGATACGCCGACAAGCTAGGTGCCGTCGGAGCGCTGGCCGAGTATCTCGAGGTGCCCGGGGTCGACCACGGCTACAACATCATGAGTAACGCGGCCGACGTCACGCGCGACACGTACGCCCGCATCGCCATGCACGTCGAGCGGGCGACCGGTTGATCGGCGCATCGTATTGATCGGTGCATCGTATTGATCGGTGCATCGACGTGCGGTGTACTCGATGGTCGGGAGGTCAGCCATGGACGGTTTCGCCGGCAAGGTCGCGGTGGTCACGGGAGCCGGCTCGGGTATCGGCCGGGCGCTGGCGGTGGAACTGGCCCGATCGGGTGCGCGGCTGGCGATCAGTGACGTCGACGTCGAGGGCCTCCAGCAGACCGAGGCACTGATCCGGCGCATCGGAGCGCCGGTGCGGGCGGACCGCCTCGACGTCACCGAACGCGAGTCATTCCTCGCCTACGCCGACACGGTCAGTGCCCACTTCGGCATCGTGCACCAGATCTACAACATCGCGGGCATTGCGTTCCTCGGCGACGTCGAGGTCAGCCAGTTCAAAGACATCGAAAGAGTGATGGACGTCGACTACTGGGGCGTCGTCAACGGAACGAAGGCCTTCCTGCCGCACCTGATCGCATCCGGCGACGGCCATGTCGTCAACATGTCCAGCATGTTCGGCCTGTTCGGCGTCCCCGGTCAGGCCGCCTACAACTCCGCCAAATTCGCGGTGCGCGGTTTCACCGAGTCGCTGCGCCAGGAGATGGCGGTCGCCGGCCACCCGGTCGCGGTCACGGTGGTCCACCCCGGCTACGTCAAGACGGCGATCGCGGCCAACGCCGGGCATGTCGAAGGCCTCGACAAAGAAGCCGGCGTGCGGGTCTTCAACAAGGTCGCGATCACCAGTGCCGAGCGGGCCGCGCGGATCATCCTCAAGGCGGTCCGAAAGAAGAAGGGGCGGGTGGTGGTGGGGCCGGACGCCAAGGCCTACAGCCTGCTGGTGCGGCTGGCCCCGACGGGCTACCAGCGCATCCTCGGTCCGATGACCGCACGATTCCAATCCGGACGCTAGTGAACATTCGGACCGTCGCCCGTCTGGTACTCGGCGGCTTCCTGATTTTTGCCGGAGTCGCCCACCTGAGCTTCGCGCGCACCTCGTTTTATGCCCAGGTGCCGCGGTGGTTGCCGCTGAGCGCCGACTTCGTCGTGATCGCGTCCGGGGTGGTGGAGATCGTTCTCGGGTTGGCCCTGCTGGTGCTGACGCGGTGGCAGGTCACTGTGGGTTGGGTGGTGGGCCTCTTCTTCGTGCTGGTATTTCCCGGCAATATCGCCCAATTCACCTCGCACGCCAACGCTTTCGGCCTCGACTCGGATCTGGCCCGGGGTATCCGGCTGTTGTTCCAGCCGCTGCTGGTGGTCTGGGCGCTCTGGTGCACGGGGGCGTGGGCCGCGTACCGGAGACGGGCCGACCGGCGTCATGTCATTTAAATCAATCGCTTGACTTAATAGCGATGGGCGCGGTTGACTGGGTGTTATGACCACAGTCGGGCGGGCTGTTCGCGGCGAGCGGGCAAGTTCCACGCAAGAGGCCATCCTGGTCGCCGCCGAGCGACTGTTCGCCGAACACGGAGTGTTTGCGGTGTCCAACCGCCAGGTCAGCGAGGCCGCCGGGCAAGGCAATAACGCCGCCGTCGGCTATCACTTCGGCACCAAGGCCGACCTGGTCCGGGCGATCGAGGAGAAACATCGCGGACCCGTCGAGCAATTGCGCGAGCAGATGGTGGCCGCCCTGCCCGAGTCGGCAGGCATGCGGGACTGGGTGGCCTGCCTCGTCTGCCCGCTGACCGAGCATCTGGAGGTGCTCGGCAATCCGACCTGGTACGCCCGTTTCGCCGCCCAGGCCATGACCGACCCGGCATATCACAACATCGTGGTCAAGGACGCGCTCAGTTCGCCGTCACTGGTTCAGGTGATCGACGGCATCAACAGCTGCCTGCCGGAACTGCCGGTGGCGGTCCGCTTCGAGCGAAACATCATGGCGCGCAACCTGTTGATGCATACCAGCGCCGACTTCGAACGTGCGCTGGCCGAAGGCACCTCGATGCCACGACCGTCCTGGCGAGCCGCCGCGACCGGCCTCATCGACGCCATCGTCGGCCTGTGGCTGGCCCCCGTGACCCTGGCGGATGGCGAGCCGGCCCGATGAAAGTCACTGTCGATCAGGATGTCTGCGCCTCGTCGGGCAACTGCGTGATGAACGCGCCGGAAGTCTTCGACCAGCGTGACGAGGACGGTGTCGTGGTGCTGCTCAACCCGAACCCAGCCGCCGATCAGGCCGAGGCCGCCCGTAAAGCCGCCGCGTTCTGCCCGGCCCTGGCCATCCATATTGAGGAGTGAGGCGTGTCCGAGACGATGGCGAGTACCTCGACCGAAACGCCGGCCGACGTCCCCGAGTATCCGATGCCCCGTGCGGCCGGCTGCCCGTTCGCGCCACCACCGGGAGTGCTGGCGCTGGCCGAAGCCAGACCACTGTCGCGCGTGCGGATCTGGGACGGCAGCACTCCCTGGCTCATCACGGGATATGAGCAGTGCCGCGAGCTGTTCTCCGATTCTCGCGTCAGCGTCGACGACCGGGTCCCCGGCTTCCCGCACTGGAACGCCGGGATGGTGGCGACCGTGCACAAGCGACCCCGATCGGTGTTCACGTCAGACGGCGAGGAGCACACCCGATTTCGGCGAATGTTGTCCAAACCCTTCACGTTCCGGCGGGTAGAGGGACTGCGGCCCGCCATCCAGCAGATCACCGACGAGCACATCGACGCGATGCTGGCCGGGCCCAAACCGGCCGACATCGTCGGCGCTCTCGCGCTGCCGGTGCCCTCGCTGGTGATCAGCCAGCTGCTCGGTGTCCCCTACGAAGATGCCGAAATGTTCCAGCACCACGCCAATGTCGGGCTGGCGCGCTATGCGACGGGCGACGACACCGTCAAAGGTGCGATGAGTCTGAACAAGTACCTGGCCGACCTGGTGCGGGCCAAGATGGAAGCCCCCGCCGAGGATGCCGTGTCCGATCTGGCCGAGCGGGTCAACGCCGGTGAGCTCAGCGTGAAGGAGGCGGCGCAGCTGGCTACCGGACTGCTGATCGCCGGGCACGAGACCACCGCCAACATGCTCGGCCTGGGAGTGCTTGCGCTGCTGGAAAACCCGGACCAGTTGCCCGCAATCCGTGACGCCGACGATCCCAAGATCGTGGCCAATGCCGTCGAAGAACTGCTGCGCTACCTCAGCATCATCCAGAACGGCCAGCGTCGCGTTGCCGTCGAGGACATCGCCGTCGCCGGCGAGATGATCCGCGCCGGCGACGGCATCATCATCGACCTGGCCCCGGCGAACTGGGACGCCCACGCGTTCACCGAACCCGAACGCCTATATCTGCACCGCTCCGGTGCCGATCGCAACGTGGCCTTCGGCTACGGCCGTCATCAGTGCGTCGGCCAGCAGCTGGCCCGCGCGGAGATGCAGATCGTCTTCCGCACGCTGTTCCGCCGCATCCCCACCCTGCAACTGGCTGCGGCGCTCGACGACATTCCCTTCAAGCACGACCGCCTCGCCTACGGCGTCTACGAACTGCCGGTCACCTGGTAACGAAAGGTCAACGATGACAAGCACCCTCTACCCGCCCAAAGGCTTTGGCGCACCGAAGGATCGCAAGGGACACGCGATCGGCAGCAATGTGGGACTGCCCGCCGGGACCGAGGTGTTCTCGGCCGACAACCACATCTCACTGGCGGCCGATATCTTCTACGAACGGTTTCCCGAAGACCTGAAGGACAAGGCGCCCCGGATCTGGTACGAGGAAGGCGCATACCAGGTCGGTCGTAAGGGCCAGTCGTTCCTGCCCGGCGACTTCAGCGCCGTGCTGATGCAGTACGACGACCTGCCCGGAGCGGCGAGCACCAACATCGAGGCCAGGATTCAGGAGCTGCGCGAGGACGGCGTCGACAAAGAACTCGCGTTTCCCAATGCGGTCCTGGCGTTGTTCCACTACCCGGACAAAAAGCTTCGCGAGCTCACGTTCCGCATCTACAACGAGTACGTCGCCGAGCTGCAGGAGCGGTCCAACGGCCACTTCTATGGCGCCGGCCTGATCAACTGGTGGGACCCGGCAGGCACCCGCAAGACCCTCGCCGAGCTGAAATCCCTTGGATTGCGGACATTTCTGATGCCGCTCAACCCCGGCAAGGACGACGACGGCAACCCCATCGACTACTCCTGCACATCCATGAGCGCCGTGTGGGATGAGATCGAGGCCGCAGGTTTGCCGATCACCCACCACATCGGGGAGACCCCGCCGAAGAGTCCGTGCGAGTTCAACAGCGTCGTCGTCGGCATGATGATCAACATCGACGGCTTCCGGGAAACGTTCTCCAAGTACATCTTCGGCGGCATCCTCGACCAGCACCCCGGGCTGCGGATCGGCTGGTTCGAGGGCGGTATCGCCTGGGTGCCCTGGGCCCTGCAGGACGCCGAACATCTGGTCGCGTCTTATCAGCACATGTTCAACCGGCCGCTGGAACACGACGTCCGCTACTACTGGGACACCCACATGAGCGCCTCGTTCATGGTCGACCCGCTGGGCCTGGAGCTGATCGACCGCATCGGAGTCGACAAGGTGATGTGGTCATCGGACTACCCGCACAACGAAAGCACCTACGGATACTCCGAGAAGTCGCTGGCGGCCGTCGTCGAGGCCGTCGGCCCGGACAACGCGGCCCGGATCGTCAGCGGCAATATCCGCGAATTCCTCGGGCTATGAGTACTTTCGGGACCATTTTCGCGCAACAGGACAGCGGACTGGCGATACCGGACACGCCCGATCTGTCCCGTATGCGCCGCGAGACCGGGGCGCGGTTGCGCGCGGCGATGACCGAACGCGGTATCGACGCCCTGGTGCTGCTCGGCAACAATGCGGTGGTCTACGCCACCGGCACCAGCTGGCCCCTGGGTGACGCCGGCCTGTCCTATGTGGAGCGGCCGGTGGCGGTGGTGCTCGCCGATGACGAGTGGCCGCACCTGTTCCTGCCGTTCCGCGAGGGTGCGGCGCAGGAGTCCGAGCTGCCGGCCGACCACCTGCACGGCCCGGTGTATCTCGAATTCGGCGAGGGGGTCGCCGATTTCGCGCGAGTGCTGGCCGATCTGGTTCCGCAGGGCGCCACCGTGGCGGCCGACGAACTGACCGGCGCCATGTCACGCGCCCGCACCACGTTGTTCCCCGGCGGGTTTCCCGGCGACGCGGCAGCGGTGATCAGTGCCGCCAAGGTGATCAAGACTCCAGACGAGCTGGCCTGTATTCGCACCGCCGTGCGCATCACCGACGAGGCGATGGTTGAGGTCCACGAGGCGCTGGCCCCCGGGATCCGCCAGATCGACCTGTCGGCACGCTTCGTACGCCGGGCCTTCGAGCTGGGGGCGATGACCAGCATGCTGGAACCGATCTGGCAGGTGATGCCGCGCAGCAGGGCCGAGGGTGTCTGGACCACCCACGGGGATCTCGCCCTGCCGTTGCTGAGCACCGAACGCGAACTGGTCAAGGGCGACGTGCTGTGGACCGACGTCAGCATCACCTACTGTGGCTACTGCTCCGATTTCGGCCGCACGTGGATCGTCGGACAGGATCCGTCCCCGCGCCAGCAGGAACAGTTTCACCGGTGGCGGTCGATCATGGACGCTGTGCTGGGCGTCGCCCGCGCCGGAGCCACCGCCGCGGATCTGGGCCGCGCGGCGATCGCGGCCAACGGCGGAACCCGACCCTGGCTCCCGCACTTCTACCTGGGCCACGGCATCGGCGTCAATGCGGCTGAAATGCCGATGATCGGAACGGATCTCGGCGAGGAGTTCGACGAGAACTTCGTACTGCGGCCGGGCATGGTGCTGGTGCTGGAACCGGTTGTCTGGGAGGACGGCACCGGTGGATATCGCAGCGAAGAGGTACTGGTGATCACCGAGGAAGGCTCGATTCGCTTGACCGACTACCCCTATGACCCCTATGTCGACTGAAGTCCTTCCCGACGCGCGGGCGTTGCGCCTGGGACGGCGGGAGCGTGCCCTGGCCCAGATGGCCGCCCACGATCTCGACGTCCTGGTGCTGGGGCGACAGGCCAATGTCCGCTATGTGACTGGAGCACCGCAACTCTGGGTGGCCGGGACACGGCCGTTCGGGCCCACCTGTGTGCTGGTGCGCGCGACCGGCGCGGTGCATCTGCTGAGCACCTGGGATGAGGGCATCCCCGAGGACATCCCCCGGGACAACCTGTACGGCATCTCCTGGAATCCGGCGAACACCATCGCCGCGTTGAGCCGGATCGAAGGCGCGGCCACGGCGCGGCGGGTCGGAACCGATGCGCTGTCACCGGTTTTCGCACAGCTGCTGCCGACCGCATTTCCCGGCGCCGAACTGGTGGACGGCGAACTGGCCATGCGCGCGGCCCGGCGGATCAAAACCGACGCGGAGATCGGTGCGTTACGCGAATCCGTGGCGGTCGCCGAATCCGGCTTGGCGGCGGCGGTGGCCGAATTACGGCCCGGTGTGCGCGAACAGGAGCTGTCCGGGGTGTTGTTGGAGGCGGTCGCGGCCGGCGGGGTGAGCACGCCGTCGAATCAGGATGTGGCCTGGGTGACCTCGGGTGAGCATCCCTGGCGGCGCGCCGCGGGGGACGGGCGTGTGCAGTCCGGCGACCTGGTCGCGCTGTCGTCCGGTGTCCTGGCCGGCGGCTACATCGGGGAGGTGGGCCGCACCTGGCCGGTCGGGGACGTGCCCGGTGCCGCCGCGTTGTTCGCACGCTGGGAACGGTTGTGGGACATGTTGATTGCCGTGTGCCGTCCGGGCGCGGGAGCGGGTGAGCTGCTGGCCGCCTACGCCGCCGCGGGCGAGCCGGCGCCACCGATGCCCGTAGCGCGGGGGTTGGGCATGGGCTTCGACCCGCCGGTCATTTCTGCACGTCTGCCCCGCACCGCGGCGCAGGAGCGGCTCGAGCCCGGCATGGTGCTGGCGGTCACCGGCTACGTCTGGGAGCAGGGGGTCGGTGCGGTATTCGGGCGCGAAGCCGTGCTGGTCACCGCAGACGGCCCGGAGGTGCTGACCACCAGCCCATTCTGGCGGGCCTAGGTCATGGCCTCTGATTCCAAGGCCAAGAGGATCATTCGCTATGAGAAGGACGTCAGCACCCGCATCGCGACCATCACGTTCGACCGGCCCGAGTACCTGAACGCGCCGACCATCGCGGCACGGCGACGCTATGCCGACCTGTTGCACCGGGCCGGCATCGACGACGACGTCAAGGTGGTCGTGATCCGCGGAGCCGGTGACGATCTGGGATCCGGCGCGGACCTCGAAGAGTTCATGCGCGCGAAGGACTCCGATGATCCCGCACTCCTGTTGGCCGAATTCGGCTTGGGGACCGGCGACGTCAGCTATCCGCCCCGGGGATCGTTTCGGCACGGCGCCGCCATCGGCCAGTGGTACGCCAACCCGAACTCGGGAATCCGCGGACTGCAGGACTTCAAGAAGATCTCCATCCTCGAGGTCAAGGGCTACTGCTACGGCTGGCACTTCTACCAGGCCGCGGACGCCGACCTGGTAATAGCCTCGGACGACGCCCTTTTCGGACATCCGTCCTTCCGTTACTACGGTTGGGGACCGCGGATGTGGTGGTGGGCGCAGACCATGGGCATCCGTAAGTTCCAGGAGATGGTCTTCACCGGGCGGGCGTTCACCGCCGCCGAGATGTACGACTGCAACTTCCTCAACAGTGTGGTGCCCCGCGCCGGGCTGGAGGCCGAGGTGGCGAAGTACGCGCTGGCGTGCGCCCGTAACCGCCCTACCGACACCGTTTTCATGCAGAAGACCTTCTTCGAGATCATGAAACAGTTCCAGGGCGAGTACCTGGGGAGCCTGCTCAGCGGCTTCTTCGAATCCGCCGGTGGGAGCGTGCGCGCCGACGGCGATGACTTTCAGCTCGACGACGCGATCAACCGCGGCCTTGGCGACGCCGTCCGTGCCAACGACGACAAGTTCCCGCCGGAGTGGCGGCTGAGCAAGAAGGCGCGCCGTCATCAGCGGAAGGCCAAGCGGGAGTGACCCAACCACCGCTGTCCGGGTATACCGTCGTCGACCTTTCGTCCGGCATTGCGGGCGCCTATTGCACGAAGCTGCTCGCCGACGGTGGCGCCGACGTCGTCAAAATTGAGTCACCGGAGGGCGATTGGCTGCGGTCGTGGTCGGCGTCGCGGTCTGACCCGGACGGCGATGGTGCGTTGTTCACCTTCCTGGCCGGATCGAAACGCAGCGTGGTCGTTGACCCCGAGGCGGACGCCGAGTTCATGGAGCGGTTGCTGGCCGCGGCCGATGCGGTCGTGTGGTCGGCCGGTTCGGCAGTGGCGGAACGGTTTTCGCCGCGGGAAACTCTTGCTCGTTGTCCGCACCTCGTCGTCGCGTCCATCACACCGTTCGGTCTGGAGGGCCCGTGGCGGGACCGGCCCGCGACCGAGTTCACGCTGCAGGCCTGGTCGGGCGGAATCATCGGCCTCGGGCGGGGGGTGGCCGATCGCGCCCCGGTGTTCGTCGGCGGTCAGGTCGGCGAGTACCTCGCCGGTGCCTACACCAGTGCGGCGACAATAGCCGCGCTTTTCGGCGGTCGCGGTCAGGGCCAGCTCATCGACCTGTCGATGCTGGAGACCCAGATCCTGGGCCTGACGTACTACCCGGTGACGTATTTCGAAATGCTCGGCCGGCCATGGCGGGACGCGCGCCGGCTCACCGTCCCCGGCGTGGCCGCGGCGCAGGACGGCCTGGTGGACCTCGGCTGCGGGACCGCCCAGCAGTGGTTCGATCTGTGCGCGATGGTCGGGCACCCGGAGTGGATCGACGAAGATTCTCCGCTGTCGATCACCGAACTGGCCAACGTCTACGCCGACGAGATCTACGAGTGGGTGCACAACCACCCGGCCGACGAGATCCGGGAACTGGCCACCGCCTTCCGGATACCCAACGCCCCGGTCGCCAACGGCGCCACTATCGTTGCGCTGGATCACTTCGTCGAGCGCGGTTCGTTTCATCCCAATCCCCGCGAAGGGTTTCAGCAGCCGGGCCACCCGTACCGGCTGCACCCGGCGCAGTTACGGCAACCCGGGGTGGCGCCCAGGCTTGGTGAGCACACCGCGCACTACCGGGCGGCCACCCTGGTTCCGCGAACTGTGTCGGCTGAGCCGTCAAAAGAATTGCCGCTGAGCGGGATTCGAGTGCTGGATATGACCGCGTTCTGGGCCGGGCCGTCCTGCACGCACCTGCTGGCTCTGTTGGGCGCGGAGGTGATTCACATCGAGTCCGCGCGGCGGCCGGACGGCACCCGGCTCATCGCCGGGATCCCGGTCACCGAGGAACAATGGTGGGAGAAGTCGCCGATCTTCGCCGCCCTCAACACCAACAAGAAGGGCCTGACCCTGGACCTGCAGCGACCGCGGGGGCGGGAACTGCTGCTCGAACTCATCGGCACCTGTGACGTGATCGCGGAGAACTTCACTCCTCGGGTACTCGATCACATCGGCCTGGATTTCGCTGCCGTGCAGGCGGTTCGGCCCGAGGCGATTCTGCTGCGCATGCCCGGCTTCGGACTGGACGGACCCTGGCGCGACAATCCGGCGTTCGCTTACGTCATCGAGTCGGCGTCCGGGTTGAGCTGGCTGACCGGCTATCCCGACCGCACCCCCTTCGAGCCGTATTCCGTGGGCGACCCCAACGCCGGTGTGCACGCACTGAACGCGCTACTGCTGGCGCTGGAGCACCGCCGCCGCACCGGAGAGGGCGTCATGGTGGAAGCCGCCATGGTCGATGCCGCCCTCAACATCGCTGCCGAGCAGGTCATCGAATACTCCGCGTACGGCGCCCTGCTGGAGCGGGCCGGCAACCGCGGTCCGGCGGCCGTGCCCCAGAATCTCTATCTGAGCGCCGATGTCGACGAGTTCGGCCGCCTCGACAGCTGGATTGCGATCGCGGTCGCCACCGACGAGCAGTGGTGCCGGCTGTGCCGTGCGCTCGGATCGCCCTCGTGGGCAACCGATCCGGCGCTGAGTACCGTCCAGGGCCGGCGTACCCGCGAGGATCTGATCGACGAACGCCTCACGCAGTGGTGCGCGGGCCGCACGCGGGACGACATCGTGGCGACCCTGTGGGACGCCGGTGTGCCGGTTGCCAAGGTCATGCAGCCGCACCGCCAGACGGAGTTGGAGCAGCTGGCGACGCGGGGCTTCTTCGAAGTCGTCGACCATCCGGTGTGCGGCCCGGCTAGGCTCAGCAGCGTGCCCATGCGATTGTCCGGTGGCCCGTGCCGATTCCACACCCGGCCGGCACCGCTGCTGGGGCAGCACAATCACGAGCTGTTGACCGAGTTGGGTTTGACCGGCGCGGAAATCGCGGAGCTGGAAGCCGACGGCGTGATCGGCCGGAGCCCGGGGTGACACCAGGTGGCGCCGGGGGTAGCCGTGGCTGTTGATCCGTCGAACATCCTGCTCACCGGCCGCGTCGCGGTCGTCACTGGCGGGGGAGCCGGCATCGGACGCGGCATCGCTGCGGGCTTCGCGGCCTTCGGCGCGCGGGTGGCCATTTGGGAACGCAACCCCGAATCCTGCGCGCAGGCCGCGGAATCGATTGGTGCACTGGGTATCACCGTCGACGTCCGGGACAGCGGCCAGGTCGATGCGGCCCTGGCGCGGACGGTGGCCGAACTCGGGACGCCGACAATCCTGGTCAACAACGCCGGCGGAGTGTTCTCCTCGCCGCTGCTAGAGACGAGTGAAAACGGCTGGGACGCTTTGTATCGGGCCAACCTGCGGCATGTGCTGCTGTGTACCCAGCGAGTTGCGCGACGGATGGTGGACGAGGGTCTGCCCGGCAGCATCACGGCGGTCACCTCGATCGAGGGGGTGCGGGCCGCGCCCGGCTACGCGGCATACGCGGCCGCCAAGGCCGGCGTCATCAACTACACGAAGACCGCCGCGCTGGAACTGGCGCCGCACGGCATCCGGGTCAACGCGATTGCGCCCGACATCACCCTGACCGAAGGTCTGGCGCAGCTCGGTGGCGAGGACGCCACCGCCACCATGGGCGCGGTCGTGCCCTGGGGACGCCCCGGCCACGTCGACGAAACAGCCAGCGTGGCAGTATTTCTCGCTTCTGATATGGCGGGATATATCACGGGCCAGACGTTGCATGTCGACGGCGGAACGCACGCCGCGGGCGGTTGGTACCGCGACCCGCAGACGGGCGCTTACCGCCTGGGGCCGAGTTCCTGACGCTCAGTGGCGCCAGCCCTCGGCGGCTTGTTCGTCGAAAGTCCGGTCAATGCGGTCGAATCGGCGCCGGATCGACGCCCGGGACGCCTCGTGCGGAAGGATGTACAAGCGGTTGGCCAGGATCGCGTCAGCCGTCAGGCGGGCGAGTTCGCGGACGCCCAGCGTGTCGTCCTGCTCGGGCAGCGTTGCCAGCGACCCGGTCACGTCCGGTGTGGAAGCCAGACCGTAGTCCGCGCCGCGGATCCGCTCGGAGTTGGACACCAGCTTGGTCTCCACGACCATCGGGCATAGCACGGAGACTCCGATGCCGTTGCCCTTCACCTCGCGGGCCAGCGTCTCGGCCAGGCTGACGACACCGTACTTGGCGACGCCGTAGGCACCGAGACCGGCATTGGGGACCAGGCCGGCGAAGGAGGCGGTGAACGCGATGTGGCCGCCCGTGCCCTGCTTGAGGAGTCGCGGCAGAAACGCTTCGACGGCGTGGATCGATCCCCACAGGTCGATGTCGATCACCCAGCGCCAGTCCTCGTGCGTCATCTCGGCGATCGGTCCGGCCACCACGATGCCCGCGTTGCTGAACACGATGTCGACCTGGCCGAGCAACCGGAAGGCTTTGTCGGCCAGACGCACCACCTCTTCGAGATGCCGGACGTCGCACATCACCCCGTGGGCGTCGAAGCCCTGACCCCGCAGGTGCGTGACCGCCAATTCCAGCCCGGGCTGGTCGACATCGGCGAGCACCACCCGGGCGCCGCGCTGAGCCAACTCGGTGGCGGTGGCCAGGCCGATACCGCTCGCGCCACCGGTGATGACCGCTCCGCGTCCCTCGAATCCGTCCATGGACGAACCCTATTTGAGGCAGCTCCCCGCATCCACCGGCAGGGTGACACCGGTGATGTACCGAGACTCGTCGGATGCGAAGAACAGCACGGCGTTGCTGATGTCCTGCGGTTCGACCCACGGAATGGGCAGCGTGTGGAACATCTGACAGATCGGTGCCATGTCGTCCGGGCCGGGATTCTCCAGGTCCGGACGGAACATCCTGAAGGTGCCCTCGTTGTGCAGCATCGGCGTGGCGACGTGCGTGGGATGCACCGAGTTGACGCGAATCATGTGCTGCCCCAACTCAACCGCAAACGACCGCATGATGCCCACGACGCCGTGCTTGGCGGCGACGTAACTGCCGCAATGCGGATAGGCTTTGAGCCCCCCGACCGAGCTGGTCAGAATGACGGAGCCACCCTTGCCTCCGGCGAGGATATGCGGGACACCGGCTTTGATCGACTTCCAGACGCTGGACAAATTGACGTCGATCATCTCCTGCCAGTCGTATTCACTGGTCTTGTCCAGCGTGTCGCCGCCGTTGCCGATACCGGCGTTGGCCACGATGATGTCCAGCCGGCCCAACTGTTCCACGCCACTGTCCACGGCAGCCTTGAGGGCGTCGAAGTCGCGCACGTCGACTTCGGCCGTGGCGATCCGCCGATCCAGGCCCTTGACGAGGTCGGCGGTCTCGGCCAGATCCTCCGGCGTCGACGCCGGAATGGTCGTGTTCTTGACGATCGGCCTGCACACGTCGACGGCGATGATGTCGGCGCCTTCCTCGGCCAACCGCACCGCGTGGCTGCGTCCCTGGCCCCGCGCCGCACCGGTGACAAAGGCAACTTTGCCCGCTACGCGTCCAGTCATGTTTTCCTCCTGCATAATTCAGCCGAAGACGGCCGGCATGGATTCCCAGCCCCGCACGGTCGACGTCGGGGAAAGCGTGGCGTTGGCAAGGTCGACGTCCCATTCGGGGAAGCGCTTCAGAATCTCCTCGAGCGCGATCCGGCCCTCCAGACGGGCTAGCGCCGAGCCGAGACAGTAGTGGGTGCCGACGCTGAACGTCAGGTGCTGGCGCGGTTCGCGGCGGATGTCGAAAACGTCGCCATCCGGCGGAAATTGGCGATGGTCGCGGTTCGCCGCACCGATCAGCATCATCATCACGCTGCCTTCGGGCACCCGCTGGCCGTAATACGCGACGTCCCGGGTGACATAGCGGGCCACGTGCGGTGCCGGCGGCTCGTAGCGCAACAACTCCTCGACAGCAGCGGGTATCAGCGCCGGATTCTCCACCAGTGCGCGACGCTGATCCGGGTGCTCTGCGAGAACCTTTCCCGCCCAACCGATCAGCCGGGTGGTGGTCTCGTTACCGGCGCCGGAGACGACGGTGACGTAGGTAAGCAGTTCATCGCGCCGCATGCGCCGGACGGTTCCGGTCTCGTCCTCGAACTCGGCGTTGAGCAATTCGGTCATGATGTCGTTGGACGGATGATCCGCACGCCAATCGATATACCGGCCGAAAAACTCGCCGCTGAGCATGGATTCGGCCGAGAACTCCATCGGCTTGCCGGCCTCGGTGCGCATCTGGGCGTTGGCGAAATCCCTTGCGGCTTCCTGATCTTCCTCCGGTACACCCAGCAGCATTCCGATCACCCGCATCGGCATCTGCGCGCCGAGGTCGTTGACGAAGTCGAATTTGCCGGTACCGATCAGCGGATCCAGGCTGCGCGCGCAGAACTCCCGGATCTTGGGCTCCAGGTCGCTGATCTTGCGCGGAGTGAACATGCGCGACAACAGCTTACGGTGAATGTCGTGGACGGGCGGGTCCTCGAAGATCAGCACTCCCGGTGGCATATCGATATTGGCCCGGATGAGTTCGAGGATCGCGCCGCGGGCAGAGCTGAAAGTCTGATAGTCGACGATCGCGTTGTCGACATCGGCGAACCGACTGAGCGTATAGAAGTCGTGCTGCTCGTTGTAGTAGAGCGGCGATTCCTCGCGCAGCCGCCGGAACATGGGGTAGGGGTCAGCGTTGAGCTCGACATCGTACGGGTCGAAATAGACGTCGCTGGCTGCGCTTACTGTCACGGGTGATTGCCCTCTCGCCGGTTACGCGCCGCCCGTTTGATTCGGGCTGCGCGTTCATGCCGCCTCTAGAACTCTGTCATCACCCACCAACGAGTGTCAACGTGGAATCCGTTTCGGCTATTTGAGGTTCTGTTTTTCAGAGAATATTATTCTCGTAGCCGCGAACTGGTGCGATATTCGCTCGTCGGAAGATCGAAATGACCGGAAACGGCCGAACGCTAGTTGCCTGCGAATCCGCGTGAGCAGAAATCCCAGACCTCGTCGGCGCTGATCGGGTGGACCGTCGCGTCGTCGGAACCGCCGCTGGACTGTGCGATGAACATCACTGTCTGCATAGTCATGGCGGCCATCCGCTTGGGGTTGACGCCGGTCCGCAGCTTTCCGGCGTCGCAAGCGGCTTCCATCAGTTCGGTCAGCAAAGCCAGCAGTGGCGCGTGCGCAACCTTGACCTCGGCCGGGTGTGTGACGAGCAACCGCGGCGCGAAATCGGTGAACAGCGGTCGCTTGGCCGTCGGGTCGGGGCGGGAGGCCTCGTACAGCAGCTCCACGGCGACTTTGAGCCGCTCCAGGGCATCGGTGTGACTTTCGGTGGCGGCCCGGATCTGGTCGGCGGAGCGGCTCAGCGCATCCTCGAACAAGGCGAGCAACAACTCGTGTTTGCCGTCAAACTGCAGGTAGAAGCTGCGCAGAGACTGGCGGGACCGGTCGACGACCTCCTGCACGGTGAAGTCCGTGCTGCCCTTCTCAATGATGATGGCCTGGGCGGCATCGAGGAAACGCTGGACGCGTTGCGCCGCCCGCAGTTTCGCGGTCTTGATGGATCGCTCGACGGCCCGCTGTTTCCAGGCCGGCTCTTCGCCCGGGCTGGTCACGGGCGGCTCGGGAGATTGCCGCGAGGAGAGAACATGGTTGGACTGTACCGGAGAACGTCGGGCCATCGGTGCGCTCGACCTCCTCACGGACGATGTCTTGGAGATTGTAACTTCCTCACGACGAGAATAATATTCTCTTGCACGGGTGTTTGGGAAGCACATTCGTGAGAGTGCACACCCGGTAGCCGGGAGAAGCCGCGAGGAGATTCTGTGCAGCTGACTTTTGATGCCGACGTCGAGGCATTCCGCGCGGAATTCGTCGCCTTTCTCGACGAGCATCTGCCCGATGAGGCGGACGGCGTGCTGCGGCCGCGCTCGTGCTCCCACGTGCCGGAGTGGGCGGCCCGCTGGCAGCGGTTGTTGTTCGACAACGGCTGGCTGCTACCGGGCAACCCGCCCGAATTCGGCGGACGAAACGCGACGCTGCTGCAGCAGTACGTGCATGCCGACGAGATGGCGCGCCGGCGTATCTACCGCAGCTTCAACCCGCAGGGCGTCGGGATCATCGCGGCGTCGTTGTTGTCTTTCGGGACTACCGAGCAGAAGCAGCGTTGGGCGGTGCCGATTCTGCGCGCGGAGATGACGGCGTCGCTCGGGATGAGCGAACCCGGAGCCGGTTCGGACCTGGCGTCTCTGAAGACGCGCGCGGTGCGCGACGGCGACGACTTTGTGGTCAACGGACAGAAGGTGTGGACGTCGGGGGCGCACGACGCCGATGTGTTGCTGACCTTCGTGCGCACCAATCCGGACGTCCCCAAGCACAAGGGCATCAGCGTGCTGCTGATTCCGACCGATATCCCGGGTGTCGTGCGCCGGCCGTTCGCCTCGGTGTGCGACCACGACGACGTCGAATTCAACGAGGTGTTCTTCACCGACGCGCGGGTGCCCGCCGAGAATCTGGTCGGCGAGCTCGACGGTGGCTGGCGGGTGGCGACCGGCGCGCTCGGCCACGAGCGCGCCATGCTGTGGCTCGACTACGCCAATCTACTGGACCAGCAGACAACCGATTTCACGCCGACTGGCGTGCTGGAACGGGACCGCTACGCCACGCTGGTGATGGATGCCTGGGCGATGCGGCTGCTGGGTTCGGTGACACTGGCCAAGGCGGCGCGCGGTGAAGAGGATGTGCCCGGTCAGTCGGTGCTCAAATTGCTCGGTTCGGAGGCCGTGCAGCGCGCCGCCGAGGACGCCCTGAACGCCAAGGGCGCCGAGGGCCTGATCCATCCCGCGATCACCGCGCCGTTTGCCCCGCTGAACCTCGACGCCCACTATGGCAGCTGGTTCGACCGATACGCCCGTAGCTTCGCCGGGACCATCGCCGGTGGCACGTCGGAAATCCAGCGCAACATCATCGCCGAGCGGGTACTCGGGATGCCGCGCGGATAGTCGTGCGCGCTCGGAAAAGCCTGCACCACTGTGAATCTGACGACGCCACCCCGGCGTGTCGCGTCGTGACATTCACACTCGGCGCCTAGGGGTGGGCCAACGGCGCTTGAAGCCCAGAGTCTAAAGGTGGACCAGCCGGGGAGCCGAGCCCACGGCGCGGAGGTGGGCTCCCGCTTCGCGGGTCAGTTCCCGCGAGCTGCCGAGCAATCCGTCCAGCACCAGTGCCCGCTTCACATGGCGGTGTAACTGATGCTCGGCGGTGAAGCCGATGCCCCCGAGCACCTGCTGGCAATGCCGCGCCGCCGTCAGTGCTGCCTGGCCGGCCGCGGCCTTGGCCAGCAGACACACGAACTCGTCCGGCTGGTCGGCGGCGGCCTGCAGTGTCGCCTCGGCGCCCTCGATGGCAACCAGCGTCTCGGCGAGCCGGTGGCGCACTGCCTGGAAAGACGCGATGGGCCTGCCGAATTGGACGCGGTCCAGGGCGTGACGCCGGGCCAGCGACAGCATGGCCCGGCTGGTGCCGACCAGCCACCAGCCCAGCGCCTGCCGGCCGGCGCCGAGCGGCACAGGATCGCCGGCCGCCACCCGGTGGATCGGAAGTTCGTCGTCCAGTGCGGATGAGACCCGGTCACCGCGCTCCCAGATCACCCAGGAGCCACCGGCATACGGCAGTGGCATCGTATCGCCGCCCGTCCGGCCGGCGGCCCGCAGCATCACGTCGTTGAGCACCGGCGCGTGCGCACCCGTCTCGCCGAGTAGCCGGAATACCAGAGGGATTGCGGTCGAGGGAATTTCGTCGAGCATGTCCAGCCAGCCGAGTTCGGCCAGGGCGGCGTCCAGCATGGCGCCGCCGGCGGCGGTCATCGCCGTCCGCAACGACTCGGCCAGCAACGCCAGCTCCGGGTCCATGTCACTCCTTCCCGAGGTCGAGCAGCCGCCGGGCGATGATGTTGCGCTGGATCTCCGCGGTGCCGCCGTAGATGGTCGCCGCGCGCGAGTAGAGGTACTCCGGACGCCACGCCGTGTCGTCGAGTTCGAGCGCGCCCGGCATCAGGTCGCGGACGGTGTCGTAGAGGCGTTGTTCGGCGCCGGCCAGCAACACCTTGTCGATGGAGGTGTCCGGTCCGAGCCGCGCCCCGTCGGCCAGCCGGTGCTGGGTCGCGCGGGATCGGCAGCGCAGGGTATGCAGCGCGAGATAGGCAGCGCCCAAGGCTGATTCGTCGGGTTCGGTCACTTCGGCGATCAGCGCGTCGAATCGCGAATACAGGTAGGCGATCCGCTGCCAGAAGCAGGTCGACCGTTCGTAGGGCAGCAGATCCATCGCGAGCCGCCAGCCGTCCCCGGGCTTGCCGAGCATGCGGCTGGACGGGATCACCACGTCGTCGTAGTACACCTCGCAGAACTCGTCGACACCGTGCATGGTGCGCAACGGGCGGATCGTGATGCCCGGGGTGTCCAGGTCGACGAAGAACGCGGTGATGCCGTCATGGCCCGGCGCCGTGCGGGTGAGCAGCACACACCGGGTGGAGAACTGCGCGAAACTGGTCCAGACCTTCTGCCCGTTGACGATCCAGTTGTCGCCGTCGGGGACCGCCCGGGTCGACAACGACGCCAAATCGCTGCCGGATCCCGGTTCCGAGAAGCCCTGGCACCACTGCTCGCGGCCGCTGAGCAGCCGCGGCACCATCTCCGCGGCGAGTTCGGTTGGCGCGTAGTCGATCATGGTGGGGGCCAGTACTTCCACCATCGAGTAGGGGCCGGGTTCGGCCAGCCGGCGGCCCACCACTTCCTCGCCGACGATCGCGCGCAGCAGTGCCGGCCCCCCCAGTCCGCCCACCGAGGTGGGCCAGCCGTAGCGCATCCAGCCGGCCTCGTACAACGCTTCGCTGACTCGGGCGAACTGCCGCAGGTGGCCCTGCAGCGAGTGCTCCGGCCCGGGCGTCAGGTCATGCTCGTCGAGCCATGCGCACAAGCCCGCCCGGAACTCGTCGACATTCACGGGGAGGGGCGCCCCACGGCGTGCGGCCGTCCCGAATCATGAACCCCACTGCGCCGGATGAAGGTCATGGCGCGGGTTTTCAGGCGCCAGCCGTCGGCGGTGCGCAGGTACGTGTCGCGGTAGTAACCGATTCGCATGTCGTGCGCCGAGTGCTCGATGAAGCACAGCGGTTGGGTGCCGGTGGCCGAATCACCGTCCAGCTCAACCAGAGAGGTGCCGGTCATGAACAGGCCCTTGGGCGCGGCGGCCACCAGCTCCGGGAACCGGTCGAGTGTGTAGGTGTCGCCGAACGCGCTGTAGGTGCCGTCCGGGGTGAACACACCGACTAGTCCCTCGATGTCGCCCTGGGTGATGGTGACGGCGTACCGGGCGAGCAGTTGCTGGATCTCCACCAAGTCGTCAGTTCTGGTTGGCATACACCTTGCCGCCTTTCATCACGAAGCTGACGTTGCGGGTGACCGTGATGTCCTCCAACGGATTTCCGGGCACCGCGATGATGTCGGCCAGCATGCCCTCGGCCAGCCGTCCCAGCTCGGTGGAGTTGATCAGGTCCGCGGCCGTCACGGTCGCCGCACGCAGCACCGCCAGCGGCGGCAGCCCCCACTCCACCAGGGTGACAAGCTCATCGGCGTTACGGCCGTGCGGTATCGCGGGCGCGTCGGTGCCGACCGCGATCTTCACGCCGGCCTCGTAGGCCGCCAGGATGGAGGTTCGCGACTTCGGAAACATCTCGGCGGCCTTGGCCTGAAGTTCGGGCGGCGCGTGCGAGACGTCCATGCCCTCGGCCAGCCGGCGGGTGCTCACCAGGAAAGTGTCGTTCGCGACCATCAGGGCGATCGCCTCGTCGTCAATCAGGAATCCGTGCTCGATGCAGTCGATGCCGGCCGCCACCGCGTGTTTGACCGCGTCGGCGCCGTGCGTGTGCGCGGCGACGCGCAGCCCGCGCCGGTGTGCCTCGTCGACGATGGCGCACAACTCGTCGTCGGAATAGTGTTGGGCGCCAGGTGGTCCGGTCAGCGACATGACGCCACCGGAGCAGCACACCTTGATCAGCTGGGCGCCGTGCTTGATCTGGTAGCGCACGGCCCGTCGGATTTCGTCGACGCCGTTGGCGATGCCCTCTTCGATCGTCAGGTCCAGCACGTGCGGCGCAAAGGCGGCGAACATCGTCGGGTCCAGGTGCCCGCCGGTGGGTGTAATGGCATGTCCCGCAGGCACAATGCGGGGCCCTTCGATCCAGCCGGCGTCGATGGCGTTGCCCAGGGCGACGTCGAGCAGATACCCGCCGGTCTTGACGAACAGTCCCAGGTTTCGCACCGTGGTGAAGCCGGCGCGCAGGGTGCGCCGGGCATTGCCGACGGCGCGCAGCACCCGGGTCGGCGGGTCGTCCTGCACCTGGGACAACCCCGGCTTCTCGCCGCGGCCACCCATCAGCAGGTTGACCTCCATGTCCATCAGCCCGGGCATCAGGATCTGGTCGCCCAGGTCGATCAGGTCGCCCTCGGGCTCACCTCCGATGCCGGCGATTCGGTCGCCGTCGACCCGGATGATGCCCGGCGAGACGATCTCGCCGGCGTCGACGTCGAGTAGCCCAGCTGCCTTGAGCGTCAACACCCTTCAGATCACCGATTCCCTGATGCACTCCACCCACGCCGCGCCGCTGTCGGGAACCCGGGGCTGCTTCCACGCCTCGATCGGGAACGACACCATCACCAGTGACTGCATCAGGTGCATCAGCGACCGCGCGTCCTCGGGTAGATCGTCCAGTGGGTACCTGTCACAGTAGGCGATGACGTCGTTCAGACGCGGGAAGGCAACGTCGTAGAACTCCTGCATCTGACCCATCGTCGAGGCCAGGCGCTTGGCGTACCGCTCCGGCTCGGTGGCCAGATCCCAGTCCAGATATGGCTCCAGTTCGGCGAATTCAGACGGTAACTTTGCCATTGTTCTGGCTCTCCTTCGCGAAGTTGGCTACGTAGTCGCCGGTCACCTTGTGCAGATGGCGGATCAAGACTTCCTGATCGCACAGCACGAAGTCTTTGACGACCCTGGTACCGATCATGGTCTGGGTCGCTTCTAGCGTGTTGGCGTCCTGCAGCGCGTACTCCTTGAAAGTGACCGCGGCCAGCTCCTGGGCGAGACGTTCCCGGGCATTGCGCGGAGGAACGAAGTACAGCGAGCACTCGAAGATATGTTTGTCGACCGCGGTCGGCCAGTAGTGATAGGTCAAAAACCAGCCGGGCTCCCAGATCAGCAGCATGAAGTTGGGGTAGAAGTGCCAGGAGTCGATGCCCCACTGGGGCACCCTCTTCACGTTGACTCCCGGTGGGAGTTCGAGGTTTTCGATGATTTCGGGTTTGTCCCAGGGCCCGAACAATCCGCTGCGCAGCACTTGATCCATCGGCTTGACCATGGACATGTCCGGCGGTGGCGCCTGACCGCCCCAGGTTGATTGCAGGCTGTGCGGGCTGGCTAATTCATAGTGCAGCGCCTCGTAGCCGAATCGTTGGATCTTTGCGGCTTCTTCTTTGGTGTACTGCCCCTGGTGCAGGATCGGCGCGTGATAGAACTCGACGAACGCATCGATGAACAGCTTCCAGTTGCTACCGACCTCGGCTCGGTAGGAATAGGTTTCAGTCATCCCGCCGAAGGGGTAGCCCTCGATGCTCTTGGCCAACGGCCCGAGATAGTCGACGAGCGGCTGCGCGTTGTTGTCGAAGTTGATGAAGATGAAGCCTTCCCACACCTCACAACGCACCGGCACCAGGCCGTAATCGCCCTTGTCGAGGTCGAAGAACTCGCCCTCCTGCTGGACGTAGGTCAGGTCGCCGTCCAGGCTATAGCGCCAGGCGTGGTATTTGCAGGTGAACTGCCGGCAGGTGCCGGAGGTCTCCTCGTTCGGAAAGTCGTTCCACACCAGCTTGTTTCCGCGGTGCCGGCAGACATTGTGGTACGCCTTGACCGATCCGTCCTTGGTCTTGACGACGATCACCGACATGCCTTTACCGGCCGAGGGCAGCTCCTTGGTGAAGTAACTGCCGGTGCGCGGCAACCGCTCGACGCGGCCCACGTTGAGCCAGGTGCGCTTGAAGATCGCTTCGCGCTCGGCTTCGAAGAACGCGGGATCGATCGAATCGCTGTAATCGACGGGTGCGGTGCCCAGTTCGGGGTAGTTCTTCGTCCAGCTGCCGGCGGCTGGTTTGGGGAAGTGGGCCACTGTTACCTCTTCTCTTGAAGGTCGGCGTCGTTCTCGAGCGCAACGCCAAATGTGTTGAGCGCCATGGCCAGCATGGTGTAGGAGCCGACCGTGAAGACGTAGTCCATGCGCTGGCGTTCGTCGAGTCGGGTGCCGAGTGCAGCCCAAGTCGCGTCGGACAACTGGGATTTCTCATCGAGCTCGTCGACGCCGGTGATCACCGCCTGCTCGAATTCGTCGAATGCGCCGTCACCCCGTGCCACCGCGTCGATTTCCGCGTCGGTAATGCCCTCCCGCTTGGCGAGATCTACGTGGTGCGTCCATTCGTAGGCGCATTCGCGACGGTGTGCGACGCGCAAAATCGCCAGTTCGCGGATGCGCGGCGGCAAGGTGGAGGAGAACAAGAGGTGGACGTTGAACTTCAGAAACGCTTTGGTCAGGACCGGGTGGTTGACCAATGTCGACAGGACGTTGGAGGCATCGCGAGGATTGCGTCGCTCCGGCGGGAGCATGACGGCCAGCGCCCCGTCGACAGCCTCGTCCCACTGATCTGCGGGCAGCGGGGGTAAACGCATCGGTCCGGTCCTTCTCACGTGCATCCTCTCGCTTAGAGAGAATCATATTCTCATTTCCAACCAATAGACTTGCATGAAACGGGCGACGGGTCAATGCTGGCGCGATGGGCGGCAACCGCGGCCGGCGGATTGCGGCACGAAGCGGGCCGCCGAGCGCCCAGACGCCTATGCTGGATGTTGATTCTCGCTTCGCGAGAAGATAGTTTTCAACCTATAGGGAGCTCGGCGCAGGTGGGCTCTGCTCTGCGGCTTGAAGCCTGCTCAACACACCCGATCAGGTGGATCAGATGAGAAGGGGATACCCGTGAACAAAGAGGACATGATCCTGATCAGCGTGGACGACCACACCGTCGAGCCACCGAACATGTTCAAGAACCACCTGCCGTCCAAGTACCTGGACGACGCGCCGCGGCTGGTGCACAACGCCGACGGCTCGGACATGTGGAAGTTCCGCGACACCGTCATTCCGAACGTGGCGCTCAACGCGGTCGCCGGCCGGCCGAAGGAAGAGTACGGAATCGAGCCCACCGGCCTGGACGAGATCCGGCCCGGTTGTTACAACGTCGACGAGCGCGTCAAGGACATGAACGCCGGCGGCATCTTGGCGTCGATCTGTTTCCCCTCCTTCCCCGGCTTCGCCGGACGCCTGTTCGCCACCGACGATCCGGAATTCTCGATCGCGCTGGTGCAGGCCTACAACGACTGGCACATCGAGGAGTGGTGCGGCGCGTATCCGGCGCGGTTCATCCCGATGGCGATACCGGTGATCTGGGACGCCGAGGCGTGCGCCGCCGAGGTGCGCCGGGTCGCCAAGAAGGGCGTGCACGCGCTGACGTTCACCGAGAACCCGGCCGCGATGGGATACCCCAGCTTCCACAACGAATACTGGAATCCGCTGTGGAAAGCCTTGTGTGACACCGGCACCGTGATGAACGTGCACATCGGGTCCTCGGGCCGGCTGGCGATCACCGCGCCCGACGCGCCGATGGACGTGATGATCACGCTGCAGCCGATGAACATCGTGCAGGCCGCCGCGGACCTGCTGTGGTCGCGGCCGATCAAGGAGTACCCGGACCTCAAGATCGCACTGTCCGAGGGCGGCACCGGATGGATTCCCTACTTCCTGGAGCGGGCCGACCGCACCTATGAGATGCACTCGACCTGGACGCATCAGAACTTCGGCGGGAAGTTGCCGTCCGAGGTCTTCCGCGAGCACTTCCTTACCTGCTTCATCAGTGACAAGGTGGGCGTCGCGCTGCGCAACATGATCGGGATTGACAACATCTGCTGGGAGGCCGACTACCCGCACAGCGACTCGATGTGGCCCGGCGCGCCCGAAGAGTTGTGGGACGTGTTGTCGCTGAACGACGTGCCCGACGACGAGATTCGCAAGATCACCCACCAGAACGCGATGCGCTGGTACTCGTTCGACCCGTTCACTCACATCACGCCCGAGCAGGCGACGGTCGGTGCGTTGCGGAAGGCCGCCGAAGGACATGACGTGTCCATCCGGGCGTCGAGTCACCACAAGGACGTCCGGGCGGGGTCGTCGTTCGCCGACTTCGCGGCCAACGCGAAATCGCTGACCGGCAATACGGACTGAGATCCGGCAGGGCGCTCGCGAGCGGGGGGTACCTCGGCTCGCGTAAGGAAAGGTGCGGCAATGGAGTTCGAGCTCACCGAGGATCAGGAGCTGATCCGGCGGTCGGTGGCCGAGTTGGCGGCCAAGTTCGACGACCACTACTGGATGGAAAAAGACCAGGCGCACGAGTTTCCGGCGGAGTTCTATCGCGCCATCGCCGACGGCGGCTGGCTGGGCATGACGATTCCCACCGAGTACGGCGGTCACGGGCTGGGCATCACCGAGGCGACGATTCTGCTCGAAGAGGTCGCCAAATCCGGCGGCGCCATGAACGCGGCGAGTTCGATCCACCTGTCGATCTTCGGCATGCAGCCCGTCGTAGTGCACGGCTCCGACGAACTCAAGGCGCGCACCCTGCCCCCGGTGGCGACCGGAGAAGTCCACGTGTGTTTCGGGGTGACCGAGCCCGGGGCCGGGCTGGACACCTCGCGCATCACCACGTTCGCCAAGCGCAACGGTGATCACTACGTCGTCAACGGCCGAAAAGTGTGGATTTCCAAGGCAATGGAATCCGACAAGATCCTGCTGCTGACACGCACCCAGGCCTACGACGAAGTCGCCAAGAAGACCGACGGCATGACGCTGTTCCTGACTGACCTCGACCGCAGCCGGGTCGACATCCGCCCGATCAACAAGATGGGCCGCAACGCCGTCAGCTCCAACGAGCTGTTCATCGACAACCTCGAAATCCCGGTCGAAGACCGAGTCGGCGAGGAGGGCAAGGGTTTTCAGTACATCCTCGACGGACTCAACCCGGAGCGGATGCTGATCGCGGCCGAAGCGCTGGGCATCGGCCGGGTGGCACTGGACCGGGCCGTGAAGTACGCCAACGAGCGCGAGGTCTTCGGCCGGCCGATCGGGATGAACCAGGGCATTCAATTTCCGCTGGCGGATTCGCTGGCCCGCCTCGACGCCGCCGAGCTGATGCTGCGCAAAGCGACGTGGCTGTATGACAACGGCAAACCCTGTGGGCGCGAGGCCAATACAGCGAAGTACCTGTGCGCCGACGCCGGATTTGCCGCCGCCGACCGAGCGCTGCAGACCCACGGGGGCATGGGATATGCCGAGGAGTACCACGTCACGCGCTACTTCCGTGAGGCGCGGCTGATGAAGATCGCGCCGATCAGCCAGGAGATGATCCTGAACTTCCTGGGATCGCATGCGCTGAAGCTGCCCAGAAGCTACTGACGTAGGTTGATCATCGAATGTGAAGTGACGGCGCTTTTCCCGCGTTTTTTCCGCCGTCATTTCACGTTCGGCGATCGAGAGGCGGAGTGAAGCATGCGCGAAACAGTCATTGTCGAGGCGGTGCGTACGGCGGTAGGCAAGCGCAATGGCGGGCTCGCGAGTGTGCACCCCGCCGACCTGTCCGCCGTCGTCCTCAACGAACTGATGGACCGTGCCGGCGTCAGCCCTGAGCTGGTCGACGACGTGGTCTGGGGCTGCGTCAGCCAGGTCGGCGACCAGTCCGCCAACATCGGGCGCTACGCCGTGCTGGCGGCCGGCTGGCCGGAGACCATTCCCGGGACCACCGTCAATCGCGCATGTGGATCCAGCCAGCAGGCCCTCGACTTCGCGGTACAGGCCGTGATGTCGGGTCAGCAGGATGTGGTGGTGGCCGGGGGTGTCGAGGTCATGAGCCGGGTGCCGCTCGGTGCGGCCCGGGCGACCGGCATGCCGTACGGGCCCAAAGTGCTTGCTCGCTATGACGACTTCTCGTTCAATCAGGGCATCAGCGCGGAGCTGATCGCCAAGAAGTGGGGCCTGTCCCGCACCAGGCTCGACGAATACTCCGCCCAGTCCCACGAACGAGCGGCCGCGGCCCAGGACAGCGGCGCGTTCACCGAACAGATCGTTCCGGTGTTCTGCGACGACGGTTCGATCGTGCACCAGGACGAAGGCGTACGACGCGGGACGACCGTGGACAAACTCGCCGGACTGAAGCCGGCGTTCGCCGACGACGGCGTCATCCACGCGGGCAACTCTTCTCAGATATCCGATGGTGCCGCCGCGCTGCTGGTGACGACGTCGGAGCTAGCCCTGGAAATGGGTCTGACCCCGATCGTGCGTTATCGCGCCGGCGCGGTCGCCGGTGCGGACCCGGTGCTGATGCTGACCGGCCCGATCCCGGCGACCGAGAAGGTGCTGGGGAAGTCCGGCGTCCGGATCGACGAGGTGGGTGTCTTCGAGGTCAATGAAGCCTTCGCGCCCGTGCCGCTGGCCTGGCTCGCCGAAACCGGCGCGGACCCACAGCGGCTGAACCCGCTGGGCGGCGCGATTTCGCTCGGCCACCCGCTGGGCGCGTCCGGTGCGGTGCTGATGACGCGCATGGTGCATCACATGCGCGACAACGGCATTCGTTTCGGGCTGCAGACCATGTGCGAGGGCGGCGGCACCGCCAACGCGACGCTGGTGGAGTTGGTGGGCTAATCCGGTACCCCGATCCGGCCCCTTGTCTCGTGCCGCAAACCAACCTACTGTGTATTCACTAGGTTGTTTACCCCGACGGTTCGACGAGGAAGTTCGGTGCCCGACGTACGGCCTTACGAGACGCTTCTCGCCAAAGGGGAAGACCGCAAACAGCGGATCCTCGAGGTGGCGCAGCGGCTGCTGTCGCGCAACGGCTGGCGCAACACGACGCTGGCCCAGATCGCCCGCGAGGCGGGGGTGACCCCTGCGGGCCTGCTGCATCACTTCGAATCCAAGGAGCAGCTGCTGCACGCGGTGCTGGATGCGCGCGACGTCGACGACGACACGCACTCCGACCGCGGCGGTGATCTGCTGGGCGAGATCGCCCAGGTCGCCGACCGGTTCAGCCGGCAACCCGAGCTGGTCGGTACCTTCACCGTTCTCCTGGTGGAGAACATCGCGCCCGACGCTCCGTTGCACGACCGCCTGGTGAACCGCCAGCGGGACGCGACCGAGATCGTCGCCGCCGGCATCCGCCGCGGCCAGGCCGCGGGCCGGTATCGCGCCGACATCGACCCTGCCGTCAAGGCCGTAGAGATCCTCGCCTTCATTCACGGAATGGAAATGACATGGCTGCTCGACCCGTCGATACCCCTGACCGAGGTGTTCAAGGAGTACGCGGAAGCACTGGCGCGCGACTTCTCCCCGTCGGGGAGCACGACATGAGGTACCGGCTCGACGTCGTGGCGTCCAGCGTGGTCGACGTGGTGAAGTTCGCCGGCGGCTGGTTGTTCGACCGTTCGATGGCGGGCTGGGATGTCACGGTGCTGCTCACCGACCACCCCGACGACCGTCCGCTGCACATCCTGGGCGCTCGGACGCGCGACCTGGAATCGGTGCTGACCTCGGTGGGATCGCATCCGCGTCCCCAGGCCCTGGCCGCCGCCGCGGACCTGCTCGGCTCGGACCCGCGGGTCCGCGCCGGGGTGCTGCAAGCCCTCGACCACGGCGTCACCGAAGTGACGCTCTGGGGCACCACCTGGCCGGCCGAACTCGACGACAGCGTTGGGCGCGTTCAGCACCGGTTGAGCATGGCCGCACAGACGTTCAAGGCTAAAGCGCTGGCTGCCGCGGCAGTGCCGGTCGACGCCGTCGGACCCGTCGAGACGTTCCGCAGCGGGGCGATGGCGTGCCCGTCGGTGGCCGCCGATCTGCTACCGGTCTGACCCGCTCCGGGCGGCGTTGCGGTTCAGCACGTCCTGTGGAAATGTAATACTCATAAGTGAGAGGCGCATTCTCGCGAGCCGAGATCCGAACGGAGCACGACATGGTGGATGACTTCACCGAACTGGATTTCTTCCGCGACCGCAGGCTCGTCGAGGATCCCTACCCGTACTACGAGGCGCTGCGACAGCAGTGCCCGGTCGCCCGCGAACCGCACCACGGTGTTGCCATGGTGACCGGTTGGGACGAGGCCTGTGCCGTGCTGAACGACGCGCAGACCTTCTCCTCGTGCATCTCGGTGACCGGCCCGTTCCCGGGATTCCCGGTGCCGTTGACCGGCCAGACCGACATCACCGAGCTGATCGAGCAGCACCGTGACGAACTGCCCTTCAGCGACCAGTTGCCCACGCTCGATCCGCCGACCCACACCAACCACCGTTCGTTGTTGATGCGGCTGATCACCCCGAAGCGCCTCAAGGAGAACGAGGACGCCATGTGGGTGCTGGCCGATCAGGTGCTCGACGGGTTTCTGGCGCCGGGTGAAGGGGAGTTCATCAAAGGCTTCGCCGGACCGTTCACGTTGCTGGTGATCGCCGACCTGCTCGGCGTGCCGATGGAAGATCGCGACTCCTTCGTCAAAGGCATCCGCCAGCACTCGGGTGGCGGCATCGGAAGCACCGGCAAGGAATCGCTGGCGCACAGCCCGCTGGAATTTCTCTACGGGCTGTTCTCCGACTATGTGCGGGACCGCCGTCGTGAGCCCCGCGACGACGTCCTGACAGGCCTGGCGACGGCCACCTACCCCGACGGTTCGACACCGGCGATCGAAGACGTGGCCCGCGTCGCCAGCAACGTGTTCTCGGCGGGGCAGGAAACCACCGTCCGGTTGCTGGGCGCGGCGCTGCAGATCATGGCCGAGCGGCCCGACATTCAGCAGCAGCTGCGTCGCGATCGCAGCCTGATCCCCAACTTCATCGAGGAGGCGCTGCGCGTCGAAAGTCCGGTCAAAGGTGACTTCCGGCTGAACCGGGTGCCCGTCAACGTCGGTGGCGTGGACCTTCCAGCCGGCACCACCCTGATGATCCTGCAGGCCGCCGCCAACCGCGATCCGCGCCGCTTCGAAGATCCGGCCACCTTCGACCCGGCGCGCAAGAACGCGCGGCAACACCTCTCGTTCGGGCGCGGGATTCACAGCTGCCCGGGAGCTCCGCTAGCGCGCGCCGAAACCCGGGTCGCGATCGAGCGCCTGCTCGACCGGACCTCGGACATCCGGCTCAACGAGCGGGAACACGGTCCGGCGAATGACCGCCGCTATCAATATGTTCCGACCTACATCCTGCGCGGGCTGACCGAACTGCACCTGGAGTTCACGTCGGCATGAAAGGTCTGGCATGAGGGTGTGGGTCGACGACGGGAGTTGCCGTGGCCACGGCATGTGTCTGACGCTGTGCCCGGAAGTCTTCAGCCTGACCGACGATGGCTACGCCGAGGCGATAACGGGCGAGGTTCCGGTGGAATTCGAGGCAGCCACCCGCGAGGCCATCGAGTGCTGTCCGGAGCAGGCGATCAAGGAGCGGTGAGCGGCTCGGCGTCGCCGAAGGTGAGCGGCTCGGCGTCGCCGAACGTGAACGGCTCGGCGTCGCCGAACGTGAACTCACGGAGAGATTTTCGTCCCGCGATCGCCACCAGCTCACGCTCGGCGCGCGGTCGGGAGCCTAGACGATCGAGATCGCCTGCCGCGGGCACTGCCGCACCGCTTCGCGAACCAGTTCCTCGTTCTCCGGAGTGACCTCCGGCTGCAGGACGGTCAGCATGTCGTCATCGCCCAGCAAGAACACGTCGGGCGCGATGCCCATGCACACCGCGTTGCTCTCGCAGAGGTCCCAGTCAACTTCGATTCTCATCGCAGCACCCTTACCGGTACGTTCTTCCAACCCGCGACATTCTGCATGTGGACGCGGTTGCAGTTCTCCCAGTCCACCTCATAACGGGGCATGAAGTCCAGCAGCTTCTCCAGCGCGATGCAGCTCTCCATGCGCGCCAGGGCCGCGCCGAGGCAGCTGTGTATTCCGTAGCCGAAGCTCAGGTTCAGCGCCTGGTGCCGGTCCCGGTCGATGTCGAACTCGTCGGGATTGGTCCAGGCCGACGGGTCGCGGTTGGCCGCGGCGTTGATCAGGAACACCGGCTTCATCGCCGGAATCGTGACGCCGTGCAGCTCAACATCTTTCAGCGAACAGCGCACCTGATACTGCGACGGCGCCTCATAGCGCAACAGCTCCTCCACCGCGGCGGGGATTTTGCTGCGGTCCTGCAGCAGCTTCTGCCACTGCTCGGGGAAGCGGGCGAACACCACCGGCGCATTGCCGAGCAGCTTGGTCACCGTCTCTGCACCTGCGCCGCCCAAAAGGGTTGCAAAGCCGGCGATCTCGATATCGTCCAGCTTGGTCATCTGGCCGTCTTCGCGCTCGATCTCCGCGTTGATCAGCTTGGTGAAAAGGTCGTCCCGCGGTTCGGCGCGACGCTCCTGCAGCAGGCCGTAGTACAGCATCCCGGTCTCGATGTTGGCCTGCATGCCGCGCTCGCCGACCTCGACCTGCCCCGGCTCACGGTGCAGCGATTCGTCGATCAGGTGGCGCACCCGCTGTGCGTGCTCCTCGGGGACACCGAGCATCGTGGTGATGACTTCGACCGGGAACGGCCCCGAAAAGTCCTGCACCACATCGAAGCGGTCCGGATCGACCCTGCTCAGATACTTGTCGATCTTCTCGCCGACCATCTCGCGCTGGGCCTGGATGGCCCGCGGCGTGAAGACCTTGTTGAGCAGGCTGCGCATGTGCCGGTGGTCGGGCGGGTCCATGAAGATGATGGACTTCACGTCCGGCGGTTTGCCCGTCCGCACCATCGACAGGTCGATGCCGTAGGCGGAGGAGTACGTCTGAAAATTCTTCAGACCCGCCGCCACATCGGCATGACGCGTCAGCGCATAGAAGTCGTATTCCTCGCTGTAGTAGACCGGCGCCTCCTCCTGCATGCGCCGGTACGTGTCCCAGGCGCCGTTGAAGAAGTCCTCGGAGAACGGATCGAAGGTGACCTTCGATTTGGTCATGCAACGCTCCTTGCTGCTGAGCTGCGGGCTGGGGCCATTACAGCCGAACGCCTGACTGTAACGCTAACGGTAGCGGCTTCCGGGCGCGGCGGAAAGGAGCACAAGGTCCCCATTCCTCAGTCCTCCGCCGGGCGTGCAGCCGGCTTCACGCTCGAGTCCGACGGTGCGGCCGGCTTCACGCCGGCGGCGTGTGTCGCCACGCATTCGTCGACGAACGCGAACACGCTGCGGTGGTAGTCGGCGGCGTTGCGGCCGAGGCTGAGGTTGTGGCCCGCGTCAGGATGCCGGCTGCTGGTGAAAGCGGCTGCCCCGGAGAACATCTGGGCGATCTCGGCCAGATTCTCGTCGTCGCCCCGATACACCCGGTCATGCTCGCCGATGGTGAACCGCACCGGCACCCGCACCGCTGGCGCCAACTCGGGAAAGTAGCGGTGCGGCCAGTTGACCGCCACGTCCCGCTCGTAGGCGGGCGACGTCGACGAGTTCGTCACCCCGCGCAGGATGTCGGGCGGGTACAGCCGCATCGGCTCCCACAGCAGCTCGCGGGTACCGGGCGGACGCTCCTTCACGGCCGCCGCCCGCATGATCTCCTTGGCTGCGTCGTGGTAGCGCCTGCCGGTGCCGCCCAGTTCCAGGCCCAACAAGTCGGCACCCCGGTCGTCGGCGGCCATCCGCGTCGCCAGCTCGCACCCGCCGGAATGGCCCAGCACGAACAACCCGGCGCCGCGTGCCCGCTCGCCCAGAATGCGTTCCACGGCACCGTAAGCGAGATCAACGCGCTGCTCAGGGGTCTGCACCGCCTCCGGATACGGGGCTGAACTGCCGTGCCCCGGCCGGTCCAGCGCGATGACCGTGTAGCCCGACTCCGAACCCAGTCGCAGCAGCGACAACTCGGGGTGTCCCGGGCAGTCGAAGTACACGGCGGTGGTACCGCCGCCGTGGATCGCCACGATGACGGCCTTGGGCTCGTCGGCCTCGGCGATCACCCCGGACATGGGTACGCTGTCGACGATTACGACTCTCGGGCGGGGATTCATGCGCCGCTCTCCCCCGCAAGCGGGTGGTGCCCCCACCTCATCGCTGCGTCCCCCGCAAGCGGGTGGTGCCCCCACTGCATCGTCGCCGGCGCGGACTCATGTGTCGGCCCGCAACAGGATCACGCCGCTCGGCGTGAGGCCGCCGCTGCTGACTACTCCGACGCGGGCGTCGGCGACCTGACGCGCGCCGGCCTCGCCGCGCAGCTGTGTGACGGCCTCATGCAGTAGGCCCATCCCATGGGTGCGGCCGTGCGAGAGCTGGCCGCCGTGCGTGTTGACCGGTATGACGCCGTCGCGGGCGATGTTCTTGCCGCCGTCCAGGAATTCACGCGCCTCGCCGATGCCGCAGAATCCGAGCGCCTCGATCCAGGACAGGCAGTTCATGGTGAACCCGTCGTAGAGCTCGGCCACGTCGACGTCGCTGGGGCGCAACGACGTTCGCGTCCACAGATGCGCCGCTTGCCCCAGCACCTGCGGCTCGTGAGTGAGCGTGCTCTGGTCCCAGTCGATGCGCTCGATGATCTGGGTCCCGACCGCCTCGACCAGGACCGGTGGCTTGGCCAGATCGCGGGCGGCGTCGACGGCCGAGACGATGACGGCGATGGCGCCGTCACAGGGGACGTCGCAGTCGTAGAGGCCGAACGGCGTGGTGATCGGCCGCGCGTTCAGGTAGTCCTCCATGGTCATCGGGTCGCGGTAGACGGCGGTGGGGTTGAGTGCGGCGTTGGCACGCTGATTCAGCGCGATCCAGCCCAGCGTCTCCTTGGTGGTGCCGTACCGATGAAAGTGCCGCTGCGCGTTGAGTGCCAGCGTGTGGGCGGCCGACGTGGCGCCGAACGGCCACTGCCAGCTCGCGGTGCGGCCGCCCGAGGGGGTGATCCTGCCCTGCTTCATCAGCTCGTTGAAGGTGGCCTCCCACAACGTCCGGAAACACAGCACGTGACGCGCCAGGCCGGCCGAGACCGCGAGCATGGCGGCGATCACCGAACCGCCCGGGCCGAAAGTCTCCATGCCGCCGTTGTGCCAGACCGGCCGGATGCCCAGGGCCGCTTCCAGGGCGGTGACCCCGCCTTCGCCGAATCCGCCGAAGTTGCCGCCGCCGGGGTAGGTGGACAGGCCGTCGATATCGGCGAAGGTCAGGCCGGCATCGGCGATCGCCGCCTCGCAGGCCTGCACGGTCAGTGCCAACGCGGGCACCATCTGGCGGCGACCGATCGGTGACATCCCGATTCCGGTCAGGGCCACGTTGTCTTCGAACTTCTGGCTGGTCAGCATTGGGCGGACATATTCGCCGAAGCGCTCCGGCGCGATCTCGTCCTCGGGCAGCGGGCCCGGCTCGGCGTCGGGAGCGGGGCGGAACAGCGGCAGCCACACGTCTTCGATGTGTTCGAACACCACCTCGACGGTCTGGCCCAGCTCCAATTCGGCTGGATCGATCTCGATGATGTTGGTGGTCAACCGAACCCGCGGGTCCTCGACGATGGCGACTTGCGCGACCACATACGGCGCCGGCATGCCGGGCAGGCTGAACCGGTGATTCACGGTGAAGCCGGCCAGTGTCGCCCTACCGGAGACGTCGCGCACACCGATGTCGCGGCCGCGGCAATAGCGGCACACCGGTGCGGGCGGGTGGATCAACGATTGGCAGGTCCGGCACTCCTGGAAGCGTAATACGTTGTCGGCGCCTGCTTTCCAGAAGAATTCGTTCTCGTCCGTGAGCTGGGGGAGCGGCCGCCCCGGTGCCGCCGACGCGCCTGTCACCGGATGAATCCCCACTCCGCTTCGTTGTCCTCGGTCTTGACGTGTGAGGCGGGATCGTCCTCCTCGTGCAGTTCGGGGTGCGGGATGCTCGGCTTGGGCTCACCGATCTCGGTGATGGCGTGCACCGGGCAATCCAGCAGCGCCCGCATGACCTTGTCGTGGTCTTCTTCCGGCACGGTGCCGTCACCGATCAGGCAGGCGTAGCCCCAGTCGTCGAGTGAGAAGTAACCGGGTGCGTGCTTGCCGCACAGGCCGAAGCCGTCGCAGACGGTGCGGTCCAGACGAATCTTCATGATCCCCCAATGGCCTCGTAGGGGCGTTCGGCGCGGTACGCGCCGCGGCTGCAGTCCGGACAGGCGCCCTCGAGATGGCGCGCCACCTCGTCGGGAAACTGGTCGAGCAGGGTGGCGGCGACATTGCATGCGGCGTCCAGAGTTCCGCAGGCGCCGCGCCCGCGCAGCACCACCGACCAGCGCTTCAACCGGTCGAGGTCCTCGGTCGTCGCCACACCGTCGCGCAGGGCACCCGCGGCGGCCGCCATGGCCGCGGTCCCGTTGAAGCACGAACCACACTGCCCGGCGTTCTCGCGGTCGAAATACGCCGCCACCGCGGCCGCCACCGCGACCGGGCATTCGTCGGTGATCAACGAGATTGCGCCGCAACCCAGTCCGCTTCCGATGCCGCGGATCGTCTCATGGTCGAGCGTGGTGTCCAGTACCCGGCGGTTCACCAGGCCGGCGAAATAGCCACCCATCAGCACGCCGCGCACGTCGTCCGGCGAAACGCCATGCCGGGCAAGCAGTTCGGTGAAAGGTAGGCCGTGCGGGAGTTCGTAGAGGACGGCTGCTCGGCCCGCGCCGGTGATGGTGGCCAGGAACGTACCGGGGGACTGCGTCGTGCCCTGCGCCCGAAACACCGCCGAGCCGTGGCCGTGGACGTAGGCCAGATTGGCCAGCGTCTCGACGTTGCTCACCAGCGTCGGCCGTCCGTCGACTCCGGATTCGAAGGGGCGCGGCGGCTTGTCGGTCGGCTTGGCCGGTCCGCCGTTGATGGCCTGCACGGCGGCGGTTTCCTCGCCGGCCACATAGCCCGGCTGCACCGAGAACACCTCGACGTCGCGAGAGTCCAGTTCGCTCAACGCCGATTCCACGCTGCGCGCCGAGTCGGGATCGGAGACAAGGACATAGCCGCGGGTGGAACCGACCAGCGCCGCCGCTAACCGCAGTCCGTCGAGCACCAGATGCGGCCGGTTGCGCAGCAACCAGCGGTCTTTGACCGAAGCCGGTTCGCCCTCTTCACCATTGGCCACGACGACGGGTCCGTGGCCGTTGGCGCGCACCGCCCGGATTTTCACCGCAAGCGGGAACGCCGCCCCGCCCCGGCCGAGCAGTCCGCTGGCGTCGACCTCGGCCAGTAGCTCATCGGCGTTGGCAACCAGCCGGTAGCCGCCGCGCTCGCGGTAGGCGGACAGATCTTCTCGGCCGTCCACGAGTAACCGCGGCGGGAAGCCGGGCCAGGCAACGGTACTGATCGCAACGTCCGCGGTGGTCATCGGCCGGCTCCCGTTAGGCTTGGCCGCATGCGGACTGCGGTGGTACGCGTCAACGTCGACCAGACCGGTGCACTCACTCCGGCGCAGTTAGGTGAGGGCATGGCCACGCTCCTCGGTCTCACTCGGGAAATCGGTGCCGACGTCGTCGACAACGACCTCGCGAACCGCCCGCCCCACCGGCGTGAGGTCGAGCTGCTGATCGTCGGTGATGATGTCGAAGCGACCAAGGCGATGGCAATAGACCTGTGCAGCAGGGCTTTCGGCAGCGCTCCGGCGGTTGGCGTGGTCACCTTCATCAGCCGGGGGACTGACGACGACGCCCACGGGGTGCTCTCGGCGTTCGGCCTCGCCGGCGACATCACGCGGCAACCCGGTGACGACGGCTACGACATCGTCTATGTCACGCTGCGCGAAGCCGACCTCGATCGCGTCCCGGAAAGCAGGATCCACACCGCGCTCGAGGCCTCGCTCAACTGCGAGGTCCACATCCGCACCAGCTGAACGCATCAGCGATCCAGGAACTCGAGGATCGCCGGCGCGGCCTGCACCCAGGTGTCGAACATGTTGAAGTGGGAGACGCGGCCCGCCGCGCGATCTTCGGACGCGCGTTCCCACGCGTCCTCCGGCCACGGCGGGTCGATCAGCTCCGAACCCTTGATCAGGCAATGGACTTCCAGCGACGTGCGTTTGGGGTGATCCATGTCGTTCTCGCCGCCGCGGATGATCAGCGTGGGAACCTTGATGCGGTCGAACATCTCGTCTTCGACGCCCGGAATCGTCTGGCCCGGTTTGGAAACGAATGCATTGAGCCAGCGCAGCATCACCTTGAGGAAGTCATCGGAGTCGAAGTCGAGGAACCGCTGCTTGTTGGCCGGGTTCTCCGCGATCCGGTCGCGCCACTCCGACACCTTGATCACGCCGTCCATCCCGGTTCCCCGCACCGCGAGAATGCTCGGGACGATATAGAAGGAACCCAGCACGAAGGTGCCATAGATGCCGCCGACGATATTCCACACCACCAGTTTGGTGACCATCTCCGGATAGAGCATCGTGGTGAGCATGGAATCCCTTGCGCCACCGGAGCCTCCGGCCAGGATGCATCGCTCGAAGCCCAGGCCCGTCACCAGTTTGTGCAGTGTCTCGGCGCGCATGTGGGATTCACTCTGACCGTAGAACTGCACATCGGAGGCGCCGCAGTTGGGCCGGTCCCACAGCAGTACCCGGTAGCCGCCGTCGACCAGGGCGTCGGCCAGCGGACGTAGTCCCTCGATGTCCTTGCTGAACCGGCCCCCGGGCGTCAGTGCGATGAGATCACCTGATTCACCGAGGATTTCGTAGACGACGTTGCCGCCGTTGACCTCGATCGAAGACACGCCCGGTTTCATCACGCCTGCACCAGCACATCGTTGTCGATCACGCGGACCGGGTAGGTGCGGATACTCCACTCCGGCTTGACCGCGGTGGTACCGGTCGCCAACTCGAAACCCCATTGATGCCAAGGACAGTAGATGTACTCCAGGTCGCGCACCATGACGGCGTCACCGGCGGCGGTCTCGTCCACGATGGTGCGCCCCCGCGCCCGTCCCGAACACAGCGGGCCACCCTGGTGCGGACAGTAGTTGGCGATCGCGTAGAAGGTTCCGTTGACGTTGTAGACACCCACCCCGTGGCGGCCGATCGGCACGAGTTTATGGGTGCCGGGCGGAATTTCGTCCACCGTCGCGACAACGTGTTCGCGACCCTGAGCCAGGCGGGGTCGCGGCTTTTCCTCCGGCATTCAGAGCACCCGAACCTGACCCTCGAGGACCGGGACGGTCTCCGGCAGGTGATAGGTCGCGATGCCGTTCTTGTACATCACCGCATCCCGTGCGCCCTTGGGCAGATGCTTGACCAGCCAGCGCGGATCGTCGAAGGTCCAGTGCGGGTAGTCCGAGGAGAACAACAGGATCTTGTCGCACTCCATCCACTCCAGCATGCGGGTGAGTTCGGTCTTGTCCTCGGGATAGTCCAGCGGCTGGGTGGTGAACTTGATGTGTTCCTTGACGTATTCCGACGGCTTGCGCTTGATGTCGACGCGCGACTTGCGGGCCTCGTAGATCGCGTCCATCCGCCACATCAGCGGCAGAATCCAGGTGAAGGCGTGCTCGACGAAGACGATGCGCAGCGTCGGGAACCGGTCGAAGACGCCGTCGAAGATCAGACTCATCACCTGGTTGGCGGCCAGCAGCGAGTACGTGACCATGAAATCGTGGTTGTAGCTGGGGAAGCCGACCGGCGGGGTGGGCAGCATCTCGTAGTTGCTGCGGGACAGGTGGCAACTCACGGTGATGTCGTGCTTGGTGGCCGCTTCCCAGATCGGGTAGTACATGGGGTGACCCCATGACGGGCGTGGCTCGGCCTTGATCAGGATCTGCGCCATATAGGGGTGGCCGGCCCACTCCTCGATTTCGCGGGCGGCGCCCGCGGGGTCTTCGACGGCCGCGCAGATCGACCCGCGCCAGCGCTGGTGCCAGTTGTTGTGGCTGTCCAGCCAATGGTTGGCCTGCCAGTGGTTCAGTGCGGTCGAGTAGGCCTGGTGCGCCTCGGGAAGCCGCGGGGTGCGCCCGCCCGGCTCCAGGATCGCGATGTCGGAACCGGCCTCCATGATCAGCTGACGGAACGCCATGTCCGGGTCACTGCCCGGGAATTCGCCGTCCGGCGGGAACGTGTCGACCCGCATGGCGAAGGAGTGTGCGTAGTCGGGGGCGTCGTAGTAGATCAACTCGCCCACCTTGTGGTCGAGGAAGAACTTGCTGCGCCACGGCTCGGGGATGTACTGGGTGATCTCCCCGCGTTTGGGAACCGGGTGGACGTCGGAGTCGACGCACCGGACGGCGATGCGCTCGGCGGCGGGAACCCGTTCATGGATGTGAGTCAGCGACATTGCCATCTCCCTGCCATAGGTCTCACTCACTTCTACTGTGCGCCCGAGCCGACGGCGATGTCTATGCCGTAGAGCCCGGCCGCGTTGCGCCAGCACAACTTTTCGTGTTGCTCCGCCGAAAGTGCCTGGGGCAGCGCGGTGACGTCGGCACACTGCCAGTGCGGATAGCTGGACCCGAACATCACCATGTCGTCCTTGCCGGTGAAACGCAGCCAATCACCGGCGAAATCGGCGTCACCGGGGCCGTCCATGGCGCCCTGCACGAAGTGCACGTGGCCGGGCAGGTAGTCACTCGGTATCCGCGGCGCCCAGGGTGTCTGCTCCAGGTGCGGGCGGCCGAAGGTGTCCATCCGCCAGATGAACGGCGTGACGAAATCTCCGGCGCCGTCCGCGAACACGAACTTCAGCGCCGGGAAGCGCTCGAACACACCCTCGGCGATCATGTTCATCAGGTGATACAGGTAGTTCAGCGCCATGAAGCTGACGTACTGCTCGTAGGTGCGGGTGTGCCCGGAGGGGGTCGGCGGGAATCCGATGCCCTCGCCCGACTCGATGTGCACCGCCACCGGAAGGTTCGCGTCGGCCGCCGCTTCCCACAACGGCCAGAACTGGGGTTTGCCGTAGACCTCGCGCGACTGCAGGGGAACGCCGATCTGAACCACCCTCGGATGCCCGCGCCACTTCTCGAGTTCACGCACCGCGCCGGCGATGTCGTCGGGGTTGACCCGGATGGTGCCGCGGAACCGGTCGCCGAACTCGGGGTGCTCGAGCCAGCGCGACACCATCATCTCGTTGTGGGCGGCGTGCAGTGCGGTGCCCAGATGGCGGTCCGGCATGATGCCCCGCCCCATCGGGTGCAGGATCGCCACGTCCACCCCGCGCTTCGAAAACAGCTCAGCGGCAACGAAATCCGGGTCCGAACCGGGATAGCGGCGACCGCGCTCGGGTCCCTCGGTATTGGGTGCGTATTCGCTGCCGGGAGCGCCGTACCAGTCCATCTCGTAGTCCGGGAAGCCCCGGCTCTTGAATGGCTCACGCAGAAAGTTGCGCAGGTCCTTGTTGGTGGGGAAGAAGATGTGAACGCTGGCGTCGATGACCGGCGTACGCGTCCCGTCAGCGCGTTCGATCACGAGATCCATCCTCCCGCCGTAGCTGCATCTGCCCTGGTAACGGCGCTTTTGCTGCTCAAATTGTGAGCATTGTTCTTGAATCCGGATAATAACATTCTCTGCAAGAAATGTAACTCACAGCGGTCCCGGTCCCACCCTGACGCCGGCGGCCTCCTCGAACGGTTTGATCACGGAGGTGAAGTCGGAATCCGGTCCCTGGCTTTGTGCCGCCGCTTCCCAGAGCCGTCCCACGGCCTCGGCGATCTCCACCGGGACACCGAGTGCGGCGGCCTCCTCCAGGTAGAGGCGCACATCCTTGACCATCAGTCCGGTGGCGAACCCGTAGTCGAAGGTGCGCGGCAGGATCGCCCGCGGGAACTTGTCGCGGCTCGCGCTGGTCGCGCCGGACCCTGCGTTGAGCACGTCGATCATGACGGCCGGGTCCAGGCCCGCCTTGACCCCCATCACCACGACTTCAGCCGTGGCGACCAGCACATTGGCGGCCAGGATGTTGTTGGCGAGTTTCATGGTCTGAGCGGAACCGGGTTTGGCGCCGACGTAGAGGGGGCGGCCCAGCACGTCCAGCACCGGCCTGAGGGCATCGAATTCGGCGCGCGGACCGGACACCATGAGCGCGAGCGTGCCGCGTTCGGCGCCGCCGGCACCGCCACTGACCGGACTGTCCAGCGCGGTGATGTCACGCTCCGCGAGGCGGTCGTGGATCTGGGCCGCCGCGCGGCTGCCGACGGTGGACAGATCGACGTAGCGCTTGACGAGCGAGCCTTCGATCACTCCGGCCGCCCCGGTGGCCACCTCGAGACTGACGGCCGGGGTGGGCAGACTCGCCAGCACGGTCTCGGCACGATCGGCGACGTCGCGCGGCGATGTCGCGGCCGCTGCCCCGAGTCGCGCCACTGCCTCAGCGCGCGTGTCGAACGCGACGACCTCATGGCCCGCCTCGACGAGACGGCGCGCCATGGGCAGGCCCATATTGCCCAGCCCGATGAAGCCGATGGTCACCCTGCTAACCCTCGTCCAGTTCGGCGAAGATTTCACCCGCGGTGCGGAAGCTGTCCACGGCCGCCGGAACCCCGGCGTAGATGGCGACCTGCAGGAAGACCTCGCGGATCTCGTCGCGCGTGACGCCGTTGGTCAGGGCGGCCCGCAGGTGCGTGCGCAGCTCGTGCGGCCGGTTGAGCACCGACGTCATGGCCAGGTTGAGCATGCTGCGAGTCTTGCGTGTCAGGCCGTCCCGCCCCCATACCGCACCCCAGCAGTACTCGGTCACCAGATCCTGCAGGGGCCCGGTGAAGTCGTCGGCCTGCGCGATCGCGTTGTCGACGTACTCCTTACCCAGGACTTCCGAGCGGATCTGCCGTCCCCGCTGATAGGTTTCGCTGTCCACTGCCGTGCTCCTTTGCTACGAGTGCGAGTAGCCAGGAGTCTAGGCGGCCGGCGAATTATCTTGCTGGGAAACGGGATTGAGCCGCCAGCTCAGTGGCACGCCCAATTGACGACCCAGCCGCCGCCGAGATTGGCGATCGCGCGCTGTTCGGCCGCCTGCCGGGAGAGACCCACGCCGCCGTGATAGGTCGTGCCGTTGTGGGCGACCGCGCCGCATTGGGTGAAGCTGGCTACGACGGTGCAGGTGTCGACGCCGCAGCGCTGCACTGCGAGTCGCTCCGCCATCGATTTGTTCTTCTGCCGCCACGCTTTGCCGGATGAGCCGTCGTGGCCGTAGGCGATGGCGCCGTAGAAGGTGTGGTACGGCGGCAGATTGCCGGGATGGGTACGGGCGTCGGCCGGATGAATGAGCATGACCGTGGCGGCGGCTGCTAGCAGGCTGGCGAGCACCAGTGCGACGCGACGCCGTTGTCGTGTCGTCATTGTCTTGACCTTTCCCAGGCGTGGCCTGTGTGAGGACAAATTCACGAGGACGAAATATCCAACTTCTACAATACCGGCGACCAGCCCAGAGATCATCCGCCGAAAGTGCTCGCCGGATTCAACGTGAAGTACGAAGCGCGGCAATCGTTTCCAGGTCCTCGATGGCGGTGACAGCGCGCCGCAGCCCTGCCAGGGCGATGCCCTCGACCTGCATTCCGCCCATCCCCGCGGTGATCAGCGCCGCCACGTAGGCATACATCGCGCCCTGTCGGTACCGCAGCCAGAGATCGTCGCCGTCCAGCTCCGGGCCGCCGGCGGCGGCCAGTGCGCGGCGGTAGGTGTCGAGCAGTTCACGCTGGGCCGCTCGGCGGTCCGGTTCCGTCAGGCTGGTGACCAGGGTGTAGGCCAGCTCGCGCGAGGGATGCCCGCGGCGAACGGCCTGCCAGTCCAAGAGTCCCGGCCTGCCGTCGCGGAAGTAGACGTTGCCCGGGTGGGCGTCACCGTGCATGACGGTGTGCGGGGGAGCGTCGATCAGAGCGGCGAGGGCGCGATAGTTGTCGGCGATGAATCGGCCTCGCTCGACCGCAATGTCGGTGCGGGCGGCGAGTCGCTTGATCGAGGTATTCATCAGGGCGCCGGTCAGCAGAGAGGTGGCGTCGCCCGATGGCGTGTAGAGCCACCCCAACTGCCCGTGCGCGCCCAGTTTGCCCCAGAAGGTGGTGTGCAGCCTGGCCAGTAGTTCCACGATCAGTCGGGCCTGGTCGATGGACAGCGGGTGCAACGTATCGGGGAACACGCATTCCTCGGCGGGAAGGTCTTCCAAGATCAGCAGGTAGCGCCCGGTCCAGGAGTCGAAAGCGGCACCGTAGGCGAGCGGAACCCCGCTGAGCTCGGGGGCGAGCTGGCTGTAGAAGCGCACCTCGGTGTGCCCGAGCCTGCCGAGTTCGCCCATCAACCGGGTTGCGGCAGTCCGGGCCGCGAGCTTGACGAAGACGGTTTCCGGGACGCCGCCTCCGGTCAGGGCCAGGCGCGCCCGCGACGACGTACCCGCGTCGGTGCCCAGGATGGTGACGGAGGTGACCTCGGTGTCCATCACGTCGGACAGGACGCCGGCATCGATCTGGTCGACGGTGCGTGGCAGGCCGGCCCTACCGCCGAGCATCGCGTCTGTGGCGACCCGGCCGATGCCGCGGCCCAGGTGAGCGGCGAGCTCGATGGCTGAGCGTGCCTGTGCTACTGGGCTTTTCATGCCATTCCTGTTCTTGCCCGCACCGTCCTGGCGATAGTTGGTAGACTGCGCACACTTTACACAAGTGGCCGAGTTTGTCACGCCGCCGGTGAGGGGGATGAGTCCATGGCCGGAGCCAGCACCGACGTCTGGGAGGTGCTGTCGACCGCGCGCACCATCCGGCGCTTCACCGGCGAACCGGTCGACGACGCCACGTTGACGCGATGCCTGGACGCGGCGAGATGGGCACCGTCGGGGGCCAACGCGCAGGGGTGGCGTTTCATCGTGTTGCGTTCGCCCGAGGCACGCGCGGCGGTGGCCAGGGCCGCCGCGCAGGCTCTGGCGGTCATCGAGCCGGTCTACGGCATGAGCCGGCCCGTTGCCGACGACCAGAGCCGCCAGGCGCGCAACAACCGCGCCACGTACGAACTACACGATCGGGCAGGGGAATTCACCTCTGTGTTGTTCGCGCAAATCCACTATCCGACGGCGTCGGAACTGCTGCTGGGTGGATCGATCTATCCCGCCATGCAGAACTTCCTGCTGGCCGCGCGCGCCCAGGGACTCGGTGCCTGCATGACCAGTTGGGCCTCCTACGGCGGGGAGCCGATACTGCGTGCAGCCGTTGGCGTGCCCGACGATTGGATGTTGGCCGGCCACATCGTGGTCGGCTGGCCCAAGGGTAGGCACGGACCGGTGCGGCGGCGCCCGCTCGCCCAGGCCGTGAACCTCGACCACTGGGACGAGCCCTTCCCGCTCTAGGGACCCGGGGCCGCTCGCGCCCGCCGATGATGCGTCGGTGTGAACGTCACCGGGCGGCCTGTGCGACAAACCATTTCGCCGCCTGTTCAATGGACTGTTCGACCGGTTGGGGCGTCCAGCCGAGTTCACGCTCGGCCTTGCTGTGGTCCAGCGGTGACATCAGGTCCGCCATCCGCGCTCCGACGTACGCCATCGGCAGATCGCGGCGCAACAGCCGTGCGGCGGCATCGTTGACCCGGGAGGCCGCGTACATGGCAGACATCGGAATCGGGATACGGGGCGGGCGCCTGCCGACGGCCCGGGCCGCGATCTCATGCACCTCCCGGGTACTGAGGTAGCGGTCCGAGATGATGTAGCGCTGTCCGACCCTTCCGTTCTCCGCGGCGAGCAGCATCGCGCGGGCTGCGTCTTCGATGCCGACGACCTCGGACGAGAAGCCCATGTAGAACGGGAAGCGGCCGGCGGCGACACGGGCGATCAGCGCGCCGTGCGGAGTCGGCGCCCAGTCTCGTGGGCCGTAGGTGGTTGAGATGCACAGGGCCACGGCAGGCAGACCCCGCTCGCGCGCGTAGCGCAGCACCAGATCCTCGGCCGCCACCCGGGATGCGATGTAGGGACCGCCATCGTCCCAGTTGTGCGGATCGTCCTCGGTGACCGGGCGGCTGTCGCTGATCGCCAGGGTCCCTGTGCTGCTGGTGAATACGAACTTGCGAAGACCGGACTGCACCGCCGCGTCGAGCACATGGTGCAGTCCCTCGACGTTGGTGCGGAACAGGGGTGCCGGGTCGCGCAGCCACATCCGGGCATCGACGACGCAGTAGTAGACGACGTCGCAACCCGCCATGGCATTGCGCAGGGCCGCGTCGTCGAACACGTCGCCATGACAGCGCTGTACGTCGAGGTCGTCGAAGCCCTTGGTAGAGCTGGTCTTTCGCACCATGACCCGGACTTCTTCGCCGGCCTGGACGAGTTGCCGGGTGACATGGGAGCCCAGGAAGCCGCTGGCGCCGATGACGAGCTTCTTCATCGTGCCTGCGCGAGCATGCCGGGGCCGTACTTCCCGCTCATGAACGTCCACGGGTCGGCATAGGGTCCCCGGTGCTCGCGGCGCCGCTGGGCCGCCAGCAGCGCCCGCATCGCCGGGCGTATCACCGGTCCCAGGACGTGCAGCAGCAGCCGGCGATGGCCCATCGACGCGCTCACCCAGGCGACGGTCTGCGGCCAATCGTGTTCTTGATAATCAAGCAGTGCCTGGGATTCCGCGGTGTCGAACCAGCCGGTGAACGCCCAGCCGCGGTCGTCATCCGGATTGCCGGGCAGCCCCGCCGCCCGGCCGAGCCGGCCGACACCGACCGCAGCCATGACATCGTCCTGCAACTCACTCATGGTGAGCAGATTGGTGTCGTTGCCGGCGATCACCAGGATCTTGCCGTCGACGGCCGCCCGGCGCTCCACGGCATTGGCGAATGCCAGCGCCACGTCGCGGGCGTCCACCGCGTGCATACGGTTGTCCACCGGCGTGGCGCGCACGAGCACCAGGTAATCGCTGTCCATCGTGGTCGCGCCGTCGGGCGAGACGATCGCAGCGAGTCGCAGCAGAACATGCGGCAGCCCGCTTTCGGCGATCACCCGCTCGGCCAGGACCTTGTCTTCGCCGTATTGATCGATCGGGTTCACGGGTGTGTCAGCGGTGATCAACTCCGGCTGCCGGTACGGATTGCGGGATCCGTAAACCGCTGCGCTGGAGGCGAATACGAACAACGGGTGGTCGGGCAAGGCCTGTGCCGCCGTCACCAGGTTGCGGGTGCCCCCCACGTTGACCTCGCGGGCCAACCGCGGGTTGCGGTAGGAAGGCGGCGAGACGATCGCGGCCAGGTGCACGATCGCGGCGGGCTGGTGCAGGCGCACAACGGTGCCCACGGCCTCGCTGTCAGTGAGGTCCGCGAATTCCACGATGAGGCTGCCCGGGTGGCCGGCGCCGGCCAGGGCGCCGGCGGCCGCGGCGGAGGCTTCGTTGTCCAGGTCCACCGCGATCACGGTGTGCCCCCGGCGCAGCAGGATCTCTGCGCAGCGCCTGCCGACCTGTCCGAACGCGCCGGTGATCAGTGTGGTTCGGCTCATTTGCCGAACCTGCGGGCCAGCGCGGCGCCGGCGCTACGGAGCCGGGGCGAAACACGCACGGAGATGACCGGATTGAACACGTCCTCACGTAACCGGGTGAGCGTCGAGGACTTGATCAACCAGCGACCGTCGACCTTTTCGTAGGTTTCGTGGTAGTGCCCGCGCCCCAGCAGATTGAGGCCGGGACCGAGCCGGACCACGTCCTCGAGTGCCCACACACCGGTGGCCGTGGTCTCCGACGTCAGCTCGATTTCCGGGGCGTGCACCTGGTGGGCGGTGGGCTGGGACGGCTTGCCCAGCGTGCTACGGACGAAAGACACGAACTCATCTGCCCCGCTGATCACTTTGCCGCCGGAAGCCGATGTGTCGCTGAGGAAGTCGTCGGTGAAGAGGTGCCGCCAGTCATCCCACTGCTTGGTGTCCAGGAAGCGGCAGTACCGGGCTTTGAGCACCTTGATCGCCTCGATGTCCCAGAGCGCGGCTGCGGTATCCGGCATGCGGGCCCTCCGTAGGTCGTAGGCAGATTCTGAGATTACTACTTCCATCAGAGAGAATGATATTCTCACCAGGTAATCGTGACGGGAGGCGGCCCGGATGCTCTTGGAGTTTGATGCTGATCAGCGGTTGTGGCAGGACACGGTCCGCGACGTCGTGACCAAGCAATGTCCCGCCTCCCTGGTCCGCAGCGTGGCCGAGGACGGCGCTGACGCCGAGCCGCTGTGGAAGCTGTATCGCCAGCTCGGCTGGACCGAACTGCACGATTCCGCCAGCGCGGTCGAGCTCGCGATCGTGCTGGAAGAGCTCGGTCACGCTACCGACCCCACCCCGTTCCTGGCGACCATGAGCCAGTTCGCTCCGCTGGCCGGGGATCGGTTCGACCCGAACCAGTCCGGCACCGCCGTCTATGGCGGGGTGTCGGCGCGCCGCGACGCCGACGGCTGGGTGCTGGATGGTACCGCCCGTCATGTTCTCGACGGCGACCGGGCCGAGCGGGTCGCCGTGGTCACCGAAGCCGGCGTGTTCCTCACCGATGCCACCGGGTTGTCGGCCCGGCGCGAATCGGTATTCGACCCGGTGCTGCACGTGGCCGATCTGTCCTTTCGCGACGTGCGGGTGCCCGACAGCGACCGGATGACCGTTGACCGCGAACGCGCGCACCACGTCGCCCTGACCGGAATGGCCATCACGATGGTCGGTGCCTGCCAGCGCATCCTGGATCTGGTGCTCGAGCATGTCCGAAGCCGGCACCAGTTCGGCGTCCCCATCGGCTCTTTCCAGGCCGTGCAACACAAGGCGGCCGACATGCACGTCGCGGTGCAACGGGCAAGGGCGCTGGCCTATTTCGCGGCGCTGACCATCTCCGCGGACGATCCGCGCCGCCGGCTGGCGGCCGCGATGGCCAAGGCATCAGCAGGGGAGTGCCAGTCGTTGGTCTTCCGGCACGGGCTGCAGCTGCACGGTGCAATGGGATTCACCTGGGAGAACGACCTGCAATTCGCGCTCAAGCGCGCGAAGGCGGGCGAACTGATGCTTGGTGGCGCTGCCGAGCATCGTGCGCGGATCGCCGAGGAGTACCGTGCAGCTGACTTTTGACAGTGACGTCGAGGAGTTCCGTGCCGAGTTCGCGGCGTTTCTCGACGAAAACCTGCCGGACGCAAGCGAAACGGTCGAGCGGCCCCGTTCGGTGTCGCACATGCCGGAGTGGGCGCGCCGGTGGCAGCGGTTGTTGTTCGACAACGGATGGCTGCTGCCCACCCAGCCCCCCGAGTTCGGTGGGCGCAATGCGACGGTGCTGCAGCAGTACGTCTACCTCGAGGAGCTGTGCCGCCGCCGCATCTACCACAGCTTCAATCCGCAAGGCGTGAATATCGTTGCGGCCTCTCTGATCTCGTTCGGCAGCGAGGAGCAGAAACACCGCTGGGCGGTGCCGATCCTGCGCGCCGAGATCACCGCGTCGCTGGGCATGAGCGAACCGAGCGCCGGCTCGGACCTGGCATCGCTGCGCACCCGGGCGGTGCGGGACGGCGACCACTACGTCGTCAGCGGCCAGAAGGTGTGGACGTCCGGTGCCCACGACGCCGATGTGCTATTGACGTTCGTGCGCACCGATCCCGACGCGCCGAAACACAAGGGCATCAGCGTGTTACTGATACCCACCGACATCGAGGGCGTGGTGCGGCGGCCGTTCGCGTCCATCTGCGGCGCCGACGACCTGGACTTCAACGAGGTGTTCTTCACCGACGCGCGAGTGCCGGCCGAGAATCTGGTCGGCGAGCTGAATCAGGGCTGGCGGGTGGCGAACGGCTCCCTGGGCCACGAACGCACCATGATGTGGCTCGGGTTCGCCGACCGGATGGACAACATGCTCGCCGACTTCCGGCCCGCCAGCGAACTCGACCGCGATCGTTACGCGACGACCATCATGGACAAGCAGGCCCTGCGCCTCCTGGGTTCGGTGGCCCTGGCCCGCGCGTCGCGCGGTGAAGACGACACCTCGGCCATCTCGGTGCTCAAACTGCTCGGCTCGGAGGCCGAACTGCGGATCAGCGAGCACGCGCTGGAGGCCGCCGGCGGTGACGGCCTGATTCAGCCCGGGCTCACCGGCCCGTACGCGCCGATGAACCTGGACCACTACTTCGCGAGCTGGTTCGAGCGCTACGCCCGCAGCTTCTCCGGCACCATCGCCGGGGGTACGTCGGAGATTCAGCGCAACATCATCGCCCAACGGATCCTCGGCCTGCCGCGGGGCTGAGTTCTCCCCGCGAGCAGACACAAAATCGCACTAAATCGCTCGCGATTGTGCGATTTTGCGACTGCTCGCGGGGTCAGAGCTGCGCGGACTCCTTGCGCTCGGTGATGGGACGCGCGAGTTCCTGCTCGTCGCAGACGCGTTGCAACTTCTCCAACGTCTCGTCCAGACCCGCGCCGACGCGGGGGCCGGGAGTGAACGTAGCCGGCAGCTTGCGCATGCCCTGGATCACGCCGATCGTCTCGTAATGCACGGTGCCGTCCGGGTCGCAGCGGTAGTCGGGCATCCGGTCGAGCACCGCGTTGAGCATCGACTTGAACACCGTGCGCGCCACATTCGAACCGATACAACGGTGCACGCCGATGCCGAAGCTGAAGTGCCGGTTGCCTTTCCGGTCCAGCAGCACGTCGTCGGGGTGGTGGAACACCGCTGGGTCGCGGTTGGCCATGGCCCAGGAGATCCACAGCCGCTCGCCCTCTTTGAACCGCGTGCCGTCGAGTTCGATGTCGTCGGAGAAGGTGCGGCCATCTCCGGGCGCCGGCGTGAAATAGCGGAGAAACTCTTCGGTCGCCGAGTCCAGCAGGGTGTCGCGCTCCCGCCGCAACCGCTCCCGTTGTTCGGGATTGTCCGACAGCCATTCCAGCGAATGCGCGGTCAGCGCCGTGGTGGTGTCGAAGCCACCCCCGATGACCAGACCGAGGTTGCCGAGGATCTCCAGATCGGGAGCCGGCTCGCCGTCGATCCGCATCTGCAGCAGCGCGTTGACCAGTCCGGGTCGCGGGTTCTCCCGGATCTCGATCATGTTGTTGACCATGTCGAGGCCCATCTGGCGGTGCATCTCGGTGACACGTTCGATGTCGGGGGAGTGCTCGGGCGTGTAGACCGCCGCGTGGACCGGTTCGCTGTAGAGATTCCACTTCTTCAGCGGGATGCCGAGCATGGCCAGAGTCAGCACCGCCGGAACGACATTGGCCAGATCGTCGACGAAGTCGATCCGGCCGGTCTCGATCTTCTCGTCAAGGCAGGCGCGGGTCACGTCGTCGATGAACGGCTCCCAGCGCTTGACCGCTGCCGGCGACAGATACGGGTTGAGCACCGTGCGATAGATGCGGTGCTCGGGATCGTCCATCTCCAGGATGCCGCCACGCACCACGCTGACCCGGCGGGCCGTGGGAATCGAAATGCCTTTGTATCCCTTGCGTTCGCCACGGATGTCGTGGTCGTTGGACACCGCGGGACAACGCGCCAGCTCGAACACCTCGTGGCTGCCCGCCGCGACCCAGTGCCCGCCGTAGGTGTCGGTCCAGGCCATCGGGCACGTGGCGTGCATCTCCTCGGTGATCGCCTTGAACTGTGAGCGGTACTCCGCGGAGTGGCGGTCGAAGTGGTAACTGTGCTTCCTCCGGCCGTCGGACGCGACGTCATCGACGCTCAAAGCGTTGTCTCCCTTGGTAATCAGTCGCTGAGGACGATGGCCTGCTCGGGGCATGACTGGGCGGCCTCGCGGACCTGGTCCACCTGATCGGCGGGCACCACCTCGTTTACTGCCGATGAACTGCCGTCGATGTCACTGAGCTGGAACGAATCCGGCGCGATCATGGCGCACAGCGTGTGCCCCTGGCAGCGCTCCGGATCTACCCAGACCTTCACGAGACCTCCATCGCTCAGGTGTTTCGGCCGCCGTTGACACCCAATATCTGACCGGTGATGTAACCCGCTTCGTCCGAGGACAGAAATGCACATGCCGCGGCGATGTCCTCGGGCTTGCCGATTCGCCGTACCGGTGTCCGGGCGATGTTCTGCTCGACATCGCCGAGGAACCCCTGGGTCTCGGCGTTGCGCAGCATCGGGGTGTCGATGAAGCCGGGGGGCACGGCATTGACCGTGATGCCGCTGGGTCCGTACTCGAGGGCTAACGACTTGGTCAGCCCGTTGACCGCTGACTTGGCCGCGACATAGTGCGACATGTAGGGCACCCCGGAGTGGGTGCTCGACGACGAGATGTTGACGATTCGTCCCCAGCCCGCGTCCAGCATGTCGGGCAGCACTGCCTGGGTCATGTGGAACACCCCGTGCAGATTGACGTCGATCACTCGCTGCCAGTCCTCGAACGTGATGTTGGTGAATCGCTTGAAGCCGTCCAGGCCGGCCGCGTTGACCAGGATCGTGACCGGCCCCAGGCGCTCGCGAATGGCCGACAGGGCGGCGTCGATCTGGGAGCGGTCGGTGACGTCCGCGGTGTAGCAGAGGTCGTCGTCGGAAGGCTTGAGATCGATGGTGGCGACGTTGCGGCCGTCGGCACGCAGACGTTGCGCAACAGCCAACCCGATGCCGGACCCACCACCGGTTACCACCGCCGTCCTGGTGGCTGCCACGTCGCCGATCTCATCCACAAAGAATCTCCCTCGCAATTATGAGAATCGTACTCTCACAGCAAACCCCGGTGCAAGCGACCCGCAAAACAGTGCCGGGCCTGCGGCAAGACACGCGGACGACCATTCGCTGAGCGATCGCTCAGCCTTTGACCTGGGCAATCAGCTGGGCGAACCGGCTTGTCTTCTCACCTCTCGAATGTAAGATTCGCCGGAGATGAGAATGAAATTATCGTGACACCCACCACACCGAGCGCGAGGGGCCCATGTCAGTGCAGGACACGGCGGAGACCGACGTCGGCGATCAACCGACACGGGACGGCGCCGAGTCCGGCAGCCGGCCGGCCCGCAGATTGCTGATCGACGGGCAGCTGGTGGCGACGGAGAAGACCTTTGCCACCGTCAATCCCGCGACGGGCGAGGTGCTGGGATATGCGCCCGACGCCGGGGTGCGAGAGGCCGAGCGCGCTGTCGCGGCGGCCCGGCGTGCCTTCGACGACACAACCTGGTCCACCGACGTCGAGTTCCGGATCCGGTGCCTCGATCAGCTGCACCAGGCGTTGCTCGACCACGCCGAGGAGTTGCGCGAGCTGACCATTGCCGAAGTCGGCGCCACCCGTGCGCTGACTCACGGGGCGCAGCTCGACGAACCCATCGGCATCGTCCGGTACTACGCCGACCTCCTGCGCACCTACGAGTTCTCCGAAGACCTCGGGGAAAAAGAGTCGCGCGGCATGCGTCACCACCGCTGGGTCGAGAAAGAGGCCGCCGGCGTGGTCGCGGCCATCATCGCCTACAACTACCCGAACCAGCTGGCACTGGCCAAGCTGCCTCCTGCGCTCGCCGCCGGCTGCACGGTCGTTCTCAAGGGAGCGCCGGACACCCCGCTGGTCACCCTGGCTCTGGGCGAGCTGATCGCCAACCACACCGACATCCCGGCCGGCGTCGTCAACGTGCTCAGTTCGTCCGACGCCGGGGTGGGCGAAGCGCTGACGACCAGCCCCGACGTCGACGTGGTGACCTTCACCGGATCGACGGCGGTCGGGCGCAAGATCATGGCCGCGGCCAGCAACACCGTCAAACGCGTGTTCCTGGAGTTGGGCGGCAAGTCCGCGGTGATCATGCTCGACGATGCCGATTTCGCCGGCGCGGCCATGTTCGCCGCGTTCAGCATGGTCACCCACGCCGGCCAGGGCTGCGCGCTGACTTCCCGGTTGCTTGTTCCCAAGAAGCACCACGACGAGATCGTCGAACTGATCGCGCAGAACTTCGCCCGGGTCCGGCACGGCGATCCCGCCGACCCGAAAACCTATATGGGACCACTGATCAACGAGCGCCAGCGCGACAAGGTCGACGGCATGGTGCAACGGGCCGTGGCCGCGGGCGCCACGCTGGTCACCGGTGGCAAGCGGTTGGATCCCGGCTTCTTCTACGCACCGACGCTGCTCACCAATGTCGATCCGGATGCCGAGATCGCCCAGGACGAGGTGTTCGGGCCGGTGCTCGTGGTGATCGGCTTCGACGATGACGACGACGCGGTGCGCATCGCCAACAACTCGATCTACGGTCTGGCCGGCGCGGTGTTCAGCCGTGACCAGGACCGTGCCCTGGCGGTGGCACGCCGGATTCGCGCCGGCTCGTTCTCGGTCAACGGCGGCAACTACTTCGGCGCCGACAGCCCGTTCGGCGGTTTCAAGCAGTCCGGGGTCGGTCGCGAGATGGGAGTGGCCGGGATGGAGGAGTTCTTGGAGGGCAAGACTTTTGCGGTACCGGTGGCAGGAGCCGGCGCATGAGACCACTCGAAGGAATCCGCATCCTGGAAGTCGCCATGTACGGATTCGTCCCCTCGGCCGGTGCGGTGCTGCGGGAATGGGGTGCCGACGTCATCAAGGTCGAGCACGCAGTGACCGGCGACCCGCAACGCGGACTCCGCCAAACCGGCATGCTGCGCGTCGAGGGCGACCCCAACCCTAATATCGAGCACGCCAATCGCGGCAAGCGCAGCATCGGCTTGGACATGTCGGTACCGGAAGGCAAGGAGGTGCTCTACGAACTCGCCCGCCGTGCCGATGTTTTCCTCACCAGCTTCCTGCCCGACCACCGGCAGAAGTTCGGGATCGACATCGACGACATCCGGGCGGTGAACCCGCAGATCATCTACGCGCGCGGGAGTGCGCTCGGGCCACGCGGCAATGAAGCGACAAAGGGCGGCTACGACATGACCGCCTTCTGGTGTCGAGCCGGAACCGCGGCCACCATCACCCCGATGGGCTATGAGGGCATGATCAACCCGCCCGGGCCGGCCTACGGCGACACCATCTCCGGCACCAACCTCGCCGGCGGTATCGCGGCGGCGTTGCTCAAACGGGAACGCACCGGCGAACCATCGGTCGTCGACGTGTCGTTGCTCGGCAGTGGCCTGTGGGCGCTGGGCCACACGGTGGCACTCACCAAACACCTGGGCCAGCTGATGCAGGCACCGCCGCCCGGCATCCATGGTTCGCCGGTCAATCCGCTGGTGGGCGTCTACCCCACGTCCGACGGACGCTACATCTCGCTGGTGATGATGCAGCCCGGCAAGTTCTGGGCCGACGTGTGCCGCCACATCGACCGTCCGGAGCTGATCGACGATCCGCGTTTCGCGGACGGCGAGACCATCGCCGCCAATACCGCAGATGCGGTGGAGATCTTGACCAAAGTCTTCGCAACCCGCACTCTTTCGGAGTGGAGCGAACGCTTTGCGACGCTAGCAGGACCATGGGCGCCGGTGCAGGACACCCTGCAAGCGGCCGACGACGCGCAGATCCGGGCGAACGAATACGTGCTGCGCGCAGGCGAACTCGAACTGGTCGCCAACCCGGTCCAGTTCGATGTCGCCGCGCCGCAGACCGGGCCGGCTCCGGGATTCGCCGAGCAGACCGACGAGATCCTTTTGGAGTTGGGCCTGGACTGGGATCGGATCATCGAACTCAAGACCGCCGGCGCGGTCACCTAGGGCCTGGGGTGGCAACGACGTGCGTGCAGATAACGGTTGTGCGATTTCGGTTCCCACGGGACGCGGCATGAGTCATAATCGCCGAACGCTTCCAGGGTTGGCGCGCGGGCAGCTGACCTGGTCTGGAAACGGCAGCTCACGCAACCGAATGGAGAAACCGGCGTGAGGTTGATAGCGCGTGTCGAGGGCGCCGGAACGGCGCAGCCACCGTTGATAATGGCGATTGCCATCCGGATTTCCTTTGCGCACAACACGATCCGGAGAGGATCTCAGTCCTATGGCGAGTAAGGGAGCGGAGCGCTGGACCCCGGGCATCGTGCTGGGTCGTGGTTCCAAACCCATGGAGGCCGTCGGCGCGTTGTTCGCGATGTCGGCCGACGCCATCAAATTCGCGTTCCGGCGACCGGTCCAGTGGCGTGAGTTCCTGGAGCAGTCGTGGTTCGTTGCCCGCGTCGCTCTCGCGCCAACGTTGTTGGTAGCCATCCCGTTCACCGTCCTGGTCAGCTTCACCCTGAACATCCTGCTGCGGGAGCTGGGCGCCGCCGACCTCTCGGGTGCGGGTGCGGCATTCGGTGCGGTCACTCAGGTCGGACCACTGGTGACGGTGCTGATCGTGGCCGGCGCCGGGGCCACGGCGATGTGCGCCGACCTGGGGTCGCGCACCATCCGCGAGGAGATCGACGCGATGGAGGTCCTGGGCATCAACCCGATTCAGCGGTTGGTGACGCCCCGCATGCTGGCCTCCGGCCTGGTGGCATTGCTGTTGAACAGCCTGGTGGTCATCATCGGGATCCTGGGCGGCTACATCTTCTCGGTGTTCGTCCAGGACGTGAACCCCGGCGCATTCGCCGCCGGCATCACCCTGTTGACCGGCGTGCCCGAGGTGATCATTTCCTGCGTCAAGGCAGCGCTTTTCGGGCTGATCGCCGGCCTGGTGGCCTGCTATCGCGGCCTGACGATTACCGGCGGCGGCGCCAAGGCGGTCGGCAACGCCGTCAACGAGACGGTGGTGTACGCGTTCATGTCGCTCTTTGTGGTCAACGTGGTGGTCACCGCCATCGGCATCCGAATGTCGGCGAAGTAGATACCGCGGAGTCGATGTGGCGAGGGAGGTGTAGGCACAGACTGTGGCGCTGAGAGCCGTCTACCCGCGTCTGACGCGGCAATTCCAGAGACCGGTCGGCAGCCTGGGCCGAATCGGCGATCACACCCTGTTCTACGGCAAGGCAATCGGCGGTATCCCGTTCGCCGTCACCCGCTACGGTCGCGAGATCATCCGGCTGATCGCCGAAATCAGCATGGGTGCAGGCACTTTGGCGATGATCGGCGGAACGCTCGTGATCGTGGGCTTCCTGACCCTGGCCGCGGGCGGCACGCTGGCGGTCCAGGGGTACAGCTCGCTGGGCAACATCGGTATCGAGGCGCTGACCGGATTCCTCGCGGCGTTCATCAATGTCCGCATCGCGGCGCCGATCGTGGCTGGCATCGGCCTGGCGGCCACCTTCGGTGCCGGGGTGACGGCGCAACTGGGCGCCATGCGGATCAACGAAGAGATCGACGCGCTGGAATCCATGGCGATCCGGCCGGTTTCGTATCTGGTCAGCACCCGGATCGTGGCAGGGATGCTGGCGATCACTCCCCTCTACAGCATCGCGGTGAGCCTGTCGTTCCTGGCCAGTCAGTTCACCACGGTGATCCTGTTCGGCCAGTCGGGTGGTTTGTACCAGCACTACTTCACGACCTTCCTCAACCCGATCGACTTGCTGTGGTCCTTCCTGCAGGCCGTGCTGATGGCGATCACCATTCTGCTGATCCATACGTACTACGGCTTTTTCGCGTCGGGCGGGCCGGCCGGTGTCGGTGTCGCCACCGGTAACGCGGTGCGGACCTCGCTGATCGTGGTGGTCTCGGTGACCCTGCTGATCTCGCTGTCCATCTACGGTTCCAACGGCAACTTCAACCTGTCGGGCTAGGGGAGGTGCGCAGAGTTCAGTGACAGCTAACGTGCCGGCGGGCCGCCACGGCCCGAGTCCCAAGGGTCGGTCGCACCATTCCGGGCGGCCCAAGCCGCGTGGCTATGTGCGCCCGCTGATGGGCCTTGCCACCGTCCTCGTGATCCTCGCGATCGTCGCCGTGTCAATCGGGTTGTTCCAGGGGGACTTCACCGAAAGCGTGCCCGTCACCGTCGTTTCGCCGCGCGCCGGCCTGGTGATGAACCCCGAGGCCAAAGTGAAGATGCGCGGGGTCATGGTCGGCAAGGTCGAGTCCATCGAGGAACGCCCCAACGGTCAGGCGGTTCTGCACCTGGCGATGCAGCCGTCGGCAATGCGGCTCATTCCCCGCAATGTGCTTGTCGACATCGCCTCCACGACGGTCTTCGGCGCCAAGTTCGTCGAGCTGATACCGCCCGACCAACCCTCGCAGCAGAGCCTGCAACCGCATCAGGTGCTCGAGGGCAAGTTTGTCACCGTCGAGGTCAACACCGTCTTCCAACAGCTCACCAACCTGTTGTCGAACATCGATCCCGCGAAGCTCAACGAAACGCTCGGCGCCATCGCTTCGGCGGTGAACGGCCGGGGCCACAAGATCGGGCAGGCACTGTCCGACCTCGACGCGTTTCTGGCCAAGCAGGATCCGGCGCTGCCCGCACTGAACCACGACCTCTCCGTCCTGCCCGTGGTGAGCAACGCCTACGCCGACGCCGCACCCGACCTGATCGGGTCGGCCGAGAATGCGATAAGGATCAGCAAGTCGGTCGTCGAAGAGCAGCAGAACCTGGACGCCTTCCTGATCAGCTCAATCGGCTTGGCCGACATCGGAAATGAAGTGATCGGCGGGAATCGGCAAGCCCTGACCGACGACCTGCACCTGCTGCTGCCGACCACCAACCTGACCAACGAGTACCACCAGGCGCTGTGGTGCGGACTGTCGGGCTCGCTGGTGAACCTGCACGCGCCCAACCTGCCCGAGCCGATGATCAAGGTGTTGGTGTACCTCGGTTTCGGTGCCGAACGCTATCGCTATCCGAGCAACCTGCCCAAGGTGGCGGCAACCGGCGGTCCCCAGTGTCAGACACTGCCGGTGGTGCCCTACGACGTTGCGCCGCCGTTCGTGGTGGCCGATGTGGGCGCCAACCCGATGGAGTACGGCAACCCGCAGTTGCTGCTGAACTCCGATGCGCTCAAGCAACTGCTGTACGGGCCGATCGACGGGCCACCGCGCAACACGATGCAAATTGGACAACCCGGATGAGCAACTCACGCGGGATGATCATCAAGTTCGGCGCCTTCGCGCTGGTCATGGTGCTGCTGACCATTTCTCTGTTCTTCATCTTCGGCCAGTACCAAACCGGCTCCACCACTGAGTATTCCGCGCTCTTCACCGACGTGTCGCGTCTCAAAGAGGGGCAGACGGTGCGGGTCGCAGGCGTGCGGGTGGGCACGGTGAACAGCGTCGAATTGCGGGCCGACAAAAAGGTCCTGGTGAAATTCGACGCCAACCGCGATGTGGTGCTCACCGGCGGCACCCGCGCGGTGATCCGCTATCTGAACCTGGTCGGTGACCGCTATCTCGAGTTGATGGACGGACCGGGCAACACCAGGCCGCTGCCGGGAGGGTCGGAGATTCCGATCGACCGCACCGCGCCGGCTCTCGACCTCGACCTGCTGCTGGGCGGGCTGAAGCCGGTTACCAAGGGCCTCAAGGCCGAAGACGTCAATGCGCTGAGCGCGTCACTGATCGAGGTGTTCCAGGGCGAGGGGGGCACCCTGCAGTCGCTGTTGTCCAAGACCTCGTCGTTCTCGAATACGTTGGCCGACAACAGCGAAACGGTGCAGGCCTTGATCGACAACCTCAACACCGTGGTCGGCACCGTGAATGCGGAGGGCACCAAGTTCTCCGGTGCGATCGACCGGCTGGAGCGTCTGATCAGCGGACTGTCCTCCGACCGCGACACCATCGGCACCGCAATCACCGCTCTGGACAACGGAACCGCCTCGATCGCGGATCTGCTCACCCGTGCCCGTCCGCCGCTGTCGGGCACGATCGACCAACTCAACCGGCTTGCTCCCTTGCTGGACAAGGACAAGAACCTGATCGACATCTCACTGAAGAAGCTGCCGAACAACTACCGCAAGCTGACCAGGCTCGGCGCGTACGGCGCCTGGTTCCCCTACTACCTGTGCGGCCTCGCGCTGCGGGTCTCCGACCTGCAGTACCGAACGGTAGAGGTGGGCGTCACCCACCAGGTCACCGGAAGGTGTGCGGAACCCGATGCTTAAGTACCGCGGAGCGCGCCTCATTCGAGCCGGATTCATCGGCGTCGTGTTGATCATTCTGGTCATCGCCGTCGGTCTGTCACCGGACCAGTTGCTGCAGCGGGCCACCACGGTGCGCTACCAGGCGGTGTTCGCCGACGCCGGCGGGCTGGTGACCGGCAATGACGTGACGGTGTCCGGGATCAAAGTCGGCAGCGTGTCGGGAATGTCGCTGCAGAACGGCGACGTGCTGGTGACCTTCACCGTCAAGGGCGCCGTGCAACTCGGGTCGGCCAGCACCGCCCACATCCGCACCGGTTCGCTGCTGGGCCAGCGCGTGCTCACCGTCGAGTCCACCGGCAGCGGCAACATGCGCCCGATGGCGGTCATCCCGCTGTCGCGTACCTCCTCGCCCTACTCGTTGTCCGAGGCCGTCGGCGACCTGGCCACAGACATCGCCGGAACCAACACCGACACCCTCAACCAGTCCCTGGACACGCTGTCGAACACGCTGAATCAGATTGCGCCGCAACTGGGCCCGACATTTGACGGGGTGACCCGGTTGTCGTCGACGCTTAACAACCGCAATCAGACCCTCAGTGAGTTACTCAAGGGCGCAGCTGATGTCACACACATTCTGTCCGAGCGCAGCAACCAGCTGAATACGCTGATCCTCAACGCCGACGACCTGCTGTCCATGTTGGTGGAGCGGAGGCAGGCGATCGTGCGGTTGCTCGCCAGCACCTCCGCGGTGGCCAAACAGCTTTCCGGTCTGGTGCACGACAACGAGGCGAAGCTGGCGCCGACGCTGACCAAACTGAACTCCGTCACCGCGATGCTGGAGGACAACCGCGACAACCTCGGTAAAGCCATACCCGGACTGGCCAAATTCGAGCTGACCCAAGGTGAGACGGTGTCCAGCGGGTTCTACTACAACCCGTTCATCCCCAACATCTTCACGCTGCAGTTCTTCCAGTGGTTGTTCGACTACGCCTTCGGCTTCCGCGCCTACGGGGCGCCGGGACAACCGCCGGACAACGCCGGCCCACGGGCTCTGCTGCCGTTCCCGTTCAACCAGAACCCGGGAGGGTCGCGATGATGCGGCGCAGGGGTGTCAAGCTCGTACTGGCGATCGTGCTGGCATTGCTGCTCGTGGTCGGCGCGGGCGTCGCGATCCGCAACACGTTCTTCCGGCCCACCACGATCGTCGCCTACTTCCACACCGCCACCGCCATCTACCCCGGTGACGATGTGCGGGTGTCGGGACTGAAAGTCGGCACCATCGAGTCGATCCAGCCGGCCGGAACCCAGGCCAAGATAGTCATGCACGTCGATCACGGCATCTCCATCCCGGCGGACGCGAAAGCGGTCATCGTCGCCCAGAACCTGGTGGCGGCGCGGTATGTCCAACTCACCCCCGCCTACCGCTCCGCCGGTCCCACCATGGCCGACGGCGCGGTGATACCGGTCAACCGGACGGCGACTCCCGTCGAATGGGACGAGATCAAAGACCAATTGATGCGATTGGCAACCGATTTCGGGCCCAACAGCAGGGTGTCGACGCCATCGGTGGCGCGGTTCATCGACGCCGCGGCCAACGCCCTGGGCGGCAACGGCGACAAGCTGCGCCAGACGCTGGCCCAACTGTCGGCGGTGGGAAGGATTTTCGCCAACGGCAGCGGCAACCTCGTCGACATCATCAAGAACCTGCAGACCTTCGTCGGTGCCCTGCGGGACAGCAACGTCCAGCTGGTGCAGTTCAACGATCGGCTGGCCACCCTCACCAGCGTGCTCGACGACAACAAGGCCAACCTCGATGCGGCGCTGACGGATTTGTCGAGTGCGGTCGGGGAGGTGCAGCGGTTCATCGCGGGCAGCCGGGACCAGACCGCCGAGCAGATCACCCGGTTGGCCGACCTCACCCAGATTCTCGTCGACAACAAGATGGCCCTGCAGAACGTGCTGCACGTCGCGCCCAACGCGATTGCCAACGCCTACAACGACTATGACCCCGATGTCGGCAACGTCCGCGGCGGCGTCGGCGTCCAGAACCTCAGTAACCCCACAAACGCCTTTTGCTCGCAGATCGGCGCGTTGGAGAACGTGACGTCGGTCGAGACCGGGAAGCTGTGCGGGTTGTATCTCAGTCCCGCGCTGAAGGTGTTCAACCCGCTGACCTACTTCAACTTCAACTACCTTCCGATTCCGGTGAACCCGATCCTGGCGCCGGCGTTCGACCCGAAGAACGTCGTCTACACCGAACAACGCCTGGCACCGGGCGGCGAGGGGCCCAAGCCGACGGCGCCGGAGCTGCCGCCCGCGGTGTCGGCCTACACCGGCTTGCCGGGTGACACCCCGGAGGCGCCGCCACCACCCGGGCCCCCCGCACGGATACCGGGAGCCGCCATGCCCGAGCCGCCGCCGCCGAGCGTGCCGCCCGAACCGGCGCCCGCGCCGCAGAGCGTGCCGGAACTGCTGCTGCCCGCCGAGAGGCCGCAATCATGAGGACGGCCGGCGCCCTGCGGCGCATTCGGATGATCCTGGGCGCCGGCCTGTGCGTCATGCTCACCTCGACCGGGTGCGCATTCAGCGGGCTGAACTCGCTGCCGCTGCCGGGTGCCGTGGGACGAGGGCCCGGATCCAGCACCTACCACGTCGAGATTGCCAACGTGGGCACGCTGGAAGCGAATTCGCCGGTGATGATCAACGATGTCATCGTCGGCAGCATCCGGAAGCTGACGGTGCGCGGTTGGCACGCCGACGTCGAGGTTTCCGTGCAGCCCGGCGTGGTCATTCCGGCCAATGCGGTCGCCAGTGTCGGTCAGACCAGCTTGCTCGGATCGATGCACCTGCAACTGAATACGCCGCTGGATCAGAAGCCGACCGGGCGGCTGCAACCGGGCGCCACCATCCCGCTCAACCGGTCCTCGACGTATCCGTCGACCGAGCAGACGCTGTCCTCGCTGTCGGTGGTTCTCAATGCCGGGGGGCTGGGGCAGATCGGGGACATCATCAACAACTTCAACGCCGCCCTGTCCGGGCGCGCCGGTGACGTCCGTGATCTGCTGAACCGGCTCGACCGCTTCGTCGGAACCTTCGATGCCCAACGTGACAACATCGTCGCGTCGGTCCAGGCGCTGAACCGGCTTTCCGGAACGCTGGCCGGGCAGCGCGATGTGATTACCCAGGCGCTGAACAAGATTCCGCCGGCACTCGACGTGCTGAACCGGGAACGGCCGCGCATCACCACCGCGCTCAACAAACTCGGTACGTTCAGCAACACGGCAACCCGGCTGGTCAACGACGCGGGTGACGACCTGGTGAACAACCTGAAGAATCTCGAACCGACGATCAGCGCGCTGGCCGATGTGGGCCCGGATCTCGATGCGGCCCTTGCTTATGCGCCGACCTTCCCGTTCACTCAGGGCTTCATCGACCGCTATGTCCGCGGCGACTACGTCAACGGCTACTTCATCATCGACCTGACGAATTCCGGTCTGCGCAAGAGCATCCTGCGCGGCACCCACTGGGAACGGATGGGCGCCGAAGGTGTGCCCGCCCCCGGCGATCCGGAGTACCTGCAGTTCCGGTTCGGCGCGCCGGGGGCCCCGGGTTCCTACCTGCCCGGTCCGCCGCCCGCGGCGGCACCCGGTCCGCCGCCCGCGGCCGCGCCGGGACCGCCACCTGCGTCGGCGCCGGCCACCGACCAGAGTGCGACGCTGCCCAACGGGTTGCCGCCCGCTGTCGCACCGGCGGAGGGGAATGGCTGATGCTGACCCGCTTCATCCGTATCCAGTTGGCGATCTTCGCGATCGTCGGAGTCATCGGTCTGTTCGTGATGGTCATCTACTACGTCCAGGCGCCGACGCTGCTCGGTATCGGCAAGATGACCGTCACCCTGGAACTGCGTGAGACCGGAAACCTGTACCGCTTCAGCAATGTCACGTACCGCGGCGTGCAGATCGGAAAGGTCACCGGCGTCGAGCTGACCCCTCGCGGAGCGAAAGCCACGATGAGGCTTGACACTTCGCCGAAGATCCCGGCGGATCTGGATGCCGAGGTGCGCAGCATCTCCGCGGTGGGCGAGCAGTACGTGGACCTGCGGCCACGAACCGACTCGGGACCCTACCTGCACGACGGTTCGGTGATTCCCGCCAAGGACACCAAGACCCCGCAACCGATCGGTCCCGTGCTGGACCAGACCAGCGCCCTGCTCAACAGCATCCCGCAAGGCAAGCTCACCCAGCTGCTCGACGAGTCGTTCAAGGCATTCAACGGCGCCAGTTACGATTTCGGCTCGCTCTTCGATTCCTCGGCACAGATCTCCGGTGACCTCAACGGTGTCGCCGACCGGGCGCGCAGCCTGACCGAGGACACCGGGCCGCTGTTGGACAGCCAGGCGCAGACTGCCGGCTCGATCCGGCGGTGGGCTCACAGCCTGGCCGGATTCACCGGACAACTGGCGACCAACGATCCGCAGGTGCGGACGCTGCTCGAGAACGGCCCCGAAGCACTCAACGAGGCCTCACGCCTGCTGGATCAGATCAAGCCGACGCTGCCGGTGCTGCTGGCCAACCTCACCACCATCGGGCAGATCGGTGTGACCTACCATGCGTCACTCGAGCAGGTGCTGGTGTTGTTGCCGCCCTTCACCGCCGCGATCCAGTCATTCCTCGGCACCAAGAGTCCGACCGGATTGGCCACGGGCGCTTTCAATCTCATCATCAGCGACCCGCCCGCCTGTACGGTCGGCTTCCTGCCGCCGAGTCAATGGCGTTCGCCGGCCGACACCACCACCATCGACACGCCCGACGGCCTGTACTGCAAGCTCCCGCAGGACTCCCCGATCGGGGTGCGCGGTGCGCGCAACTACCCCTGCATGGGGCACCCCGGGAAACGGGCGCCGACCGTCGAAATCTGCGACAGCGACAAGCCTTTCATGCCGCTGGCGATGCGGCAGCACGCCTTCGGCACCTACCCGCTGGACCCGAACCTGCTCGCGCAGGGCATCCCGCCGGACGACCGGGTCAACTGGAACCGGGAACGGATCTTCGGGCCGGTGGACGGAACGCCGCTGCCGCCCGGCGTGGTGCCACCTCCGGCGGGAGCGCCGGTGGCGCCCGGAGTCACCCCGCAGGCACCGATGGGTCAGGTCGCGTCCATCGCGCCGCTTGACACGGCGGGCGGCGCCGCTCCGCCACCGGCGGCCGCGGCGCCCAGCGCAGCACCGTCAGCGGCTCCGAGTGCGTTCGGCCGCAACGGATTACCCACCGGGCCCTCGGTGGCTTTCGCTCAGTACAGCCCGGAGACCGGGAGTTATATGACTCCGGATGGACAGGTTTTCCGTCAGACGGATCTGGTTGCTCCCAAAGCGCCCAAGACGTGGAAGGACATGTTCGCCATCTGAGGCGGTCGGGTCAGCCGATCCGATCCAGCCGGAATGGCTGCTCAATGTAGAGCGGGGCGTTGGTCCCGCAGGCTCCACTGGCGCCCGCGATGTGTTCCCGTCCGGCCAGAACGGCTGAGCCGAGGACATTTTCACCGGTTTCCGGGTTGGCGGGATAGAAGTAGAAGACTTCGTGGCCGGTGAATGTGGTTCCGTCGTCGCATGTCTCCCAGTTCGGGACGTCTCGCTTGACGTACCAGGTCATCCCGTCGTGCATGGTCATCGGTGCGGTCCAGCCCTGATCGCTGACCACCTGACCCGTGCAATCCTGAGCGGTCGAACAGGAAGAGCTGATCGTCCACGTGCTCTGCACCACCGCTTCGTCGTGGTACACGGTTCTGGTCCGGGCCCAGTCGCCGATCAGCGTCGCGGTGAATCTGCCGTTGACGGCCGGGTTGTAGGCCGAGGCTGCCGGAGCCGTGTGAAGCATGACGGTGAACCCACCGACCGCGAGCGCCGCACCGACCGTCGCACCTACTGAACGCATCACCTGCTGCTCCTCGACGCGTCGCATTCCGGAAATTCCCAGTCAAAAGTTCACAGCGAAAGAGGACGCGGGCTCACATGCTCTCGAATTTCTCAATAAGCCACGAACTGTTGACCTTTTTCAACGTTACCCGAAGGCTGCTCGATGTCACCACCGGTTCCGGCTTTTCTTTGCTCGCCGTCTTTTGTTTTACGAAAACCAGGACGACTGCCGAATTCGGATTCAGTTCGGCGACCGCGGCCTTGACGACGGTGGCGCTGGTGGTGACTTGCGCGCGCTGCGTCGACGGGCCGACGATCTGATCGGCGAACTGCTGGTAATAGCGCAGGTAATTCTCGGTGATCCTGGATTTGGCGTTGTCCATATCGCGACCGAGGGTGTCGGGCGAGTAGGACAGCAGCGCCACGGCGCCGTCGCTGGCGGCCTTGACCACCTCGCGGGTGACCGCGCGATCGGTCTGCATGTCCGGCCGGTAGACGAAGTAGAAGTAACCGGCCGCGAACCCGGTCGTCCCGACAACCACAATCGTCAGCACGATTGCCCGCCACCGGGACAGGCCGCGACGCAGCCAGGGCCGATCGGTCCCAGCGCCTGTCACGGGACGAACTCGATCTTGGAGATTTTGAGCTGGCCACCCTCCCGCAGGACGTCGACGACCAGGCGCCACGTCCGCGTCTCCGGCTTCGGCTGGTCGGCCTTGATGATCTCCGACTTCGCCGCCACCAGGACCACCGCGGAATCCTCGGTCATCGATTGCACCCCGACGGCTTGCACTGCGGCTTTGGCGGCGACCTTGGACTGTTCCAACGCCCGGACCATATCTTCGGCGCCCATCAAAACGCCGGCCTTGAATTGACCGGTCGTTTCGTCGGCGAAGCGTTGCATGTCTTCTCTGGCTTTATTCGGGTCGATCGACATCATCAGCATCACGGCCTGGCGGGCAGCGGCGGCGAATTCCGCCGAACGTTGGGTTTGCTGCACGACTTGCCGGTGGTGCCACATCAAATAGCCGCTGCCGGTGAGCGCGGCACCGGAAACCACCAGCGCGACCAGGGCGACCAGAGCCTTTCGGCTCGGGCGATGCAAACGGAGCCGGAATCGGTGCGGGGGTGCCGCCACCGCATCATCGGACGATTCACCGCCGTCGGACGAAGAAGCCGCCTCCGCCTGCCGGCGCAGTTCGCGCGCGCGGGCACGGGCGGCCTCGGCGCGAGCTTCCACTTCGGCGAGATCGTCCGGAGTGGCCGCTGGGGCGTCCGCTTGGTCCGGCACGGCGTCGGCCTCGAGCGCTTCAGCCGGAGTTTCGCGTGGCGGCATGAATCACCTCCTCGCCCCGCAACTATGAGAGAGCACATTATCACCGACACGCGTTGACGCCCGTGTCGATCGGATCGATGCCTGGGCTCTGAGCTCCCTCTCCGAATGAGAGAATTTTCTTACCATCTGTCGCCAACATAATGAATTTTCTTTCCAGCTGTGGCAAATTAAGCAGGTGCGATTCATTGTGGCAGCGATCGCCGCATTGCTCGGCCTCGGTGGGGTGGCGGCGCCGCAGGCGGCCGCCGACCCGGCGATCTGCGATTACCCGGACTGCACGCCCGGTATCACCGGGCACGTCGTGCTGGGTGCGCCGTGTGACAACACCACCTACTACGTGTTCGGCACCGCTGACTACTACGTGTCCTTCGCTACCGAGCCGGGCCGGCTCATGTTCTGCGGCTCGCCGAGGCGGTATGAGCCCCGCTGGTTCCGTTCGCCGCCGATGGCCGGCGTGAAGATCGAAAACTCCTCGTGTGTCGACTATCCCGAGTACTACGTTGCCCAGGCTCCCGACGGCCTCTTCCTGGTGTGCACCGCCCATGACGGCAAGAAGGTCTGGGAGCGCGGCGACACCTAGGCCCGGGACCGATTCACGGCCGATTGTTGGGAATCTCCGGCCAATCCTGGAAGGGACTGGGGCCGAAGTAATCCCGGTTGTGGATCGTGCCGTCCATGTCGCGGTGGTGCGCGTCGTGGCAGGTGGTCGGGTCGAACTGCGGTCCCCAGGCTCCCGCGTTGAAGGGCTGACCGGGGCACCAGTGGTATCCCACCCACGGCCAGGGAAGGTCGTCGTCAGCCGCGGCCGTGGCCGTGCTTGCCAGTCCGAAGCCGCTGGTAACCATGATCGCCACGGCCGCGAGACGTCTGACACTATCCATAGGAAAACGGTATCCGAGCGGGCCGATTATGAAAATGGAACGGCGAGAATCATTTCAGATCAATCCGCATCGAAGAGTCGCCGGGTGATGCGCAACAACTGGCCGCGCAGTGACTCGTCGTCGATGCCGGCCACGAGTGGATGCATGACACCGACGGCGATGGCCCCGGACAGCATCGCCGCCGAAACCCGCGCGTCTTCGGCACTGTCGTCGACCAGTACTCCGAAAAGTCGCTGAATGAAGTGCTGAAAAGGCTCGTGCTGGGCGAGCAGTCGCACGACGACGGGGTCGAACTGCAGGGTGCTCGCCGCACCTCGCCGTTGAACGGCGACATCGATGACCCGCGCCAGCAGTACGTCGCGAGCCTCGGACCGCTGGTCGTGTGCTTCCGCTGCCTCCAGCGCTTCCTCCAGGCCGCCCAATTCCCGCTCGGTGAGCGCGATAACGATCTGCTCTTTGGTGCGAAACTGGTGGTAGACAGCGGCTTTCGTCACCCCGATCGCGTCGGCGATCATCTGCAGTGAGGTCCCGCCGACACCGTGCTCGGCAATCAGTTGCAGCGCGGCATCCAGGATGCGCGTCTGGGCGGCGCTGTGCGTGATGAACCGGAAACGGCTCCGGGGTGTCGCTTCGGCCACAGGCGCAGCGTAGCCGATCGGCTATTGACCCGAAGCTAGCCGATCGGCTAGCTTCGGGACCTGGGCCGAGACGCACGGGTGCGCGGGAAGGATTCAGTGATGACGGGCATCGGCACGACCCATGATCCCCGACCGCCGCGAGTGTGGTTGCGGCGTACCGATGGCGAGTTGATTCTGTTGTGGACGTTGCCGGTCACCGTGGTGATCTGGGTCGCCGCCTTCCTGCTGTTTCCCGGCTTCAACCCGCCGATGTCGCCGGCCATGACGGCGGAGCAGGTTGCCGCGTTCTACCGCGATCCAGCGCACCTGCCCGAAATCCGTTACAGCATGATCCTCTTCAACTGGTTCGGCGTCTGTCTCGTCCCGGTTCTGACGCTGATCGTGATGCAGATCCGGCGGATGGCGCATCGCACGCCGATCTTCTCCTACGCGATGCTCGGTTGCGTGGCCGGTGCTCCGACGCTGTTCCTCGTCGCGAACGTCTGCTGGCTGCTGGCCGCGTTCCGCCCGGAGCGAAGTCCGGAACTGACGCAGCTGCTCAACGACTTCGCGTGGATGACCTTCACCGTCCTGGTTCCCTTCCTGATCGGGCAGAGCGTGATCCTCGCTGTCGCAATCTATTTCGACGATCAACCGCAACCGGTATTCGGTCGCTGGGTGGCCGGTTTCAATCTGCTCGTCGCCGCGGCCCTGGTGCCGGCAGCCTTCGCCGGCGTGTCCCTGTCCGGCCCGCTGGCGTGGGACGGACTGTTGTCGTTCTGGGTGAAGAACATCGCCATCGGCGTCTGGATCGTGGTGATGGGCGTCGCCCTGGGCCGGGCGGTTTACCGGGAGCGGGCCGAGACTCTCACGCGCCCAGCAGAACTGCGCGGCCCGTGAGCGTGCTGGCGAACCTGCGGCACAACTCGAAGCGCGAGTTGTGGCTGGCGTGGTGGACACTGGTGGTGTTCTACAACATCTTCTTCCCCGTGTTTTTCGTCGTGGCACAGGTGCAGCCCCCGCCACAGCCCACTTGGGACCTCGCGACGCAGGTGCACTGGTTCCACGAACGCCGCCTCGGGATTCCCATCGGCTTCGGCATCATTTTCGCCATCACCGGGATGACCGCGGTCAACAACGCACTCATCGCCTATTCGATGCGCCGCATGTCGGTCAGCCGCATCTTCGGATACTCCTACCTGATCATCTATTCGCTCAGTGCGGTTCCCGGTCTGCTGCTGCTCTGCATCGCGCTGATCGTCGGGACGCTGCGGCCACACCGAGACCCCACGGTGCTCGGCTGGCTCTATGACTTCGCCTTCCTGTCGTTCGACGGAACCATGGGAGTGTTCCTGATCGGCTCGCTGATCTGGATGGTCGCGATCCTGATCGACAAGAACCGCGTGTTCCCGAAGTGGTTCGGCTACCTCAACCTGTGCAATGCGCTCACCGAGGTGGTCGTAGCGCCCTGCTGGATCTTCGGACGCGGTGTGCTGGCCTGGAACGGCCAGATCGCCTGGTGGCTGGACATGGTCGTGTTCGGGGTCTACCAGGTGACGTTCATCGTCATGCTCTATCAGCTGATCCGGCGGGAAGACTTCGGCACCGGGCCACTGCCGGAACTGCCCCGGAAACGAGCTATCGCGTCATGACCGATCTCACCAAGAAGGCCGTTCGGCCGAAATCCGTTCCGGGCCAGCCGGACATGTGGGTTTTCGTGCTGTTCGAGACCTTGGTGTTCACCGCGTATTTCGGCTTCTACCTGTTCTACCGCGCCCGCAGCCCCGAGCTGTTCCTGCACTCTCAGGCGCAGCTGGATCTGCGCGTCGGTGTGCTCAACACCCTGGTCTTGCTGTTGAGTTCCTGGTCGGTCGCGCGTTGCGTGCAGTCCTCCCGCTCCGGAGCGCACCGCGTGGCACTTCGGGATCTGATCGTCACTGCCGTATTCGCGGCAGTCTTCCTGCTGTTCAAGGTGTCCGAATGGGCCCGGTTGGTGGCGACGGGAAATGGTCTGGACAGCAACGACTTCTTCACTTACTACTTCTTCCTCACCGGAATCCATTTCGTGCATCTGCTGATCGGCTTTGTCGCACTCGGCGTCATCGGATACCGGCTCGGCGCTTCCAGGCGCGGGTCCCCCGAATCCCAGGTGCTCATCGAAACCTGCGCAACCTATTGGCACACAGTCGATTTCCTGTGGGTCCTGATCTTCGCGCTGTTGTACGTGGTGAGGTGAATGGTGCGGACCGACAAGAGATTACTCATCGTCTGGGTGGTGCTGGCGCTGCTGACCGCGAGCTATCTGTGGATCGACCACTCCGCCGACGGGTCGCCGCGATCCAATGTGGTCGTCACATCGAGCGTCATCGTCATCGCACTGATCAAGGTGCGCATCATCTTCCGCGAGTTCATGGAGGTCAGGCAGGCTCCGGCACTGCTCGCCCGGCTGACCGACGCCTGGGTGCTGCTGATCGCCGCCGGGCTGTTCGGCAGCTACTTCGTCGGCCTGGCGGTGCGCTGACGCGGCTACTGCGGTGTGAACGTGAGGTGCAGCTGGTTGAGGCCGCGCAGGATGTACGTCGGCTCGTAGGTGTAACGACGAGCGTCTGCCGGTCCGTGCTCGGCCTCGTCGATCCCGATGTCGGCCATGCGGTCCAGGATCCGTTCGATTGACACCCGGCCCTCCACTCGGGCCAGTGGGCCACCCGGGCAGGAGTGCACGCCGCGCGCGAAAGCCATGTGTTCCCGGACGTTCTTGCGGTCGAGCTGAAACTCGTGTGGGTTGTCGAACCGGCGCGGGTCGCGGTTGGCCGCGCCCGGCAGCACCATCACGACGGTGCCCGCGGGAATGTCGACTCCGCCCACCCGGGTGTTCCGGCGTGCCAGGCGCGAATCGCTCTTGACGGGGCTTTCCATCCGCAGCGACTCCTCGATGAAGCCGGGAATCAGGCTGCGGTCGTCGCGGAGCTGCTGCTGGATGTGCGGCCGATCGCCGATCACCTGAAGCGCCGCGCTGAGCAGCTTGGCCGTGGTCTCCTGACCAGCAGCGAAAAGGAAGGTGGCCGAACGCACTACGTCGATCACCTCGGGCGTGGACCCGTCCGGGTACTTGGCGGTGGCCAGCGCGGTCAGCACGTCGTCGCGCGGATGCGCGCGCCGGTCCTCGATGTAGGAGGAGAACTTCTCGTCGAGAAACTCCAGCGGGTTGACGCCTACCGACTCATGGTCGAGCGCTCCGACCCGGCCGGGGCGATCGGCGCCCAGGACGACCCGGAACTCCTTGTGGTCCTCCTCGGGGACGCCGAGCAGGTCGGCAATCACCAAGGTGGCGAACGGCTTTGAGTACTCCCCGATGAACTCGCAGGCGCCGTTGACCAGGAACTCGTCGAGCTGACGGTCGGCCAGGCGCCACATGAACTCCTCGTTCTGCTTGAGGCGGCTCGGAGTCAGCAGCCGGCTCAGGATCGAGCGCGCGCGGCTGTGGTCGGGCGGGTCCATCGTGACCATGTGCTCGTACATCGGGAAGCTCTCCCGATGTGCGTCGATCTGGGCGTTGATGTCGTCGCCCTCGGGTGTGAACGGCAGTGGGGGGAACGGGCCGCCTAGCGCAACGCAATTCGAGAAGGAATCGGTGTCCTTGTAGACGGCGGTGGCCTCTTCGTACCCGGTGACGGCGACGACCCCGTAGTGCGGCAGGCGCAGCACCGGGTTCTGGCTGCGCAGGTAATCGAAGTACGGGTACGGATCGGGGACCAGTGACGGATCGGTGAAGAAGTCGATGGTGTCGTAGTTGCTCATGTCCTGCCTCCTGAAGCCGGCCCCACGTGGTGCCAATGCTGAGTCGGCGACGAGAGCTGGCGCCGCCCGAATGAGATGCTCTGCTGAGCACTTGCTTAGCATGGCGGTAATGTCAGGGTCAAGGTCGCGCGGCCGGACCTGCCGGGTCCGGTGACTACGATCGGCCTAACCGCCAGGTGAGTGCACACAGTACGGAGTACAGCGATGACATCGGCCCGCAGGATCGGGGCACCGGACGCGAAGAATCGGGGGTTGCTGCTCGACGCGGCCGAGCGGTTGATGCTCGAAGAGGGCTACGCCGCAGTGACTTCCCGACGGCTGGCCAATGAGGCCGGACTCAAACCCCAGCTGGTGCACTACTACTTCCGCACCATGGAAGAGCTGTTCCTGGCGGTTTTCCGCCGCCGTGCCGAGGCGGGCCTGCAAGCGCAGGCCCGGCTGCTGCAATCGCCCCAGCCGCTATGGGCGCTGTGGAAGTTCGGGTCCGACCCCGGGTTCGCCCGGATCTCCATGGAATTCATGGCTCTGGCAAATCACCGCAAGGATATGCGCGCCGAAATCGCTTACTACGCGGAACGTTTCCGCGACGAACAGCGTCAGGCCGTGGCCGCGGCGTTGCAGCGTTACGCGGTGAACACCGACGATGTGCCGCCGATGGTGTGGACGGTGTTCATGACGAGTCTGTCGCGGTTTCTGGTGCTCGAGCAGGCGCTGGGCATGTCGGATGGTCACGCCGAAACCACGGAGTTCGTCGAGCGTCACCTGCGCCGGTTGGAAGGCGAGCCGATGACGGAGATGTTCGGGGAGCGGAGCGCCTCACCAGGTCCGCAGTGAACAGAGCACGCCCTTGGCGCCGTCCTTGGATACGACGACATTCCCGTCCACCGAGACGGTGCAGTGAAACCCGGGCGTGCCGGGTTGCCGACCGGTGCTGACGCTGACCATCGCCCACGCGTCGGGATTGATCAGCATCACCTGCTGGCTCCAGGGCCTGCCCGGGGCGATGTCGGCCTGAATGTTCGGGGTGAACGTGTAGGGGTTGTGGCTGTAGTCGGAATACTTGCTCGGGTCCTGGTCCTGGTAGTAGATGTCGGCGTAGATCGGGTTCTTGGCCGAGATGGTGTAGACCACCTGATGCATCGGCGGGTCGTCGTCGGCGCTTGCCGGCACGGGGCCGCCCAGTGATGCCGCCAGCAGGACCGCTGCGGTGACGCCCAGCTTCTGGATTGCCGTGATTGTCATATCGCTCCTCCGGCGGCCGGGCGCGGATTGGCTGTGCGCTTCATGACCCGCTCTGCGGCTTGCCAGTGCGCGTCTGCCACCCACAACCGTGCAAACGATGCTATCGCCTCATCAGCGGAAACTCCGCTGATTACCCGCTTTATCTCGGCGGCAGGACGGCGGGCCAATGAGGTGGCCACCGCGCGCCAGCCTTTGTCCGGCGAGTCGAAGGACGCCCGCGGCAGCACCACGTCCACCAGGCCGATGCGTTCGGCATCGGCGGCATCGAGCGCAGTTCCGCTGCCGGCCAACAACAGTGCCCGGCTCCTGCCGACCAGTGCGGCCAGGCGTTCGGCACCGCCCCATGCCGGCATGATTTCCAGCTGCACCTGATTGAAGGCGATTTTGATGTCGTCGGCCGCAACCCGGATATCCGCGGCCACAGCGACTTCCGCGCCGCCGCCGAAGGCGTGGCCGTTGAGCGCGGCGATCACCGGTGCGGGGAATGATGCGATCTGATCGCACACCGCCCGCATCCGTCTCGCCATCGCCGCGGCGTCCGACTCGGTGCGCAGCGCGCTGAGTTCCTTGAGATCACCGCCGGATACGAAGGCACGATCGCCCGCGCCCTTGATGACCAACGCACGGGCGCCGGCGGCCGAATGCAGTGCTTGTTCGAGTTGCCCCATGGTCTCGAGCGCGATCGCGTTACGGGCGTGCGGGCGATCGATGGTGAGCACGGCGACGCCGGTGTCGACCTCGTCGAACTCCAGCTCGACCATGCGCGATCACTCCTCGGGCCGCCAGAACAGCGATATTGGCATTCTCGTTCCCGGAGAATAGCATCATCAGTGCAGGTCCAGAAGTTGACAGAAGTCGTCTATGGGGGTGCCAGGTGCAGAAGCGAACGGTGATGCCGGCAGTTTTCGCGGCGGCCATCCTCAGTGCCTGTAGCGCGAGTGCCTGCAGCGCGCCCTCCCAGGGCCAGCTCGCCAGTACCGCAACCGTGAACATCAATGGCACCGAAGTGCGGCCCGATCTGGTCCGCTGCTATCAGCAGGAGTGGTACCGGACGATCGCTCTGGGTAACGACGAGTCCGGCGCAACGGCGGTGCTGGATCAGCGGCACCATCCGGCGACCACCATCTCCGTGCGTTTTCACAATCTGGGCGGCTTCACCGGCACCACCACGGCCGCGCCGGGCGGTGGTGACGCCGCTGACACGCGCTTCGACGGCGGCAACTTCGTGATTAGTGGCACCGCCAACGGAGCCACCAGCGCCAAGCCGAACGAAGCGGCGACGGTGGATTTCAAGATCAGGGCCACGTGCTGACACCTGTCCCGTAGCCGGGAGCAGCCGGGAGGCGCCTCGCGCCGACCGTCGTTGCGCTGGCCAGCATCAGAGAATAGTATTCTCATAAATCGCGAAGGAGGATTTCATGGGGCAGTTGTCGCATCGGGAGGATGTCCCGTTCCCGCTGTTTGACGCGGATAACCACCTGTACGAGCCGCCGGAGGCGCTGACCAAGTTCCTGCCCAAGCAGTACAAGGACTACGTGCAGTACGTGCAGATCAACGGGCGCACCAAGATCGCATTGCGCGGCGTGATCAGCAACTACATTCCCAACCCGACCTTCGAGGTCGTGGCCCGCCCGGGCGCCTGGGAGGAGTACTTCAAGTACGGCAACCCGGAAGGCAAGAGCAAGCGCGAGTTGTTCGGCGAGCCGATGCGCGCCATCCCGGCGTTCTTCGAACCGGGCCCGCGCCTGGAGAAGATGGACGAGCTGGGCCTGGACCGCACTCTGATGTTCCCGACGCTGGCCAGTCTGATCGAGGAACGGCTGCGCGACGACCCGGTCGCCATCCACGTCTTGATCCACGCATTGAACCAGTGGCTCGACGAGGTCTGGGGCTTCAACTACCAGAACCGCATCTTCACTACCCCGGTCATCACCCTGCCGATCGTGGAGAAGGCGATCGAGGAGCTGGAGTGGGTGGTCAAGCGTGGTGCGCGCTGCATCCTGATCCGCCCGGCTCCGGTCCCCGGCTTCCGCGGCCCCCGGTCGTTCGCTCTGCCCGAGTTCGACCCGTTCTGGGAGCGGGTCGTCGAGTACGACCTGCTGGTGGGTATGCACTCGAGCGACAGCGGCTACTCCCGGTATACCTCCGAGTGGGACGGCGCCGACCAGGAGATGCTGCCGTTCCAGACCAACGCGATGGGCATCCTCAATGAGTGGCGGCCGATCCAGGACGCCGTGGGCTCCTGGGTGATTCACGGCGCGCTCTACCGCCACCCCAAGCTGAAGGTGGCGATCGTCGAGGCCGGTTCGAAATGGATGAACCCACTGCTGGACGGGCTGGCCGAGGTCTTCCGGAAAGCCCCGGAAGCTTTCCCGAGCGACCCGGTCGAGACCGTCAAGAACCGGATCTACGTCAGCCCGTTCTTCGAGGAAGGCATCGACGATCTGATCAACCTCGTCGGGGTGGACCAGGTGCTGTACGGATCGGACTGGCCGCACCCAGAGGGCCTGGCGGAGCCGACCTACTACATCAACGCACTGTCGCATCTGCCCGTCGAGTCGCAGGCGAAGATCATGGGCGGCAACCTCGGTCGGCTCGTCACGGTGTGACGGGCCAGTCACCCTGGCAGACCATCCCCGAGATGGTCTTGAGTGCGGCAGAGCGATTCGGGGATGCCGAAGCGGTAGTGGACGGCCCGCTGCGCTACACCTTCGACCAGATCGTCGACCGAATACGTTGCGCGGCGGGTGCTTTCGCTGAGTTCGGGGTGGGCAGGGGAGATCGGGTGGCCGTCTGGGCACCCAACTCGGCGGAATGGATCGTCGCAGCGTTCGGGCTGCTCACCGCCGGCGGCGTGCTGGTGCCGGTGAACTCCCGGTTCAAGGCCGACGAGGCCGGCGACATCATTGTCCGCAGCGGGGTTCGGGCGGTCCTGGTTCAGCAGGGGTTCCTGGGGCAGGAGTACCGGGCGCCGGCGGGGGTGCCGGTGATCGACCTCAAGTCCGATTTCCTTTCCAGCGGTGCACCTTTCGAGTCCGCGGTCAGTGGCAGTGACATCTCCGACATCATCTTCACCTCGGGGACGACCGGTCGTCCGAAGGGGGCGATGATGAACCATCGTCAGACGCTGCGGATGTACGAGGAATGGGCGACCCTGGCGGACCTGCGTGAAGGTGACCGCTACCTGCAGATCAATCCCTACTTTCACACGTTCGGATTGAAAGCCGGTCTCGTCACGTCTTTTCTGCGCGGCGCGACCATGCTGCCGGTCGCCGCGTTCGACCTCGACACGGTGGTGGATCTCATCGAGCGCGAGCGCGTCACGATGCTGCCCGGTCCACCCACGCTCTATCACTCGTTGTTGACGGTCGGCGACAAAACCCGGTTGTCGACGTTGCGTGCCGGGGTGACGGGGGCTGCGGACATTCCCGTCGAACTGGTCCGTCGCATCCATGGCGAACTCCCGTTCCAGACATTGATGACCGGCTACGGGCTCACCGAAGCCGGCAATGTCACGCTCTCGCGGCCCGGCGACTCCTTCGAGGATGTCGCCACCACGGCGGGGGTGCCCTGTGCGGGCGTCGAGGTTCGCGTCGCCGACGACGGCGAGGTGCTGGTCCGCGGTTACGGCGTCATGCAGGGCTATCTCGACGATCCGGTCGCGACCGCGGAGGCGATCGACGCCCACGGCTATCTGCATACCGGAGACCTGGGGAACTTCGACGAAGCCGGGCGACTGCGCATCGTCGGCCGCAAGAAGGACATGTTCATCGTCGGAGGATTCAACGCCTACCCCGCCGAGATCGAAGGGTTTCTGATCGGGCATCCGGCGGTGGCGCAAGCCGCAGTCATCGGTGTGCCCGACGAGCGGCTCGGTCAAGTCGGCAAGGCCTTCGTGGTACGACAAAGTCCAGTCGACGCAACGGAATTGATCGACTGGTGCCGGGAGCGCATGGCGGGCTTCAAGGTCCCGCGTGCAGTGGAGTTCCTGGAGGCGTTGCCGCTCAACGCGACCGGCAAGGTGGTCAAGGACCTCCTGCGGTGAGAAAGCGGCCGTATGTTTGAATTGAGAACACTATTTCCCCTGCTTGTCAGGTTTTCGCCAGGGTGTTCTGTGCCGCCGCCGGTAGTCTGTGCGGTGGATGGTGATAATCTGCCTCTCCGCGGGCTACCGACGGAAGTGGTCGCAGGCCGCCCGATTGCTCGCCGCCCTTGCCGGTGCCGAGTAGGGTTTGGCCAACGGCGGCGCCGTTCGTGTTCCGGCGGCTACCCGCTGATTTGTCACCGGCAAGCGGTAGAGGAGTTCAGATTGAGCGACGAGCAGCCTCGTTCTCGCGCCGGTGAGTTGAGGTGGGCGGCGCACTCCCCGGTCTTCACGCGAAATTGGTTGCGGTGAAAAAGGGCGACACACCTCAGACTGCCGCGGAGATCCGGTCTCTTGCCGATCAGGCCGAGGCGGAGGCAGCCGAAGCCGAAGCGATCGCTGCCGCTGCACGCGCCCGGGCCCGCGCCATCAGACTGCGTCGCGAGGCGCAGCGTGTCGAGACCAAAAAGCCTGCCGAAGAAGACATCAGCGATGTACCGGCGTCCGAGGACGAACCGGGCGAAGATGAGCCGGCGGAAACCGTTGTTGTCGAAGAAACCTCGGCAGCCGACGCGGGGGATGCCGAGTCCGCAACCGAATCCGGCGAGGCCGAGGCGGGAGACGATTCGCCGGATTCTGACGATGACTCCTCGGACACCGCGGCCTCCGAATCACGCCGACGGTGGCCCGGCCGTCCCAAACTGTCGGCGGTTGCGGCGGTGTTCGCCGTCCTCATATCGCTTGTCGCCGTGGGTGCCAGCGTGGAGATGGCCGTGTTGCACAAGCATGCGCAGCGGGAGCGTCAGCAGGTGGCCGAGTACGCCGCGGCGGCCCGGCAGGGTGTCGTGACGTTGACGTCACTGGACTTTGAGCACGCCAAGGAGGGAGTGCAGCGCATCGTCGAAGTGTCCACCGGAACCTTCAAGGATGACTTCCTGAAGATGGCCGACGACTTCACCAACGTCGTCGAACAGTCGAAGGTGGTGTCGCAGGGCTCCGTTCAGGCCGCCGCGGTGGACCTCGATTCGATGACCGACAACTCGGCGGTGGTACTCGTCGCCAGCACGTCGGAAGTCACCAACGCGGCTGGCGCAAAACAGGATCCGCGGAAATACCGGCTGATCGTGACGATGACCCGGGACGGCGGACAGCTCAAGATGTCGAAAGTCGAGTTTGTCCCGTGAGCCCGAAGAAGTCGACGAGCGTTGTGGACACCGACGAGCCGGATGTCACCGAGAAGCCCGAGGCATCGCGGACCGGGCGGTTCAGCGGCCTCGCCGAACGGGTGAAGAAGCGGTCGTCCAGGACGCCGGACAAGTGGTCGGGAAAGATCGGCGCGGCCGTTCTGACGTTGATTGTCGTGGCTTCGCTTTCGATTTTGGGAGGAGCGTTCTGGTTCTACTACCGGCCGGATCGCGCAGTCGATGCCGCGGCAGCCAAGTCGGCGATCGCGGCCGCCAGCGAGGGAACGATCGCGATCCTCTCGTACTCACCGGACACCCTGGACCGCGACTTCTCCACCGCGAGGTCCCATCTGACGGGTGACTTCCTCTCGTACTACGACCAATTCACCCAGCAGATCGTCGCCCCGGCGGCCAAGCAGAAGGCAGTGAAGACGACCGCCGTGGTGCTGCGGAGCGCGCTCACCGACTTCCATCCCGATTCGGCCACCGTTCTGCTGTTCATCAACCAGAGCACGCAGAGCCGTGATCGGCCGGAGCCGAGCACGACGTCGAGCAGCGTGCTGGTCACGTTGACCAAAGCCGATGGAAAGTGGCTCATTTCGCAGTTCAATCCGGCGTAGGGGGTGCGATGAGCGACGGCGATATTCACTCGATGGTGATCGCGTCGGACTACCGGATACCGGATCCCACCCGGGTGTGGCCGCTACTCGAACGCAACAGAGCAGCTCTCTCCGACATCGGCGCGCACCATGTCCTGGTCTATGTGTCGACGCACGATTACGGTCGCGTCCTGGTCATGATCGGAGTGCACAGCCGCGAGCCGATCGTGGAACTGCTGCGTTCCCGAGTATTTTTCGACTGGTTCGACGAGGCCGGTGTCGAGGACATACCGGCGGTGTTCGCCGGAGAGATCGTCGAACGTTTCATCACTACCGCACCCGCCGTGCCCAAGGCTCCCGGTGTGGTGCTGGCCGCATTCGCCTCGGTCGACGACGTGTCGAACCTGACCGCCCAGGTCGGGCATGCGATGGACAGATTCACCGCCGCCGGTGTGCGGAAGACCTGGGTGTTTCAGGCCTTCGACGATTCCCATGAAGTGTTGATACTGCAGGAGTTCCCCGACGAAGAAAGTGCGCGTCAGTGGATCGATCATCCCGACTCGACCGCTCAGTGGATGGGCGGCGGCGCCGGAGTGGGCGCCTACCCGCCGCTGTTCGTGGGCCGCTATTTCGACATGATGCGGATCGAGTCGGAGTGATCGGATCACTCGATGTTCGTGTGCCTGTGTAACGGCATCACCAGTCAGATGGTGGCTGAGGCCGTTGCGGCCGGAGCGGCAACGACGAATCAGGTCGCGGCCGCCTGCGGTGCGGGTGCCGATTGCGGGCGTTGCCGGCACACCGTCAGGGCCATCATCATGTCTGGCAGCGCGGACCGGTCCGGCGGCGAATCTGCGGCACCGCCATGCCGCCGCGGCCCGGGTGTCTGAGTGGTCTGACCACGGCTTACGAAACCCTTAGGAATTCTCGCCCCGTCAAATAGTTGACACGCTGTGGCGCGTCCGCAATTATCCTTGTGATGTTCTCGTTATAAATAAGTTATTGGCACGTGATCAAGGAAGATGGGCATGTCATACCTGCTAACAACGCCGGAAGCGCTGGCGTTCGCTGCTAATTCTATTTCAGAAATCGGTTCTAATTTAAGTGTCATGAATAACGCGGTGGCGGCGCCCACGGCAAGGATACTGGCGGCTGCTGCCGATGAGGTGTCCGGAGCGATCGCGGGCTTGTTCAACTCCCATGCCCTCGAGTACCAGGTGCTGAGCGGCGAAGCCGCGGCGTTCGGTGCCCGCGTAGCGCAGGGCTTGACGAGCGCCGCCGGGGCGTACGCCAGTACCGAGGCGGACGGTGCGTCCTTGCTGCGGGGCCTGGGCCAACAGGTGGCCGGCGCCGTGAACGCCGCGACCGGCCGTGGTGGCGGTAGTGCCGCCGCGGCCGCGTCGACACCGGCCGAGGCAGCGAAAGCGCAGGTGAGTGCGGGCTCGCCGGCCGCGGGCGCGAGCGTGTCGACACCGCTTTCGTCGAGCGCCGCAACACCGAACGCCGGCACCGCTGGGGCGGCCGGCGCCGCCATATCTGCCGGCACTGCTGCGAGCACGGGAGTGAATGGCGCCGGCACACCGGTTGCCGGGGCGGCGACAGCCGTCACTACGCCATCGGTGGCGACGGCCGGTGCAGCGACGACCGCGGCCGGCGGCGGGGGCCTCACCGCCACGTATGCGACGTCGTCGCAGTGGAATAACGGGTTTGTCGCCAATTACACGATCACCAACACGGGGACTACCCCGATGAGCAACTGGCAGCTCCAATTCAGCCTGCCTGAAAATGAATCCATCACCAATTTGTGGAACGGGCACGTGTCGCAATCGGGCACCCAGTACACGGTGACGCCGGAAACCTATAACGGCACTATTGCCCCCGGAAGTTCTGTGAATGTCGGATTCCAGGTAGGGCACTCGGGGTCGTACTCGCCGCCCACGAATCTCCTGGTGAACGGTCACCCGGTCGGTGACACGGGCACCGGGTCCGGGACGGGCGCAGGCACCGGAACCGGCGCGGGAGCCGGGACAGGGTCCGGAACGGGGACCGGCACGGGGACGGGCACCGGAACTGGAACGGAAACCGGCACGGGGACGGGCACCGGAACTGGAACCGGCATGGGGACCGGGACGGGCACGGGCGCCGGCACCGGTACGGGCACCGGCAGCACGGGTACGAGTACCACCGGCGGAACGACGGGTGGCGGAACCAACTCTGCCGGCACTGGCCTGACGGCGACCTACGCCGCAACCTCGCACTGGGACAACGGTTTCATCGCCGACTACAAGATCACCAATACCGGCACCGCACCGGTGACCAACTGGCAACTGCAATTCGACTTGCCCGCAAATGAATCCATCACCAGCGCCTGGAGCGGTCAACTCGCGCACTCGGGCACGCACTACACCGTGACCCCCGAGTCGTGGACCCAGACGATCGCTCCCGGTGGCTCGGTCACCGTCGGGTTCCAGGCGACCCAGACCGGCTCCTACTCTGCGCCCACCAACCTGCTGCTGAACGGACAGCCGGTCGCCGGCGCAGGGGGCACCGCGACCGGCGGTACGTCGACGGGTGGCACCCCGACCGGTGGGACCTCGACCGGCGGGACCTCGACGGGCGGGACCTCGACCGGCGGGACCTCGACCGGCGGGACGCCGACCGGGGGAACGACCGGCACCGGGGGAACGACCGGCACCGGGGGAACGACCGGCACTGGGGGCACGCCGACCGGGGGAACGACCGGCACCGGCGTGTACTCGCCGTATGTCGACATCACGCTGTGGCCCGGGCCGAACGGCTACGACTTCGCAACCGCTGCGCAGAACGGCGTCACCCACGCGACGCTTGCGTTCATCAATGCCGACCCCTCAGGCCACGCGGCCTGGGGTGGCTACTCCGCATACGACGTCACGGGCGGCTCGCAGAGTGCATTCATCGACAACCAGATCGCGAGCATGCGTAGCGCCGGCATCACCGGAACCCTCTCGTTCGGTGGCGCATTCGGCACCGACCTGTCCGCAGTCAGCGGTCAGACCCCGGCTGCCCTTGCGCAGCAGTACGCGTCGGTGGTGAACACCTATCACATCTACAACCTGGACTTCGACGTCGAAGGCGCCCTGCAGGGCAACACGCAAGCGATGTCGACCCAGTCGAAAGCCATCGCCCTGCTACAGCAGCAGATGGCGGCCAACGGCACACCCGTGTCCGTCTCCTACACCCTCCCGGTGCTGCCGACCGGTTTGGTCCCGGGGCAGGGCGGGGGATTGAACGTGCTGCAGACCGCTACCGCCAACGGCGTGAACATCTCACACGTGAACATCATGGCCATGGACTACGGTCCGGGCTTCGACCAGGCCGGAAATCCGGGCATGGGTCAGTACGCGATCGACGCGGCGACGGCCACCCACGGTCAACTGATGACGCTGTACCCGTCGATGTCGAGCCAGCAGGCCTGGTCGATGCTCGGGGTGACGCCACTGGTGGGAATCAACGACGACCCGCTGGAGATCTTCACCCTGGCCGACGCCCAGAAGCTGACCACCTTCGCAGTGCAGAACCACATCGGCGAACTGTCCATGTGGGAGTTGCCACGCGACGTTTCGGGCACGTTGGGTGCTGTCGATGCAGTCGACGGAAGTGGGATTGTGCAGACGCCGTTCCAGTTCTCGAAGATCTTCGAGCAGATCGAAGGCGCGTCCCGGTTATGAGCGCGGCGCCGGGTGCATGTTTCCCACGAGTTGGCCCAGCAGCGGCGGAATTTCGAGCCGCGGCAACACCACCTCGACGAAAACCATGCGGTCCTTGTTCTCGGCCGCAGCGGTGAGTGCGTCGTCGAGTTCCCCGTAGGTCTGGGCCCGGAACGCAAGGTGGTTGGCAACACCCAATGTGCCGGGGACCTGTGTCCAGTTCCAGCTGACGATGTCGTTGTAGGGAGCGGTCTCCCCGTGAATCGCGCGTTCGACCGTGTAACCGTCGTTGTTGACCACCACGATGACGGGCGAAAGCCCCTCCCGGGAAAAGGAGCCGAGTTCCTGCACCGTCAGCTGTGCCGCGCCGTCGCCGATCAGCAGCACCGTCCTGCGCTCCGGATGCGCCACCGCCGCTCCGAAGGCCGCTGGCAACGTGTAACCGATTGAGCCCCAAAGGGGTTGGCCGATAAAGGTCACCCCCTGCGGCAGCACATGGTCAGCCATACCGTAGAACGACGTGCCCTGGTCGGCCAGTACCACGTTGCCGGGAGTCAGTGCCGCGCACAACCGGTCCCACACCATCCGTTGGGTGAGCGGTTCGTCGCGCGCAGGGGTGGGTGCCGGTGGCGGCACCGGGGGCGGCGGGACGGCCGGCGAGGTGATCCCCCGGTCGGTGAGGATGCCCGCCAGCGCGGTGAGTGCGGCACCCATTTCCAGTGGCGCAAAGACCTCGTCGGCCACACTGCTCTGATATTGGCCGATGTCGATGGTGCGGCCGGGGTCGATCCGCTGGCTGAAGAAGCCACTGACCATGTCGGTGAACACCACGCCCGCCGTCACCAGCACCGGCGCCTCTTCGATGGCCGTTCGGACCCGCTCGGTGCTGGCCGTCCCGGCGTAGATGCCCATGAAATTCGGCGAGCTTTCATCGAGCAGGCTCTTGCCCCACATCAACGTCGCGTGCGGCACAACGTCTGCGTTGAGCAGGGATTCGAGTTCGTCGACCGCATGCAGCCGGTGCACCAGCAGGTCGGCGAGCACCGTCAATTGATGGTCACCGATCAGCTTGGTGGCGGCCTCGGTGAACATCGCCAGTGCGCGCGGGCTGGTTCCGCCGCTATAGCGGGGCAACGGGTCAGAGGGCGGTTCGGTGGGGAAGCGCGCCACATCGGTGGACATCAGGATGTAGCCGGGCCGCTTCTGCTCACGTACCTCGCACAGCACCCGGTCGATCTCCCGGCAGGCCGTTGCCGGCATGAGATTGGTTTGAGCGCAGGTGATTTCGCGGCTGATCCGGAAGAAGTGCTCGAAGTCGCCGTCACCGAGCGAGTGGTGCAGGGCCCGGCGGGTGGCCTGGGCGTCCTTTGACGGCCCGCCGACGATATGCACCACCGGCACGTGTTCGGCATAGCTGCCCGCGATGGCGTTGGCCAGCGATAACTCACCGACGCCGAAAGTCGTTACCACAGCCGATATTCCGCGCAGCCGCCCATAGCCATCGGCGGCATAGCCGGCGTTGAGCTCGTTGGCGTTGCCGACCCAGCGCAGCTTCGGATGTTCCACGACGTGGTCGAGGAACGCCAGGTTGTAGTCGCCCGGAACGCCGAAGATCTCCGAGATGCCGAGTTCGGCAAGGCGGTCGAGAAGATAATCGCCGACGGTGTAAGCGGGATCAGTCACGAAAACGACGGTACCCCGGCAAAGAGCCTATTCCCGCCGGGCGCTGCCCGCGATATCGTGCGGGCCATGGCAATCAAAGAATCCCGCGAGATCGTCATCGAAGCCAGTCCCGAGGAGATCCTGGATGTCATCGCTGATTTTGAGGCGATGCCCGAGTGGTCCGAGCCGCATCAGAGCGCAGAAGTACTCGAGACGGGCGCCGACGGGCGGCCCAGCAAGGTCAAGATGAAGGTCAAAGTCGCCGGGATCACCGACGAGCAAGTCGTGGCCTACACGTGGAGCGACAACGAGGTGAGCTGGGAACTCGTCAGCTCTGCCCAGCAGAAGGCCCAGGACGGAAAATATGTCCTGGTGCCCAAGGGTGACTCCACGCTGGTGAAGTTCGATCTCCTCGCCGACCCGAACGTGCCGCTGCCCGGGTTCGTCTTGAAGCGGGCGGTGAAGGGCACGATCGATTCGGCCACCAAGGATCTGCGCGAACGCGTGCTGAAGGTGAAGAAGGGCAAGTAGCCGACTGTGGTTGGCGGGGGGCCACTGGCCGGGGTCAAGGTCATTGAGCTCGGCGGCATCGGTCCCGGGCCGCACGCCGGGATGGTGTTGGCCGATCTCGGCGCGGATGTTGTCAGGGTTCGCCGGCCAGGTGGCTTGCAGATGCCGGCCGAAGACCGTGATCTGCTGCATCGCGGGAAGCGCATCGTCGACCTCGACGTCAAGACGCAGCCCGGCGCACTGCTGGAGTTGGCGGCCAAGGCCGACGTGTTGCTGGACTGCTTCCGGCCGGGCACCTGCGAGCGCCTCGGCATCGGCCCCGAGGAGTGCGCGGCCGTCAATCCCCGGTTGGTCTATGCGCGCGTCACCGGCTGGGGGCAGGATGGGCCGCTGGCGATGACGGCGGGCCACGACATCAATTACCTGTCCCAGACCGGCGCGATGTCCGCGCTGGGTTATCGGGACCGGCCGCCGATGCCGCCGCTGAACTTGGTGGCCGATTTCGGCGGCGGTTCGATGCTGGTGCTGCTGGGCATCGTGACCGCGCTGTATGAGCGCGAGCGCTCGGGCCTCGGGCAGGTGATCGACGCTGCGATGGTCGACGGCGTCAGCGTGCTCGCCCAGATGATGTGGACGATGAAGTCGACCGGCGCGCTGCGCGACGAGCGCGAATCGTTCCTGCTCGACGGCGGTGCTCCGTTCTATCGGTGTTACGAGACCGCCGACGGCAAGTACATGGCCGTCGGCGCCATTGAGCCGCAGTTCTTTGCGGCGCTGCTCGCCGGCCTGGGGTTGTCGGCCGACGAGGTGCCCGCGCAACTCGATGCCGGCTCCTTTCCGCGGATGCGGGAGTTGTTCACCGAGAAGTTCGCCAGCCGCACCCGCGACGAGTGGACCGCGGTTTTCGCCGGCACCGATGCCTGCGTGACACCCGTGCTGAACTGGGCCGAAGCCGCTTGCGACGCTCATCTGACGGGTCGGTCGACGGTGATCACCGCGCACGGCGTCGAGCAGGCCGCGCCGGCACCGCGGTTCTCCAGGACCCCGGCCCCGCCAGTGGGGCGGTCGCCGGCGCAGACGACAGCACTCACCGAAATAGGCTGGTAACAAGGTATTTGCCTGAACCGTATCCGGGTTAGCCGCGGCGTTGCTAGCTTGAAGTCGGTGGCTGTAAAAGCGTCGCGAGAATTCGTCATTGATGCGCCCCAGGAAGTGATCATGGAGGCGCTGGCAGACGTCAGCAATCTGACGTCGTGGTCCTCGCTGCACAAAAGCGTGGAAGTGATCGACTACTACCCCGACGGGCGGCCACACCATGTGCGGGCGACGGTCAAGATTCTGGGCCTGGTCGACAAGGAGATTCTCGAATACCACTGGGGTCCGGACTGGGTGTGCTGGGATGCCGACAAGACCTTCCAGCAACACGGTCAACACGTCGAATACAAGCTGACGCCAGAAGGTCTCGACAAGACACGGGTTCGGTTCGACGTCACCGTGGAACCATCGGGCCCGATCCCCGGATTCATCGTCCGACGGGCGAGCGAGCAGATTCTGGAAGCCGCGGCCAAGGGCTTGCAGAAGCGCGTCATGGGCAACACGTCGGATCAGGACGAAAAGTGACGTTTCTGACCGGCCGATGATTGCTATTTTGAACGACAGTGGCCATTCAAGCATCGACTGAAGTCGTTATCGACGCACCGCCGGACGTCATCATCGACGCGCTGGCCGATATGCAGGCGGTGCCGTCGTGGTCGTCGGTGCACAAGCGGGCCGAAGTCGTGGAGACGTGGCCGGACGGCCGGCCCCGTTACGTGAAGGTCGCCATCAAGGTCGTCGGCATCATGGACCGCGAACTACTCGAGTACCACTGGGGCCCGGACTGGGTCGTGTGGGATGCCAAGAAAACCAAGCAGCAACACGGTCAGCACGGCGAATACAACCTGAGTCGCGAGGGTGACGAGAAGACGAGGGTGCGATTCACCATCACCGTCGAACCTTCTGCGCCGCTACCCGAATTTCTGGTCAACCGGGCCCGCAAGAAAATCCTCGACGCGGCGACCGAGGGACTGCGGCGCCGGGTGATGGGAAGCGCGGCTAGCCCTCCCGCAACGCGCCGAGGCGGCTGATCGCCTCATCGAGGGTGTCCTCACGTTTACAGAAGGTGAAGCGCACCAAGTGATTCCACAGGTCGGCATGTTCGGCGGTCGGATCGCAGAAGGCCGACATCGGGATCGCCGCCACACCGACCTTCTCCGGCAGCGCCGCGCAGAATGCCGAGCTGTCGTCGTAGCCCAGCGGTCGCGGGTCGGCGCACAGAAAGTAGGTGCCGTAGCTGTCGTGAACTCCGAAACCGATATCGGACAGCCCCGTTGCCAGCCGATCCCGCCGGGCCTGCAGGGAGTTGCGCAGGGTCGCCACCCACTCGTCCTCGGTATCGAGTGCCAGCGCCACCGCCGGTTGGAACGGCGCCCCGCCGACATAGCTCAGGTACTGCTTGGCCGCGCGCACACCGGCGATCAGATGTGCCGGACCGCACGCCCAGCCGATCTTCCAACCGGTGCAGTTGAACATCTTGGCCGCGCTGGAGATGGTGACGGTGCGTTGGGCCATGCCGTCGAACCCGGCGAGCGGTACGTGGGTGTGGTCGTCGTAGACCAGGTGCTCGTACACCTCGTCGGTGATGACCAACAGGTCGGCGGCCACCGCGAGCTCGGCGATGGCCTGCAATTCGGTGTGGCTGAGCACCGCACCGGTGGGATTGTGCGGTGAGTTGACGATGAGGGCCCGCGTTCGCGGCGTGATTGCCCGGCGCAGCGCGTCGGTGTCCAGAGCGAACCCGCGACCGTCGGCGACCAAAGGCGTCGCGACCCGGTGGGCGCCGGCCATCGCCACCACGGGTGAGTAGGAGTCGTAGAACGGCTCGATAAGCAGTACCTCCGAGCCGGGTTCCACCAGGCCCAGGACGGCGCCGGCGATGGCCTCCGTGGCGCCGACCGTGACCAGGACCTCGGTGTCGGGGTCGTAGTCGATGCCGAAGCGCCGCCGGCGCTGTGCGGCGATGGCCTGTCTCAGGGGCCCGATACCCAATCCGGGCGGATATTGGTTGACCCCCGCGGCGATGGCGTCCTGCGCCGCCTTGAGCATTGCGGGAGGACCGTCCTCGTCGGGAAAGCCCTGGCCGAGGTTCACCGCGCCGATCCGCGCGGCCAGCGCCGACATCTCGGCGAACACCGTGGTCGCGTAGGGCTGCAGCCGCGTGACCGTCATGGTGGTCGAGCTTATTGGGAGCTCGCCGGTCGCCGAGCGTGCGGCCAGCTTCACGTTCGGCGCCGAGCGTGCGGCCAGCTTCACGTTCGCGCCCATGCCGTTCAGCCTGTCGCCGCGCCAGCCAGGTGCGTCGGCGCGTCCAGCACCCTGACCTGCGGACTCCCTCCCAACCAACAGGTTGGCCGAGGCCCCTGTTAGTGTTCCTTTCCTGGACCTACTCTTTAAGACGGATCCAAACCCTCCCTTTTTGGAACAGGAAACCGACATGTCCGAAGAAGCCTTCATCTACGAGGCCATCCGCACGCCGCGCGGCAAGCAACGCAACGGCGCGCTGAACGAAGTCAAGCCACTGAGCCTGGTCGTGGGCCTCATCGAGGAGCTGCGCAAGCGCAACCCTGACCTCGACGAGAACCTGATCAGCGACGTCATCCTGGGTTGTGTTTCACCCGTGGGCGACCAGGGCGGTGACATCGCCCGCGCCGCGGTGCTGGCCTCCGGCATGCCCGTCACCTCGGGCGGCGTCCAGCTCAACCGGTTCTGCGCATCGGGCCTCGAGGCCGTCAACACCGCCGCGCAGAAGGTGCGTTCGGGCTGGGACGACCTGGTGCTGGCCGGTGGTGTGGAGTCCATGAGCCGCGTGCCGATGGGATCCGACGGCGGCGCCATGGGCCTCGACCCCGCCACCAACTACGACGTGATGTTCGTTCCGCAGGGCATCGGCGCCGACCTGATCGCCACCATCGAGGGCTTCACCCGCGACGACGTGGACAACTACGCCCTGCGCAGCCAGGAGAAGGCTGCCGAGGCATGGTCGGGCGGCTACTTCGCCAAGTCCGTGGTGCCGGTCCGCGACCAAAACGGCCTGCTGATCCTCGACCACGACGAGCACATGCGCCCGGACACCACCAAGGAAGGCCTGGGCAAGCTCAAGCCGGCCTTCGAGGCCCTCGCGGCCATGGGTGGCTTCGACGATGTGGCGCTGCAGAAGTACCACTATGTCGAGAAGATCAACCACGTTCACACCGGTGGCAACAGCTCCGGCATCGTCGACGGCGCCTCGCTCGTCATGATCGGTAACGAGAAGGCCGGGGCGGCCATCAACGCCACCCCGCGCGCCCGCATCGTTGCCACCGCGACCAGCGGTGCCGACCCGGTCATCATGCTGACCGGCCCCACCCCGGCCACCCGCAAGGTGCTCGACCGCGCCGGCCTGACCGTCGACGACATCGACCTGTTCGAGCTGAACGAGGCCTTCGCCTCAGTGGTGCTGAAGTTCCAGAAGGACCTCAACATCCCGGACGAGAAGCTCAACGTCAACGGCGGCGCGATCGCCATGGGTCACCCGCTGGGTGCCACCGGCGCCATGATTCTCGGCACCATGGTCGACGAGCTGGAGCGCCGTAACGCCCGGCGCGCGTTGGTGACGCTGTGTATTGGCGGCGGCATGGGTGTCGCGACGATCGTAGAACGAGTCTGAGAGGGTTTCGAACAGCAATGGCTGACAACACAATTCAGTGGGATAAGGACGACGACGGCATCGTCACCCTGACGCTGGACGACCCGTCGGGGTCGGCCAACGTGATGAACGAGGCCTACATCGAGTCGATGGGCAAGGCAGTTGAACGCCTTGTCGCGGAGAAGGATTCGATCACCGGCGTGGTGATCACCAGTGGCAAGAAGACCTTCTTCGCCGGCGGTGACGTCAAGAGCATGATCCAGATCGGCCCGGAGAATGCCGGCGAGGCATTCGATCTGGTTGAGAACGTCAAGAAGCAGTTGCGCACGATCGAGACTCTGGGCAAGCCGGTCGTGGCAGCCCTCAACGGCGCCGCGCTCGGCGGCGGCCTGGAGATCGCGCTGGCCTGCCACCACCGGATCGCGGCCGACGTCAAGGGATCGCAGTTCGGCTTCCCCGAAGCGACGCTGGGTCTGTTGCCGGGTGCCGGCGGTGTGACTCGCAGCGTCCGGATGTTCGGCATCCAGAATGCCTTCGTCAACATCCTGTCGCAGGGCACGCGGTTCAAGCCGGCCAAGGCCAAGGAGCTGGGTCTGATCGACGAGCTGCTGCCGACGGTCGAGGAGTTGGTGCCGGCCGCCAAGGCGTGGATCAAGGCCAACCCGGACTCCCACGAACAGCCGTGGGACAAGAAGGGTTACAAGATGCCCGGCGGCACCCCGTCGTCGCCGGCGCTGGCGTCGATCCTGCCGTCGTTCCCCGCCTTGTTGCGTAAGCAGATCAAGGGTGCGCCGATGCCGGCGCCGAAGGCGATCCTGTCGGCCGCGGTCGAGGGCGCCCAGGTGGACTTCGACACGGCCAGCCGCATCGAGAGCCGATACTTCACCACGCTGGTCACCGGCCAGGTATCGAAGAACATGATCCAGGCGTTCTTCTTCGACCTGCAGGCCATCAACGCCGGCAAGTCTCGCCCGGACGGCATTGAGCCGGTCAAGATCAACAAGATCGGCGTGCTCGGCGCAGGCATGATGGGCGCTGGTATCGCCTATGTCTCGGCCAAGGCCGGCTACGACGTGGTTCTCAAGGATGTCAGCATCGAGGCCGCGCAGAAGGGCAAGGGCTACTCCGAGAAGCTGGAAGCCAAGGCGCTCGAGCGGGGCCGCACCACGCAGGAGAAGAGCGACGCGCTGCTGGCGCGCATCACTCCGACCGCCGACCCCGCCGACTTCAAGGGCGTCGACTTCGTGATCGAGGCCGTGTTCGAGAGCCAGGAGCTCAAGCACAAGGTCTTCCAGGAGATCGAGGACATCGTCGAGCCCAACGCGCTGCTGGGTTCGAACACCTCGACGCTGCCGATCACCGGTCTGGCGACCGGCGTCAAGCGGCAGGAGGACTTCATCGGGATCCACTTCTTCTCGCCGGTCGACAAGATGCCCCTGGTGGAGATCATTAAGGGCGAGAAGACTTCTGACGAGGCGCTGGCCCGGGTGTTCGACTACACGCTGGCCATCGGCAAGACCCCGATCGTGGTCAACGACAGCCGCGGCTTCTTCACCTCACGCGTGATCGGCACCTTCGTCAACGAGGCGCTGGCGATGCTGGGCGAGGGCGTCGAGCCGGCCAGCATCGAGCAGGCGGGTTCGCAGGCCGGTTACCCGGCGCCGCCGTTGCAGCTCTCTGACGAGCTCAACCTGGAGCTGATGCACAAGATCGCGGTCGCTACCCGCAAGGGTGTCGAGGACGCCGGCGGCAAGTATGAGCCGCACCCGGCAGAAGCCGTGGTGGAGAAGATGATTGAGGTCGGACGGTCGGGCCGTCTCAAGGGCGCCGGCTTCTACGAGTACCCCGAGGGTAAGCGTTCCGGTTTGTGGCCGGGCCTGCGGGAGACGTTCAAGTCGGGTTCGGTTGAGCTGCCGCTGCAGGACATGATCGACCGGATGCTGTTCGCCGAGGCGCTGGAAACCCAGAAGTGCCTCGACGAGAACGTGCTGATGACCACGGCCGACGCGAACATCGGGTCGATCATGGGCATCGGGTTCCCGCCGTGGACCGGTGGTAGCGCGCAGTACATCGTCGGTTACGAGGGTCCGCTCGGCCGGGGCAAGGAGGCCTTCGTGGCCCGCGCCCGCGAGCTGGCCGAGAAGTACGGCGACCGCTTCCTACCGCCGGACTCGCTGACCTAGGTTCAGCAGCGAAACCCCCGAAACAACGGCGTTTCGGGGGTTTTCGCGTCTGTCAGGTGCTCGGCTCGCGCGTCGCTACGCCGAGATAGCGGCGGCCAGGCGGCGCCATTGCTCCCGGGGGAACGATCTGGGATCGGTGTCGATCACCTGAACGCAGACGTGATCTGCACCGGCCGAGTGATGCTCTGCGACCCGGCGCAAGATCGCCTCTTCGTCGCCCCACACGATGATCGCGTTGAGTAGCCGGTCGCTGATCTGGGTCAGGTCGTCGTCGGAAAACCCGCTGCGGCGCAGGTTGTTCGCGTAGTTCGGCATCGCCAAATAGCCCCGGATCCAATCGGTTCCGATGCGGCGCGCCGTGTCGGCGTCGTCGGTCAGGATTGCGGTCTGCTCTGGCAACAACATCGGGCCCGGCCCCAATGTGGCGCGCGCCGTGGCGGTGTGTTCGGGCGTGACGAGATAGGGGTGAGCGCCGCGGGCACGCTTGGCCGACAGCTCCAACATTTTGGGCCCGAGCGCGACCAGCACCCGCACCTCTGCGGGCACGGGTTGCGCTGCCGCGTCGAGTCCGTCCAGGAACGACGCCGTCGCGGCCAGCGGTTTGCGGTAACGGCCCGGGTTTTTGGCATCGATCAGCGGCGCATGGCTGACCCCGATGCCGAGCAGGAACCGGTTCCCGTGTTCGGCGACGAGTCGCGCATAACCGTCGGCGACATCGTCGGGCGAGTGCATCCACAGGTTCAGAATTCCTGTCGCGATCACGGTGCTCTTGGTTGCCGCCAGCAGGCTCTCGACGGCCTTGAGCACCGGTCCGCCCACGTCTGGAATCCAGAGCGCCGGAAACCCGAGTTCATCCAATTCCGCTGCAGCATCGGCGGCTTCGGATGCGTCACCGTAGCGCAACTGGCTGCTCCAGATTCCGATTCCGGACAGTTCCATTCAGTCCACCCTCTCGTCCGCGGTTATCGTGGCGACCCCTGTCCCATGGTGCCAAACGCGGGCGTCCGGTGATTCCGCGCGTCGAAGGCGATCCACGTCGAGTGCGGCGGCGAGGTCCCGCGGGGTTAGAGTCACGCTATGCGCTTCGGTCTCTTCATTCCGCAAGGCTGGCGGATGGATCTCGTCGGCATCGAACCCGAGCGGCACTGGGCGGTGATGCGCGATCTGGCCACCTACGCCGACGCCGGCGCCTGGGATTCGCTATGGGTCTACGACCACTTCCACACCGTGCCACTGCCCAGCGATGAGGCCACTCACGAGGCGTGGTCGTTGATGTCGGCCTACGCCGCCGTCACCTCGCGGATCAAGCTGGGCCAGATGTGCACCGCGATGAGCTACCGAAACCCGGTCTATCTCGCCAAGGTGGCAGCCACCGCCGACATCATCTCCGGCGGCCGCGTTCAGATGGGCATCGGTGGCGGATGGTACGAACACGAGTGGCGTGCCTATGGTTACGGATTCCCGTCAGCCGGTGTGCGGCTGGCACGCCTCGACGAGGGCGTGCAGATCATGCGCGACGCCTGGCGCGACGGCAAGGTGAGCTTCGAGGGCAAGCACTATCAGGTGGACGGTGCGATCGTTGCGCCGAAGCCGTTGCAAGCCAATGGCATTCCGCTGTGGATCGCCGGCGGGGGCGAGAAGGTGACGTTGCGCATCGCGGCCCAGTATGCGCAGTACACCAACTTCACCCCGGAGCCCGAAGCATTTGCCCACAAGTCGCAGATACTGGCCGAGCACTGCCGCACGCTCGGCACCGACTACGACGCGATCGTGCGGTCGGCCAACTTCACCGCCGTGGTGGGCACGTCGGAGGCCGACGTCAATGACCGCAAGCAGCAGGTTCGCGGCCGCCTGAACGGCTATGTGCCGGACGCGGTGGCGGACTCGATGGTGGGTGGCATGCCGGATTCGGCGATGGGCACTACCGAGCAGGTGATCGAGCGGCTCACCAAGGTCCGCGATCTCGGCTGTGAATACGCGATCTGCTACTTCCCTGAGGCCGCGTACGACCGCTCCGGTATCGAGTTGTTCGAACGTGAGGTCATTCCCGCGCTGAGTTAATCTCCGGTGCGGGTGAAGGTTTGATCGAAGGCCGCGTTGACCCCGCACAGGCCGGTCTGCTCCTGGCGCCCGTGCCCGGTGAGTCGCTCGATGGGATTCTGCGGCGGCTGTGGCAGCGGAAACTCCGCGATGACACTGAAATGCAGTGTGCCTCCCTTCGGGCACGGGTAGTCGGCGTTCGCGGTGAGAGCCCAGGTGCCGTTCTGGTAGACCAGTGGTTGGTCGCCTGCCGCCCCGTGGAAGTAGCTCATGCACCGTTCGCCGGTGCGCAGACAGTCGGTGACGACGGCGGAGTCCGCGGGCTGAGTGGGGATGGGCGCGGAATAGGTTCGCAGCACCTGGTAGCGGCCGTGCAACGCTTCGGCCGGTGACGCCACCCGCGGTGTGACGGTGGCCGGGTCGGCCACCGTGTCGACGTCGAGATCGCCTGTGCGGGTGAGTGTTACCGGCCGCTTGTCCCGGCAATTGGTGACGCTGGTGCGTGTCATCTCGCCGGAGAGCGTTCCGTCGGGGCCCAGTTGCAGGGAGAACGCCAGCCAGAACTCGGATTTGGTCGAAAGGCACTCATCGGTGATCAGCGCCACCGCCAGCCACCGGCCGCCGACCTCGTCGAACACCATCGTCTTGGCCAAATCATTGGGCCGACCCAGAGATTCGGCCGTCGCCACGCATTCGGCGCCCCTGCACGCCGAGCGAAGGCCGTAGCTGACAGTGGCCGGCCCCGCACCGTGGCCGTTGCCGTCGAGATCGGTGGCGGCGCCGAAATCCGCCTTGTAGCGGCCATTCAACGGGCCAGGAGTCAGCGGCGCGGCCGAGGTCGTGGTCGGCGTGCTCGCCGGCACGGTCGACGTGGTGGCGGAAGTAGTGTGCGTGGAGGCGACGGCGGCCGGCCTGTGCATGAGCTTCACGCCGGTGAAAACACCGCCACCGATAAGCAGCACGACGGCGACCAGCGCGGCGATCAGAGCACGGGGTGATTTCCGCGGCGGCCGTTCGATCGGGGCGGTGACGAGGTGGTCCGGTGCATTGATCCGGGGGGCAGCCTCGAAGTGCCTGCGCAATTGGGCGGCGAACTCACTGCAGGTGGCGAAGCGGTCGGACGGTTGTTTGGCCATCGCGCGCATGAACACCGGATCCAGCTTGCTCAGCTCGTCTTTGCACGATCCCGGTGACGGCGGTGGAGCGTACAGGTGGTGGGTGATGACGACCGCGGCATTGGCGTCCGGGTAGGGCGGCGCACCGGTCAGCAGATGAAAGGCTGTGCACGCCAGGGCATATTGGTCCGCTCGACCGTCGACCGGATCACCCCTGAGTTGTTCGGGCGCGGCATAGGCGACAGTGCCTACTGCCACATTGGTCTCGGTCAGCCCCGCCGAATCGTCGATGCGTCGCGCGACGCCGAAGTCGGCCAGATACACCCTCCGGTTCTGCCCGTCGGCATCGGCCAGCAGGATGTTCGCCGGTTTGACGTCGCGGTGCAGCAAGCCGAGTTCGTGCGCGTAGTCCAGCGCGGCTGCGACCGCGTCGATGATGGTCAGCACCTCATCGGCGGGCATGCCCGAGGGGTACTGGTCCTTCAGTAACCGGGAGACATCGGTGCCGGCCACGTAATCCATAGATATCCAGAACTGGCCGTCGAACTCGCCCCGGTCCTGAACCCCGACGATGTGTGGATGGGACAAGCCCGCGGCCAGGTCCGCCTCGCGGGTGAATCGCGCCCGATACTCCGCATCGTTGGCGAACTCCGCGGGGAGAACTTTGAGAGCATCCTCGCGCGGCAGCCGAGGATGTGTGGCCAGATACACCGTGCCCATGCCGCCCGCACCCAGTACGCGCAGGATCGTGTATCCGGCGAACACCTGGCCGACATCCAGGGACACTGTGCTAATCGCCTGTCCGAGTGAACGTGTCGTCGAAATCTACGTCCATCGAGCACACTCCGGTCTGCGCCCAGTGCCCGCGGCCGGGCAGCGTCGGCAGCGGATCCGCCGGCGGTTGCGGCAGCGGGAAAGTGGCGCTGATCCGCAGCGTCGTCGGACTCCCGTCCGGACACTTGCCGCTGTTCACCTCTTCCCAGGTCCAGCCGCCGCCTGCGAAAATCAGTGGAACATCGCCCGATCCGGTGTGGAAGTAGCTCATGCACCGATCACCGGTACGCAGGCAATTGGTGACGACTGCCGAATCGCCCTTCTGCTGAGGACCTTGGCCCGTCAACGTAAGGGTCTGCTGATAGTGGCCGCGAAAAGCCTCGGCCATTGACGGCACCCGCGGCGGCAAAGTCGCCGGGTCGGGGAGTCCGCCAGGTGGATCGCCGGTGCGGGTGAAGGTCACGGTACGCCGCTCTTGGCAATTGTTCCGGGCAGTGCGCGTTTGATCGCCGACCAGAGTTCCGTCGGGACGCGCCTCCAGCGTGAAGACCTCCCAGATCTCGACGGTATTGGCCTTGCAGGGCTGCGTCGACAGGACCACCGCCACCCAGCTGCTGCCCAGCTGGTCGAACACCATGGTCGAGGCGAAGGCTCTTTCACCTTTCAGGCGCGAAGCCGTTGCCACGCAGCCGGCGCCTCCACACATCGAGCGCACACCGTAGGTGCCCGTGGTGGGTTGCGCAGTCGGAACTGATTCGCCATCCAGGAGAGTGGCCGGGCCGAAATCGGCGCGGTATGTCCCGGTGAACGGGCCTTGTGCAGCCGCAGACGTTCCCTGGGGCACCGCCGTCGACGATCCCGGCGGTGCGGCGGTGTGCTTACGGCTGCTGGTGAACCGGCTGAGGGCAAAGACGCTGCCGACAAGCAGCAGCGCGACGGCCACCAGGGCGCCGATCAACACGGCAGGCCGCCGAACCCAGCTTTTCGACTCCGGCTCGTGCGCTGCAAGCATGGGAATTGACGGCTGAGTTTGCCTGGCGTGCAGGTTGATTGGGGTGTCGTAGTCCTGCGTTGCAAGGTGCTTGCTCAGTTCCAGAGCGAAATCGCTGCAGCTGCTGTAACGGCCGTTCGGGTCCTTGGCCATGGCGATGGCGAAGACCGGGTCCAGTGAGGACAACTCGGGCCGGCGTAAGGCGATGGACGGCGGGGGTGCGCTGATGTGTTGGGTGATCACCACCGTGGGGTTGGTGTCGGCGAAGGGCGGAGCGCCGGTCAACAGGTGAAAGGCTGTGCAGGCCAACGCATATTGATCGGTTCGGCCGTCGACCGGATCGCCCTTGAGTTGCTCGGGTGCCGCGTAGGCCACCGTGCCGACCGCCACGTTGGTGGCCGTCAGGCCGGAAGCGTCGTCGATGAGGCGGGCGATACCGAAGTCGGCGAGGTAGATCCGGCGACCCTGGACGTTGTCGGGTTCGGTGAGCAGGATGTTGGCCGGTTTGACGTCGCGGTGCAGCAGGCCGCGGTGATGGGCGTAGTCCAGTGCGGATGCGACGGCGGAGATGATGGCGATCACCTCGTCGACGGGTAGACCGCTCTGATAGCGCTCGTGGAGCAGATGTGAGGCATCGGTGCCCGGCACGTAATCCATCGAGATCCACAACTGGCCGTCATTTTCGCCGCGGTCGTAGATCCGCACGATGTGCGGATGCGACAGGCCCGCGGCCACGTCGGCTTCGCGGGCGAAGCGCATTCGGTACTCGGGATCATCGGTGTACTCGGCGGGCAGCACTTTCAGTGCGTCCTCGCGCGGCAGGCGCGGGTGCGTCGCCAGGTAGACCCTGCCCATCCCGCCGGCGCCCAGCACTCGCAGGATGGTGTATCCGGCGAATACCTGGCCAACCTCTAAAGACATGGCCAAATCGTAGTGGGTGTCAATTTCCGACGGCACCGAACGAGTTGTCTTATCCGCCGGGATGAGAATGTGATTTCCACTTTTGCGGAATGCTGTTGTACCTTTGGGTGAGTTCGATTTTTCTCGTGCTCGACGGAGGACCCTCGATGCAGAAGGCATTGGCCCCTGAAATCTCCACCTGGCCCGACGAGAACCCCCAGCTGATCGGTAGTCGCTGCGGCGGTTGCGGTGCCACGACGTTTCCGGTGCAGCAGTTCTGTCCGCGCTGCAGTCGCGGCGAGATGACCGAGGTACTGCTGCCCCGTCGCGGCACGCTGGTTGCGTGGACTACCCAGGGTTTCCCGCCCGGCGCCCCCTATGCCGGGCCGACCGGCAAGGACTTCGTGCCGTTCGGGGTGGGCCTGGTGCAGCTCGGGGACGTGATCCGGGTGGAAGGCAGGCTCACCGAGAACGATCCGGCCAAGCTGCAGTTCGGGCAGGAGGTCGAGCTCACCATGGTGCCGCTGAACCGCGACGACGACGGTGTTGACGTCATGACCTTCGCGTTCCAGCCGGTCGCAACAACAGGAGCATGAGATGACCAACGATGTCGCCATCATCGGCGTGGGCCTGCACCCCTTCGGCAGATTCGACAAGACCGCGATGGAGATGGGTGCACAGGCGATCCAGTCTGCGCTGGCCGATGCCGGCGTCGCGTGGCAGGACATCCAATTCGGGTTCGGCGGCAGTCACGAGGTGTCCAACCCGGACGCGGTGACCCGCTTGGTGGGCCTGACCGGCATCACGTTCACCAACGTCTTCAACGCCTGTGCCACCGCGGCCAGCGCGATTCAACAGACGGCCGACACCATTCGGCTGGGCAAATACGACCTCGGGATCGCGATCGGTTTGGACAAGCACCCGCGCGGTGCGTTCACCGACGATCCCGCGAAACTCGCACTGCCGCAGTGGTATGCGCAGAACGGGCAGTTCGTCACCACGAAGTTCTTCGGCATGAAGGCCAACAAGTACCTGCACGACCACCACATCTCTCAGGCGACGTTGGCGAAGGTCGCCGCCAAGAACTTCCGCAACGGTGCGATCAACCCGAATGCATTCCGCCGCAAGGCTATTCCTGAGGAAGAGATCCTCAACTCGACGGTGCTGAACTATCCGCTGACGCAATACATGTTCTGCGCCCCTGACGAGGGCGCCGCGGCGGTCATCATGTGCCGGGCCGATATGGCGCACAAGTACACCGACAAGCCGGTTTATGTGCGCGCCTGTGAGATTCGCACCCGCCGCTACGGTGCGTACGAGGTGCACGCCACGTTCGCTCCGCTGGACGGCGACGCGTCGCCGACGGTCTATGCGGCCCAGGCCGCCTACGAGGCCGCGGGCATCGGACCCGAGGACGTCGACGTGGCTCAGTTACAGGACACCGATGCCGGCGCTGAAGTGATCCACATGGCCGAGACGGGTCTATGCGCCGACGGGGAACAGGAGAAATTGGTTGCCGACGGCGCCACCGAGATCCACGGCTCGATCCCGGTCAACACAGACGGGGGTCTGATCGCCAACGGTGAGCCCATCGGCGCGTCCGGGCTACGGCAGATGCACGAGTTGGTGCGCCAGCTCCGCGGCGAGGCGGGTGAACGTCAAGTGCCGGGCAACCCGCGGGTGGGGCTGGCGCAGGTGTACGGTGCGCCGGGAACCGCGTCGGCAACCATCCTGTCGCTCTAGCCTCCTGGCGAGCAGACACAAAATCCCCGTGGAGCACCCGCTCCGGGGAGATTTCGCGTCTGTTCGCGGTCCTAGATCGCCGGGCCCAGCAGGTCGTCGGCGTCGCGAATGATGTACCCGTAGCCCTGCTCGGCCAGGAAGCGCTGGCGGTGTGCGGCGTACTCGGCATCCAGGCTGTCGCGTGCGACCACTGAATAGAAGATGGCACCGCCCCCGTCGGCCTTGGGGCGCAGCAATCGACCCAGCCGCTGTGCTTCCTCCTGGCGTGATCCGAAGGTGCCCGAAACCTGGACTGCGACAGAGGCTTCCGGCAAGTCGATGGAGAAGTTGGCCACCTTGGACACCACCAGGGTCGCGATCTCACCACGCCGGAACTGTTCGAACAGGTCCTCGCGCTCCCGGGTTTTCGTCGACCCCTGGATCACCGGGGCACCCAGTTCGGCACCCAGTTCGTCGAGCTGATCGAGGTAGGCGCCGATCACCAGCGTCTGCTCACCGGAGTGATTCTTCAGGATCGACTTCACCACCGCGATTTTCGTGTGCACCGTCGAACAGATCTTGTAGCGTTCCTCGGGCTCGGCCGTGGCATAGATCATCCGCTCGTTGTCGGTCATGGTGACCCGCACCTCGACGCACTCGGCCGGTGCGATCCAGCCCTGGGCTTCGATGTCCTTCCACGGCGCGTCATACCGCTTGGGCCCGATGAGGGAGAACACGTCGCCTTCGCGGCCGTCTTCGCGGATCAGCGTGGCGGTGAGGCCCAGTCGGCGCTTGGATTGCAGGTCGGCGGTCATCCGGAAAACCGGCGCCGGCAGCAGGTGTACTTCGTCGTAGACGATCAAGCCCCAGTCGCGGCTGTCGAACAGCTCCAAGTGCCGGTACTCGCCCTTGGTGCGGCGCGTAATCATCTGATAGGTCGAGATGGTGACGGGCCGAATCTCTTTGCGCTCCCCGGAGTATTCGCCGATCTCGTCCTCGGTCAGCGACGTCCGCGCCACCAGCTCGCGCTTCCACTGCCGGGCCGCCACGATATTGGTGACCAGAATCAGAGTCGTCGCTTGTGCTTTGGCCATTGCGGCCGCCCCGACCAGCGTCTTGCCGGCCCCACAGGGCAGCACCACGACGCCCGAGCCGCCGGCCCAGAAGGAGTCGGCGGCCAACTGCTGGTAGTCACGCAGCTCCCACCCGTCGGGTTCCAGGGTGATCGGGTGTGCCTCACCGTCCACGTAACCGGCGAGGTCCTCTGCGGGCCAGCCGATCTTGAGCAGCATCTGCTTGACGCGGCCGCGCTCGCTGGGGTGTACGGCGACCGTGTCGTCATCGATGCGGGCACCGAGCATGGGTGCGATCTTCTTGTTGCGCAGCACCTCTTCGAGAACCGCACGATCGAAGCTCACCAGCGTCAAGCCGTGCGCGGGATGCTTGACCAACTGGAGGCGGCCGTAGCGGGCCATGGTGTCGACGATGTCGACCAGCAGCGGTTGCGGCACGGCATAACGGGAGAAGCTGACCAGTGCGTCGACCACCTGCTCGGCGTCGTGGCCGGCGGCGCGTGCGTTCCACAGCGCCAGCGGCGTGATGCGGTAGGTGTGGATGTGCTCGGGCGCGCGTTCCAGTTCGGCGAACGGAGCGATGGCGGCGCGCGCCGCGCCGGCCAGCTCATGATCCACCTCGAGCAGCACCGTTTTATCGGACTGCACAATCAAGGGCCCGTCAGTCATCTAGCGTCGCTCCTCTTTCCCGCAAGCGGGTGGTACTCCCACGTCGCTCCCCTCTGCGTCGTCGCCGGCACGCGTCGGGTTCATTATCCGTCGTCCGCCGACATCACCGACGTGATGCGGTGGATGGCGAAGTCACGCATCCGCCCGGACCCCGAATCGAAGGCCACCAGCTGGCCACCCCGGACGACGATCGGGGACACCACCCGCTGCGTGGCCACCCCCGCGGCGTCGAGGTAGCCGATGAGGACGGTGTCCTGGTGTTTGGCGGCCCGCTGCAGCAGCGACATGGAAACCGCAGGGTCGACGCGGATATTCCCGAACGGGGCCGCGGTGACCTTGCGTAGTACCCCCACCACGGCGTTCAGCGTTTCAGGGCTGGGGCGGGGGACCGGCCGGTAGGTACGGCGCTGCGGCGGCGCGGCCACTCGCGCGCCGCGGGTGCGCACGTCGACGATCGCGCCGGTGGAGTCTTCGGCGGCGGGAGCGAATCCCGCCGTGCGCAGTGCGGCGAGCACCTCGGCGATGGTTGCCGGTGACACCGCGACCGTCGGTGCCAGCGCCCGCAGGTGCAGGCCCTCGGTGGCCGGCGCCGCCACCGCCTGCGCCAGCAGTGCCGGGTCCTCGCAGCGCACGAACGACGAGGCCATCCCGATCCGGAGCTGACCGTGCCGGCGGGCCACGTCGTCGATGAGATAGGTGAGTCCTTGCGGCACAGGGTTTTTCGAGTGCTCGGCAAAGAAGGTCTGCATCCAGTCGCGGGTTTTACCGATATCCAGAGCGTGCCTGATCGACTGTTCGCTGACCCGGTAAACCATTGCCGCACCGGCCGATTCGACGGCGGCGACAGTGGCCAGGTCATCAGCCAGGTCGCGTTCCAGCGGACCCGGCACCACGACGGTCAAGTCGGCCTGGACCAGGAAGTGATCGATGGGTTTGGGCAGTGCCCGAGTCATCGCGTCGACGACCACACCCGGGTCATCGTGGTCCTGGAGCAGTGCACGCCCCGGCGTGCTGATCGCCCCACGGCCGATCAGCCCCAACGCGTGGCCTTCGTCCAGCAGATCGGCGACCGGCTCGGGCTGCAGCCGCCGGGCCCAGCGTGGCCGCCGCCAGATCAAGGCCGCCGACGCGGACTTCGCATCCACGCCCGCGCCGCCGGGCAGCCCGGCGAGCAGCGTCAGAAGCAATCGGCGGTCCAGCGGAGCGGCAGTGGAGAACAATGAATTCGACAGCGCGCCATACGGTTTGCCATCCGGACCGCGACTGCCGATCAGAGTCGGCCGGCAGGTCAGGTCGAGCCACGTGGTGGCCAGCAGGTACCAGCGATCGGCAGCGGACAGAGTGCTGAACCGGTCGGCTGTCGTCGTCGGCGCCCAGTAGGGTCCTTCGCCGTGTGCCGGTTCCGGATCGGGCATGCCGCTGGCTATCAGCCCTGCCGCGGCGGCGATCTCCAGAATCAGGCCCAGACGGGGTTCCTCGATTCCGGTCACCTTGGCCAGCCGCTTGAGTTCGCGAATGCCGAACCCGCCGCTGCGGAGCTCGGAAACCGGCGCGGTACTGAGGTTCTCCAGCAGGACATCGACCTGGCGAAGCAGGTCGATGACGGCGCCGGCGGCTGCCGCGTCGGCGTCGGCCGCCGCGACAGTCGATACCACCGGATCGGGTTCGGTCAGCTGTAACGGCCCGGGAGTCTCGCCGCGCAGGACCTGCGCCACATGGCGGGGCAGGATCACCGTCTCGTCATCGATACGCCGCAGCAGGCCGGTGGCCAGGAGTTGCGGCACGGGGCGGTCCAGCGGCGCGTCGGGGGCCGCGTCGCGGGTGCGTCCCATCGGCGAGCCTTCGAGCAGCTTCTCCAGGACGTCGCGTTGGGCATCGTCGGCCTCGGCGATGAGGGCGGCGATCTGCTCCCCGGTATGGGTGCGGTCCTCGAGCGTGATCTGCCCGGGATGCCACGGCAAGGCGCTTCCGGCGTCGGCGGCCACCCGCACTGCCGTGCCGCCCCACACCAGGGCGCGATTCTTGAGGTCGTCCAGCGCGGCCGCGGCATCGGCCTCCGGAGCGACTTCGCCGATCAGGGTCGTCAACTTGGTCACCGGGACCGGTTCGGCGTCGGCGTGCAGCACCAGCAGGGCATCCAGAACCGCCAGGCGGAGAAAGTCCAGGTCGTCGGTGGCGGCCTTGACCGACTGACGCGCCTGCGCGCGTGCGGCCAGCGCCGCGATGCTGCCGGGCGGCGGCTGGGCGAGGTCCGGGCGCAGCTCCAACAGCAGGATCAGCCGCTCGTCGGGCAGGTCGGCCAGCCAGGACCCCAGCGGGATATCCGGGGTGTGTTCGGTCATTGCTGATCAAGCCTAGGCGTGAGGTTCAACCTTCCGCCGCGGATGGTCACGCGACCTGTCAGAATAGAGCGCGTGGCTGACTCGAAGGCGCGCAAAGAGAAGTATGTGGACCCCGGCTGGCCGACCACGGACCCGGACGACCACGCGGTGAGCGAACTCGTGACCGACCGCACGGGTGCACTCTCGCCGTTCGGCGAAGTGGTGTTTCCGGTGCCCGCCGAGGAATTGCCCTATGTCCATCCGGTGACGGTCGCCACCTGGTAGGCCGTCGGGATGTCGGGGTCTGGCGCCTTTGATGAGCGCTCTGAGGCCCCCGGGTCGGCGCTGTCGCACCTGGATGAGCGCGGGGCGGCGCACATGGTCGACGTCACCGAAAAAGGGACGACTCGCCGCACCGCCGTCGCCGCCGGCCTGCTGTGCACGACGGCGGACGTCGTCGAGCTGATATCCGCGGGTGGTCTGCCGAAGGGCGATGCGCTGGCGACCGCGCGGGTGGCGGGAATCCTGGCCGCCAAACGCACCAGCGACCTGATTCCACTGTGTCACCAGCTTGCCCTCACCAAGGTCGATGTTGACTTCACCGTGGGGGAGTCAGATGTTGAGATCAGAGCGACGGTGCGCAGCACCGACCGAACGGGGGTGGAGATGGAAGCTTTGACCGCGGTCAGTGTGGCGGCCCTGACCCTGTACGACATGATCAAGGCGGTCGACCCGGCTGCCCGTGTTGACGGTGTCCGGGTGCTCAGCAAAGAGGGCGGCCGCCGCGGAAGTTGGTCGCAACCGTGAGTCGCACCGCACGGGTGATCATCGCCTCGACCCGCGCCGCCACGGGTGTGTATTCCGACGAATGCGGACCGATCATCGCCGAATGGCTCGAACAGCGCGGGTTCCTGCCTACCGCGCCCCGCGTGGTGGCCGACGGGAACGACGTGGGCGACGCGCTGCACGACGCCCTGGAGGCCGAGGTGGACGTGATCATCACCTCCGGAGGCACCGGCATCGCGCCGACCGACACCACGCCGGAACAGACGGTGGCGGTGCTGGACTACATGATCCCCGGGCTGGCCGACGCGATTCGCCAGTCGGGATTGCCGAAGGTGCCGACGTCCGTGCTGTCGCGCGGTGTGTGCGGCGTTGCAGGCAAGACGCTGATCATCAATCTGCCGGGCTCACCCGGTGGCGTGCGGGACGGTCTCGGGGTGCTCGCAGACGTGCTCATCCACGCTCTCGAACAGCTTGCCGGCGGAGACCACCAGCGATGACGGTGGTCCTGCGTGCCGCAGTGACCGATCAGCCGATCTCTCTTGCCGAGCACGAGGCGTTGGTCAACCACCAGTCCGCCGGTGCCGTGGTGGGCTTTGTCGGCATGATTCGCGACCACGACGGGGGCCGTCAGGTGGTGCGGTTGGAGTATTCCGCGCACCCGTCCGCCCAGGATGTGTTCGCCGAGGTCGTGGCAGAGGTAGCCGATCAGGCCGGCGGCGTGCGGGCCGTGGCGGCCAGCCATCGCATCGGTGTGCTGCACATCGGGGAGGCTGCTCTGGTGGCCGCCGTGGCGGCCGACCATCGCCGAGCGGCGTTCGACACCTGTGCGCGCCTGGTGGACACCATCAAGGAGCGGTTACCGGTGTGGAAGCACCAGTTCTTCGACGACGGGTCGGAAGAATGGGTGGGTTCGGCCTGAGCCTCGCCGGCTCAGGCCTCAACCAACGACGTCAGCTGACGGGACCCGCCACGAGCGCGTCGAGCGCGTCGTTGCCGGCGATGTCCTGACCCACAATGGCCTGCCACAGCTGCTGGTGGTAGCCGACCTCCGCGACCTGGTGGATCTCCACCGGCGGGTTCTCGTCCGCCGGGGCCGGCGGGACGTCTGCCGGAGGGGCGGGCTGGAAGCCGGTGTCGACGACCACGGGCGCCGGCGGAGCCGGCACGTCGCCGGGAGCGGGAGGCAGGTCGGCCGGGGCCGGCGGCAGGTCGGCCGCGGGAGCCGGAGGCAGGTCAGCCGGGGCCGGCGGCAGGTCGGCCGGGACCGGCGGCAGGTCGGCCGCGGGAGCCGGAGGCAGCTCCGCGGGGGCCGGGGGCAGCTCGACCGGAGCGGGCGCAAGCGCGAGGTCGTTGCCGGCCATCTGCACCTCGGGTGCGGGGGCCTCGACCGGCGGGGGTGCGTCCGGGATCTGCTCACCGTTGAGTGCGGGAGCGTCCACCGGCTGGTTCAGCGCGGCGGGCTCCGGGTTACGCGGCGACGGGGCCGACAGCGGGGTCCCGCACACCGGCCAGGCACCACGGCCCTGGGTGGCCAGCACGCGCTCGGCGATGGCGATCTGCTGGTCCTTGGTGGCCAGCTGGGCCGACGGGGCGAACTCGGTGCCACCGTGCGAGGCCCAGGTGCCGGCCGCGAACTGCACGCCGCCGTAGAACCCGTTACCTGTGTTGATCGCCCAGTTGCCGCCAGATTCGCAACGGGCTACCTGGTCCCATTCGGCGTCGGTGGCAGCCGCGGCCTGGCCGGCCATGGCGATGCCGCCGCCGCCCAGGACCGCACCGGTGAAGGCGATCTTGGCGACGCTGACGCTCGAGGTAGTGGGCTTGCGGTGACGTCCAGTCATACGCTCGGTAATTCCTCTCGGTAACACGCTTGCGAGGTCAGCTGTCGGGTTCGGATGGGAGAGGTCACCCGGCCAGTCGTTCACCGTTGATACGACCTGGCTTCACCCCAAGGAGCCTTGACGGCCCCGGTCCGATCTCGGCGGACCTGGTGGGTCCCCCGCCTCCATCCGCGGGTCGGAATCCCTCGCCTACCGGATGGAGCTCAGCGCGCTGTAGGTGAAGGAGGGCTCATCGCTCGGGTTGGGTTTGACGAGCCTCCCGAGACGGTAGCGGTTTCCGGCGATCCCGTCACGTGTGCAATTGATCGGCGTTTTCGTCACACCGGCGCGCCAAAACGCCAGGAATCACTGGCGTTTGCGCAGCTCATAACACCCGACACCGGAGCGTGGCCGGGTTGTTATCGTTCCGTGACGTGAGATAACTCACACTTTTTACCCGCCGGCGAACGGGGGGAGTACGTCAATCGTGTCGCCGGCGGATAACGCCGAGGCTTCATCTCGGACGGCAATTCCGTCGCGTAGATATGAGCATCGGCTCAGCACCTGCGCCAGCTGTATACCCCGATTGCCCAGGTCTTCAATCAGCTCCGCCACCGTCGTGCCGATCGGCAACATCAGCGTTTCCGATTCGATGCCTGCCGCCGCTCTGGCGGCGGCGAAATAGCGGACGGTCACCGCGATGCCGGTGGCCTGTGGAGAGGCCTCAGCCACCGATCGCGCTCATCGGACGGTCCGGCTGAATGAATCCCGGCTCGTTGATCCCGTGTCCGGCCGGCTTGGCCCACATCGCGGCGCGCCAGGCCGCTTCGATGGCGGCGTCGTCGGCGCCGCCGCGAAGCAGCCCGCGCAGGTCGGTTTCCTCGCTGGAGAACAGGCAGCTACGGACCTGGCCATCGGCGGTGAGCCGGGTGCGGTCGCAAGTGGAACAGAACGCATGCGACACCGACGCGATGATGCCGACCTTGCCGCCCGGGGTGTCCGGACCGGGACTCACGAGCCACAGCTGAGCAGGCGCCGAGCCGCGCGGTGCCGGGTCGGGCTCGAGGCGGAAGTGCGGGCGCAGCGCCGAAAGGACGTCGTCGGCACTCAAAGCGGCGCCGGGGCGCCACTGGTGCCCGGCGTCCAGCGGCATCTGCTCGATGACCCGCAGCTGGTAGCCGTGCGCCAGGCAGTAGCGGAGAAGTTCGACGACGTCCTCGCGGCCGGTATGAGGATCCAGCACCGCATTGACCTTCACCGGCTGCAGGCCGGCGGCCTTGGCGGCGGCCAGGCCGGCCAGAACGTCATCGAGGCGATCCCGGCGGGTGATCGCCGCGAAGTGAGCGGCGTTGACGCTGTCCAACGAGACGTTGACCCGGTTCAGGCCCGCCGCCGCCAGCGCCGCTGCACGCCGCGCCAGCCCCACACCGTTGGTGGTCAGCGAGATCTCCGGGCGTGGCGTGAGTTCGGCAGCCGCGGCGATCACTTCTTCGAGGTGCCGGACCAGTAGCGGTTCGCCGCCGGTGAACCGGACGTTGGTGACCCCCAACCTGCCGACAGCGATGCGAAGCAGCCGGGCCAACTCGTCCGGCTGGAGCAACTGGTGGCCGGGCAGCCAGTTCAGACCCTGCTCGGGCATGCAGTAACTGCACCGCAGATTGCAGCGGTCGGTGAGCGAGACCCGCAGGTCGGTGGCGACGCGGCCATAGGTGTCCAGCAGCGGTCCTTCCAGGGGGCCTGGTGAGGCATCCTGCCTGCGCACCCTCGGGACGCCGAGCGCGGTCAGCGTCATGCGGTCACCCGTGCGTCGGCGGGAACGATCTCTTTGCCGAGCGGGACCAGGGACACCGGGATCAGCTTCAGGTTCGCCAATGCCAGGGGAATACCGATGATTGTGGCGGCCATTGCGATTGCGCTCGCCAGGTGGCCGATTGCCAGCCACAGCCCGAACAGCAGGACCCAGATGACGTTGCCGATCAGCGCGCCCGTCCCGGTGCCGGGCTTCTCGACGATTGTTCGCCCGAACGGCCACAGTGCATATGAGGCGATCCGCAGCGCAGCGAAGCCAAAAGGAATCGTGACGATCAGCAGGAAGCAGACCAGCGCCGCCAGTAGATAGCCGAGGGCCAGCCAGAGGCCACCGAAAATCAACCAGATAACGTTCAGGATCAGGCGCATCTCTCCTCCAGCGGTAATGCAAGCCTACCGAGTACCCGTTAAACCGGGGTGCTCGGCGGCCAGGCACCCGAGTAGGATCTGTGATCGTCATCGCGTCCTGCGCAGGCGGGACGCGTCTTCTATGTCGCATATCAGTGATCCATCAGACAAGCAGGTGAGAGCAGTGCCGACCGGCAAAGTGAAGTGGTACGACTCCGAGAAGGGGTTCGGCTTCCTGTCGCAGGAGGATGGCGAGGACGTGTACGTCCGCTCCTCGGCGTTGCCCGCGGGTGTCGAAGGGCTCAAGGCGGGCCAGAAGGTCGAGTTCGGCATCGCCTCCGGTAGGCGCGGACCGCAGGCGTTGAGCCTGAAGCTGATCGACCCGCCGCCCAGCCTGGCCCGGTCGGCTGCCCGGCCGCGTCGTGAGGCGCCGGCCGAGCACAAGCACAGTCCCGACGAGCTGCACGGCATGGTTGAAGACATGATCACGCTGCTGGAGAGCACCGTGCAGCCGGAGTTGCGCAAGGGGCGCTACCCGGACCGCAAGACCGCCCGCCAGATCTCCGAGGTGGTCAAGGCCGTCGCGCGGGAGTTCGAGGCGTAACCCCTCTGGTACTGCCCGTCGCTCGGCGTATCCGGTCGGGTAGCCGGTCTCGAGCCGGCCGCGACGGCATACCCGGCAAAGCGGTTGGGCGAAGGTCACTTTCGTGAGGGCATTTCAGCAACCTGGCCCGTCGGCTCACCAGTGCGTCCGTGCGGCAGGATGGGTCAATGGGCTCCTACGTTGCCGGCAAAGGCGAATTCAACCGCGACACCAACTACATCACCACCCGCATTACCGCGGACGGGCGTGACGGCTATCCGGTGGAGCCCGGCCGGTACCGGCTCGTGGTCGCCCGCGCCTGCCCGTGGGCCAACCGCACCATCATCGTGCGCAGGTTGCTGGGATTGGAATCGGTTCTCTCCATTGGCTTTTGCGGACCAACCCATGACGAGCGCAGCTGGACCTTCGACCTGGATCCCGACGGCGTTGATCCGGTCCTGCAGATTCCGCGGTTGCAGGACGCCTACTTCAAGCGTGACCCCGACTATCCCAAGGGCATCACGGTCCCGGCGATCGTCGATATCCCAACCGGTGCCGTCGTCACCAACGACTTCGCGCAGATCACGCTCGACTTCTCGACCGAATGGGCCGCGTACCACCGGGAGGGGGCGCCGCAGCTGTATCCCGAGGAGCTGCGGGACGAGATCGACGAAGTGAGCCAGCGGATCTACACCGAGGTCAACAACGGGGTGTACCGGTGCGGGTTCGCCGGCTCGCAGGAGTCCTACGAAGCCGCATACGACCGGTTGTTCACCGCGCTGGACTGGCTCAGCGACCGATTGGCGCAACAGCGATACCTGGTGGGCGACACCATTACCGAGGCCGATGTCCGCTTGTTCACCACGCTGGCACGCTTCGACCCGGTGTATCACGGCCACTTCAAATGCAACCGGTCCAAGTTGTCAGAACTGCCAGTGCTGTGGGCTTATGCGCGAGACCTGTTCCAGACTCCCGGTTTCGGCGACACCACGGATTTCGTTCAGATCAAACAGCACTACTACATCGTGCACGCCGACATCAATCCCACCGGCATCGTGCCCAAAGGACCTGACCTGTCGAACTGGCTCACACCGCACGGCCGGGAAGCGTTGGGTGGCAGGCCCTTCGGTGACGGGACTGCGCCCGGAGCGCCGGCTGAGGGGGAGCGGGTGCCGGCCGGTCACGGGGCGTGAGGCCGGCGCAACTCAAAAGGTCACGCGCACAGACCATTCGGCGTGCGGCGCTTCGCGGAGTTCACCGTCGTCCACTACCAGGGTCAACAGCTGCACCACCACACCGGTCAGCCGCCCCCGGTGCGGATCGACGGTGGGGATGGTGACCGCGAGGCGGGTGTCGGGGCGAAAGAAGGTGGTTGCGGTGTTGGTCGGGTCCTCGTAGATCTGCAACAGCCGCCAGGGGGCCCGGCCGATGGCCTCAGGCACCGAGAGCTGCACCGGGAAGCGTTCGCTCACCTGTAATTCGCCCTGCGACTGCGGAGTCTGGCAGTCGTTGAGGTTCAGCACGTTGCAGTAGAGGTACGGCCCCACCCGGACGGTGTGACCGCGTGAGTAGGCGCTGATCTCAGGGAAGTGCGGGCCTCGGTCGCGGCTCAGCAGCCACGCTCCGAGACCGGCTCCGGCGGCCAGCGCCACCACGACGACCGCAACCAGCGCGGCCACTGCGCGCTTCACCGCGGCATCACTCCTGGCGTCGGGGCGCCGGCGCGCCGGCCCTCCTGCTCGACCATGACCGGCCGGTTGCCGCCGAGGCCGGGAATCAGCGAGTCACCACGGAAGCTGACGATCGTCTGAGCCAGACCAAGGATCAGCAGCGCGCTGATGACGGTGAAGCCGACCCACAATTCGGTGTACACCAACACCCCGACCGCGCCACCCAGCACCCATGCCAGTTGCAGGGTGGACTCCGACCGTCCGAAGCCCGAGGCGCGCGACTCCTCGGGCAGATCGTCCTGCAGCGAGGCATCCAGCGAGGCCTTGGCGATGGCGCTCGATCCCGAGGTGACCAGCGTGGCGACCGCGACCACGATCAGGTTCCCGCCGACTGCGGCAGCGATGGCGAAGGCGGTCACGGCCAGGGTGCACCGCACCACCAGAACGGCCGGCCGGCCCAGTTTCAGGCGCGCGCTGGCGAAGTTGCCGGCGAAGTTACCGATCGCGGCGGCGGCGCCGATCATGCCCAGCATGGCCAGCTGCACCCACCCGTCGGCGTCGTGCGCCTTGGCCACGAACGCCGGGTACAAGAACAGGAAACCCACCATCACCTTGATGGTGCAGTTGCCCCATAGCGAGGTGATGATGTTGCGGCCCAACGGTTGTCGCAGCTTCCCGCCGACCTTTCCGCTTTCCTCCCGCCAGCTCTGATGCAGGTGGTCGCTGTGCCGGTGGTAGCTCAGGGTGGCCGGGACCTCGCCCGCGGTCACCTCCACCCAGCTCGGAATGCGCATGGATAGCAGGGCACCGACGATCGTGATGCCCACGACGACGAAGAGGGCCCCGGGCAATTTGAACATGTGAGTGCACGCGAACTCGACGCCCGCCGCGATGGCGCCGCCGGCGATGGTTCCGCCGAGCAGCCCGAATACGGTCAGCCGGGAATTGACCCGCACCAGGTCGATGGTCGGTGGCATGACGCGGGGCGTCACCGCGCTGCGCAGCACGCTGAACGACTTGGAGAACACCATCATGGCCAGCGCGCAGGGGTACAGCACCCACGGCGGGAAGCTGCCACTGGCGCCGTCGTAGTTCATGATCAGCAACAAGGCCAGCGCGGTGCGCAGCGCGAACGACAACGCCAGCGCGACCCGCCGGCCGTGCTGCAGCTTGTCCAGCGCGGGGCCGATCAGCGGCGCGATGACCGCGAACGGCGCGATGGTGATCAGCAGGTACAGCGCGACCTTCGATTTACTCTCACCGCTGGCGGCCGCGAAGAACAGTGTGTTGGCCAGGGCCACCGCCATGGCGGAGTCGACGGCGAAATTGGCCATCACCGGCCAGGTCAGCGCGGTAAGCCCGGACTTGTCGGCGCCGTCGGCGGTCGCGGCCCGCTGCACCATCCAGTACATCCGGGAACCCATTTCGCGGCTGCGCATGGCCGCAGCGCGCGTGACGGTGATGCGCTCGCCGTTGTTGAGACCGCGCGGGGATTCGGGTTCGCTGTTGCGGTTCGGCGGCGGCTCATGGTCCAGCGGTGGCAGATACCGGTTTGCACTGGGTGGCGGCTGGGGACGGCGGGACCGGCGATAGTCGGCGTCGTGGGCAGCGTGGTCGGCCGGATAGTTGGCCATGCCCGGATGTTCATTCGCCGACGGGGTCCGGCGGCCCGGGGGTGGGGCCATCCGGCCCGCATGATCACCTCGCCGTCCGGACACCCTTCAATTCTGTCCTATGCCGAGTCGCTGCGGAGTAATCCGGTGTGGCTCGGTCATCGTGTCTTCCGGCAGTATGGGGGCGCACGAAAGATCGGCATGAACAAGGTGACATTAAGGTGACACTGTGACCGGACCCATGGAGGAGTCCTCCGTAGCGACCGTGGCTGAGTGGCCCGAGGTGCTCGCGGGGGTGCTTACGGGTGCGGTTGAGCAGGCCAGGACCGCCGTTGCAGAGTTCAGCGGTGCGGACGCCGTGGGGGATTACCTGGGCGTCAGCTACGAAGACCCGAACGCCGCGACCCACCGCTTCCTGGCCCACGTGCCGGGCTATCAGGGGTGGCAGTGGGCCGTCGTCGTCGCCGGTTACGCCGGTGCCGAGCACGCCACGATCAGCGAGGTGGTGCTGATCCCCGGTCCGACCGCCCTGCTTGCGCCGGAATGGGTGCCCTGGGACCAGCGGGTGCGACCCGGTGACCTCGGCCCCGGGGACCTGTTGGCCCCGGCCAAGGACGATCCGCGGCTTGTCCCGGGATACACGGCCAGCGGGGATCCCTTCGTGGACGAGGTCGCCGTCGAACTCGGCCTGGGCCGGCGCTGGGTGATGAGCGCCTGGGGCCGCGCCGATGTGGCTGAGCGCTGGCACGAGGGTGACTACGGACCCGACTCCGCGATGTCGCGTGCGACCAAGCGCGTGTGCCGCGACTGCGGCTTCTTCCTGCCGCTCGCCGGATCGCTGGGGGAGATGTTCGGCGTCTGCGGCAATGAGCTGTCCGCCGACGGGCACGTGGTCGACAAGTTCTACGGGTGCGGTGCGCACTCCGATACGCCCGCCCCGGCAGGTACCGGCTCTCCGATGTACGAACCGTTCGACGACGGGGTGCTCGACGTTTCCGAAAAGCCGACGGCCGAGGTTGTCGCACCTGCCGAACTGTCGGAGTCGGAATCGGGCGAGGCTGAAGAGTCGTCGGCGCCGGAGGCGGCTGAGCGTGCCGACGAAGTCGAGCAATCAGAGCCTGCCGAGACCGCTCAGTCGTCGGTGCCGGAGCCGGCCGACGATGCCGGGCAATCCGAGCCTGCCGAATCGTCGGAGCCGGAACCCGCCCAAAACCCGGAAACGGCCGAGCTGCTGGAGCCCGTCGCGCCCGCGGAATCGTCCGAGCCGGCGGAACCGTCCGAGCCGGCTGCGACTGTTGACCCGTCCGAGCCGTCGGACTCTGCCGAGCCGCAGGTACCCGACGCACAGCGCGACGGTCCCGAGTTCGGCTGACCGCACGACGGCCGAAAGCGTTCCGTACTTTCGACGAAACCTGTTGTGGCTCAGTGGCTATCGCTGAACCCGTGGTTTACTCCGCGATCTCGGTGGCGTTGAAGCTGATGGTGCACAACACATACGACGCTTCGCGCTCTGAGAACAACTCTTCAAGAGACATCGGCGAACCCCTTCTGGTGATATTGTCAACCATGATTGACAATATGCCGAGGGGGAACCGCCGTCAAGACAGGGGGCGCTGCCAAAGCGGAAGTGCCGAGGTATGTCGGACCTTGGTGCCGGCCGGCCGTCGGAATACTTCAGCGGCACGAATCACGTAGTGCTGCAACGCAAGTGGTCAACCGCCGACCGGACGTGGTTCCGGCGGATCGCCGGGCCGGGCAGGTCGAACGGCGATGTAAGACCGCCTCAGCCCTTCTCGGCTGCTGCCTTAATTCGTGCCAGCGAGGCGTTCATGCCCTCGACCAATTCCCGCTCGAAGTTCTCGGTCCCGCCGAGCAACGCGTTCACCGTCAGGTTAGACACCGCGCTGGTGCCGTTTTCGGCATGGCGGCTCTCCGTCACGCGGGTGCCCTCACCATGCGGCTCGAGTTCGTAGCTCCAGATGGTGCGGTTGGTGTCCACCCGGAACGCGAGCTTCTTCTCCGGAATGACTTCGACGACGGTCGAGGTCGTCGGCCAGAACAGCCGGTTGCGCCGGTTGAGGTTCAGCGTGCGGGTGCCGTTGCGCAGCGGGCCGAATTGCCGCATCCACCGGCACTGGGGGCTCCACTGCGGCATGCGGCGAAAATCAGAGATCAGCTCCCACACTTTCGAGGGGGGCGCTCCGATGTCGATCGAAGCCTGCAGTAGCGGAGCGGCCATGCGTCCTCCTTGGGTTATCGGTGATCGAGCAGGGTTTCCAGTCCGGCTTGCGCACCCCGGGCACCACGCCGGGCGGCGGCAAGTTGCCAGACGAAGATGCTGGTCCCCAGCACGCCCACGCCGAGTCCAGCGAGAGCCACCGGGCGCAGCGTCTCCAGGCTTGGCACCAGAAACGCGACCGCGACCGCCACCAGCCAGGCCAGCGCACCGACCAGGATGATCGGCCACACCGCCAGCAGCGCCGGCGGCAACGGTGGGGGTTCGGGGGCGGGCTGGTCAGTCATTGCGTTTTTCAACATACCGTCGCGCTCATCGTTCGCCGTTTCTGATACCCGTCTCAGTCGTTCCGTTGTAACCTCGCGCTGTGCCCGACAGCGATGCGCGGTTGGCCGCAGACTTGTCGTTGGCGGTTATGCGGCTGGCTCGGCAACTCCGGTTCCGGAACGCTTCCTCACCGGTATCGCTGACTCAGCTCTCGGCGCTGACGACACTGGCCAACGAGGGGGCGATGACCCCCGGCGCGCTTGCCATCAGGGAACGGGTCCGGCCGCCATCGATGACGCGGGTGATCGCATCCCTGGCCGACGAGGGCCTCGTCGATCGCGCCCCGCATCCGGTGGACGGCCGGCAGGTGCTGGTGTCGGTCTCCGAATCCGGTGCGGAACTGGTCAGAGCGGCGCGTCAGGCCCGTCAGGAGTGGCTGGCCGAGCGGCTCGCGACGCTGGACGATGCCCAACGCGACGTTTTGCGCAGTGCGGCCGACCTGATCTCGGCCCTGGTCGACGAAAGCCCGTGACGACGCCGGACATCAATGTCCAGGACGTCACCGATCCCGACGACCCCCGCCTGGACGATTTCCGCGACCTCAACAGCGTCGACCGCCGTCCCGACCTGCCATCCGGCAAAGGCCTGGTGATCGCCGAGGGTGTGCTCGTGGTCCAGCGCATGCTGGCGTCGAGGTTCACCCCGCGTGCGCTGCTCGGAACCGACCGCAGGCTCGCCGAGCTCAGGGACGATCTCACGGGCACCCCGGCGCCGTATTACCGGGCATCGGCCGAGGTGATGGCGCAAGCCGTGGGTTTTCATCTCAATCGAGGGGTGTTGGCCAGCGCCAGCCGGGTGATCGAGCCGAGCGTGGCCCAGGTTGTCGACGGCGCACACACCGTCGCGGTGCTCGAAGGCGTCAACGACCACGAGAACCTGGGATCCATCTTTCGCAACGCCGCCGGCCTGGGGGTGGACGCGGTGGTCTTCGGCAGTGGATGCGCTGACCCGCTCTACCGTCGGGCCGTCCGGGTGTCCATGGGGCACGCGCTGCTGGTGCCGTACGCGCGAGCCACCGACTGGCCGGCCGAGCTGGTAGCCCTGCGCGAGCGCGGCTTCCGGCTGCTGGCGATGACTCCGCACGGCGATGCACTCGCCCTGCGCGATGCGATGGCCGCGGTGCGCGACGAGCGGGTCGCGGTGCTGGTGGGCGCCGAGGGACCCGGCCTGACGACGGCCGCGCTGCGGATCAGCGATATGCGGGTACGGATTCCGATGTCGCGCGGCACCGACTCGCTCAATGTGGCGACGGCGGCCGCGGTGGCGTTCTACGAGCGAGTGTGCTCGGGCTAGGCTCGCGACGTGAACGATGAGTCCGTGCCCTGGGCAACGGGTTTGGCGGTGGCCGGTTTTGTCGCGGCCGTCACCGGCGCTGCGATCGTGGTGCTCAGCCTCGGGCTGATCCGGGTGCACCCGCTGTTGGCCGTGGGCCTCAATGTGGTGGCGGTCGGAGGACTGGCACCGACCTTGTGGGGCTGGCGACGGGCCCTGGTGCTGCGGTGGTTCGTGCTGGGGGCAGCGATCGGGGTGGCCGGAGCGTGGGTGGCGCTACTCGCGGTGACGCTGATGGGCGCCAGCCCCGGCTAGGTGGGTATCGCGCTCAGCGCTGGCCGCTGGAGCGCACCCCGAGCAGCACGTCCTCCCAGGCGGGGATCGCCGGCTTGCCGCGGCGGCTGCTGGCCGGCTGCTCGGCAGGTGCCTCCGGCGCGCTCGGCGGCGCCGCCGGTGCGGCTGGGGCAGGCTGCGCTGCGGCCTCGAAGGCCAGTCGCGCCACCGGCGCGAGCTGGCGGGGCTTGAAGTCCGGGTCGATCAGCTCGCTGGCGGCATCGTCGATCGCGGTGACAGTGCCCCCGTGCGCCCCCGGCGTGAAACGGAAGTGCGCGACGTTGTCCGAGCGACCAGCCTGCCAGCCGAGCTGAACCGTCCAGCGGCTGTCCTCGTTGCGCCAGGCATCCCAGGTCAGTTTCTCCGGGCTCAGGCCGCGTCCCACCAACGCCGCCGTGACGGTCTCCAAGAGGCTCAACACCGCGGGCCCGTCGGCCAGCACCGGATGCGCGGCGGTTGCCAGCTCGGCGGCGCGGAACCGCTCGAGCAACACCGGATTGGCGAACCGCTGGATCCGCGAGACGTCGGAGCCGGACGCCGCGGCGACCTGCTCGACCGACGCGCCTGCGCGGATTCGGGCCTGGATTTCCTTGGGGCTCAACATGTTCGTGACGACGATATCCAGCGCCGGCTGCTCGGGCGGTACCTGCTTGCCGTCGAGCGCGGCCCGCAGCCGTTCATCGGCGGGTAGTCGGAACTTCTCGGTTGAGCTGGCACCCTCGCAGAGGACGAATTTGCCGTCGGGGTCAAGCCCAACCACTTTGAGTTCCCGCATGGCTTCTCCTCGCAGACTCCGTGCAGGCCAGCAACGGAACCGTTACGTGCGAACTCTAGTGCAGCGAACTCCGGTAACCCGGTACTGACACGCTGGACGGTTGCGACTGCGCTGAACAGGGCTGAACCGGATTGCGCTGCTCCTCAGCGGGCCGATTCGGCCCGCATCGTCGCCGCGCTAAAGCAGTCTTGCGCTGCTCCTCCGCGGGCCGGGTCCGGCCCGCATCGTCGCCGCGCTAAAGCCGCTCCACCACCCAGTCGATGCAGTTGGTCAGCGCACTGATGTCGTCGGGGTCCACGGCCGGGAACATCGCGATCCGCAACTGGTTGCGGCCGAGCTTGCGGTACGGCTCGGTGTCGACGATGCCGTTGGCCCGCAGCGTCTTGGCCACCGTGGCGGCGTCCACGTCATCGACGAAGTCGATAGTGCCCACCACCTGCGAACGCAGGGCCGGGTCGGTGACGAACGGCGTGGTGTAGGGCCGCTCTTCGGCCCAGGAGTACAGCCGCTGCGACGAGTCCGCCGTGCGCTTGACCGCCCAGTCCAGGCCGCCGTTGCCCAGCAGCCAGTCGAGCTGCTCGGCCAGCAACACCAGCGTGGCGATCGCCGGGGTGTTGTAGGTCTGGTTCTTGACACTGTTCTCGATGGCGATCGGCAGCGACAGGAAGTCCGGCACCCAGCGACCCGAGGCGGCGATGGCCTCGACGCGGGCCAGGGCGGCCGGGCTCATGACGGCCAGCCAGAGGCCGCCGTCACTGGCGAAGTTCTTCTGCGGCGCGAAGTAGTAGGCGTCGACATCGTTGATATCGACGGGCAGGCCACCGGCGCCCGAGGTGGCGTCGATCAGGACGAGGGCATCCCCCGAATCGGCCGGGCGGCGCACCGGCACCGCGACGCCGGTCGAGGTCTCGTTGTGGGCCCAGCCGATCACGTCGACCGACGGGTCGGACTGCGGTTCCGGAGCGGAACCCGCGTCGGCCTTGACGATGATCGGGTCGCCGACGAACGGGTTCTTGGCGACGCAGGACGCGAACTTCGAGCTGAACTCGCCGTAGGTGAGGTGCAGCGAGCGCTTGTCGATCAAACCGAATGCAGCGGCATCCCAGAACGCCGTCGCGCCCCCGTTGCCCAGGATGACCTCATATCCGTCGGGCAGGGAGAACAGGTCAGAAAGGCCGGACCGGACGCGTCCCACCAGGTTCTTCACCGGCGCCTGCCGGTGCGATGTGCCGAAGAGCGCCGCGGCGGTGGTGCTCAGCGCCTGGAGCTGTTCGGGCCGCACCTTCGACGGGCCGCAGCCGAAGCGGCCGTCGCGCGGCTTGAGGTCAGCGGGAATCTCGAGGGAAGTCGTGAGCTGGTCAGCCATGGTGAACAGGGTAGTGAGCGGACGCCGGCCGGAAACCAAGCGGTCGGGATAACGCCTGGTCGCGACACCTACTGTGAGCCAGGACACACTCGATGTGCGATGCGGCGTGGGCCACAGCCCCCGCAACCGGTCTGGAGAATTCCCAGTACCGGCGGTACCGTGTTCTTTATTCGTCCGGATCTCAACCTCGCTGGGGAGGCTTCTGATGGTTGCTACGACTGCCAGGACGCGCATGGTTCGACGTTGGCGCCGCAACATGGAGGTGCGGGACGACGCGGAGTACGTGGAATTGCTCGCCACACTGTCCGAGGGGTCTGTGCGGCGGAACTTCAATCCGTACACCGATATCGATTGGGAGTCACCGGAGTTCGCTGTCACCGACAACGATCCCCGGTGGATCCTCCCGGCGACCGACCCGCTGGGCCGGCATCCCTGGTATCAGGCACAGCCTGACGAGAAGAAGATCAAGATCGGGATGTGGCGGCAGGCCAACGTCGCCAAGGTGGGCTTGCATTTCGAGTCGATCCTGATCCGCGGGTTGATGAACTACACCTTCTGGGTGCCCAACGGATCGCCCGAATACCGGTACTGCCTGCACGAATCGGTCGAAGAGTGCAACCACACCATGATGTTCCAGGAGATGGTGAACCGGGTGGGCGCCGACGTCCCGGGGATGCCGCGCCGGCTGCGCTGGCTTTCGCCGTTGGTTCCGTTGGTGGCGGGCCCGATGCCGGTGGCGTTCTTCATCGGGGTGCTGGCCGGCGAGGAGCCGATCGACCACACCCAGAAGCAGGTCCTGCGGGAAGGCAAGGCGCTGCACCCGGTCATGGAACGGGTAATGGCCATTCACGTGGCCGAAGAAGCCCGCCACATCTCGTTCGCTCACGAGTTTCTGCGCCGGCGGTTGCCGAATTTGAACCGCCGGCAACGCTTCTGGACTTCGCTATTCTTCCCGTTGACCATGCGCACCCTGTGCAATGCGATCCTGATCCCACCGAAGGCATTCTGGCAGGAGTTCGACATTCCGCGTTCGGTGAAGAAGGAATTGTTCTTCCGATCGCCCGAATCGCGGAAGTGGTTGCGCGACATGTTCGCCGACGTCCGGATGCTGGCCTACGACACCGGTTTGATGGAGAACCGTTCAGCCCGGCTGATGTGGCGGATCTGCAGGATCAACGGCAAGCCGTCGCGCTACCGCAGCGAGCCGCAGCGCCAGCACCTGGCTACTGCGCCGGCTGCCTGATCAGTCTGCGAGTTCCTCTATGCCGCACGTCATCACGCAATCGTGCTGCAATGACGGGTCGTGCGTCTTCGCATGTCCGGTCAATTGCATTCACCCGTCACCCGACGAGCCAGGCTATGCCACAACGGAAATGCTCTACATCGATCCGGTGGCATGTGTCGACTGTGGCGCCTGCGTCAGTGCCTGCCCGGTCGGTGCGATCGTCCCGGACAGCAAGCTGGATGCCGGTCAACTGCCGTTCGTCGAGATAAACGCGTCGTTCTACCCGGAACGGCCCGCCGATGCCAAGCTGCCGCCGACATCGAAGCTGGCGCCGGTGATCCCGGCCGCGCAGGTGCGCCCCCGGCGCCGCCCGCTGACGGTTGCCGTCGTCGGGTCGGGACCCGCGGCGATGTACGCCGCGGACGAACTCCTGGTGCAACAGGGCGTGCGGGTGAACGTCTTCGAAAAGCTGCCCACGCCTTACGGTCTGGTGCGTGCCGGTGTGGCGCCCGATCATCAGCACACCAAGAACGTCACCCGGCTGTTCGATCGGGTGGCCGACGACCGCCGATTTCGGTTCTTTCTCAACGTCGAGGTCGGCCGGCACGTCAGTCACGCCGAATTGCTCGCCCACCACCACGCCGTGCTGTATGCCGTCGGTGCACCCGACGACCGTCGGCTCGATGTCGAAGGGGCCGACCTACCGGGCGTCGGCACCGCTACCGAGCTGGTGGCGTGGATCAACGGTCATCCCGAATATGCCCATCTGTCAGTCGATCTCAGCCACGAACGGGTGGTGGTCATCGGCAATGGCAACGTGGCGCTCGACGTGGCCCGGGTACTCACCGCAGACCCCGACCAGTTGGGCCGCACCGACATCGCCGACCATGCGCTGAAGGCATTCCGAAAGTCGGCCGTTCGCGAGGTGGTGATCGCGGCTCGCCGGGGACCCGCCCACTCGGCATTCACCCTGCCCGAGCTGATCGGGCTCACCGGTGCGTGCGAGGTCGTGCTGAGCCCTGAGGACCAGCGCTGGGTGCATGCCGATCTCGCTACCGCGACGGACCAATTGACCAGGCACAAGCTGCAGATCCTGAGCGGGCTGGGTGATGGCTCGGCGCCGGCCGCGCGGCCGCGCATCCGGCTGGCCTACGGGCTGACGCCGCAGCGCATCCTCGGTGCAGAGCGCGCCGTCGGGGTCGAGTTCTCGGTGACCGAGACCGGCGCACCCCGCCGGATTGATGCCGGATTGGTGCTCACGTCGATCGGCTACCGCGGCAAGCACATTCGCGACCTGCCCTTCGACGAGTCGAAGGCCGTCGTTCCCAACGACGGCGGACGGGTCGTCGAACCCGGAACCGGCCGGCCGGTGCCGGGCGCCTATGTCGCGGGCTGGATCAAACGAGGGCCGACCGGCTTCATCGGCACCAACAAGTCCTGCTCCTTCCAGACCGTTCAGGCGTTGGTGGCCGACTTCAACTCCGGCGCATTGACCGACCCGGTGGGCACGCCGGCGTCGCTGGTGGACCTGGTGGCCGAGCGCCAGCCCGACGTCGTCGACTCCGCCGGGTGGCGAGCCATCGACGCGGCCGAAGTGGCGCGTGGTGACGCTGATGGCCGTCCGCGTCGCAAGTTCACCGATGTCGCCGACATGCTCGTCGCTGCGGCCACCGCGCCGCAGGCGCCGCCACGGGGACGGCGCCTGCTGACCCGGTTGCGCGCGCGGGATTAGACGTTGCGAGATCGCCGTCAGGCCTGGGCCGACATCGACTCCTTGATCTCCTCGATGCTGACCTCGCGGACCGGTTGGCCGAGCGCCCAGTTGTGCCCGAACGGATCGGCCACCACACCGTAACGATCGCCCCAGAACTGGTCCTCCAACGGCATCACCACGGTGGCGCCGGCGTCGATTGCCCGCTGGAACTTGGTGTCGACATCGGTGACCGTGAGGTGGATGGTCACGGGCGTGCCTCCCAAGGACTTGGGGGTCATCGACTGGTCGTTACACATTTCCGGGAAGTCGTCGTTGAGCATCACCATTGAGCCGTTGATCTGCACCGCGGCATGGATGAGCCGGCCATCGGGGCCGGGGATGCGGGCCATTTCGACGGCGTCGAACGCCCGCACGTAGAAGTCAATGGCGGCAGCGGCGTCATCGACGACGAGGTGGGGGATCACTGCAGGTTCGACCTTGATGGCCATGGGCACTCCTTCAGGTTGGTGGTATCGCCCGCCCGGGCTCACACGTACTGACCAACCCTGACGGCAATTCTCATCGCGAACCGTAATCGGGACCTCCGACAGCCGACGATCGGAGGACGCTGCGTGCCTCCGATCGGCTGAGGCCGAATTCGTCTGCAAACGTCCGATCGGTGGATTCCGGGACGTCGGGACGATCTCTACGTTGGGTGCATGTCGCCCATCGCACCAGCCTCCACCGGGACGCGGCCGCTGCCCGCCGATCAACCCAAGCTGTTCCTGGTCATGGATGCAGGGTCGGACTCCGGCTATTTCGCCGCGCGGGCGTTGCTGGCCGCCGGCTATTGCGTAGCGGTATCCGGGCGGAACGTGAGCCAGTTGACCCGGGTCGTGCACGGCTACAGCGCGTCGCGGGTCTTCGCGGTCGCCGCGGACAGCACCGATCAAGCCCAGGTGATGAAGTTGATCAGCTCGGTGGAACGCCGCTTCGGGCGCGCCATCAGCTCGGTGATCCAGGGCTCCTCCTATAACCGCACGACGATCTGACGTCACGCCACGGCACGCAGCGGGTATTGCCGCGCGCTACGGGTGCTGATACAGTCGTCTCACCTCTGGATGAGACATCTGTATCAGCTTTTGTCTCGAACCTGGCTGAAAAGGACGACCGCGTGGGTCCTACGACTCTGACGATTCACCGCACACTGGACGCGCGCCAGCGCGACGTGCGCGAACGCTTGCTCGCGGCCGCCCGCGAATTGATTCGCGAGCACGGCCACGAGTCGGTGGGTATGGAGCAGATCGCCAGCTCCGCCGGCGTTTCCAGGGCGACGACGTACCGCTATTTCGCGTCCAAGGAGCATGTGGTGTGCGAGGCCGCGCTGGCCTGGGGTCATGATGTGGCGCAGCGCATTCCGCAAGCGATCGCGGCAGCGTCTCCGGCCAGCGCAATCGACGTCGCGATTGAGCAGGTCGTCCGGGAGGCTGCGTCGGACCTGCCGATGGTCCGGGCGACCATGGCCTCGGTACTGGCTCAGGGTCCGGTCGCTGACGCGTTCCGCCTCGGCGTTCGGCAGATGTTCCTGGACCTACTGGGAGGAGCGACGGGAGTACCGCACGACGTGCACGAACTCTCGTCGCTCGACCCGGCCATGACGGTGCTCGGACGGGTGTTCTTCGCCGATCTGGCATTGCTCGGAGTCGGCGACATCACCGTCGAGCAGTGCATCGCCGAACTGGGACTGGCCGCCCGGCGCCTGCTGACCGACACTTCACACGAGTAGGAGCGATACCATGAATAGCACTGCGCTGCAACCAGTCTGGGACTGGATGCTGTATCACCTCGGCGTCGGTTTTTTCGAATTCCCATTGTATTTCTTGCCGGTTGTGGTCGCGGTCGTGCTGCTGACCGGCGTCGTCTATTCGGTCTTCGACGTCGCCGTCTACCACCGGATCTCGGCCCGGGCGGCGACCAAGCTGGGATTGCGGATCATGTCGACCTACGTCGGTGCGGCGGTGGCATTCTTCGTCCTGCACCGCATATTTCATCCATGGGTAGCCGAAGTGCCCACCGCAGCACCGACATTGGTCGCCTTCGTCACCCAGCTCGTGTGCTTCATGGTGATCGGGGAGTTTCTCACCTATTGGTGGCACCGGCTCGAGCACGGCAACCGATTCGTCTTTCAGAAGGTGCACTACCTGCACCATCGGGTGCAATCGCCCCTGACCATCTGGACCAACTTCGTGGTGCACCCGGTTGAGGGTCTGATGGTGATGCTGTGCCTGTATGTACCGCCATTGGTGTTCGGGGCGCATCCGATGGTCGTGGTCGCCTATGCGGTGGCGAACACCACCGCCATGGTGATCACTCACAGCGGCTACGACATGACCTTCTATCCCCGTTGGCTGCTGCCTGCGGCGTCGGGCCACGAACTTCATCACTCCGAAAAGCGGCCCACCAACCTGTCTGTCGTGATGGCTTACGGCGACAAGCTGTTTGGTACGTACAAAAAGCCGGAAACCGCCGCTTTGCCGGTGGCCTCGTAGCCGTCGCAGATCTCGCCTGAATCGAACGTTCGGCAGCCCGCCGGCTGGCACGGTCGGCGTGATTTGAGTAGTCCACTACTGCAGCTCCCACCGTCGACCGATGACATCGTCGAACTGTCGGAAGTGGCGGAGGTAAGCGGGCATGTCATATGTGAGGGTGTTGCCAGAGGCCATGGAGGCCGCAGCGGCAGAGTTGGACCACATCGCTTCTGCGCTCGATGAAGCCCACAGGTCGGCGGTCCCGTCGATCCTCACGATGGCCCCAGCGGCCGCCGATGAGGTGTCGGCGAGCATCGCGCTCCTGTTTTCGGAGCACGCTCACGACTATCGGGCGGCGGCTGGGGAGGCGGCGATGTTCCAGCAGCACCTTGTGCACAACCTGAGTGCGGGTGCGGCGTCCTATGCCAGCGCCGAGGATGTGATCGCTTCGTTGTTGCAGGGTGTGAATGAGGAGCTGCGCTACTACACCCGTGCTGGAAACGCATTGACCAACATGATCACCTTGTTGCCTTTGCAGGTAATGGCATTCACGCTCTTTCCCCTCTTCTGGCCGCTTTTGCCCCTCTTTCCCTTCCTGGTTCTCCAACAATTCTTGACGCTGTTCGGCGAGGTGATCGGCGGGCAACCTATTTCTTACCCGTACGTAGACATGCCTTTTCACCCGTACCTGGATTGAGACGATCCCGATCCGCCGGACGGCTGTCTCGATCGTCCCCTTCGAACAAGCTCTAGCGAAAACTGCCGTCACCAACGGCACCGCGTGCGCTTGTCGGCGCCGTCAAGCGGCGGAAGACGGCGAAGGTGACGCCCGTCTAAGCGTTGGTGAGTACCCGATCCCAGCCCGTGACCGATTCCGGGCTGCGCGGGCCCGGTCCCACGTAGATGGCCGAGGGGCGGACCAGTTTGCCCAGCCGCTTCTGCTCGAGGATGTGGGCGCACCAACCGGCAGTGCGTCCACAGGTGAACATCGCCGGCATCATGTTGGCCGGAACCTCGGCGAAGTCCAAGATGACCGCGGCCCAGAACTCCACGTTGGTCTCGATCGCCCGGTCCGGCCGGCGCTCGCGGAGCTCGGCCAGCGCCGCCTGCTCGAGCGCGACGGCCACCTCGTAACGAGGTGCTTTCAGCCGTTCCGCGGTCGCCCGCAGCACCCGCGCCCGCGGGTCCTCGGCCCGATAGACCCGGTGTCCGAAACCCATCAGCTTCTCGCGGCGATCCAGGATGCCCTTGACCAGACCGCGCGCGTCGTCCGTGCGTTCCACCTCTTCGATCATCGGCAACACGCGGGCCGGCGCGCCACCGTGCAAGGGGCCGCTCATCGCTCCGATCGCACCCGACAGCGCTGCGGCGACATCCGCGCCGGTCGAGGCGATGACGCGGGCGGTGAAGGTGGAGGCGTTCAAGCCGTGTTCAGCGGCTGACACCCAGTAGGCGTCGATCGCCTCGACATGCCTGGGATCCGGTTCGCCCTGCCAGCGAGTCATGAAACGTGCTGTGACAGTGGAACATTCGTCGATGATGCGCTGTGGTACGGCTGGCTGGTAGATACCGCGCGCCGACTGTGCGACGTACGACAGCGCCATGACCGAGGCTCGGGCCAGCTGGTCGCGCGCGACCGCTTCTTCGGTGTCCAGCAGCGGCTGGTATCCCCAGATCGGCGCCAGCATCGCCAGGCCGGCCTGCACATCCACCCGCACGTCGCCGGTGTGGATCGGCAGTGGGAACGGCTCGGCGGGCGGCAGTCCGCGACCGAACTCGCCGTCGACCAACAGCGCCCAAACGTCGCCGAAGGTGACCCGCTGGCTCACCAGATCCTGAATGTCGACGCCGCGGTAGCGCAACGCGCCGCCGTCTTTGTCGGGTTCGGCGATTTCGGTGGTGAAGGCCACAACGCCTTCGAGGCCTGGGACAAAATCCTCCGGAACCACAGTCATGGGCAAATTCTCGCACTTCTGTCCGCTCCGCTTACTACCGGCCGGTAACAGCCGCCGAGTAGCGTTGGGGCGGTGACCGAACCTCATGGGCAGCACCTGGCCGGGATGCGGGTGGAGTACGGATCCGTCGAGAAGGACGGCAGCCCCGACCTCGACGCGGACTGGCTTGCCGACGGCTGGCTTACGTTGTTCCGCAAGTGGATTGATGACGCTCAGCAAGCCGGCATCGCCGAGCCGAACGCCATGGTGGTGGCTACCGTCGCTGACGGCAGGGCCGTCAGCCGCTCGGTGTTGTGCAAGAGCGCCGACGAGGCGGGGATCACCTTCTACACCAACTACGACTCGGCCAAGGGCCTCGACCTGGCGGCCACCCCCTACGCGTCGGCGACCTTCCCCTGGTACCTGCTGGGCCGGCAGATCCACGTCCGAGGCGCGGTGAGCAAAGTCGATCCGCGGGACACCGAGGAGTACTGGTCCAAGCGGCCACGCGGCTCGCAGCTGGGGGCCTGGGCTTCACACCAGTCGCAGCCCATCGCGTCGCGCGCGGCCCTGCTCGACCAACTCGCCGAGGTGACCGCCCGCTTCGCCGACACCGAGCAGATCCCGGTGCCGCCGAACTGGGGCGGATACCTGATCGCTCCCGAAGTGGTCGAATTCTGGCAAGGCCGGGAAAACCGGCTGCACAACCGCATTCGGGTGATCGACGGGCAGATCGAGCGGTTGCAGCCCTAGCTCGTTTGCTCGCCGTCACGTTTATCCGTGACCGCGTCTGGCTACGCTCGCCAACGATGCCCCTCCTTGCGGACACGACGCCGCTGCGCACCCCCGACTTCCGCAGACTCTGGGTGGCCGGCATTCCCACCGTCATCGGCGCGAACCTGACGATCTTCGCCGTCCCGGTTCAGATCTATGCGCTGACGCGAAACTCCGCATACGTCGGGCTGGCCGGACTGTTCGCGTTGGTGCCGCTGGTGGTGTTCGGTCTGCTCGGTGGCGCCTGGTCCGACGCCATGGACCGGCGGCTGCTGCTGATCCTCTCCTCCTGCGGGCTGGCGGCGGGCTCGCTGTTGTTGTGGCTGCAGGCTGCGCTCTCTCTGAACAATGTGTGGGTGGTGCTGTGCCTGCTGGCGCTGCAGCAGGGGTTCTTCGCCGTCAACTCGCCCGCCCGGTCTGCGGCGATCCCCCGGATGCTGCCGGGGGAGCAGTTGCCGGCAGCCAACGCGCTGAACATGACCGTCGGTCAGTTCGGCGCGATCGTCGGTCCGCTGCTGGCGGGGCTGCTGCTGAATTGGGTCGACCTGTCCACGTTGTATCTGGTCGACGCGGTGGCCTGCACGGCGCCGATCTGGGCGACGATCCGGCTGTCGCCGATGCCGGCGCTGGAGCCGCCCGGGACGGCGGGCTGGGGGATCGGTGCGGTGCTGGACGGTTTCCGCTATCTGGCCGGCAACACGGTGGTGCTGATGTCGTTCGTCGTCGACCTGATCGCGATGGTCTTCGGGATGCCGCGGGCGTTGTTCCCGCAGATCGCTCACGAAAGCTTCGGCGGTCCGATCGAGGGCGGTTCGGCGATGGCGCTGTTGGCCGCAGCCATCTCTGCCGGCGCAGTGGCCGGCGGCGTGTTCTCCGGCTGGTTGCCCAGAATCCGGCGGCAGGGTCTGACGATTGTCGCGGCGATAGTCGTGTGGGGGTTGGCGATGGTGGGCTTCGGGTTGGTGTGCGGCACGGCCCACGGCCGGGCGGGTCCGATGCTGTGGGCGGCGGTGGCGTTCCTCGCGGTCGGCGGAGCGGCGGACATGGTGTCGGCCGCATTCCGGCAAACGATCCTGCAGGGGGCGGCCTCCGCTGAGCTGGTGGGACGGCTGCAGGGGGTGTTCACCGTGGTGGTCGGCGGTGGGCCCCGGTTGGCCGACACGGTACACGGCGCAGCGGCGGCAGTCGTTGGCACGACGGCGGCCGCGGCGGGCGGAGGTGCGCTTGTGGTGGCCGGTGTGTTGGTTGCGGCGCTCGTCGCGCCGGCTTTCATGCGGTATCGGGTCCCGAGTGGAAGTGCCGGGCGGTGAGTTCGTCGTATGGCTGCGGGTCGTCAAATCGAACGAGCGCCTCATCGAGATCCGTCTCGGCGAACACTTCACATCGGCTGATGCGGTCACCGTCAAAGGCGAGAACGCTGATCTCGCGCCATTCGGCCTCGAGGCCTTCGCGCGACGTCGCGCACACGACATGCGTGACGACGGCACCCAGGTCGCTCAACCTGTGCACTGCCTCGATGTGAATTGCTGCCTCTGGCAACAGGTCCCATGACTGCCCAACTCCTGATGCGTGGTTTGACGTGCTCCGCCGCGCTGCTGCTCGTCGCGTTCGCCCTGGATGGTGGTGTCGGTTCTGGTACAGAGGTTCGCTCCCATCGACGAGGCGGGCTTGAGTAGTCAGCTACCTAATTGAGGGTGCGGGAACGACGCCTCTTCCTCGGGCGCCGGCGACACAAGGTTTGAGTACCCGACTACTGATTTCCATCGCACCGGCCCGGGGCGACGCTTGGTGCGCAGGAAGTTTCCGCCGGGACGGGACCGGGTGATCCACACGAAACGAGGGAGGACCTGCGATGGCGCATGTGAGCGTTGTTCCGGACGTCCTGACAGCGGCGGCAGCGGATGTGGAGAAAATTGGCGCGGACCTCGTCGTCGCGCATCTGGCGTCGGCCCCATCGACAGTCGCGGTGATGCCCGCGGCCGCCGACGAGGTCTCGGCGAGCATCGCCCACCTGTTCTCCGAGCATGCGCAGGACTATCGAGCTGTGGCCGGACAGGCGGCGGCGTATCAGCAGCAGTTCGTTGAAAACTTGCGGACAGGCGCCTACTCGTATGCCGGCGCTGAAAGCGTCAACGACCTGTTGCTTTCCGGACTGCTCGCGGTGAGATACATTCCCCCCGTCGCAATGTTGTTCGCGGCTGTTGCCTATGCGAGTTGGATTACGTCCTGGATCGACTTCATTCCGGGATTCTTGCAAGTATTCGCTCTGGTTCCGGCCGGGTTATTGGTGGCCGGTGCGTTCGCATATGCGGTGCTGGCGACATTCATTGCCGCGGGTATCGGGGCTGTCTTCGGAATTGCCTGACCTCACAGTCGACCGAGGCCGAAAATGCCTGCTACACCCGTGCCGATATTCAGTAAGCCCGAGCTGTAGCCACTCAATCGGCCGATCGGTTGGCCCGCGATCGCGGCGGTCACGGCGGTGTTGAAGAAGCCGGACATCCGGCCGTCGATGTTTGAGCCACCGGTGGCCAGGTTGGAGATGCCCGAAATTCCGTGATTCTCGATGCTGCCGCCCTTGGCGGTGTTCAGCAGACCCGACATCTGTGAGCCGGTGTTACCGAAGCCCGACACATTGGTGCCCGTGTTGTTGAAGCCCGAGTTGGTGAGCCCGGTGTTGATAGCCGATCCGATACCAGTGTTGGCGTTACCCGCATTCCACAGGCCGGTGTTCGTGTCGCCTGAATTCCCGTTTCCCGTGTTGTAGTGACCTGCGTTCCAGAAGCCGCTGTTGACGGCGCCGGTATTGCCGATACCGGTGTTATAGCTGCCGGAGTTCCCGAAGCCGGTGTTGACGATGCCCGCGTTTCCGATGCCGGTGTTCAGTGCTCCTGTATTACCGATGCCGAAACTCCCGGCACCGGAGTTTCCGATGCCGAAGTTGTTGTGGACGCCAGGCAATTGTCCGAGGTTGCTGCCCGCGTTGAAAATCCCGACGTTGCCGCTGCCGGAGTTGAAGAGCCCGATGTTGTTGGTACCGGAGTTCCCCAATCCGATGTTGCCGCTGCCTGAGTTCAGCAGTCCCGCCAGGTTGATGCCCACCTGATTGTTGCCGGTGAGCCCGATCCCGATGTTGTTGTTTCCGGAGTTGCCGAAGCCGATGTTGTTGTTGCCGGTGTTCCCGGCCCCGGTGTTGAAATTGCCGGTGTTTCCGCCGCCTCTGTTTCCGTTGCCGCTGTTTCCCAGGCCGATGTTGTCGTTACCGGTGTTGCCCAGCCCAACGTTATGAGTGCCGGCCCCATACAGGTTGGTGCCGACATTTCCGAAGCCGATGTTGTCGTCCCCGATATTTCCGGAGCCGAAATTTCGGCTGCCGGTGTTGCCGCTGCCGAGGTTGGCATTGCCGGTGTTTCCGCCGCCGATGTTCTGATCGCCGATGTTGCCGCTGCCGATGTTGCTGTTGCCGGTGTTGCCGTTGCCGACGTTGGAGACGCCCTTGTTGCCCAGGCCGAGGTTGGCCAGCAGCTCCTGGACGCTAGCCGCGGGTCCTGGCCGCGCGGAGACGTTGGCTCCGTTGCCGATCAGCGGGCGTCCGGTCAGGGTCACGAAGGGCCCGTTGACGAGGTCGAGCAGGCCCTGCAGGGGCCGGGTGACAGCGGTCTCCGCGCCCGCGTACGAGTCCGCGCCGGCTGCCAGGATGCGCGCGAAATGATCATTGAACCGCATGGCCTGGGCGCTGAGCGCTTGATATTGCCGGCCATGGGTGGAGAACAGTGCGGCGACCGCGGCCGACACCTCATCGGCCCCCGCGGCGAGTACCGCCGTGGTCCCGGCCGACGCGCCCGTGTTGGCGGTGGTGAGCGCCGACTCGATAGCGGCCAAATCCGTTACGGCCGCGATCATCAAATCCGGTGCTGCCGTCACGTAGGACATGTCGGTCCCCCAACTATTGAGCGTGGCGCACCGGAAGGGACGGGGCGTTCGACCCAGCCTGACGGGTAGCGGCGGCTCAGGATTAGGTAGACGGATACTTAATCGTGCGTGGCGACAGCACCGGATCCTGAACTCACCGGTCCGCCCGATAAACCTGAGAATCGGCGGCGCTTACCCTTACGCTACGCACGTGCGCTTGTCGTGGCCGCTGGTCGGCCGCTTGGAGCAGCTGCGGATTATCAAAGCTGCTCTAGCGGCCTCGGACACCCCCGGCATCGTCGTATGCGGTCCAGCGGGGGTCGGTAAGAGTCGGATCGCTCGTGAGGCGCTGTCCGCCGCCGTGGCCAGGGGTTGGGAGGGCCGGTGGGCCGTCGGCACCTCGGCGGCGCGGGCAATTCCGCTGGGCGCCTTCACAGAGTGGGCTCAACCAGGAGTCAACGACGTCGTGCAGTTGCCGCGCGCAGTCATGCAAGCACTGACGGCGGCGCCCGCGGGCGTTCCGGTGGTGCTGGCCGTCGACGACGTTCAATTGCTCGACGACCTTTCGATTTTCGTGCTCCATCAGGTTGTGCAGCGGGAAGCTGCGAAGGTACTGCTGACCGTCCGCGCAGGCGAGCCCATTCCCCCTGCGGTGCAGGAGGTATGGGGGATTGGTCAATTCGAACGAATCGACCTGGAGCCGTTGTCCCTCGAGGAAGCCGGCTCGCTGCTCTCAGCCACCCTGGGCGGCCCTGTGGATCCGATTGCCACTCAGCGGCTTTGGCGGCTCACCCGCGGCAACCTGCTGTATCTGCGCAATATCGTCGAGCAGGAGGTTGCAGATCGGCGGATCATCTGCCGGGACGGCTACTGGCGCTGGCTCGGCGATCCCGTCATGCCGCCGGGACTGGTCGAGTTGATCGAGTCCCGCATCGGAGCGCTACCCGCGCCGGTCAGCGACGTGGTCGACGTGGTCGCAGTCGGCGAGCCACTCGAGTTGGCTCACCTGAGGCGCATCGCTGACCCGGCGGCGATAGAGGAGGCCGACACGCGTGCCCTCATCTCTCTCGAGGCCTCCGACGGCGGTGTCCAGGTCCGCTTGGCGCACCCGCTCTACGGTGAGGTTCGGCGGCGGCGCGCGCCCTCGACACGGTTACGGAGGTTGCGCGGACTCGTTGCCGCTGAACTCGCCACGTCAGAGGGCCGCGATGACATCCAGGTCGTGGTGCGGCGCGCCACGCTGAGTCTGGAGTCCGATCTCACACCCGACCCGGACCTTCTGGTCAGCGCGGCTCATGGCGCCGTCTGGCTGGCGGATCTGCCACTCGCAGATCGGCTTGGCGATGCCGCGCTGCGTGCCGGCGCCGGAGCCGATGCAAGTTTCGTTCGCGCGCACGCACTTTCATGGTTGGGTCGGGGGGCCGAGGCCGACGCGGTGCTCGCCGGTCTCGACACCAGCCAGTTGACCGATATCGAGCGTGCCCGGCTGGCGTTCCTACGGGCCAGCAATGTGCTGTGGGCACTGGGCGACCCCGTGCACGCCAAAGAGATCATCGACGACGCGGTTTCGACCGCGGCACCGCACGTGCGGAGCTATATCGATGCCTTCCTGACGGTCTACTGGTTTGCGACCGACGAACCGGATGCCGCGCTGCACGCGTCGACGAGCTTGGAACTGACCGAGTTACCCGCTGTCGTCGGCGCTGAGATCGCTTGGGTCCTTGCCACGATAAGCGCGGATGCGGGGCGTGCCGGCGAAGCAGCAGCTCTCGCGGAGGCCGGATATGCCAGTGCGGCGCGCTCTTTCGATGCACCGCAGATGGCATTCAACATCGCGGATTCGCACGTGAGCGCGCTGTTGCTGGCGGGCCGGATCACCGAGGCCCTCGACGTCGCCGACTGGGTGAGCCGACGCGCGGCTGACATGCCGGGGGCTGCTCAGTTGCTGGGCGCCGCGATCAGGGGTAGGGCCGCACTCGGAGCGGGGAATGTGCGATCCGCGGTTCCGCTGCTCGAAAGCGCGGTGGCGGGACTGACCGCCACCCACGCGTTGGGCTGGGGATACCGCTACGACATCGCCCGCGTCACTGCCCTGGCGCTCAGCGGATCCATCAAGCAGGCGACCGCCGAACTCGCCGCGCTGGACAGACAGCGTCGCCCTTTCCGGTCGTTGGCCTACGAGCGCGGTTTGGCGCGGGCGTGGGTGGCCGCCGCCCAGGGTGCTGTGTCCGAAGCGATCTCGATCGCGCTGGCGACGGCCCAAAATGCCTCGACCAAAGGCCAATTTGGGGCAGAGGTGCTGTGCCTGCAGACCGCCGTGCAGTTTGGCGATCATTCGGGTACGTCCAGGTTGCGTGAGCTCGAAGCGGTCGTCGAGGGACCACGGGTCGGTGTCGCGGCGCGGTTCTCGGCCGCCCTGCATGCAGGCGACGCCGGCGGACTGGCGGCGGCCTCGGAGGAATTCGAACAGATCGGTGACTACGTTGCTGCCATCGACGCTGCCGCTCATGCCGCCGTCGCATACCGCAATCAGGGCTTACGGGGCTCGGCCTTGGGCAGTGCGGAAAGGGCGGATGCCTTGGCCGAGCAGTGGGGCGGTGTGTCGACTCCGGCGCGTCGACAGGCAAGCGAACCGCTGCCGTTCACCGATCGGGAGCGCGAGATCGTCATGCTGATCGGTGCCGGATTGTCCAACCGGGCGGTCGCCGATCGGCTGACGCTTTCGGTACGCACCGTGGAAAGCCACATCTACCGGGCGATGTCGAAAACCGGCACCACCACCCGCGAGGAACTCGCCGCGCTGGTGTCGCATCGGCAAGTTGAGTAGCGGAATACTGCGTGGGCCCGACGCGGACGCGGACATGCTGACTGCGTGAGCCGCCAATTGAGGCCTGTGAACGCAGCGACCTTCACCGCCCTTACGGGTGTACGTACCGAACATCCGACCGAGAAGGCCATTGCGGCCGGCGGAACGGTGTTCGTGTTCCCCGGCCAGGGTTCCTGGCCGGCTCGCGGCACAATCGCGGCGGTGGAATCCGCGCACGCCTTCAGGGCCCAACTGCGGCTCTGCGACGACGCTTTCGCCGAGTTCGTCGAGTGGTCGCTGCTCGAGACAGTGCTCGGCGGCGCTGGTTGTCCCGTGCCGGATCGCGTCGATGTGGCACCGCCGGTGCTGTTTGGGGTGACGGTGTCGCTTGCTGCGCAGTGGCGTGCGATGGGAATACATCCGGACGCGGTGATAGGTCAGCGCCTGGGTGAAGTCGCGGCGGCATACGTTGCGGGTGGGTTATCGCTGCGCGACGCCGCGCGAGTAGTGACTCTGTGCAGCAATGTGATTGGACCTGCTCCGGACAACGATTGCGTCGATGTGGACACGCTGCGGCAGAGGTTGCGCACGTCCCTTTCCCGAATGCGGCCTCGAAGCGCTGACATCCCGTTCATTTCGTCGGTCACTGGCGCCGGTCTGGACACGGCGATCCTCGACGCCGACTACTGGTTGGCCAACATGGGGCAAGCCCCCCTGGTTAACGAAGCCGTGCGGTGGTCATGTACAAGGGGCTACCGGACTTTCCTGGAATGCAGCCCGCACCCGGCGCTGATTGCCGGCATCGAGCAGTTCTTGGGGGAGCGTGCGGTCTCCACCGTGATTGCTGCCGGGCCTTCAGGTATCTGACCGATGAGCACTCCGGTAATCGGCAGTTCGGGCGGCCATGACATCCGCCCACGCGATATGCCCGTCGAAGCCAAGCGCTTGGGCCATGCTGCGATAGCGATCCAACAGCTTCCGGTAAGCGTCGTCGTCGCCGCACGCACGAGCCATCAGCGCGCGCAACCGCAGCAGCGTGATCTTGCGCATGGCCCAATCCTCTGGCGCACCAATGCTTTCCAAGCGTGTCAACGCTCCCTGCGCTTCGGCCACGTCACCGTCTGCGCCGCGCTCCAGCAGCGTCTCCACCAGAAAGCCGATGCCCAGAAGTTCGAAGAAGGGCCGACCCGCCCGGCGTAACTCGTCGACCGTCTTGCGCATCACCTGGATAGGAGCGTCGAATTCACCCCGGCGAGCCTTGTCCCGGGCGACCCACAACTCAGCGACCGGAACCAGGAAGGGAATGGGTTCGCGCAACCACATCTCGCGGACCTGCAGCATCAGTTCCAGCCCGCGGTCATGCTCGGCTTCGGTGTCACGGTGCAGCAGCGCGATCGCCAGTCCGTACTTGACGATGCTCAGCGCGGCGGCGCTGGACCCCTCGGCGGTCTGCACCGCCGCCTCGAGTTCGTGCATTGCGGAGTCTTCCGGTCGTAACACCCCGTAGGTGATCGGCAGGCCGTGGGTCCAGCCCGCGACCATGGCGTGAGTTGTCGGATCGCTTTGCCGGGCCATGTCGGAGGCGGCCAGCAGATCCTGTTTCCAGCCAGGCAGGCCCACCCACCATCCGGCAACGCCGCGCCACGCCAGCGCTGCCGCAAGGGGTGATCCGAAACCGAACTCGGCACCCTTGACGGGATCGCCGTCAGCCAGTTCGATGACGGTCTGCGACCATCGCACGATTTCACCGAATTCCCCTGCGTCGAACCAGTTGTTGAACGCGATGAACGCCAAACCTATTGTCGGAGAGGGATCATCGATTGACGCGAGCATCGCCATCTGTTCGGATGCCAGCCGCGATCCCTCGCGGGTCTGCCCGCTGTACATCAACTCCGTTTCCAGTCCGGTCATGCCGATGGCCAGTGAGACCTTGTCTCCGGCCGCAGTACACAGCTCCCGCAGCTCCTCGAAAAGTCCGCGAGATTCCTGGATGGCTTGCCAGCTGACGGCACACAGCATCATGCGGGGTGCGATCCGCATCGCCTGCTGATCGGGTTCTTCAGAGGGAAGCAGGTCGGCGATGCGCATCGCCCGTTCCCAATTGACCCGCGCGGCGCGAACGTCGATGGTGGCCGACCGCACTCCGGCGCGCATATGCCAGGCGTACGCCGCGGCCAGATCGCCGGCGGCCTCCCAGTGCTCGGCGATCAGTGCGGCATTCTGGTCGGCCATGATCTTGCTGGTCGACTCGATGGCGGTCGCCAGTCGCCGGTGCCACTCAGCGCGATCGGCCTTCAACTGCGATTCGTAAGCCACCGCGTGGATGAGCGGATGGCGAAAGGCGTACTCGGCGTTGCGGTCGAATCGCACCTGTTCGATGAGTTCCGCCTGAAGCAACTCCTCGACCCACGGCTCGATGCCCAGCACCGAAAGCAGTTCGGCCTCAAATCGGGCACCGATCACCGACGCCGCGTTCAATGTCTGCCGTGTAGCCGGGTTCAGCCGGTCGATGCGTGCCGCGATGGCCGCTTGCACGGTGGCCGGCACACTCAGTTCGGCGACACCGGCGGAACAGACGTAGCTGCCGCGCTCACCGTCCAGCGCTCCGCGCTGCACCAACTCGCGCACCATCTCCTCGGTGAAGAACGGGTTTCCCGCGGCTCGGTCGGCGATGATCGGCGCAAGGTCGCCGACCGACGGATGAGAGCCCAGCAACTCGTCCAGCAACGCCGCGGTGTCCGAATCGGCCAGAGGCGCAAGCGAGATGCTCTGCGCGCCGGCAACGCGCGTCAGCATTCCCTCGTACTTGGGGCGATAGGTGATCAGCACCAGCGATGGGGTGCGCGGTATGACGCTCAGAAAGTCGGCCACCATCGACTCGCTGGCCGCGTCGATCCAGTGTGCGTCCTCGATGATGAAAAGCGCTGGCGCAGTGCGCGCAAGCGAGGTCATGTTGACCAGTTCGGTCAATCTGCGCCGCCGCGCATCGGGGTCGATTTGAGGCAGGGCCACATCGGGATCCGCGATGCCCAGCAGATCGTCGAGCAGCAACAGGTCCTGCGGGTTGATGTTCGGCGGCACGGTTGCCCGCAACTGCACCCGGGCGGCCTCGCCGTCGAGGTCGGCGGAGTTACTGGCCGCTCGCAGCAGCCGTGCCACTACGCCGAAGGAGACGTCACCGGCGTGCGACTCGCAGAACGTCCAGAACACCTCGACCCCGCGGTGGGCGGCGCGGGCCGCGACCTCGCGGGCGACCCGGCTCTTGCCTATGCCGGGCGGTCCCACCACCGTCACGACGCCGCCGTATCCGCCGATCGCCCGGTCCACCATGGCGTCCAGGGCCGCCATCTCCCAGCGCCGGCCGACCAGGTTCGCCTCGGCCCGACCCACGGAAGCATCCCGGCGGGAAATCGCCGCCAGTCGGCGCGCGGGCAGCGGCTCCTCCGCCCCTTTGACGCGAACCCACTCCGGTTCACCGAGCACAGCCGCATTTTCGACCAGTCTCGCCGTTGACTCCGAGAGCAGAATCCCGCCCGGTGGCGCGGCGGATTCCATCCGCTGCGCCAGCCCGACCGATTCTCCGGTCGCGGCGTATCCCAGCGCGATCTCACCCGCGATGACCCGGCCCGAATTCAGGCCCACTCGCAGTTGCAGGTTCACGCCGTCCCGACGCGCCACCTCGGCCGCCAGCGCGGCAGCCGCGTCCTGGATGGCCAGCGCGGCCAGGCACCCACGCAGGGCGTGATCCTCCAATGCCACCGGTGCCCCGAACAGTGCCATCACGCCGTCGCCGTTGTATTCCACCGTCCCGCCGAAGCGTTGCACTACCGCCGCCGACCGCTGCACCAGCTCCGTCATCACTTCACGCAGGCGCTCGATGTCCAGAGCGGCCGCCAGGTCCATCGAGCGCACCACGTCGGCGAACAACACCGTGACCTGCTTGTAGTTGGCGGTGTCGCCCGGAAGAGCCGCGGGGGCACCGCACTGATCGCAGAACCGGGCGCTCGCCCGCAGGTCGTTACCGCATGACCCGCACGCAGTCATTGCTCAAGGATAGGCGCGCTAACCAGCACGTTGACGCAAGTTTTGGTTTCTGCATCGAGCGCCTGGCGTGCAGATCCGACCCCGGGAAGGCACGCCGTCGAGATAACGACTACCTTCACCTATACGCACCTAGTGCACCGATGCCGGACCTAGGGCGGCCAGCCATATCAAAGCCTGAGCGCAAAGGGGTTCTCGTGGGCGACACCGACGACACCGCAACTCTGAAGTACCCGGGGGGCGAGATCGACCTGAAGGTCGTCCATGCAACCGAAGGTGCCGACGGCATTGCGCTGGGTCCGCTGCTGTCGAAGACGGGGCACACCACCTTCGACAACGGCTTCGTCAACACCGCCAGCTGCAAGAGCGCGATCACCTACATCGACGGTGACGCCGGCATCCTGCGTTACCGCGGCTACCCGATCGACCAGCTGGCCGAGAAGTCCACCTTCATCGAGGTCTCGTATCTGCTGATCTACGGCGAGCTGCCAACCACCGACCAGCTGGCCGAGTTCACCCAGCGCATCCAGCTGCACACGATGCTGCACGAGGACCTCAAGCGCTTCTTCGACGGATTCCCGCGCAACGCTCATCCGATGCCGGTGCTGTCCAGCACGGTCAACGCGCTGTCGGCGTACTACCCGGACTCGCTCGACCCGACCGACAACCACCAGGTCGAGCTGTCCACCATCCGGCTGCTGGCCAAGTTGCCGACCATCGCGGCCTACGCCTACAAGAAGTCGGTGGGTCAGCCGTTCCTGTACCCGGACAACTCGCTGACCCTGGTGGAGAACTTCCTGCGGATGACGTTCGGGCTGCCGGCCGAGCCGTATCAGGCTGACCCCGAGGTTGTCCGCGCCCTGGACATGCTGCTGATCCTGCACGCCGACCACGAGCAGAACTGTTCGACGTCGACCGTGCGGCTCGTCGGGTCCTCCCAGGCCAACCTGTTCACGTCGATCTCCGGCGGCATCAACGCCCTGTGGGGCCCGTTGCACGGTGGCGCCAACCAGGCGGTGCTCGAGATGCTCGAGCAGATCCGCGAGAGCGGCGACGACGTGGGCGAGTTCGTCCGCAAGGTGAAGAACCGCGAGGCCGGTGTCAAGCTGATGGGCTTCGGCCACCGCGTCTACAAGAACTACGACCCGCGGGCCCGGATCGTCAAAGAGCAGGCCGACAAGATCCTGGCCAAGCTCGGCGGCGACCCGCTGTTGGACATCGCCAAGCAGCTGGAAGAGGCGGCGCTGACCGACGACTACTTCATCGAGCGCAAGCTCTACCCGAACGTCGACTTCTACACCGGCCTGATTTACCGGGCGCTGGGCTTCCCGGTCCGCATGTTCACCGTGCTGTTCGCGCTGGGCCGGCTGCCGGGCTGGATCGCGCACTGGCGTGAGATGCACGACGAGGGCGACAGCAAGATCGGCCGCCCGCGCCAGATCTACACCGGCTACACCGAGCGTGACTACGTCGGGATCGACGGCCGCTAGTCACGTAGCGCGAGCTGGGGGCACGCCCCCACAGGGGAGGTACCTACCCGCTCGCGGGGGAGCGCCAAGGCGCCCTGGAACATGCGTTCCGGGGCGCTTTTGCTTGTGGTGGCGGGAAGGGGCGGCGCCCGCGGAATGGCCGTCCCATTACAGCGAGGCCAGCACGGCCATGGCGGCGTTGTGCCCGCCGATGCCCGAGACCGCCCCGCCGCGGCGGGCTGCTGAACCGCACAGCATGATTCGATCGTGTGCGGTGGCGACGCCCCACCGCCGGGACGGTGTGTCCAGCGGGTCGTCGTCTTCCGCGAACGGCCACGACAGCGCACCGTGGAAGATATTGCCCGCGGTCATCGCCAGCCGGTCCTCCAGATCCAGTGTGGTGGTTGTTTCCAGACAGGGTCGGCCGTGCGCATCTGGCAGCAGGACATCCTGAATCGGTTCGGCCAGAACGGAATTCAACGAAGTCAGCACCGCCTCAGTGAGCTGCTGGCGCCACCGGCCGGGGTCGGGCGTACCGGCCGCCGGGGCGTGGAAGCCGAACACTGTCATCGTCTGGACGCCGGGCAGTGCGGGCGAGACGATGCTCGGATCGGTCAGCGAGTGGCAGTAGGCCTCGCATGGCAACGGATCCGGCAGCTGACCCGACGTCGCACGCAGGTAGCCGGCATCGAGTTGGGACCAGGTCTCGTTGACGTGAAACGTGCCGGCGAAAGCATGCTCTGGGCGCACACTGCGGTCGCGAAGGCGCGGCAGTCGGCGGAGCACCATGTTGACCTTGACTTGCGGACCCGGGGCCACCGGTGGCACCGGCTCACCGAGCAAGCGGGCCAGCACCGCCGGTCCGACGCCGGCCAGTATCAAACGACCGCGGACCCGGTGTTCGTCCCCACGGCTGTGAAAGCGCACTTCGCCAGCGGGATCGAGCGCGAAAACCTCTGCGGCAGTTGATATCTCGGCTCCGTACCGGGTGGCGGCGGCGGCCAGTGCCGACGACACCGCGCCCATGCCGCCCACCGGGACATTCCAGTCCCCGGTGCCACCGCCGAGCAGGTGATACAGGAAGCAGATGTTCTGGATCAGTGATTGGTCATCCAGGCGGGCGAAGGTGCCGACCAGCGCGTCGGTGGCGATCACGCCGCGCACCAGGTCGCTGGATACGGCGTCGGCGATGGCGTGCCCGATCGGCTCGTCGACCATCGCACGCCAAGCTGCTGCCGCGTCCGCATCACCGTTGGCCTCGACGAGCCGGCGGGACTGCGTGCGGGTGCGCAACGGTTCGAGCAGGGTGGGCCACAGGCGCCTGGTGACCAGCCCACACCGCTGGTAGAAGGCGGCGAAACCGCGCTCATCGTCCGCCACTCCGACCGCGCCGAAGCTGCCGGCCGGCCCGACGAGGAGACCCGTGCGTCCAGATGTTGCCGGGTCCGGTGTGTAAGACGAGTACGGCCGCGGGGCCAGTCGCACGCGCGCGCCGAGGTCGTCGAGAATGCGCGATGGCAGCAGACTCACCAGATACGAGTAACGCGACAGCCGGACGTCGACACCCTCGAAGAGCTGGGCAGACACCGTGGCCCCGCCGATTTGTGGCAGCCGCTCGAGAAGTCGGACCCGTAAGCCCGCCCGGGCCAGATAGGCGGCGGCGACCAGGCCGTTGTGGCCGCCACCGACGATGACTACATCGAAATCGGCGTCAGCCATCGGGAGGCGCTAATTGATGTAGCCTTCGACCTCGTCGGCCGGACGCACGGTGGCGTCACGCGGGTCTCCGCCGGTTTCCCGCAGGGCCCGCCGCTGCCGCAGCAAGTCCCAGCACTGGTCGAGCTCGACTTCCAGGCGGCGGAGCCGCTCTTGTTCCTCTTCGCTGGAGATCGCGCCCTGCTGCACCTGCGCACGCAGCGCCTTTTCCTGAGCGACCAGTTCGCGGATATGCGCTAGGGCGTCGCTGTCCGTCGATTTGTTTGCGTCGGCCATCGCACCAGTCTGCCCCACGTTCCCCCGGGATCGTATGGGGACTCGGTAGGCTCATATCGCCTGGAAGCGCGAATGACGGCGGTTTAGTGAGGAGCGATGGTGGGTCCAGATGTGGGGGTGGACGAAGCGCCCGCGCCCGCTGGTCACATTGACCAGGCTCAGCGCACCCCGCGGTATCGCCGTCAGCGGCCCGGCCGCCCCTGGTTGATTGGTGTCGCAGTCATCCCGTTTCTGCTGGCGTTGATCGGATTTGGCGCATACGAGCGGCCGATGGGCGTCAACGCGCCGACCGGTGACCTACCGACACTCACCGCTGCGCCTGTCGGTCCGAACAACAACTCGAGCGCCCCCAGCCTGTCGCTGTCGCTGGTCTCGATCAGCCGCAGCGGCAACAGCATCACGCTGATCGGCGACTTCCCGGATGACAACGCTAAAGCGGCTCTGATGAAAGCGCTCAAAGCGCTCATGCCGCCCGGCGTCAGTGTCATCGACCAGATTCATATCGACCCCCTGGTGCGCACCCTCGACTTCACCAACGCAGAACCGGTCTTCACCGCGGGCGCGCCGATCCCCGATTTCAGCCTGAAGGTCGAGAAAGACACCGTCACGCTGGGCGGCACCGCATCGCCGGATCAAAAGGACGCCGTGGAACGTGCGGTGGTCAGCGTCTGGCCGGGCGTGAACGTGGCCAACGCGATCGTGGCCAGGGGCCAGATCACCCCGAACGCGCCGCAGGCGACTGCCGTGCCCCCTCCCGGCCCGGGGGCGTGCAACGACCTGCAGGCGGTTCTCAACAAGATGACGGGTGGTCCGCTCTCCTTCGGCAGTGACGGGGTGAGCCTCACTCCGGACGACAACCAGATCCTCATCCGGGTTGCCGACCAGCTGAAGGCATGCCCGGCCGCCCGCATCACGGTCAACGGATACACCGACAACGCCAGCGCCGAAGGCATCAACATTCCGCTGAGTGCTCAGCGGGCCACCGCCGTCGCCGAGTACCTCATCGCCAACGGGGTATCCCGCGATCGCGTGACGGCCAAGGGTCTGGGCTCCTCCAATCCGATAGCCAGTAACGACACGGCCGAGGGGCGCGCGAAGAACCGGCGCGCCGAGCTTGTGGTGAGCTAGGGGAGAATCAAGCATGGGTTTCCTGATCCAGTGGTTGGTCTACCTGGCTGCTTTCGTAGCCGGGTCGGCCGTTGCCTACGGGATCGCCGCCCTGCTGATCAAGTCCGACAAGCCGAAACCGGCGCCCGAGGAGATTGCCCCCGAGCCAGTCGCGGAAGCGGTTCCCGAGGCGGCCGAACCGCAGCCGGCCGTCGAGTCCGTGACCGAGAGCGGGGTGCCGCAGCCTCTGCTCACCGGGCCCGTTGTGGCGTCGGCAGAAGAGTCCGAGACGTTTGAGCAGTTGCTCTGGCCTGACTCCGTCCAGCCGGCCACCGAGAATGCCGCGGTACCGGCGTCCGAGCCCTCGCATGCCGAGTCCGAGGTTGCCGAGGCGTCGGAACCTGGGACGGTTGAGGCGGAGCTTGCAGAGCCGGTTGCGGAGGTCGCGGAGCCCGAGTCAGAGCCAGAGCCAGAGCCAGAGCCGGAACCCGAGGCCGAGTCTGAGGCCGCTGAGCTTGAGCCTGCGGTTGCTGCGGTGTCGGAACCTGAGACCGTCGAGCCGGAGATCGCTGAGCCGCCGGAAGAGGTCGCAGGACCGCCATCCGCACCTGAACCCCTCGAGATCGCGGAGCTAGCTGAACCCGAGCACGAGTTGGCGCGGCCGCAGTGGCCCGGCCCCCAGATCGTGGAGCCGGAGAGTGCGGAGCCGGCGGTTGACGTCGCGGAGCCGGAACCCGTGCCCGCGCCACAGCCGGAAGTCGCGCCTGAGACCCGCGAGGTCGCCGAGGTCTATGAATTCGAGCCGGAGCTCGCGCAGCCACAATGGCCAGGCCCCCAGATCGTGGAGCCGGAGATCGTGCAGCCGGTAGCCGAAGTCGCCGACGAACCCGCACCCCAGCCCGAGCCCGAACCCGAACTCCAGCCCGAGCCCCAGCCCGAGCCCGAGGTTGCGGAGGTGCCAGCATCCCACCCGGTGCTGCCGCAGCCGCAGTGGCCCGGACCCGCCTCGCAGTGGCCTGGTTCGCAGGTCGCGGAGCCGGAGATTGTCCAGTCGGTTGCTGAAGAAGTTGCCGAAGTTGCCGAGGAGCCGGAACCGGAACCCGAGCCAGAGCCGGCACCTGAGCCCGAGGTGGCCGAGGCGTCACAACCCGAGCCCGAACAGTCAGAGCCGCAATGGTCCGGGTCCGCGTCGCAGTGGCCTAGCCCCGACGCGGTCGAGGACGACGAGGCCGAAACACCCGAATCCGAATTGCGGCAGCCACAGTGGCCGGGCCCGCCGTCTCAATGGCCGGGAATCGGAGTGAAGCGGTGATCGCCCACGTGCATTGGTGGCTGGCAGGCGTGTCGTTCGGACTCGGCATGGTATTGACGTTCACTTTGATGGTGCGACCCACCAAAACCCAGGTGCCGGCCTGGGTTCTTGCCGAACCGCGACCGCGCCCCAAGCCTGAGCCGGCGATGAAAACTGCTGCCGTCGAAGCGCCGACGAAGAAGCTGCCCGCCGCCAAACCGGGACCGGCGAAGAAGAAAGCCGTCTCCAAGGCGCCGCCGAGAAAGCGAAAGCCGGTTCCCGCCGACGCGGCTACAGAACGAATCGCTATTTCCAATGATCCTGCGACGGAACGGATTCCGGTCCCGCGCAAGAGGCCGGCAAAGAAGGTACCCGCCAAAAAGGCGAGGCCGAAAGGTGCTCCGCCCAGGCGCAGGCCGGTGCCGAAAGATGCCGAAACGGAGAAGATTCCCGTCAGCAGTGAGGCGCAGACGGTGGTGCTCCCGCTGATGCCGTACGCGCCCTACGGTCCCGGTTCGATGCGCGCCAACCTCGACGGCAGCGGGCCTGAGGGGTGGACGATCAAGGGACGCATGGATTCTCGGCTCTTCTTTACCCCCGAGGACGAGTGCTACGACGACACGGAAGCCCAAGTCTGGTTCCAGGACGAGGGATTCGCCACCCGCGCGTTTTTCACGCCATGGTGCAGGAGCACGCGAAAAGGCTGACCCGGAGACGTCCCAGGCGCGGGGGGTATGGCGCGAGCCGCTAACTCGGCCCGGGAAGCCGCAACACCAGGCGCGCCCCGCCCAGCGGGCTGCTCTCCAGCGATGCGGTCCCCCCGTGCAGGTCTGCCTGCTGGGCGACCAGAGCCAGCCCGAGACCGGACCCTGAATGCGACGCCGTCGAGCCCCGGGAGAACCGCTCGAACACGACTTGGCGCTCCTGCTCGGGTACCCCACTGCCGTCGTCGTCGATGGCGATCTCGACCCCGGCCCGCGAGCTGACCGCGGACAGCTGGACGTGGGTGGCGCCACCATGCTTGACGGCGTTGGCGATGGCGTTGTCGACTGCCAGCCGCAACCCGGCCGGCATCCCGACGATGATGCAGGTCGGCGAAGGCACGAGGGAGACATCGAGATCGGGATAGATGCGGGTGGCGTCGTGGGCCGCGCGGTCGAGCAGATCGGTGATGTCTACGGGCACATGGTCGTCGGAGGTGGACAGTTCGCCCTGGGCCAACCGTTCGAGCGCGCTCAGCGTCGCCTCGATCCGCGACTGGGTGCGGATCACGTCGCTGAGCACTTCTTTGCGTTGGTCGTCGGGTAGGTCGAGGGTCGCCAGTACCTCGAGGTTGGTCCGCATCGCGGTCAGCGGGGTACGCAGCTCGTGCGAGGAGACCGCGGCGAAGTCGCGGGCCGAGGCCAGCGCCTCTTGCGTCCGGTTCTGCTCGTTCCAGATGCGTTGCAGCATCCCCCGCATGGCTTCGGCGATCTCGACGGCTTCGCTGGCGCCATGCACTTCAACCCTCGGGGCTTCGTCACCCGCATCGATCGACCGAGTCTGCTCGGCGAGTTGTTTGAATGGTCGCACCGCGAAAGCAGCGAGCAGCCAAGCGAATACGGCTGCCGCGCCGATGGCCAAGGTACAGATCAACAGCACGCGCCGATGCAAGTTGTTGGTCTCGGCGTAGGTGGCGTCATACGTCGCGGCGACGGCAACCGACGTGGGTTCCGGGCCCGGAATCTCGACCGTGCGCACCCGGTAACGCACCCCGTGGATGAAGGTATCGGCGTAGTCGGCCTGCAATTTCGGCAGGTTGATGTCGGTGTTCGACTTGATCACGTTGCCACGGCGGACGGTGATCAGCGCGTCCTGGTCGTTGGGGGAGCGCGGTATCTCATCCAGGCCGCGGGGCACGAACGGGATGGCGAAGCCCGCGGCCTCATCCAGCCGGCGGTCGAGGCGTTCCTTGCGGTCCTTCGTGATGCCCACCCAGACGACGGCGCCGACAATCAGCACCGGGATGGCAGCGCCGATGACCGTCGCGACCACCACCCGAGTCCGGAGCGACGGCGTGCGGGCGAAGATTCGCGACAGGATATTCACTGCCACCATCAGGCACCTACCGCGCTCATTGCATCCTGAGCACGAAACCGACTCCGCGGACGGTGTGCAGAAGCCGTGGGCCGCCGTTGGCCTCCAGCTTGCGCCGCAGGTATCCGATGAAGACGTCGACGACGTTGGTGTCGGCGGCGAAGTCGTAGCCCCAGACCAGTTCCAGCAGTTGCGCGCGGGACAGTACCGCTGTCTTGTGCTCGGCCAGCACGGCCAGCAAGTCGAACTCCCGCTTCGTGAGGTCGACGTCGACGCCGTTGACCCGGGCGCGACGGCCGGGGATATCCACTTCCAGCGGACCCACCGTGATGGTTTCCGAGGATGAGGTGGCGGTGGCACCGCGCCGGCGCAGCAGAGCGCGCACCCGCGCCACCAACTCGGCCAGTACGAATGGCTTGACCAGGTAGTCGTCGGCGCCGGCTTCCAGCCCGGCCACCCGGTCGTCGACGGAGCTGCGGGCACTCAGCACACACACGGGCACGTCGTTGTCCATGGCTCGCAGCGCGGTGACCACGCTGACACCGTCCAGCACGGGCATATTGATGTCGAGAACGATCGCATCCGGCCGGGTCTCGGTGGCGCTGCGCAGGGCTTCGGCGCCGTCGACCGCGGTCGACACCTCGAATCCGGACAGCCGCAGACCACGTTCCAGCGAAGCGAGCACATCGGAGTCGTCGTCGACCACCAAGACCCGAGGTGAGTTCACACCAGTGTCCATGCGCCTATCTTGCCTGATTGTGCGCGACGGCGGTGGGAGGCGCACCTCCCGCCGGCGAGCAGACACAAACTCGCACGGAAAACCCGTTTAAGGTGGGAGTTTGTGTCTGCTCGCGAGGGTTACGCGAGGGTTAGAGGTCGTCCGCGGCGCCGCGGCCCGCGGCCCGGCCGGAGAAGATGCAGCCGCCCAGGAACGTCCCCTCCAGGGCGTTGTATCCGTGCACCCCGCCGCCGCCGAAACCGGCGACCTCGCCAGCCGCGTACAGCCCAGGGATGGGGGTCTGACCGTCGTTGCCCATGGCGCGTGAGCACAAATCAGTTTGTATGCCGCCCAACGTCTTTCGGGTCAGGATGTGCAATTTAGCGGCGATCAGCGGCCCGGCTTTCGGGTCCAGGATGCGGTGCGGCGCGGCGACCCGGCCCAGTCGATCGCCCAGCGCCCGCCGGGCGTTGCGGATGCCCTGCACCTGAACGTCCTTGCAGAACGGGTTGGCGATCTGCAGGTCGCGGGACTCGATCTGGGCGCGGATGCCGGCCGGGTCCAGCAGTGGTTCATCGGTCAGGGCGTTCATCTTCGCGACCAGATCTTCGAGGTTGTCAGCGACCACGAAGTCGGCGCCGTGGGCCTTGAACGCCTCCACCGGACCCGTCGCGTCCTTGTTGAAGAAGCGTTGTTGCAGCACCTTCATCAGGCTCTTCCCGGTGATATCGGGGTTCTGTTCCGAGCCCGACAGGGCGAACTCTTTCTTGATGATCTTTTGCGTCAGCACGTACCAGGAGTGGTCGTACTTCGCGATTTCGGGGTTGGTTCGCAGGTACTTCAGCGTGCCCAGGGTGTCGTAGCCGGGCAGGTACGGCGCCGGCAGTCGGCGGCCCAGCGCGTCGAACCACATTGACGACGGCCCCGGGATGATGCGGATGGCGTGCTTGGGCCAGATCGGATCCCAGTTCCTGACGCCCTCGGTGTAGTGCCACATCCGGTCCCGGTTGACGAGGCGGACGCCGCTGTCATGGGCGATGTCCAGCATGCGTCCATCGACGTATTCCGGGACTCCGGTGATCATCGACGACGGAGGGGTGCCCATCCGCTCCGGCCAGTACCGCCGAACCATCTCGTGATTGCCGCCGATGCCACCGGTCGTGATGATCACGGCCTGCGCCGACAGTTCGAATTCGCCAACCACGTCGCGGTTAGACGGTGCGCCCCGCACCGCGTCGTCGGGGGCCAGCACCGCGCCTCTGATGCCGGTGACCGCGCCGTCGGTGAACACCAGCTCGTCCACGCGATGGCGGTGATAGAACGCGACCTGGTTGTCCTGTGCGGCGTCGAGGGCCGAGTTGACAAAGGGCTCAACAACTCCGGTGCCCGTCCCCCAGGCGACGTGGAAACGCGGCACCGAATTTCCGTGTCCGTCGGCCCGCAGATCCCCCCGCTCGGCCCACCCCACCGTGGGCATGAACCTGATGCCGAGGTCGGTCAGGTACGACCGCTTCTCACCGGCGGCGAACTCGACGTACGCCCGCGCCCACCTGGCCGCCCATACATCCTCGTCGTCGAGGCGATCGAATCCCGCGCTGCCGGACCAGTCGTTCCAGGCCAGCTCGAGGGAGTCCTTGATCCCCAGCACGCGTTGCTCGGGGGTGTCGACCAAGAACAGGCCGCCGAACGACCAGAACGCTTGACCGCCCAGGTTGGCCTCGTTTTCCTGGTCAACCACCGCGACCTTCTTGCCGCGCCGGGTCAGTTCGTGGGTGGCGACCAACCCGGCCAGACCCGCACCGACAACGATGACATCAGCGTCCATGAGACAGCCCTTCCGTGCGCAAAACGCTCACCAACGAACTAGATACACCAATGTATCATATTCAGAGACGCATCGGAAGGGTCGTTACCGGTGGTCAATCGCGAGTCAGCACGACATTCATCAGCTGGGTCAGCCAGGCGCGCGCCGCGGCCTGGTCACTGTCCAGCAGTAGCTGAACGCTGACTCCGTCGTAGGCGGCGATGATGGCGCGAGCCGTATCGGTGACGCTGTCGATCGCCTTGTGGAAGCCGATGCCGCTGGCGATCAGCCGTTCCTCGATGACTTTGCGCAGTTGCGCACGATGGACCTCCCAGCGGTGCGCCAGTTCGGGATTGCGCGCCGAATACAGCAGGAAATCGAACTTGATCAGCAGCCAGTCGCGCTCGAGAAGCAGTGTGTCGACGATTCGCTCCACGACTCCTGACAGGTCGACGACCGCGTCGGCGCCTTCCATGGCGGCCCGGACCTGCTCCGCGGTGCGGCCCGCCCACTCGTCGTAGAGGAGGAAGAACAACTCCTCCAAACTCTCAAACTGCGAATAGAACGCGCCGCGGGTGTAGCCGGCGGCCTCGCACACGTCCTCGATCGTGACGTGGCCGTAGCCCTTTTCTGCAAATACCCGGAACGCCGCATCCATGAGCCGGGCGCGGGTCTCGGCCCGGCGTTTGGTGACGCGCGGCGGCTTTGCAGCGGTGGTTGCAGTGGACATAAGTGCACCCCCTGTTCGCTATGTAGCCGATACATTGCCACATCGGATACGTGACGTGCCACATTGGGGGGTGAATGTCACCGACTTGCCGAAACTCTGCGGTTTCAGGACTCGGTTCGGCTGGGTGTCAGCACTACGTTGAGCAGCTGGATGAGCCTGGCGCGGGCGGCGCCGTCGTCGTTCTCCAGGAGTAACTGAGTGGCCAGACCGTCGTAGAGGGCGATGATGGCCTGGGCCGTCTCGCTTGCCGTGCCGATCGACTCGTGCGATCCGATGCCGCGGGCGGTGAGCAGCTCCTCGATGGTCGTCCGCAGCTTGCCGCGGTGGACCGACCAGCGCTGGGCCAGCTCTGGCTTCCGGGCGGCCACCGCCAGCAGGTCGACCTTGATCAATAGCCACTCACGCTCGAGGAGCAGGGTCTCCACGATGGTGGCGACGATTCCGGGCAGATCGTTGACCGGGTCGCCGGCGTGCACGGCGCTGCGCACCTGTTCGGCAATCTGGCTCGTCCACTGGTGATAGATGACGAACAGCAGCTCTTCGAGGCTCTCGAACTGTGAGTAGAACGCGCCGCGCGTGTAGCCGGCGGCGGTGCACACGTCCTTGATGGTCACTTGTCCGTAGCCCTTCTGGGCGAAGACCTCTATTGCCGCATCGATCAGCCGCCCCCGGGTTTCAGCGCGGCGTTTGGTTACTCGCGTCGCCTTTGCGGTGCTCGCTGATGACATCGGTCCTTCACCTTCCATTGATCCATGCAGGTATCAGATGCACAGTAGCATAAAATGTATTGACGCATCGTATACACAAATGTATGTTTTGGACAGTGATCGATGGAGGTGAGTGGATGTGATGGGTTTCGAGATGCTGGCGCCGGAAGTGAACTCGGCGCGGATGTACGGCGGGGCGGGAGCGGGTCCGTTGTACTCGGCGGCGGCGGCCTGGGATGGGGTCGCCGCTGAGCTGCAGGCGTCGGCGTCGTCCTTCGATTCGGTGATTGCCGACCTGATCGACGGCTCGTGGGCCGGATCTGCGGCGGCAGCGATGGTCGGCATCGCGTCGGGCTACGTGGGGTGGCTGAGTGCCTCGTCCGGCATCGCCGAGATGGCTGGGATGCAGGCTCGTGCGGCGGCGACGGCGTACGAGGCGGCTCGGACGGCGACGGTGCATCCAGCGGAGGTAGCTGCCAACCGGATGCAGCAACTGGCACTGATCGCGACCAACTTCCTGGGCCAGAACACGCCGGCGATCGCGGCAACGGACTTCGTGTACGTCGATATGTGGGTTCAGGACGTGCTCGCGATGGTGGGCTACCTTGCCGACGCGGTGTCGGTCGCCGTCGCTTTGACGCCGTTCAGTACGTTGCCCGCCGACCTCGCGGGCATGGCATCGCAGGCGGTGGCGGTGGCGCAGGCGATCCCGCTGGATGCCGTGTCGCAGGGCGTGCAACTGGTGTCGACCGCGGTCGGCATGGCCATGACGCCGCTTTCCAGTTTTGGCGGCGGTGCAGCGCCGGGCGGTGCCGCACTGGCGGGCGCCTCGGAGCCGTCGGAGGTGCCTCTCATCGCGGCGGCGGAAGCTACCAGGCCGGGGGGTGGAGCCGGGTTTGGTGCGGCAGCGGGTCTGGGTCAGGCGCGCACCGTCGGTGCGTTATCGGTGCCGCAGAGTTGGGTCGGGTCGGTTCCTGAGGCGCGGGGCGTGTCGGCGTTGCCGGGCACCGGCCTGGCCGGTGCCGCAACGCTCGCCGGTGCCGAGGCGGCCGCCGGTGCGGGTGCCGGGATGCCGATGATGCCGATGCCGACTGGGGGCGGTGCTAACGGCGGGATGCCGGGCCGTATCGGAGGTGGCGCCAGCCCGCATGTGGTGCAGCAGCGCCCGAGCGTGATTCCCCGGGTCGGGGTGTGACGGTCACCGGTTGACCAGGCCACTCAGCCGCCACGCCAGTTGCCGCCGTATCGCCGGAACGTGCGCCGCCAGGCGCAGGGCCGAGTTGCGCACCGGACGCAGCGGGCGGGGCATGTTCGACACCTTCGTCAGGCGCCCGGTCAGCCTCAGCACCTGCCGGGCCCGTTCTCGCTGCGTCGCGCTGTAGGCGTCGAGTCGGGACTCGGATCCGTCGGTGAGCGCTTCGGCCAGCGCCACCGCGTCGTTGATGCCCAGGTTCATGCCCTGGCCGCCGGCGGGGCTGTGCACATGAGCGGCATCTCCGGCCAGTAGCAGCCGGCCCGCCCGATAGGTGTCGGCGACGCGATGCTGTATCCGGAAGCGCGATCCCCAGACCAACTCGGTGACAACGGTGCGTCCGGGTCCGAAGCCGCGGCTGTCCAGCAAACTCTGGACGAACTCGATCGTCGGTACCCGGGGGGCCTGCGCCGACGGGGCCACGATGCGGTAGATGCCGTCGGGCAGCGGCGCCAGCACCGTCAGGCCCTCGCTGCCGTAGAAGAGGATCACCTCGTCGACCGGCGCGTCGCCGGTGACGCGCACGTCGGCCAGGGCGAAGGACTCGGCGAACTCCCCTCCGGCGAAGCCGATTTCGGCTTGCTGCCGAATGGTGCTGTGCATCCCGTCGGCGCCGACGACGTAGCCGGCGCGGATGGTGTCACCGTCGTCGAAAGTGGCTGTGACGCCGGTCGTGTCCTGCTTGAGGTTGCTCAGCCTCTTGGGCCGAATCACATTGGCGTTCAATTCATTCAGGCGTTCTTCCAGCGCTCGCTCGGTCTCGGCCTGAGAGATCATCAGGCTGTACGGATAACAGGTCGGCAGGTCGCTGAAGTCGACGGGAATCAGTACGCGCGATCCCTGGCGCATGGTGAATCGCGGCGCCGCCAGTCCGGCCTTGACCAGACGCCGGGAAACATCGAGTTCTTCGAGCAGTTCCAGGCTACGGGCATTGACCACGGCGGCGCGGGAGGTGTTGGCGCCGGCGGGCAGTGCGTCGACCACCACCGCATCGACCCCGCGGGTGACCAACGAGCCCGCCAAGGTGAGCCCGGTGGGCCCGGCACCCACTACCAGGACATCGGTGTCGTTCATGGTGACCTCCTCGTCAGCGAAGTCAACAACTGTTGACATGGCTATCATGCGCGCGTCGCGGCACGTATGTCAACACTTGTTGGCCTACAGTTGTTGACATGAGGCGGACGTCGGCGGAAACCAAGGCCGAGATCCTGACCAAGGCGCGCGAACGGTTCGCGACGTCGGGCTTCCAGGCCGCCACGATCCGCGCGATCGCCGCCGACGCCGGCGTTGATCCCGCCATGGTGATGCGGTACTTCGGCAGCAAGGATCAACTGTTCGCGGCGGCGGCCGAATTCGATTTGCAACTACCCGATTTCGCTTCGGCAGATCGCGGCCAACTGGGCCGGTTGCTGGTTGGCCACTTTTTGCGGCGCTGGGAGGGCGGCGACGACGCCCTGGTGATCCTGCTGCGCTGCAGTGCCACCAACGACGAAGCGGCGCAACGGATGCGGGAGATCTTCGGGGTCCAGTTGCAGCCCCTGGTGGCGGGCTGGGCGCCGGCCGGCGAGGCGGCGCGGCGGGCCGGGCTGATCGCCACCCAGATCCTGGGTTTGGCGTTGTGCCGCTTTGTCTTACGGCTGCCGCCCGTGGTCGACCTGAGCCGGGACGAGGTGATCGAGTGGCTCGGCCCGACGATCCAGCGCTACCTGGACGGCTGAGCCGGGGGCAACCCGATGCTTCGGTAGCGCCGCAGGCGCGCTGCCAGACGCTGTGGTCCGGGTATCTCGCGCAGCGCGTGGACTTCACCGGCAATGGCCGCGGCCAGCCGGAGAGAGAAGGCGACCGGCTCGTCGGCGGCGTCGGGATGCTCGGGAACGATAGCGTCGACGATGCCCGATGCCATCAGGTCGGCCGATCGGATGCCTTGTGCTGCAGCAAGTTCCGCGGCGTGCTCGGTGTCGCGGAAAACGATGGCACTGGCGCCTTCCGGTGGCAGGGGCGCCAACCAACCGTGCAGCGCGGCCAGCACCCGGTCGGCGGGCACCATCGCCAGTGCCGGCCCGCCGCTGCCCTGGCCCAGCAGTACTGACACGGTCGGTGTGTCCAGCGTGACGAGCTCGGCGAGGCACTGAGCGATCTGCCCGGCGAGACCCCCCTGCTCGCCTTCGGCGGACAATGCCGGGCCGGCAGTGTCGATCACCAGCACGAGGGGCAGGCGGAGTTCGGCGGCCAACGCCATGCCACGCCGGGCCTCGCGCAGTGATCCGGGTCCGACGGTGTTGCCGCCGCCCTCGATGCGCTGCTGGCCGAGGACGACGACGGGTTGGGCCGCGAAGCGGGCGAGTGCCAGCAAGGTCGTCGCCGCCTCGCCCTGGCCGGTGCCCGAGAGCAGCACTCGATCGGTGGCGCCGTGGCGCAGCAGGAAGCGCGCGTCGGGGCGGTCGGCGCGACGGGATGCGACCACCGAATCCCAGGCAGGCACATCGGGGATCGGCTCGGGACGCGGACGGGCCGGCGGCGGGCCGGGAACATCCGCGAGGACGGTCAGCGCACGGTGCAGCGTCGCCCGCAGATCAGCAAGGGCCACGACGCCGTCGATGACGCCGTGACGCTGCAGGTTCTCCGCGGTTTGGACGCCGCTGGGGAAGGGCTGGCCGTACAGCAATTCGTACACCCGGGGGCCGAGGAATCCGATCAGCGCTCCCGGCTCGGCCACGGTGACGTGGCCCAGCGAGCCCCAGGACGCGAAGACGCCGCCCGTGGTCGGATTGCGCAGGTAAACCAGGTAGGGCAGATGGGCCTGCCGATGCAGTTTGACGGCCGCGGCGATCTTGACCATCTGCAGGAATGCGACCGTCCCCTCCTGCATGCGGGTGCCGCCGGAGCACGGCGAAGCCAGCAGCGGCAACCGCTCAGCCGTCGCGCGCTCCACCGCGGCGGTGATCCGTTCGGCGGCCGCCACCCCGATCGAGCCGGCGAGGAAGGCGAAGTCGCACACCACCACCGCGACCCGGCGTCCGAACACCCGACCCTCGCCGGTCGACACCGATTCGTCGCGGCCGCTGGCGGTGCGCGCGCCGGCCAACTCGCGCGCATAACCGTCGGACAAAGGCACTGGTACCGGTTCGATGTCCCAGCTGACGAAGGATCCCTCGTCAAGCACCGCATCGCGCAACTGATCGGTCGTGATCCGGCTCACAGGGACGAGGCTATATATCCTGGCCCCCATGATCGGTATCACCCAGACCGAAGCCGTGACGACCATTGAGCTGCAGCGGCCCGAGCGACGCAACGCCCTGAACTCCCAGCTCGTCGAGGAGTTGCGAGAGGCTCTCGTGGCAGCCAGCAGCGACGGCCAGGTGCGGGCTGTCGTACTGACCGGGCAGGGCACGGCGTTCTGCGCCGGCGCCGACCTGTCCGGGGACGCCTTCGCCGCCGACTACCCCGACCGACTGGTCGAGTTGCACCGGGTCATGGACGCCGTTCCGGTCCCCATTATCGGCGCCATCAACGGACCCGCCATTGGCGCAGGCCTGCAATTGGCCATGCAGTGCGATCTGCGGGTCGTCGCCGAAGATGCCTTCTTCCAGTTCCCGACGTCGAAATACGGCCTGGCTCTGGATAACTGGAGCATCCGTCGACTGTCGTCGCTGGTTGGTCACGGACGGGCCCGGGCCATGTTGCTGACCGCCGAGAAGCTGACCGCCGATGTGGCGCTGCAGACCGGAATGGCCAACCGGATCGGCACACTGGCCGATGCGCAGGAGTGGGCCGCGGAGATCTCTGGTCTCGCGCCGCTGGCTATCCAGCACGCGAAACGGGTACTCAACGACGACGGCTCGATCGAAGAACCGATGCCCGAGCACAAAGATTTGTTCGACAAGGCTTGGGGCAGTCAGGATGTGATCGAGGCGCAGGTCGCTCGGATCGAGAAGCGGCCGCCGAACTTTCAGGGGGCGTAACCGTCATGATGCGCCGGGCGCTGCGACTTGCTGGCGGTACCGTCTCTCTGGCGGCGGGGGGCTGGCTGTTGCGGGCGCTGCACGGCGCACCGGCAGCGCTGGGCGCCGACCCCGCGGCGATCGCGGCCGTGTCCGAAGGATCGCCGAACTATCGCGAGGGTGTGTTCATCAACCTCGACCCTTCATCGCTCTATGTGATGAACCGCGAGGAGATGCGGCAGATTGCGTGGGAGTTGATCGGGAATCGCGGCGCCAGCCTGCCCGCGAAACCGATCCCGCTGGCCTCGCCGTCGATCTACCAGGGCGAGCCCGCCGAGTTGGCGGTGAGCTGGTTCGGGCACTCGACGGCGCTGGTCGAGATCGACGGTTATCGCGTGCTGACGGATCCGGTGTGGAGTGACCGTTGCTCACCGTCGGACATTGTGGGACCGCAGCGGTTGCATCCGCCGCCGGTGCTGCTGGAGGGGTTGCCGGCGGTGGACGCGGTGGTGATCAGCCACGACCACTACGACCACCTCGACATCGACACCGTGCGTGCGCTGGCCCGCACGCAACGGGCGCCGTTCTTCGTGCCGCTGGGGGTGGGAGCGCACCTGCGGGCGTGGGGGATACCCGAGCAGCGGATTGTGGAACTGGACTGGAATCAGAGTGCCCAGGTCGACGAATTGACCATCGTCTGCATGCCGGCCCGGCACTTTTCCGGGCGGTTCTTCAGCCGCAACAACACCCTGTGGGCTTCATGGGCATTCATCGGCCCGCGCCATCGCACGTACTTCGGCGGCGACACCGGTTACACCAAGAGCTTCGCTCAGATCGGTGCTGACCACGGACCGTTCGATCTGACCCTGATGCCGATCGGCGCGTACAACACCGCCTGGCCCGATATCCACATGAACCCCGAGGAGGCGGTCCGGGGACACCTTGATGTCACGGACTCGGGCTCGGGGCTGTTGGTGCCGATTCACTGGGGCACGTTCCGGCTGGCACCGCACCCGTGGGCGGAGCCGGTCGAGCGGGTGCTCACGGCCGCCGAGCCGGATGGCGTTCAGGTGGCGGTGCCGCTGCCCGGTCAGCGGATCGACACGGTCAGCCCGCTGCGATTCAATCCGTGGTGGCGTCTGTAACCGGGCGCGCATCGTCGCCGGGCTAAAGTTCGCGCATGACGAAACGCGCGGCAGTAGCCGCAGTCGTGCTGATGCTGTCGGGATTGGTCGGCTGTGGTCATGCGCAGCCGGCATCCAGTCCGTCCTCCCCGCCGGCGCAGGTTCCGCCCAACGAGTTCTCGGGAGTGCAGATCCCGGCCGGGCGCATCGACGACGCCGTCGGCAAGGTCGACGGCCTGGTGTCCGAGCTGATGAAGGGCTCTGGTATTCCCGGACTCGCGGTCGCGATCGTCCATGGCGGAAAGGTGATGTACGCCAAAGGTTTCGGCATCAAGGATGTCGGCAAGGCGGACAATCCGGACAACAAGGTCAACGCCGACACGGTCTTTCAGCTCGCGTCGGTATCCAAGTCGGTCGGGGCGACGGTAGTGGCACACGAGGTGACCGAAGGGGCGATCACCTGGGACACGCCCGTGGCCACCAAGCTGCCGGGTTTCACCCTCATCGATCCATACGTCACCGAGCACGTCAGTGTCGCCGACCTCTACTCGCACCGCTCCGGCCTTCCCGATCACGCCGGTGACGCGCTCGAAGACCTGGGTTACGACCGACAGCAGGTGCTGGAGCGGTTGAAATACCTGCCCCTGGCCCCCTTCCGGATCAGCTACGCCTACACCAACTTCGGCGTGACCGCGGCCGCCGAGGCGGTCGCTGCGGCAGCCGGCAAGTCCTGGGAGGACCTGTCCGACGAGGTGCTGTACCGACCGCTGGGGATGACGTCGACCAGCTCGAAATTCGCCGATTTCCTGGCCAGGCCCAACCACGCCGTCAACCACATCAAGGTGGGTGACAAGTGGGAAGCGCGATTTCAGCGCGACCCGGACCCCCAGACGCCGGCCGGCGGAGTGAGTTCGTCAGTCAACGACATGGCGCGCTGGCTGATGATGGTGATGGCCAACGGCACCTACAACGGTCAGCGGATCACCTCGCCGGAGGCGCTGCTTCCCGCGATCACCCCGCAGGTCATCTCCACTGCCGCCAGGAAACCGGATGCCAGAGCCGGCACCTACGGTCATGGTTTCAACACCTCGGTAACCTCGTCCGGCCGCACGATGTACAGCCACTCCGGAGCGTTCGGCCTCGGCGCTGCAACGAATTTCGCGGTGCTGCCGTCGGAGGACCTCGGCATCATCACCCTGACCAACGCCGCGCCGTACGGGGTACCGGAGGCGCTGAACGCCGAGTTCATGGATCTGGTCCAGTACGGCCAGGTGCGTGAGGACTGGGCGAATCTGTACCGCCAACAACTGGCACCGATGAACAACCCGGAGGGCGCCCTCGTCGGCAAGCAGCCTCCCGTCAGCCCGGCACCGGCCCGACCGGTGAGCGACTACGTCGGCGTCTACAACAACGACTTCTGGGGGCCGGCAGCGGTCACCGACCATGACGGACAATTGCAGCTGTCGTTGGGGCCGAAGAACCAATCCTTTGACTTGACGCATTGGGACGGTGACACTTTCACGTTCCCACTGGCCACCGAGAACGCCTTGCCCGGATCGGTGTCCACGGCAGTGTTCAACGGCAGTGCGCTGAAAATCGAGTATTTCGACGCGAACGGCATGGGGACCTTTACGCGATGACCGTCGTTGGCCTGACCGATGCCGAGGTAGCGCAACGGGTTGCCGAAGGCAAAGCCAACGACGTTCCCGAGCGCGCCACCCGCAGCATCGCTCATATCGTCCGGGCCAACGTCTTCACCCGCATCAACGCGATCCTCGGCGTGCTATTCGGCATCGTGCTGCTGACGGGCTCGTTGATCAACGGGCTGTTCGGTATGCTCATCGTCGCCAACAGCGTCATCGGCATGGTCCAGGAAATTCGCGCCAAGCAGACCCTAGACCGGCTGGCGATCGTTGGTCAGGCAAAACCATTGGTGCGCAGACAGTCCGGAACCGTCACCCTGGCCCCGGCGCAGGTGGTGCTCGACGACATCATCGAACTGGGCCCGGGCGATCAGATCGTGGTCGACGGCGAGGTCGTCGAGGAGCGCAACCTCGAGATCGACGAATCCTTGCTGACGGGGGAAGCCGATCCGATCGCCAAAGACGTTGGCGACGGGGTGATGTCGGGAAGCTTCGTCGTCGCCGGCAGTGGTGCCTACCGCGCGACGCAGGTGGGCGGCGATGCCTATGCGGCCAAACTGGCCGCCGAGGCAAGCAAGTTCACTCTGGTCAAATCCGAACTGCGCAATGGCATCAACCGCATCCTGCAGTTCATCACCTACCTGCTGATCCCGGTGGGCCTGCTGACCATCTACACCCAGCTGTTCACCACGAACGTGGGCTGGCGCGAGTCGGTGCTTGCCATGGTGGGCGCGCTGGTGCCGATGGTGCCCGAAGGTCTGGTGCTGATGACATCGATCGCGTTCGCCGTCGGGGTGATCCGACTGGGCCGGCGTCAGTGCCTGGTGCAGGAGTTGCCTGCCATCGAGGGACTGGCCCGAGTCGATGTGGTGTGCGCCGACAAGACGGGAACGCTGACCGAAACCGGTATGCGGGTCTCCGAAGTGCGGGAGCTCGACTCGGCGGCGGAGCGTGTCGGCGACGTGCTCGCCGCGGTGGCCGCTGCCGACCCCCGCCCGAACGCCAGCATGCTCGCGATATCCCAGGCTTATGACACGACTCCCGACTGGACCCCCAGCGCGACAGCGCCTTTCAAGTCGGCGACCAAATGGAGTGGGGTGTCGTTCGGCGATCACGGCAACTGGGTGATCGGCGCACCCGATGTCCTGCTCGACCCGCAGTCCCCGGCGGCCGAGCAGGCCGAGCGGTTTGGCGCGCAAGGGTTGCGGGTGCTGTTGCTGGGTTCGGCCGACCGCCCGGTTGACGCTCCGGATGCCCCGGGTTCTGTGGCCCCGGTGGCGTTGGTGGTGCTGGAGCAGAAGGTGCGTCCTGACGCTCGCGAGACACTGGAATACTTTGCCGCTCAGGATGTGTCGGTGAAAGTGATCTCCGGTGACAACGCGGTGTCGGTCGGGGCGGTGGCCGACCAACTCGGCCTGCACAGTCAGGCGATGGATGCCCGCCGGCTGCCTTCGGATGCAGCGGAACTGGCCGACGCGCTGGACTCGCACAACACATTCGGCCGGGTCCGGCCGGACCAGAAACGCGCCATCGTGCACGCCCTGCAATCGCACGGCCACACCGTGGCGATGACCGGTGACGGCGTCAACGATGTGCTGGCCCTCAAAGACGCCGACATCGGCGTGGCAATGGGCGCGGGCAGCCCCGCATCCCGGGCGGTCGCGCAGATCGTGTTGCTGGACAACAGGTTTGCCACGCTGCCGTTCGTCGTGGGTGAAGGCCGCCGGGTGATCGGCAACATTGAGCGGGTCGCCAGCCTCTTTTTGACCAAGACGGTCTACTCCGCATTGCTGGCGCTGTTGGTGGGACTCGAGTGTCTGCTGGCCAAGCCGCTGGGGGCCGAGCCGCTGCTCTATCCGTTCCAGCCGATCCACGTCACCATCGCGGCCTGGTTCACCATCGGAATTCCGTCGTTCATTTTGTCGTTGGCGCCGAATAATGAGCGCGCTTACCCGGGTTTCGTGCGGCGGGTGCTGACCTCCGCGCTGCCGGCGGGCCTGATTGTCGGCATCGCGACGTTCGCGACCTACCTGACCGCGTATCACGGACGGCACGCCACGTCGGTGCAGCAGGACCAGGCGTCCACCGCGGCGCTGATCACCTTGCTGGTGACCGCGGTCTGGGTTCTTGCGATTGCGGCACGTCCCTACCAGTGGTGGCGGTTGGCGCTGGTGATCGCTTCCGCGCTGGCATACGTGCTTATCTTCAGCCTGCCGTGGACGCAACAAAAGTTCTTCCTGGACCCGTCGAATCCGTGGATCACATCGACCGCGCTCGGCATCGGTGCGCTCGGGGCCGCGGCGATCGAAACCATGTGGTGGATCCGGGGCAGGATGCTCGGAGTAAAACCGCAAGTGTGGCGTGTGGCCAGTGGCTGACTGCTGCGCGGACGGGGGTGTGAGAGCCTGGAACGAAGCCGTCGATCCTGAACCCGTGCAACGGATCTGGCGTGCCCTGGGACTACCCGGCGTCTTCGACGTGCACACCCATTTCATGCCGCGGCGGGTAATGGACAAGGTGTGGGCTTACTTCGACTCGGCGGGCCCCCTGGTCGGGCGGGCTTGGCCGATCGTGTACCGCGCCGATGAACAACGCCGGGTGCAGGCGCTTCGCGACTTCGGTGTCGTCCGATTCAGCTCGCTGGTGTACCCGCACAAGCCGGACATGGCTGCCTGGCTGAATCAATGGGCCCGGTCTTTCGCCGCCGAGACACCCGACTGCCTGCCCACGGCCACCTTCTTCCCCGAGCCGGACGCGGCGCGCTACGTCGTTGACGCCATCGAAGCCGGCACCCGCGTCTTCAAAGCGCACGTCCAGGTTGGCCAGTACGACCCGTCCGACCCGCTGCTCGATCCGGTGTGGGGCGCCATCGCCGACGCCGGGATCCCGGTGGTCCTGCACAGCGGCTCCGGGCCCGTGCCAGGCCGCTACACCGGCCCCGGCCCAGTACGCGCGGTGCTGCGCCGGTTCCCGGGGCTGGCGCTGATCATCGCGCACATGGGCATGCCCGAGTACGCCGAGTTCGCCGACATCTGCGCGACCCGCGACAACGTGCGACTCGACACCACGATGGCCTTCACCGCCTTCATCGAGGAGACCATGCCGTTCCCGGCCTCGGAATTGCCGCGCGTGCGCGACCTGGGAGACAAGATCCTGTTCGGCAGCGACTTTCCCAACATCCCGCACAGTTACGCCGAGGCGCTCACCGCGGTCACCGAGATCGACGGCGTGGACGACGACTGGCTGCGGAAAGTGCTCCATGACAACGCACATGCACTTTTCGGACCGTCCACCCCGACCAAGTAGGGTTTTTTCCAACACCGGGTTCCCGCGCGACGGTGGGGAACCCCCTGGGGAAGGGACAGCGCAGATGGGACTGCTGGACAAGGCCAAGGACCTGTTGTCGCAGAACGCCGACAAGGTCGAGACGGCGATCACCAAGGCCGGTGAGTTCGTCGACGACAAGACGCAGGGCAAGTACACCGACACCATTCACAAGGTGCAGGAGGAAGCCAAGAAGATCGTCGACAACGGCGGCCAGCAGAGCTAACGAACATGGCGAAACTTTCCGGATCCATCGACGTACCGCTGCCGCCGGAACAGGCCTGGACACACGCCTCCGACCTGAACCGGTACCGGGAGTGGCTGACCATCCACAAGGTCTGGCGCAGCAAATTGCCCGACGTGCTCGAGAAGGGCACTGTCATCGAGTCCTACGTCGAGGTCAAGGGCATGCCCAACCGCATCAGGTGGACGATCGTGCGTTACAAACCACCGGAGGGCATGACGCTCAACGGTGACGGCGTAGGCGGCGTCAAGGTGAAATTGATGGCCAAGGTCGCCCCGAAAGAAGAGGGTTCGGTCGTCAGCTTCGACGTGCATCTCGGGGGGCCGGCGCTGTTCGGACCGATCGGGATGGTGGTCGCGGCCGCGCTGCGCAGCGATATCCGCGAATCTCTGGAGAACTTCGTCAGGGTGTTCGCGCGCCCCGACCCAGGGACCAACGGGGATCGCGTCCTGCATCGCTGACAGGCCGGTGCGATGACTTTCCGGCTCGGGTCGGGTCGATATCGAAGTACTCACCGACCAAGGAGGACCTCGTGCCCACCCGTAACGACGCGCCACTCGGCGCCCCCTGCTGGATCGACCTGACCACATCCGACGTCGAGGTTGCGCAAGACTTCTACGGAACCGTCTTCGGGTGGACGTTCGAGTCCGCCGGACCCGACTACGGCGGTTACGTCAATGCCGCCAAGGACGGTCGCGCCGTAGCCGGGCTGATGGCCAACAATCCCGAGTGGCAGGCTCCGGACAACTGGGCCACGTACTTCCACACCGCCGACATCAATGCGACGGTCTCGGCGATCGACGCTGCCGGCGGCTCAGGTTGCCTGCAGCCCATGGAGATTCCGGGCAAAGGTGTCATGGCGACGGCCACCGACCCGGCCGGCGCCGCCTTCGGCCTGTGGCAGCCCGCGCAGCACCGCGGGTTCGAGGTGACCGGCGAGTCCGGCGCACCCGTCTGGCACCAGTTGACCACGCGTGACTTCCGCGCCGCCGTCGACTTTTACCGTGAGGTCTTCGGCTGGCACACCGAGCAGGTCAGTGACACCGACGAATTCCGTTACACCACGGCATGGTTCGACGATCAGCAGTTGCTCGGCGTGATGGACGGAGCGGGATGCCTGCCGCAGGGTGTGCCGTCGCACTGGAGCATCTTCTTCGGGGCCGAAGACGTCGACAAGACGTTGCGGGTGATCGCCGACAACGGTGGGGCGGTGCTACGCGACGCCGAAGACACACCGTACGGCCGGCTGGCGGCAGCCACCGATCCGACCGGAGTCGCCTTCAACCTGTCCTCGTTGGAGGGTTGAGGGACGGTCGGGGCGCCGTGCACTAGCCTCGCAACCATGAGTCGCCGTCCGGACCCAGGCTGGTTGGTGGCGCTGTTCGCGACCGCGGTGCTGGGCAGCGCCTGGATGCCGTGGTTGGCGACGAAGGTCAACGGCGGCGGCTGGGCGAATGCGATCGGGGGCACGCACGGCAGCCTCGAACTCCCGCGCGGCTTCGGGGCCGGCCAGCTCATCGTGTTGCTGTCGTCGACGCTGCTGGTGGCTGGCGCAATGGTTGGCCGCGGCCTGTCGGTACGGGCGGCTTCCATTGCTGCGCTGGTCATCTCGCTGCTGATCGGTGGGCTGATGGTGCTGTACTACCAGCGCAACGTCAATGCGCCGGTATCGGCCGAGTACGGGTTGTATGTCGGGGCGGCCGCCGCAGGGTGCGCCGTGCTGTGTGCGTTGTGGGCGGTGGCTGCCGCGGCGTTCGCCGGACGCCGCTGAAGGTGCCCCGTCAATCGGTAGGAGGCGCGTGCAGATACAGCGACGCCCAGATGATCTGCGCGAGGGAATCTGCTAGTCGCTCATCGACCCCGTCGCCCCCGTACCGCAGGATCTGGTGACAGGCGCGCTCCAGCATCCAGGTCAGCGACGCGGCCACTTCATGGCTGGGTAGGGATGGCCGGATGATGCCTTTGGCTTTGCCGGTTTCGATGACGAGCTGTTCGACGTTTGCCGTCGTGCGGTCCATGAGTGCCCGGTAGCTGTCACCGAACTCCGGGTCATACGTGGCTGTTTCCATCACGGCGGTCAGCAGCGCCTGGTGGCGCCGGTAGCTGGCCAGTATCCCGCGGATGGCGCGTTGCAGGTCGGCATACTCGTGCCGTTCAGCCGACTCCCACCATTGGCGGGCAGCGGCTTCTTGCTCGACGAACACCTGCAACGTGAGTTGGCGCAAGAGTTGCGTTTTATCCCGGAAATACACGTAGAACGTGCGGCGTGACATGCCGGCCTCACTGGCAAGCCGGTCGACGCTCAGTTCGGTGAAGGTGGCCCCTTCAGCCATCAGCCGTTCGGTGGCCTCCAGGAGACGCTGCTCAATCACGGCCTGTCGGTGCCCGCGTTCGGGTCGATTGGCCGTCGACCGGCGGGTCACAGATGGCATCGAAACCTCCTCGAGCGGTTACGGTAGCAAGGCCCCTGTGATTGCACAGTATGTGCTGCACACTATGTGTTGACAGGCTGGCGAGAGAGCCATACGCTCAGACGCACAGCCCAGTACCGATTGCAGGAGCCAATCATGGCCAAACTCGACATCACGACCCAGATTCGCGGGATCGACGACTTTCTCGCCACCCTGGATAACCCGAGGCACCGCCAGATCATCGAAAACTATCGCCGGCACGCGATTTTCGAGATCACCGGGAACAAGGACAAGATCTTCACACCTGACATGACTGTCGAAGAGCCGGTCTACTACGTCAATGGGAACTCAATAAGCCTGACGCTCAACGGATTCGATGAGGTCTACGCGTTCTACACCTCGCTGCAGGAACAGGAATCGACCGTGATGGTCGTCGAGAACGAGAAGCTCGCGGTCGCCGATTGGGGTTTCGCGTCGGAAGCGATCTTCAATCGATTCATGCCCGGCTCGATGGTGCCGGACTTCGTCGACAGCAGCGCCGACCCCGGCAAGTTCTATATTCATCGTCAGTTGATCGCGATGATCTGGCCATACGACGAGCGTGGCCGGTTGGCCGGCGAGCATGTCTACGAGCACGCCCACAGTTCGCAGCTCATCGAGATCCCGGCCGACGAGTACATCACGATCGAGGAGGCCCGCGAAAAGCTGCTGCCGCTACAGCGCGCATTGCCGGTCTTCGAACCGGCGTGCTGAGGTTCGGTTGACATGAGTCGCGCATTGGGTGCGGCCCGCCAGAACGGCATGATCGTGGCGGATCTCGACAGGGCGATCGACCACTTCGTCGAAACACTCGGCGCCGGGCCCTTTTTCGTCATCCGCCATGTACCGCTGGAATATTTCACGTACCACGGTCGGCCGAGTGAACCCGATATCAGCATCGCACTGGGAAACATGGGTGAGCTTCAGCTGGAGTTGATCGAGCAGCACAACGAGGCCCCGTCACCGTATCGCCACTTCGCGGAGATTAAAAAGGCCGGCTTGCACCATATTTCGGCGTGGACGGACCGTTTCGAGGGTGTCATGGGTGAGTTGAGGGAGCGAGAGCGGATGCCCGACTGCGAAGGCGCCATCCTCGGTGGAGCCCGGTTCGCCTACTTCGGTTGTGACGCCGTGGATGGATCAGCCTTCGAGATCTCGGATTTGGGCGCGCAGAACGAGTTTGGAGCCATCCACGACCTCGTCCGCGAGGCGGCGCTGAATTGGGACGGTGCCGAGCCGCTCCGTCAGCTCGGCTGAGGACACGCAGCCGTCCTGCCGCTAGTTCGACGGAAACTCGTGTGTGCCCGACGCCGAACTACCGTCCGGCTCGTTCACGCCGTAGACGAAGGGCGCGAAGACGACCTCGCGGCCATCGGGATCCTGATAGGTGACCGCGCCCATGGCCGCCCAGTACGGATGTTGCTCGACGCGTGGACACTGGGCCGCTTCCAGGCGTGCGATCGCCGCCTGCTGGGCCTGCTGATCCGGGAAGTACAGGCACAACTGTTCGTGCGGGTCCACCGCAATGGGTTCGACGGACTCCACGATCTCCATCGTCAGGTTCCAGCTGGGCAGTCCGAAGATGGCGCCGTTGCTGCCGTAGCTGTCACCGAACGTCTCGTGCAACGGCAGCCCCACCAATTCGCGGTAGAACCGCACCGTTTCCGTGAAATGAGAAGAACGACGGGCGAATCGGATGGAGCCGATCGGCGCCAACGACAGTGGCCAGTGAGTAGTGCGGTGCTTGCCCATGTGACTAGAGCCCGACCGCACCTGCGGCCGTCTCGGCGTGATTCCACCGGCGCAATTCCCCGCCGGGCACCCAGGTCGAATGCGTCCCGCTGCAAATCCGTTCCGGCAGCGCCAATTTGCACACCGGACCGTCGCCGACCCGGGCCGCGTCGAACACCAGGCAGTACGATGCGTCGGCGTTCATGTCGGTGGTCAGGGTCACCAGGTAGCCGTCATCCTCAGCGCCGCTGGCGCCCGCGCGGGGAGCCATCGCCGTCTCGCTGCCGTAGACGCCGTCGCCCAACGAGTAGCGCTCCTCGCGGCCGGTGAGCAGATCGTGCTTGACCAGACCGTCGAACAGGAACCAGCCCGGCTTGCCCGAAGCGGCATAGACGTACCGGTACGGGGAAGTCGCGTAGTCGGCGTTGATCATGCCGAATTCGGTGATGCACTCCGACAGTGACTCTTCCTTCACCGCGCCGGTGACCAGGTTGAACCGCCACCGGTGCAGCCTGGCCTGCATCCGATCCAACGCCAGGAACCGAAACAGCTTCTCCCACTTGCCAGCCGGCCCGGCGCCACTCTCCTGAGGTTGGGGAGAGCCTTCGAAGAAGCCGTCGAGCACGATCTCGTCGCCGTCCTCATAGGCGTTGGTGAAGTGCAGCACGAACGTCGGGTCCGCCTCGAACCACCGGATCTCCTTGCTCGAGCCGCGCCGCGGAATCACCGCGAAGCGTGACGGCATCTCCGGGTAGAAGCGCGGCAGATGAACCTTGTGCTCCAGCAGTCCGGGATCCCAGAAGAGCGGGAAATCGTTGAGGATGGCGTAGTTTTCGGTGAACGCCATGTCGTGTGGCAGCCGGGGACCCGGCAGCGGTATGTCCACATAGTGGGCAAGATCGTTGTTCTCGTCGACTACGCCGTAGCGCATGTACGGGTCCTGCTTGCTGTAATTGAAGAACAACAACTCGCCGGTCTTGTTGTCCACCTTGGGATGCGCCGAGACGCCCCAGTCCGCCGGGAATCCGCCGTTCCAGCTCTCCTTGCCCAGCGTGTCACCCGTATACGGGTCTACCCGGTATAGGTCGCCGCACTGGTAGAAGCTGGTGAGGGCGACGCCGCGGTGCACGATGACATCCGTGCTCGACGCGTCCTTCATCAGCTCGCGTGCGCCCCAGCCTTTTTCGCGTTTGGCAAACTGCACCGGCTCGGCCAGGCCCGGCCACAGGGGTTCCCCCGCCTCGTTTTCCGCCAGAAAACCGTCGGTCTGTACGAATCGGTTGCGGTAGAACGCCTTTCCATCGCGAAATCCCACCACGTGCACCATGCCGTCGCCGTCGAAAGGATGGTAGGTCTTGAACGCCGGGTGTAGTGGGTTCTCGGTGTTACGTAGATAGATGCCGTCCAGATCGGCCGGAATCTCACCCTCCACCACGGTCAGGTTGTCGGCGTCCCACTCCGTGGTCTGCGGTCGCCACGGGCCGGTGCGGTAAGGGTGGTCGTCATCCTCGGGCAGTGTCGACAGGTACTTGCCAATCACCTCGACGTCCATGTCACATTCCTCGCGTAGTGCTGACAACGAAACTGACCGTGGTGGCGGTACTGCCGCCGAAGTTCAACGTGCCGAAGGTCTTCGCTCCGTCGATCTGATAGTCGCCGGCCGCGCCGCTGACCTGCTTGGCCGCGTCGAGCAACATCCGCACCCCCGATGCCCCGACCGGATGCCCACCGCCGATCAGGCCGCCGCTGGGGTTGATCGGAAGTCGCCCGCCGATCTCGATCTCGCCGTTCTCGATGGCCTTCCACGACTCGCCGGGGCCGGTGAGCCCGATGTGATCGATGGCCAGGTACTCGCTCGGGGTGAAGCAGTCGTGCACCTCGAAACCGTCGACGTCGTCCAGCGTGACTTCGGCGCGGCGCAATGCGTCCAGTACCGCGGCTCGCACATGGGGGAGCACGTAAGGATCGTCGGCCGCGCGGTCGAGTTTCTGGCGCAACCCCAGCCCGACAGTGCGATGGCCCCAGCCGTCGATGCGACCCACCGGCCGCGCGTCGGGGTGATCCCGCAGATAGGCGTCGCTGACCAGGACCACGCCCGCGCCGCCGTCGGTCATCTGACTGCAGTCCAGCCGCCGCAACCGCCCCTCGGTGATCGGGTTGGTCTCGTCGTTGTCGGTGATCGGATCCGGAACCGTCCAGCCCCGCGTCTGCGCATTCGGGTTGCGGCGCGCGTTGGCGTAGTTGACCGCAGCGATGGCCCTCAGATGGGTGTCGTCCAGTCCGTAGCGCCGGTCGTACTCCTCGGCGACCTCCGCGAACATCGACGGCCACAGGTACCGCGCGTCGGCGCCCTCGTGTCCGGTCCAGGCCGCTGCTCCCAGATACTGAGCGGCGGTGTCACCGGGCACGGTCTTCTCCAACTCGAGTCCGACGACCAGTGCGCTGTCATACGCCCCGGATCGCAGGTCGGCCATCGCCGCCAGGGCCGCTACGCTGCCCGACGCGCACGCCGCCTCGTGTCGCGACGCGGGCGTGTCCCAGAGGTCGCCACACACCGTGGCGGGCATCGCGCCCAGATGTCCTTGTGTGGCGAACATCTCACCGAAGGCATTGCCGACATGGACCACTCCGACCGTCGCGGCGTCCACACGCGCCTGCTCGAGTGTGCCGTCCACGACCTCACTGGTCAGCGCGGCGAAGTCGCGCCCCTCCCGGGTGAGATTGCGAGCGAAGTCACTTTGATAGCCACCCAGAATCCATATGCCAGCAGATGAGCCACCCATACGCGGCACGGTACTCCCAGGTCGGACCACGCATCCACGGCATAGGCGGGCGAGTGGGAAAAGGCCGAAATAAAGCGGTCCCGTCGGCTCTCGGGCTGAACCGACGGGACCTGGGTGGGCATATAGGCCGGCCGATACGCCCACCTCCGTTTCATCATTGCCATCTCTGGCGAAAGACAAACATCTCTTCTTGACAACGTCTGCTCCGCTGCGCCGAAGTAGACGCCGAACTGTAGAAGCGCGAAGAACATTGGGGCGGAGCAACTGTTGACAAAAGTTTCTACACCGCGACTGTGATTTATTGCGGACGGTTGCCCATCGGGCCCGGGCCGGCGGGCGGCTGCTGGATCACCACGACGGTGGGCTTGCGCTTGGGCTGCCCGTCTTCTTCGGTCTGAACCTCAGGGCTCGCCGGACCCGGGCCCGTGCCGCCACGGCCGGCCATCCCCGCCAGAGCCATGCCGCCCAGCAGGGCCGCCGGCGCCGCGCCCAGGTTCACCGGCGCGGGGCCTACGGCAGCCCCGGCGCCGGGCAGTGACTGGACCGCCAGCCGGATCTCCGGAGCGGCCACCGTCCAGCTGTGCGGGACGGTCAGCGCACCCACCAATGCGGCCTGGCCCACGCCGGCGGCCGCCGGCGCTGTGCCCACGCTGGGTTCGGCGTCGCGCCGGGATCCGAGTGTGCTGCCTTCGGTGGGCTGCACCGCGTCATCGCCGGGTTGTGGCTTGCTCGTGTTGCCATAGCTGTAGATCCACGGTCGGGCGGTGTTGACCGCGGACAGCGACAAGCTGGCCGTGGCGGTGATCGCGATGTAGGCGGCGGCGATGTCCAGGTCCCCAATCGGGGTCGGGATCGCCGCGGCCGACGCCTGGGTCAGCGACGCGGCCGGTGATATCAGCTCGGCAAGTCCTTGCAGCGTCTGGGCCGAGATCGACGACAGCAAGTCCATCGCGGTTTGCTGCGCTGCCGCGGCCGCGGCCGCCGGGCCCGCCGGGTCGGCGGCCTGAGCCGGGGCGGTGAAGGACGGCAACGCCACCGCCGCCTCCGACGAGGCCGCGTAGGCGAACATCGCGGCCGCATCCTGTGCCCACATCTCGGCGTACTCCGCCTGCAGTGCCTCGATCGCGGGACTGTTCTGGCCCAGCAGATTGGTCGCGGCCAGCGACATCAACTGTTCACGATTGGCGCTGATCAAGGGCGGTGGCACCGTCATCGCGAACGCCGTCTCGTAGGCCGCGGCGGCGGTTCGGGCCTGCGTGGCCGTACGTTCGGTGAGCAAGGCGGCCGCACTCAGCCACCCCGCATACGGTGCGACCGCGGCCGCCATCGAGGCCGACGCCGGACCCAGCCACGATTCGACCGACAGGCCGGCGAGCACGGTGGCGTAGGAGGTCGCGGCTGAATTCAGCACGGCGGCCACCCCGTCCCAGGCGTTTGCCGCGGTCAGCATCGAACCCGCCCCCGGACCTTCGTACATCCGGGCTGAATTAACCTCCGGCGGCAACAGCCCGAAGTCGGTGGCCAACTCGGTTCCTATCGCGCCGAGGTCGCGTTGGCCGCGGTCGACCCGATCGCCTGCGGGTTGCGTGCAGCCGATGCCGACGTCTCCGGGTGCGTGACCACAAACGACATCCGAGTCTCCTTTGACCGATGGCCGAACCGAAGTGCCTGCGCCGTACGGAAATTGGAAATCACGGGGGTGATGGCCAGTCCCGGACGCCGGCACGTCCTAGCTGCAGGTTACTGCTTTGGTGACCTAACGGCTTCAGGTTTGGCGGCGATCTTGTGAAGAAATCGGTTTGCCGCTGTGCGTCAGGGCAGCGGTGGTGCGGGCGGAGCCGAGAGGGCCGGGGGAGCGTCCAGGGTCGACGGCGGCGTCAGGGTGGTCAGCGGCGTCAGCGTGGTTGTCGGGGTCGCCGTGGTGTCGTTCATCGAGGTCGCCTGCTGGTTGTCCGAGCCGAGGCCCAGGGTTGCCGTCAGCGCTATGGCGGTTGCCGCGAAGGCGCAGTAGATGCCGACGTATTTGATCGTTGGGCCGCTCATGTCAGTTCTCCTCATTTGGACCGCAATACGAATCTTTTGTGTCCGTATTACGGATCACGATAACTGCTGTTCGGGCGCCGGGCAAGCACGAATGAGCTCGTCTAAGCGGTCTGGTCCAGGCCGAGGGCGACGGTCAACTCCAGCACGGTCCGAGGTTCCGCCAGTCGGTCGCCGTACAGGTCGCGCAGTTGGCTCATCCGGTAGCGGACCGTCTGCGGGTGAATGAACAGATCGGCCGCCACTGCGTCGCGGCGGCCCTGGTGCAGCACCCACGAACGCAGCGTTTCGGTGAGGCGTTCGGCGGTGTTCGGGGGCAGCTCGGACAGCGGCGCCAACACCCGGGCGCGAAGGTCACCGGCAGCTTCGAGGTCCGCGCCGAGCACCAGCTCGACCAGATGGTCGTCGGTGTCGATGACGCTGGATTCGCTCGCGCTCAGCAGGTCCCGGGCGCGCAGGGCGCGATAGTAGGACGACCGGACGTCCATCCACGGCCGCGCCGGACCTACCAAAGCCTTCCTGGCACCCAGGGCTGACAGCAACTGGCGCCGTGCCGCGCCCGCGACGTCCGGGACCAACAGGACGGCGAGGGAGTCCGAGGCGTCGACGTCGGGGAGGTCCTCGGCCAGCTGCAACGTGGACTGACCGAATTGTGCTGCCAGTCCGCGTGTTTGCGCCAACGGCACGAGCACCGCGGTGAGCGTGCGCGGCGGCTGCCAGCCCGCCTGTTCGGCGGCCGCCGCCAGCGCGGCGGAAGTGCCCCCGGCCAGCAGGTCCTGACTCAGCCGGTCGAGATAGCGCTGCCGGGCCCGGCCCGTCGTGGCCAGTTCGTCGGCATGGCCGGACACGCTGGACGCCGACAGCTCGTCGATGTAGGCGAACACCAACTCGGCGAACCTGGCGATGGTGGACGCGGGAAGGCCCGCCGCGACGGCGATCGCCGACAGCTCCTGCCAGGCCACCTGTGCCCCCACCCGATAGGCCGCCAGCAGGGCATCGATGGTGCGGCCCTGACGCGCTTCCCCTCGTCCGAGTTCGTAGGCGCCGTCGATGGCCTGGAACAGAGAGGTCCCGGGATCGCTGTCTTTCGGTCGGGTCGCAAGTCGCAGAAAAACCCCGAGGGAGGTCTGCACTGCATTCTCGATGATCTGGCCCATCCGGCCGCTGAACGCATCGGCGTAGCTCGGAACGGCCACGGTGATCGCGGTCACTGTCCGCTCCGCCATCGCGGGCAGGATGGATTCCAATGCCGTGACCACGGGTTCGTCGAGCTGTAGCCCGCTGAGTCGAGGTGACGGATCTGGCATTTTTATCCTTTACGAACAAATACAAGCCATTTTTTTGCACCGACAAGTCAAGACTTTACATCCGGTGACAACGACCATGGAGTCATGACAACCGTTGCCACCCGACCCACCGTCGTCGGTGCATTGCGCGAACGAGTGCTGAAGCTTGCCGAGCGGGTAACGACTCCGTTGGTTCCCAGCGACTACCTGGACATCATCGATCCGCTGCGGTCCGCCACGGACCTGCGTGGACGCATCGTCGCCATTCATCCCGAGACCCGCGACGCCGCGACCGTGGTGATCAAGCCCGGTCGGGGCTGGCGCCCGCATGTGCCCGGCCAGTACGTGCGCATCGGCGTGGACGTGGACGGCGTCCGCCAGTGGCGGGCCTACTCACTGACCTCGAAGACTCAACGACGGGACGGATGCATCGCGGTCACCGTGAAGGCGATCCCCGACGGCGTGGTCAGCAACTATCTGGTGCGGCGGGCCACTGTCGGGACCCTGATCCAGCTGGATCAGCCCGCAGGTGAATTCACCCTGGGCGACCGGGTTCCCGCCAAGATGCTGTTCCTGACCGCCGGCAGCGGCATTACCCCGGTGATGGGGATGTTGCGCAACATGGCAGGTCTCGGAGGGCCGAACCCGGACATCGTGGTCGTGCACTCCGCGCCCACTGCGGACGACGTCATCTTCGGCTGGGAACTGCGCATGCTCGCCCGAGAGCGCCGAATTCGGCTGGTGGAGAAGCACACTGACACTGACGGGATGCTCGACCTGGCACGCTTGGCCGACCTGGTCCCGGATTACGCCGATCGGGAAACCTGGGCGTGCGGGCCTGCCGGATTGCTCGACGCGGTCGAACAGCGCTGGGCCGCAGACGGTGTCGCCGACCGCTTGCACATCGAGCGGTTCCGCCCGGCCATCATCACCGCCGGCGAAGGCGGCACCGTGACGTTCGCCAAGAGCGGCAGCGTGGTGGAGGCCGGCGGATCCCAGACCTTACTGGACACCGGAGAAGCTGCCGGGGTGTTGATGCCGTCGGGTTGCCGGATGGGCGTGTGCTTCGGGTGCGTCGTCCCATTGCGCCGAGGTGCGGTGCGCGACCTGCGTAATGGCGACGTCACCACGGCCAACCCGGGCGACAACGTACAAATCCAGACCTGTGTGTCCGCTGCCGCGGGCGCCTGCGAGCTCGACCTCTGAGGAGCCGAAATGACTGCAATGCAAACGAATCCGACGGCCCACCTGTCCGACGAGGACATCGAGAGCCTGGGTCGCGAACTCGACGCCATCCGCGAGAATGTGTTGGCGGGCCGGGGCGAGCGCGATGCCGCCTACATCCGCAGCGTGATCGACGGCCAGCGGCGCCTGGAACTGGCCAGTCGCGCCGTGCTGCTGTTCTCGATGTTTCCGCCCGCCTGGCTGATCGGCACTGTGGGACTGTCGATCTCGAAGATCGTCGAGAACATGGAGATCGGCCACAACGTGATGCATGGTCAGTGGGACTGGATGCGCGATCCGAAGATCCACTCGACAACCTGGGAGTGGGACAACGCCTCGCCGTCGGAGATGTGGAAGCACTCGCACAACGAGGTGCACCACACGTACACCAATGTCCTTGGCAAGGACCACGATCTGGGGTACGGAATCATGCGGGTCGACGAGAATCAGCGGTGGAAGCCATTTTATGTGGCCCAACCGCTGTGGAATTTCATCAATGCCTGCCTTTTCCAGTACGGAATAGCCGCATACGACCTGGAAATCGGGAAGTACCTGCAGGGCCGCAGCGACAAAGACGAATTTCGGCGGCAGGGTAAGAAGGTGCTGGCCAAGGTGCGCAAGCACGTGCTGCGCGACTACGTGCTGCACCCAGTGCTGTCCGGCCCCTCGGCCGTCACGACCCTGACCGCCAACCTCACCGCCAATCTCGTGCGCAATCTGTGGACCCACTCGGTGATCATGTGTGGACACTTCCCCGAGGGTGTGCAGACCTACGAGAAGACCTCCATCGACGGTGAGACCCGTGGTCAGTGGTACCTGCGGCAAATGCTCGGATCGGCCAACATTTCGGGAAATGCGTTCCTGCACTTCATGACTGGCAACCTGTCCTTCCAGATCGAACACCACCTGTATCCGGATCTGCCCAGCAACCGCTATCAGGAGATCGCGCCGAAGGTGCAGGAGTTGTTCGAGCGTTACGGGCTGACCTACACCACCGGCTCACTGCCGCGCCAAGTCGCGTCGGCATGGAAGAAGGTCTTCCGGCTGTCGCTGCCCAACGACTTCGGGCGTAAGGCGTCGGAAGCCATGCGACCCTCGGTAATCCGCGAGGTGATCTTCGCCAGGCCGCGGCGGGAAGCGCTCGCCGCCTGACCCGGGGCATTCCCGAGTCAATCAATTCAGGCCAAATTCTGATATTCGGAAACAAGCCGTTTACCGAAGGTTTGTCGACCGAAAACGATTAGGTACCAAAGCGTGTGGGTATCTTCCGGAAATGCAGTGGTGGATGGAACCTGCCGATGAAGGCGGGACGCTTCCCCGCTGGGTTGTCCTCGGTTACAGCGCGGTGCTCGCCCTGACGGCGGGTTTCGTCAACGCGGTCGCCATCTTGTTGTTGGCGTTTCCGGTGGCGAACGTGACCGCGGCCACGACCCAGCTGGGAATGAACACGGCGAACCCCTGGCTCTACGAGGGCCATTTGCTCGCTGCCATCATTTTCGGGTTTCTGTTCGGGGCGGCAATCGCGGGAGCGGTGCTGGCCCCGACGCGGGCGCAGGCTGGTCCGCGCCATGCCGCGCTGTTGATCTTCGAAGCCACGCTGCTCGCTCTAGCTGCCGCCGGGCTGGAAGACACTCCGGTCAGGGCGCTGCTGGACACCCTCGGTATGGAGCAACCCATCATTCAGGCGGTGTGTGCCGCCACCGCCCTCGGTATGCAGAACGGGTTGACGTCCAGCTTCCGCGGCATGGCGGTGCGCACCACCCACTTCACCGGCACCATCACCGATCTCGGCCTGATGATCGGCCGCAGTCGCGAGCACGGGCTGGAGAAGTGGAAGGGCGCGGTGCTGTCCGTGACGTTCGTGCTCTTCCTGGCCGGCGGCGTGATCGGACTGCTCGTCGGTGGCCCACTGGGTGGATACGCGCTGATCATTCCCGCAGTAACGTGCGTTGCCGTCGCCGCCGGCTGCCTGCTGCACAGCCGCCGTCGCCGCGAATCCGACGAAGCCGCGGCTGAGTCGGTGAACGCCTGAACGGCGTCATCGTGACCGCGTCGCCGCGTCGCCGCGTCGCCGCGTCGCCGCTTCGCCGCTTCGCCGCTTCGCCGAGCGTGACGTGACGGCGGCCGCGAGCCAAAATTCTCTCCCAGAGTTCACGCTCGGCGAATCGATCGCCGATTCGAGGCCGCCGGTCAGTGTCCGCCTGGTTCGTAGGAGAGCAGGGCCCACTCTCGGAACTGCATGATCGCTGATTCGCCCTGCGCCAGCTTCGGTCGATCGCGGTAGATCTTGTTCTCCCAGATAGGGATGTCCTGCTCGATCTGTTTGCAGAAGTCGCGCGCGAAACCCATCCCCATCTTCGTCATCTCGCCTGTATCGGGCTGCACAGCCACGAAGAACGTGTATCGCGCTTCGACGTGTTCGCCGTCGATGGGGGTGACGGTGAGGATGGTGCACGAACGACCCAGGCCGCGATGCCGCACGACGTCAATGCCCATCCCGAAGAGCTCGGAGTCCACTGCGCCGGACACCGGGCCGCGGGGCGTCTCGAAGTTGACCTCGGCGACCGCGCGGAACAGGTGTCCGTCCTGTTCGACGTCGAGGGCGCCGAACGCCGAGACTCCGTGCACGGTGGCGAAATGTGCTATGTCGACCGTGTTTTCGAAGACCTCTTGCGGGTGCGAGCGAAATCTCCACCGTGCGTGGTCGGGCGCGTAGAAGGTGAAACCCGCATCGTCGGCCTCCGGTATTTTGGGCAACTCCCACTCGGGCTCCCCGCCGCGGGACGAATGCCAGACGAAGATGATGCCGGCCCGCTCGGCCGTGGGCCAGCTGCGGAGTCTGGCAGTCGGGTTGGGCCGCTTGGTGTAGGGGATATCGACGTTGCTCCCGTTGCCGTCGAAGGACCAGCCGTGGAAGGGGCATACGACGCAGTCCTCGCGCACGGTGCCGCCGACTCCGATATCTGCGCCCAGATGTGGGCAGTACGCGTCGAGGACGTGGGCGGTGCCCGAGTCGCCCCGATAGCAGACGAGCTGCGTGCCGAAGTAGCGCAGCGAGATCACGGCGCCCTCGGTGACCTCGTGGCTGTAGGCGACCTGAAACCATCCCTTGGGATAGTCCGCGAAGGGAAAGCGCTGCGACATGGTGCGACCTTTCCGGCCGGTTGCCCAATTTTCCTATAATAGTAAATTAAGGCGGGCGGGGGGTGCGTGGACCGGATGCTGGCGGATCCGCTGATAGCGACTGATATGGCGGCGCGGCGACGCTCAGCCCCCTCATCAAGGGAGTGTCACGAATCAACCGAAGTAACTGTCAACCATCAACCGAAACACTGTCAGGCATCAACCGAAACAGAAATGTCAGGCATCAGCCGCAGTAATACAGGCAAAATGTGCCCCCGGCAGGATTCGAACCTGCGACACCGGCTTTAGGAGAGCCGTGCTCTATCCCCTGAGCTACGGGGGCGACGGGCTGAGCTTACCGGGCGCGCCGCCGGCCGCCGACCGCTCACTGATCAGCGCAGTTCGGCGATCACATTGGCGAAGTTGTCGATGTGGTTGTCCTGCACCGTGAAGTGGGTGACGCCGTATTTCTCCCGGTGGCCCACCAGTTTCTCCGCCATCTCGCGCGGTGATCCGCTGAGCACCGAGTGCATGGCCAGCAACTCCTCCTCGGAGAGATCCGGTGCGTTGCGGCGGGTCAGGGACAGATTGGGCATGGTCTCACCCTGGCCGGGCACCGCGGTGATCACCAGGTTCAGCTCCAGCGCGCTGAACCGGTCACCCGCCGCAGTGCGGACGAACTCGATGCGCTCGGCCAGCGGGTCTTCGACGTCTCGCACCCTGGCGCCGGTGAGTCCGATGATGTCGGCATGCCGGGCGGCCAGTCTCATCACCCGGTCGCCGCTACCGGCGATCATGATCGGGACCCGCGGGTGATGCTCGGTCAGGTATTCCGTCATGTGCTGCAGATAGTCAACGCGCGCACCGGCGCTGGGATACGGGAGTTCGGCAGCCTCGAATTCCTCTCGGACGTAACCGGTTCCGAGTCCCACCTCCAGCCGTCCATCGCTGAGAATGTCCAGCGCCCCGATATCGCGGCTCAGCAGCGCCGGCTTGTAGAACGCGGCATTCAGCACGTACATGCTCAGGTGGATGCGCTCGGTGACCATCGCCGCCGCTGTCAGCGTGGGAAACGGTGCGGCCGCACCCAGATGGTCTGGTACGCAGAGCACGTCGAATCCCACGTCCTCGGCCCGCTTGGCGATGTCCACCAGCGCCTCCCGCGACCTGAAGTATCGGATACTCAAACCGAAACGAAAATCCTTGTCCACCAACAACCTCCATCAATCCGTAGCCAACTGCCAGGAACGCGCCGCCGCCGCCAGCCCATGCGCCAAACTGGACGTGACCGGCGACCAGCCGTCCGCTCCCGGGAGTGGGCTGCGCGGGCTCAAACCCCGGACCCGAACCGGCAGTTCCAGCTGCGTTCCCCCGCCCCGGACCCGGTTCACCGGGTTGTCCGGATGCAGGCCTCGCAGGGCCGAAGGGATGGCGTCGAGATCGGTGACGACCTCATAACCCGGCAGCCGTACATGTCCGGCCAGGTGCGCAGCGAGCGTGCGGTTGCGTCCGCCGGCAAGCAGTTGTGTGCTTCGGCCGATCCTGCCGTAGCCGTGCAGCGAGACGACGACGTCGACGTGGTCGAGGAACTCCGCCAGCCGAACCGACTCGGCCGGATCGAACCGTGACGACGGCAGGTGGTGCGGGTAGCGGTCGGGATGGCGCAGCACGTACACCGAGGCGCCGGCTTCCTCGGCGGCCCGTTCGGCGATCATGTCGGTCATCTGCTCGAGCCCGCCGCCGTGGATGGCGAGAAAGCCGAACCGCGAGCGCAACCGGCTCAGCTCCACCATGCCCGGCTCGCTCAACAACTCCGAAAGAGACTGTGGCCCAGTCCCATCGGAGGACAGGGGCGTCGGCCACCGGGTCGGATCCCAGCGGCGCAGAAAATCGATCCAGCGCTGCGGCAGCCCATGGTGAACAGCGCCGTCGATGATGCGCGAGAGGTAACCCGGCCGCGGCGGCCCGGGTGTCACCCGATGGTCGATGTAGACCCACGCCGGTGACGGCCCCGAGTCGGTGTGCACGTTCATCTGGTCGCGCCGGTAACGCACCGGTACACCCTCGGCGCTGTCCAGGACGGTCAAATCACGATCGGAGAGCCGCCAGAGCACCCCGTGCACTTCACCTCCCGCGCACGGTTCGACCGTGGCCACGCCGCGCTCGTTGATCAGCCAGTCGTGATCGGAGAGGACCGCCGGGCGAGGGTCACCGGCATCGGGACAGCGTGCCGCCATCTGCCGCACGCACAGGTTCGATCCGTATGCGAAATACAGGTGCCGGCGGACCGGCATTCAGCCCATCACCGTCAGATAGATCAGTGCCACGTTAAGCAGACTAATCATCACCGCGACCACCCATCCAACGGCCGTCGTGGCGGGGTGGTTGGCGTCAGCGCCCATCAGTTTCCGATTGGCGGTGAGACGGACCAGCGGCAACACCGCGAACGGAATCCCGAATGACAGCACCACCTGGGAGAGCACCAACGTGCGGGTGGGGTCCACGTTCAACGCGAGCAGCGCCACCGCGGGACCCAGCGTGACCAGGCGGCGCACCACCATCGGCACCGACCAGTGCAGCAACCCCTGCATGATCATCGCTCCGGCGTAGGCGCCCACCGAGGACGACGCCAGACCCGATGCCAGCAATCCGATGGCGAACAGCACCGCGATGGTCGGCCCCATCGTGTCGCGCACCGCGGCGTACGCGTCGTCGATGGAGGCCACGTCTCCGTGGCCGCGCATGTTGTACGCGGCGACCAGCAGCATCGCCGCGTTCACCCCGCCGGCGATCACCATCGCCACCCCGACGTCCCAGCGCGTGATGCGCAGCAACCGCCGTCGCGGCGTGCCGGCCTCGGGCCGCCCATGCCGGTCGCGGGAGAGTCCGGAATGCAGGTACACCGCATGCGGCATCACGGTGGCGCCCAGAATCGCGGCGGCCAGCAGCACACTTTCCGTTCCCTGGAAGCGTGGCACCAGCCCGGACATCACCTCGCCCGCCGGTGGGGTGGCGACGAAGAAGCTGGCCGTGAAACCGAGGGCGATCACCAACAGCAATCCGGTGATGACAGCCTCGAACAGACGCTGGCCCCGGCGGTCCTTGATCAGCAACAGCACCAGGGAGATGGCGCCGGTGATCAGCCCGCCGAGCGGTAGCGGCAACCCGAACAGGATGCGCAGCGCGATGGCGCCACCGATCACCTCTGCCACATCGGTCGACATGGCGACGATCTCGGCCTGCGCCCAGTACGCCAGCCGGGCGGGCCGCCCCATTCCACGCCCGATCGCTTCCGGGAGCGAATGCCCGGTGACCAGCCCGAGCTTGGCCGACAGGTACTGCACCAGGCCGGCCATCACGTTCGCGCCGACGATGACCCACAGCAGCAGGTAGCCGAACTTGGAGCCCGAGCTGACGTTGGCGGCGACGTTCCCGGGGTCGACGTAGGCGATCGCGGCGACGAAGGCAGGACCCAGCAGATACCAGCCCGCTTTGTCGGTGCTGCCGGTGACCGTGGTGTCCTGCGCCAACTGTGGACCTACCGTTCGAAGTAAAAAGTTAGGTTAGCCGAAACCGGGACGGCCACCGGCATCGGGCAGGTCAGCTCCGGTATTCGGGATTGGCGAAACTCGGCCGGCAGCCGGCGTCCCACTCGGTGCGCTGATTGCCCTCGGCAGGGATGCCGCCGTTGGCCTTCAGCATCCGCGCCACGTGTATCAGGTTGTAGGTCATGAACGTCGTATTGCGGTTGGTGAAGTCGTTCTCCGGGCCGCCTGAGCCGGGATCGAGGTAGGACGGCCCTGGGCCGGCCGGGCCGATCCAGCCCGCGTCGGCCTGCGGCGGGATCGTGTACCCGAGGTGTTGCAGGCTGTAGAGAATGTTCATCGCGCAGTGCTTCACGCCGTCTTCGTTGCCGGTGATCAGGCACCCGCCCACCCGTCCGTAGTAGGCGTACTGCCCCGCGTCGTTGAGCAGGTGCGAGCACGAGTAAAGACGCTCGATGACGCGCTTCATCACCGAACTGTTGTCGCCCAGCCAGATAGGCCCGCACAGCACCAGGATGTCGGCGGCCAACACCCGTTGGTAAAGGGTGGGCCATTCGTCTGTCTCCCAACCATGTTCGGTCATGTCCGGCCATACCCCGGTGGCGATGTCATGGTCGATTGCCCGCAGGCTGTCGACCTCGACGCCCTGCTCGCGCATGATGCCGGCGCTGCGTTCGATCAGGCCGTCGGTGTGGCTGAGTTCCGGGGAGCGTTTCAGGGTCGCGTTGATGAACAGGGCGCGGAGGCTGTTGTCAGAAGTCAAGGTGTGCTTACCTGCCCGTCCGGGTTAGTGGTGGCGTTTTGGCGGTGAGGATACCGGTGTCCGGAACCGCGGCCACCGAGCGCCGGGGGCGGGCAATCAGTCAGCCGGCAGATAGAGACCGCGACCGGGGATCAGCGGCAGATCAAGGGTGGTGCGGATCCCGGAAGGCGCGGCCACCACCGCAGGAATCGCGTTGACCACCCGCATCGCGGTGGCGACCAACCCGGCATGGTTGTGATCGCCGCGCCGGCTGCTCAGGCAGATGTCCATGGCATACGACGGTTCACCGGTGATCTCGACCCGATAGGAACCCCCGGGCTGCGCGGGCTGCGGCCAGTCCGGGCACAGGTCTTCCCGCAATCGCGTGATGTGTTCGAGGACGACCGCCGGGCGGCCGTCCACCATGCCGAGCACCTCGAACCGCAACGCCGCGGCACTGCCTTCGGGGACGTGGCCCGAGGCGATGTCGAACGCCTCCGGCGCCGGCACCCGTTGATACTTCTCTGTGACCTCGTCGAGCGAAATGCCAAGGCCCGCAGCAAGTTGGCGCACCACCGATCCCCAGGCAAGACTCAGTACCCCGGGTTGCAGCAGGATCGGAGTCTCCTCGAGCGGTTTGCCGAAACCCATCACGTCGAACATGACGACTGCGCTGTCATAGGTCGCGTAGTCGACGATCTCCATGCAACGGATCTGCTCGACGCTCTGACAGGTGCCGGCCAAGGCCATCGGCAGCAGGTCGTTGGCGAAGCCCGGATCGATGCCGCCGACGAAGAGGCTCGAATTGCCTTCGCGTGCAGCGTCTTCGATCGGTTTGATCAACTCCTCCGGCAAGACCTGCCACGGGTACTGCAGGAAGACGGGGCCGCTGCCGACGATGTTGACGCCGGCCGCCAGAACGCGGCGGTAGTCCTCCAGCGCTTCGGGCAGGCGGTTGTCAGCCATGGCGTTGTAGACGGCGCACTGTGGTTTGGTGGCCAGTACGGCGTCCAGGTCGGTGGTGGCCAGCACTCCCGTTGCCCCGTCGAGGCCCGCGAGTTCGGCGGCGTCCTTGCCCGCCTTGGCATCCGAGGAAACCCGGACGCCGGTGAGCTCGAATTCCGGGTTGGTGATCAGCGCTTTCAGTGAATGGATGCCGACATTGCCGGTGCCAAGCTGGGCGACGCGTATTGCCATGGTCGGCTCCTCACAGATCGGGGACGGGGATGTCGAGGTTGGGGTAGGTGAGGCCGCCGTCGACCTCAAGCGTCTTCCCAGTCAGGAAGCCGCCGGCAGGTGAGGCCAAATAGACTGCAGCAGCCGCGATATCGATTGGATCGCCGAGGCGGCGCAGTGGCGTCGCCTTCTCCATCGGTGTCCGGAGCTCGTCATTGCCCGCCACGACGTCGAGCGCCGACGTGAGAATCGATCCCGGTGCGATCGCGTTGACCCTGATGCGCGGGCACAGGTCCAGCGCCGTCAGGCGGGTGTAGTGGGACAGGGCGGCCTTGGCGGTGCCGTAGGCGGCGAAACCCCGTCCGGCCAGCCGGCCGATGGCCGACGTGATGTTGATGATGCTGCCTCCGCCGGAGTGCTCGAGCATCAGCGGCACGGCAGCGACGGTGAGGGCGTGCGCCGTGGCGACGTTGAACGTGAACGCATCCTTGAGGTCTTTCGTCGACGTGGTCAGCAGCGTGTTGGGCATCGTGCCGCCGACGTTGTTGACGACGATGTCTAGTTTGCCGAACGCCTCGACGGCCTCGCCCGCCAATTTGGCGGTGTCCTCCGGGTGTGCCAGGTCGGCGGTGACGACGTGGGCGCGGCGGCCGGTCGCCCGGACCTGCTCGGCCACTTCGTCTAGCTGGGACTGTGTTCGGGACGAAATGACGACGTCGGCACCTGCTTCGGCGAAAGCCAGTGCCATGGCCGCACCCAGGCCGCGGCCGCCTCCGGTGATGACGGCGACCTTGTCGTCCAGACGGAACCTGTCGAGGATCACGAGGGCCTCGCTTCAGTTGACGGCCGAAACGGGTGTGTGCCGTCCCGGGAGGATTTCTGTAACAGGTTCTACTTTGTCACACCGCCCGGGAAACGTAACGCAGGAGGCCTCTTGCCGCCGCGGCTAGATGGTGCCGCGCGGCATCACCCACCGGTGCTGGAACGTCAATACCGTCGCGGCCGTCTCGAAACAGTCGTCGTAGTGCACCACGACGACTTTGTGCGCCGACGCCAGCGCGGCAGTCAGCAGGTCGGTGATGTCGACCGCGTCGTGCGCACCGGCTTTCGCCAATGCCCGCTGCGCGCCCAGGGCGGTATGCCAGTGTTCGTCATTGGTCGGCAGATATTCGCGGGTCGTGCGGTGTTCGGCCAACCGCTGCTCGTATTCGTCAAACCCCTCGGCTGCGGACAGCGCTTCCGCGTCCAGTGATGCGGTGGTGGCGACAACCCCGGTGTCGAGCAGCGCGCGCAACCGGCGCGACACCTCCGGGTGGTACATCCTGACGGCGGCACTGGTGTCGATGAGGTAGCGCCCTACCAACGCCACGCGGAGCCGCCTCTCTTGGTGCGCATCATCAATTCCCCTCTGTGAGTGCGTATTTCGACAATGGCGCGTCCCTGCAACTACGGCGCTGCGGGCGAATGTCGGAACGTCGCGGAGATACCCGCGAGCGGGTTCCCGTCGGTCGTCATTGAGCCGAACGGGTAAGCGTCCAAGTTAGTGGGCATGTCGCGAATAGTGGCGAATTGGAATGGCTTTGTTATTGAAAAGTTATATGACCGGCAGTCATTGTAAACGATATGGACATGACTAATGAGAAATGGTGCGCAGAATTAGGCCGGACACTCCGACTGCTCCGCGCGGTGCTGCACAGATCGTGGACAAAAGTGGCGCGGAAGTAATGCTTCCCACGTGGTCCCGCGCTGCTGCGCATCTGCGGCGGCCAACCTCCACTGTCGTAATGATGTACTGAATCGGGACTGGTGCATAGTCTTTTGTCATCTGGAAGGGTGTGCAGCTGCGCTGGGTCGCGCCGTCCCCGCGGAATCGACACCCACGTGGCCACGGTGTCACGATTGGAAATCGCGTCCGGTATTCAATTGAAGGCCGGAAATGGATTGGCCCGACGTCGTTTTATCGATCGACAGCGCGAGGGGGAACAACGGGTCCCTCCGGCGAAGAAGAAAGCCACCAATGTTCGGGCGCCGGTGCCAACGGCGCGGCCCGGTGGTTTTAGCTTGCGCACCGCTGGTTGGCCAGATCGGATGTCGTGAATCACTTTTGGCCGCAACGTATTCCGCCGATAGCGCCATTCCGGCTGCGTCCTGCCCGGCGAGCCTGCCGTCGCGGGATGGGTGCGGGAGGGTCGCAACGTCGCTTTCGTCGACTCTTTCACCGCACGTTACCGGTTGTTAATGTAGCGGCAAGGGAGTGAGGAAAGGGTCTGGTCGGACAAGCCGTGGCGGAGGGACGGCGGTTAGTATGTTTCATGTCTACCGATAGGAAGTGAATTGAAACTCAACCGATTTGGCGCCGCGCTCGGTGTCCTGGCTTCAGGCGCACTGGTGTTGTCAGCATGCGGTAGCGACAACAACGCTGGTGGGGGAGGTCAAGGCACGTCGGGCGGTTCGTCGGGCAGCGTGAGCTGCGGCGGCAAGAAGACGCTGAAGGCCAGTGGCTCCACCGCTCAGGCCAACGCGATGACCCGGTTCGTCAAAGCGTTCGAATCGGCCTGCCCCGGGCAGACGTTGAACTACACCGGCAACGGGTCCGGTGCCGGAATCAGCGAATTCAACGGCAACCAAACCGATTTCGGTGGCTCCGACTCTCCGCTCAGCAAGGATGAGGCGGCGGCGGCGCAGAAGCGCTGCGGCGACGCGCCGGCGTGGAATCTGCCGGTGGTGTTCGGGCCCATCGCGGTCACCTACAACATCGGTGGCGTCAGTTCGCTGAATCTCGACGGGCCCACGCTGGCCAAGATCTTCAGCGGTGCCATCACCAGCTGGAACGACCCGGCGATCGCGGCCATCAACTCGGGCACGAACCTGCCCGCCACGCCGATTCACGTCGTGTTCCGTAGCGACGAGTCGGGAACCACCGACAACTTCCAGCGCTACCTCGACGCCGCGTCCAACGGCGCATGGGGCAAGGGCGCCGGCAAGGCGTTCAAGGGCGGCGTCGGCGAAGGCGCCAAGGGCAACGACGGCACCTCGGCTGCCATCAAGAACACCGAAGGCTCGATCACCTACAACGAGTGGTCGTTCGCCCAGGGCCAGCGCCTGAACATGGCCAAGATCATCACGTCGGCCGGCCCGGAGCCGGTCGCCATCGGCACCGACTCGGTGGGTAAGACGATCGCCGGGGCCACGATTTCCGGTCAGGGCAATGACCTGGTGCTCGACACGCTCTCGTTCTACCGGCCCACCCAGCCCGGTTCGTACCCGATCGTGCTGGCCACCTACGAGATCGTCTGCTCGAAGTACCCGGACGCCCAGGTCGGGACGGCGGTGAAGGCGTTCCTGCAGTCGACCATCGGCGGCGGCCAGAATGGGTTGGGTGACAACGGTTACGTCCCCATCCCGGACTCGTTCAAGTCGAGGCTGTCGACCGCGGTCAACGCGATCTCCTGATCTGAGGTTCACGTGGTCAAAGCCCCGCTAGCAAAGCATGCGCTAGCGGAGGTGGATGCGCGCGCAGCAAGACGGGCGGATCGCCTGTTCAGGTTGGTCGCCTCGGCGGCCGGGTCGACAATCGTGGCAGCAATCCTGCTGATCGCGGTGTTTCTCCTGATCAAGGCGATTCCGTCGCTGCGCGCCAATCAGGCGAACTTCTTCACCAGCGCGAAGTTCGACACCTCCTCCGACAAGCTGGCCTTCGGCATCCGTGACCTGTTCATGGTCACCGTGCTCAGCTCCATCAGTGCCCTGGCGCTGGCGGTGCCGATCGCCGTCGGAATCGCCGTGTTCATCACCCAGTACGCCCCCAAGCGGCTGGCGCGGCCATTCGGCGCCATGGTCGATCTGCTGGCCGCGGTGCCGTCGATCATCTTCGGCTTGTGGGGGATCTTCGTTCTGGCCCCGAAGCTGCTACCCCTCGCGACGGTGCTGAACGACAACCTGGGATGGCTGTTTCTGTTCAAGAGCGGCAATGTCTCACTGGCCGGAGGCGGCACGATCTTCACCGCGAGCATCGTCCTTGCGGTGATGATCCTGCCGATCGTCACCTCGGTGTCGCGCGAAGTGTTCCGCCAGACCCCGCCCATGCAGATCGAGGCGGCGCAGGCGTTGGGCGCGACGAAGTGGGAGGTGGTGCGGATGACCGTGCTGCCGTTCGGCCGCAGCGGTGTGATCGCCGCGTCCATGCTGGGGCTGGGTCGCGCGCTGGGCGAAACAGTGGCAGTGCTGATCATCCTGCGATCGGCCGCCAAGCCGGGCAACTGGTCGCTGTTCGACGGTGGGTACACGTTCGCCTCCAAAATCGCTTCGGCCGCTTCGGAATTCAGTGCGCCGCTGCCGACCGGTGCGTATATCTCCGCGGGTTTCGCCTTGTTCGTGCTGACATTCATGGTCAACGCCGCGGCTCGCGCGATCGCCGGCGGAAAGGTCAACGGATGAGCCAGCTCAGTGCCACCGCGCTCGAACAGCCGGTCAAGGTGGTGGTGTTCCGGCCGTTGAGCACGGTTCGCCGGATCAAGAACAGCGCCGCGACGATCTTCTTCTTCACGTCGTTCCTCGTCGCGTTGGTGCCGCTGATCTGGTTGCTGTGGGTGGTGATCGCGCGCGGCTGGCACGCGGTCGTCCAGGCCGACTGGTGGACGCATTCGCTGCGCGGCGTGCTGCCCGAGGAATTCAGCGGCGGGGTCTATCAGGCGTTGTACGGGACGGTGGCCCAGGCCGGTGTGGCGGCGGTGATTGCGGTGCCGCTGGGGCTGATGACCGCGGTGTATCTGGTCGAATACGGCACCAGCCGGATGGCGCGCGTGACGACGTTCATGGTCGACGTGCTGGCCGGCGTGCCCTCCATCGTGGCTGCCCTGTTCATCTTCAGCCTCTGGATCGCGACGCTCGGATTCCAGCAGAGCGCGTTCGCGGTGTCACTGGCCCTGGTCCTGCTGATGTTGCCGGTGGTGGTGCGCTCCACCGAGGAGATGCTGCGGCTGGTGCCCGACGAACTGCGCGAAGCCAGCTATGCGCTGGGCGTCCCGAAGTGGAAGACGATCGTGCGGATCGTGGCGCCCATCGCGACACCGGGCATCATCTCCGGGGTGTTGCTGGCGGTCGCCCGGGTGATCGGCGAGACGGCGCCGGTGCTGGTGCTGGTGGGCTACAGCCGGTCGATCAACTACGACATCTTCAACGGCAACATGGCTTCGCTGCCGCTGCTGATCTACACCGAGCTCACCAACCCCGAACACGCAGGTTTCCTGCGCGTCTGGGGGGCGGCGCTGACCCTGATCATCATCGTCGCCGCGATCAACCTGTCGGCCGCGGGCATGCGGTTCCTGGCCACCCGGAAGCGCTGACCCGGCTCAGGAACCGGGCGGCAGTCGCAACACCCGGCCGTTGCCGCGGTCGGCGACGTAGACATTGCCCTTCTTGTCGACGGCCACCGACAACGGGGTGTTCAGGCCGTTGAACGGCAGCTCCACCGAGGCCGTCGCACCGGCGGGCAACTTCGCCACCACGTTGTTGTCGTGTTCGGTGACGTAGACGTTGCCCGCGCCGTCGACGGTGATACCCCACGGCGCGCTCATTCCGGTGAACGGCAACTCGGACTGGTTGCTGGTCCCGGCATCGAGCTTCAGCACGCGATTGTTGTCGGTGTCGGTGACGTAGATGTTGCCGTCGCTGTCGACGGCCACCCCGTCGGGATTCTTCAGGCCGTTGAACGGCAACTCGGTCTGGGTGTTGCTGCCCGCCGCCAGCTTGAGCACCCGGTTGTTGCCGCGGTCGGCGACGTAGACGTTGCCCTGCGGGTCCACCGCGACACCCTCGGGGTAGTTGAGCCCGGTGAAGGGCAGCACCACCTGGTTGTTCGACCCGCCGGCCAGTGCCACCACCCGATTGTTGAAGTCGCTGACGTAGATCTTGCCGGCGCCGTCCACGGCGATGCCCTGCGGTTCGTACAACCCGTTGAACGGCTTGACCGTCGGAGAGTTCGATCCGTCCGGCAATGTCACCACGCGGCCGTACATGGTCTGGTTGGTGACATAGACGGTGCCGCTGCCGTCCACCGCGACCCCGCCCGGGGCGAAGCGGAAGTTCAGCCCGTTGAACGGCATCACCTGCTGTCCCTTCGCGTTCTGCGTCGAAGGCCCGCCGCGGTCCGGCCGGGTGAGGAAGAACGCGGTGGCAGCGATCACCACAAGCAGCACGGCTGCGGCGGCGGCGCCGATGATCAGGGCCTTGCGGGACTTGCGCTGCGCGGGTGGCGCCGTCGGGTGCGGCTGGGAAGGCTGCTGATACTGCGGCGGAGCGGCCATCGGTACCGGGCCCGACGGCGCGACGCCTGGATGGCTGGCCCAGCCGGCCGCCGCCACCGGGGCGGCCTGGGTGAACTGGTCTGAGTTGTTGCGGGGTCGCTCGCGCCACCCGCCGGTGTTGGACGGCAAGGGTTGCGCCATGGTCTCGTCGCCGGTGCGGAACGGGGGAACCGGGGCCCGCATGGTCGCCGGGCTGCTGGGGTACGAACCTGAGCCGCCCTGGCTGGACCAGCCACCGGCGCCCGGGTCGACCGCCGGCAGCATCAACGTCTCGTTGTCGCCCTGCCGCAGAATGGTGGCTTCCTGGCGCTGTTCGGGCGTGCTGAGCGCCTCGTGTGCGGCGATGGCCAGATCGCCGGCGGTCATGTAGCGCTCGTTCGGGTTCTTTGCCATGCCCTTGGCGATCACCTGGTCCAGTGCGGCAGGAACGCGGCCGGGGCGGATCACGCTGGGCCGCGGGACCGGCTCCATCAGGTGTGAGGCGATCAGTCGTTCGACGCTGTCAGCGCGATAGGGCGGCGCCCCGGTGAGGCACTCACCCAGCACGCACGCCAGTGCATAGATGTCGGCCCGGTAGGTGACGTCGTCACCGGTGAACCGTTCCGGCGCCATGTAGTTGTAGGTACCTACAGCCATCCCGCTCTGCGTCAGGTTCGGGTCGTGCGCGGCGCGGGCGATGCCGAAGTCCACCAGATAGGCGAAGTCGTTCTGGGCGACCAGAATGTTCTCCGGCTTGACGTCGCGGTGGGTGATGCCGCTGGCGTGCGCGGCGTCCAGCGCCGCGGCGACCTGGCGGATGATGGCGACCGTCCGGGCCGGGGCCATTGGCCCGAACTGCGTCAGCAAGGACCGCAGCGATACGCCGTCGATCAGGCGCATCTCGACGAAGAAATGTCCGTCGAGTTCGCCGTAGTCGTGGATCGGCACGATGTGCGGCTCGTTGAGCCGGCCGGCGATGTCGGCCTCGCGTTGCATCCGGGACCGGAACACCGGGTTGTTGGAGAACTGCGTGGAGATCAGTTTCAGTGCGACCACCCGGTGCTTGCGGGTGTCCTCGGCCTCGTAGACCTCACCCATGCCGCCGCGGCCGATGAGGCGCACCAACTGGTAGGGCCCGAAGCGTGACCCCACCCGCGATTCCGACCCGGTGTTGGTCACCGTCGATGCTCCCTTCGCCCGGCAGACGCCACCGGCGCCGTCGCGCCGAAACTGATGGTTAACACACGGTAAATCCTCCGAGAGGAGGCACACAACAAAATCCGGCGCCTCGGGATGAATTTTGAATCACGAGTGAGTAACGGCCCGCCCCGGGCCACGGCCGCCGCCGCCAGATTATACGCGCTGAAATCCGTTGCTGGCCAATGACAGTCATTGACTGGGGCTAAACCTGCGGCCCCGCAACGTGTCCCGGTGACTCCCGGTCACGCGATGGCGTTGACCACCGGCACCAGCTTGGACTGGAACGAGTTCGGCAGCGGGATGTAGCCGTACTCGTCCAAACCGACCTGTCCGTCGCCAATTGTGGCCTGCATGAACGCCTTTACCGCCTGGCCGGTCGGAGTGTCGGGGTACTTCGAGCAGACGATCTCGTAGGTGACCAACACGATCGGGTAGGCGCCCGCCTGAGTCGGCTTGTAGAAGGATGACGTGTCGACGATCAGGTCGTTGGTGTCACTGCCGGCCTTGAAGGTGGCTCCGGCGATCGTCTTGCCCACCGTCTCCGCACTGATCGACACCGCCTGCGGACCGGCCGAGGTGATGATCTGGGCCATGTTCAGCTGGTGGCCCACCGCAAACGACCATTCGTTGTAGGTGATCGACCCGTCGGTTCGTTTCATGGCCTGCGACGTGCCGTCGTTACCCGCCGCGCCCTCGCCGACGCCGCCGTTGAAGGCCTGTCCCGTGCCTTTGCCCCAGGCGCCGTTGGAGGCGGCGTCGAGATAACGCTGGAAGTTGTCGGTGGTGCCGGACTGGTCGGCACGGAACACGACGTGGATCGGCGTGGGCGGCAGGTTGGTGCTCTGATTGAGCGCCTTGATGGCCGGGTCGTCCCACTTGGTGATCGCGCCGTTGAAGATCTTGGCGATGGTGGGTCCGTCCAGGCTCAGGGAATTGATCCCGTTGATGTTGTAGGTCACCGCGATCGGGCCGAAGACGACGGGAATGTCCCAGGCCGGGGAACCACACCGCTCGCGCGCCCGGTCCGGCTCGCCCTTGTCGGGGTTCATCGGGGAGTCGGAGCCGGCGAAGTCCGTCTCGTTGCCGAGAAATGCTTTCATCCCCGCGCCCGAGCCGTTGGCGGCGTAGTCCAGGGTGTGGCCGGGGCAGGCATGGATGTAGGCGTAGACGAACTGTTCCATCGCGTTCTTCTGCGCGGTCGAGCCGCCGGCGAGGATCTTCTTCTTGCCGCCGCAGTTGACCGGGACGACGGGCGCGGCACTCGATGAGGACGACGCCGATTTGCCGGAGTTGCCGCCACATCCCGACAACACCAGTGCGCTGACAAGCAGCAGGCCGAGCGCGACGCCAGATCGAGTGAACTTCACGGCAACTCCTCGAGGGGTCGGCAGCACGATGAGCCTACTCCGGGCGCTCATTTGCTGGTGGCTTTGGTGCCGGCCTTCTTGGCCGCAGACTTCTTGGCGGGTGCTTTCTTGGCCGGCGCCTTCTTCGCCGCTGTGGCGGCGGCCTTCTTGGCCGGTTCCTTCTTGGCCGGTTCTTTGTTGGCCGACTCCTTCGCGGCGCCCGAGCGCGCCTTCACGCTGGCCTCCAGTTTGGCGAGCAAATCGGAGACGTCTTCGGTCTCGTCGAGTTCGGTCGGTTGCTCCTCGACCGTAAACGCTTCTTCCCCTTCGAGTTTGGCGTCGACGAGCTCCTGCAACTGCTCCTGGTAGGTGTCGTGGTAGCGGTCCGGGTCGAAGTCATCGGCCATCGACTCCACCACCTGGCCGGCCATCTTCAGCTCGGCCGGCTTGATCTCCACTTCCTTGTCCAGTACCGGGAAGTCCGGGTCGCGGATCTCGTCCGGCCACAGCAGTGTGTGGATGACCATCACGTCGCGCTTGCCGAAATCCTTGACCCGCAAGGCGGCCAGCCGAGTCTTGTTGCGCAGCGAGAAGTGCACGATCGCCATGCGATCGGTCTCGGCGAGCGTCTTGGCCAGCAGCACATAGGATTTCGACGATTTCGAATCGGGCTCCAGGAAGTAGCTGCGGTCGAACAACATCGGGTCGACCTCACTGGCCGGGACGAACTCGAGCACCTCGATCTCGCGGCTGCGCTCCTCGGGCAGGGTGGCGATGTCGTCATCGGTGATGATCACGCTCTTGCCGTCGTCGGATTCGAAGGCGCGGGCAATGTGGCTGTATTCGACGACCTCTCCGCACACCTCGCACACGCGTTTGTAGCGGATGCGGCCGTTGTCCTTATCGTGCACCTGGTGGAACTTGATGTCGTGGTCCTGGGTGGCGCTGTACACCTTGACCGGCACATTCACGAGCCCGAAAGCGATCGAGCCCTTCCAGATGGAGCGCATTTTGTCAGTATGCCCCGTGCGTATCCGGGTAACCCCGTGACACCGCCGGGCCGAACGTGCCCGCCTGCAGCGCGGCGCGGTCCGGGAGGTCGGCACCGGCGCGTGCGACCGTCAGCGCGGACGTCGTCGCCGCGACATCGAGTGCCGACGCGAGTGCGTCGAGCCCGATCCGGCGCAGGTGATCGCGCCGCTCGCCGCCCAGGAGGTCCAATTCCCAGAGTGTGTCGAGCAGACCGACCATGAAGGCGTCGCCGGCACCGACGGTGTCGACCACCTCGACCGGCTTGGCGGGCACCGCGGTGTCACCGGCCGCGCAGAACGCCGAAGCCCCCTGATTGCCCTGCGTGACCGCCACTATCGCGGGGCCGCAGGCCAGCCAGCTGCGCGCCGTGTCCAGCGGCGCGCGATCGGGCACCAGCCAACGCAGGTCCTCGTCGCTGACTTTGACGACGTCGGCGCGGGCAACCAGCTTGTCGATGCGTGCGCGCGCCAGGTCGCGGTCGGCGATCAACGACGGGCGCACATTGGGGTCGAAGGTGATGGTCGCCGACACCCGATACGCGTCGAGCAGCGCGGCGACGGCCAAGCAGCCCGGCTCGCGCACGGCGGCGATGGATCCGGTGTGCACGAACAGCGGTGGCGCAACGGGCGGGGTACCCGAGAGGCGCCAGTCCAGGTCGAACTCGTAGCTGGCCGAGCCGTCGGCGGCCACCGTGGCCTTTGCGGTCGGTGTCCGCTCGGCGTCGGTACTGCCCGGAACAAGATGTACGCCAGCAGATTTGAGATAGTCGGCGATCTGGCGGCCGTGGGCGTCGGTGCCGATGTGCGTGAGGAAGTCGACGCGGTGTCCCAGCCTGGCCAGGCCGGCCGCGACGTTCAACGGGCTACCGCCGACATGCTCGGATCGTCCGCCGACAATATCGATCAGGGCTTCGCCGATAACCAGGCCACGCGCCATGTCCGACACGTTACGTTGATGCCTATGGGTACGGCGTCACGGCAGCAGGTCACGCTGACCAACGCGGAGAAGGTGCTGTATCCCGCGACCGGGACCACCAAGGCCGACATCTTCGACTACTACACCGGTATCGCCGAAGTGATGCTGCCGCATATCGCCGGCCGCCCGGCCACCCGCAAACGCTGGCCCAACGGTGTGGACCACGATTCGTTCTTCGAAAAGCAATTGGCGTCCTCGGCGCCGGACTGGCTGCCGCGCGCAAGTATCAGCCACCGCTCGGGTACCACGACTTACCCGATCATCGACAGCGTGGACGGGCTGGCGTGGATCGCGCAGCAGGCAGCCCTGGAAGTGCACGTGCCGCAGTGGCGATTCGTCGCGGAGTGGACCCGGGCCGGTGAAAGCCTCAAACCGGGCCCGGCGACCCGTCTGGTCTTCGACCTGGATCCGGGCGAAGGCGTGACGATGGCGCAACTGGCCGACGTGGCACGCGACGTGCGGGACCTGATCGCCGACATCGGGTTGCGGACCTATCCGCTGACCAGCGGCAGCAAGGGCCTGCACCTGTACAGCCCGCTGGACGAGCCGGTGAGCAGCCGTGGGGCGAGTGTGCTGGCCAAACGTGTTGCGCAGCAACTTGAAAAGACGATGCCGAAGCTGGTCACCTCGACCATGACCAAGAGCCTGCGGGCGGGCAAGGTCTTCGTGGACTGGAGCCAGAACAACGGCGCCAAAACCACTATCGCGCCGTATTCGCTGCGCGGCCGCGAGCACCCCACCGTCGCGGCGCCACGCACGTGGGAGGAACTCGACGACCCGGAGCTGCGTCAGCTCAGCTATACCGAGGTGCTGGACCGGGTGGCCCGCGACGGCGATCTGCTCGCCGATCTCGACGTCGGCGCCCCGGTAGCGGATCGCTTGAGCAAGTACCGCAGCATGCGTGATGCGTCCAAGACTCCCGAGCCGGTGCCGCGGGCGAAACCCGCTACCGGGCAGGGCAATACGTTTGTCATCCAGGAACACCACGCCCGCCGGCTGCACTACGATTTTCGTCTGGAACGTGACGGGGTGCTGGTGTCCTGGGCGATCCCGAAAAACCTGCCCGAGACCACGTCGGTGAACCACCTGGCCGTGCATACCGAAGACCATCCGCTGGAGTACGGCGGCTTCGAGGGGACCATTCCCAAGGGCGAGTACGGCGCCGGCAAGGTGATCATCTGGGATGCCGGCACCTACGAGGCCGAGAAGTTCCGCGACGGTCCGGAAAAGGGGTCGGAAAAAGGAGAGGTGATCGTCACGCTGCACGGCAGCCGAATCTCCGGACGGTACGCACTGATCCAGACCAACGGTGACCAATGGCTGGCGCACCGGATGAAAGACCAGAAGGTCTTCGACTTCGACGGGCTCGCTCCCATGCTCACCACCCACGGATCCGTCGCAGGCCTGAAGAAAGGCCAGTGGGCCTTCGAAGGCAAGTGGGACGGTTATCGGCTACTGGTCGACGCCGACCACGGTACCCTGGCGTTGCGCTCCCGCAGTGGTCGTGACGTCACCAAGGAGTTCCCCCAATTGCGCTCGGTGGCAGCCGATCTCGCCGACCATCATGTGGTGCTCGACGGTGAGGTGGTGGCTCTCGACGAGCATGGCGTGCCCAGCTTCCACCAGATGCAGAACCGGGTCCGTGCCACCCGCGTCGAGTTCTGGGCGTTCGACCTGCTCTACCTGGACGGCCGGTCGCTGTTGCGGGCCAAGTACGCCGACCGGCGGCGGCTGCTGGAAACCCTGGGTGAGGCAGCCGATCTCATCGTTCCCGAACTGTTGCCCGGTGAGGGTGACGAGGCGCTGGAGTACTCGGCCAAGCACGGCTGGGAGGGGGTGGTCGCCAAGAAGCGGGACTCGACCTACCAGCCCGGGCGGCGCTCCGCGTCCTGGATCAAAGACAAGCACTGGAACACCCAGGAAGTCGTCATCGGCGGCTGGCGGCAGGGGGAGGGTGGCCGCGGCGGCGGGATCGGTGCGCTGGTGGTGGGCATCCCCGGACCGGACGGGTTGCAGTTCGCCGGACGGGTCGGCACCGGGTTCACCGACCGCGACCTGGCGAACCTCAAGAAAACATTGGCGCCGCTGCACAGCGACGAATCTCCTTTCAGCACAAAGCTTCCCGCCCGGGACGCCCGCGGAGTCACGTTCGTGCAGCCGACTCTGGTCGGTGAGGTGCGCTATAGCGAGTGGACTCCGGACAACAGGCTTCGCCAGCCCAGCTGGCGTGGGTTACGGCCCGACAAAAATCCGAATGAGGTGGTGCGCGAATGAAGTGGGTTACCTATCGCAGTCCCGAGGGTGAGCGGACCGGGGTGCTCTCTGGTGACGAGATTTACGCTGTCGGGCCGGGAACGACGCTGCTGGAGTTAGTCAGTCAGGGACCTGTCGGACTGCGGACGGCCGGTGAGGCGGCGCTGGCGTCGCCCGCAACGGTGGTGGCGCTCGCGGATGTCTCGCTGGCCGCGCCGATTCCGCGACCGCCGTCCGTCCGGGACAGCCTGTGCTTCCTGGACCATATGCGCAACTGCCAGGAGGCGACCGGCGCAGGCCGCGAGCTGGCTGACACCTGGTATCGCATCCCCGCGTTCTATTTCGCCTGCCCGGCAACCATATTGGGTCCGTACGACGACGCGCCGTCAGCGCCCGGCAGCGCCTGGCAGGACTTTGAACTGGAGATCGCCGCGGTCATCGGCGTGGAGGGCCGCGACTTGACGGTCGAGCAGGCGGAGCAGGCGATCATCGGCTACACGATCTTCAACGACTGGTCGGCGCGGGACCTGCAGATGCTGGAAGGACAGTTGCGGATCGGGCAGGCCAAGGGCAAGGACAGCGGCGTGACGCTGGGCCCGTACCTGGTCACGCCTGACGAGCTGCAGGCCTACTTTCAGGACGGCAAACTCAGCCTCGACGTGCGGGCGCTGGTTAACGACACCGTGATCGGGACGGGGTCCACCGGGGCGATGGACTGGACCTTCGGCGAAGTCATCTCCTACGCCTCGCGCGGTGTCACCTTGCGGCCCGGCGACGTGATCGGCTCCGGTACCGTGCCCACCTGCACCCTCGTCGAGCACCTGACCAAGCCGGAGGCTTTCCCGGGTTGGCTGCGCGACGGCGACGTGGTGACGCTGCAGGTCGAAGGTCTGGGCGAGACCCGGCAGACCGTGCGCTTCACCCCGGCGCCGGTCCCGCTGGCGCCGCGGCCGCGTCCGTCGGCTGCGCCGGCGCTGCCCCGAGTCAACCCGGCACCGGCCAAGGTCCCGTACATCCGCGGGCTGCACGAGGTCGCCGACCGGGTCTGGGCGTGGACGCTCCCGGACGGTGGATTCGGTTGGAGCAACGCCGGTCTGGTGGCCGGCGATGGCGCATCGCTGTTGGTGGACACGTTGTTCGACCTGCCGCTGACGCGCGAGATGCTGGACGCCATGGTGCCCATCACCAATGGTGCACCGATCACCGACGCGGTGATCACCCACTCCAACGGCGACCATACCCACGGAAACCAGTTACTGGACGCCAACGTCCGGATCATCGCCGCGGCCGACACCGCCGAGGAGATCGCGCACGACGACACTGCCGATCAGCTGATCACCATCCAGGTGGCCGACCTAGGGCCGGTGACGACGCGTTTTGTGCGAGACCGGTTCGGCTACTTCGATTTTCGCGGTATATCGGTGCGCAATGCGGACAAGACTTTCGACCGGGAGCTGAGCATCGAGGTCGGAGGCCGGCGAGTCGATGTGCTGAACCTCGGTCCCGCACACACCGCGGCCGATTCGGTGGTCCACGTGCCCGATGCCGGGGTGCTGTTCGGTGGCGACCTGTTGTTCATCGGCTGCACGCCGATCGTGTGGAACGGCCCGATCGCCAACTGGATCGCGGCGTGCGACACGATGATCGCGTTAGACGCGCCCACGGTGGTGCCCGGCCACGGCCCGGTCACCGACCCTGACGGAATCCGCGCCGTACGTGACTATTTCGTCTACATCACCGAGCAGACCGACGCCCTGCACGCCAAGGGCCTGTCGTTCGCCGAGGCCATCGACGCCATCGACCTCGGTGAGTACGCGTCCTGGCTGGACTCCGAGCGGGTGGTCGTCAACATGTACAAGCGCTACTGTGAGCTGGATCCGAATACGCCGGCGCAGGAGGTGCTTGGGTTGGTGGTGATGCAGGCCGAGTGGCTGGCGAAGCGGAGTGGATCATGACCGGCATGCTCGCGCAACCGCAGTGGATGACGGCCGCCGCGGCGGACGTGGCGGGTCTTGGAGCGTCTGTCAGCGAGGCTAACGCGATCGCCGCGAAACTGACCACAGGTGTTCCGGCCGCCGCGGCTGACGAGATATCTGAAGCTACGGCAAGGTTTTTCAATGCAATCGGCGACGAGTGTCAGAGCGTCATGCGGCACGCGGCGGCCTTCCATGCCCACTTCAGCCAGGCATTGGAAGCCGCCGTTGGCAGCTACGTGTCGGCGGAGCTGGCCAACGTCGCATCAGCAGCCGCAATTCCACCGTTCGTCTTTCCGGCCAACTACACGTCGGTGTACATCTCTGGCAGTGGGATACCGGTGCCCAGCGCGTCGTACATGGCCACCGTGTTCGCCAATTTCGTGCTGCCGAATTTCCCGGGCGGCAACGTCGTCAACGCGCTGGCCCTGTTCACCCCCGCAGGCCTGTACCCGCTGACCGGAACCACGGTCCTGACGCTCAACGATTCGATCACCCAGGGCGTTTCAATCCTGGACACCACGCTTTTCGGGACCGGACTGGGTCAGCTGGGCCTCATTCAGCCCGGCGGAAAGCCCGTTGTGGTGCAGGGTATTTCGCAGGGCGCGATCATCGCGTCGCTGGAAATGCAGAACCTGCTGGCGATGCCCACCCCGCCGACCGCCGCGCAGCTCGGCTTCGTGCTGCTCGGTGACCCGATGAATCCCAACGGCGGGCTGCTGGCCCGCTTCCCGAACTTGGCGCTGCCCAGCCTGGGGATGACGTTTTACGGCGCGACACCTGCCGACACACCCTGGCCGACGCACATCTACACGCTGGAATACGACGGCATCGCCGACTGGCCGCAATACCCGCTGAACTTTCTGTCCGATCTGAACGCCTTCGCGGGTCTGTACTACGTGCATCCCACGTATCCGAACCTGAATCCAGCTGCGCTGCCGGCGGGGTACAACATCGTGCAGCTGCCGACGTCTGCGGGATACACGGGCAACACCGCGTACTCGGTGATCACCATTCCGCATCTGCCGCTGCTGGAGCCACTGCGCGCAATGCCGTTGCTGGGCAACCCGATCGCGGACCTGATCGAACCGGACCTGCGAGTACTGGTCAATCTCGGCTACGGCGACGTAGCGCACGGCTACTCCACCGGCCCCGCCGACATCCGCACCCCGTTCGGGCTGTTCCCGCCGGTTGAGCCGCAGACGGTGTTCTCCGCGCTGAGCGCTGGAACCCAGCAGGGGATTAACGCCTTCGCCGGCGACCTGCAGGCGTTGGCGACCCAGCCGTTGCCCCCGTTGTCGCCGGCCACCTTTTTCTCCGACGTGGGTTCGCTGCTGAAGCCCTACACCGACTTCAATACCGCCTTCGCCAAGTTCCAGCCGACCGTGAACCTCGCGACCGGGCTGGTGGCGACCGTCCCGTCCTACGGCTTCGAGCTGTTCATGGACGGAATCGGCCAGGCGACCGGCGGCCAGCCCGTGCAGGGTCTGATCAACGCCATCGGCATGCCGATCGCCGCAACCGTCGGCCTGGGGGTGTTACTCACCGGGTTTGAAGCGCTGGTGCTCACCGGTGCCTGGTATCCGTCAGGCTGACGACGCCCGCACAAACCCGATCGATGCCGCCGGCCCACTGCGAGCCGCGTCCCCCAACGGCGCCAGCCCCGCGGCGCTGAACAGCTCGGCGAGGTCGGAGGTGATCGTGTTCCACCGGTTCGCCCACAGGTGCGCCGCCACGTCGGTGTGCTCGCCGGGGTAGGTCAGGCCGGCGATGTCCAGATCGAGGCCGAGCTCGCGCCACCGGTCGGTCATCAGCTGAGCCTGCTGCTGGTCGGCAGAAGACCGGCCGGCCACCTGCCCGTAGTCGGCCGCCAGCCAGCTGCCGGAATCACTGAGCGCAATGATGCTGTCCAGCAGCCGGACCTCGGCTTCCTGGGGCAGAAAGCCGATCAGCAGGCCTTCGGCGAGCCAGGCCGTAGGTTGTTCGGTGTCGTACCCCGCGGCCAACAGAGCCGCCGGCCATTCGTCCCGCAGATCGATCCCGACAGTGCGGTGGTCCACGTCGGCGCTGGCACCCAGTTTGCGCAGCGTCGAGGTCTTGAACTCGATGACCTCGGGCTGGTCGATCTCGAACACCCTGCTGCGGCCTGGCCAGGGCAACCGGTAGGGGCGGCAATCCAGGCCGGAGGCCATAATCACGAACTGTTGCACGCCCATGCTGCCGGCTTCGGCGAGATAGTCGTCGAAGAACTTGGCGCGGGCGGCGAACGTGTCGATCATCCGGGGGAAGCCGAGGTTGCCCGCGGCATCGACCGCGTCAAGCTCGCCGGCAGCGAGACGGCTGAACAACTCCACTCCGACGGCCCGCACCAGCGGCTCGGCGAACGGGTCATTGATCACTATCTGATGGCGTCTGCTCGCGGCCGCCCGGGCGGCCGCGACCATGGTGGCGGTGGCCCCCACACTGTTGGCCAGGTCCCAGCTGTCGTCGTCGGCGCGCGCCATGGACCTACCGTAAGCCCGGTACCTGGAAGTCCGCTGAAGTCGCTTACCGTTCGGGTATGGCACCCGAACCCGCAGTCACCCTGGAAACCCTCGAGGACAACATCGCCTGCATCACGCTCAACCGTCCGCGGCTGTTGAACGCCATCGACGGATCGCTGATCAAGGGCGTTGACGATGCACTGAACACGCTGGGCCGCGGCGACTTTCGGGTCGCGATCCTGACCGGGGCCGGCCGCGGGTTCTGTGCCGGAGCCGACTTGAGCGGCACCGGCGAGGCGTGGACCGACGTCAAACCGGCTACGCCGCCGTTCAAGGTGAGCTACGACGCCCAGGTGCGGCTGGCCGAGCTGTTCGTCCGGATGTACGAGCTGCCGATCCCGGTGATCGCCGCGGTCAACGGGGTGGCCGTCGGGGGTGGGCTGGCGTTCGCGCTGCACTCCGACATCCGGATCGCCTCCGAGAATGCGCGATTCGGCTCGGTCTTCATCAAGGCGGGCTTCTCGTCGATGGACATGGGGACCAGTTATCTGCTGCCCAAGATCGTCGGCGCCGGTGTCGCACGCGAACTGATGCTGACCGGTCGCATCATCGACGCGGAGGAGGCCTACCGCATCAGGCTCGTCCACGAAGTGGTCTCACCCGACGACCTCATGGCCGCGGCACTGGCCAAGGCGCGCGAGATCGCGGCGAACAACGCCTTCGGCGTGTGGCAGACCAAGATCGGACTCAACGCCGCGCTGGATGCGCCCAGCCTGCGGCACGCCATCGAGATGGAGAACCGCACCCAGATCCTGACCGGCTTCACGAACAATCCCACCGAGGCCGCGAAGGCGCATCGCGAGAAGCGCGCACCGAGGTGGGATCCGCTGTGACAATTAGACTTTCGACATCACCTTGTCGGCGTACTTCTCCAGGTGCCCGATCTTGACGTCCAGCGGCTCGAGGTCGGGTCCCTTGATGTAGGGCCAGCGAAAGCCCACGATGACATCGGTGACGCCCTTGTCCTCGAGGCGCTTGATGCCGTCGACGGTGTAGGCGTCCGCGGAGATGACGTGAATCTCGAACGGACCGCTCTTGCCCGCCTCTTCCCGAAACTGTTTGACGCGGGCGATAAGTCGGTCCAGCTCTGCCGGGTCGCTGCCCCCGCCGTGCATCCAGCCGTCGAGGCGGGCCGCCCGCCGCAGCGCGGCGTCGGCGTGTCCGCCCACCAGAATCGGGATCGGCTGCGACGGTGCCGGGCTCATCTTGGTCTTGGGGATGTCGTAGAACTCGCCGTGGAATTCGAAGTAGTCGCCGGTGGTCAGACCTTGAACGATCTCGATGCATTCGTCGATCCGCTTGCCCCGCTTGGCAAAAGGCAAACCCATCAGGTCGTAGTCCTCCGGCCACGGGCTGGTGCCGACGCCCAGCCCCACGCGGTTGCCGGTCAGCGCGGCCAGCGAGCCGGCTTGCTTGGCCGTCAGTGCCGGGTGCCGCACCGGCAGCTTGAGCACAAAGAAATTGAACCGCAGCGTCGTCGTCACCGCACCCAAAGCCGCTGTCAGGACGAAAGTTTCGATCATCTCCTTGCCGTCGAGGAACTCGCGGTTACCGTCGGGGGTGTACGGGTACTTCGAGTCGGATTCGTAGGGGTAGGCGAGACTGTCGGCGATCGTCATGCTCTGGTAGCCGGCCGCCTCGGCAGCCTTGGCCAGCGGGATGTAGAAGGAGGGGTCGGTCATCGACTCGGCGTAGCTGAACCGCACGTCATGTCTGCTTTCGTCGAAGGGACGCGTCCCCCGACAGTAGAACGTGGGTGCCTAGAGCTGGTTCTCCGGCCCGATCACGGCCCACACCGTCTTGCCCGACGAGGTCGGCGTGCTGCCCCAGGCCCGCGACAACGCCTCGACGATGGCCAGCCCCGAGACGTCGATGCCCTTCGACGGCGAGGACAACCGCAGCGCCGGCGCGCCGCTGGCGTCGGAGACGGCGATCGTCGCGGTCTGGCCTTCGCACTCGATGCGCATCACGGGGTCGCTGCCGGTGTGTTCCAGCACGTTTTCGATGAAGACGTTGACCACAACGAGGGCTACCGGGATCAGGCCAGGCTTGGACCACGTCGTGAGCCACTCGCGGACCAACTGGCGCGACTCGCGGAGACTGGTCAGGTTCGCGGGCAGCTTCGCCTGGGAATGCTGAAGCTTGCGGCGACCGAGTTTGGCGACGCCTTTGATCGCCCCTTTCTCGGTCGGGTAGACGGGCATAAAGCGGGCGACGCCGCCGCGGGTGATCGCCTCGCGGGTTGCGCGGTTCGTCGAGACGAGGACGATCGGCACGTCTGGGCGGGTGTTCAACTGCCAGCGCGCGCTCACGAACGCCGACCACGCGGCTTCGTCGGGCACCTGGAGCGCGCTGACGTCGACGATGACAGCGGCGGGCACATCGAGGGTGGCCTTGGTGATGGTGTCGCGCAGTTCCGCGGAGTTTCCGGCGTCCAGCACGCCTTCGGCGGTCAGCAACACCACCGAATCCTCGGTTCGCGATGCCAGGGCCAGCGAGCTGGAGGACTTGGCGACGGCACTCATCGGGATGCCAGTCCGATCGTGTTGTCCGGTTCCATGTCCAGCTCCTCGAACCTCTGCCCCGTCGCCCAATGCCGCAAGAAGCTCCATCTTCGGCCAAGCGCACCATTTTGCGAAAGTGCGGTACTTCCCGCGTCGCCGCTTTGCCGCCCGCCGCAGCACGCATCACAGGCGGGGGTACCCACTACACGCGCGCGGTCAACCTCAAATCAGATCAAGCCTAATGGCACCCAGAGCCGAGCAGGTGCAGGAATTGTGTCTGGTCAGCCGTGGCGGGCGTAGGGAGGCGCCCCGACTCCGGCGACCGAATGCGTGCCCCAGGGTGTCCGCTCGACGATGCGGGCGGGCGCGCTGTGCTGTCCCACCGAGAGCGTGCCGACCCGCTCGCGGGAGAGTTCCGCGACGTCGAAGACGGTCCCTTGCCAGTGGTAATTACCGTCGAGCGGGTCGAGGTGGCCGACCAGTCGCACGTGTACCGGATGGCGGGTGCCGCCGATTTCGAGTGTCGCCTCGCCGTCGTAGGTGTCCTCGTAATCCGGCGCGTGGGATGACAGGTCGAATGCCGACGCCGCTGGTGGCGGCGGAGGGGGCGCGAGTTGGGCGCGTTCGTTGTACACCTGCTGGCTGCTGTGGCGCACCTCGATGCGGCGACTGCCGGTGCGGTGCATCATCGCCACGCATTGCGCGATGTAGCGCGCCTGGACGCCCACGTCGGGGCCGGCCATGAAGAAGTAATTGGGAAAACCGCGCACAGCCACGCCGTAGAACGGCTCCATGCCCGCGGTCCATGCCTGCTGCAGGGTCAGGCCACCGGCGCCGGCCAGCGGCGGGTCGTTTGCGACCGAGAAGCCGGTGCCGTAGATGATGACGTCGACGGGGTGCTCTACGCCGTCAATGGTGCGGATGCCGGTGGCGGTGATCGCTTCGATGGACGGCGCCACCGGGGGCCCGCTACGGGTGTGGCGCAGCAACCGGCGTCTGGCGCGGGTCGGCCAGTGCTCGATCTCGATGGTCACTCGCCGCGGCGCGTGCGGGAAAACGGTTACCGAACTCGCTGATTCGCGGAGGCGGCCCAGGTGGTGGCCGGCGAACGAGTCGGTCCCGACGACAGCGATGCGTTTGCCGGCCGGATGGAAGTTGTTGTCCCACTGTGCCGCATGAAACGATTCACCGCGAAAGTCACTGCACCCGGCGAGGTTTGGTATCCACGGGGCGACGGGTGCCGGCTGCGCGGCCACCACCACCCGGGTGCGGATGACGTCGTGGTCGGTGTGCAACGCCCAGCTGTCGGTGTCCTCGTCGAACGCCGCACGCCGCACGTCGTCGCGTATCTCGATGCCGGCGATGCCGGACGCCTGCAAGGCGTTCTGCACGCCGCGGGCGCGTGTTCCCGCGCCGACGATGACCACCGGATGCGTCACAGAAACCTGCTGCGCTTCCAGCCCCGGCGGGCAATCCGCCCCATCAGCCCCACTTCGGTGAGAAATGCTGCAAGAGGCGCAAATCCGGCGACCTGGATCTCCCGGCGGTGCTCGCTGGTGCGAGCGGCGCGCCGGGCCCGCATCGGGTCCAGCCCGGTGCGGGCGTAGGGGACCGGGTTGCTGAACAGGTAGTTGAAGAAGTATCCGCCGAGTCCGTTGATGTTGGCCATGAACCAGCGGTTGAGGCGCGGCATCTCGGCGACACGCTTGCGTGCGCCGTCCCGCGCAAACTGGATGTGGCGGGCTTCTTCGGTGACGTGAATTCGCATGAGCCGCTGGATGATCGGCTGCAATTCCGGGTCATCCATCATTTGCCGCTGCAGCGAGTCGAAGATCTCCTCACCGATCAGCGCGGCCACCCACAGCATCGACCCGCGCTGAAACGCCAGCGGCAGGGTGTTGATGACGTAGCGGTGAAAGCGTTTCGGCTGCACGGGTTTTGCGCCGATCCGTTCGATCGCTTTGCCGAACATGACCATGTGCCGGGTTTCGTCGCCGAGTTCGGTCAGCTTGTAGTGCGTCGACCGGCTGGTGGGATCCTCGTGCAGGATGGTGCGCAATAGCGACTGGTTGAGCATGTTCTCGAACCAGATGCCGGCCGAGAGCGTGTTGACCAGCTCCTGGCGGGACAATTCGATCTGCTGCTCGCGAGTCATCTCGTCCCACATCGCGGTGCCGTAGAGCGACACCAGCCGCGGCGGCAGGAAGAATTTGTCCGGGTCCAGGGGGGCGTCCCAGTCGATGTCGACGACGGGTTCGTAGGACTTCTTCACCGAGCCCTTGAGCAGCCGCTCGGAGAACTCTTCACGACTGGGCCCGCTCGGGCGCACCGCAGTGGTCATCGTTGACCGTCCCTTCGCTCGCGTAGCTCCAACGTTAGGCAGATCACACCGCTTAGTCAATACCCTTGGTACCGGGTACCGGTGGTCCCAGGTAGAAATTGCACCGTCTCAATTAGCTTGGGCGCCATGACTCGTCACATCCACGTCATCGGCGTCGGTGCCGGCGATCCCGACTATGTGACCGTCCAGGCGATCAACGCGCTCAACGACACGCAGGTGTTCTTCGCGATGGACAAGGGCGAGGCGAAGAGTGACCTCGTCGCGTTGCGGCAGCAGATCTGTGCGCGGTTCATCCGCGAGCCGGGCTACCGGTTCGTCGAATTGGCCGATCCCCAGCGCGCTGTCGGCGGCGACTACCGGCAGGCGGTGTCCGACTGGCATGCCGCGCGCGCCCGGGTCTGGGCAGACGCGATCGCGGCCGAACTGCCGCCAGACGGCGTGGGTGCCTTCCTGGCCTGGGGCGATCCGTCGCTCTACGACAGCACGCTGCGGATCTTGGACGCGGTGGCCGCTGAGGTCGACTTCACCTACGACGTCATCCCCGGCATCACCGCGATACAGGCCTTGACCGCCCGCCACCGGATTCCGCTCAACGACATCGGGGCGCCGGTGCTCATCACCACGGGCCGGCGTCTGCGTGCCGGCGGGCTTGTCGGTGCGACCGTGGTGATGCTCGACGGCGACTGCTCATTTCAGACCTGTGCACCGGAGACCGAGATCTGGTGGGGCGCGTACCTTGGTACCCCCGACGAACTTCTGCTGGCGGGAACCGTCGGGGCGGTGGGGGCCGAGATCGCGGCACTGCGTGGGCAGGCCAGAGCGCGGCACGGCTGGATCATGGACACCTACCTGCTGCGCCCGGGCGGCGGACCGGATCCGGCGGCATTCTTGGCAAGGCCGGAACCCCCGGCGTAACGCTCTAACGTCGGATTCTGGGCGACTTCTCATAAAAGAACGTGCGCTCCGGGTACCGATTCCCGCGCTACGATTCGTTTCCACGTGCTAAACACGTGATAGTTACGTCACAGCGCATCGGTCGGGAAGAGGTTGCTGCATGTCCTATGTGTTCGCCACGCCGGAGTGGGTAGCCGCGGCGGCCACGGATTTGGCGAGCATCGGGTCCACGATCAACGCGGCCAGCGCCGCAGCGGCCATGCCCACGTCGGCGGTGATGGCAGCAGGAGCTGACGATGTCTCGGCGCTGATCGCGGCGCTGTTCGGTGCACACGCCCAGGCATATCAGCAGCTCAGCGCACAGGCGGCGATGTTTCACGAGCAGTTCGTCCAGCTGATGACCTCCGGCGCCAACCTGTACGCGGGCGCCGAAGCGGCCAACGCGACGCCGATGCAGAGCGGCGGGACCACCGTATCCAGCGAGCCGGCCGTGATGGCTGCCGCGCAGGCGGCGAGCGCCGGAAACGCCAATCGCGTCAATGCCGCCGTGGCCGCCGCCCGTGGTGGTGCTTCGGTGTTCGGCACCCGCGCTGCCACCGCCCTGGCACCGGCGGCATCGGCAGGACTGTTCGGCGGTGGCGGTAGCGGCGCCGTGGGCGCGCTGGGCGGTCAGACAGCTGTGGCGCCGGCGTGTGACGTCGCGGCTGCGGACGCCGGCTCCCCGCAAGCGTTTGCCCCGGGCTTCTTCGGCGGGGGCGCCGCCCTCGGTGCTGCCAACGGTCAGGCCGCCGGTCAGCCCGCCAAGGGCGGCAATGACGCGCATCCGGTCGCGCACGTTCATCACAGCGAAGCTGCCGTCGTCGCCGAGAGCGACCGGGTCGGCTGGCTCCATGGCGACGGTGCTCCCCTGTCCGCCCGGCCGCTCGAAAGCGCCGACAGCGTCTTCGCGCCCGTCGCACGTGATGCCGGCCCCGGACTGTTCGGTCACAGCGGCGCCGGCGCCGGCGGCGTGCTGGGTATCGCTGCACCCGCTTAGGCCCGATTTTCGGGCCCCGACTTCGGGCCCAGAGTTCGGCCGATTCCGGGTCGCCCGCCCACTCACGGCGGTAGCATCCGCTTCCACGTGAAGTTCGGCTGACGTCTGATCGGGAAGAGGCTGCCGCATGTCCTTCGTGTACGCGTCGACGGAATGGGTCGCTGCGGCGGCGACGGATCTGGCAAGCATCGGTTCGTCGATCAACGAGGCAAGTGCGGCCGCGGCTGCGCCGACGTCGGCGGTGCTGGCCGCCGGCGCCGATGAGGTGTCGGCGGCAGTGGCGGCCATGTTCGGCCTGCACGCGCAGGCCTATCAGGCGCTGAGCGCACAGGCAGCGTCGTTTCATCAGCAATTCGTGCAGTTGCTGAACGCGGGCGCCGGCGCATACGCGAGCGCGGAGGCGGCCAACGCGGCACCGATCCAGCAGGCGCTGAACCTCATCAACGCACCGACACAGGCGATCTTGGGTCGGCCGCTGATCGGCAACGGCGCCGACGGGGTCGACGGAACCGGCGGCAATGGTGGGGCCGGTGGTCTGCTGGTCGGCAACGGCGGCCGGGGCGGTTCCGGCGCGGCCGGTCAGAACGGCGGAAGCGGTGGTGCGGCAGGGCTTTTCGGTAACGGTGGGGCCGGCGGAGCGGGTGGCGCCGGTGTGCCGGGTTCGTCTGTGGCGACCGGCGTCGGTGGTGCGGCCGGCAATGGTGGTGCCGGCGGAGCCGGGGGCTGGCTGTTCGGTGCGGGCGGTGCCGGCGGGGCCGGCGGGGTGGGCGGCGCGGCCGGTTACCTCGGCGATGCGGGCCGGGCCGGCGGCGCGGGTGGTGCGGGCGGTATCGGCGGACATGGCGGCCTTCTCGGCGGACCCGGTGGAGCCGGTGGATTCGGCGGCGACGGCGGAACGGCTACCAGTGGCCAGAGCGCATCCGCCGTCGGCGGCACCGGTGGCGGTGGAGGTGTGGGTGGCCGCGGCGGAGACGCTGGGTTCTTCTTCGGCGACGGTGGGGCCGGCGGCAACAGTGGTTCGGGGGGCGTCGGCACACCTGGCACGACTCCTTCGAACGGTGCCAACGGTGGCGCCAGCGCGTTGGCTGGGGCTGGTGGCAACGCAGGGCTGATCGGGAGTGGCGGTCACGGCGGCGCCGGCGGAGGCGGCGGCGCAGGCGCGTCAGCGCACTTCCGCGGCGGCAACGGTGGCGACGGCGGCATGGGTGGCGGGGGTGGAATCGGCGGATGGCTGCATGGGGCAGGCGGGGCCGGTGGAGCAGGCGGGTCGGCAAGTGGAGGCGGCTCGTCGTCGGGCGCTCCTGGCACGATTGGTGGTAACGGCGGCGCCGGTGGCGCCGGCGGCGTGGGCCAGAGCGGCGGATTCCTGAGCGGTTCTGGCGGCGCCGGGGGCGCCGGAGGTGACGGTGGTGGCGCTGGAACCGGGGCCTTCCAAGGCAAGGGCGGCCCCGGCGGTGAAGGGGGCGCTGGGGGCTCGGCACAGCTGTTCGGCAACGGCGGCGCCGGGGCCAGCGGCGGTACCAACGGACAAAACTTGACCGTCTCGACTAACAACGGCGGGGCCGGCGGCAACGGCGGCCTGTTCTTCGGCAACGGCGGCGCCGGTGGCAACGGCGGCGGTGGTGGCAATGCCAGCAACGGCGGCGCCGGCGGCAACGCGGTCCTGATCGGCAACGGCGGCGACGGCGGTGTCGGGATCGGCACCGGCAAAGGTGGCCCGGGAGGGACCGGCGGGAAGCTGTTCGGCCAGCCCGGAGCGGCCGGCCCGCCCTGAGGGGTTTGATTACGGCTCAATCGGATTACGGCCGAAAACCACGAAATGTGATCTTGATCGCACTATCGTGGGTGCTACCGCCCCGGGGGGAATGGCGCGGTGGGCCGAGGGGGTTGGGCAGTGTCGTTCGTTATCGCATCGCCGGAGTTCGTGACCGCAGCCGCGTCGGATCTGGCCAGTCTCGGGTCCACAATCAGTCAGGCGAATCTCGCCGCCGCCTTCCCAACGTCAGCCGTCGTGGCCGCCGGTGGCGACGAGGTGTCAGCCCTGATCGCCGGCTTGTTCGCCGGTCATGCCCAGGCATATCAAGCGCTGAGCGCCCAGGCGGCGCTGTTCCATGAGCAGTTCGTTGCCCTGATGAGCGGGGGCGCCGCGCAGTACGCGGGCGCCGAAGCGTCGAACGCACTGCAGACCGCCGCGCAGCAAGCCCTCGGCGTGATCAACGCACCGACCCAGGCACTGCTCAATCGGCCGCTGATCGGCGACGGCGCGAACGGCGCGACTCCCGGTGCGAGCGGACAGGACGGCGGCCTGCTGTGGGGCAACGGCGGGAACGGCGCGGCGGGGGCTGCCGGCGTGGCCGGCGGTAACGGCGGGTCGGCCGGATTGTTCGGCAACGGCGGTGCCGGCGGGGCCGGCGGGGCCGGAGCCAACGGCGCGGCCGGAGTCGCGGGCCAGGCCGGCGGCAACGGTGGTGTCGGCGGGGCCGGTGGCTGGATCTGGGGCCACGGCGGGGCGGGTGGCACGGGCGGCCTGGGCGGAAGTGCGGGTGTCATTACCAGCGGCACCGGCGCAGCGGGCGCCAACGGCGGCACCGGCGGCAATGGCGGGGCCGGCGGCCGGGGTGGCTTCCTGTTCGGTGACGGCGGCAGCGGCGCGGCCGGTGGCACCGGCGGACAGGCCACGGGGACCACCAGCAACAGCCCGTCGTCGACCCCCGGCACCAGCGGCAGCGGCGGAATCGGCGGCAACGGCGGTCACGCCGGCTGGCTGACAGGCAACGGGGGCGACGGCGGAGACAGCGGGAACGGCGGCGGGATGGTCGGTGGCGGTCCGCAGGTCTTCCTGGGTGCCAACGGCGGATCGGCCGGTCTGACTGCCGGCGCGGGCGGCGACGCCGGACTGTTCGGTAGGGGCGGTGCCGGCGGTAACGGCGGGCTGGGCGGATTCGGCGGCAGTGCCCGGTACTACGACGGCGGCGACGGCGGTGCCGGCGGCTTCGGGGGTGTGGGTGGCCGCGGCGGATATTTCCTCGGCGACGGTGGCGCCGGCGGCTTCGGGGGCGACGGCGGACGGGGCGGGAACATGGGTGTCGCCGCGCTATCCAATGCCGCGGGTGACGGTGGCGCGGCCGGGTCGGGCGGCGCTGGTGGCGCCGCAGGACTGACCGGCAACGGCGGAGCCGGCGGTAACGGCGGCTATGGGGGGCCGGCGGGTCAGGGGACAGGTCTGCCGACCCCGCTGGCCGGCGTCAACGGCAACGGCGGCGCCGGCGGGAACGCCACTCTGTATGGCAACGGCGGCGACGGCGGCGACGGTTTGGTGGCCGGCAGCGGCGGCGCCAAGGGCCTGATCTCCGGAACGCCCGGGACGCCGGGCGCCGCTCTGTAACCGCACGTCCGGCAGACTGGACTCGTGCCCGAACTCCCCGAGATCGAAGCGCTGGCCGACCACCTGCGCCGGCACGCCGTCGGTCTGACGGTCGGCCGTGTCGACGTCGCCGCGCTGTCAGTGCTCAAGACGTTCGATCCGCCACTCACCGCCCTGCACGGGCAGACCGTCCTGGGCGCCGGGCGGTGGGGTAAATACCTCGGTCTGCAGGCGGGCGACCTGTGGCTGATCACGCACCTGTCGCGCGCGGGCTGGTTGCGCTGGTCGGACAAGCTTGCCGCGGCGCCGCTGCGGCCGGGCAAGGGGCCGATCGCGCTGCGCGTGCACCTGGGCACTCCCGGCGAGGCGCCGGGCTTCGACCTCACCGAGGCCGGCACTCAGAAGCGCCTGGCGGTGTGGCTGGTTCGCGACCCGCAACAGGTGCCGCAGATCGCCTCGCTCGGGCCGGACGCCCTGGAACTCGGCCCCGATGACCTGGCCCGGATACTGGCCGGCAACACCGGCCGGATCAAAACCGTCATCACCGACCAGAAGGTCATCGCCGGAATCGGCAACGCCTACAGCGACGAGATCTTGCACGTTGCGCGTCTGTCGCCGTTCGCCACCGCCGCCAAACTGTCCGCCGAACAGCTCACCACCCTGCATGACGCGATGATCTCCGTCCTCACCGACGCCGTGAGCCGATCCGTCGGCCAGGGCGCCGCCATGCTCAAGGGCGAGAAGCGCTCGGGGCTGCGGGTGCATGCCCGCACCGGCCTGCCCTGCCCGGTGTGTGGCGACACGGTGCGTGAAGTGTCTTTCGCGGACAAGTCTTTTCAGTACTGCCCGACATGCCAGACCGGCGGAAAGGTGCTGGCCGACCGGCGCATGTCCCGGCTGCTCAAGTGATCGATATGCTGCCTGAGTGACCCGCCAGAAAATCCTCATCACCGGAGCCAGTTCCGGCCTGGGCGCCGGCATGGCCCGCGCGTTCGCTGCCAAGGGCCGTGACCTGGCACTGTGTGCCCGCCGCACCGACCGCCTGGACGAGCTTAAAGACGAACTGTCGCAACAGTATCCGTCGATCAAGATCGCAGTGGCGCAGCTCGACGTCAACGACCACGAACAGGTGCCGAAAGTGTTCGCCGAGCTGAGCGACGAACTGGGCGGGATCGACCGCATCATCGTCAACGCCGGTATCGGCAAGGGAGCTCGCCTGGGCTCTGGCAAGTTGTGGGCGAACAAGGCGACCCTGGAAACCAATCTGATCGCGGCACTGGTCCAGATCGAAACCGCGCTGGAGATGTTCAATAAGCGCGGTTCGGGCCACCTGGTGCTCATCTCGTCGGTGCTCGGCAACAAGGGTGTCCCCGGCGTCAAAGCCGCCTACGCCGCAAGCAAAGCCGGACTCAGCTCACTGGGTGAATCGCTGCGTGCCGAGTACGCCAAAGGTCCGATCAAGGTCTCCGTGATGGAGCCGGGCTACATCGAGTCGGAGATGACGGCGAAGTCCGGCACCACAATGCTGATGGTGGACAACGAAACCGGCGTCCGCAAGCTCGTCGCCGCCATCGAAAGTGAGCCTGGCCGGGCCGCCGTGCCGTGGTGGCCGTGGGCGCCGCTAGTTCAGCTGATGCGAGTGCTACCGCCGCCGCTGACCAAGCGCTTCGCCTAGATCTCTCCTGCTCGGGTGTGAATTTCACGACGCTCCACCGGCGTGTCGCGTCGTGAAATCCACACTCGCGGTGGGCTTTACTGCGATCGGCCGCGCTCGGCCCGGTAGTGGCGCACCAGCGCATCGGTCGAGCTGTCCGATTGTTTCTCTGGCGCCGCGTCGCTGGTGATCACCGGCAGCAGCGCCTTGGCCTGCGTCTTGCCGAGTTCGACTCCCCACTGGTCGAAGGAGTCGATACCCCACACCACGCCTTCGGTGAACACCTGATGCTCGTAGAGCGCGATCAGCTGGCCCAGCACCGAGGGGGTGAGCCGGGTCGCCAGAATCGAGGTGGAGGGCCGGTTTCCGGGCATCACCTTGTGCGGCACCACGTCGGCCGGGGTGCCCTCGTCGGCGATCTCCTCGGCGGTCTTGCCGAAGGCCAGCACCTGGGTCTGGGCGAAGAAGTTGCTCATCAGCAGGTCGTGCATGCTGCCGGTGCCCTCGGCGGTCGGCAGGTCGTCCAGCGGCTGGCTGAATCCGATGAAGTCGGCGGGGATCAGACGCGTGCCCTGGTGCAGGAGCTGGTAGAACGCGTGCTGGCCGTTCGTTCCCGGCTCGCCCCAATAGATTTCGCCGGTGTCGGTGGTCACCGGCGAGCCGTCGGCACGGGTGGACTTGCCGTTGGATTCCATGGTCAGCTGCTGCAGATATGCCGCGAAGCGGGCCAGGTCGTCGGAGTAGGGCAACACCGCGCGTGATTGCGCGCCGAAGAAATTGGAGTACCACAAACCGATAAGGCCAAGCAGCGCAGGCGCGTTCGACTCGAGCGGGGCGGTGCGGAAATGTTCGTCGACGATGTGAAAACCGGATAGGAAGTCGGAGAACGCTTCTCGGCCGATGACGGCCATCACCGACAGTCCGATCGCCGAGTCCACCGAGTAGCGGCCGCCGACCCAGTCCCAGAACCCGAACATGTTGTCGGTGTTGATCCCGAACTCGTCGACGAGCCGCTTGTTGGTGGACACGGCGACGAAGTGCTTGGCCACCGCGGAGTCGCCGAGCGCATCGGTCAGCCAGCGCCGCGCGGCAGTGGCGTTCGTCAGCGTCTCAAGGGTGGAGAACGTCTTCGATGCGACCACGAAAAGCGTTGTGGCCGGCTCCAAGTCGGCGAGCGTGGCGACGAGATCGGCCGGGTCGACGTTGGAGACGAACCGCGCGGAGATGCCCGCGTCGGCGTAGTGGCGCAGCGCCTGGTACACCATCACCGGGCCCAGGTCCGAACCGCCGATCCCGATGTTGACCACGGTCTTGATCCGCTCGCCGGTGGCGCCCTTCCAGTCGCCGCTGCGCAGCCGATCGGTGAAGTCGCCCATGGCGTCGAGGACCTCGTGCACGTCGCGGACGACGTTCTGGCCGTCGACGATCAGCTCGGCGTTGCGAGGCAGCCGTAACGCGGTGTGCAGCACCGCGCGGTCCTCCGAGGTGTTGATGTGGGCGCCGGCGAACATGGCGTCGCGACGTTCTTCCAGGTTCGCCGCGTGGGCGAGGTCGACCAGGAGCCGCACCGTCTCGCGGGTGATGCGATGTTTGCTGTAGTCGATGTAGAGGTCACCGACGGTGAGGGTCAGGTCGCGGCCGCGGTTGGGATCGTCGGCAAAGAGTTCGCGAAGGTGGGTGGCTCCGATCTGATCGTGATGCTTGCGCAGGGCATCCCACGCCGAAGTGCCGGTGATGTCGGGAATGGATTCGGAGGTCATATTTCGACCCTAGTGCGAGCTCCCGCGGCTGCCACCGAGCCGGAGAATCCGGGGACTCGGCGCGGGCCACCACCGAGCACCCGCTGCAGGTCCGGCAGCATCGCCTGTAGTTGCTCGCCCCGATAAGACCAGGTGTGGGTTCCGCTGGCCGGGAAGTTGAAGACACCGTTTCGCCCGCCCGTGGCCTGGTATCTGGCCTGGAAGACCGTGTTGCTGATACGCGTCGCGCTTTCCAGCAGGCTGGCGTCCAGCTTGGCAGACAGATCCGAGTCGCCGCCGTTGCCCGTGTACACCCAGACGCGGGCGGCCGAACCGGACATCGACGCGCCCACCACCGCGTTGCCGGAGGCGCTGATCGTCCCGTTCGCCGCGAGCCAGGCCGGCAACTCCTCGGTGACCGCCGGCCGGTACCAGCTGGAGTAGAAGCTCGCCGTCCCGCCGGTGGACAGCACCACGGCCGATTGCCCCGGCACCCCGCCCAGCGCGGCGAGCAACGCTGCGGCTGGCAGCAGTATCAGCAGGCGTAACCACGAAACAGCAGGTGGCGATGCCATGCCCATATCCGGCGAAATGTACCCCGGCAAAGCCGGAATTCGCCGAAAGTAATGACGGTAGTGGTCGTTTAGTGGCCGAGTCGTCCCCGGCCCAGACGCAACAGCAGCATCGCGAGGTCTTTACCCTCGGGACCCAGTTCGCTGTAGCGTTCGATGACCTTCATTTCGCGGCTGTGCACCAGCCGGGTGCCCCCGGAGGCCATCCGGACTTTGCCGATCGCCTGGGATACCTCGGCGCGCCGTTTGACCGCGGCCAGGATCTCGGCATCCAGCCGGTCGATCTCTCCGCGCAACTCGTCGATGCTGAGCTGTTCGGCAGCGATGGTCTCGGTGTTCATTTCTGCAATCTCCGCGTTCTCGTGAGGTGGTGGTTCTGGTCTCATCCGGTGTGGGCCTCACATAAGAGACGAGCCCCGAATCCGGAAGCGGACCACGGGGCTCTGCGAAAGCAGCTAGACCACGGGCACCGCTGGCCGGTACCCGTAGAAAAATCGGGGCTGCGTGTTGAGCACGCACCGAGTGTGCCACCAACTGGCTTACGGGTGCAAAAACACGCGTCAGGAAGTGACCTGAAGGCTGGGCCCGGAGCGCGCGCCCGACGTGCGGTCAACCGGACGTCGGGTGTTGTGCGGCAAGCGAACTGAAATCGCGGAAATACCGGAAGCGGCACCGGCATGGTCGTAGGCTCTCTACTCGCCGTGGTTGGGGTCGCTCGGAGGGGCTGTGATGAATTTTTCGGTGTTGCCGCCAGAGATCAACTCGCTGCTGATGTTCACCGGGGCGGGGCCGGGTCCGCTGCTGGAAGCGGCGACGGCCTGGGACGGCCTGGCCGGGGAACTGAGCGCCGCGGCATCGTCGTTCGGTGCGGTCACGGCGGGACTGGCGGGTCAGGCATGGCAGGGCCCGGCGTCGGCGGCGATGGCGGGCGCGGCGGTGCCCTATGCGAATTGGCTGAACCTGGCGGCCGAGCAGGCCGCCGGTGCGGCGGGCCACGCCCGGACGATCGCCGGCGTGTTCGAGGCCGCGCAGTCGGCAATGATTCAACCAATCGCTGTGGCCGCCAATCGTTCTCAGATCGTGCACCTGGTGCTGTCGAACCTGTTCGGCCAGAATGCCCCCGCGATCGCGGCCACCGAAGCGGTCTACGAGGAGATGTGGGCCCAGGACGTCGCGGCGATGGTCGGATACCTCACCGGGGCGTCAGCGGTGGCGGAGGCGCTGCCGTCGTGGGATCAGCTACTGCCTCGATTGTTCTCCGCCGTCAGCAACATCGGCGCCGGGAACCTGGGCCTGGGCAACATCGGCAACCTCAACCTCGGCAGCGGTAACACCGGCAACGTCAACCTGGGCAGCGGCAACAAAGGCAATCTCAACCTCGGCAGCGGCAACCTCAACGGAATCCTCAACCTCGGCGACGGCAACACCGGCAGTTTCAATCTCGGCAGCGGCAACACCGGGACCCGGAACCTCGGTGGCGGCAACCGGGGCAACGGAAATATCGGCTTCGGCAATTCGCAGGCCACTGCCGGCGGCAATATCGGAAGCGGCAACAGCGGCAGCGGCAATATCGGAAACGGCAACACCGGCAACCTCAATGTCGGCAGCGGAAATGCCGGCACCGGCAACTACGGTTTCGGCAACCGGGGCAATGCGAACCTGGGTAACGGCAACCTCGGCAGCACGAACGTCGGCGTCGGCAACAAGGGCAGCTTCAACATCGGCTTCGGCAACCTCGGCAACAACAACCTGGGCTTCGGGAATCACGGCAACAATAATTTCGGCATCGGGCTCACCGGCGACAATCAGTTCGGCATCAACCTCAACGGTCTCAACGGCGGGGTCGGCAACATCGGCCTGTTCAACTCCGGCAACAACAACGTCGGGTTCTTCAACTCGGGCGACGGTAACTGGGGCATCGGCAATTCCGGCAACGTGAACACGGGGTTCGGCAATACCGGCAACACCAACACCGGCTTCTGGAACTCCGGCAACGTCAACACCGGGTTCTCCAACACGACGAGCACCAATGTGGGGTTCGGCAACTCGGGCAACGGAAACCTGGGCTTCTGGAACGCCGGCAGCAACAACGTGGGCTTCGGCAACGGCGGTGGACAGGCAGTAGGGGCGTTCAACTCCGGTACCACCGGAACCGTCGGCTTCGGCAACTCCGGCGCCAGCAGCGTCGGCTACGGCAACTCGGGAACCGGCAACACCGGGTTGTGGAATTCGGGTAACACCAACACCGGATTCTGGAACTCGGGAAACGTCAACACCGGCGCGGGGAACGCGGGATTCGTCAACACCGGCTTCGGAAGTGCGATCAACACAGGGCTGTCCAGTTCCGGCTTCGGCAACACCGGTACCGGCACGTCGGGCTTCAACAACAACGGCAACAACACGTCCGGATTCGAGAATGTCGGCAACAACAGCGAGGGCTACGGCAACGTCGGCAATTTCCAGACCGGATTCCAGAACACGAATACCCGCAACACCGGCTTCTTCAATTCCGGCGTCAACAGCATCGGTATCTCGAATACGGCCAACTTCTCCGTCGGCTACGCCAACGGCGGTGTCACCGGCAACGTCGGGTTCATGAACACCGGCTCGGACAACGCCGGGTATGCCAACTCCGGTGCGCGCAACTCGGGCTTCGGAAACTCGGGCACGGACAGTTCGGGATCCAACCACTCCGGCGTCAAGCAATCGGGATTCGGCCAGTAGGCCCAGGCTGGTCGGCACCGCTGTCGCCGGGCGGCGGTAAGTTTGGACCGACATGAGTGTGCACGCGACCCAAGCCAAGTACCCCCGTCCCAGCGCGGTTGATGAACTCCTGGACGGCCTCAACCCGCAGCAGCGCCAGGCGGTGGTGCACCAAGGTTCACCACTGCTGATCGTCGCCGGCGCCGGTTCCGGTAAGACGGCGGTGCTGACGCGCCGTATCGCCTACCTGATCGCCGAACGCGGCGTCAGCGTGGGTCAGATCCTGGCCATCACCTTCACCAACAAGGCCGCCGCCGAGATGCGGGAGCGGGTGGTGGGGCTGGTCGGCGACCGGGCCCGCTACATGTGGGTGTCGACGTTTCACTCGTCCTGTGTGCGGATCCTGCGCAACCAGGCGTCGCTGATCGAGGGCCTCAACTCCAACTTCTCCATCTACGACGCCGACGATTCGCGCCGGCTGCTGCAGATGATCGGCCGCGACATGGGCCTGGACATCAAGCGGTACTCTCCGCGCCTGCTGGCGAACGCCATCTCGAACCTCAAGAACGAACTGATCGACCCGCATCAGGCGGTGGCCAACCTGACCGACGAGTCCGACGACCTGGCCCGCACGGTCGCATCGGTGTTCGGCGAATACCAGCGCCGGTTGCGTGCGGCGAACGCGCTCGACTTCGACGACCTGATCGGCGAGACCGTCGCCGTGCTGCAGACTTTCCCGGACATCGCGCAGTACTACCGGCGGCGGTTCCGCCATGTGCTGGTCGACGAGTACCAGGACACCAACCACGCGCAGTACATGCTGGTGCGGGAACTGGTGGGGCATGGATCGGTGGATGCCGAGCAGGACGTGCCGCCCGCCGAACTGTGCGTCGTCGGCGACGCCGACCAGTCCATCTACGCCTTCCGCGGCGCGACGATCCGCAACATCGAGGACTTCGAGCGCGACTACCCGGACGCGACAACGATTCTGCTGGAACAGAATTACCGCTCGACGCAGAACATCCTGTCGGCGGCCAACTCGGTGATCGCCCGCAACTCAGGGCGCCGCGAGAAGCGGTTGTGGACAGATGCCGGCGAGGGCGAGTTGATCGTCGGGTACGTGGCCGACAACGAGCACGATGAGGCCAGGTTCGTCGCCGACGAGATCGACGCGCTGGCCGACCGGGGCGACATCACCTACAACGACGTCGCCGTCTTCTACCGCACCAACAACTCGTCGCGCTCGCTGGAAGAAGTCTTCATCCGCGCCGGCATCCCGTACAAAGTCGTTGGGGGAGTGCGTTTCTACGAGCGCAAAGAGATTCGCGACATCGTCGCCTACCTGCGGGTGCTGGACAACCCGGGCGACGCGGTGAGCATGCGGCGCATTCTCAACACCCCGCGCCGCGGCATCGGGGATCGGGCCGAGGCGTGCGTCGCTGTGCATGCCGAGAACACCGGCGCCAGTTTCGCCGACGCCCTGCAGGCGGCCGCTGAGGGCAAGGTGCCGATGCTCAACACCCGCGCCGAGAAGGCGATCGCCGGCTTCGTGGAGATGCTCGACGAGCTGCGCGGGCACCTCGACGACGATCTGGGCGAGCTCGTCGAGGCGGTGCTCGAGCGCACCGGGTATCGCCGCGAGCTGGAATCGTCGACCGATCCGCAGGAGCTGGCGCGGCTGGACAACCTCAACGAATTGGTCAGCGTCGCACACGAATTCAGCACCGACCTGGCGAACGCCGCCGCGTTGGCCGATGACGCGCCGGAGGACGAGGACGTCCCCGATACCGGTGTGCTGGCGGCGTTCCTGGAGCGGGTGTCGCTGGTCGCCGATTCCGACGAGATCCCGGAGAACGGCGCCGGCCTGGTCACCCTGATGACGTTGCACACCGCGAAGGGCCTGGAATTTCCGGTGGTGTTCGTGACGGGCTGGGAGGACGGCATGTTCCCGCACATGCGGGCGCTGGACGACCCCATGGAGCTGTCCGAAGAACGGCGCCTGGCCTACGTCGGCATCACCCGGGCCCGGCAACGGCTGTACGTCAGCCGGGCCATCGTCCGGTCCTCCTGGGGCCAGCCGATGCTGAACCCGGAATCGCGCTTCCTGCGCGAGATTCCGCAACAGCTCATCGACTGGCGCCGGGTCGCGCCCAAGGCGTCGTTCAGCGCGCCGGTGAGCGGCGCCGGGCGGTTCGGTACGCCGCGGTCGGCGCCCACCCGTTCCGGCGCGAGCAAGCGGCCGCTGGTGGTGCTGGAGCCCGGCGATCGGGTGACGCACGACAAGTACGGCCTGGGGCGCGTCGAGGAAGTGTCCGGCGTCGGCGAATCGGCGATGTCGCTGATCGACTTCGGCAGTGCCGGCCGGGTCAAGCTGATGCACAACCACGCGCCGATCAGCAAGCTCTAAGACCCGCCGCCGAGCGTGAAGGCACGGCGAAAAAACCGCGAAAAAGCCGCCGCCAGTTCACGTTCGGTGGACCCGGCTATTCGGCCCAGCGCTTGGTGTCCGGCAGCATGGCCAGCACCACGCTGGCGACCGGCAGAAGCGGCAGCAGGTGCACGATCCACCCCACCCGGGCACCCGCGATGAACACCCCGAGGTAGGTCAACAGGGCGACGACCGCGCCCGCCACGATCAGGTACCGCCCGTACGGCCGGCGCAACAGCACCATGATCACGCCGCAAATCGTGGTGAGCGCGAAGACGAGTGCGAGGAATCCGACGGCGATGCAGAACAGCCGGTCGGTCTGCCACCAGCCGGCAATCAGATCGGTGGTGACTACCGAGGTGGCCCACCCACTGACGATGCTCACCGCGCTGGCCGCCACCGCCGTCCCGGCACTGGGCTCCTGCCGCAGCACTGCGGGCAGCGGCGGGATACCCCCACGCATGGAGGCATCCAAAGGCATTGCGCTACGGGGGATTTGGGTAGTCGGCTGAGCTGCTATCGGGGGCAGCGGACCGGTCGGCGCCCGCCGGATGATCTTGGTCCGCTGCTCGTGGGGCGGTTCGGCAGGTTCAGTAGGTGCACCGGGCTCGGCGGGTGCAACAGACGCGCCGGGCTCGGCAGGTTCAGCGGGTTGGGGCGGGTTCTCGCTTGCGGACGGAACGTTCGGCCCGGTCACCGGTCAGCCGGCGTAATTGCCGACGGACAATCCACGCTTGGCCAGCCACGGCACGGGGTCGATGCGCTCGGTGCCGCCCAGCAGCACCTCGAAGTGCAGGTGCGGGCCGGTGGAGTTGCCGCGGTTGCCCATGGTGGCGATCTGGTCGCCCGCCATCACGCGCTCACCGACGCTGACCAGTGTGGTGTTGACGTGGCCGTACAGCGTGACGGTGCCGTCGGCGTGCAGCAGCTTGACCCACGCTCCGTAGCCCGCCGTGGGGCCCGCGTCGATGACCACGCCGTCGGAGACCGCGTAGATCGGGGTCCCGATCGCGTTGGCCAGGTCGATGCCGGCATGCAGCACTCCCCAGCGGTAACCGAAGTTCGAGGTGAAGATGCCCTTGGTCGGCATGACGTACAGCGGCTGCTGCAGGCGCGCCTCGCGCTGGGCGCGCTCCTGCGCGAAGGCCACCCCGCGGGCGAGTTCTTCGTTGTGCACCGCCACGTTGGCGGGCTGTGCGGCGATCACCTGGACGCCGCGCGTCGCGGTGGAGCCCGATCCGCCCGATCCGCCGGAGAGGGTCGAGGCGTTGGCCGTCAGCACCGTCTCGATTTTGGTGGTGTCGGACTGGTTGATCGCGGTGTGTGTCGCTGCCGCTGCGGCGCCGGCGGCCATCGCCCCGATCAGCAGACGTCCCTTGGCTGCGCTGGTCGGCTGCTTGCGGTGGCTGCCGCCGCGACGCGGGACGGGTGTGACGTCGATGACGTGGGTGATCGGTTGCGTGATCTCGGCGGAGACGCGGGGCAACACCTCGGTGGACGGGGCGGCCAGCCACAACGGCGTCAGATCGTCAGTGTCGTCGAGGTCGTCCAGTTCGGGTGCCTGCAACAGCAGGTCGTCGAACGCGAACTCGGAGTCGCCGAAGTCCAACTCGTCGAGGTCGGCCAGCTCCATGTCATCGAGTTCATCAAACCCGTCTAACGGGATGATCTCGGTGATCTCGTTGCGATGATGGGGCCAGCGTTCCCGGGGTGCGCGCGCCGATAGAGCGGCGGCGGAGCGAGCGAAAAGGTGCTGGGACAACCTGAAATGTCCTTGGATCGTGACCATAACGTTATCTGGACCTTGAGAAGGTATCCGCAAACGTAGGCGGCTGGCAACCTCAGTATCAAATCCGGTCATTTTTGTGACTTGGGTCACGTTTCGTGTCCCGGTTCGATACGTGACGTGTGCCACAGCGGTGGGATGCGGCGGCAGGGCCGATTTTCGGGGTGGATACAGTTCCTCCGTGCGAGTTGCCGAGTACTGGCCTAGTACCGGTAACGCCACCCTAGTTGGCCTAGCAAGTAAGCCGAGCAAAGGCAGTGACGCCCCATGGATCTGTTCGAGTATCAAGCTAAGGAATTGTTCGCCAAGCACGGCGTACCCGGCACGCAGGGCCGGGTCACCGACACCGCTGAAGGCGCGAAGGCCATCGCGGAGGAGATCGGTGCGCCCGTGATGGTCAAGGCCCAGGTCAAGACCGGCGGCCGCGGGAAGGCGGGTGGCGTGAAATACGCCGCGAACGCCGAGGAAGCCTACGAGCACGCCAAGAACATCTTGGGCCTGGACATCAAGGGCCACATCGTGAAGAAGTTGCTGGTTGCCGAGGCCAGTGACATCGCCGAGGAGTACTACCTGTCCTTCCTGCTCGACCGTGCCAACCGCACCTACCTGGCGATGTGCTCGGTGGAGGGCGGCATGGAGATCGAGGAGGTCGCCGCCACCAAGCCCGACCGGCTGGCCAAGGTGCCGGTGAACGCGGTCAAGGGTGTCGACCTGGCCTTCGCGCGATCCATCGCCGAGCAGGGCCACCTGCCGGCCGATGTGCTGGATGCGGCCGCCGTGACGATCGAGAAGTTGTGGGGGGTGTTCGTTGGCGAGGACGCCACCCTGGTGGAGGTCAACCCGCTCGTCCGCACGCCCGACGACAAGATTCTGGCGCTGGACGGCAAGGTCACCCTCGACGCGAACGCCGACTTCCGCCAGCCCGGGCACGCCGAGTTCGAGGACCGCGCCTCCACCGACCCGCTGGAGCTCAAGGCCAAGGAACACGACCTGAACTACGTCAAGCTCAGCGGCGAGGTCGGGATCATCGGCAATGGCGCGGGCCTGGTGATGTCGACGCTGGATGTGGTCGCCTATGCCGGTGAGAAGCACGGCGGGGTGAAGCCGGCCAACTTCCTGGACATCGGCGGCGGCGCCTCGGCCGAGATCATGGCGGCCGGCCTGGACGTGATCCTGGGCGACCCGGAGGTCAAGAGCGTGTTCGTCAACGTCTTCGGCGGCATCACGTCGTGCGACGCGGTGGCGGCCGGGATCGTCAAAGCCCTGGAGATCCTGGGCGACGAGGCCAACAAGCCGTTGGTGGTCCGGTTGGACGGCAACAACGTGGAAGAGGGTCGTCGCATCCTCGCCGAGGCCAACCACCCGCTGGTGATCCAGGCCGAGACCATGGACGCCGGTGCCGACAAAGCCGCTGAGCTGGCGAGCGCCTGAGCCCGAGAGGACCACTGAAATGGCTATCTTCCTGAACAAGGACAACAAGGTCGTCGTCCAGGGCATCACCGGCGCGGAGGCCACCAAGCACACCGCGCGCATGCTGGCGGCCGGCACCCAGATCGTGGGCGGCGTCAACGCCCGCAAGGCGGGCACGACCGTCGCGCACAAGGATGCCGATGGCAACCCGATCGAGTTGCCGGTGTTCGGCAGCGTCGTCGAGGCCATCGAGAAGACCGGCGCCGACGTGTCGATCATCTTCGTGCCGCCGGTGTTCGCCAAGGACGCGATGATCGAGGCCATCGACTCTGAGATCCCGCTGCTGGTGGTCATCACCGAGGGAATCCCGGTGCAGGACAGCGCCTATGCCTGGGCGTACAACGTCGAGAAAGGGCAGAAGACCCGCATCATCGGGCCCAACTGCCCGGGCATCATCAGCCCGGGACAGTCGCTGGTCGGCATCACCCCGGCCAACATCAGCGGTCCCGGTCCGGTCGGGCTGGTGTCCAAGTCCGGCACCCTGACCTACCAGATGATGTACGAGCTGCGCGATTTCGGGTTCACCACCTCGATCGGCATCGGCGGCGACCCGATCATCGGGACCACCCACATCGACGCCATCGAGGCGTTCGAGAAGGACCCCGACACCAAGCTCATCGTGATGATCGGTGAGATCGGCGGTGACGCCGAGGAGCGCGCGGCCGACTTCATCAAGGCCAACGTCACCAAGCCGGTCGTCGGCTACGTCGCGGGCTTCACTGCGCCGGAAGGAAAGACGATGGGTCACGCGGGTGCCATCGTGTCCGGCTCGTCGGGCACCGCCGCCGCGAAGAAGGAAGCGCTGGAGGCTGCCGGTGTTCAGGTCGGCAAGACGCCGTCTGAGACCGCCGCCCTGGCGCGGGAGATCTTGAAGACCCTGTAGCGCCATCAGTCGCAGAAGCCCCTCATTCCCTGTGGAAATGAGGGGCTTTTGCGACTGCCCGCACCCTCAGCCGTGCAGTCCGGGCAGGCCGTTGGCGCCGAACAGCGGGCCGCCCGTCCCGCCGGCGCCGCCGGCGCCGCCGAAGGCCGGCGAGGTGACAAACCCCCCGTTACCCCCGTTGCCGCCGTTGCCGAACAAGCCCGCATCACCCCCGTCGCCGCCAGCGCCACCGCCGGAGTTGAACGGACCAATGACAGAAGACCTTTCGCCGGCCCCGCCAACGCCGCCGGAGCCGATGAGGGCTCCGGCGTGACCGCCGGCACCGCCATTGCCACCACGGAAGTAACCGAATCCGCCTACCGCGCCGTCACCGCCGTCGCCGGCGATCACAGCACCGGAGCCGCCGGCACCGCCGCTCCCCCCGAAGTAGCCGAATCCGCCCGTCCCACCGGCGCCACCGGTCCCGTAGACGAACCCTCCACTGCCGCCTATGCCGCCGACGCCACCGGTACCTTGCGGGTCGGCGCCGCCGGTGGCGCTGGCGCCGCCGATTCCGCCGGTGCCGCCGACGCCCAGGAGGGTTCCACCCGCGCCACCCGCTCCGCCGGTGCCGCCCGCGTGTGGCCCGAACCCGCCGGTGCCACCGGCGCCGCCGAATCCGAACAGACCCGCAGCTCCGCCGGTTCCGCCCATGCCGCCCACCCCTTGTGCAGCAGTCGAGAAGGACGAACCGCCGGCACCTCCTGCTCCGCCGGAACCGAAGATCATTCCGCCGGCTCCGCCGGTGCCGCCTTTCCCGGCTGTGCCGTCGGTCGATATGCCGATGGGACCGCCGACGCCGCCGTTGCCGAACAGTCCTGCCGCGCCTCCGTTTCCGGCCGTGAGAGTGCCGGCACCGCCGTTTCCGCCAGTGCCGAAGAGCAGGCCTCCGGTCCCGCCGTTGCCGCCCACCGCGCCGCGTCCGCCGGCGCCGCCGTTGCCGAATAGCCCGGCTGCCCCACCGGCACCGCCGTTCGGGTTGGCCACTCCGCCGGACCCACCGGACCCGCCGCTGCCGAACAGGAGCCCGCCATCGCCGCCCTTGGCGCCGCTGCCCGGAGCGGCGTTGGCGCCGTTGCCGATCAAGGGGCGACCCAGCAGCAGCTGCGTGGGCGCGTTGACCGCTCCCAGTAATTGCTCCCAGACAGACTGCAACGGCGAGGCGGCCGCAGCGTCGGCAGCGACATACTGCCCCGCACCGGCACTCATCAGTGCCACGAACTGGTCGTGAAAGGCGGCGGCCTGAGCGCTCAGCGCCTGATAGGCCTGCGCGTGTAGCCCGAACAACGCCGCGACGGCCGCCGACACCTCGTCCGCTCCGGCGGCGAGAACTCCCGTCGTCGGGGCGAACGCCGCCGCATTGGCATCGCTGATCACCGCGCCGATGTTGCCCAGATCCGAAGCCGCCGCGGCTAACGAATCAGGTCCCACGATCACGAAAGACATCCGGCACCTCCACGAGAAGAAGTCACGATCGTGATCGCCAGCATCGCTGGGTGGTCGTGGCCCGGATTGAGTACCGGACTACTGCATTTGCGTTTTGTTCGCGCCAGTTAGGGGAGGCCGCGGGCGCCGGGCACGCCGATGACTTGACCGCCGTCGCCGCCTTGGCCGCCGGTCCCGTTGGTCGGCCCGGTGCCCCCGTTACCGCCGGCTCCGCCGAACCCGATCAGGAGTGCGGCTCGTCCGCCGTTGCCGCCGTTTCCGCCGGCGGCACCGGCACTCGGCGCTCCCGAGCCCCCGGCCCCGCCGTCGCCGAACAGCAGTCCCGCGTCGCCACCTGCTCCGCCGGCACCGCCGGCGTTGGCGCCGCCGAAACCGCCGAGGCCGCCGGCTCCGCCCGAGCCGGACAGCGTACCGCCCGCCCCACCCGCGCCGCCGGCCCCG
>RXJD01000088.1 GCA_003987775.1 Mycobacterium sp.
GGCGGCGTCGGCGGTGCCGGCACCGACAACAGCACCAATCCGGGTGTGGCAGGTGGCGCCGGTGGCACCGGCGGGATCGGCGGTACCGGCGGCGCAGCCGGTCTCGGCGGGTCCGGCTCGAGCACCGGGGCATCCGGAACATCCGGAGACGGCGGCGCTGGTGGCATTGGTGGTACCGGCGGCAAGGGCGGAGCCGGAATTGGCGGTGTCGCAGGTGGTGGCGTTGGTGGTCAGGGTGCCGCGGGTGGCGACGGCGGGCAGGGCGGTGCCGGCGGTGCAGCAGGAGCCACTAACGGCGGCGCGGCGGGCACCCAGGGTGCCGGCGGAAAGGGCGGGATCGGCGGTACCGGTGGAACCGGTGGGCAAGGCGGCACCGGCACGGACAACAGCACAAACCCAGGTGTCGCAGGCGGCACCGGCGGCACCGGCGGGATCGGCGGGACAGGCGGTGCCGCCGGTTTGGGCGGGTCCGGATCGAGCACCGGCGCATCGGGCAGCGCCGGTGACGGCGGCGTTGGCGGTGCGGGCGGCACCGGCGGCAAGGGTGGTGCCGGCAACACCGGCACCACGGGTGGCGGTGTTGGCGGCCAGGGCGCAGCGGGTGGAGACGGCGGAAAGGGCGGCGCCGGCGGCGCAGCCGGAGCCACCAACGGCGGCACCGCCGGTATCCAAGGCGTGGGCGGCCACGGCGGCGTAGGAGGCACTGGTGGCGTCGGCGGCCAAGGCGGCGCCGGCACCGACAACAGCGCCAACCCCGGCGTCGCAGGTGGCGCGGGCGGCGTCGGCGGCGTCGGCGGGACAGGCGGTGCCGCTGGTGTAGGCGGGTCCGGATCGAGCACCGGCGCATCGGGCAGCGCCGGTGACGGCGGCGTTGGCGGTGCGGGCGGCACCGGCGGCAAGGGTGGTGCCGGGGTTACTGGTACAGCGGGTGGCGGAACCGGCGGCCAGGGCGCAGCGGGTGGTGACGGCGGAAAGGGCGGCGTCGGCGGCGCGGCCGGATTCGGCGGCGGCGGTCAGCAGGGCGCAGGCGGTCAGGGCGGCATCGGCGGCGCCGGTGGCGTCGGCGGCCAAGGCGGGACCGGCACCGACAACAGCGCCAACCCGGGCGTGGCCGGCGGCGCGGGTGGCATCGGCGGCATCGGTGGCACCGGAGGCGCGGCAGGCCTCGGTGGCTCCGGATCGAGCACGGGAGCGTCCGGCACCGCGGGTGACGGCGGGGTCGGTGGCGTTGGCGGGACCGGCGGCAAGGGCGGTGCCGGGGTTACTGGTACCGCGGGTGGCGGAACCGGCGGTCAGGGCGCGGCCGGTGGCGACGGCGGAAAGGGCGGCGCCGGTGGCGCAGCCGGATCCGGCGGCGGCGGGCAACAGGGCGCTGGCGGCCAGGGTGGCGCCGGCGGTGTCGGTGGTGCCGGAGGCGTCGGCGGTGCCGGCGTCGACAACAGCACCAACCCCGGCGTGGCCGGCGGCGCCGGTGGTGTCGGCGGCGTCGGCGGCACGGGAGGTGCGGCCGGCCTCGGAGGCTCCGGGTCAACCGTCGGCGCGTCCGGTGCGGCCGGTGACGGCGGTGTTGGCGGTGTCGGTGGGACGGGCGGCAAGGGTGGTGCCGGGAGCACCGGCGCCACGGGAGGCGGTGTCGGTGGCCAAGGTGCTGCCGGAGGTGACGGCGGGCAAGGCGGCGCCGGCGGCGCGGCCGGATCCGGCGGCGGCGGGCAACAAGGCGCTGGCGGCCAGGGCGGCACCGGTGGTATCGGCGGCGTCGGCGGCCAGGGCGGGACCGGCACCGACAACAGCACCAACCCCGGTGTCGCCGGCGGCGCGGGTGGCATCGGGGGTGTCGGCGGCACTGGCGGCGGCGCCGGTTTTGGCGGCTCCGGCTCGAGCACCGGCGCCTCAGGTACCGCCGGCGACGGCGGCGTTGGCGGCGCCGGCGGGACCGGTGGCAAAGGCGGTGCCGGCAGCGTCGGCACCAGCGGTGGTGGCACCGGCGGTCAAGGGGCGGCTGGAGGTGACGGCGGCAAAGGTGGCGCTGGAGGCGCAGCCGGAGCCGCCAATGGCGGCACCGCCGGCATTCAGGGCGGCGGCGGACAAGGCGGCATAGGTGGCGCCGGCGGAACCGGCGGCCACGGCGGCACCGGCACCGACAACAGCGCCAACCCCGGCATTGCGGGTGGCGCAGGCGGCATCGGCGGCACCGGCGGCACCGGCGGCGCGGCAGGCCTCGGCGGATCCGGCTCCAGCACCGGCGCCTCCGGCGCGGCCGGCGACGGCGGGATTGGTGGTGTCGGCGGGACCGGTGGCAAGGGCGGCGCCGGCGCCACCGGCAGCACGGGTGGCGGTGTTGGCGGTCAGGGCGCAGCCGGTGGAGACGGCGGCCAGGGCGGCGCCGGCGGCGCAGCCGGGGCCACCAACGGCGGCACCGCAGGTATTCAAGGCGTGGGCGGCCAGGGCGGCATCGGTGGGTTCGGCGGCCAAGGCGGCACGGGCGGGACCGGTACCGACAACAGCACCAACCCGGGCATCGTTGGCGGAGCTGGTGGAACCGGCGGCGTCGGCGGCACCGGCGGCGCAGCCGGCCTCGGCGGATCCGGCTCCAGCACCGGCGCCTCCGGCACGGCCGGCGACGGAGGGGTCGGCGGCATCGGCGGCACCGGCGGCAAGGGCGGACAAGGCAGCACCGGCACCGCAGGTGGCGGGACCGGTGGCCAGGGCGCGGCCGGTGGTGACGGCGGCCAGGGCGGCGCCGGTGGCGCAGCCGGAGCCACCAACGGCGGCACCGCCGGTACCCAAGGCGTGGGCGGCAAGGGCGGCATCGGCGGCGTCGGCGGCCAAGGCGGCCACGGCGGGACCGGGACCGACAACAGCGCCAACCCCGGCATTGCGGGTGGAGCGGGCGGCATCGGCGGCGTCGGGGGCACCGGCGGCGCGGCCGGCCTCGGCGGGTCCGGGTCCAGCACCGGCGCGTCGGGCACGGCCGGTGACGGCGGGGTTGGTGGCGTTGGCGGCGCCGGCGGCAAGGGCGGTGCCGGGGTTTCTGGTACCGCGGGTGGCGGGACCGGCGGTCAGGGCGCGGCCGGTGGAGATGGCGGCCAGGGCGGCGCCGGCGGCGCAGCCGGAGCGACCAACGGC
>RXJD01000064.1 GCA_003987775.1 Mycobacterium sp.
CAGCAGTGTGGGTGTTGCGGCGCCATACCGCGGCGCGTGCGGCTGCGGCGGCGGTGGCACGCGCCGCGGTATGACCGGGACTGCCTAGGGCGGCCTGCGCGACCGCGCGGGCCGCGGCGTGTCCGGCGCGGCCGGTGAGTGGGGTGGCGATTCGCGCACAATCAGCGGCCAGCTGCTCGGCTTGGCGGGCGATGTCGGCGTGCCTGCTCACAGTGATGGCCGTCGGTGGACTGCTATGAGTGCGTTGTGACCGGTTGGCGAGTATGTTGCGGATCTGTTCTTGGGCGGCGGCGATCCGGGCTCGCGATGCCGCGGTGAGCGCTGCGGGTCGCGGCGTGTGGTCGAGGCTGTCGGCGGCGCAGCCGCTGGCTTTTGTTGGAGTCTTTGGAGCTGCCCAGGACAGCCGTCGTAGTCGGCTGGATAGGAATGCGCCGGGGTTGGTGATGTGGTCGGGCCAGGTCCATCCGCGTGCCCGCATGTCGGCATTGAGTGCGTCGGTGATGGCCCGTGCAGTCCACACCGTGGGGTCGATGCCGGCGGCGGTGAGGGCATCGCAGATGGTGCCAATGTGGGCACGGTGGAGGCCGTGGGTGCGGGCGACGAGGGCCGCGGCGAGGCGCTGAGTGACCAGGGGCCGGGGGGTGGTCCGCCTGGGGGGCCGTGCTGCAGAGGTGTTGCGTCCTTTTTGGGACATGTGGTGGGCGGGCGCGCTGGCGCGCCCGCTTGGTGAGTTCCTCCCTACGGGAGAAGAAAGACTAAGACCGCCTGACGGCGGTAGGTGGAAATCATGCGCAGCAGAGTGCGGCGCCGGGTGAGCAGCGCGGCGGGGTACCAGGTGGTACACCGAGGGCCGGCGGCCGATGCTGGGGGTGCCGGGTGAGCCGTGGCCGCGTTGGGCCTCGATGGCCCATTGGGAAGCTCGTAGGACTCTCCAGGCGGTGGTTACGGTGCGGACGTCACAACCCGCCCGGGAGGCGATTGTGGCGCGGGTAAGGGCGACGTGGCGGCCGGTGGCGTGATCGGCGTGCTCGGCCATCACCGCGGCGATCGACAGCAGCGTGGACGCGGTGATCGAGACCCGTTCGGCCGCGCAGAGCTGTCCTAGGGCCGGCGAGTGCGCCCATTGGTGCAGGCCCTCGAGCCAGCCGCTGCGACTGGTCCACATCGGCGCCCGCGGCGCGCACGCGCCGGCACGCTCCACCCAGCCGCGACGGCGTTCGTTTGCGAGCGCGCGCAGGACATGCGGCGTGGGCGCAATAGCAGCGCCGCCGAGCGGCGTCGGCCACCCACTACTGACCCGAGGTGATCGGGTGCTGAGGAAGTCACGATTTGCGCACTGATTGCGCGCCATTTCTGGAACGCCAGACAGACGTGCGCTACCGTGAGAGCTGTCCAGCAAGACAGTCCCTTCGGGGAAATTTGGGTACGGAAGACCCGAAACCGAGTTCCAGCTCGGTTTGAACCTCCAGACGTGGCCCCGCTAAGGCGGGGCCTTCGTCATTCAGCGGGGTATCCGCACACCAGCTATTCAGATGTCACGTATTGGCCCAGACAGGTCTGGCTATCAGCCCGGGCGTGTACCGGTCACATCGCCAGCGGCAATTCCTCCCTCGATTTGTGGAGTGCAAGAACCAGTTCGGGGTGCCCGACATGCTCGGCTAGTAGGTCGGCGACGTATTGGCCCATCGGGATGCCGAGCTCGGCCGCCCTCTGTTTGACGATGTCGTAGACCATCCGAGGCGGACGCGTCATGATCTGGGCGCGGTCACCTTTATGCGGTTGAGCCATGATCAGGACTCTGCCAGTCAAACCAAGCTGTAACTGATAACGACACGCGGTTAGTGCGGATCAGATGTGACGCGTCCGTCACGCGGTGCGGTAGCAAGCTCTGTGCGCACTCGCCGGGATGTATACGCAAGCGGGTGCAGAATTGATCTTGTGATGACGTAATGGCGTAATGACGTAATGACGTGTCAACGTAGTTACGTCATTACGCTGTGACGTATGGTGTGATGCATGCCTACGATTTCTTTGGTCCACACCAAGGGCGGCGTTGCGAAGACAACGTCCGCGGTGTACCTCGCGACTGCCGCGCAGCGCCGCGGCCGCGACGTCGTGCTTATTGATGCCGACCCGCAGGGGTCAGCTCTGGAATGGGCGGCGGTCGCCGAGGATGATCCATTGCCGTTTCCGGTGGTGCCGGCTCGCCGACCTCTTGACGTAGGCCGCCAAGATCTGACGATCGTGGACACTCCCCCGGGTACTGCGCAGGTAATTCAGGAAGCGATCGAGCTGGCTGATCTGGTTGTGGTGCCCACAGGGGCCTCACCGTTGGACGTCCGCCGGGTGTGGCCAACCTTGGAGATCACCGCGCACCGCCCCACGGCGGTGCTGCTGACCGGAGTGGATCTGCGGACCCGGCTAGCCGATGAGGTGAAGAAACTGCTGGAGGACGAAGGCGTGCCGGTGATCGAGACGCGGATTGTTCGCCGCGAGGGCATCCGCCGGGCGTTTGGGGCTACACCAGATCACCTGTACGGCTATGACGACGTGTTTGACGAGCTGATGGGGGCGCTGGTTCATGTCTGATTTGACTTCGAAGATGGCAGCACGGGTTAAGACAGAGCCGGCTAAGCGGGCCGCTGAAGCGTTCCGCTCCCCGACTGATGATATGCAGCGAGCCACGGTCTATCTGCCCCGCGCGACGGTGCGCGGGTTAAAGCAGGCCGCGTTAGACCAGGACACGAGCATGAGCAAAATCCTCACTGACCTAGCTGACCAATGGCTAGCCCGAAATGCGAAGACGTAATAACGTAAGTACGTTATTACGTCAGGACGTTGTTGCGTTAATACGCTCTGAACTACGGGCAGGCTCGCCTGACGGTTAAATTGCACGCCCACGAGTTAGCGTCTGCTTCCATGCGAGTGGGTCAACTCCTTCCACCCGAACCGTCATGTGCATCTTGACGTAATGACGTTTATACGTTATTACGTCAAAGATGTCGCCGTCGTCTCGATAACGAAGGTTTTCGAGACTGCGGGTGAGCTGCACTGAGAGTTGGGCGGACAGCATGCGGCTGCACATAGGAGCACTAACCTGGACATCTCCGAACCGCAGGTGGCATACTTTCAGTAGGAGCAAGGTACGGATTCTGCGGTTTCGGCCCCACGATCTGTCTGACCCCGGTAGATGGCTACGGCGCGCCGGGGTTGCTCTGTATCTAGGGGCAGTTCAGCACCCGCACGATGTGTTCAATCGGCTCCAGCAGGTCCTTCTCCTGATGCGTAATGTTGCGCCGGACCGCCGAGGACACCAGATCCGGAAGCCATAGCAGCTTTTCGTCCCGCGGAGAAACTTGCTTGAGTTGGCACTGACGGCAGATCACCTTCTCTGCCCGCAGCTCCTTGACGATCTTGGCGTCGAAGCTGCGCTCATGTTGTGCCTGACGCTGCTCGAGGACCATCAGGTGAACCCCATTGGCCAGCGGTTGTATCCCGGTGCACAGGCCGGCGGCGAGCTGCCCGAAGCATGCGCGTCGTGCGGCGTCTCCGCCGTCGTCCCCGAGGGGCATCCGACAGGAGACGATGCACACTTCCGTGCCGTTCTCGTCGCCCAGATAATCCGCCACCTCTACTGCCTGCTGGCGGCCGTCGCTGGTGAGAAGGCTTTCCGTCGTGTGCCAGTACCGATCCCCCACCACGTCAAGAAGGCCGTCGCGCAGCGGCTCCAGTTGGTCGCGATGAGCAACTACGGCTGACATCAGGTAGAAGGTCCGCCGGTTGGCTTCCAGCTCGAAGCTTTCATCGAGGAAAGCAACGTAGCCGCCAGGCGCACGTCGGTACGCATCGGCCAGTAGCGCCGCTACGCCGCCCTGCTGCACCCAACTTTTACTGGCCACGGGCACAATGCATTTCGACGCCGGGACGGTTCGGGTCGGCCAGCGCAGCCGAGCTACCCACGGTGTGACGGGTGGACTCGGGCCTCGGCGATCTGTTCGAGCTCCTCGGTGGACAGCAGGTAGTCGTCCCGGTGGAAACCTCGATCCCGAGCGTCCTTGATGCGGCGGTACTCAGCGAGCATCCGCATGTAGCTGCCGAGTGTCCGGTGGTGCGAATTTCCCCCATCGTTGCGTTCCAGCTGGGGTCGCAGTTCGGTCCACCGGTCGTCGCTCATCAGGAACTCGACGTAACTGGCCATGTGGCTTTCGAGCCTGTCCTGATAGTCGAAGCCCTGGAACTCCAGCTTGAACGCCATGTCTTCGCTGACCGGTGTTCCCTTCTTCGCCAGCCTCGCGATGCTGTAGGTGATCACTCGGAACATGTCGAGGATGTCGAGGACGCGGTCGCAGTCGAGCTTGGACAACTCGGTCCGGAACCCCGCGACTGTCCTCCAGTACTCCCCAGTGAAGCCCTTCTCGATCACCTCTGCTCGCTGGAGCTGGTACGCCTCGTCCCCGTCTTCGCCGTTGGCATCCTCGGGCAGCACACGTGCCAGGATGCGGTGCAGCAACGACAGCACCTGGCGGTCGGCGATCCGCATGGTCTCCGGCGCCGGCTCACCGTCGTAGTCGTCCGATGGCCGGTAGTCGGGGGGGACGAGCACCTCCAGGAGGCGGTCGCGGACGTATTCGCTCAGCGTGAGCCCCTCGGTGTCGGCCAGGTCTTTGAGCTGATCGCGGATCCGATCCTCGACGCGGATGTTGATGACGGCCACGCAACCCTCCTGTCTGTATGACGTAACTATAACACGTGTCATACAAGCATACAAAGACAGACACGGGGCGGTGTCCCGGACGGAACGGTGAGGTTTGCCGCGGATTGGGCCTACACCGCAGTTCTTAGACCGCCAGGCGACTGGACGAACAACGTCCGATAACCGCCGGCGGGATGCTCGAACGGCTCCCAGCCCAGCGAAGCCCAGGAGCGGTCGGCGCCCTCGCTGTAGGCAAGAGTCTGCGGTATGGGCGCCGCTCCATCAGGCTGCGCACCACCCGCATGCCCACGCCCCGCCCGCGAGCCGCGGTGGCCACCTCGAAGGAACTGGGTCCCAGACGCTCGCCTCCCATGTCGGGTCTGCTCAGTCGTCGGCCAAGCGGACGCGGATGGGGCGCAGTAAGCGACGGTGCTGGGGCTTGACCCAGAACATCATGATCTCCGCGTAGCCGGTGTTCATCGTCTCCACCCGTACGTTCACTCGAACGCCAGCCAGATCGAGTATGGGCACCTCACCGAGCCCGTGGTCGATCGCCGCCAGGAAGGGGTACGCCGATGGGTGCAAGCGTCGCGGGTATCGCGTGTTTCCGAAGCGCTCCATCCATTTTGGGGAGCGAGGCGTTTCGCGACGGTCGTAGCTGCCGTCGCTGTTGGGCATCTTGCTCAGGCACAGGACGTGGACGGCGTCCTGGTGTGTTTCGGCGTAGCGCCGAAACGCTGCTTGAAGAGACGATCCGTAGCGTTGGGCCAGGTGGGCCACGCTGGCTACGCCGATCTCCAGGCTCCTGGCGTCGTGGGTGAATCCGTGTCGCTGAAACAGCAGCTCAGCGGCACCCTGATTGGCTTCCTGCTCGAAGAGTCGGTTAGTTGAAGGACTTAACGTTTCTTCGTTGTCGGTGTGGACGAGCTGCTGCTGCCAGGGCAGCAGGTCGTGGGTGACCTCGTGGAGTTTGACGAAGTTCTTGCGTCCCTCGTGGGTGACCAGCTGGCTGACGTGGACGGTGCGCTCACGACGGTCTAACGCGCCGCGCAGGCCGCGGTATCCGCGGCGGACGAGATCGCGCAGCGGTTTGGGCATCGCGGCGAGCACCCCTTCGTCGAGGGTGAAGTCATCGGCCTCTAGGAGGCCGCGCGCCGACACGATGTCGTCCACCGGCGTGGGGTACCGGCCGTAGGCATCAGCGGCCTTGAGCAGCGCGTGAGTGCGTTGCTCGATGTCCTGTGCGCTATCGAGGTCCTCAAGCATTTCGCTGCCGCTGCTTGTGTCGTAACAGTTGGAGGTACGTGGTGAGAGCCTCCGCCTCCTGCTCGGTGAGACCCTCGGAACTCAGCGCGTGGGCCAGGGTGTTGCCGTGCGCCGTGCCGCCTGGCACGACGTATCCGGCGCGGCGCATCAGTTCGAGGTAGTCGGCACCCAGCGTTTCGGCAAGACCGTATAGCACCTTCGGCGATGGGCTCTTGACCTCGCCTCGCTCGAGTTTTTGCAGGTAGGCGGTACTGATCCCGGACGGCTCGGCCACGGCTTTCAGCGTCTTTCCCGAGAACTCGCGAAGCTCGCGCAGGGTGGGGCCGAGGAAAGCGTTGCCGGAGGTCATAGCACCATTGTAGGCGGATTTACACGATAGTAGAAAAAATGTGATACACTAAAGTAGAAAGCCAGGTACCAAAGTGTTCTCCCCTGCTCGGGGGCCGGGCGCACGAAAAAGGACACCGTCAATGGCCAAGGGACATCACCGCAGCGCGACGACCAGTCGCTACGTCAAGGCGTCCACCGCCGCGCGCAACCCCAGGACCACGGCCACCGAACGCGGCTGATCGCTTCTCCGAGCGGCGGGGATCTCCGGTCCTCGATGTACCGCCCCGCCGCTCAGAGTGTTCTCCACACGCAGAACCCTTCAAAGGAAAGTGAGGCCACCATGGCCATATCCGTCCCCACCATCACCTGCCCGTACTGCCGATTCACCTTCGTGAACGTCCGGGTCACCAAGCACGGACTCATCCGCTGCGGCAACTGCGGCAAGACGATGAAAATCTGACTCCGACAAGATGTTTGGCTCTCGCAGCTAGTCCAGCTGCGATAGATAGCGGTAGGCCGTGGCGCGACTTATGCCGAACGTCTTCGCAAGCTCGGGAACGGGCTCACCGGTCGCAGCGAGCCGGCGCAGTTGCTTCTGGCGCTCCGCGGTCAGTTTCGCTGGCTTCGTGGCCGGCAGTCGGCGGGCACGCCGGGACTCACGTGAGGCGGCTCGACGCTCGCGGCCGAGTTCGAGTTCGAGTTCGGCCAAGGTCGCCATGATCACGGCCACCGCCCGGCCGCTGGGTGTGCCGGTGTCCACCCCTTCGCGTAAGGCGCGCAACAGAATTCGGCGCTCACCCAGATCCGAGATGGTGCGGGTGACTTCGGCGACCGATCGGCCCAGCCGATCGATGGCCGTGACCACCACGGTGTCACCTTCGCGCGCGTAATGCAGCAGGGCCGCCAAGCCCGGCCGCCCGACGTTCACCGCACCGGACAGCTTGTCGGTGAACACGTGGCTGGATTCGACGCCCTCAGCGGCCAGGGCCGCGAGCTGTGCATTGAGGTCCTGACCAAGAGTGCTCACCCGCGCATACCCGAGGATCGCCGTCACACCATCACCGTCTCATCAACGTCCGACATCAAGGATCTGAGACACGCGGCGTGAGACGAGAAATGAGACACCCGCGACCTGGCTGTGATTTTCAGATGTGAATGGCGGTGAATCTTCAGCGATAGATGGCGTTACATGATCCCGATGACGAGGGATTCGCGGGCGGCGTCGACGACTTCGCTGGTGACCGTGTTGAGCTGGTTGATGTCCATGATGCGATGGATCTGCGCCATCAGCCGGGTGGTGAGCCTGAAATTGCCGCTGGTGATGCGGATGATTGCGGCGCGGGCCTCGCGGGTGGTGAAGTCTTCAGGGTTGTCGAGGCCGAGGTCGGGCCACTGACGCGACAGTATGAAGGTTTGTTCGTCGCTGGACAGGGGTTGGTAGTGGTGCAGGAATCCGACGCGGCTGTAGAGCTGCGGGTAGCGGGCCAGTCGGCGTTCAATGCCGGGCATGCCGATGAGGATCAGGCCGGCGCCGGTGCGGTCGTGGTGGTCGCGTAGCGCTTCTAGGGCGGGGTTTTTCAGCCGGTCAGCTTCGTCGACGATGACCAGTTCGGTATACGCCCCGTCGGGTTCAACGAGGTGCTCAGAGCCGCGGTCGGGGTGCAGGGTGGTCTCAATGGCCCAGCTGAGCCGGGTGTGTAGGTATCGGACCTCTTTCTCGACGATGAGGGGTGTGTTGTGCACCTTGGGGGTGTAGAAGACGGTGCGAACGGCGAGAGCAGGTTCGGGTGCGACGGTCTGGTAGAAGCGGAAGTGCTCAACGATCGGTCTGACGGTGTCCCAGGAGCTGTAGTGGCGAGCCGACAGTGTTTTGCCGACACCGGGTGCGCCGTGGCATAGGCCGATGTAGCGGTCGCGGCGCACGGCATCGCAGAATTCAGCGAAGCGGCGGTGCTGCTTGGTGATAACGAATTTCGTTGTGGTAGCTGATGACTGCTCGGATGAGGCGGCAGCGGTGTGTTGGGTGTCCTGGTCCTGGATGTCGGCCATGACGTGGTCAGTCCTCTCGGTACAGCTTGAGCGCATGTTTGGGCGCCGATTCCTGGTCGAGGTCGGCTGGCCCACTAGCCGCTACGGCCATCCCAGGCAGCGGGTAGTTGCAGTCGGGCTGATGAACGGCGATGAGCTGGTCGACAACCTTGGCGCGATCACGAAGGCCTTGGCGTAGTTCGCGGCGGCGGGCGTTGCGGGCGGCAGTTATTTCCTTGAGCGCGACGGTGGTGTCGGCCAGCTCAGGGCAGATCGCCCGGCAGACGAACTTGTCGTCGTGGAAGATGCGGATCTCGGCCAGGTCGCGCGGGTCGTAGCGAATGGTGACCTGTTCGCCGACGTAGGCGGCCAGCACCGGGTCTAGGTAGCGCAGTCCTTGGAAGTGCACTCCATCGGGGTGGATTTTGCGGGGCTGGGCCAAGGTGAGCAGCAGCAGGTCGAGTTGCTCCAACGAGACGGGCATCCTGGGTAAGAACCCGCCGCCCGACCAGCGCTGTGCTGGTGTTTGGCGGGTCTCGCTGTGCACCCGGTGGTGATAGCCGCCGCTGAGGAACCGCCCGATCACGGTGTCCAATTCGGGCAGGGTGAGCCGGGCCTGCCCGGCTCGATCAGGGGTTCCGCGTGGCGCGTAGCCGGGCAACGTCGACAGGCACATCTGGTTAACGCTGTTGAACAGCCGCTCGATCTTGCCGCGGCCGCGTGGCTTGCCGGGCAGGGAGAACACCAGTTGGATCTTCAGTTCGGCCGCTACGGTCTCCATATGCCGGGAGGTGAAGTCGCTGCCGTGGTCGGTGTAGAAAACGCCAGGGATGCCGCACACCGGCCAACCGGGATCGGGTTTGCGCCAAATCGCTTGCCGCAGCGCCAAAGCGGTGTTGATCGCCGAGGGTGCCTCCAAGCTGACCATGTAGCCGGCTGCAGCGCGGGAGTGGTCGTCTTCGATGACAGTCAACCAGGGGCGAGCCGGCTTTGCCGACGGCGTGATCACCCAAAGGTCCAATTCAGTGTGGTCGGCCTGCCATAGCTCGTTCGGTCCGCTCGCTTGACGCCGATACACCAGATCGAAGGTCTCCTCGTAGCGTTTGGTGCCTTCGTGGGCCAACGTCCGCAAGCCCGGATCAAGGCCTGCGGCGATCGCGTACACCGTGCTGTAGGACGGCACCGGCCAGTCACGTTGCGGCGCAATCTGGGTCACCTGGCGGTGAATGTTGGCCGCACTGATCGGAGGCCGTCGTAATGCCAGCCCCTCGATCAGCGTGACCATTTGATCGGGCAACCGGCGGCGGCCGCAATCAGAGCGTCCAGGACGGGCCAGCCCCACTAGTCCTGACTTGCGGTAGCTGGCCAGCCAGCGCTGCGCGGTGCGTAGCGCCACCTCACCTTGACGCGCGGCTTCGGTCAGCGATATCCCGTCGTCCAGGTGCGGGCGCAGCACCGCGTAGCGGGCCATCGCCTGTTCGCGTTGGGCCATGGTCAATGCGGTCTCCGCGTCGTCCGGCGTCTCAACCGGTTTTTGCGGGTGGGTCATGAGGCGGCCGAGCCGTTATTAAGGGCATTGCCCAGATGCCGATAAATGGTGGGCCGGGTGACGCCGAACTCGGCGGCGATCTGGGCGACGGTGTAGCGACGCTTGCCGTGGTCGTCTTTCTCGTCATACATCTGCTGGGCCAGCTTCACCTGACGAGGACCCAGTTTGGGTTTTTGCCCACCGGTGCGGCCGCGGGCCCGCGCGGCCGCCAGACCGTCCATGGTGCGCTCCGACATTAAAGCGTGCTCGAATTCCGCTACTGCGCCGAGGATTTGGAAGAACATGCGGCCAATAGCCGTTGAAGTGTCGATGCCTTGGTCGAGCACCACCAGATCCACGCCGGCGCCCTGTAGGCGCTTGGACAACTCGATGAGATGCTCCAGCGATCGGCCCAGCCGGTCCAGTTTGGTCACCACCAGCTGATCGCCGACCCGGTTGGCCGACAGCAGAGCTTTGTCGAGCTCTGCGCGGCGGGCCAGCCTGCCCGATACCTTGTCGAGGAAAATCTGGTCACAGCCCGCCGCGGTAAGCGCATCGCGCTGGGCCTCAGGGTGCTGGTCGCGGGTGGAGACCCGCGCGTAGCCGATCCGCATGGCCGGACCGTATCGCCAACCCCCGACAAGTTGACGTTGGCGCGGACACGGCAAGCGTTACAGACCCATCCTGGGGAAACCTCTCGGCGCGGCGAACTGTCACGGGAACGATCGTTACCGGACGCTCAATCCGAGATCAGACATCGTTCCCAGCGCTGCCAGGACGGCGTAATGTTCCCTGGCCGTGGCTGATGACATCCGTTTCGTCGACGCGAATGGCCTGAACTTCGCCTACTTGGTGGAGGGCACTGGGCCGCTCGTGCTCATGCTGCACGGTTTCCCCGGCACCGCCCATACCTGGGACGATCTTCGCCCGCGAATCGCCGCTCAGGGATACCGCGCGGTCAGCCCGTTCATGCGCGGCTATCACCCCAGCGCGATCCCCAACCGTGACACCGATCAAGAAACTTTGGCACACGATGCGCTCGCACTGATCCAAGCGCTCGGCGCCCGTGACGCCATCATCATTGGGCACGATTGGGGCGCCGCAGCCGCCTACGGCGCAGCAGCGCTCAGCCCGGACCACGTAAACAAGCTGTTCGTGATCGGCAGTCCCCACCCAGCCGCAGTTAAACCGTCGTTGAAAAAACTGTGGGCCTTGCGTCACTTCGCCGCATACAAGCTGCCAGGGGCGCCGAACCGATTCGCGCGCAATGATTTCGCGGCGCTCACCGCTCTTTATCGGCGTTGGTCCCCCGGATGGAACCCGGGGCCAAAGGAGCTCGCCGCCGTACGTACTAGCTTCTCGAAACCGGAAAGCCTAAAGGCGGCGTTCGGTTATTACCGAGCGCTTTCACCCATACCGACCGCATCGCTAAAGGCGCGCATTACGGTGCCAGCAGTCATGTTTGCCGGCGTCGATGACCCAGTCTTCCAGCCCTCCGATTACCGGGCCGCCGCCCGGATATTCGACAACGACTACACCGTCGAGGAAGTCCCAGGCGGGCACTTCATGCATCGGGAGCACCCCGAGGTGTTCGCTGAACGACTCTTAGCTCATCTGTGATGGCAATCGCGGACCGCGACCGACGTCGTGTGACGCCATCTATCGCTGAAGATTCTGCGCCATATACCGCTGAAGATCACAACCTGGCGCTATGCGGACTGGGCACTGCTCCGCGGTGCTTGTCTCGTTTCTCTACAAACGAGACACCTTCGACCACGGCGCTAGGCGTCACTAACAGGTTCTGGTCACTGCTCTCGACATCAGCTTCGCCCTGAAAACCGACGACGCCCGGGGGGCGACACACCGACACCTGATACTTGACGACCGGAACTTGCCATGTGAATCTCATTCCGACGACGGGGGAGGTCGAGCTGGGGTTGATCTTTGGAACAAAAAATTATGTTTCGGGCGCGAATTTGAACAGGATGAGATAAGCTCACAAATGAAAATCTCTTCAATAGGGAAGTCCCTGGCTGCCATTGCAATGATTGCCAATATTGTATGTCTAGCTGGTACGGCAGGGGCGGATCCTGCACCTAAGCTACCGAATCCTTCTACTGGCAAAAGCGGTCCTTCTGATTTTGCCGCTAAAGTTCCCCCAAGTGATCAGCCCAGTGCACAAGCAAGTTTATTTGTCAACGTCAATTGCAAAATCAAAGTGGACAATCCGCACCACTCGCACCATTTTCCTGACACCATCAATGTTGAGGCCACGACGACTTGCAGCCCACCAGGCGCCTTCTCGATCACCCAGATTGTGACTCTCTGGTACGTGTCTCCGCCCGCGCCGAACGTACCGATAGGAACGGGCGTACCGGGAGTGGGCACAGGGTTTACCCTTACAAGCCAGGCAGCCACTGCGTGCGTTAACGGGACCTACTATGGCACAGCCGACGCTGCGCTTACATTTCCGCCGGTATCTATCCCACCGTTTGGAGCTATCGGTAACGTGGGACCCACCGTTACGATCAATGACTGCTGAGCAACCTGGCCAAGCGGATCGTCTGAGACAAACACTCTTTACCCTATGTCTCGATACTTATCTCCTTCGACAGACACAAGTCCAACTATTGGACTGACTGCGGAGACCCGGGCTATCGGCTTGCCGACTCGACCCTTCTCTCTAAGACCGGCATGATGAGCGCCCAAGAATCCCTGATTGATACTGTTCCAGGCCGCTTATTTATTAAGCACCTACGATTCATTCGATACCCGGATGAAATTTCGCCAGCCGCGTTCGTCGCCGCCATGTCACCCGAAGATCTGATTCAAGTGGCTATAAGGGCAGTCGCTGCCTATCTGTACTCAGACGAATGCCGCGAAGTCATAGGATTCGATGACCAGAGTCCGCCAGATCTTCACGAGTTCGACGTCGCAGGACTAGCTGCTTTATCGAGACTATGCACGTTCGGCTCACCGCAGATTCACCAGGGACTGCTTCACGCCTTACACCCACCCAAGATCAAAAACCGAGACCCGCTAAGCGCATTACCCAGCGGAGCATTCTGGACATCAACCCCACTTGACAACGACAAAGATTCGTGGACCCTCAGTGGTGAAAACCTTCATCGTGAAAGTCCCCGTTGGGAAATATACTTCGACACGAGTCGGCTGCATGTTGCGCACATCGACTCTGCGCACGATTGGGTGAAGCTGATCGAAACAAACTCAATCAGCGCGAATGGATGCAAATATCCGAACTGGCCGGCGATTGCCAAAATATGGGATGCAGTGCACCTGTCACCAACAGGACTACTGCTAGCCCACCCCAAACTCTCTACAACCCCATTCACCACGACCGACGAAACCGGCTGCACTCACAGTCAAGCAGGACCCCACGCTAGCGTTGCACCCTGGTCCACCGTCTCTACCGCGTGGTTGCACGAACCCCCAAATGTGTTGTTCAACAACATCCGAGACAAGATCTGATCGCTCCTGTTTCTCTAGAAGCGAGACAGCAGTAATGCGGGGCGATGGTGGCTACTTGGCGCGGACCCAGGTTTGTTTGGCAACTCGGTGGAAGTTGCCGCCGAGGACGGCGTGAATGTCCGAGTCCCTCCATCCCTGCCTGTTGAGGTGCTCTCCGAGCGTGAGCAGGGTCTCCGGCGGCATCCACTGGATGGGTCCCCAGTTGGTATAGCTGTCGTCGAACAATTGCGGATTGCGCAGTAGTTCGTCGTTGAAGTCGGCGTGGTCGAAGGAGAAATCGCTGCTGATACCAACGTGGTCGATGCCAACTAAGTCGACGGCGTATTCGAGGTGGCGCGTCATCGCATCCAGCGTCGGGGTGTTTGGACCAAGGAAAATGCCGACACCAGTGATACCGACGACGCCGCCGGTATCGGCACAGGCCCGGGCTTGGTCATCGGTGATATTGCGCGGGTGTTCCCAAACCGCCTTCATGCACGAATGGCTATACACCACTGGGCTTTTAGACAGGCAACACATGTCGAGTCCGGTACGGATACTGCAATGCGACCCGTCGGCGACGATGCCGACCTCGTTCATCTCAGCAACGATCGCCTTCCCCCATACCGTTAAGCCCGTGTCTTCAACGTCCAGACAGCCGCTACCAGCACGATTCGCATGGTTGTAAGTCGGAAGCAACGTACGAACTCCAAGGCTGGCCAGCGTGGCCAAATTGTCGAGGTCATCGTCCAGCGGTGCAGAGTCCTCGAGGTCGAAGACCACCGCGATCCGGCCCGTCGAAGTGATTTGGTCCACGTCGTCTATGCCCGACGCAAGCTCAAGGTCCGGATGTGCGTCGACGGCGGCGCGGTAATGACCGAGCAGAGCGATCGTGTCGGAGAATGAGTGCGGCGAATACCCTGCGTTGACCGATACGAAGGCGCCACCGCGACGGTGATAACGGGTTAAGGCATCGACGTCCGCGCCAACCTGCAACGGCAGACAGGTGTGCTGGTCCCAGAGAAACTGCGGCATGGCTACCGATAGTGCACCAGGGAGACCGCCTATTCGAATGAGACAAGATTTGACCTGCCTCGATTCTCTACATGTGAGACGCACAATAACTTGTAGGCATCAAATAACTCGCCCACGGCGCCAGGCAAACAACGGGGGCAAAGCTCGGCTGCGAGCGCTTAATGTGGTGGCATCACCCCGCAACAGGCCGACCGTCACGCAAACTCAACCCCCGTAAAGCCTGCTCATTTTTCGACCGGACAAACCCGCGCACGATCTGGACCGGAGCTGACATTTGGACAACGACGAGTTGGTCACCGTCGCGTTGACCGCCGACGAACGCTGGCTTTTGACCCATGGCCTGGCGCAGTGGGGCGGTCCCGCGGGGTGCACCGAAGCGATGGCGATCGCGATGGGCTTTAACAGCGTCGACTTTCTGTGGGGGCAATATGGGCAATATGACCGTCTTTCGCTCCTGATGGATCGCGGAGAACCGCTGTCGAGGACCGACTGGACTCGGACGCTGCTGGCGACCGAGGTGTGCTTCGTTAGCGATGTCCTGGGCGCAGGTGTTGAGTGGGAAATAGTCACCGGCGGCGACGACGCGTCCACCATCGAGGTTTTGCGCGTCCTGCAACGAAAACTGTTGGCAGCAGAAGCGTTGGCCCGGTGGCCGAGCCGCAGTTCTGCTGCAGACGGCGCCGCCGGGCAAGCCGCTCGTGGTGACGACGACGCAGAATACGAGACCAACCGCGCCGACGAGTTGGTCGCCGTCGAGTTGACCCCCGACGAACGCTGGCTATTGACCCATGGCCTGCTGCAGTGGCGCGGTCCAGCGCGGTGCACCGAAGCGATGGCCATCGCGATCGGCTTCAACGACGTCGACGATCTCCTCGGACAATATGACCGTCTGAAGGCTCTGCTCGATCGCGGGCAACCGCTCTCGAGAGCCGACTGGACTCGGACGCTGCTGGCGACCGAGGTCTGCTTCGCCAGCAGCGTCTTAGGCGCCGGTCTCGAATGGGAAGCGATCGCCGGCGATGACGTATTCACCCTCGGTGTTCTGCGCCTGCTGCAACGCAAACTGTGGAAGGCAGGGGCGCTAGCACCTCAGGGGGGTCCACGCTACGAGCCTCCCGTGAACCTAAAATTCGAGGCCTCACCATGGCCGATCGACTCGACTGCTCAGCAGCCTGCGTCGCCTACCTGGGTGGCTTCGGTCACGACTCCCTGTCACTACACCATTGCCATCCCCGCCGGAACGACAGGGATCGCTATGGCGCTGATCGGCGGCGGGGGAGGCGGCGGCGCCTACCTCGCCAACGGCCACAGCAGGTTCGTCCCGCGAGGATCTTGCGGTGAATCCACGACCGCAAAGCTGCCGTTAGGGGGGCTAGCAGGGATCAAGCACTGCGCTGCAGGCGGGTACGGAGGAATTACTACCGATTACGCCCATCTGCGTCATCCCAGTCTGACCGCGGGACAGTCCACCGACGACGTCACGCCGCACATGTTTCCCAGGGGTTTTGTTATCCGCGGCGGCCGCGGCGGAGCCGCAGGCAACGACTCCCCCGGCGGCGACGGCCCCGCACCCGGCGCAGGTGGCGGCCCCGGAGCCCGACTCCGCCCCGACGGGCGCCCCTACGGCAGCTACGGCGGTTCTGGCGGGTTTTCCGGCGAATACCAAAGTCGCGTTGTGTGGCTTCCAGCCAAATCCACCGAAGCTGATGGCTTACAGATCACCGGCTTCGTCGGTGCCGGCGGTGCCGGCGACCCAGGCAGAGACAGGGACGATGGCGCCTTCGCCGGCGGCAACGGCGGCGACGGTGCAGCGTACTTCGCATTCCTATCCGACCCCCCACCCACCCAGGCGGTCCACGCCTCACCGGAAGTGAGCAAGCCCTCGCCCAGCCAGGCAAACAGCCCACCCGTGCAGCTTCCGCGCTTCGAAATAGAGCCCCTGCCCATCCGGCGCGCCGAATTCAAGCTCCCGCGCATGCTAAAACGATGGCGTCGGTGAAAGGGGTCGGTGTCCGCCGGCGACCGCTGACAGTGGACCGCTGACAGTGGGCACGTCTCCAAAAGCCACGCCGACCCCGCGCAATCAGTTATGGGATGACCAGGACAGGATCATTTGCTGGGTTCTGCAACTCCTGCCCGTAGCTGCGGTCGCTGTTGGGTGTTCGCGGTTGTGGTGTAGGTGCTGTTCGACCCAGTGGCGTTGTCCCAGGATGAGATCGAGGCGTTGGGTCGCGCTAGCGTTGGTAGGTGTGTTGGCGGGCATGGTCGCGGCGGATCAAAAGCCCGCGCGGACGATGTCGGGCAGTTGCTCGGGGTCGGTGGAGGCCGATACACGTTGAGCTGGGGCCTGCCTGCATCGCTGCCTCAAGATCGCCGACCGCGAGGATGAGGGTTAGTGGGTTTTGTCGGCGGCGCGTTGGGCGGCGCGGCGTTGTTGGCGGCTCATCGGCGCCTGGTGGTGTTGGTCGGTGTCGTGTGTGGGGTTGCCGGTGACGGCGTCGAGCAGGGATTCCAATTCCGCGACACGGGTCCGCAACCGCCAGATTTCGGTGACTTCTCGACGCAGCTGCGCGAGCTCGCGGTCGCGCTGTTGGCCACGCTCGACGTCACGACGCAATTGCTCGCCGAGCCGCTGGACCTGCTCGCGGGCCTGCCGGTAGCCGGGGTCTTGGGCCAGGGATTGGTGCAGGCGCACCGCAGCGGCGAAACGCTGCACCACCGCACCCAGCTGCTCACCGATCGCACCCTCGGCGTAGCGGTGCTCAAGGACCTCCAGCAGGAGTTGGCACTGATAATCCGAACTGAGAAACAGTCGTTGCAGGGTGTGCATCGAAGGCAGCGGCAACCGCGCATCAGGGTCGGGTCGATGCGCGCGGGGCACCTCAATCACGCGCACCGCGGCACCGGCATTGCGGGCCGCGGTGCGCTCGGCAGAGGCCAGCCGCCGACACCGCGGCGAGCACCACACCGGCCGCCGGCCCGGCCCTTTATCGGGCACATCAAAGCGCTGCCCGCACCGCGGGCAGGCCCGCACCGAGTCCGTGCGGGCCTCCAACACCACCGGGTCAGCACCCACTCCACACCCCCTAAATAATTACGTCCAGGACGAAACGTTATTGAAACATGACCTTAGTGCAAGAGGTGTGATGTTCGGCGGTGGGCAAATTTTGTGGCACCCTAAGTGCCGTTCGGGCCCGCGTGATGGGCGGCTGGCGGGGGCGTTGGGTTGAACGGGCGAGTTGTTCTGTGTGTGCGGTGCGGCGCGGCGCGCCTGCACGCTCGGTGTGAGCCCTGGTTGCTGTTTAGGTGCGCGCTGCGGCGACCCGCGCAGCCAGGTCGGCGGCTTCGGCAGCAGCAGTGTGGGTGTTGCGGCGCCATACCGCGGCGCGTGCGGCTGCGGCGGCGGTGGCACGCGCCGCGGTATGACCGGGAC
>RXJD01000021.1 GCA_003987775.1 Mycobacterium sp.
GTCGAGTTCGAAGCCGCGTTCTACGATGCACAACGGACCGACCAACCACTGATCGGAATCCAATAGCCCGAGTCTCCGGCAGAACCAGGGCGATTCACTTACCCTTCCAGGCATCACAGGGGCGCCGGCTCTGAAGAATGCAAAGTTCTACGGTTCGGCCGCGGAGATTGCCCAAACCGGATCCGGGTCTATCGATATCAAGGGAACCCAGCAGGTCTTGCATCGCAGCCCGTCGCCGCTCCAGAATCAATTGAGGCCCCCATCCTTCAACCTCCATACCCCTCAGCGGGCGTTATGCCGGAAGGCAGGGAATGGTCAGCGGACTCGGCTCATGAGTCCCGTACCTCGATCTATCAGTTAGCAGTGCCCGCCGCGTTGGCCATTGGGTTCGCGCGGCACATACGGAAGATACGAGACCGGCAGAAACACAGTTAGCTATAACCGGCTGCGGACCGGCTGCCTGCCCTCGCCCGGCGAAGAGTTGCTGGTGCGAACTGTTTTGCCCAGTTAGTTGGATGACTTCGCTACCGCCGACTGCACCGCCAGCTCCCGCACCTGCCCCACCAAATGCCGCACCTCCGCAGGGGACGGCTGCAACTCGTAGGCATGGTGGTGCACCGCCCGACTCAGCGCGTGCCACACCCGCCTGGCCCGCTCCCCCACATCAACTCCCTTATTTCTACCTAGCACAACGAGTTTCGAGGTCACCGTCGGCGGCTTCTGGCCGGCCGAACACCACACGGCACTTTCATCGTTCAGCCAATCCTCGAGCGCCATCCTTGCCAGCAAGGCCGCCGTCCGCGCCGCACGGGGCCCGAGCGCGATGCGGCCGTCCAGAATCTCATCTGCGTAACCGAGCAACTTGGCACGCCCAATCATGCGCTGGCCCCGGCCAGGTCACCGACGGCGAGTCGAGCGTCGTTGACGGCAGTTCTGTACTCGGTAACTCCCTGATGGATACCCTTGTTCGCGACCGTGAGAGTGTCTCGTCGCGCACGGCCGCCTGCTTTCCATTTGTCAACCGCCGCCTGATCATCGGCATCGCCGGCCAACGCCAGCGCCAGCCTTCTCGCCGTCTTGTTGGCGTTTTCCCAGGCCGCCTCAACCTCCTCGCGAGATCGCCCCTCCCTGAACGCCTTTATTGCATAGACCTCCCAGGCGGTGGCCTCCAATGCTTCTCGACAAAGAGCTGGGATTGCCGACCTCTTGACGTCCTCGGGCACCGCTTCGTCGGCTGCGATCGCGAAGGCGTCGTCAAGCAGACGTGTGGCAGGTCGTGTCGAATCCACCACACTGATGGCCGAGTTCGTCGCCCGCGTCACCTCCACAATTCGCGCGGGCGCACGAGAGGTACGGATCGCCGCTGGAAGGCGGTTGTCGTGGGTCAGGACAATGACCTGCCGATCCTTCGCCAACCCTGTGAGCACGTCGAGGAACCCGTCGATCTTCGAGGGATCCATCGCTTGGATCGGATCATCGAAAACCAGGAATCGGAAGGGGCTTTCCGGCGATGTCGCCCGCGGAATGAAGACGGCCAGGGCCAGCGCTTGCAGCTCGCCTTGACTCATCACCCCGAATGCCTCGGTTTCAGATCCGTCGACCGCTGCACGCAGTACGACACGCCTGGTGGTCTTTTGCCCTTCGAGGCGGATTGCGCCCAGGTCCACATTGCTTTCTTGTCGAAGCGCCGCCCAGATCTGGCGGGACTCCTCGGTCAGGGGTGCCAGCCGCTCGTTGCGCAGCTGACCGGCGTTGGCCTGCAACCATTTCAGCGCTTCAGTAGCGATCGTGCATTGCTGAGCCACGCCGGCAGCTGCTTCCGCCTTCTGCAGCCAATCTGCCAACTTGAACGCCACCGGGCTCCACAAGTCTTCGCGCGCTTGGATCAGAGCTGTGGCTTCCTGAACGAGATCCAAGTACGCGACCCGCAGCGGCGGCACCGTGGTCGTGACGTGTTCGACCAGGGCGAGATCGTCATCGACTGGCAGCTCGGCGAAGTCGTCATACATCGAGCGCGCCGCGTCTAGTCCGCTCAGCTCAGCATCGGACATAGGTGGCCGGAGCACGTTTCGCACCATCGTGACCACAGCCGATCGGGCCTGTCGACTCTCTGCGCGGGCGGCAGTCAGAGCCCGCGCGGCGCTCTCGGCACGCTCGAGGGCGGCGCGCGCGGCAACAGCCCAGTTTGCGTCGAGACTTCCCTGACCGCAGACCGGACAACTCTGATCACCATGGTGCTCGTGGAATTCCAAGCTCGATTCGAGCAGGCGCGCGCGGTCTGCAGCAACGGTATCGGCGCGCAGCGCTTCCTGTCGTTCCGCCCGCGCGGCAGACCTCAGCACCGCGAGTTTGAGTTCGACATCTTCAGCCGTCGGTACTACCAACTGGCGCGCCTGCTCCCAAGCAGCCGGGATATCGGCTGCGGCGCCAGTGATCAAAGGCCGCACGATGTCGAGGGCGGGCTTGCTCTTTTTGACCTGCACTAGTGCGGTCGCGGCACGAGAGTCCTCATGCGCCCCGAGGACGGGTTTCAGCGCGTCCGCGACCTTCTTGAGTTCAGCAGCGGGCACCCTGAGCTTCTTGACCTCAGCGTCAAGAATATCGACGGCTGTGGTCAACTGCTCCAACCCCAACAGCCGGTAGAGCTGGTCGTAGAACTCGCTGGGCTTACCTTCGAGAATGCTGCTGAGCTCGTCGTAGCTCAGCAGTGGTCGGTACATGGTCAACGCTGCGTCCCACCCCAACACGCTAACGGGCTCGCGCTTCTGGCCTTTGCGCTGCACCCACCGATGCATCTGCCCGACGGGCACGTCGTCACCCGGGGACCAGTCGACACCAATTGTTGTTGTGCCTGAGCCTTCTTCGGCAATATCGATCCGGATCTGTGCCGGATCGCCGGCGTGCAGGTTGCGCCAGTTCTGCGACCACACCACCGGCTTGTCTTTCCATCGCGAGTTGACGCCGGTGAGCGCCAGTTCCAAAGCCTCGGCGAGAGTGGACTTTCCCGAGCCATTGCGGCCGGCGATCACGGTCAAACCTGGGCCCGGCTGCAGCGGAACGCTAACCTTCGACCCGATGCCACGGAATCCGGACACGGTGATGGATGCGAGATAAGCGCCGACTGGTTCGTTGAAGGGCTCATCGGACGCGCCCAGCGAATCCGCCAGTTGGGAGGAAGCACCCGCGCCTCCTAGAGCCTCGGACAACACGTCAGGGTCCTCCAGCGCTGCCAACACGGCGAGCCGCGCCGGCTCGCTCAGCGAGACATCCGCATCCGCCAGCGCTAATACATAGTTCTTGAGTGTCTCAGTTCCCACTGCCCCTCCTCCTAATGGAAGAGACTAAGAGCAGGAGGCGACAACTCACAGGCCTTTTGCGAAGACATTTATGACCTCATAGCGAACGCCTGCGCAAGCTTGGCGCGTCGTGGTTTCATAGCCAACGCAAGCCTGTCGGTGGGAGGAATTAGGGTCGTCGCATGCCCGAACGCGGGCACTCAAGTCAGCTGGGGGGATCTGTCGTGAGCGAGACCAACTATCACTCCGTGGTAGGCGAGGCGCTGTCGGTGCTGATCGATGGTCTCACCCCCTTCATCAACGACGTATCGACAAAGGCATTCCCGCCCAGCGTGTCATGGACTGAGCTACTTCGTCGCAAAGATGCAGCTGCCGGCCGACAAATGGGCGCGTATCGAACGGGCGACCTGTCATTAATGCTGCGGGCGATGACAGAAAGGCTCGGCGAATACGGTTTCCCATTCACCCGCAACCTGCCCCGAACGGTGCAGAACTACGCGAGCGAATTGCGGGATGTGCGCAACCGGTGGGCACACAACGAACCGTTTACGACGTCAGAGGCCTACCGGGCGATCGACTCGGCGGAGTTGCTGTTGCGTGCCGTCGGTGCGGCCTCGGCCGCCAGCGAGGCTGCCCGACTCAAGTCAACGGTCGTGCCGCTGCAACCTGGCGCGCCGGATGCCGAGCCGCGCCCCCGCACTGCTGGTGGGCCTGAACCGTCCGCGACCGAGACGGCTGATCAACCCGCGGCGCCTACCGCCCGTTTCGCGCCCTCGGCGAAGGTACCGCCGACCACTACGTCCACGTCCCCAGCACGCATCGATATTCACGCCATCTCCGAGTTGAGCTATCCGATGGCGCACTGCCGCATCCCTGTTGTCGACCACGTCACCATCGACGGCATCGCCGAGGAGTTGCGCGGGGCAGTGCTGCATGTCGACGTCGTGAGCGCCTCAGGCTCGCACGGCGGCCCGCGCGAACTGCATGTCGACGTCGCGGCCACGAAGCCGACGATCCTGCGCGACATCAACCTGGCGCTGGACCCAGCGTCCATGCTGACGGTGGAGGATCAACGACCAGGCATCATCCGAGCGATCCTGCGCAATTCCAACGGCCAGTTAGTCGCCGAGGCATCGAAGGACGTCAACATCCTGGCTGCCAACCAGTGGAAAGCCACACCCCTGCAACTGGGTTTGGAGATGCTGGCAGCACATGTCCAGCCAAACGCAACAGCGGTTACCGCACTCCTGCCCGATGTCTCCGATCGGCTCAAGGCCGCCACCGGTCGGTCCGCGATCGACGGCTACCAGACCGAGAATCCTGAGCGCGTTGACGCCATCGCGCAAGCCGTTTACGACGCCATGCGCGCGCGGGACATCCGGTACGCCGAACCCCCGGCAAGTTGGGGGCTCGACGGTCAGAAGATCCGCACCCCGGCCGAGGTCCTGGAAGGTCGGCTAGGCACGTGCCTGGACACCGCCGTCACCATGGCCGCCGCGCTTGAGCAGGCCGGTGTCAACACCACGCTGTGGGTGCTCAAAGGTCATGCTCTGCTTGGATATTGGCGAGTCGACGCGGCCCTGCCGACGATCTCCACGACCGAGGTCATCGACGTCGCCAACCTGGTCGATCTCGGCCACCTCCGGCTCATCGAGACAACGATGCTGACCGGGGGCGACGAGTCCGCTCCGTTTGCCGATGCCGTCCACGCGCCCAGAAGCGCGCACCTTGGTGACGACTTGTCGAACATCCTCGGCATCACAGATATCCGACAAGCACGCATATCTCGAATCCACCCGCTGCCAAGCCGTGGGATCGGCCCCGACGGCAACGTTGTCGTCACCGAATACACCCCGGCGCAGGAACGGGTAGTCGCATATCAGCGTTCCGACTCGGCCACAGTCACCCAATCACCAAAGGACTCGGTCCCGCCTCGCGTCGCCAAATGGAAGAACGCTCTGCTCGATCTGAGTCTGCGCAACAGGCTCATCCACTACACCGAACGCGCTGGGTACCGCTTGGAGGTGCCAGGACCTGCGCTCAGCCAGTTCGAAGATGCCGTCAACGACGGCGTGCGTATCGCGCTGTTGGCATCCGACGCGGTCAAGGAGATCGATGTTGCCCGCGGAATCCGGTACGGGCGTGACCTTCCCGAACGCGAACGCGAACTGCTTCTCGCTGACAAGCGCAGCGTCTACGTCGATGTCACCGATGCGGCATATAAGACACGTCTGCGGTCGCTTGCGTATAAAGCCAAAACCATTACCGAGGAGACCGGATCCAACAACCTCTATCTCACCTTCGGGATGCTGAACTGGCGACTCGATGACCGCGAACTGCGATCGCCACTGGTCCTGGTGCCAGTCACGATCAGCAGTGCAAATCGTGGCGAGCGCTACACACTCGTTCTTGACGAAGCCGGTATCTCAACGCCGAACTACTGCCTCATCGAGAAGCTCCGGGTCACTTTCAATTTGGAGATTCCCGAGCTCAGCAATCCGGCTCAAGACGCGTCCGGCATCGACCTGAGTGCCACACTCGACGCCGTCAGGCATGCAATAGCAAGAGTGGGACTGCATTTCCGCGTCGAGGACACGGTGCACCTGGCCATCTTGCAGTTCGCCAAGTTTCCCCTGTGGAAGGATCTCGACGACTCGTGGAAAACGCTGGCGAACAACAGCCTCGTCAGCCATCTGATCAACTCCCCATACCAACCGTTCACCGATCCGGTTGACAACCCCGGCGACGCACGCCTCGACCAACTCGGCGACGAAGTGCCGGTGCCCGCCGACTCGTCGCAACTGCAGGCAATAGCCGAAGCGGCGGCCGGACGGACCTTCGTCTTGGAAGGGCCCCCCGGTACCGGCAAGTCCCAGACAATCACCAATCTGCTGGCCCACGCTATGGCAGCTGGGCGCCGGGTGCTGTTTGTAGCCGAGAAACGTGCCGCGCTGGACGTCGTCAAAAAACGCCTCGAGGCAGTCGGTCTGGGTGATCTTTCCCTTGACCTGCATGACAAGTCGTCGCGCCCCGCGGCCGTCCGCGAACAGATCCGTGCCGCGCTGGACCTTCAGGTGAGCGCCGACACCGATTCACTGCGCACCCAAACGGAGGCCGCCGAATCCAGCCGCAACGCGCTCGCCCGGTACGCCCGGCGCTTACATGAGACAAACGCTGCCGGCTTGTCGCTGTACTCGGCGCGCACCGCCGAACTTGCCGCCGACCAGGACGTTCCTCCGATCGACGTGCCGCGAGACCTGGTAGCGGGCGGCTCGCCGGAGGCTTTGAAGGCCGTCGAGGGGGTCTTGCGCAACCTGCCGCAAGCCGCCGATTTGGCGCAGCCGCGAATCGATCACCCCTGGCACTTCATCGACTCCCTGCCTGGCCCACGATCCAGCGTCGCGGAAATTCACCGCTGCGCAGTCGAATTCGACTCAGCTCTAGCCGACGCCGTCGCGAGCGGGCTCACCATCGAAAGCCTGGCCCGTTGCGACGGAACCGCCGGCTTCGAAACGTGGGTGAAATTGTGTGCGGCTCCCCGCCACCCGTTAGCCGCTCTCGACGCACTGCGTGAGGGAGCTTGGACCGCGGAATTGGAGTCAATCGGCAACAACCTGCTGTGGCTGGCCGACAACCCTCCTGCTTGGCGCACAACGTTTTCTGTCGACGCTGTCGACCTCGATATACCGGCGATCCACCAGGCAGCTGTTGCCGCCGACGAGTCAGGATTCTTCGGGCGAAAGAAACGCCGGCGCGCCGTCCTGGAGCAGCTTTCTCCGGTACTGATCATCGATCCGAAATCCGTTGACCTGAAAACGCTTACGCCGATGATCGCCAGCATCAATGACTCGTTCACAGCGGTGACCGATCTGCGCACCCGGGTGGCGCGGTTACCGGCGGGCATCATCGACCAGCACTGGAACCCCCTGGTCCCGGAAGACGCAGGCACGATCCGGCAGGAACTCGCATGGCTGCGGTGGACGACCGCAATCTTGGCCAACCAAACCAAGGATGCACACGTCGATGACCTGCGGTCCTTCTACGCCAACCAGCCGCTCGGCGCCTGTGCCGCCCAGCTCGCCCGTATAGCACCCGCCTGGGCCGCGCTGACGACAGCGACCGGATCTGCGCCTGAGAAGCAAAAGGAGTGGGCGCAGCCCGACCACTTCATCAACCGTTGGTGGGCGTCACGCGCTGCACGTCACCTCAACGACACCGCGTCGATCGAAAACTGGATCAACCTGTTGCGCCTCGTCGATCCACTCAGTGCGGCCGGGATGGGTGCGCTACGCACCGCCATCCTCAACGGTGAGATCGACGCGGACGATGCAAGTTTGGCTTTCCGGCGCGGGTTGGCCGTAGTCTCCGTCGCGGAGCGTCAAGACGCCACCGCACTCGGCAGTTTCAATGCGGCGGCACACGACAAGATGATTGAGCGGTACACGAAGAGTTTGCGCTCCATCCGCGACGAGCTGCCCCGCGCCATACCGGCGTCGCTGTTGGAAAAGCGGCGGTTCGACGCGAACGCCTCCAGCGGTCAGATCGGAAACCTGCGGCGCCAACTCGACCGACGGCGCGGTGGCATGAGCGTTCGCGGTCTGGTCGAGCACTTCGGGGATGTGATCACCCAGATCATGCCGTGCACCCTGATGAGTCCTGACTCGGTCGCGCGTTTCTTCCCACCGAAGCCTGACTTTTTCGACATCGTGGTCTTCGACGAGGCGTCCCAGATACGAGTGGCTGACGCGATCGGTGCGATGGGTCGCAGCCGCTCGGTGGTCGTCGTCGGAGACAGCAAGCAGATGCCGCCCACGAGCTTCGCCGAGGTCAACGCGAACATCGACGACGACGAGAACTCCGACCAGGAGTCGTTCCTCGATGAGGAATCAATCCTCACCGAATGTGTTCATGCGCAGGTACCGCAGCAGTGGCTGTCGTGGCACTACCGAAGCCAAGACGAGGCACTGATCGCTTTCAGCAACCAGCACTACTACAACCGCCGACTCGCATCCTTCCCGGCTCCGCGTCTTGAGGGTTTATCCGCTGGCACACAAGGGATCTCACTGATCCGTGTTAGCGGTACCTTCGAGCGCGCAGGCAAGGGCAAGACGCTGCGCACCAACCGCGTCGAGGCTGACGCGATCGTCGCCGAAGTCATGTCACGCTTCCAGAATTCACCCACCGCTGTGCCGTCGCTGGGCGTGATCACCTTCAACGCCCAGCAACGCGATCTTATTGAAAACCTGCTGCGTGACAGCACAGACGAACGGATTGCCCGCGCACTCGATGAGCCCGACGGCCTGTTCGTCAAGAACCTTGAGAACGTCCAGGGCGACGAACGCGACACCATCCTGTTCTCTGTCGCCTTCAGCGCCAACGACAAAGGAGTGGTGCCGCTGAACTTTGGGCCACTGTCGAAGCCCGGTGGAGAGCGCCGACTCAATGTCGCGATCACGCGAGCGCGCCGGGAGGTGGTTCTCTACGCGAGCTTTGATCCCGAGGACCTACGTGCGGAGGAAACCAGCCAGACCGGAACGAAGCATCTGAAGGCGTACCTGGAGATGGCCGCGCGCGGTGTTGAGGCCGACACTGGGCGTCGTGTGCCCGTGTTCGACCGGCATCGCGACGACATCGCCGAGGCGCTGCGCGCCGAAGGAGTGGTGGTGACGACAGACCTTGGCCTGTCCGACTTCAGGGTGGACCTCGTGCTCGCCGACGCAGCAGAACCCGATCGGCAACTCGTTGCGGTGCTGCTCGACGGCCAAGGCTGGCACGCGCGACGCACCGTGGCCGACCGCGACGCCCTACCCGTTGCTGTTCTGCGAGACATGATGCGCTGGCCGGCGGTGGAACGGGTGTGGTTGCCCGACTGGTTGAGACGGCGGGAGCATATCGTTGCGGGTCTGAAGGCCGCGGTGGATCAGGCCAGGGAGCGTGCGCTTTCCGGGGACACGGCGCCGGAGCCGGCAGAACCTGTGTTGCGTGCCGCTCCCCTGCGTCAGCCTCCGCCCCCTCAACGGGCGGTCCCTGTCAACAGAAGTTCTGCGCCACAACGGCATCCGATGATCCAGGTCTATCGCGAGTGGAAGCCGGGCCGACTCGGCGATGTCAGTGTCCTCGACGATCTGTCCAATTACTACGCGAAAGGGCGTGTCCGCGACGCGATTGTCAGCGCTATGAACGCGGAAGCGCCGATACACCCTCAGCGGCTCGCCAAGATGGTCGCCGCTGCTTTCGATCTGAACAGGGTCAACGAGACTCGACAACGATCGATCCAACAGCTTGTTCCTGCTGACTATCGGCGTCGGACGGGTGAGGGCTTCTATTGGCCTGTCGGTGTTGAGCCGGAGAACTGGCGGATCGTGCGGCGACCGCCGGACGGCGTCAGCCGACAACTGGACCACGTGAGCCTGATCGAGATCGGTAACGCGATGATCGTGGTGGCTGAGCAGACGGGCGGAATCGTCGCGGATGAGCTGAAGCGTGAGGCACTGAATCTGCTGGGGAGTAAGCGGATTACGCAGGTAGTCGGGATGAGGCTCGGGCACGCGCTGACGGCAGCGCTTAAGCGAGGGGTGTTGCGGGAGAACGGTTCTGGGTTGATTGTTTGCGAGCGAAGTTAGTCGAAAGGAGACGTGCAGTGCCCGGCAATGCGCCTTGGAACATACCCGAAGTCCCTATCGTCCATCCGAATGGCAGTTGCTACTGCGGTTGTGGCGAGATCCCGAAGCGCGGGAAGTACTTCGTCATCACTCATGACCGCAAGGCTGAAGCGCGCGTGATCAAAGAACGGTTCGGAAGCATCCCCGCCTTTGTTGCTTGGGCAGAAGAGCATCTGCCTAGGATCGACGGTTAATCGCTTCTTCCTCCACGCCGTCTAGCGGGCACCGGTGCTAAGAAAACTGCCCCTCCTGTGCTTGACTCGCGACGCGGCGATTTCACCCGCCCGAGGTCCACGCACCTTCTCGGTCCCGAACTAGCGGAAATGGAATCATCATAGTTGCGCTTCGAGGTCCCCGACCTCGTCGATAGCGCGCAAGAATTGCGCGTTCTGCGCCACCAGCCAACTGATCAGCGGTGGCCATTGATCAACGGTGGCGAGACCGTCGAAGCGCGAGACGACGTGCCTGGCGCGGGACCAATTCGCCTGTCTTCGTTCACGCCTGATGACGCTACTGAACGCGGAGCAGTTCGCGCTATTCCCGAATCCGTTGAGGTCCGCCAGTTCGCGACCCATACGGGCCAGACTGATGATGTACACGCAGGTTTCGCTCACCACTTCGCGCTCCGCAGCGGACCACTCCGCGACCGGCGGCATTGTGGTCAGGTAGCTGATTAAGGCGTCCCTGTTGGCCGGATCGAGGGTGTGCTCCGCCACGCTAGCCAGCAACTGTTGCAACGCCGCGTGGCCGGGGTCGACAACGTCTTCACCGTTCATCCTGCAGGACTGTAGGCGCGAGCACCGACACCTGAGGCCTAGCGTGGGCGGCTTGCGCATTCTTTGCGGGCGGTCGTCTTATGATCCCTGGCGGCGCTGACTGTGCACAGACATCCACAGCAAGACGTCGAGGATGCGCAAATCAGAGACAGAGGCGGGCACATTCGTTGCGAGCGATCGTAGTTCGCGCAGCCACTTCCATACACGGCGGTCGTCGTCCTTGAGCACGTACTGGAACTTCACCCAGCACCCTAAGGTGCCCATACCGGTGGCTTCCTCGACGAACGTGTCCCAGATGGGCAGCAATCGTGGCCGTTTGGCGGCCAAAAGCTTGCTCGCTCGCGTTGGACCGAGGCCGTCACGTTCCTTCCTCAGCACATCCCAAAGCCGGCCACCCGGCGACTCACCGCACAGCATCTGTGGATCGACGTCAACAATATCTACATCGGACGGGATCTCATGTAGAAGCTCGCTCACGAGCGCAGAATCGCGGCCCAAGAGTCGTATTGCCGCCTCTGCGGGCACATCCACGCTGAGCATCGTGACTGCAAGAAAGTCAGCGGGACCCAGCGTATTTGGATCCTGGTTTAGCGCGGCCATGGACTCAAAGCAGGACCCCGTGAATCGAGGTTGGTTCCCGTCGATTGCGAAATAAGCCTGCAGAAGATCCACAGCTTCACCCGTGCAAGTTTGCACGATCAACTTGGGCCATGACCGTTTCCACTCGGGATACAATGGGTCGACGCACATATCATTCCCGATCTACGTTCAAAGGTTGGATGCCGCCACTGTAGCGGACCCAACTGACATTCCGTCACGGTCGAGTCCCCTTAGTTTTGAACCACGTCACGACGCCATAGGAACCTCGCCGACGAGCTCGCCGCTCACGCAACCGCTACCGTCGACGCCTGGTACACCTCAGTGGGCATCGACTGACGCAGCCGCCAGGTGATCGCCATCGGCCGGTCCCCTTCGTGAGAAACATATTCGGCCGGACCCAGGAACACGTAGGGCGACGTTCCAAGCGCGTAGGTTTTTGCTTGCCGCACGAAAAGCAGCACGTGCGAACCCCGTTCCCGATGATGGATGTATCGCTGCCCCGTCGGTGAGGTCGACGACGTGGTCGACTGCGATTCCCAATGAAAAAGGCTGGGGTTCAACGCGAAATCGCGGTACATCGTCGTTGGCGAATATTCGCGGTCGGACTTCTTCAAAGTAATTAAGAAAGCGTCAGCATTGACGTCCTCGCACCACGCAACCCCTTCGCGCATCGTGCTTGGTGTGCGACGTAGGGAGGCGAAACCCAACGCAGCAAGGATCTCCTCGCGGGAATAGCTTGCATGGACCTCGAGCGGTACCTGGGCAAGCTCGGGGACAAGGCTTCCTAACTCGTAGGTACTACGGCGGGCATTGTCGAATGCCATATCTATTACTTCGCGCAGCTCGTCGACGACCACTTCGCCTTGCAACGCATCTATTCCTGCTGCAGGACTGTCGAATTGGCCGCCATTAGGATTTAGCGAGTAGAACAGCATCTCTGCGAGACGCCGCTCGATCGGGCTGTCCATGGCCACGTTGCCGTAGAGGATTGACCGGTAGGCTGCCCATCGACGACGGTCATCCACGTGGGCAACCGCCCGCACGCGTTTGACGAGATCGGCTTCGCGAGGCCCAACGTCCAAACCGAGTTTTCCGGCGTCGCGGCACAGCGACGTCCACGACCGGTTGTTCTTCAACACGTCTTCCAACCGACGTCCGGACGCATCGAGATAGGATGCCAGCCGATTGTCCGGATGCGCGCGAACTTCGGATACCAACGCGGCCCATCTCGGAGAGACCTGCTGCTTTATGTTTTTCAACACCAAATCTCGCGCGACCTCGTCGAGCACGATCTGACTGCCCGAGGGCAGGAACGGGAAACCCTGCTCGATCTGACGCTGCAACGCCTTGCCGCCAACGCCGCTCATCGCTCGAAAACGCTGATCGAATCGGAACTCGCGTCGTTGGTGCCCAACAAAATCCAGCGCGGTCAGCACTGTCTTACCTCTGGTAAGCCGGAGTCCGCGACCCAGCTGCTGCAGGAAGACGGTCGCGCTCTCGGTGGGGCGGAGGAATAGCACGGTGTCGACCTCGGGTATGTCGAGGCCCTCGTTGAAGAGGTCGACCGCGAAGAGAATATTGATCTCCCGGTTTCGCAGGGCGGCAAGTGCGTCGCGGCGGTCGGCCGCTGAAGTTTCGGCGGACACCGCGCGGGCAGGAATACCGGCTTCGCCAAATCTCTGGGCCATATACCGCGCGTGCTCAACGCTGACGCAGAAACCTAACGCACGCATGGCCTTGACGTCGGCCACCTTATCGCCGAGCTCCTTGAGCACGATGCGGGTGCGGGCATCGTTGCCGGTGTAGACACCGCTCAGAGCTGCCGAATCGTAGCCGCCACGCCTCCATTGAACGGCCTCAAGATCTGTTCCGTCGTGGATGCCAAAGTAATGGAACGGGCACAGCAAGTTCTGCTCTAGGGCTTCCCACAACCTCAGCTCGGCAGCAACCCGGCCACCAAAAAAATCGCGGACGTCGACGCCGTCGGCACGCTCGGGGGTAGCGGTAAGTCCTACCAATTCGATTGGACGCACGTGGTCAAGTAACCGCCGATAAGATACAGCTTCGGCATGGTGGAACTCGTCGACTACCACAACGTCGAAGTGATCCGGTGCGATGCCGGAAAGCCTTGCTTGCGAGAGGGATTGGATGCTGGCGAACACATGGCGCCAGTGGGTTGGTTCCTGTCCATCGACGAGCAGCTCACCGAAGGTGGGATCGATGAGGACTTCTTGATACACACGCCGCGTTTGCAGCAGGATCTCCTTGCGGTGAGCCACGAATAGCAGTGTGAGGTCACGGCCGTGGGTGTCGCGGGTGAGTCGGCGGTAATCCAAGGCAGCGATGACGGTCTTTCCTGTGCCGGTCGCCGCGACGATCAGATTGCGATGGCGGTCATGGATTGTGCGCTCTGCGTCGAGTTCTTCGAGTATCTCTGCTTGGAACGGCTTGGGGTGGACCTCGAGGCCGGAAAGGGTGACCGTGATCCCTTCCCGCGCTCGACTTCCCGACGCGGTGTCGAGTGCCGCCCGCAAGCGGTCGCCGTCCTCCGATGGTCTGTACAACTCGAATTCCCTATTTTCCCAATAGGAGTCGAAAGTAGCCCGAAACTTCTCCAGCAGGTGGGGCGTCGACATCGCTGACAGCCGGACGTTCCATTCCAGTCCATCTACGAGCGCGGCATGGGAAAGATTGCTGGAACCCACATAGGCAGTGTGGAATCCGGTGTTGCGTCGCAACAGCCACGCTTTAGCGTGCAGCCGGGTGCGGTCGGTCTCGTAGTTGACGCGGACTTCGGCTCCGAACTCGTTGACTAAAGCATCAAGAGCGCGAGCATCGGTGGCCCCGAGGTAGGTGGTTGTGATGACGCGCAGCGGGATCTCCCGCCGGCGCAATTCGTTTAGTTGACCCTCGAGCAGCCGGATGCCCTGCCACTTGACGAACGCGCACAGCAGGTCGACGTGGTCGGCGCTCGCGAGCTCGGCACGCAATTCGGCAGCCAGGGTCGGTTCGTTGCGTGCGTTGGTCATGAGCGCGGCATCCGAAAATGGGGCGGCAGGCCGTGGCAGGCGAGCTATACCAAGGGCGGTCGTGCTCGCTACTTCCTCGAGCCGGGTAATCTTGCCCGGCTCGAGTCGGTGCAGCGCCTCACCCGCGGCGTGAGCGTCGGGCAGAACCTCAAGGATCCGCCGAACGAGTGCTACGCGCTCATCAGCAGAGCCGGCGATGCGCATCGCGCGTTCGATGATCGGCGTGAGATGTTGCGCGATTGTCAGCGCCTGCTCGGCCTCATCAACAATGCCGTATTCGGCCTTGAGGTCGTCGCGGTGCCGAAGTTGCTCGTGGAGCTGATCGGTCAGCAGCGACTCGTATATCCCTGGGTGCACGAGCTGGACGTTAGCGGATCGCGGCGACACGTTTGGGTAGTCGTCATGATTGGCCGCTCGCGTCGTCGGACGCCCTTCCGTTGCCGGGCGTAAAGGTTGCTTCGCCCTCCGCAGCGCTTCCGTCAAAAGGCACTACTGATTCAAATACGACGCAGCGATTCTCGAGTGAACGCTTGCGTCCACAACTAAATTCTCGATGCGCACCCACCGAGAAAGAAAATTCGGGATGAACGAGCAGAACGCAACTGTCCTACGAACTGGCTCGGTTGGATCGGGACACCACGCGCCGAGGAAGTTGTTCATGAAAACCCCTTGAGCCTCAATGAGATTCAGCCGGTTCGCCATTGCGGCGACAGCGTCGGGCTCAGGACTGATTGGCAGCCTCAGTATGGTGAGCACGCCGTTGCCCGCATCCGGGTGCGGCACGTCAGTGAATACTTGCATCAGCGACGTCTGTAGCGTGTCGCCGCGCTCGGACGACAGCATCACCGCTGGCGCGTTGCTTAAGAATGGCACTTCGCACGTCAGCCCTGTCTCATCAACCGACCCCAGAAAGTTAATGTCCACTAGAAAACGACCTACGCCAGCCATCTTGGCGCCAGTGAAGCGGGAAGGCTGTCGCCCCTCCTGTACGACAACCTGCGGGACGCCGAGTATGTCGTCCATGTCGGGACGCTGACCGCTAGACGGGTGATTTGATGCAGCAGGAACGCCACCGGTCATGTCTGCGAAGCCTCGCGCCCGATTAGTCGCAGACGCATTCTGCAGGATCGCCGCGGTCGCCAAGATCCTGCTGAGCCAGCTGAAGATCTCGTCATGGATTACGGCCGTGCAGCACTCGCTTATGGTCGCGGTCTCGCTATTCCACGTTATTGCGTTCAGCGTCGTCTGCGCGTTGAGCGGCCCCAGCATCGTCGCGGGGTCCGTTGCCGGATCGACTTCATAGACGAGGTCGGTCCAGATGCGAACCACGCACACAATGAGACCCCCCGATTCGACGGGCTCGCCGACCTCGACATGCTGAGCGAGTCGGTACGACCACCAGGTGAAGCCTCGTTCGCGACGAATCGACCACTGCTCGTCGATCATCAACTGCTCATAGAGACTATCGAGCACGCGAATTCCAACATCGGTCACCGTTGACCCCCAATTCTTTCCAATGCCATCACGAAGGTTTCCCTACGCGTTGTCCCACGTTATCGGGTGGGTGGGACAACCGTGTGTGGTAATCCGCCGGCGATGCTCGGATAGCTCGTTTAGATTCGCCTGTCCCCTTTATGAGCTCCCCCGTCGGACAGCGAGAACGCGAAGTTCCGATGCAGCCCGGTTGTTGAATTCGTTTGTGGGCGCCGATATCGACGCCGCCGGAGGTGGTGTGTCATTGAGGATTGATCGAAATGTGGCCGCCGGAGGCGGACCCGCTTGGTCCAGGGACGGTCTGGAGACTGCCCACCGCATTGCCAGTGAAGTAAGCCGCACGAGCGCCGGCAAGGCGGCCGGATTCTTGGGGAGACAGAAAGCAGGCGGTGCGCATTGGAAGGAAGCGCAATTGATACCCACAATCAGTTGATGTGTCGGCGGGCCCCGTTAACCTGGGAGCTGGGACTGGAGGACTAATGACAGACGCATCTAACACCGACAACGAACACGATTGGCGGAGCCCAGGGCTGGCTGACAGCCACCTGCGAATCGCCAAGACGGCGGCGTTTGAGACATCCGAAGAACCCGGGCCACGGGCCGTTGCGCTCACGCGCGGGCTCGAGCCCGATCTCGATCCATGGCAGGCGGACCCAGCCGATCAACTCCCGGAGGTCGTAGAACCCGGGCGCATTAGTTTAACGCTGTGGACTGAAGGACTCGGTGATCACCCATCGGCCTTTGATGTGTCCTTCACTTGGGATGGCGACCAGTCAGCGTCTTGGTACGTGGACATCAGCATGTCGAGCGGCTCGTCGGTGATGTCAAGTTCGCCTGGACATGGTGTGCTTGGATGGCCTAACGGCAAAGATGTTGTCTACAGCTTTAATTGGAGTGACTACAGCCTCGAGGGGCACGGCGTGCTTCCCGGTATGGCGCCGACAAGTAACCGGGACGCCAGTGGCCCGAAATACTGGATCCGATTGGGCTATGGGCTTATTGACTTCGTGCTCCAGGAGCATGGAGCAGGCGACGCATGCACCGAGTATCTCGACACGACAAACGATGTCGTTTTGAACCTCGATGAGATGTTCCAGGCGTTTCTGAACGCGGCAACCGAATCTGATGAACCCGACTTCAGCTCATGGGTCGAAGAAGTCATCTCCGCCGAACGTTACAAGATCCTCGATGAGGACGATTAACACACGCGCCCCTTGAATCGCCCGATGGCGGGGCGAGCAGGGCAACAATGACCCAGGGGAACGACCATTAAGATCACCACCACGGCCTACGGCCGACTGGCCATCGACCTCCTCGCAGTGCAGCTCGCCGAGTTGAAGGGTGAAGACCCGCTCAAAGCCGTCACAGTCGTCGTGAGATCCAATTTTGTTTCGGTCTCAACGCGACGAGCATTGGCGGCACGCCCCGGTGGTATTGCGAACGTCACCTTCGTCACGCTTCGGCGCCTCGCCGAGCAGATTGGCGCGGCCACATTGGCGGAATCGGGCCGGCGGCCGTTATCCGCACCGCTGCTCACGTCGGCTATTCGCACCGCCCTCGCCGAATCACCCGGGATCTTCACTCCGGTCGCCGAGCATCCAGCCACCGAACTAGCGCTAGCGGACACCTACCGTGAACTACGTGCCGCACCCGATGCGTGTCTCGACGCCGTAGCGGACGCCTCAACCACGACCAGCGACGTGGTGCGGCTTTTCCGCCTAGTGCGAGAACACCTTTCGCCAGAGTGGTACGACGAAGAAGACCTCCTGTCAACCGCCGCCCGCATCGTCACGTCGGGCGGCGACTACAACCAGTCGCCCATCGTGGTTCACCTACTGCCAACGCCCACGGCCGGCGAACGCACGTTCTTACATGCCCTCGCTGACCACTTCCAGCTGTCTATCAACGTCGGCCTTGCGGGAGATGCCGAGGCCGACAATGCCACCATCGCCGCATATCAGCGGGCGAACATCACCGTGCCAACCGACTTGGCCGTCGAGCCGGCATTGGCTGCGAGCATTATCAGCGCGAGCGATCCCGACGACGAAGTGCGCGCCGCGGTGCGAACCGTCGACGGGTGGATGCGCGATGGAATCCGCCTTGGTCGGATCGCAATCCTCTACCCCACCGCCGACCCCTATGCCCGCTTACTGCACGAGCAACTGGGCGCCGCGCACATTCCTGTCAACGGAACCCCAGTCCGCGACATCGGCAGCATGCTGTACGGCCGCACCATCCGCAGGCTGCTGTCTTTGTCGGACAGAGCCTTTCGTCGCCAGGACGTCCTCGGTCTGCTCGCCGACGCTTTCATCCTCGACGGCTCCGGATTCGTACCCAGCACATCGTGGGAAAGAATCGCCCGCGCAGCCGGAATCGTCCGCGGTGACGACTGGCAGCACCGCCTCCCGTCATGGGCCGAGGCGCGGCGAAGCGAGGCAGCGAAGTTGGAGGAGGACGGTCAGGAGTCGCGCGCCGACCATCTTCGGAGGGAAGCTGACCGCGCCGACGCACTCGCCGCATTCGTCGCCCGCCTGCGTAGCGATATCGACCCGGGAACCGAACTGCAGTCGTGGACCGAGCTCGTCACTTGGTTAAAGCTGATCATCGCCAAATATTTTGGCGCCGAGCGACGCAGGGCGACTTGGCCCGATGATGAATGGCAAGCCGCGCGCCGCGTAGATGAGGCGCTAGACCACCTGAGCAACTTAGGCGCGCTCGGGGGGCCTCCTCCCACCATGGCCGTGTTCCGGCGGACATTGGACAGCGAGCTCGAAGCGGCCTTGCGGCGCACCGGCCGGTCAGGCGACGGCGTGCTAATCGGACACATATCAGTCGCAGCCGGAATGGTGTTCGATCGGGTTGTGGTCCTTGGCATGTCGGAGGGCAGGTTCCCACCCCGTCGGCTCGAGGACTCGCTCCTGCCCGACGTCGCACGTACCGCCGCCGATGGCAACCTGCAGTTACGAGCACACCGGCAGCTCGACGATAGGCGGAATCTTTCGGCGGCCATTGCCGGAGCAGATCAAGCGGTGCTATCGCATCCGCGAGGGGATCTCCGTCGTTCCACCGACCAGCCTGCGTCTCGCTGGCTTGTTGCCCATGCTGCCCGACTCGCCGGTGTTGATCGGCTGGAGTCGTCTGATCTTCGACATCGTGCGGCGGAAGCGTGGCTCACCCATATTCCGTCTTTCGCTGGTGGGCTTGCGAATTCAACCAACCACGCCACAGGTCAGGATCTGCGGCTCTCCGCGATCGCCCGCGGATCTCTCACCCACTCCCTGCTGTCAGACGACGAACGGGTCCGCGCAGCACTCGACGTGGTGCGAGCCCGGCGAAGCAGTCAGTTCACTCGGTTCGATGGAAATCTGGCGGATGTCGGGGCCGAGCTTGTCCCCCCTAGTCGAATCTCGACGACCGGATTGGAAGCCTGGGCCAAGTGCCCACGGGCGTACCTGTTCGGTCATGTGCTCAGAGTGGAGCGTGTCGAGGAACCCGAGCGACGGTTTGAAATCGACCCACTCACCCGCGGTTCATTGGTGCACTCGATTCTTGAGGAGTTTGTCGGTGCTGCGATCAGAGAGGGGCATCCTGTCGACGCTTGGACACCATGCGATCATGCCCGCCTGCAGCAGATCGCCGAAAAACACTTCGATGAGGCCGAACGCCAGGGTCGTACCGGCCATGCGATCCTCTGGCGCGCCGAACGCGCTCGCATCGCAGTCGAACTCGACCGCTTGCTCACCGCCGATTCGCAGCGCTTGGCCGACGGACTTCAACCAGTTGCGGCCGAATTCGCATTCAGCGACGTGGAAATCGCGCTGCCATCCGGTCATGTCCTTCGTATGCGCGGATTCATCGACCGCATCGACATCGGAGCCGATGGTGCGTTAGAGGTCATCGACTACAAAACTGGCAGCGCAGGGACGTACAGAGAACTCAGCGAGGACAACCCGCACCAAGCCGGTCGACGCTTGCAGTTGTACGTTTACGCGCGCGCCGCGTTACAGGCGTACCCGGAAGCCTCGTCGCTGCGCTCGTACTACTGGTTCACGAAGGACGCCAAGCGTCATGGCTATTCGATCACCAAGAGCGTTGACCAACTTGTGCTGGACGCCATGGATGTCATTACGACCGGTATTGGGGCCGGAGCATTTCCCGCGCATCCGTCGGACAAGCCGACTTGGGGTTGGGTCGACTGTTGGTTCTGCACTCCCGACGGGCTCAGTGACCAGCCTGCTCACAGTGAGTGGGAACGCAAACAACACGATCCAGCGCTCGCTGGCTACCTGTCGCTGCTCGAGCCCAAGGCAGCCACATGACCTCGATTGACGTGACAGGTGACGACGCCGCTCGCTACGCCGTGCGCGAAAAGCTCGGCGAAGCCTTGTTTCTCGAAGCGGGCGCCGGGTCCGGCAAGACCTCGTGTTTAGTTGACCGGTTCGTCGCATTGGTTGAGTCGGGCGTCGCGGCCGACAACATCGCGGCGATCACCTTCACGGAGAAGGCCGCTGCGGAGCTCGTCGATCGAATCCGATTGGAACTTATCAAGCGCGCAGAAATCAATCCGGCATGCCGCGAGGGTCTGAACGTACTCGACAACGCGGCAATCGGCACGTTGCATTCTTTTGCCCAACGCATCTTGTCCGAATACGGCGTAGCGGCCGGCCTGCCGCCGAGGTTCACTGTCCACGACGAGATCGCATCGCAGGTCGCGTTCGACGCGCGCTGGGAACAATTTGCCGACGACATGCTCGATGACAACGAACTAGAGGTGCCGCTGCGCCTGCTGTTCGCCAGCGGAGGTAAGCCGAAACACCTGCGCGACGTCGCCCTCGCGTTCAACGCCAACTGGGACCTGGTCGTGGAGCGCAAACGATTACCCATGCCGGCTATCCCGCCCGTCGACGTAGCCGGGATCCTCAGCGAACTTGCGGCGCTGGCCGAATTCTCAGAGCATTGCACCGATGAGAACGACCGACTATTTTTGCACCTTACCGGGCCATTGGCGGATTACCACACCATGCTCCGCGATGCGGACAATGACGACGATCGAGTCCGAATCCTGAACAAGGCCAAGCTAGCTCACGCCTACGGACAGCAAGTCAACTGGCCGGGTGTCGATATCAGCAGCCTGAAACAGCGGCTCAAGGATCTGAATGGAGCTTGCGAGGCGCTGAGGGTCCGCGTACTCGAAGGGGTGCTGCAGTTCATCGCTTCTGCCCTGGCCGGTTTCACCGCACGTAGCGCGGAGGCACGCCAGCAGGCCGGCGCGCTTGAGTTCCACGACCTACTCGTATTGGGTCGCAATGTCCTCCGCGACAACGAAACTGGATTCGAGGTCCGAAGGTCGCTTGCTAAGCGCTACAAACGGCTTCTCCTCGACGAGTTCCAGGACACCGACCCGATCCAGATCGAGATTGCGGTGTTGATCGCCTCCGCCGATGAGAACGCCACTGAAAACGATTGGGCGCACGCCTCCATCGAGCCTGGCCGACTTTTCTTCGTCGGCGACCCCAAGCAATCAATCTACCGATTCCGACGGGCCGACATTGGGATGTTCATGAAGGCTCGCGACGAACTGGTGGGGTCGCCCGAATCGCTTACCAAGAATTTTCGGACCGGCCGGCCAGTCGTGAACTGGATAAACGATGCGTTCTCGAGAATCATTGTTGAGGATGGCAACTCGCAACCCGCATACCAGCCGCTGATACCGGTTCGCGAACGCCCGGAATGCGGCCCACCCGTTGCATTTATCGGCATCGAGCACGACAACATGACCGCAGATGAACTGCGCTGCCGCGAAGCCGACGATGTCGCGGCGACCATCCGGCGGGTGATGCGGGAAGGCTGGTCCGTGGGTTTTCGGAAGGCGCCGGACGTCGCCGAGGATGAGTGGCGCCCAGCAGTCTGGAGTGACGTTGCAATACTGCTGCCCGCGCGGACTTCGCTACCGGTCCTCGAACGTGCACTCGAAGCATCGGGCATCCCGTACCGCGCCGAAACCTCCTCACTCGTCTACGGAACCCGCGAGGTTCGTGACCTCATGCTGGTTGCCCGCGCCGTTGACGACCCCACTGATTCGCTCGCCGTGGTCAGCGCGCTCCGGACCCCGGCCTTCGGATGCGGCGACGACGATCTGTTCGTGTGGCACGAAAGGCACCGCGGGCGTTGGGATCACCAGGGCCGGGTGCCCGACGACGCGCCTGCAGACCATCCAGTTGCTCTGGGACTTGCGTGGCTCGGCGAGCAGCATCGTCAACGTCGGTGGCTATCGACCAGCCAGATGCTGGAACGCATCCTCCGCGAACGACGTTTTTTCGAATTGGCCGCCGAAGAGCGTCGCCCACGCGACTTGTGGCGGCGCCTGCGGTTCGTGCTCGACCAGTGCCGCGCCTGGGAAGAGGCCGGAGGCCTGACGCTGCGACATTATCTCCAATGGGTTGAGGGTCAGTCCACCGAGGGCACCCGCGTCATCGAAACCGTGTTGCCGGAGACGGACGACAACGCGGTCCGGATTCTGACGGTGCACGGCGCCAAAGGCCTCGAGTTCCCGATTGCCATTCTGTCGGGCCTGACCACACAGGCGAATTCACGACCCCGGCGGGTCGAGGTGCGCTTTCCGCCATCCGGCAGCTGGGCCATCAAACTATCAAAGCGGATGTCCACCAGCGACTTCGAAGAGATGCAGGCCAACGAGGAGCAGATGGACGATCACGAACGGCGGCGGCTTCTGTACGTCGCAGCTACCAGGGCGCGTGATCATCTGGTTATCTCAGTACATCGAAAGCCTCGCGGTGGCCGGGCCGCTCGGACGGCGGCCGAACTGCTCTTCGACGAGGGCTGGTCTCCAGACCTTGTCGAGCTATTGGACGTTTCAAACGAGCCGGCACTCACCGCAACCAGCACGACAGCCGCCCCCTCCTACGACCCATTACCGACCCTTGCGGAATGGCAGCCAGGACATGACGCCGCACTCGCGTCCGCGTCCATGCCTGTTGCGACGTCGGCCACGCAACTGGCTGCGGAGGCGGCCGCCGCCCGAGACGAGGATGAACAGATACGGATCGAGGTGGAGACAGATCCCGGACTAGCGAAGGGACCTCGCGACATCGACCTCCCGCCGTGGCAAAAAGGACGCTACGGCAGCGCAATTGGGCGTGCGGTCCATGGCACCTTGCAAGTAGTCGAACTTCTTAGCGGCGCCGGGCTCGCTGCGGCCTGCGCCGCACAGGCCGCGGCAGAAGGAGTCCTCGGCCGAGAGGATGTGATCGAGGCGCTCGCGCAGGCCGCTCTTGATTCTGACATCGTTCGAGCGGCTGCGACCGGTCGGCATTGGCGTGAGGTCTACGTCGGAACACCCTACGGCGATGGCGTGTTTGAAGGCTATATCGACCTCTTGTACGAAGCCACAGACGGTCTTGTCGTGGTCGATTACAAGACCGACGCCGTCCGCGGTGAAGCCGAGCTCGATGCGAAGGTCGAGCGGTACAGCGTGCAACTCCGGGCGTATGCCGATGCGATCGGCTATGCAGTTGGACGTGAGGTCGTCCGAGCGGTGTTGCTGTTCCTTCGACCGAATGGACATACAGCGCGTGACGTCGATTTGAGCCGGCACTAGTGATCGCGGAACTAGTTGACCCGAGCTTTGGGGGCGATCCGTATGTCGGCCATGGTTTACCGAGCACGAACCGACTTTCGGAAAGGAATGCTTTACACGAACCGACTTTCGGAAAGGAATGCTTTATGAGTGCGAATGTGGTCTACGAGATTGCCCTATACGGCAGTGAGAAGGATAACGCGCCACTGTTGGAGCGGGTGCAGCTGCTCTCCACGGGCGGTGTGCTCCGACTGCATGATCACACCGGCATTGAAACACCCTGTGAGGGTTTGGATATCGCTATAGCGATATCCTCGACGGCGTCGCTTTGGGAGGTTCGGGCGGGGGAGAATGTCCGCATCAGCTGCACGCCGGAGATCGCCGCTCAGTTGCCATTCGTGCTGAAACCGTTGCTGGACGGCGAGGACTGCAGCGAGCATGGTGCGGAGGTCGATGGCACCGATTGGATCGCGTATCCCACAATCGATGGAGATTACGTCATGCTACCGGGTTGCGACCCCACCGAGGGCCCATACATGAGTCCCTGCTGGGCGGAACATGTTTTCGAAGTGGGCGAGTCGAACCCACTGATCGGTTACACCTCCACCGGACTCGCAACGCCGGCTGTTGTCGTCGATTTCGGCCGCTACGACCACGGCGGGTTCGGCGGAGGCTCAGCCGTCTCGATCACACCTTTCGATGACTTCGCCACCGTGTAGGTCGATTGGCTCGTGAACTGGCCGGTGCTCGCCAGTCTCTGGGAAGGCGACGCGTTGCCCTACTCGCCCAGTGTCCAGCTATTCGAAGACGCGGCCGCAGCTGCGGGCCATAAGGGCTACTGGAATACCGAGATGGACGAGGACGAGGTCCGCACGGACGAGGACGAGGTCCGCACGGACGAGGACGAGATGGACGACGGGGACGAGGGCACGTCGTGCTGGGCGTCGGCGTATCTGGAACTTTATCTATCAGACGAGCTCATCGACCAGGTCCGCATCCGTCTCAGCTCACTGGATCCCGAATACACCGCCATCTTGCAGACGGGCGACAACGCATCGTGAACCCATGATCCCAAGCCGCCTGGCCCCTATACCGCAGGGAGTTCATCGGCGACCCATTGGTGCCTGAACGCCGGCTCGTCGCTATCCGCTGCTCAGACGCACATCACTTCATCTCGTTGTGACACTGGTTCTTTGCGCGAGGCGCAATGAGCGTGAGTAAGCAAACCGAGCGCCCGACAGGCCCTTTGGCGGGCACCGCATCACCAGTCCAGTAGACGCAGGTTGGAACATCATTTTGGGAAGCTCAGGGATGACGGTGGAGCTCCGAAGTCCCCAGGAGCGCCTCACCCGATTTGACCAGCGCCTGCAGCTCAGCAACCAGCTTGCCCAGTCCTTCTCTGAGTGCGACGCGTTCGGCAGTGGCGTCGAGAATCGCCTCCCTTGCGGCGTCGATGAGTGGCTCAAGCTCGCTCAACGCTATAGTCGCCGCGCGGTCACCGACCCGGTCAAGTTCAGCCTCCACGGCCCTGCGCTGCCGGTCGCGTTCCGCTGACTGCGCCCGACTCCTTAGGAATTGTTCGACGATGGAAGACATCTCGACGACGAGCGGGACGACAACAGTGGCTGCGGCGACTCGCTTGCTCATGCTCATAGCCGAGGCGGCCGTCACCTGTGCGGGCTTCTTCAACATCGATAGCTTCTCGTATTCGGTCAGGGCTTTGAGCGCAGCCTCCGACACCCGCTTCACGGCAGGCGAAATGAGCTCGGTCTGATCCTTGGCAGATGTCGAGCGGCCGGTCTGAGCGCGGATCGACTCCGCAAGCTCTTCGAGTTTCTTCCACGACGGCTGCTGCCGCTCGAGAGCGATCGTGTCGTCGATGTTGCGTAGCAGCTTCTCGAAATTGCGCTCCTGGAGGCCATACCAGAAGTCGATTGTCGCGTTCAACGACTTTTGAATGGCTTCTGCTTCGCGCTGGTCGTCGACAGCTTGCCCGATGGTCTCCGAGATCTTCCCGCGCAAATCGGCATCGGCAGAGCGCTGCAGTGCATCCAATTGCGCTAGCCACGATTTCCGCAGTTGCAGCCCCTCGTCCGAGAAGTCTTCATGAGACTGGTATTTCGCCACCTCGCTGTGGAGGCCTGCTAGCGAGGTGATGATGGACTGACGCCAGAAGCGCTGTGCTGCAGAAGCTCTGAGCGATGAGCCGCCACGGGACGACAACGTCACGAGCGCCTCACGTAGCTCGCCAATCCCGTCCCAGCCTCTGAACTCGTCCCACAGCTGCGGGTCGGGGTTGCGTTCTGATCCGGCCATCTGCGCAAAATCCTGCGATACAACGAACACTGGAACTGCCTCGGCCAGTCCGAGTGCACGGCGCAGTTCCTCGGTCTTTCGCTGTGCCCTGCCCCGATATCCGTCTTCGTCGGATTCGGGGTCAACGCCGGCCTCGTCGAAACGGGAAATAACGAACCACAACGAACCCGGCGCCCAGCCCTGTCGAACCAATGCGTGCAGGGCGGAAAATTCTGCGGTCGCCAGCTGTGGGGTGACAGTGACTATGGCGACGTCGGTGAGCTCGACTGCGCTGTTGGCCAGTTGGCTATTCATGTCGGCACGGGCGTCTTCTGCGCCGGTGACGAAACCTGGAGTGTCACGTAGTACGCACCCCGCCGCTCGGACCTCGCTAACTTCGAAGGTTTCATGGCGCGCGCTGATAGTTAGCCATTCCGGCACCTCGACTCCCGAGTCGACCACAAGTCGTCGAATCAGCGAACTCTTCCCGGTGTCATACGCACCATAAAGCGTGACGACGGGTTCGCTGATACTCGCAAACCGTTGCCATTGCTCGTCGGCTTCGAGCCCGAGTGCTCCACCCGGAATGGAATCTAGCCAGGCCTTGGCCTCGGTGATGTCGAGGGTGCTCATGAGGGTTCGGCTTCCTTCCGAAGGTCATCGAAGGCTTCCAGCAGCGCAGCAACAGCCTCAAGCCGTCGTTCCGAGCGCGACGACTCGTACTTCGCTAGCACCAGCTGATTCTGGTGGTCGTCGCGGATGGCGCTGATCTCGGCACGGCGTTCCTCGAGGTAGGCGACGGGAGCGTCTTCACCACGGAGAAAGTCCGCCACGCGATCGGCGCTCTCCTGCTCTACGGATTCGACTGCCGCGGTTATGGTTTCGTCCCAGCTCGAACGCTTAGCCTCGGTGCGGACCCAGTCCAAGACATCCCATGCCACCGCCGCGGCCTGCAGCACCACTCCAGCTCGTGCCACCGTCCGGCCAAGCTTCACGGCGCCCCATGGCTTGAAGTTCTTGCCGAGGCCCTTTCCGATCCCGTAAACAGCATCGCGGGTGCCCGCTCCCGAGGCGAGCTTTTGCGCCGACTTGGTCATAAACTCACCAACTGCGGTGATGTCGCCAATAGTGTCACGCGGCGCGTTCTCGTCGTTCCCTTCGTCCGCTACAGGCGTGCCCAGCTTCTGATCGAACTTCATGGCCGCAAGCTCACGGTTAATGGCCGACTCGTGGACCGCCGACCACTCACCGATTTCCTCCACTGCGGAGGCCAAGAAGACGTCTGTCTCAGCGTGGAGCTCGGAACTGTTCCACGAGGCCATCGCCTTGGCCAGCCTCTCCTCGTCGCCGCGGGCCACCTCGCGCATGATTCTGATGGCTTCGGCCGTGTGCCGCGACACCGTCTCGGACAAGCTGTGCTCCAACGTCTGCGACAGGTGTTGAGCTTCCTCGAGACATGCGTCTAGCGTCGTGATCAACGAACTGCGTTTGTCGGCCTCTACGCGATTTGACTCGTATTCTGCGCGCGTTCCGGTACGCAGATGTAGCAACTCCGCCGCCGCATTGTCCAGTGCCGCTAACACATTCGCCTGCGCGATATCGCTCGGTGACAACGAACGAAGCGCCTCGAGAAAGGCATCGACTCCATCCCAAGCCCGATTGGCGTCATACGCGCCGCGGGTGGCCGGCAGCTGACGTCCGACAGCGGAGAAGGGATCGGCCGCGATGCCGTGGATGTGGTCCGTGCCGACGTCGATCCTCCGCGAGGACAGCGCGGCGCGCAGCTCGGCCGCCTTGCGATCGCGACGGTTAAAGTACTCGTCCACCCCATGATGCGGATCAACGCCAAGCTCGTCACAACGGTTGATGAAGAACAACATTCGCGGCCACTTGCCCGGTGCATGCTCGGTGCCCTTGACGACGCCCTCCAGGCGGTCCGTGTCACCGATCAACAAGTTGACGTGGAACAGCACGATGACGAGTGCGGCGTTCGTGGTTGCCGACACTGCCTTCTCGTCGTGTCCGCTGCGCCCGCTCTGGAAACCAGGTGTATCCAGGATGTCTATGCTGCCGAGCCGGTAGACGTACACATCGTCTGTCGTGGGGTCAGCGCGGATGTTGAGCGTTTCTGGCACATCACCATCCACCTCCGCGAGCAGTCGCTTGATGAACGACGACTTGCCTGCGCTGAAGTCACCGGCGACGGCGACGGAAGGTAGCGCGCCACGCGGTGGGGTGGCGGCCACCGAGGCGGCACGAAACCCCGCATCGCGCTTGGCCTCGTCGGCGAGCAGCTGCGTCCAGTCCGCGACTCGGGTGATGTCAGGACTGGCGAGCGCGTCGGTGAGGGCGCGACGTAGCCTGCCGACGTCGGCATCGTGACGGGCACGGCATGCATCGACAAACATCCTATTGTCATCGGTGTTGGTATCGCCCGGCGTTGTTAAGACATCGAACCAGTCCTCGCCCAACAGAACTCGCTGCAAATTTTGGCGATCGCGGCGGGCAGCCGAAGTGTCGTTCAGCAGCGCGAGTTGGGCAACCTCGAGGATATCGACGCTAGGCGTCTTAATGATCCTCTCTGCCTTGGCATCTAGTTGGACGGCGATGAGGGCAATTTGCTGGCGAAGGCGAACAAGCACCACAATCTCACGCAGCAACAACTTCACCCCGGGCGCGGCTTGCTTCCATGCCACTGAACGGGCGTCGATGGCGAAGTCCTTTTCGATGCCGTCGAAGGTAGTGCGGATCGCCGTGCGCCCGGCATAGGCTGCCCTGGCGTGGGCTTCGGCCCGCTGCCTTTCAGCAGACTCGCCCTGCCGACCCCCTACAATGCTCAGTACCGACGACGCGATGCCGATCCCGGCAACCACGATGCCGCCCGCCCAACCAATAGGGTTCCAGGAATTCGCTAGTGCGACAGCGCCGATGGCGGCGGTAACTCCCGTCAGTAAACCACCGCCCCGGAATGCCGCCTCGAAGGCTTGCGAGCCCGATCCGGCGGCCCCGCCGATGTCGGAGGACTCACGATCGGTTGACAAGTTCCGATGCCGCAATTCGCCTGCGGCCATGTCCAATTCCCGTGCGAGGAATGACGTGGAATCGGTCCATACGCGTTCGAGCGCGTCCGCTATCCCGTGTTCGTCAAACACCTCCCTGACGAAAGTCTCCTTATCGACGTCCTGCTGGTCGTCGAAGGCCCTGCGTTCCAATCGCTTGAATCGTTTTAACGCTTCACCGCGTGGCACCGATAGGTGCGGCTTCAGCAAGTTCCGCAGGTACCGAGCGAAAGTGCCGTCGGCCGGGGCGAGATACGGTCGGCCGCGTGCCGACTCGGCAATGGTGAGCAGGTCACCACTCCACTCGTCGTCGTGGAGGTAAATTGCACGTTCGTCTACCTCGAGGTAGCCAAGTACTTGAAGGTGCCGTGAGATAGCCCGGTCAACCTCATCAAACCGTTCGACGAGCCGCTTCTCGAGCGCCTCGAGCATGCTGACCTCGTCGCGAAGGATCGCGCGCATGCCCTCACGCAGGGACGTGAGCCGCAGTTGGGCACCTCCTGCGGCGATCCCTGCGGTCAACAACGCCTCGAGTGTGACGAAATTCGACCAGCGCGCCAGATAGTCGGTGCCGTACTGTTCGCGTTCGTTAAGAAAGTCCCGCTCAGCAGGACCGCGAAAGGGGGTAGTTGCACGCGCAAACAGCGCGCGCCTGCTGTGAATAGCGACCACCGGGGTGTCGGAAAGTCCGATATTGGCCAACTCGGTGCGAATGTTGTCGCTGTGCTGACGGACTGGCTCCGAGATATTTTGCCGCGCAGCCTGATTAGGCACCTTAGCCGGATGGCGCCAGCGCAGGTTTCGAATATTGAGCACCGCAATGGTGGGCTTGCCGTAGTGGCGCACCCAGTTGGCGACCTTGGAGAACTCGCTGGCCTGCTGGCTCTGGCTGTCGAAGCACAAGAGCACGACGTCAGCGATTTCGACCGCCCGACGCGCGGTGGCCTCCAGGTCTTCACGGCTCTTTCGGCCGCCCCAACCGTTGATGCCAGGAGTGTCGTAGAGCTTGCACCCGCGCCAGGTCACCGAGTGAATTTCGGTCGTCCAGTCGCTGTCGCCCGGCGACACATCACGCCCGTCCAACTCGCCGAAGGCGGAGAGCAATGTGCTCTTGCCTGCCCCGGTGCGGCCGAAGAAGGCGACGTTGAACGTCGACAGCACATCGCGTTGTTCGGAGAGGTGAGCGCGGATCTTCTCAGCAAAAGCGTCAGTCGCATTCGCAGCTTTCTGAATCAGAGGAGCCAACCCAGTGGCAGTAGGTAGCGAAATCGCGTAGGAGTCGATCGCGGCCTCGCCCAGCTCATCGAGCAGGTTGATTTCTTCGTGCCCCGCCGCGAGCGCGCTCGCGATGGCACGGTCGAAGTCCGTGTACTCAATACCCTCTTGCAACAACATTCCCCCGTCGATCACACCGCTCTGTATGCGGCCCACCCATCAGGACGCTAGCTCAGAGCTCCGACAGCAATGCGACAGTTTGTAACGGCAGTCGAAAACTGAGCAGTTGCTGGCAAGGTGATGCGTCGTCCAACGTCTCGTTCTCCCGGTGGGGTCACACTTGGGCGAAGCCACCATCGCCTCAGCGAGATCGACGGCATCGTGCACGCCGACGTGAACTGTCGTCGCGGAACACCACATCGCGGCGCCCTACCAAACCTGCGGAGAACACTGGGAAAGGTGTGAGGAACTGTTTTACTCCTCTGATTCGAGGACGGCCTCCTCATCGCCTTCTCCTTCGTTGTCTACCGCCAGGGCTTGAGAGTCGACCTCTTGCGGGATGACGCGTTTGTTAAGTTCCTTGCTGATTCGTTCAGCTCGTCGCTCGAGAAAATGGTCGTAATCGTCATTTTGAATGTCCGCCCAAAAGCTGTCGGGCATCAGGTGCGACTTCAGGGTCTGCGACATGTCCGGGTTTGACTACTCGAACTCTTGCATGTATTTCAGGGGGGAGCGTGCCCTGATCTGGTTCTTATTCAGGTGGGCATCGATCATCGTGATGTTGAAGACGCTGTTGGCCTTTGAATCGGGCACCCCAGTTTTGTTCAGGTGGGCCCGCGGGAAAAAATGGTAGTAGTTGCGGCTATTGGAGCGTTTGAGTGCGTCGTTCTCGATGGCGACAATCCCGTTGTTATCGAAGGATCGTGGCTGAAACGAGGCATAGATGCAGAGGATAGCTTTGACAAACGCCCGCGACGGCGCGAACCGACCGCTTGCCAGCAGAAAATCAGGATCGATTCGAGTAGGCCATTTGTAGGTGGGTGCCTTGCGCTTAAGTATCTTGTCGATCTTTGTGAGATCAGCCGTCACCCTGCTTTCGAAGCTGGATGAGTATCTGCCACCAAGGCTGCAACGCCAGAAGAAGTCAGTAAGCAGTCGGGCTTGGTCGACCGTAGGCTTCTTGCCGCCGTTTTTATGGAAGAAGTATGCGAATGGAATCACCAAGCCACCGTACGGGAGCAGCTGGGAAACTCGCACCCCGTATACGGCCTTGAAATGGTCAATGGACTGGTCGATCGCATCTGCGACGGGATCCCAAAGCCGGATTACGGTCGCTTTGTCGAGTTTGAGAATCGCCTGACGCCGGCAATCGCCCTTCGCTAGCAGTGCAATCACCCGGAGGGGCGTCATCTCCGCGATGTCGTACCCGTGCTTGTTGAGCTTCCCCTTTAGCAGTGCGTATTTGTTCGCCAGGTCAAACCTGCGCCTTTCGTCATAAGTCTTGGCGACGACGATCTCGAACGGGGTCAGCGGCTTGCCGCCGACGTTGATTCTAGTGAATATCTCTGTGGCCACATCGATTTCGGCGTCCCTTACCGAGACAACGGGAAAACTATAGGTCGTGAAGGCATTCACGTAGTACTGAAGCTTAGCGTGGTATTGGCTGTCGAATTTCGTGGCCAGGGTGAGCAGCTGGCCGCTAAGGAGCTCGGTGAGCGCGATGTACGTCCTATCTTCGTCGGACAGATCGATGGTGACGATGTCATCGTGTTCGTTGGCGTCGAGGTCGATCCACATTTGCGAGAAGTCATCGACTTTGCCGTTGGCTCGTGTCACCGTGATGCCTTTGACCGAGGCGTAGAGACTGGTCAGACGTTGTTGGCCGTCGAGTACGTAGTCGAAGTAGTCGCCTCCAGGCTTGTCCTTGAACTTCTTATTGCCAATGCTGCGAACAGTGCGGAGTTGCTCATTAGTGTGCCAAAAGATGAAGGTGCCGACCGGGTAGCCCTTGACGAGCTGGCTGGATTGTTGGTGGCGACCCCTAATGGCGCGCTCACGACTTCACGGCTTCGCCGGCAAAACGCCCAACCACTCATCCGAAAGCAGTTCCAGCAATTGCCCATCCGGATCCCTCACCATCGCCGCCCCCTCCGACACCGTCCCCTCAACGACACACCCTCCAAACTCCCCCACCCGCCCCAGTACCGAACGAAGATCCGACACCGAAAACGAAATGTGCGTCAGCCCAACCTGATCCATCACCCGCTCAGGCCCACCCGATACAGAACGACCCGAGTAATCAAGCAGCTCAAGCACCAACCCATCCCGCACCAGATAAGTCGCGTGCAAGCCCACCGGCCGCTCAAGCTGCAGCAGCGCAGCAGTCCCCTCCTCCGGCGCATCCAACTCCCACCAGAATTCAAATCCCAGGAGCCCTTCGTAAAACCGGCGCGATGCCACGCGATCCCGCACGCACAACCCGACATGGTTGAAAACGACCGGCTGCGAACCCATTACGACCTCCCATACCTCGTCAGCACCACAGGGCCGTCCCCGCTAATCATCAGCGTCTCACGCTGAAGACACCCACCAATGCCTTCCTCCACCACCCACGACTGGACGCTCAACACCATCCCCTCCTCCAACACCGCATCGCGCCCAAGCCCCAACCCGATCACCGGCGGCTCAGCCCCCAGCCCCAACCCGTGAGCAAGCACCACCGACGCCGGGCCTACCCCAAGGCTTTCCCAAGCCCGATACAGATCAGCCCCAACCCCGCCTGCGCGACAAGCCCCCAACAGCGCGTCCATCCCCGCCACGCAACGCTCAGCCAGAGCCGAACCGCCGCCACCACCACCGCCCGAACCCGAACCGGCCACGACCGTCCGCGCCAACCCCGCCTCATACCCCGCATACAGCGCCCCCGGCGCCAACACCACCAACTCCCCATCCCCCACCACCCGATCCGAAGGCACGTGACGGAACCCGACGGAGTCACCAGAAACGAAACACACACTCTCCGACGGCGGCACCGGCGCCCCCAACCGCGCCACATGCTCGGAGTAAACCCCCAGCAATTCCCGTTCCGAAACCCCCGGACCCAAAGCCGAAGCCATAACACTCAACGCCGATTCCGAAATCGCCGTCGCCACTTCAAGACACGTAATCTCCGCGTCCGTCTTCACCCGCCGGCAAGCCTCAACCACCGCTCCCCCGTCGACGAGCTCCGCACCCGAAGCCAGCGACGCAATCATCGCCCCGGACGTCGCCGTCAACCCATCCGTGCCGATCCGCCGCGACTCCCCCAGTCCCGGAATGGAAGCCACCGAGCGCATGAGATTCGACGGGTTCCAGCTCAGCGGATACAGGTCCTCGCGCTCGATCTCCGGCGGCACCCCTTCGTCCCACGTCGAGAGCAGATGCACCCGCCCGGTCGAGCGCACCACCACACACACCGGCGCGAATGGCAAAACCCCGGCCCGGCCCAACAACCGAGCGCCGCACACGTAGTGCACATTGCCGGCGCCACCGAGAATCAACGCGTCAAGCCCAGCAGAGTCCATGCCGGCGAACACCTTTGCCCGCCGCTCAGCCCGCAAAGCAGCGAAGTCAACCCGACACGAGTCCTCCAAAGCCATGACGCCAACGCGCACACCGGAATCCCGCGCCACCGGACTCATGCCGAAGCCCCATACGGCGAATACGAAGAGCCGCTCAACTTCACCCACCCGTTATCCGTCACGGCCACAATGTCTTCCGCGCGATATCCCGCCGACCCCTCATCCCAGATCACCGGCTCAAACACCATCACCATCCCTGGCTCCACCACCAGCCGAGAATCAAAATCCTCGCCGAGGTCCGTCCCGATCAACGGCATCTCCGCGCTATCGGTCCCCACTCCGTGCGCCAGATAGAAATGCTCGATCCACGGCCGCACCCCGTCATTGGCCGCCACCGCAACCTTGCACAACTCCAAACCAGAAATCCCTGGGCGCAACACGTCCAGGCACGCGTCGACCACCCCACGCCACCGCCGAAACTGCCCATGCTGCATGGCATCCAAACCAGACCCCACCACCCAGGTCCGCCCGTAGTCCGAGGCATACCCCTCGTACATGATCCCGGCGTCCACCCAGATCACATCGCCGTACCGCAGAAACCGATCCGACGTCACCGTCGGATACGCCAGATCACCATGCACCGTCCACGGCCCCAACGAACGAGACGGAGCCATCACCTGCCAGATCGGATCGATCCCGCCCGCCGACGCCCCCAACTCGAACACCCGCCGCAGAAACGCCGCACTCAAGTCAACCTGCCGAACCCCCGGCCGAAGCAAAGCCAGCGCATCCTCCATCGCCAGCTCATTCAGCAACTGCGCGTGCCGAATACACGCCACCTCGTCGACCGTCTTCAACACCCGCGCCGAGCCCAACACCCCCGACGCGTCCACCCACTCATAGCCCGTCAGCCCTCGAAACATGGCGTGCGACAAGTGGTCAATGCCCAGCCGAGCGCCAGCGCCAAACAATGAGGCCAGCTCCGAACCGAACGCCCCATCGTCGAGGTCCGGAAACAACGGCCCATGCACCACCACATCGTCAGGGGCACCGTCCGCGAACATCGTGAACAGATGCGGCGCCGACTCCCCCGCGACCACCACCGCCACGGGACGCAACAACGCCGCCGTGTCACCGTCCATCGACGGCGTCAACGCACCTGTCGCATACGACACCGCGCTGGACCCGAGCAATACCAACCCGTCCAAGCCGGCAGAAGCCAAACCGACCTGCAACCGAGCGAAACGTTCCCGGCGCATGCGAGCCAGATCGGGCAGCGCCGGGATCACCTGCCCGCCGATCGTCGCCCCAGCCGCCCAGTCCTCGATGGCCCCACACCTCTCTAGCGCGTAATAATGCAAAGATAGCGTAAAAAGCGCTGTGCGCTCCGCCGCGCACCCTCCGCCGACCCCGACGCGCACACTGAGAGGCACCGACTAGTGACAGCCCGGCCCGACATCCCACCCGAGATCATCGTCGACTTCGACCACCACTCCGACGAGTTCAACCTCAACGAACTCGCCATCAACGCCGAGCTGAGAAGAAAATGCCCGGTCGCCTGGAACACCAACTACGGCGGATTTTGGTACCTCTCCAGCTACGACGCGGTGCGGGAAACCGCCCGAGACGGCGACGCTTTCGCGCACAAATACGAGCCGAACGCCGAAGACGGCATCGACTACCAGGGTGAGATGGGCGTCCCGCGCCCCGACGGCCAACCCGCCCTCGGGATCGGCGAAATCGACGGCCCTTACCACCAGGCCCTGCGACACGCCCTGGCCCCGTTCTTCTCCCCCGGCGCAGTCGAGAAACTGCGGCCGTTCATGGAAGAGAAGGCGCACGAGTTCCTCAACAGACACATCACCGAAGGGCACATGGACCTGGTGCTCGACTTCGCCAGCCCCGTCCCGGCCATCCTCACCATGAAGCTGATGGGCCTGCCCTACGACAACTGGCACCTCTACGCCAACCTCTTCCACGCCGTCATGGCCGTCCCCCAGGACAGCCCCGAATACGCCACGGCCATCGCCGCAGTCCCGGAGATGATGCAGGGCGTCCTCGAATACGCGGCCCTGCGACGAGGCGACCCGAAAGAAGATCTCACCAGCTTCCTCCTCCAGTTCGAGTTCGAGAATCAAAGACTCACCGACGAGCAACTGCTCAACATCATCTGGAACCTCATCGGCGGCGGCGTCGACACCACCACCTCCCAAACCGCGCTGACCCTGCTGCACCTTGGCACCCACCCACAGCTGCGAGACGAACTGAGACACAACCCCGATCTGTACCGCACCGCCACCGACGAGTTCCTGCGCTACTTCTCCGTCAATCAGCAACTCAGCCGCACCGTCACCAAAGACGTCACACTCAATGGCCAACACCTGAAAGCGAACGACAAACTCATCATCAGCTGGCTGGCCGCCAACCACGACGAGACGGAGTTCGACCGGCCCGACGAAATCGTCTTGGACCGTAACCCCAACCGCCACCTGGCTTTCGGTCTCGGACCCCACCGCTGCATCGGATCGCACCTGGCCAGAACCATGGCCGAGGTGATGGTCAAGGCCGTCCTCGACCGCATTCCCGACTATGCGGTCGAGGAGGACGGTGTTGCCGTCTACCTCGGCAACCCCGCCATGACCGGCCTCGGCACGCTGCCCGTCACCTTCGCCCCGAAGGTGGCCTAGGCCAACGCCTTACGTGGCTTCCGGCGTTTGACCCGAAGCGCCCTGCCGAGCTCCAACAGCCGCGCCGCCGCGTCCTCGATCCCTGAGGCGAGCGCGTCGAGGTCTGGGGCGGCGTCGTAGTCACCGGTGATGCCGAAGACGAAATGCTCGGCATAGCTGACCATCGCGATGCCGGTGCGCAACTGCAGCGCGATCGGCGGCACCGGCAGGATCTCCACTACCCGACGACCCAGCAGCCGTTGTTCAGCACGCGGACCGGGGACATTAGTCGCTAGCGCCACCACGGCCTTCTGCGGCAGATGACTAAGCAGTCGAACGGCCCACGCCGAGAACGCGAATGGCACATTCCCGACCACCGAGAGCATCGCACTGCCGCCCTCGCTCTGACCACTTCCCTTGGCGTGCAGCAGCCGCTTGTGCACCAACTCGAGCTGGGTCACCGGGTCGGCCTCATCGACGGGCAGCAGCGGCAGCATCGCCGACACCTCGTTGTCGGTCAGGTTGAAGTGATTGGTCCCGCGCACCGAGACCGGCACCAGCGTGCGCAGCGAGTTGCGTCCGGGCTGCTCCCCGCGGTCCAGCAGCAGTTGCCGGTAGCTGGCGGTGATCGCCGCCAGCGCCACGTCGTTGATCGTCACGTCGAACGCGTCGCCGACCTCGTGCAGATCGGCCAACCGGACCCGGGCCGCCCGATAGCGCCGCCGCGTGGTGACCGAGCCACTCAAGGACGTGTCCGGCGCCGAAGTGAGCATGCTGGCCGTCAGCTCGGCCGCGCCCAGCGCCGCATGTTCGACGGCAGACGCCGCGCTGAGGGCGCCGCGTACCAAGCCACTCATCCAACTAACCGGGTTCAGGCTCACCTTCACGTCCCACCACCGCCGCTCCGGCTCCTGGGCACCGTGAATGTCGGTGGCGAAGGACTCGCCACCGCCCTCGTCGCTGAACTTCGCCATCATCTGGGTGGTCGCGATACCGTCGGCGATGCAGTGGTGCAGCTTGGTCAGCACCGCCCATCGGTCGTCGCTCAAACCCTCGATGATGTAGCACTCCCAGAGCGGGCGCTCGCGGTCCAGCCGGCGCTCCATGACATCGGCCACCACGTCGAACAGCTCCACGTCGCCGCCAGGGTGCGGGACCGCCAGCCGGTGCAGGTGCCGCGAGATATCGAAGTGCGGATCCTGCACCCATTCCGGCGGACCGATGTCGAGCGGGTGGGTCCGCAGCACCTGCGTACAGCGCGGAATCGATTGCACGCGTTCGGCGAACGCCTCGACGAACTCCTCATGGGTGGGCGGCGGCCCCTCGATGATCGACACCCCGCCGATCGCCAGGCTCACGTGTGGATCGGAGTCTTCGACTTCAAGGAATGCGGCGTCGAGGGCAGACAGGTGCTCCATGGCCGCTACTATCCGCCCCAACGGGTGCGCTGGTGAGAGTCAGAAGTCCTCACCTTCGAGGGCCGAACGAAGGATAGATTGATGCCGATGAGCGACATGACAACGCGGTTCGCCGAGATCGTCGGCAGTGAGCACCTGCTCGCCGGTGCCGCGGTCCCCGAGGACTACTCCCACGACGAGGAACTGACCCAGTCACCCGTGCGGCCGGCGTACGTCGCCAAACCGGCCAGCGCCGAGGAGGTCGCCCAACTACTCAAGGCGGCATCCGAATCCGGCGTGCCGGTGACGGCCCGCGGGTCCGGGTCCGGCCTGTCGGGTGCCGCGCGCCCCGCGGACGGCGGTCTGCTCATCTCGTTCGAGCGGATGAACAAGGTTCTCGAGGTCGACACCACCAACCAGGTGGCCGTCGTGCAGCCGGGGATCACGCTGACCGAACTCGACGCCGCCACCGACGAGTACGGCCTGCGCTACATGGTCTACCCCGGCGAGCTGTCGGCCAGCGTCGGCGGCAACGTCGGCACCAACGCGGGCGGGATGCGTGCGGTCAAATACGGGGTGTCCCGCCATAACGTGCTCGGCCTGCAGGCGGTGTTGCCGACGGGTGAGATCATCCGCACCGGCGGCAAGATCGCCAAAGTGTCGACGGGGTATGACCTGACGCAGCTGATCGTCGGCTCCGAAGGCACCTTGGCGCTGGCCACCGAGGTGACCGTCAAGCTGTATCCGCGGCTGGACCACAGCGCCACGGTGGTGGCGCCGTTCGCCGACTTCGACCAGGTGATGACGGCGGTGCCGGCCGTGCTGGCCGCCGGTCTGGCCCCCTACATCCTCGAGTACATCGACAACCTGACGATGGCCGCGATCATCCACACCCAGAATCTCGAACTGGGTATCCCGGACCGGGTCCGGGACAGCTGTGCGGCGTACCTTGTTGTGGGACTTGAGAACCGGACCTCAGATCGGTTGGACGAGGACGTCGAACGTACCGGCGAGCTGCTGGCCGAGCTGGGTGCCGTGGACGCGTATGTGCTGGAAGGCGGCTCGGCGCGGCGGTTGATCGAGGCGCGCGAGAAGGCCTTCTGGACGGCCAAGGCGATCGGGGCCGACGACATCATCGACACCGTGGTACCGCGCTCGGCGATGCCCAAATTCCTCAGCACGGTGCGGGGTTTGGCTTCGGCGGCCGGTGGTGGTGTGGCCGGCTGCGGACATGCCGGCGACGGCAATGTGCACCTGGCGATCCTGCTGAAGGACCCGGTAGCCCGCAAGCAGCTGATGACCGACATCTTCGCGCTGGCAATGGAATTGGGTGGGGCGATCTCCGGCGAGCACGGGCTGGGACGCGCCAAGACGCCGTATTACCTCAAACTCGAAGATCCCGCGAAGGTGGCGTTGATGCGGCGGATCAAGGAAAGCTTCGACCCAGCGGGCATTCTCAATCCCGGCGTGGTTTTCGGCGAGTAAACGGTCAGCCACCGAGCGTCTCGATCTCACATCTGGCGCCCGATGCTCGCGCGAGGTGTGCGTCGGCGGTGACCAGGGCGACAGCGAGCGTCTCGGCCAGGGCGATGTAAGCGGCATCGTAGGACGTCATGGTGTGCCGTAGGTCCCAGATGCGTTGCAGTACTGGTTGATGCGAGCAGCGTCGGATCGGGAGGTCGGACAAATCTTCGACCGCGGCTCTGGCCCTTCGAGCGGTCATCAGTTTCTCCCTGACGTGCCGGCGCCACACCGAAATCACCTCGAGGTCGATGAGTTCTGGGGCAACCAATATTTCACTCTCGAGCCGTTCCCGAAAACGCTGTCCTTCGTCTCCGTCGTCGCCTAGCGCGACAGCCAAGACACTCGCGTCAACGACGATCACGCTCGGCCCGGATATGTTCGACGGCCGCCCTACTCGACACTCGACCCCCACGTCGTCCGGCCACTCGGTCGAGGACCTCTTCCACCGTCGGCTGATTCGCCTCGGCGATTAACCGACTGCGGAGGTACTCCTGCAAGGACTGGTGAGCGCGCGCCGCGCGTTCCCGCAACACCCGGTGAGTCTCTTCTGGGACATCCTTGATCTGGACGCTCGGCATGGCGCCATTTTGGCGCTACTGGCGCCAAAGTGCAATTCGCTTGGCGACGGACATCGTAGGCGGCGATCAACCGCCCGAGGCGTACTGCAGCGCCGGTTCCGCCGAATCAACATGGCTACCACTCAGAATGGTCAGCATCTGCGGACGAATCTGATAGCGCACCCCGTTCGCCGGATTCACCACGTCGAATCCGTCGGAAGCCCTTACCGCACCGCCCAATTCGATGTGGGCGCCGTCGCTGATCCGCTCACCCCGATAGTAGAAGCTCCCCGACCCACGCTGACACACCACCACCAGTGATTTCGCGGTGCGCAGCACCGCCGCGGGCGGGTTCCCGGGGTCACAGCGCGCCGTGTGCCCGACGAAGCCGAGCCCGTCGGCGCCGTCCACGGGCTGAGACAACGACGGGGCCAACGACGTCGTCGGCAAAGCCGACGGCGTCGACGGACCGGACCGGCTGCCGAACGCCAGGAACGCCGCCAACACCGCCGCAATCACCAGCATCAGTGCCGCGAATCCACCCAGCAGCACCGGCAGGCGCCTCCGCACCGGCCGAACCGGGACCGGCGCGGGCGCCGGAGCAGGATAGGGACTGTAACCGGTGTCCTCGGGATTCGGATAATCCGTGGGAAATGGACGCGTGCCCGACGGCGGACGCAGCACCGCGCCAGCGGCACGGGCCAACCCACCGGCCGAAACGAACCGTGCCGCAGGCTGTTTGGCCATCCCCTTGGCGATCACCCCGTCGAAGACCCGGGAAACCCCGCGGCGCATGATGCTCGGCCGCGGTGGCGCGGAGAACAGGTGCGCGCTCATCACCGCAGCGGGTTCAGGAAAGTCGAAAGGCGGCCTGCCCGTGAGACATTCATAGAGCAGACAGGTCAGCGAATAGACGTCGGTCGCCGGACCGACCTGGCCACCGTTGAACCGCTCCGGCGCCATGTACACATACGACCCGATCGGCAGGCCCACGCCCGTCAAACTCGGATCTCCGCCGCCACGGGCGATGCCGAAGTCGACCAGGTAGGCGAAACCTTCGGCATTGATCAGCACGTTCTCCGGCTTGACGTCGCGATGTACCAGCCCGTCGGCGTGGGCGGCATCCAGCGCCGACGCCACCTGGGCCACCACCGCCACCGCATCCGCAGGGTCCATCGGACCGCGCGACTGCAACACGTCCCGCAGGCTGCCGCCCTCGACCAGCCGCATGTCGATGAACAGCACGCCCCCGATCGCCCCGAAATCATGCACCGGGATGACGTGCGGTTCCTGCAATCGCGCCGCGATCTGGGATTCCCGGCGGAATCGCTGCTGATATTGCGGATCGGCGGCCAGATCCGGGCGCAACAGCTTCAGCGCCACCATCCGCCCACGCACCGTGTCGAAGGCCCGGTACACCTCGCCCATACCGCCCGTACCCAGCAACGACCGCAGCTCATACGGTCCGAACCGGGTCCCCACACGCGACCCGCCACGCGGCGAAGTCATCTCCCGATCCTTCCACGTAGGCTGCCGTCTATGGCGACCAGCAGCCGTCTCACGGTGGACGACTGGCTACAGGCCGGGTATGCGACAGTGGCCGACGAAGGACTCCACGCTCTCAAACTCGACCGGCTCTGCAGCCGCCTGAACGTCACCAAAGGCAGCTTCTACTGGCATTTCACCGACATGGCGGCCTACCGCCAGGCGCTGATCGAATCCTGGGCCCGGATGAAAGACGACGAACTTCGCGAGATCGAGCAACTCGGCGACGTCGAACCCCGCGAACGGCTGTCGCAGATGATCGCGATGCTCGTCAGGCCGCGGCACTGGACCCTGGAACGCGCCATGCGCGAGTGGGCGCGCTCCGACGAGAACATCGCCGCCTCCGTCCGCGCCGCCGACGGCCGGTTGTTCAAGCAGGTACGACAAGCCTTCCGTGACTACGGGTTTGGCGCCGACGACGCCGACCTGCGGGCCAGCACCACGTTCGCCGCCGGGATCGGTCTGCTGCATCTGTCCGTAGCGACGCCGGAAAAGCGGCAACGCGACACGTTCCTGGACTTCCTCCTTCGCCCCTGACCATACCAAAAGGTATGGTGTAACCATGACGACCATCACCGACGATTTCGTCGTCCGCCTGCAACAGCGCGCCCAGGAAGCCGAGCGGCTGCGCCGGCTCCCGGAAGCCACCGTCGACGAGCTGCGCGAATCCGGCTTCACCGAGCTGCTCAAGCCCAAGGGCTACGGCGGCCAACAAGCCGAATTCTCAGCCATTTTCGACCCGGTACGCCGCATGGCACACGGCTGCGCCTCCACCGCCTGGACCGCCGCGTTCTACACCCTGCACACCTGGATGCTGTCCCTGTTCGACGAGCGGGCCCAGGCCGAGGGCTTCGCGGCCCAGCCGTTCCTCGCCGCTGCTCCGCTTGCCCCCACCGGCCGCGGCACGCCGGCCGACGGCGGGGTCACCCTGAGCGGACGCTGGTCCTGGGCCACCGGCGTGATGGACGGCAACTGGGCCATCGTCGGCGCCCTCTGCGGCCCCGACGACGCCATCTACCCGGCGCTTGCGCTCCTGCCGGCCGACGACATCGGCATTGTCGACGTCTGGCACACCGACGGCATGTGCGCCACCGGATCCAACGACATCGTCGCCGACGGTGTCTTCGTGCCCGAGCACCGCCTGGTCAAGATCACCGACATCTACGCCGGCACCACGCCGGGCGCCAGGCTGCACGACGCGGACGTCTACCGCTGGCCCCTGGTCCCCGCACTCGCGCTCACCGCCGCCATGCCGGCCCTCGGCGCCGCCGAACGCGTCGCGGAGATCTACACCCAGCGCCTCAGCGAACGGGTCATCGCCTACGAGGGCACCAGCCAGAAGGACAAGCCCGCAGCGCAGGCGCGCCTCGGCCAGGCCCGCATCAGACTGCGCGCGCTGCACGGCCTACTGCATGACACCACCGACCGCATCGACGACATCTTGGCCAGCGGCAACACCGTGCCCCGCGCGGTGCGCGCCGACGCACGCCTGGCGGCCGCGCACATCGTCAAGGAATCCCGCGGCGTGATCGCCGATCTGCTCGAAGCCTCCGGCGCCAGCGCGCACTTCCTCGACAACCCCCTGCAGCGGGCCAAGCGCGACGTCGACGTGATTAGCGGGCACGTGATCTTCGACTACGACACCAGCCGAGAGTTGTCCGGCGCCTTGGCAATTGGGCTGAAGATCTCGCCGATCGCCATGGTGTGACAGGCCCAGTTTCGCCGTCAGCTGCGTCGACTGCGCCGCGGTGCTGAACAGGCCACCCGGGTTGCCGCTGTTCAGCAAACCAGTGACCAACACGGCGTTGGTCGGACCTGTGGCATTCGTGACAGCGGTGGTGAAGAAGCCGGACAGCAGGCCGTCTGTGCCCGTACCGGCACTGGCCGAGTGGCAGTTGCCGTAGTCCGGGTTGGTTGGTCGTGCTGCCGACCCCGGTGTTCAGGTCGCGAAATTCCAGAAACCCGAGCGTCAGCCGGCGAATGGGCGATGGGAATGAAATCCCTGGCGCGAGGGTCTAGGACCGCCCGGCCAACCGATCCACGTCGACCACCTCACCCCGGTTGATGCTCACCCAGTCGCGCCCGTCCAGATATGGGCGCAGGCTGCGACCGATCAGCTCGGCGTCGGCCGGCGTCTTGGGCCGCTGCAATTCGTACACGTGCGGCAGCGAGGCCATGCCCGTGACCACATCCCAGAGCTTCAGCGCGTCCGGCCCGGTCGGCGGGTCGACCAGCACCGGTCCGAACAGACACTGTCCGTCCTCGAAAAACAGTGTGGGAACGCCGTATCCGCTCGCGTCGACGACGCGCTGGTGCTCGGCGCGGACTTCGTCGTGGGTCGAAGGATCGGCCAGCGCGGCATCCAGAACGTCTGCGTCACAGCCGATTTCACCGAGCAGGCGCCGCGCCACGGCAGGGTCGTGCGGCTTGCCGCCGAGGTCGTGCAGTTCATGGCCGATCGCGGCATACCAGCGATCGAGCAGATCCATGTCGGTGCGGCGCAGAAACGCCCCGATCCGCATCAGCGACCACCCGTAGGACCACTCACGCTCCCAAGGATGCTTCTTGCCCTCGACGCGGTTGATCTCTTCCAGGCTGAAGAACCGCCAGTCGATGGTGATGCCTCGTTGCTCCCGGACATCCCGGATCCACACCGAGGTCTGATACGCGAACGGACACATCGGATCGAAGTGGAAGTCGACCTTGTTCAGTTCCTCGGTCATCGCAGGACTCCTCTCTGGCGACGGGTGGGGACGCAGGCGGCGTGGAACTACCGCACTACTGCACCGTGACGTTCGCGGTGAAGACGCACGTCGGTGCGGCATCCCCCACCACGCTGCCGTAGTTGGCCACGATCGTCGTCTTCCCGGACTTCAGCGCCGTGAACGTCCAGACCTCGGTGCCGGGCGCACCCATCCGGTCGGTGTTGCCGCGCAGATATTCGTGGCTGTCCTGCTTCAGCAGCGCAGCGTCCCCGATCTTCGGATCGGCCGTCCAGCGGTATGGCGTGCTGTGATTGGCGCCCAGCGAGATTTTCAGCGTGTCACCGACCGCGAGCGTGACGTCCCGGGTGATCGCGCTTTCTTTGAGCACCTCGTCGATGGAGACCTCGATGGTCTTGGTCGCCGCCTTGCTCGGGCTCGAGCACCCCACCAGCATCAGGAAAGCGGCAAGGATGGCCATGAGCTTGACCTTCATCAGTGCACAATAAACCCCCGCGGACCGAGTGTGCGCCGACGGCTTTGCAGGTTCACAGACGGCGCACAAACCGGCGAAATCCCGCCGCCACGGCACCCGGATATACCCGCGCACCAGCAAACGGTCCGGTACTTTCAATGCGTGTTTGGCATCATTCGGCCCTGCCGTCATCGGCTCGGCGGCGAACTCACCGCCGCCTGGCGCGCCCAGCTCTGCGGCCTGTGTCTGGCGTTGCGCGACGACTACGGCCAGGCCGCCCGGATCGCGACCAACTACGACGGCCTGATCGTCTCGCTGTTGGTCGAAGCGCAGTCGGCGGCAAAGCCGACGCGCCGCACGGCCGGCCCGTGCCCACTGCGCGGCATGAAGCGTGCCGACGTGGCGACCGGCGAATGCGTGCGACTGGCCGCCGTGGTGTCACTGGCACTGGCCGCGGCCAAGGTCCGCGACCACGTCGACGACCGCGACGGCCTGGTCGGGGTGGCCGCGGTACGCCCCACCGCGCGTCGCCTCGCCGAACGCTGGGTGCGCCGCGGCACCGACACCGGACACGAGCTGGGCTTCGACGCCGGCGTGCTGGTCGCCGCGATGGACCGCCAGACCGAGCTGGAAGCCGAAGCCGGCCCCGGCAGCTCACTGCTCACGGTCACCGAACCCACCGAGACCGCGGTCGCCGCCGCCTTCGCGCACACCGCCGTGCTGGCCGGACGCCCGGCCAACGAGGCGCCGCTGCGCGAGATCGGCCTGCTCTTCGGCCGCGTGGCACACCTCCTGGACGCCGTCGAGGATTACCGCGACGACGTTGCACACGGCAAGTGGAACCCGTTGGCCGCCACTGGGACACCGATCGAGGAGGCGCGCACCCTGTGCGACGACGCGGTGCTCGGCATCCAGCTCGCACTCGCCGACGTCGACTTCACCGACGGCCGGCTGCCCACGCGGCTGTTGACCAAAGAGCTCAGGCGCTCGGTCTCGCGCACCTTCAACAACTATCCGAACGGGCCGTCCGGAACGCCGCACGGTCAGCAGGACGGCATCAACTTCGGCGACCAGCCCTTCACCAACTACCCCGGCGAGATCCCGCCCGGTGAGCTTCCGCCCGAAGCGAAGCCCAAACGAGGCTGCTGGGACACCTGCACCGACGCCTGCTGTTGTGAGTGCGAATGCGACTGCTGCTGCGACACCTGTTGCGAGGGCGACAGCTGCTGCTGCGACTGCGGAGACTGCTGCGACTGCAGCTGAAACACCAGCCGCCGCGCCGACGGCGTGACGCTACGCAAGGATGGGACAGGTGTTCGCGCTTGTTCTGATCGTCGCGCTGGTCACCACCGTGGTCCTGGGCACCCTCCTGGGCCGCCGCTTCCGCGTCGGTCCCCCGGTGCTGCTCATCTTCCTCGGCGCGCTGCTCGGCCTGATCCCCCGCTTCGCCCACGTCCACATCGAAGGCGAGCTGGTACTGCTGCTGTTCCTGCCGGCGATCCTGTACTGGGAGAGCCTGAACACCAGCTTCCGGGAGATCAAAGCCAACATGCGGGTCATCGTGATGACCAGCATCGGCCTGGTCATCGCCACCGCATTCGCGGTGTCCTGGGCAGCCCGCGCGATGGGCATGGAATCGCACGCGGCCGCGGTGCTGGGCGCCGTGCTTTCCCCGACCGACGCCGCCGCCGTCGCCGGCCTGGCGAAGAAACTGCCGCGCCGCTCGCTGACGGTGCTGCGTGGCGAGAGCCTCATCAACGACGGCACCGCACTGGTGCTGTTCGGCGTCACCGTGTCGGTGGCCGTCGGCGGCAGCGAGGTCGGACCGCTGGCCCTCACCCTGCGATTCGTCTACTCCTACCTGGGCGGCATCCTGGCCGGGCTGATCGTCGGCGGCCTGGTGACGCTGCTGCGGCGCCGCATCGACGCGCCCTTGGAAGAGGGCGCGCTGAGCCTGCTGACACCGTTCGCGGCGTTCCTGCTGGCCGAGTCGACCCACTGCAGCGGCGTGGTCGCGGTGCTGGTGTCGGCGCTGATGCTCACCTATGTCAGCCCGCGGGTCATCCGGGCCCGCTCGCGACTGCAGTCGTTCGCCTTCTGGGACATCACCACGTTCCTGCTCAACGGTTCGCTGTGGGTGTTCGTCGGCGTCCAGATCCCCAACGCCATGCGCGGGATCGCCGACGTGCACGGCGGAATCCGGCACGCCTTCTACCTCGCTCTGGTGGTGTGCGGCGTGGTGATCGCGACACGGTTCCTCTGGGTCGAACTCACCACCATGCTGGGGCTGGCCATCGACAGAACCACCAACCGGCCCACCCGGCACGTCCCCTTCCGGCAGCGCAGCGTCACCAGCTGGGCCGGCTTCCGCGGGGCGGTCTCCCTGGCCGCGGCGCTGGCGGTCCCGCTGGAAACGCACAGCGGCGCCCCGTTCCCGGACCGCAACCTGATCATCTTCGTCGTCTCGGTGGTGATCCTGGTGACCGTCCTGATGCAGGGCAGCACGCTGCCCCTGGTGGTCCGGTGGGCGCAGCTGCCCGAAGACGTGGCCCGCGCCGAGGAGGTGCAACTGGCCCGCACCCGCGGCGCCGAAGTCGCCCTGGAGGCACTGCCCGAGGTCGCGGCCGAGGTCGGCATCGGCCCCAAGCTAATGGCGCGCCTGCAGAAGGAGTACGAGGAGAAGGCCCGGCTGGCCGAAGCCGACGGCGACGACTCCGACGACAGCAATCACCTCACCGAGGCCCGGGACAAGATCCGCGAGGTGCACCTGCGCGTCCTGGAGCGCAAACGCCAAGCCATCACCGAACTGCGTAACCAGCGGCGCATCGACGACATCGTGCTGCGGGAGATCCAGGAGACCATGGACCTCGAAGAGGTGCGGCTGCTCGGTCCCGCCGACGTCGACTAGGGGTTTACCGCATGGCTGACGAACACACCCGGGTCGTCATCTCCGGGGCCGGGCCTAATGGGCTGATGCTGGCCTGCGAGCTGGCGCTGGCCGGGATACGGCCCGTGGTGCTCGATCTGCAGCCGGCACCCAGCCTCGAACCCAAAGCCAATGGACTTGTCGGACAAGTCGTTCGGATGCTCGATCAACGCGGCCTCTACCAGGCGTTCACCGGCGACGATGAACCGCCACGGCCCGCCCTCGGCTGGATGTTCGCCGCGATGCCGCTGGATTTCCTCGGCCTGCCGGACAACCCGATGTACGCGATGCTGATGCCGCAACCACGGCTGGTGCGGCTACTGGAGAAACGGGCGCGGGACCTGGGCGTCGATCTGCGCTGGGGGCACGAACTGGTCGGGCTGAGCCCCGACCCGGTCACCATCTCAATGTCCTCCCCCGAACGCGACTACGTCATCGCCGCCGACTACCTGGTGGGGGCCGACGGCGGACGCAGCCCGGTGCGCAAGATGATGGGCATCGGCTTCCCCGGCAGCACCTCGGACACCGTCGGCCGGCTCGCGCACGTGCACATACCCGACAACCTGCGCGACGGCCACGGCGCACTGGTCATTCCGGGGTACGGCCGGTTGCCCTTCGGCCACACCCGGGTGGATCGCGGCGGTTTGATCTACGCCGAATTCGAGCCGGGCCGTTCCATGTTCGGCACCTTCGAATTCGGCCCGCCCGTTGAAGACCCGCCGATGAGCCTGCAGGAACTGCGAGACAGCGCGCGGCGGCTGCTCGGCGTCGAGCTGCCGTTGGAAGAGCCGAAAGGGCCTGGCCCGCATGCGCTTCGGCGCATCAACGGGTGGAACACCCGGCACGCCGAACGATACCGCGACGGCCGCGTCTTTCTGCTCGGCGATGCCGCCCACGTGCACAGCGCCATGGGCGGTCCGGGCCTGAACCTCGGCCTGCAGGACGCGGTCAACCTCGGCTGGAAACTGGCGGCACAGATCAACGGCTGGGCGCCGGCCGGCCTCCTGGACACCTACCAGGCCGAGCGCTACCCGGTGGGCCAGCGCGTCATGATGCACTCACTGGCCCAGACCGCGCTGATGACGCCGGGTCCTGAAGTCGGTGCGCTACGCGAACTGATGGCCGAACTGTTCGCCTTTGCCGATGTCGCGGCCCACATGGCCGCGCTGCTCGCCGGCTCCGACGTGCGCTACGACGTGGGCGACGACCATGCGCTGTCGGGGCGGCTGGTGCCCGATCTGACCCTCGACGACGGGCGTCGGGTCGCCGGCCTGCTGCACGCGGCTCGTCCCGTGTTGCTCGGCGGCGGCGAGGCGGCAGCGGCGGCCCGCGGGTGGGCACACCGGGTCGACACCGTCGAAGCCGAACTGACCGACGCCGCGGCAATGCTGATCCGCCCCGACGGCTACATCGCCTGGGCAACAAATGAATTCGGGTCCACCGCTGGGCTGCGCGCCGCGTTGGAACGGTGGTTCGGCCCCGGAACCGGGTAGCGTCGCCTGGGTGACTCCAGTGCGCAGCGCCCAGAAGATCGTCGATGTGCTGGCCGCGCAGGGCGTGCGGTACATCTTCGGGGTACCGGGCGCCAAGATCGACGCCGTCTACGACGCGCTGCTCGACGGCGGACCCGAGGTGGTGGTCTGCCGGCACGAGCAGAACGCCGCCTTCATGGCCGCGGCGGTCGGCCGCCTCACCGGCGTCCCCGGCGTCGTCCTGGTGACCTCCGGGCCGGGCACCGCCAACCTGGCCACCGGCCTGCTCACCGCCAACACCGAACAGGATCCGGTGGTGGCATTGTGCGGCGCGGTGCAGCGAGAGGACCGGCTCAAGCGCACCCACCAGTCGATGGACGCCGCGGCGCTGTTGCGCACGGTCACCAAGTTCACCGGTGAGATCGACCATCCCGACAACGCCGCCGAGGCCACCGTGGCGGCGTTCCGCGCGGCGCTGACCGAACCCTGTGGCGCCGCCGCGGTGGTCCTGCCCTCCGACGTGCTGGCCGCCCCGACCACCGCGGGCATCACCGCGGCGCTGCCGATCCCGCGATTGGCCGCGGCGCCGGCTGATCTCGTGGCACGCGCAGCCGAACTGATCCGCACCGCACAGCGCCCCGCGCTGCTAGTGGGCATCCGCGGCGCCGATCCCGAAAGCTGCACGGCGCTAAGGTCTTTGGTGGCCGCGACCGGGTTGCCCGTGGTGGAGACGTTTCAGGCCGCCGGTGTCATCTCCCGCGAACTCGAAGAGTACTTCCTGGGCCGAGTGGGCCTGTTCCGCAACCAGCCCGGCGACGTCATCGTGGCGCATGCCGACGTCATCGTCACCATCGGTTACGACGCGGTGGAATACGACCCGGCGCTGTGGAACGAACACGTCGATCGCCCGATTGTGCACATCGACTCCGTACCCGCCGACGTCGACAACCACTACCAGCCGACGGTGGAACTGCGCGGTGACATCGCGGCGACACTGACCGCACTGACGGACTCACTCACCGGGGTCGCCCCGACCCCCGACTACCAGGCGGAGATCGACACCCAGCGAAAAGCGTTGACCGACATCGACGAAACCGCGCGCGACCAGCCGCCGGACGGCCCGGGACTGAACCCGGTGGCGGTCGTGTTGCGGCTGCGCGAGGAACTCGACGACACCGCGACCATCGCCTGCGACATCGGTTCGGTCTACATCTACATGGCGCGGCACTTCAGGGTGTACCAGCCGCGCCGGTTGCTGTTCTCCAACGGTCAGCAGACACTCGGAGTCGCTCTGCCCTGGGCCATGGCCGCCTGCCTGGTGCGGCCGGGCACTCCCGTCGTGTCGGTGTCCGGGGACGGAGGCTTCCTGTTCTCCGCGCAGGAGCTCGCGACCGCCGCCCGGCTCGGATTGACGTTCACCCACATCATCTTTCGCGACAACAGCTACGACATGGTGGGCTTTCAGGAGGAGCTCAAGTACGGCCGCAAATCCGGGGTGCAGCTCGGTGATTACGACGTCGTCTCCTATGCGAAGGCATTCGGCGCACACGGCTACCGGGTGGGCAGCCTCGAGGAATTCGGCGCGGTGCTGCGACAGGCGCTGGCCGAACCGGGGCCGTCGCTGATCGATGTCCCCGTCGACTACAGCCACAACGTCGACCTCGCCGCCCACCTACACGACGACACATTCGAATGAGCACCGCACAGGAGCACTTCCGCCGGTGGGCGGCGCGGCTCATCGGGCACCAGTCCGAGGTCTACCAATACTCCACCATCAGCGCCCTGCTCGACGGCGTGTACGACGGCGACGCCACGGTGGCCGACATCCTGCAGCACGGCGACTTCGGGCTCGGCACGTTCAACCACCTCGACGGCGAGATGGTGATCCTCGACGGTGTGTGCTACCGGCTGCGAGCCGACGGAACCGCCACGCGCGCAGCACAAACCGACCGCACCCCGTTCGCGGCCGTCACCCGCTTCCACCGTGACTTCGAGATCGCCATCAACGCCCGCACCGAACGCGCCGCGGTGATCGCCGCCATCGACCAGCGGATCACCAGCCCCAACCTCATCTACGCCGTCAAAGTCACCGGCCACTTCGCCGACCTACACACCCGCACCGTCATGGAGCAGGAGAAGCCGTATCCGCCGCTGACGCAGGCGACCGAGGGACAGGCCGAAACCCGGTTCACCGACATCTCGGGCACCTTGGTCGGGTTTCGCACCCCTGACTTCGAACAGGGCATTGCTGTCGCGGGCTATCACCTGCACTTCCTCAACGACGACCGCACCGCCGGCGGCCACGTCCTGGACTTCACGCTTCAGCGCGGCGAGGTCGCCGTCAGCGGCGCCTCACAAATGCACTTGAGCCTGCCGACCTCGGGCGCATTCCTGCAGGCGCGGCTCAACGCAGAAGACATGGGCGAGCAGATCACGAAAGCCGAAGGCGGCTAACCCGTACTGCACGGAAGTCGTTTGATCCCATGGAAGAACGACGACCGCAGCCGGTCGGGCTCGCCGGTCACCGTCAGGCCCGGCACGTTCGGATACAACTCCTCGAGCATCACCCGCAGCTCCAGCCGGGCCAGTTGCGCCCCCAGGCAGAAGTGCACTCCCCCGCCGCCGAACGCCGCGTGCCCGGCATCCGGGCGGGTGACGTCGAATTCACCGGCCCGGTCGAACACGTCCTCATCCCGGTTGGCCGACAAGTAGTGCATCAGCACCCAGTCGCCCTCGGGAATGCGCCGGCCGCGGATCTCGACGTCGCGGGTGACGGTGCGACGGAAGTGCATCACCGGACTCGCCCAGCGCAGCAGTTCCTCGACCGCCGGCTTGACCGCCTCCGGATCGCGGGCCAGCAGCGCCTGCTGATCGGGATGCTGCGACAACGCCAAAATGCCGTGGCTCAACGTGTTTCGGGTGGTCTCGTTGCCGGCGATGGCCAGCAGCAGGAAGAACTCGTTGAGTTGATCGCGGTTGAGTTTCTGCCCGTCCACCTCGGCGGCGAGCAACGCCGACAGGATGTCGTCGGTGAGACCGTGCGTGCGGCGGTGCTTGACCAGTTCGCCGCAATAGCGGAACATCTCGGCCGCGGCCTGCCCGAGCGCTTCCGGAGTGGGGGCATAGTCGGGGTCTTCGATGCCCAGCGTCCCGATCGCGTTGCTCCACCGGAACACCTCCATCCGGTCCTCGGCGGGCACCCCGAGCACGTCGGCGATCACTTGCAGCGACATCTCCGCGGAAATGTCGGGCACCGCATCGAATTCGCCCTTCTCGGTGATGTCGGCGACGATGTTACGGGCGACCTGGCGCATGTGCGGCTCCAGCCGCAACACATTGCGCGCGGTGAAACCCTGGTTGATCAGCTTGCGATAGTGCACGTGCCGCGGCGGGTCGATGCCCGGCAGCATCGCCGAGGTGGGACCGGCCTCCACCTCGACCAGCGTGTTGCCCCTGCTGCTGCTGAAGGTGTCGGTGTCGCGGCTGACCAGCCGCACGTCGGCATGCCGGGTCAACAGCCACGCCCGGGGCAGGCCGGACATCTGCACCGGGTGCACCGGCGCGTCCGCACGCAACCTGGCCATCGCGTCGAACGGGGCGCCGGTGACGAAGGTGTCGGGGTTCAGCAGCGCCGCGGCGTCGCGGTCGGCCTGCGTCTGCTGGTTCTCGACCACCAGCGAACCCAGCTTCGGAACGGTCATGACTCCCCCTCGGATGCCTTGATACCGGCGATGATCACGTCCAGCCCGGCCTGAAAACGCCTGGTGGAATTGGCTTTACCGCGGGCTTCGTCCAGACTGACCGAGCCCAGCAGGTAGGTGTAGAGCACCGTGTGCGCCGCCGCGGCAACGGCTTTGGGCACCCCGGCTTCGGCCAGCAGCGAACGGCTGAGCCGGTCCAGGCGGCGGGCGCGCTCCCCGCCGCCGCGGGTCTGCAGGATGCCGGCGATGCCCGGCACATCGAGCATGACTTCGCGCGCCGCGCAGTACAGTTCGGCGAGCCTGATATCCCACGGGCCGGTATCGGGCACCGGGATGCCGGCCAGCACGGATTCCGCAAGCAGGTCCAGCGCGGCCTGTTTTCCGGGCACGTGGTAGTAGACCGACGGCACCGCGGCGCCGAGTTCGGCGGCCAGTTCCCGCATCGTCACCTGTTGCACGCCGACCCGACGCGCCAGTGCGTGCAGCGAGGACACCACCTGAGTGCGGTCGAGTTCGCCGTATGCGCGCCGCGCCGTCATTCGAGCCATGTTCGAATCAATTCGAGCACTGTTAGAATCTAGCGCGATGAGCGCCGCGACCGCAAAGTTATCCGTCTCCACACCGGTGGTGACGATGTTCCCCGGGGTGAGTGCCGACTGGGAGATCGACGCGTCGATCGAGGACATCGCGCGGGTTGCCGAGGAGGCCGACCGGCTCGGTTATCACCATCTGACCTGTAGCGAACACATCGCACTGCCCGCCGCGGAGCAGGCCCGCCGCGGCGCGCGCTACTGGGATCCGCTGGCCACCTTCGGTTATCTGGCGGCCCGCACCCAGCGAATCCGGTTGGCCACCAACGTGTTGGTGCTGGGCTACCACCACCCGCTGGAGATCGCGAAGCGCTACGGCACGCTGGACAAGGTCAGCAACGGCAGGCTCATCCTGGGGGTCGGCGTCGGGTCGCTGAAAGAGGAGTTCGACCTGATCGGTGCCCCGTTCGAGGACCGCGGAACGCGCGGTGACGACGCGTTGCGGGCGCTGCGCGCGGCCCTGTCGGTGGCCGAGCCCGCCTACCATGGCGAGTTCTACTCATTCGACGGCATGGTCGTCGACCCGTGTGCGGTGCAACCGCGGGTGCCGCTGTGGATCGGCGGCCGCACGCTGCGGTCCCTGCGGCGGGCCGTCACCCTGGCCGACGGCTGGGCGCCGTTCAACGTGAGCCTGCCGCAGGCGCGAGAATGGCTGGGCCGCTGCGATCTTCCCCCGGATTTCGACGTGGTGCTGGGACCCGCCCACCGGCTGGATCCCATGGGCGAACCCGACCGCGCCCGAGAACTGATCGCCGAGACCGTCGCTCACGGCGCCACCATCGTCAGCGCCACCTTCCGCCACGACTCGCTGCAGCACTACCTGGAGAACCTGCAGGCGCTCGCGGAACTGAACGCCGGATGAACCGGGTCAGGGCGGGGATCTTCAGCCTCACCGCCGCGGCGCCGGCCGACGACGGATACCTGCGCTGGCACCTGCTGGACCACATGCCCGAGCAGTTCCAGCTGCCCGGCATCGTGCACGCGCTGCGCTGGATCGCCGACGGCGACTACCCCGCCCACCGCATCGCGGCGCACGGCCCGCTCGGCGACATCGGCAACGTCGTGCACTATCTCGCCGGTGAACCCGTCGCGGACACGCTGGCCGATTTCGTCGAACTCGGCCGCGTGCTACGGGAGAACGGTCGGATGCCCACCATGCGGCCGTTGCTGCAGATCTCCGGTCTTCGTCTGCTGCAATGGGATTCGGCGCCACAGGCGCTGGTGTCGGCGGAGGTGGTACCGTTCCGGCCGCACCGCGGCGTGCTGTTGATCCTGGAAGAACCGGCGGAGCCCGCCGGCGGGCGAACCGATGCCTGGCTCGGGTGGTTGCGGGCCGAGCACAGTCCGGCACTGCTCGCCTGCGCCGGTGTGGCCGGAGTGTGGACGTTCGGCTCGGTCTGCGCCCCGCCCCCGCGTGGGTGGCGCACCGATCCGCACTACGTCACCGTCGTCTATCTCGACGACGACCCCCTGACCGTCAGCGGGGCGCTCGCGCCGGTCGTCGAGCAGCGGTGGGAATCGAGGGTGGTGCGGCCACTGTTCGCCGGCCCGTTGCGCAGCATGATCCGCTGGGACGCCTGGCCGGCCTAGAGCGCACCGGCCTCCCAGGTGCCCGGTGGATAAGGCGGAACCGTGCCGGCGTAGACCCCGTCGGTCACCGTGCACAGGGCGTCGGAAATGGTTCCGGCATCGGCCAATACGGTGGGCGAACCGCCGGGCGTGACCCGGGCGACGACAGCCTGCCAGAAGTAGCCGATTCCGCCGTGTTCGTACCAGACGAACCAGTCACTGCCGCGGTGGCCGGCGCGAATCAGGCGGCGAAACGGCAGGTTCGGGTCGTTGACCGCATCGGTGCTGTTGAACGGCGCACCGATATCAGCGATCGGCGGCAGCAGGCCGCGCAATTCGGCCGGCAGCTCGGACACGTGTTGCACCTCCTGCACGGCGGTGGCGAGCGTGCACTTCGGGTTGGGCACGGCACCGGCCGGGCTTGCCGTCGCAAGACTGCAGGCCAGCGCACCCGCGGCCCAGTACGGGAGTAACCGTCGCATCATCAGTCGAGGATAGGGTGAACGCGGCCGAGGATAGGGTGAACGCGTGAATGCGCGCGACGAGGTTCTGATCACCGCCGCCGAGCTCGCCCGGCTGATCGAGTCCGGCCAACCCGTGACGATCCTGGATGTGCGGTGGCGGCTCGACACTCCGGACGGGCGGCCCGCATACCTGCAGGGCCACATTCCCGGGGCGGTGTACGTCTCGCTGGACGACGATCTCAGCGATCATTCGGTGACCGGGCGGGGCCGCCATCCGCTGCCTTCCGGTGGCCGGCTGCAGGACGCGTTGCGGCGCTGGGGAGTTCGCGAGGACCACGCCGTAGTGGTTTATGACGACTGGAATCGTGCCGGTTCGGCGCGGGCGTGGTGGGTGTTGAGGGCGGCAGGCCTTCGCACCGTGCGCATGCTGGACGGCGGGCTGGCGGCGTGGCTGTCGACGGGCGGCGAGCTGCAGACCGGTGACGTCGACCCGGAACCGGGCAACGTGACGGTGCGGCATGAGGATTTGTATGCCGGTGCTCAGCCGGCACTCACGGCGGAGCAGACCGGCAACGTACTGCTGTTCGACGCCCGTGCGCCGGAGCGCTACCGCGGCGAGGTCGAGCCCCTCGACCCCGTCGCCGGACACATACCCGGCGCCCGGAACCTCCCATTCGGGACGCTGCTCGCGCAGGACGGGACGCTGATCGTCGACGATCAGCTGCTGCCCGACGGGGAGGTCGGCACCTACTGCGGCTCCGGCGTCACCGCTGCCGTGGTGGTCGCGGCGTTCGCGGCCGCGGGCCGGCAGGTCGCGCTGTATCCCGGGTCCTGGTCGGAATGGAGTTCGGATCCCTCCCGGCCGGTCGCCCGCGGAGACGAATAGTCGCTGCGAGACGGGCAGCCAACCGCCATCAGGCACACTGGCCTCCGCCTCTGACGCCAACCGACTGGCCGCCTTCGAGCACCAAATCGCGTCACGGGCCCGCCCAGCTCGCCATGAACGCTTCCACCACCCGCGCCGCGTTCTCCGCGGCGATCTGCTTGTAAAAGAAGAACTGAAACGGAAATCCCGGAAGCCCCAGCGGGTCCCCCGGCCCATCCGACATCCCACGAATGCCCAGGAACGGCACCCCATGTGCGGTCGCGACCGCCAGCGACGCGGCCGTCTCCTGGTCCACCGCATCGTAGGCCGGATTGTCCGCGGTCTGGATGTTGAGGTTGCTGAGCAAACCCTTGGCCAGCCACGGGCCGATGGCCTGAAAGAAGTTGCCGCTGTACAACAATGAGCGGCCGGGTGGGCTGCAGGGCTGGCAACCGAAGACGTCGCCGGCGTTGGGGACGCATGGGAACGCCTGACCGTTGTTCGCGTCGTGGCTGTACCCGTTGCCGCCGACGAACAACTGCGGCTGACGCCCCAGATCATTGAGCTTCACGGTCGGGACGTGCCGGCACAGGCACATCGGGTTGCCCAGATTGTTGACGCTGCTGAGTTGGACGGTCAGCGTCTGGGCCGCCGCCAGCATCGCGGGGTCGACGGGCTGGTAGGTGGCGCCGTTGTCGAGCGTCCACTGCGCCGGCACGGCCACGTCGCCGACACTGGTCCGGCCGGCGCCGCCCGCGACGCCGGAAAAGATCACTGCCTCAACGGAGGTGCCCGAGGCGCAGGTGAAGCGGCTCAGCGCGGCCTCGGTGACGGCCGTCGCATTTACCAGCCCGATCCGGGTCATCGCCACCAGCACCTTCTTGCCGGCGATCGAACCGCGGTAGTAGTACTGCCGGTCATACACGGCAACGGGATTGGGCTCGAGCAAGGTGTGGGACAACACCGCGTCGGCTTCGGCCGGAAACGCCGACAGCACCAGCGTCCGCTGCTCGCAGCTCGAGGTCACCACGGTCCGCACACCCCCGGGATCCGCCGTCGCCAGCCCGCCTCCCAGACCCAGCGCGACGGCCACCACCAGAGCAGCGCGGAACCGTTTGAGCACGATCCCCCTATCTCGCGGGCGCGGCTGAAGTAACCGACGAACGATTTTCGCGCGACCCGGCCGATAGTTGGAGATTCGTTATCGCATTCTTTGACTAGCGATTTCATGTCGTTACACCAGTGCGGTACCGCACCGCCGGCGGCACCGGAAGGGGAACTGCGCGAAAGCTGAACGCGCCGATCACATTCCACGACTGGTGTCCCTTCTCACAGCAGCGGACGAAGTTCGAGCGCCGATGACGGCTTCTCCGCCATCCAGTACGTGATCGCCATCGTGTCCGCGCTCGTCAGAAAGCCGATACCTTCGTAAACCACCTCACCGATGGCCACTGGGAGCCTTACGTTCTCGGGACGGTGCCGCCAGGTCAGTCGATATCCTTCGCCGGTCCGCTGGATCTGCAGATCGAGGTCGCCGGTGAGTTTGCCTGCGTCGTCGACGTATTGGATGCGATAGAGGCCGGCGAAGCTGTCGGAACCGCTGGTGGCTTCCCCTCTGGCACGACCGGAGCCGAGCGCGCGGGAACCCGCGGTGAGGTAGCGGGCGGTGAGCACACCGGGTTTTCCGGCGCTGATCCGGTATTCGGCAAGCCCGATCACCCGCGTGTTGAACATGCCCAGCATGGTAAGCAGCAGCAATCGCGGGCGGGAATACTATGCTCACCCGATGGCGAAACGGCGGAGTTTGGCGGTCCTCGGGTTCGTACTCATTGTGGCCGCGTGCACCACGTCACCGAAGCAACCCGCCGCGACGAGTACCCCCGTACCGCCAGACCCCTTAGCCGGCGTCACGGTTCCCAATGCCTTCACGCCGTTGACGGTCGCCCCGATCAGCCGGCCGACCTTCCCCTTCCCGGGCACCGACGACAAATACCACCTGGCATTCGACATGCAGGTCACCAACTCCAGCGCGCAGCCGGCCACGCTGAACGCCGTCGATGTGGTCGACGGGCGCGACCCCAACAAGGTGCTCGCGTCGTTCTCCGGGAACCAATTGGTCGATCCCGCCTGCAATTACGGCAACTGCAACCGGTTGCGCGTGCTACCGGCCGTTCCCGCGCCCGATTTCACCATCGCTCCGGGCACGTCGCGTTCGCTGCTCATCGACTTCCGGCAGGACAACCTGTCCGACTTCCCCAAGGCCGTGATGCTGCGCTTCCACGGCAACGGCGTGGCGAACCCGGCATCGAAGGAGCCGGGCCCCTTCGACACCACGGGTACGCCGTTCAACATCTCCGCCGGCACGCCACGCGTCATCGCGTCACCGCTGAAAGGCAATAACTGGGTGGCGTTCAACGGCTGCTGCGACCCCGGCTGGGCGCACCGCGACGCCATCCTTCCGCTGAACATGAAGCTGAACAACAGCCAGCGCTTCGCGATCGACTGGATGCGCATGAACGACCAGGGCAACTTCTACGCCGGCGACCGGACCAAGAACGAGAGCTTCATCGACTACGGGTCGGCGATCTACGCCGTCGCCGACGGCACCGTCGTCTCCACGCTCGACAACGTCGAAGCCAATGTGCCCGGCATCCTGCCGGCCTCCGACCCCGTCCTGGCCGCCAAGCTCACCGTCGACAACGTCGACGGCAACCACATCATTCTCGACATCGGCGACGGCCTGTACGCCATGTACGCCCACCTCATCCAGGGCTCGCTGCTGGTCAAACCCGGCGACAAGGTCAAGAAGGGCCAGCAGATCGCCAAACTGGGCAACACCGGCAACTCCAACGCACCGCATCTGCACTTCCAGCTGATGAACGGACCCTCGCTGTTCGAGGCCGACGGGCAGCCCTACGTCATGGAGGGTTTCAGCTACCAGGGCCAGGTCAACTCAGCACAGGTGTGGAGTGCCGACAACTACCTCAGCGGCTCGTTCTTCGGCCCGGACATGCTGCCAAGCCCTCAGCTCAAGGGCAACCAGTTGCCGCTGCTGCTGGCCGTTGTGACGTTCCCGAATTCCTAGAAAGGCCACAGCCATGGACATTTTCGTCGAATGGAACAACGGTGGAACGGAATTGCGCTGGCGCTCAACCACTGAAGCCAACGACGGGCAATCCGTCACGGTGTTCCTGCGGCGCTACGGCACTCCTGGCAAGCCGGCGCTGGTGTGCGTGCACGGCTTTCCGACATCCAGCATCGACTATTTCCCGTTGGCGCGTGAGCTCAAGGACGAGTTCGAGATCTTCGCGCTGGACTTTCCCGGTTACGGCGTATCCGACAAGCCGCCCGAACCCTACGTCTATTCGCTCTACGACGACGCGCGTCTGCTCGTCCACGCCATCACCGAGGTGTGGAAACTGACCGACTACCGCATGATCACCCATGACCGGGGCTGCAGCGTCGGCATGATCGCGATCGGCATGCTGGCCGAAAAATCCTCACTGCCAGCAGATCTGATCATCACCAACGGCAACATCTACCTGCCACTGTCCAACCTCACCGCCTTCCAGACCGCGCTGCTCAACGACAAGACGGGCCGGGCGACCGCCGCCGAGACGACGCCGGAATTGCTGGCCGCCGGGCTGGGGTTCACCACGTTTATGCCCCGGCGCACGCCGGAAAATCCCGAGATCGCCGCGCTGGCAAAGTGTTTCGCATTCAACGACGGCATGCGGGTGTTGCCGGACACGATCCAGTATCTGCATGAGCGGGCAGCCGACGAGAAACGTTGGCTCGAAGCGCTGTCCACACTGCCGGTGAATGTCACGCTGGTGTGGGGACTGCACGACGCGGTGGCACCGTTGCGGGTGGCGAACCATGTCTGGCACACCTACCTGCGGGGCATGTCGGGCCGAAGCCGTTACTGGGTGGTGCCCGGTGCCGACCACTATCTGCAGTGTGACGCACCCGCAGAGCTGGCCCAGATCGTGCGGCTCACCGCCCAGGGTGCCAGCATCGCGTTGCAGTTGCAGACTCTCGGCGACCGGCCCGAGGGCGCGGTCCTGGTGGACCAGTCCTAGATCGACACCGAGCCACCGCGCTGAGCCGGTCCGCGGCGATCAGTTCGCCGAGACGACTTTCTGCGCGACGGCGGACAGGCTTTGATGCAGCGGCACAACCACCGCGGTGAGTTTCGGGGTGTCGCGCTCACGCAGATCCGACGTGTAGACGCGGTAGCCGCCCAGCACCGCCGGATCGCGGTAGTGCCCCAGCATGGCCAGGACATCCTGGAATTGCTGGTCGATCTGCTGAACCAGACTGCTGTCGATCCGTTCCAGCCCCGGCCGCAGCAGCGAGTATGCGTGCTGCGCGCCTTCGACATTGGCGGCGAAATCGACCAAATCGAGGTGGCTGAACGCTTCCTCCTGCCCGGTGATCTTGGTGTTGTACACATCCTCGATCAGATCGGCCGCGCCGTTGGCCAGATCCTCGGGCCGGAACTGCAGCGTGGTCGCAGTGGTGGTCAACGTCCCGATGTTGCTGACCAATTCGGTGCTGAGCGCCTTGGTGCCGGCAGTGATCGCACCGGCCTGCCAAAGGTCGCGTTCAATGGCGTGAAAGCCTTTCCAGCCGACCTTGGGATCGACCGGAGTCGCCTCCTGCATGTCGATCAGGTAGTCGAGATTTCCGGCGTTGTCACCGACGGTGAACCCCGGCAGCAGATAGCCGTCCACACTGGACTGCACCCGCTCATAGAACGGTCGAGCCTGCGCGTAGGCGGCTTTGGCGTTCTCGACGTTGCCCGACTGCACGGCCGCGTCCAGCGCCCGCACGGCGTCGTTGAGCTGAGTCATCTGGTTGACCACATACGGCGCGAAGTCTTTGGCGCCCTTGGCGAACATCGCTGCCACCGGGCCGTCGGCCGGTGCCGGCGCGCGCCCCGTCACGGTCAGCGTCTGGTATTCGATGTCCGCTCCGGGGCAGAAGATCTGGTAGGCACCGCCGTCCAGGGTGACAGTGAACGAGACCGGGTCCTCGCCAGGGTCCAGGCTTTCCTTCTCGCCGATCACGCGCTGGTCTTTGAGCAACTCCACGTGTGAGATGCCCACCGCACTCGCGTTGGACACGGTGAAGGTCACCGGACCGGCCGGCACGGTGGTGGTGTCCAGCACGCAACGATTTCCGCCGCCGCTGTTGGTCATCGTCACTCTGACGGCGTTGCTGGTCCTCGGCGCCTGGTTGTCCGGGTGACTGCACCCGACGGCCGCAGTGGCGAGCGCCACGACGAGGGCAGGCAACCGGTTGGCGGACACCGGCCGACACTACCCCGTGCGGACAGGCAGTTTCGCCCAGCCACGCACACTGCTGGTGTGCGCCTTGACGGCATTGGCGTAATCGACGTCCCAGTCCGGCCAGCGCTTGATGACCTCTTCGAGCGCCACCCGGGCCTGCATGCGGGCCAGCGCCGAGCCCAGGCAGAAGTGCAGGCCGTGCCCGAAGCTCAGATGCGCGGCGCCGCGATGGATGTCGAACCGTTCGCCGTCGACGTACTTGCGCTCGTCGCGATTGGCCGACCCGTTAAGCAGCAACATGATCGAGCCCTCGGGAATCACGGTGCCGTAGCACTCGACGTCGTGGGCCACATGCCGCGCCTGTACCGGCGACGGCGCCTCGTAGCGCAGCACTTCTTCGATGGCTTTCGGGATCAGCGACGGATTCGCCACGATCTCGCGGCGCTGGTCGGGATGCTCGGCGAGCAGCTGGCCGATGAAGCCGATGAGTCGGGTCGTCGTCTCGTTGCCGGCGCCGGCGATCATGCTGGTGTACATCAACACCTCGGTGCGATCTAGGCGCCGGGTTGTGCCGTTGTCCTCGACCTCGGCGTTGAGCAGCTGTGTCATCAGGTCGTCGGAGGGATGCTCGGTACGCCAGTCGATGTAGTCGGAGAACACCTCGTAGCTCTTCTCGAACAGGTCGTCGTCGACCGCCCGGAACGTTCCTTCGGTGAGGTTGATGGCGCGCCCACCGCGATCCCGGATGTGCGCCTGGTTCTCCTCCGGAATACCGAGCAGGTAGCCGATGGTGCGCATGGGGATCGTCGAGCCCAGGTTCTCGATGAAGTCGAACCGGCCGGAACCCACCAGCGGGTCCAGCGCCCGCACGCAGAAGTCCCGGGTCAGCGGCTCGATCGCCTCCATCCGCCGGGGCGTGAAAACCCTTGACAACAAACGGCGATGCAAGTCGTGCAGCGGCGGGTCCTCGAACAGGATCACCCCGGGAGGCACCTGGATTCCGCTCATGATGATGTCCATGGTGGTGCCGCGGCCCGAGCGGTAGGTCTCCCAGTTCGTCAGCTGCGGGGCGACGTCCTCGTACCGGCTCAGCGCATAGAAGTTGTATTTCTCGTTGTAATACAAGGGGGCTTCGTCACGCATCCGCTTCCAGATCGGGTACGGATTGTCGTCGATCTCGAAATCAAAAGGGTCGTAGTAGATCTCGGTGGTGCTAGCCCCAGTCATCAATCACCCGTTCCTGTTCGACAGCAATTCGCCGAGCGTGCTGTCCGCAGGCTCGGCGACCTCGGGCAGCACGACCTCGCCAACCCGCTTCAAATAGGGCCACGCGATCTCCGGCGGCAGCCCGCCGCACAGCGGTGACATCGCGAGCATCTTGCCGGCGCGCACCCTCGAAACAGCCTCCGGCACTGAGTAGATCACGTGCGAGGCGGCGGCCTCACGCAACTCGTCCACGGTATCGACGTGAGTGAAGCCGGCCGAGACCTCGTTACCGGGGTTCCATGCGGCGTAGGTGCGTGCGTCGTGCAACAGATACTCGCCAAGCTCCGCCCACGCTTCGTCGACGTCGTCGGCGACGAAGCACACCGACGGGGTGCTGCGGTCGGGAAAGAACGCCGGCCCCGGCTCGTAGCCGTGCTTGCGGCAGGAATCCTCGTAGGCCTCCCGCATCCCCGGCACATTCGCGTTGGCCAGCATGCCCAGCCCGTACCGCCCCGCCCGCCGGGCCGCGGCCAGACTGCCACCGCCCCACATCATCCCGGGCCCCGCGTCGCTCAGCGGCCGCGGCGTCACGAAAATCCGGCGTCCGTCCCGCACCACCGTCTCTCCGGCAAGCAGACTGCGCAACAGGCCCAGTTTCTCGTCGGCCAACCGGCCACGGTCGCCCAGATCCAGGCCGAAGATCTCGTACTCCTCCGGCCGGTAGCCCAGCGCCAGGATGTAGGACGCCCGCCCGGCGCTCAGGATGTCCAGGACCGCCATGTCCTCGGCCAGCCGCACCGGGTCGTAGAACGGCAGAATCAGGATGAGGCTCAGGGCCAGCCGCTGCGTCCGCGCGGCCACCGCCGACGCCAGTAACAGCGGCGACGGCAGATAACCGTCCTCTGATCCGTGGTGCTCACACATGACGGCGGCCAGGCAGCCGTGGTTTTCGGCCCATGCGCACATCTCCGGCGCGGTGGCGTACAACGCCGCCGGATCGGCTCCGAAAGCCGGAGCCCGCATGTCGAAGCGCAGGGTGAACACAGCTGATTCCGCCTGACCTAAAATTTGTCCCACGTAGGCTACGTGGGATCCGCGACCACGGTCAACCGCCCGATTGAAACTTACATCTTGTCCGGATACTGTAACGTCGTTGCACGAACCACCAGGGAATAAGGGGCAAGAAATGACGACGGCGTCAGACTTATTGGGCTACGAGGGCAAGCGGGTCTTGGTGGTCGGCGGCGCGACCGGCATGGGCGCCGCGGCAGCACAGATCGCGAAGTCGCTCGGCGCACACGTGACCGTGATGGACTTCGCGCCGGTGGACTTCGACGTCGATCGGGTGATCTCGCTGGACCTCAGCGACCAGGATTCGATCGACCGGGCGGTCGATGAGCTGGACGGGCCGGTGCACAAGTTGTTCTCCGCCGCCGGTGTTGCCGACGGGCCAAAGCTGATGCGGGTCAACTTCATCGGGCACCGCCACCTGATCGAGCGACTGTTCGACAAAGATCTGCTCCCCCGCGGCGCGGCAATCTGCTTCATCTCCTCGGTGGCCGGGATGGGCTGGGAGAACGACCTGGAACTCGTTCAGGACTTCCTGGCCTCACCGGACTACAAGTCCGCTCACGACTGGTGTCAGGAGCGCGAGCCGCAGGGCATCATCCACTACGGGTTCAGCAAGAAGGCGATCAACGGGTATGTGGCCTGGCAGGGCTATCCGTTCCAGAAGAAGGGTGTGCGGATCAACGCCGTGTGCCCCGGCCCCACCGACACTCCCCTGGCCCGCGCGAACGCCGACCTGTGGCTGACCTTCGCCCAGGACTACCGCGACGACACCGGCAGCGAGACGCTGACTCCCGAGGACATCGGCAAGGCGATGATCATGCTGAACAGCGATGCCGCGGCATCGGTCAACGGGATCACGCTCAACGTCGACCAGGGCCACGCCATGGCGTCGATCACCGGCTCGTTCGCCCCGGGCAAGGCGATCATGGACCTGATCACCGGCCGCGTCCAACTGGCCTAGCGGGCCGCGTCCCTGGCGCGAGCAGACACAAACTCGCACTGGAACACGTGTTCCGGTGCGAGTTTGTGTCTGCTCAGCGGGGGTCAGCGGCCAAACACGCGGCGCGGCAATGTCATCGGCAGATCCAGCGAACTGAGCAGGCCGGGCCGCGCCTCGACCACGTACGGGATGGCGTTGACCACACGCATGGCGGTGGCCGCCATCGCGGCATGCCCGGCGCCGTGGCCGACGGACGCGCCGAGTGTCAGCACGCAGTGCACGTCGGGATCGCCGTCGATGTCGACTCGGTAGGTGGCGTCGCTGTCGGAAACCGGCCAGTCAGGTGCGACATCGCGCGCCATCCGGATCACGTGTTCGATGACGATGGCGTCCCGGCCGTCGATCGCTGCGGCGGCCCTGGTCCGCACGGCGCCGCAGGTCCCGGCGGGAATGGTGCCGAACGCGACGTCGATGTCCCGAGCGGTCAGCCGGCGGTCCAGGGTGCCGCGCACCTCCTCGATCGCTACGTCGAGTCCGTCGGCGATCAGGTGTAGCGGTGCACTCCATGCCATTTCGATAAAGCCGGGGGTCTTGAGCATGGGCTCGAACTCCAGCGGGTGGCCGAAGCCCATGCCGTTCATCATCACGTCGGCCACCGGATAGTGGTCGTTGAGCGACACCTCGCTGACCGAGATACGGCGGATGCTCTTGGACTGGGTGGTCAGCAGCAGAGCGAGTTGATCCGAAGCGAAGCCGGGGAAGATGCCCGAGGCATAGAACGACGCCCCGCCGGCAAAGGCCGCCTGCTGCAACTCGTCGCGCCACTGTGGAGAGAAGTACGACGGCGGGTACACCAGGCTCGTCGACGACGTCGACACAACATTGATGCCGGCCGACAGAAACCGCAGGTAGTCGGGCACCGCGGCTGCGTCGCGTTCGGGCCCACTGGCGGCGTACACCACACAGTCCGGCCGTAGGGCGATCAGCGCCTCGGCGTCGTCGGTGGCTCGGAGTCCCAGCGGTGCGCCCCCGGCGAGCTCGCCGGCGTCCCTGCCCACTTTGTCCGGCGAATGCACCCACACGCCAACGAGTTCCAGGTCAGGCCGACCCCGCACGGCCTCGATCGCGTTGGACCCGACTCCCCCGGTGGACCATACGACGACACGCACAGGCATTGTTCCCTTTCATTCGGCGCGTTGGAGATACCGCCATGCCACCTCCGGTGCCAGGCCACCGCACAGCGGATGCAACGGGAGCGGCTGTGGGTAACCGGCGGCCTGCTGCGGCGTCAGGATCCGGTACGGGCCGCCTTCGGCACGCAAGGCCGCAACAGTGTCGGCGCGGGTGATACTGGCCACCCCGTCATCGTGCGGCCGGTAGGACGCCGCCATGCGAGCGTCATGCAGCAGGTGGGGCCCGAGTTCGTCCCAGGCCTCGTCGACATCATCGGCGACGAAAACCGTTGTCGGCGAACCTGGTGACGGACCCTGGAAAATGCCCGGCTGATGTCCGTGTTCGAGGCACTGGGATTCGTAGTACTGCTTGAGGCCGGGTTCGGCTGTCTGAGAGAGGAAACCGAGGCCGTGGGTGCCGGCGCGGCGGGCCGCGGCCCTGCTGCCTCCGGCGATCAGCATCGGGGGTCCGTTGCTCGACGCGCAGCGGGGAGTCACGCGGACCCGGCGGCCGTGGTAGTCGACGGGCTCGCCGCGCACCAATGCACCCAGCACCGCGACCATTTCGTCTGCGGTTCGGCCGCGCATGGTCATGTCGATGCCGAAGTGATCGTATTCCTCGGGGCGATGGCCGACACCGAGGGCGTAGGACACCCGTCCCCGGCTGATCAGGTCCAGCACGCTGATTTCCTCGGCGAGCCGCACTGGATCCCGGAGCGGAATCGGCACCGCCGCAACGAGAATCGGCAGTCGATTGGTACGGGCAGCGATCGCCGACGCAAGCAGCAGCGGCGCGGGCAGATGGCCGTCCTCGGCACCGTGGTGCTCCGACAGCACCACCATTACCGCACCCCTGGGTTCCGCCCACTCACACATGTCGACCGCGGCGGAGTACAGGTCTACGGCCGGGGCGCCCCACCCCGGTGCACGCATGTCGAATCGCAGCGTGAACATCTACGCACCATAACCTAACCTTTGTTCCGGAGCTGTAGATCGGCCGCGCGAGGCGCCACCCCCCTGGCGCGTTGGGCGCCGCGGCGTCAGGCTGCGCGGTTCAGGTGGATGCGGATGCGCTTGGCAAGCGGCGCCGGGTACAGCCTGACGTCATCGACCACCATCGGGATGATCGTCCAGCCAACCTCTTGGAGCTGGGCCCACTTCGCTTTGTCTCCCAGCATCGCTGTTCGACCCGCATGCCAGTCGACGCTTTCGTATTCTGCGGCCAGGCGCAGCTCGGGCCAGGCGAAGTCGACCCTGAACAAATCGCCGTCCAGGCCACGGATCTCGTATTGAAGTTCAGGAGACGGTAGCCCGAAATCGATCATGACCAGGCGCGCTTCGCTCTCCATCGATGACTCGGCACGCGCATCGGCAAAGGGCAGAAGGCCTCGCACAGCGACGATCCCGCGGCGACCCTTCTGCTCGGCAACCGCACACTCGAGATCGATACGGCTGCATTGCCTGGAACGCAGCGCGGCGTCCAGCGTGGCCAATGCGCGCGGCCGCCGAAGCTGCCGGGCAACCTCGACTGCCGTCCACGCCGGCGCGGTCGCCAGACGGTCAGAGACCCGCTGCAGCCTCGCTCCGACTCGCTGATGAACCATCAGACCAACAGTCGGGCGCATTCGAATCCCGGGATCCAACACGTGAATAGCGGTGGTGTTCTCTGTGTCGAACCCGTACAAGCGAGCCGCCGTGCCCATACACACGACCACACGCCGAGCAGCGAAGATGTCCAGTGCGCTCAAGCGCTCCAACAGGTTCGACTCGCGTGCCGCGTAGACCCCGTGCCACACGCGGCGAATGCGGCCCGCTTTCACCTGGACGTCAAGTTGTTGACGAGTCATGAGCGTCAGCAACTGAGCAGTCGTGGCGAATCCGCCGCCCTGTTCCATGAGCGCTATCGCGTCGGCCAGCACAGCCCGAGCATGCTGACACCGCGCGTGGTGGACCAGTCACCCTGTGGACACCACTGCCGAGCAGTCGCAAAATCGCATGATGGCCGACGAAACTGTGCGAGTTTGCGACTGCTCGCGCAAGGAAAGCAACCCGCTCGAGCAGTTGACGCTCGAACAACTGCGCCACCGCACCAGCATGAAATGGCGCGCGTACCCGCCCGATGTGCTGCCGCTGTGGGTCGCCGAAATGGACGTCAACCTCGCACCCGCAGTGGCGCAGGCCATCCACCGAGCCGTCGATGCCGGCGACACCGGATACCCGCACGGCAAAGGCTACGCCCAGGCGATCAGCGAATTCGCAAGGCGGCGTTGGCAATGGGACGGTCTGTCGGTCGGCCGCACCAGGGTGGTGCCCGACGTGATGCTCGGTGTCGTCGAGATGCTGCGACTGGTCACCGATCGCGGCGACACCGTCATCGTCAACTCCCCCGTCTACGCGCCGTTTTACGCGTTCGTCTCGCATGATGGCCGCACCGTCGCCGAGGCGCCGCTGGGCAGCGACGGACGAATCGACCTGAACACGTTGGAAAATGCGTTCGCCCGCGCCCGCAAATCGGCGGGCCCTACCGGCAAAGTCGGTTATCTGCTGTGCAATCCGCACAACCCGACGGGCGCGGTGCATACCGCCGAAGAGCTACACGCCATAGCTGAATTGGCCAGGCAGTACGACATCAGAGTGGTGTCCGACGAGATTCACGCACCACTCATTCTGCCCGGCGCCCGGTTCACCCCCTACCTCAGCGTTCCTGGCGCCGAGAATGCGCTGGCGTTGACGTCGGCATCGAAGGCGTGGAATCTGGCCGGGCTCAAAGCAGCGCTTGCCATGGCCGGTCCGGAATCGGCGGCCGAATTGCGGCGCATGCCCGAAGAAGTCGGCCACGGCGCCAGCCATCTGGGCCTCATCGCGCACACGGCCGCCTTCAGCAAGGGCGGCGACTGGCTCGACGCGCTATTGCACGGACTGGACGAGAACCGCACCCTCCTCGAACATCTCGTTCAGGAGCATCTTCCCGGTGTCCGGCTGCTGCGCCCACAGGGCACCTATCTGGCATGGCTGGACTGCCGCGAACTCGGATTCGCCGACGAACACACCGAGGGGATCAAGGTGGTATCGGACCTTTCCGGACCGGCCCGATGGTTTCGCGACCATGCTCGGGTCGCCCTCAGCTCGGGTCATGTGTTCGGCACCGGCGGCGCCGGACACGTGCGCCTGAACTTCGCCACCTCCCAGGCGATTCTGACCGAGGCCGTACTGCGGATGCAGAAGGCGCTGACCGACCGGGCCACCGCGCAAGGTTGAACTGCGTAATCCGCAATCCGTATCCGACAGCGTGCATTCCACCCGCCGCGGCGCCCGGGCGTAGCGGTCTGGACATTGGGCGATGCCTCGCGCGCCGGCCGATCCTGCACGCAGCGGCACGCCATAGTCAGTTGAGATCGCGCTTGTTCATCGCGTCGAGCACCCAATTGGCCCATTCGATCTCATGCTGCGTCCAGCGCAGCCCCTGCTCGAGGGCAGCTCGGGCGAAGAAGGCGTCGTCGTCGGTCCAGTCGTGCAACTCGAGGATCTGGACGTAGTGTGCGTGCTCCCGCTCGGCCAGCGACAGCAACGACTTCAGGTACTGACGCGCCTCATCCGGCGCCAGCTCACCGAGCAGGAAAACCCGCAACAACGCGGCGTTGCGGATCGGCGGGTCCTCTTCTGGCGACAACATCCACCGATGTAGCTCGGCTCGCCCCGCATCGGTGATCGCGTATTCCTTGCGGCCGCGCGGGCCCAGGTCTGACACGGTGATCAACCCCGCCGCAGCGAGTTTGTTGAGCTCTCCGTACAGCTGGCTCTGTGTCGCGGGCCACATGTTGTCCATCGACTCTTTGAACCGTTTCAGCAGGTCATAGCCACTTCCGGGCTCCTGGGACAGCAAGCCTAACGCGGCATGTCGCAAACTCACGAGACCCATCTTAACCTTCCACAATTGACATGTCACGAACGCTCATGTCAGTATCGACATGTCAATTTAGGAATGTCAAGGTTCAAGGAGGTCGATCATGACCCAGCCAGCAAACGTCAACCACGGCGCACAGACAACGAACACCAACCGCATCACGCGGAAGGACAACCGCATCACGCGCATCCTGGATGGGTTCCTGACGTCGCCGTTCGCCGGCATCGCGCCGTGGGCGCTGTTGTCCATCCTCGCCACCCCGGGCCACTTCGAGATCGCGGTCGTGTCCGCGCTCGGCTTCTCGGTGCTCGTGATGCTGGTCGGCCTGGCACGCGGCATCAAGATCCACGCGCTGGAAGTCTTCGGCGCGGTGTTCTTCGCACTTCTCGCCGTGGTCGGCCTGTTCGCCGACGGGACCGTGATCCGATTCCTGGAGATGTGGTCCGGTGAACTGACCAACATCTCGCTGGCGATTTTCGCCTGGCTGACTCTGCTGTTCGGCCGTCCATTCACCCAGGCCTACGCCAAAGACAGCACACCGGAGGAACATTGGGACAGCCCGCTGTTCAAGCGAATCAACAGCGTGATCACCGGTGTGTGGGCGGGCGCGTTCACCTTCGCCGCGGGCGTCGGCCTGGCCGGCAATTGGATCCTGCATGACCCCGAGAACTTCTGGACAGGCTGGATCCTGCAGCTGGCGGCCATCTTCTTCGCCGTCGCATTCACCGAGTTCTATCCGGACTACGCCTCGGCCATGTTCGCGCTGGACAACGGCGAGGAAGCCGACGTGCCCTCGGTAGTGCAAATCATCGACTGGCTACCGGGTTTCGTTGTCACCGCCGGTGTGGTGGGGCTGATCACCGGATCCATCGATGTCGCCGTGGCCATCGCGATGATCGCGGGCGGCAGCCTCGTGTCGGGAATTCTCGCCAAGCTCTGAGGCGACGGGCGCTACCGGCACTGCAATTCGTAGTTATGTCATTTCGATTGAAGGAGATTCCGATGCGAGGCGACCTCATCCTCGGTTCAGCTGTCACGGGCGCGAAGTTCACTCCGCGCAACCACGCCAAGACCGGCAACCCGTTCATCGACCTGGTTTCCCAGGGCCAGACCATCAAGTCCGACGTCGGCCAGCTCGTCGCCGAGGCTTCTGCCCTGTTCGACATCGGCGTTCGCTACTACCACTACCACGCGCGCAACCCATTGACTCAGGAGCAGAGCACCGCCAACTCGCTCTACTCGGCGGTCAGCCTCGAGGTGCAGGACCGGCTGCCGGGCATGCTGATCAGCTTCGGCGCCAGCCGTAACGGCGTCGAGGTCAAGGAGGCCATCCAGCGTTATGGCGAATGGGAGCGCATGAGCCAGGCGGCGATGCCGCTGCACCTCGGCGGCGCGCACTTCGTCACCAAGCAGGCCGCGGTAGAGCTACAGGTCATCCTCGACCTGGAGCGTAGCGGTCACGACATCAGCATCGAGGCGGCATCGCAGCCGGAGTTCGCGCGCCAGGTCCGCCATTACGTCCCGTCCAAGTGTGAAAACGAGACCGCGCTCGACGTGCACTCGACCTCTGGGGGCGGCAGCTACGGCAGCACGTCGCCGCACACCCAGTTCGAGGTGTACCGGAAGGCCGTGGACGCGCGTCGTCGGCTGCACCTGCTGCACGAAGTGGAATGGGTTCAGCTGCAACGCAGCTACGCCATGACCCGGTTCGCCACCGAACACCCCTTGATCGGGCTGGGCTCCGAAGGTCAGCTCAACATCACCCTGCTGTTCGGCTTCTCACCGCGCTTCCCGTTCCCGGAAAGCTATGCCGACTTCCGGCGCGCGGTGTCGCTGGCCAAGTCCCTGGAATACGACCTCTCCGGTCGCCGGGTCCGCAATGTGACGATATCGGTCGGTGCCGCGGTACTGCCGCAGCACGCCCAGCACCACGTCAAGGAACTCGAATTCGGTTCGCGCAAAGGACAACTCGCAGGCCCGGTGGAGCGGCTGGCGTGCTATGCCGCGCAGGCTGACAGCGAGGTCGACATCATCCGCTCCGGCATGGAAGACACCCCGTACATCGTCACACCCGCTGGTGAGGTGACGTTGACCGACAATCTCGGACTTGCTCATCAGGTGCGAGCGATGGTCGAGAGTTGCGGATCGGAGCTGCTCAGCGACCCCCGCGCGGTGCGGCAACGCACGGGATTCTGCGCCCTGTCCCGCCTCGTCGAGGCCGAACCGGTAGGAGCCGTCGCACCATGATCAACATTCGTCATCGCGGCCTTGCGGTCGCCGTCTGCACCATGTCGACGTTCATCATCAACATCGACACCACCGCGTATCAGGTGGCATTGACGCAGATTCGCGATACTCTGCCGGCCACCTTCGCGCAAGGCCAGTGGATCCTCAACGGTTTCATCCTGACCCTGGCCGCCCTCTATTTCGTTGCCGGCGCCCTGGGCGATCGGTTCAACAAACGCAGTCTGCTGGTGGCCGGGCTCGTCGTTTACATCGCCGGCTCGATATTTACGGCCCTGTCTCCCAACGCCATTGCGCTGATCGCAGCGCGGGTGGTGGCGGGAGTCGGCGCGTCGATCCTGGTGCCGGTCGGGTTGGCCATGGTCCGGGTGCTCGCTCGCTCCTCGCGGGAACTGCAGCAGTTCACCGGCGCCTGGGGCGCGGTGGTAGGTCTCGGCATGGCCTGTGGACCACTCGCCGGAGGGTTCATTTCCGGAGCGATGGGCTGGCGCATGCTGCCGTTGGCAACCGCGCTGCTGGCCGGGGTCTTCGCGGTGCTCGCGATTGCGCTGCTGCCTTCCACCCCGGCGCACGATTCGCCGAGCCAAGACTGGACCGGCATCGCCGCGCTCGGTGCGGTGATGTTCGGCGTGATCGGCGGGTTCATCGCCGTCGGGCAGCGCCATCTGATGGCGGCCGGCGGTCTGTTCGTCGCTGTCACGATGGTGCTGGCCTGCCTGCTTTTCCGGCGCCGGCGGAGCGGTCGCTTCCCGGTCCCCGAGCAGGCCTGCCAGTCGCGCAAATTCCGGGCCGCGATGTCGGTGGCGGTCGGCAACTATATCTGCGTGGGAGGCTCCATCTTTCTGCTGGCGACCGGTTATTTCCAGGGCAGACAACATCTTTCGGTGCTCGCTGCGGGTGCCGCGCTGGTCCCGCTAGCGGCGGGGTACGCCGTGGGTGCACGGATCTCACCGATCGTCATGGGCCGGTACGGGCCGTTTCAGGCAGTCGTCGCCGCCGGTCTCCTGATGCTGGCGTCCAGCGTCGCCGTCGCAGTACTCGTCGGCATGGGCGCCCCCACCGCGCTGGTCAGTGCCGTCGCCGCCACTCTGGGCGCAGGCATGGGGATGGCCAACACCCCCACCAACACCCTGGCGATGTCCGAGCTGCCGGTGGCCTACGCAGGTGCCAGCGGCGCCTTCGTCTCGACCGCACGCCAGGTCGGCCAGGCCATGGGGATTGCCGTGTGCGGAGCCGGTTCTGCGCTGGCGGCCTCGGCGCACCTGCCCGCCGCGCTGCCCTGGATCGGAGTCGTCATCGCCGCCGCGGCCCTTACGCTGACCGGAACCCGTTGCCTGTCATCGCAGTTGGCGGGTGATCGCATCATTGTCGCAGCGATCGGCCGGCGAACGGTCGTCAACGCCTGACACCGTCGCAGCAGTACCGCTGCTGCAGCGGCGATCAGGACTGACGGGTGACAGCCAGCACCGATTCGGCGAGTTCGGGTCGGCACACCACGAGATCGGGCAGTTTGGGATCGGGCTGGTTGTACCGCAGCGGAGACCCGTCGATGCGCGAGGTGTGGAGTCCGGCGGCCCGGGCGACCGCCACCGGTGCGGCGGAGTCCCACTCGTACTGACCGCCGGCGTGCACGTAGACATCCGACAGGCCCTGCACGATCGACGCGACTTTGGCTCCGGCTGAACCCATTTCGACCAGCTCCCCGTCCAGCGCATCGCGCACGGACAGCGCGATCGCCGGCGGGCGGGTGCGTGAGACCACGATGCGCGGTCTGCCCGAAGACTCCGGCGGGGGCAGCACCTCGGGCGTCGCCAGGGTAATCCCCTGTGCCGCCAGTGCGACCGCGCCGGCGACGAGTTCGCCGGACTCCCACAGCGCGACGTGCACCGCCCAGTCCTCACGGTCCAGTTCGGAGAATTCCCGGGTGCCGTCCAGCGGGTCGACGATCCACACCCGCTCACTGCGCAGCCGCACCGGGTCGTCGGCACCCTCCTCGGACAGCACCGCGTCGCCCGGCCGTTGCCGGCCCAGCGCCTCTATCAGAAAGTCGTGAGACCGCTTGTCCCCCGCGGCCTTCCGTTCGCTGGCGTCAGCTTCGGCGAACTCCGCGCGGACCCCGAGCAGTAACCGGCCGGCCTCGGAGGCCAACTGGGCGGCCAGTGCGTGGTCATTCATGGCAAGCGGCTTCCTCACCTGTCCGGGAAAATGTTGGCTATGTTAACCGACTTTACCCGGCTACGCATGGTGCGATATCACCGGTGGTGCACAGTCGCGGTCAACGCAAAAGGAGTAACCCCATGGACGTCCTGCGAACCCCGGATTCCCGCTTCGAGAATCTGGCGGGCTACCCGTTCGCGCCGCACTACGTCGACGTGGCGGCAAGCGACACCCCCTCGCTGCGCATGCACTACGTCGACGAGGGGCCGGCCGCCGGCTCACCCATCGTCCTGCTGCACGGCGAACCCACCTGGAGCTACCTGTACCGCACCATGATCCCCCCGTTGTCCGCTGCCGGTCACCGCGTGCTGGCACCCGATCTGATCGGCTTCGGCAAGTCCGACAAGCCCACGCGCAGAACGGATTACACCTATCTACGGCATGTCGAATGGGTGACGTCGTGGTTTGCGGAACTCGATCTGCGCGACGTGACGCTGTTCGTCCAGGACTGGGGGTCGCTGATCGGGCTGCGGATCGCCGCCGAGCAGAGCGACCGTATCGCGCGAATCGTGGTGGCCAACGGGTTTCTGCCCACCGCGACGCGGCGAACTCCACCTGCGTTCTATGTCTGGCGCGCCTTCGCGCGGTTCACCCCGATGCTGTCAGCCGGCCGCCTGGTCGCGGTCGGCACCGTCCGAAAGGTTCCGGCGGCGGTACGCGCCGGCTACGACGCACCCTTCCCCGGCAAGAAGTACCAGGCCGGGGCGCGCGCCTTCCCACAGCTGGTGCCGACCTCAGCCGACGATCCGGCGATACCGGCCAACCGCGCCGCATGGGAGGCGCTGGGGCGATGGCAGAAGCCGTGCCTGGCCATCTTCGGTGACCGCGACCCGATCCTCGGACGGGCCGACCGCCCCTTGATCGCGCACATCCCCGGCGCCAAAGGACAACCGCACGCCCGGATCAACGCCAGCCACTTCATTCAGGAGGACAGCGGACCGGAACTCGCCGAGAGAATCCTGGCCTGGCTGTGAGGGACCCTGCGCGCCGAACGTGAAGCCACGGCGAAAATCGGCGCATTTTTTCGCCGTGGCTTCACGTTCGGCGCAAGGCAGCTACACCTAGAGCCCGAACTGGTCCTCGATGAGGCCGAGCCAGATCTGCGCCGAGTCCATCGCGACCTTCTCGCTGATGAAGGCGTGCTGGGTGCCGGTGTAGATGTCGCGGAAGGCCCGTTCCAGGCGGCTGCCTTCCCGGATCGAACTGGTTCCCGCCACCAAATGCGCCCATTCCGCGCACTCGCGCGACACGTCGGTGGCGAAGACGGCGGCAGCGCGCATGTCCGCCCGCAGCATCGGGCTCAGGTCGTCCCCGGCGGCGACGGCGGCTTCGGCGGCGCCGAACGCGTCCAGCACCAGCAGACGCGCCGCACGCCAGGCCGACACATGGTGCGCCAGACCTTTCTGGAAGGTCGGGCGAGTCGCCAACGACGCCATGTCGCTCATCCGGTACTTCGTCGCGGCCAACTCCGCCACGTCGTCGAGCATGCTCTTGGCCACCCCGAGTGCCCACGAGGCGTGGCCGGCGGCCGTCACCGGCATCAATCCCATGTGCGCGGCCGGCGACGACCCGCGGCGCGGCCGGCGGTCGAAAAGCCCGAAGGTCCTGCTGCTGGGCACGAACACGTCCTGCACGCTGTAGTCGTAGGAACCGGTGCCTTTGAGGCCCTGCACGTGCCAGCCGTCGTTGAACTGGATCTCCTCGCGCGGCAGCAGAGCCACCTGCATGTCCGGGATGCCCTCGCTGATCCAGCGCATCTCGCCGTTGTCCATCGGGAAGAACCCGGCGGCCACGTACTGCGAGTGGCCGGTGCCCGAGCCGAAGCTCCACGAACCGCTGAGCCGGTAACCGCCGTCGACGACGACACCTTGCCCGTTGGGAAAGAACTGTCCGCCCATCGTGACGTGGTTGTCGTGCGCGGTGAACACTTCCGCGAAACCCTGGTCGTCGAGATAGGTGGCCGCGGCGAATCTGGACGGCAGGTTGGCGATCCCGATCCATCCGAAAGAGCCGTCCTGCCAAGCCATTTCGATCCAGGTGTCGATCAACTCGGCGAGCGGGGGCTCATTGCCGCCGGCCTCGGCGGGGCTCAGGGCGGTCATCAGCCCGCTGTCCCACATCTCGTCGACCACGGCGTCCGTCAGCGTCCGCAGTTGCTCGCACGCACCCGCCTCGGCCCGGACCAGATCCCGCATTCCCCGGGCCAGTGCAACGACCTGACCACTCACCTCGGTTGTCGACGTCATCGGCGCTTCCAATCGTGATTGCTGACCCTGGCCGGGCCACGAAAAACGACACGTCGACCGTACGCCACAAGTTTCAGCTCGAACATGTGTGGTTATTTCACAGGGGAAATGACCATGGAGTATCGCGAAACGCTGACGCAGCCGCTCGGCGTGCTTGGTGGCCGCTACGAACTGGGCAAGGTCCTGGGGCGGGGTGGCATGTCCGAAGTCCGCGAAGGATGGGACCTCAAGCTGGGCCGCCCGGTGGCAATCAAGCTGCTGCAGTCAGGTCCGGGCAACGAGGACGGGCCTGAAACGCGGCTGCGCTTCGAGACCGAGGCGCGGGCCACCGCCGCGCTGAGCAGTTCGAACATCGTGATCGTCCACGATGTCGGCGAACACCAGGGACTGCCGTTCATCGTGATGGAGCGCCTGCCCGGGGTGTCGCTGGCCGACCACATCGCGCGCGGCCCGCTCCCGCAGCCCTTCGTCAAGACGGTTCTCGATGCGGTACTTGCCGCGCTGTCCGCGGCCCATGGCGCCGGGATTCTGCACCGCGACGTCAAGCCCGGCAACATCCTGTTCACCGCGTCCGGCGAAGCCAAGCTCGCGGATTTCGGCATCGCCAAGACTGCGGGCGGAGCGAAAACGATGACCGGGCAGGTCGTCGGCACGATGGCGTACCTGAGCCCGGAGCGGCTGGCGGGGAAGCCGGCGACGACGGCCGACGACCTGTATGCCGTCGGCGTGGTCGGTTACGAGGCGTTGACCGGACGGCGGCCGTTCCCCCAGCAGCAGTTCGCCGCGCTGGCGAACGCCATCCTGCATGAATCGCCGCCGCCGGTCGCCGCGCTGCGGCCCGACGTGCGACCGGAACTGGCCGCCGTCTTCGAGCGCGCGATGACCCGCAACCCGGCCCAGCGCTTCTACCAGGCCGACGCGATGCGCGAAGCATTGAATGCCCCCGCTCCCCGTCCGGCTCCGGTTCGCCCGGCCACGCTGGTGATGCCGACGCCTCCGGTCGTGGCCACGTCCGCGTACGTGCCCGCGCAATCCGAGCCGACGCGTGTCAGCCGGAAGTTGTGGGCCGCGGCAATCCTGGCCGTGCTGCTGCTCGCGATCATGCTGATGGCACTGGGCGCGCCCTCCTCGAACCCGCCGCCCTCGTCGCCGGCCGGCACCACAGCACCGCTGCCACCACCGGCGGCCACGACACCGGATACAGCAACCGTCGCCAGCACGCCGGAACCCGCGCCGCCGCCTCCGGGCGGGCCGCCAGGCAGATCCGGCAAGAAACCCAAGGGCGGAAAAGGCGACTGACTCAGTCGGGCAGTCCGAACAGCTTGACCACCTCATGGTCGCGGCCGGCGAGATAGCCGCCGTCGACCGCGATGGCCTGACCCGACACGAATGAGGCATCGGTGGACAGCAGGAACGCCGCCATAGCCGCCACCTCCTCGGGTCGCCCCAGCCGTTGCAGTGCGTGTTCTCTGGTGATCGCGGCCCGCGGGCCCTCCATCCCAGGGATACCGAAAACGCTTTCAGCAAGCGGTGTTTCGATGAAACCGGGGCAGATTGCGTTGGCCCGGATCCCACTCGGCCCGTAGTCGAGTGCGATGTTCTTCGTCAGCAGCACGACGCCACCCTTGGCGGCGTTGTAGGAGCTGCCTCCCGCGGTGCCTTCCAGGCCCTCGACGCTGGCCAGCGTCACGATCGAGCCGCGCTCACCGTCCACCCGGGGCTGCTCGATCATTCTGGCCAGTGCCGCCTTGGCCACCAGGAAGGTGGCGGTGAGGTTGATCCGGATGACTCGATCCCACTCGGACTGCGGCAGCAGATGCACCGGACCTCCGCCGGCCACTCCGGCGGAATGCACCACCCCGTCCAGTCGCTCGGGTACCGCGGCGAAGAGCGAAGCCACTGCGGTCTCGTCGCTGACATCGGCGGCCACGAAGTGGAATTGCGGGCCGAGGTCCGTCGGCGGGACGAGGTCGGCGCCGATGACGGTGCCGCCCTCGTCCAACAGTCGCCGGGCTGTCGCCAACCCGATGCCCGATGCGGCGCCGGTCACCACGAAGGTGCGCCCTTTGGCGCGGTCGGCGCTCATCGGCGCTGCTGCTTTGTGCCGCCACTACGGCTGACCCCTCGGCAACCGTATGTGGCGGGTAGGGGTAGTCCTACACCGCAACGGCACGAGGTTTGGCTTTTTGAGGAGCGAATAGTCAAGTTCACAGCTAACTCACAAGCGCTTTATCGCAAGCTGCCAGGATCGCGAGGAAGTTCACCCGCAATAGCGGCCGGCTGACCAGCTGCATCAGCTTGCCGCCGGCATGAACGGGGTGGGTGTAGTTGGTCAGCCAGTCGACGTGGGTGCCCTCGCCGGATGAGCTGCCGGAGGGGGTGAACGTCAGGGTCCCGCCGTCGTGATCGAAGGCCGGAAACGCGCCCACGATCAGGTAGGAGTAGCTGTGCGGACGGTCGTAGGCCGTGATGTCCTCCCGGAACCACATGCCGGTCCCGAGTACCTCGCGAACGGCGCCGACGCCGGGCCCCTTGATGTCTTTGCTCCATGCGGACTTCAAGACCAGCGGCGCCGTGGCGAGATTCACCGGATCGGCCAGCCAGTCGAAGACCCGCTCTACGGGTGCGGCGATCGTGCGCTGCACGTGAATCTCGACCATGGAACCTGATGTTAGGCCGAGTGGACATTCGGGGACGGTGACGCGCCCGTGCGGGTGCGACGATCCACGCCGAGGGCCAGGCACCGCCGACGCAACGGTCGCCGGCCGCGGGCATGATTAGCCCCATGACCACCGAATCGCTCGCCGAACGCGCCCCCGCCCAGACCACGGCCTACCGCCTCGCGGCGATGCTGCTCGGCATAGGCACCCTGCACTTCGTGGCGCCGAAGCCGTTCGACGAGATCATCCCGGCCGAGTTGCCGTTCAGCGCACGTTTTTACACCTACGCGTCGGGGGTGGCCGAGCTGATCATCGGGGCACTGCTGCTGCCGCGCAACACTCGGCGACCCGCCGCCGCCGCGGCGGTCGCGCTGTTCATCGGGGTCTACCCGGGCAACCTCAACATGGTTCGGCTGTGGTGGGGCAAGCCGTGGCCGATGCGTGTCCTCGCGCTGGCCCGCCTGCCGCTGCAGTTTCCGATGATCACGGCGGCGCTCAGGGTCTACCGCAACAGTTAGAGCGGCGACCCGACGCGGTGCAACGTGCCGTCCGGGTCGACGTAAGCGAATTCCCTTAAGCCGTAAGGTGTGTCGTGCGGCGGGTGCAGCCGCCCGCCGAGATCCGCCAACGCCTTCCATTCCGCGTAGAGCGCGTCGGCGTCGCTGACGTAGAAGTACACGCTCGACGACGTGGTCAGCGGGTCATGCTCGGCCCATTCGGTGAGATGCATCTGGACCGGACCGCGGTCGACGAAGCCGTAGCGTTCCGGACCCGCGTAGCCGCGCGCGTTGAATCCCAGCCGGCGGTATCGAGCGAGAGCGGCGTCGAGGTCCCGCACCGGCACGATTGCCGCCGACGAGGTGAATTCGATGTCAGACATGCCACGAGTCTGTCACCCGCGTCCGCGCACCCGTTTGATAACCACCGCCGATCAAGACATCGAAAAAGGGTGTTGGACGGTGCGCTCATCCCGGCCCGATGCTGAAGGCAGGATGATTAAGGAGGATGAAATGCTCACGCAGACAAGCACGCACGTGGCATCACTGGTCAACGGTGAGGTCGTGGAGGAGTCCGACCTCGGTTCCATTCAGCGGCTGACGGCCGACAACTTCCCCATCTTGCAGGGCATGTCGATCAAGCGGCTGCTGATCAACCCCGGCGCGATGCGCACCCCGCACTGGCACGCCAACGCCAACGAACTCACCTACTGCGTGTCGGGCACCGCTCTGGTCTCCGTGCTCGACACCGGCAGCCAATTCAGCTCTTTCGTGGTGCGCGCCGGCGAGATGTTCCACATCGACTCGGGTTCACTGCACCACATCGAGAACATCGGCACCGACGTGTGCGAGTTCATCATCACCTTCCGCAACGAACGCCCCGAAGATTTCGGCCTGGGCGCCGCCTTCGGCGCCATGACCGATGCGGTGCTGGGAAACACCTACGACCTGCCGGCCTCGGACTTCGCCTCGCTGCGACGCAGCACCACCGACCGCGCGCTGGCGGCGCGTGCCGGAGCACCTGACGTCCCTGCCACGGCATTGTTCAACGACCCCCACAAGTTCGCCGTCGAGGCGATGACTCCCCCGGTCAGCCTGGCGGTCGGCTCGGCCCGGACCGCGCGGCTGCAGTACTGGCCGGCGCTCAAGGACCTGTCGATGTATTCGCTGCGCATCCGCGAGGACGGAATGCGGGAGCCGCACTGGCACCCCATCACCGCGGAGATGGGATACGTCAACAGGGGCGCGGCGCGGATGACCGTCATGGGGCCGGGCGGCGAGTTGGACACCTGGCACCTGCGGCAGGGTGATGTGTACTTCATCCCCCGCGCCTACCCCCACCACATCGAGGTCTTCGACGCCCCCGAGATGCACTTCTGCATCTTCTTCGACCAGCCGACTCCCGCCGACATCGGCTACCGGGCGTCGGTGAGCGCCTACTCTCGCGAAGTACTCGCGGCCACGTTCAACACCCACATCGACGACCTGCCCGATTTCCCGTTCACGAAGACCGACCCGCTGATCGTCAACCGGCTCAACCCGCTCGACGCCCACGCGGTCGGGGAGTGACGTCGCGCGTTCCAAGAATCCTCCAAGGATCCTCCAAGAGCCTGGCGAGACCGTTTGGTTGCCAAACCGAAACCAATACGGCGGCTCCCCGGCCGGGCTCGTCAAAGGGGGAAGAACATGACCGATACGGCGCACCACCTGCCGGCCACCACGCGCGACCAGCTCGCCGAGCTGGCACCCCTGCTCGACGAACTGGCCGCCGTTGCGGTGCGCGGCGCGGTCCCGGACGCGCAGCTGCTGGCCCGCGCAGCCGCGGCCCGGCCGGCCCTGTCAGCGCTCGCGGGCGACGCCGGGGACGGGGAGCCGTATTCGCGCTCCATCCTGCGGGTCGACGACCAGGTGGAGATCATGCTCGCCCGCTGGCGTCCGGGCCACCGCTGCGCGCCGCATGACCACGGCGGCGCGGGTGGTGTCGTGATCGCGATCGAGGGTTCCTTCAGCGAACGCCGGTTCTGCTGGGCGGGCGAGCAGTTGACCGTCTCCGAACAGCTTGCGCGTCACCAGGGTACGGCCATTCAGATTTCGCCGGAGGTCATCCACGACATGGCCGCCCCGTCCGGCGGGCTGTCTCTGCATCTGTACAGTCCACCGCCGGCCGGCATGCGGGTATTCGACGTCGAGCGGGCCGAAATGCTGGAACTCGTCGGCAACTACGGTGCCTGGATCCCCTCGGGTGAGCACCCGCGCATCCCGTTCGCCGCTGCGAAACCCGCAGTCGCCCAACCCAAGCCGGTGATCTGGGTGGCCCACACCACCCACTACCGCGGCGGTTCGGCCGAGTTCGCGGTCGCCGCGGCCACCATGGGCCGTGAACTGGCCGCCGCACACCCCGATGCCGAGGTGGTGGTCTCCGGTCTGCGCCGCAAGGCCGACTTCGCCGCAGAAATTGCCGGGTTCGCGTCGTCGGGCCGGGTGATCGGCCAGCTGCACCTGATCAGCCACTCGGGCATGTACGGCCCGATGTTTGGATCGACGGACTGGCCAGAACAGTTCTCACCGCACGAGTGGCGGGACATGACGATCCCCTTTGCCCCCGGCGGCCAGGCATATTTTCACGCCTGCCGAACGGCGCGCTGGTTCACGCCGTTCTTCGCCGACGTGTTCGGTGTGACCGCGTTCGGCAACCACAACTACACCACCGTGTCCGCCCGCCCGGACCGGTTTGCGTGGGCGGGCCGTCAACCGGCGGCTCGCCCGAGTCTTTACCTGATCGCCGCCCCCGGCAAGAAGTCACACGGCTGGGCCGGCAGCGTGCGCAAGTACCTCGGCTGTACCGCCGAACCCATGGTGGAAAGCCGGCCCGCCGCCGCACAACATGAACGCTCCTACGACCGCGTGGCCGACCTCTACGACCGGGCCTACGCCGACATCCGGGTCCGGGAGGCCGAATGGCAGTGGGTGGCCGGCCGGCTGGCGGCCGCCCACGCCGAACTCGGCCGCCGGGTGCGCGTGCTGGAGATCGGTTGCGGCAACGGGGCTTTGCTGCGAGCCCTGGACGACAACGGCGACATTGACTTCGCCGTCGGCGTCGACAGTTCCGAAGGGATGCTGACTCGGGCCCGCGAACGCAGTCGCGACCGGTCCCGGCTGCGATTCGGCGAGGTGAACGGCCCGGACCTCGACGTGCCCGATAACCACGTCGACGTGGTGATCTCGTTCCTGTCGTTCCGCTATCTGGACTGGGACCCGGTGATGGCCGAGATTCGGCGGGTGCTGGCCCCGGGCGGCCGGTTGTGGGTCGTCGACATGGTGGAGCAACCGGTGCGGATCCGCGAGCTGCCGATACTGGCCCGCTCTGCCGTCGCGCACCTGCGCACCCGCCGACAGCGCCCCCAGTTCGCCCATGACCTGGCCACCTTGACCAACCACGAAGAATGGCGGAACATGCTGCAACACAATCCGATCCGCGCGGAGCACGAATACCGCTGGTATTTCGGCAGCCGTTTCCCCGACCGGGGGCTGCAGACCTTGACGACCACCAGGTCGGCCCGCGTGGTGGCGTTCGATTCCGGTCCGCTGGCCAAGGGGCAAACCGCCCCGCTCTCCTACCCGTGACCGCCGTGGACACCGAAGCCTGCCTGGGCATCATTGACTGGGGCATCGGCGGCGTGGGCCTGGTGAACGCCCTGGACCGGCTGGTCCCCGGGCTGCCGGTGGTGTACTGGTCCGACGCCGGGGCCACCCCTTACGGCCGGATGCATGCCGACGAACTGACCGACCGGCTGATGCGGGTGGTCACCGCGCTGGCCGAGCGCGGCGCAACGGAAGTGGTGCTCGCCTGCAACGCGGCCAGCACGGTGGTAGCCGGGCTGACGGCGGCGCCGGTGGTGGTCGAGGGCATCATCACCCACGGTCTGGCCTCGGTTCCCGAAGACCTCACCTCGGTCGGCGTAGTGGGCGGGCAGCGCACCATCGACGCCGGGCACTATCAGCGCGGGCTGGCCCGGCCCGGACGGGTGGTGTGGCCCCGGGTGGCGCAGCCGCTGTCGGCGCACATCGAGGCCGGCCGCACCGCATCCGCGCAGTTCCAGACCGACCTGGCCGATATCGTCGCCCCGCTGCGACACGCACAGGCTCTGGTTCTGGCCTGCACGCACTACCCGGCGGCGAGTCGCTGGTTCGCGGCCGCCCTCCCCGACACCCTGCTCATCGATCCGGCCGAACACCTGGCCGCGGCGATCGCCTACCGCTATCCCGAATTGGCGTGGCCGGCACGCCCGGCCCGCAAGGTGTTTCTCACCACCGGTGACCCGGATGCGATGCGCCACAACGCCGCTCGCGCCTGGGGCACCCTGCTGACCACCCGAGCGGTGCGACGGCGGGGCCGCAGCGCACTGGCGTCCTAGTCTGCGGTGCGGGCCACGATCGTCGGCGTGTGTACCGAGTGCACCACGGCATTGCTCACCGAACCGAGCAGCATTCTGGCGATGCCGCCGCGACCGCGGCTGCCCAGGACCACCAGCTGCGCGGACTTCGACTGGTTGATCAGCTCGTGGGCCGGCCGGTCACAGACCACAAGGCGCTGGACCGCGACATCGGGATAGCGTTCCTGCCAGCCGGCCAGGCGCTCGGCAAGGACCTGTTCCGACTCCACCTGCAGCGCGGGCCAGTCCAGGCCGCCGAGGTCGAGTATCTCGGCGTCGCTCCACGCGTGCACCGCTCGCAGGTCAACGCCCCGGCGCGATGCCTCGTCGAACGCGATGGCCGTCGCACGCTCAGAAGCCGGGGACCCGTCGATGCCCACCAGCACCGGAGCGTCGTCGCGGACGTCGGTCTGCTCGGCGGGGACGATGACGACCGGGCAGGCGGCGCCGCGCAGCACGGCCGAACTCACCGAACCCAGCAGCACGCGCCCGACCGCACCGCGTCCGTGAGTGCCCACCACGATCATGTCGGCGGCTTCGGACAGTTGCACCAGCGTCGGTATCGGCGGCGACGACTTCAGTTCGCTCGCTATCTCGAGGGCCTGACCGGCCGTCTCGCGGGCCAGCTTGGCCGCTTCCTCGAGAACCTGCCGGCCGTTGTCCTCCTGCCACACCGCGACGCCACCGGGCAGCGGAATCTGGGGAAACGTCGGCACATACGTGCTGAGCATATGGACCAGCGTCAGCGGGACGTTGCGCATGGCCGCATCATGGGCGGCCCACACCACCGCGGCGTTCGACGCCGCCGACCCGTCGACTCCGACGACCAGGCCCTTTCCACCCTGCTCCGATGTCGTCACTTTTCACTCCTCGCATTCGGCACACGAAAACGCTATTGCGCGAACGCCGCTCGGTCGTGGGCCTAAAGTCCTCGACTGCGTGAACATCGCGTCGTGGTTGGGTGAACTACCGGCGCGGCGGCTGGCGGTAGAGAGCAGCACCCGCGACAACGCCGGCGCCGGCGGCGACGAAGAGCACCCGGCCGCCCGCGCGCAGGCCGGCGCTCTGCTGCTCGAGGGCCGCGGCGAGCGCCGCGGTATGCATGCGGTGATCGTCTGCCACGCACACCTTTTCGGCGGGCACGCCGAGCAGCGAGCTCAGCGCCTCCCGGTACCGCGGCCGGGCCGGAGCGGCGATGATCAGGTCGACGTCGTCCAGCGACACGTCGTACTGCTCGAGGCAGGCCCGTACCGCGTCGGAAGCCACCGCCGCGAACCTGTCATCCGCGTCGGCCGACTGCCGGAACCGCAGGACATTACGGCCGTCGGCGAATCCCACTGTCGCAGAATAGGTGTCGAGATCGTCGAGGGCGTCGCTCGCGTTCGCCCACGCCACGTCGCTGAGCCCGTAGTCGTCGTCGGTCCAGCCGCACAACAGCGCCGCCCCGGTCGGCGAGAACGGGAAGTGCTCGCTCATACCGTGACCGGGATCGGCGTCGCTGGTCACCACCAGTGCGCGGTGCACGCTGCGGGTCCGCAAGAACCCGTCGACGATCTGCAGTGCGGTCAAAACGCCGCAGGCACCGTTGGCAATGTCGAAGGAGAAGGTGCCGTGTGCGCCGGAATGCGGATCCTCCGGGTTGGCCCCGATGTCGTCCTGTATCAGCGCGGCCAGCGCGGGCTCGCCCAGGTTCTTGTCGCGGTAAATCCCGGCGTTGACCACCAGGTCCAGCTCGTGCGGCTCGCATCGGGCCTGTCGCAGACAGTCTTTCGCCGCGGCGACGGCCAGGTGCAACGCGCTGTGCCGGCCACGTAACCGCGGGTGTGCGACGTCGACGCGGTCAATCACTGTGCCCATAACGGCTCACCAAATCCTCGTCCAGGGTCACCAGGACCACACCGATCTCCAGGCCCGATGCCAACGCGAGCAGTGCCACCCGCTCGCCAGCCACGATCCGTCCGGCTTCCAGTTCCTCGACCAGAGCCACCGTGTGCGTCGTCGACGCGGTGTTGCCGTAACGGTCGACCGTGATCACCGCGTCGTGCTGCGGGCTGTCACCGAAGGACTCCTTCATTCGCGTCATGCCTTTGCGGATGGCGCGGGCCGAGGTCTGGTGGGTGATCACATGGTCGATGTCGTGAATCGAAATGCCCACGGTGTCAAGCACTTCGTGCAGCAGCAGCGGCGTGTTGGCGATCGCGGCCTTCTGGATGGCGCGCGAGTTGGTGAACATTCGCGCGCCCGGGTCGTGTCCCTGGGGATAGGCCAGGCAGAGTCTGCTGTAGTCGGCGACCGTGGTGAACCCGGCCAGCTCGATACCCGCCGCGCCGGCCGGGGCCCGTTCCAGCAGCAGCGCCGCACCGGCGTCGCCGAGCGTCAGAGACGCCAGCTCCTTGCTCATGATGTTGCGGATGTGCTTGGCCGCGTTCTGGCCGAGCTGCGAAATGTACTCGCCGCTGACCACCAGCCCGCGCCGCACGATGCCCTGACGAATCCAGTTGTTCAAGATCGTCACCCCGGTGAGCATCCCGGCGCAGGCGTTGGACACGTCGAAGGTCATCGCCCGGTAGGCCCCGACGTTGCGGGCCACCGCACCGCTCATCGTGGGCTCCAGCCACTGGGTGAGGCCGCCGCGGAATTTGGTGATGCTGCAGCTGATCACCACGTCGATGTCGGCGGGATCCTGCTGCGCCTTGGCCAGGCAGTTCAGCGCCGCCGACGTGGCCAGCGACAGCGAATCCTCCTCCCCCGCAGACACCCGCCGCTCCCGGATCCCGGTCAGCTTCTCCAGATCGATGTGGGTGCGGTGCCGGGTGGTCGCCATCAGGTCGTCTGTGGTCAAACGGGTTTCGGGAAGGTGCCGGCCGGCACCCGCCAACCGGGCGGCAAAGGGCGCCCGCGCACCCTGACCGTCGGTTTCCATCACCAGCCAGTGCCGCGTCATGGTGACACCTCTTTCCGTGCCGTCAGGCTGTCAACCGCGAATTTCCGTGCCGTCAGGCTGTCAACCGCGAGCCGATTCCAGCAACAACCGGCGTTCGGCGGCCGCGACCGTGCGCCGGGTGGCCGTCACCGCGTCGGGATTGACCGACACCGAGGTGATGCCCATCCGGACCAGGTGCTCGGCGAATGCGGGGTTGGTCGACGGTGCCTGGCCGCACAGCGACGAGGTGATGCCGTGCTTGCGCGCCGTGGCGATGATGCGTCCGATCGCATCGAGCACCGCGCCGTCGGATTCGTCGAACAGTTCGGCGCAGATGTCGGAGTCGCGGTCGACGCCCAGGACCAGCTGAGTGAGGTCGTTGCTGCCGATGGACACCCCGTCGATGCCCATCGCGATGTACTCGGGCAGCCAGAACATCACCGACGGTACTTCGGCCATCACCCACCGGTGCAGACCGCGCTGCCTGCCCAGCGGGCTGGCATCCACCTGAGCCAGGCACGATTCCAGCTCCCACCGCGTCCTGACGAATGGAATCATCAAGTGCACGTTGGGGTTACGCTCCCGCACCCGGGCCAGCGCCTCGAGTTCGAGCGCGAACAGGTCGGGCTCCTTGACGTAGCGGTAGCAGCCGCGGTAGCCGATCATCGGGTTGTGTTCGACCGGCTCGTAGGCCTCGCCGCCCTGCAGACCGCGGAATTCGTTGCTGCGGAAGTCGGTGGCACGGTAGACGACCGGCCGAGACCCGAAGGCGGCGGCGATGCGGCCGATGGAGGCCACTATGGCGTCAACCAGGCCGGCCTGCTCGCCGCGGGCGATCAGGTCGCGCGGATGGCGCCCGGAAAGGGCTTGGGTGAGCAGGAACTCGGCCCTCAGCAGGCCCACTCCGTCCACGTCCTGGGCGGCGACCGCCTCGGCGGTGTCCGGAATCGCCAGGTTGACGTAGATCTTGGTGCCGGTGGTCTCGCTGACCGTCGCCACCGTGGCCGATGGCGCCGCGACCACCTGCGCCGGTGCGGTGGCGGCGCCGGCGGTGACGGTGCCGCGGCCGCCGTCGACGGTGACGACGTGACCGTCGTGCAGGATTGTCGTCGCGTCGCGGGCGCCCACCACGCACGGAACCCGCAGCTCGCGCGCGACGATGGCCGCGTGACAGGTCATCCCGCCGGTCTCGGTGACCAGCGCCGCGGCGCGGCGGATCGCCGGCAGCCAGTCGGGGTTGGTCATCGGGGCGACCAGAATCTCGTTGTCCTGCAGGCGGTTACCCTCCTGCGGGGTGCGCAGCACCCGGATGCGACCCGAGGCCGAGCCGGGCGCGGCCGGCAGTCCGCGCACCAACACCCCGGATTCCCCGGACTCCCCTGATTCGTCGGCCTCGTCGTCGTACAGCATGGTGATCGGCCGGGCCTGCACCAGCCAGGTCTTGCCGTCGGCGATCGCCCATTCGACGTCCTGCGGGCAGCCGTGGTGATTCTCCACCGCGACAACGAGTTCCGCGACCCGCCGCAGCGCGTCGTCGTCGAGTACGCGCGCTTCGGCCTGCTCGGGTGTCAGTTCGACGATGACGTCGTGACCGTCGGCACCACGTTCGATCTTGAAGGCCTGGTACCCGATCGAGAAATCGCGCACCCCCAGCGTCTTCTTGTCGATGACATAGGTGTCGGGCTGGACCTTTCCGGACACCACGACCTCACCCAGGCCCAGCGCGGCTTCGATGACCAGGTGATCCCGCTCGCCCGTGCTGGGGTCGGCACTGAACGCGACACCGGACTTCTCCGAGGCGATCATCTGCTGGACGACGACGGCCATCGCGGGGTCCGCGGTGAAACCGCGACTGGCCCGGTAGGTGATGACCCGTGGGCTGAACAGCGAGGCCCAGCACTGCGTGACGGCATCGATCAGGTCTTCGCTACCGGTGATGTTCGTCAGCGTCCGGTTCATCCCGGCAAAGGAGGCGTCGCTGCCGTCTTCGCCGGTGGCCGACGAGCGCACCGCCACAACGGTGTTCGACCCCAGCCTGGCGTAGGAATCGAGCAGCTGCACGCGCACGTCGTCACTGACGCCCGCCTTGGCCACCAGCTTCTGCATGCGCTGGCACAGTTCGCCCAGCCGGGCGCTGTTGTCGACCTGCGCCAGCGCCTCCCGGTGCAGCGCGGCGAGTTCGGTGTCCACACCGCCGGCCCGCATCGCCGCCTGGTAGCCACCACGGAGCAGGACGAAACCCGGTGGAACCGGCAGACCCGCGGCGACCAGCTCACCCATATTGGCGCCCTTGCCGCCGGCCTCCTCGGCGTCGGTCAGGCGCAACGCCGATATGTCCGCGACGTAGCTGTTGTTCGTGGTCATGCCCGTTCCTTTCGGTGCAGAGTGTCGTCGGTCGCGCGGCTCCAGACCTCATAGGCCTGGGCCACGGAAGCGTCGAGCGGCTGGGAGGTGTCCATTCGATACGCCGACTCCCAGGCGTCGCGTCGTGCCGCCAGGGCGGCGGCGATGTCGGGGGTGGCATCGGAGTTGCCCGGTGCGCGGTGCTCGATGCGGCCGGCGCTCGTCTCCACCGGCACGGCGCACACGATCTCGGCGATCCGCGCATGGGTTTCATCGGCCATGCGCCGGGCCTGGGCGCGCAGACCCGGGTCCTGCCAGGTGCCGTCGAGGATCACCGACCGCCCCTCGTGCAGCAGTACGCGGGCCCGGTGCAGCACCGTTTCGTAGACGGCGGCGACATTGTCGGGGCTGTAGAGACCGGAGTCCAGCACCCCGGGGCTACCGGAGATGGCACCCGACTCGCGCAGCTCCCGTCGCACATCGTCGGTGGAGATCACCTGTGCGCCAACCTGTTCGGCGAGCCCGCGGGCCACGGTGGACTTACCGCTGCCGGGATTCCCCCCGATCAGCACCAGTCGGACGGCTCCGGCGGCGAGGTGCTCAGCCGCTATCGCGAGGTGCCGCGCGGCGTCGTCGGCGGATTGCTGTCTGCCCTGCAGGAACCGCACGCAATCGACCTTGGCCCGCACACCCGCCCGGTAGGCGATGTAGAAGTGCTGCAACGACGGCGGCGCCGCATCGCCCGTCAGCGCGACGTAGCGCGCCATGAAGTGGTCGCCGAGGTCTTTGCGGCCCAGGAACTCCAGGTCCATGGCCAGGAAGGCGGCGTCGTCGATGCGGTCCAGATGGCGCAGCTGGTCGTCGAACTCCAGGCAGTCCAGCAGTACCGGCTGACCGTCGACGAAGAAGATGTCGTCGGCGAGCAGGTCACCGTGGCCGTCGAGGATGCTGTCCTCGTCGATCCGGCGGGCGAACAGTCGGCCCCGGCCTGAAACGTATTCCGCGGCAAGGCGCTCGATACGGGTGACGGTCTCCTGCGTCACTCCCGGAACCGCGGTGAACTGGTGCAGTTCGTTCAGATTGGCCCGCCATCGCTGATCGACCGCACCGGCCTCACCCTGGATGCTGATCAACGGGCTGCGCTCGGCCCGGCTGTGAAAGTCCGTGAGCACCGCGGCGATCGCGTCCAACAGCCGCTCGCATTCGCCGGAAGCCTTGTGGCCGAGCAAGAATGCCAGCCGGTCCTGGTCGCGGTAGCGGCGCATCACGACGATCGGTTCGGCGGCGCCTCCGGCCGGATCGGACAGGTGGGCCACCCCGAGGTACGCCTCGGGCGACAGGCGGCGATTCAGCTCGACTTCCCGCCGGCAGGCGCGCTCCCGCTCTTCGGTGGTGCGGAAGTCGACGAAATCGGTCAGCACCGGCTTCTTGGCCTTGTATGCCCGATCGCCGGCCAGCACGACAACACCGGTGTGGGTTTCCCGGACATCCAGAAACGGGGCTGTGGTCGAATCAGTTGAACGTTCGGCGGTAATCGCAAGCTCCATGACTTCAGGCCGTCAGTCGCCGGGACGGGGTCTGCACCGGTCGCGCGACGATAACCGGTGTGCGGGTGGAGTGGACAACCGCGTTGCTGACCGACCCCAACAGCATGGCGCCGACCGAGCCGCGCCCGTGACTGCCGACCACCACCAGCTGCGCGGATTCCGCCTGCTTGATGAGCTGTCGAGCGGGCCGGTCACACACCACCACGCGGTGCACGGTCACGTCGGGAAACTGCTCCTGCCATCCCGCCAGGCGTTCGGCCAGAATGCGATCCGCGTCCTCTTTGAAGATGGTCCAGTCCAGCCCGGGCAATTCGACTGCTTCGATGTCGCTCCACGCGTGCACCGCTTTCAGCTCGACTCCGCGCCGGGAGGCTTCCTCGAATGCGATGGCCGTCGCCAGCTCGGAAGCGGGCGATCCGTCGATTCCCACGACGACCGCAGCGCCCGCCCGGACGTCTTCATCACGGATCACCGCGACGGGGCAGTTGGCGCGCCGGATCACCGCTGAGCTGACCGAGCCCAGCAGTCCCCGCCCCACTGCCGAGCGGCCGTGGCTGCCCACGACCATCAGCTCCGCGTTCTCGGACAGTCGCACCAGTGTCGGAACCGGCGGTGAGCATTTCAACTCGGTGGAGACCGGAACGGGCCGGGAGGTGCCGATAATGTCCTCGGCCACCTTGACGGCATGTTGCAGTACCCGGTGGCCGTCCTCGTCGCTCCACATCCCCATGCCCATCGACAACGGCATTTCCGGGTACATGGGGACCGCGGCGGTCACCATGTGGATCAGCGTGAGGGGGACGTGGCGCAACACGGCTTCCCGCGCCGCCCACACCACCGCGGCATTCGATGGTTCCGATCCGTCGACGCCGACGAGGATGCCGTGGCGCTCAGCCAGCGCGTCCATCTCGTTCTCCCTCCGTTACCGAAAACGCTATTGCCCGAACCGACCTGGGTCGTGGGGCTTTAGTCACCAAGTGCAGGGACGTGGGACCTTCATTGCCTTTTCGGCGGCCAACTGGAGCTCGCGCTGTGGCATCGTCACTGACGTGACCGACTGGCCCGCCACCATTGACCGGCGTTTTCACGATGCGGTGATCCTGAACCTCGACGGGGTGCTTTCCGCGGCGGTTTCGGGCGGCTTCCGCGCCTCCGATTCCACGGGGCCGCTGCTGCGCCGGCTGCGCGAGGCGGGCATCGGTACGGCGGTCTACTCGACCACCCGGGGCGGTGCGCAACTGTCCGAGGGTGTCATCGACGACCTCGGCGAGGTCGACGCGATCGAGTTCGCCGATGAACACGACTCCTCGGTGCTGACCCGGACAGCGGCCCGGCTGAAGGTTCGCCCGGACCGGTGCGCGGTGATCGAGCACGATCCGGCGGCCGTCGAAGATGCCTGCGCCGCCGGTTTCAGCCTGGTGATCGGGCTCGACCACGGCGGTGAGGAACTCACCTCCCGCGGAGCCGACGCCGTTATCGCCGACCTCGCCGAAATCTCGGTGCGCAATGCCGACGCGGTGATTTCGGCCATCACCGACGCCCTGCAGGTCTACAGCCAGCTCGAGGAGCTCGTCACCGCTCGCCAACCGGTGATCTTCGTCGACTTCGACGGCACATTGTCCGACATCGTCGGTCAGCCGGAGTCGGCGAAGCTGGTGCCCGGCGCCGCCGCGGCGTTGCGGGCACTGACACGGCAGTGTCCGGTGGCGGTGATCAGCGGCCGCGACCTTGCCGACCTTCGGGCCCGCGTCGACGTCGAGGGGTTGTGGTTCGCCGGCAGCCACGGCTTCGAACTCGTCGCACCCGACGGCACGCTGCACCAGAACGGCGAGGCTGCCGGGTCGATCAGCGCATTGGTTCGTGCCGCAACGCATCTGGCAGAGGAGCTCAAAGACATCCCCGGCACGATCGTGGAACGCAAGCGCTATGCGGTGGCGGTGCACTACCGCAACGCCGATCCGCAAGACGTCGACCGGGTGATCGCGGCGGTACGCCGGCTCGGGCGTTCGGTTGGGCTGCACGTCACGACCGGACGCAAGTTGGTCGAGTTGCGGCCGAACGTGTCCTGGGACAAGGGCAAGACGCTGCACTGGGTTCTGGAACGCCTTGCGGATCACCAGGATTCAGCGTCGACCACGACATTGCCGATCTTCATCGGCGACGACATCAGCGACGAGGACGCATTCGACGCGATTCGCTTCGACGGGGTCGGGATCGCGGTCCGCCACCTCGAGGGTGGCGACCGGCCGTCGGCCGCGACGTTCAGCCTCGAAAGTCCGGCTGCCGTGACCGAATTCCTGCACCGGCTGGCCAACGACCTCAGCGAGGAGTCGGAGGCGCCCAACGACGCGTGGGAACTCGTCTACGACCACTACGATCCGGCCGCCGAGCGGCTGCGCGAAACGCTGTGCACCGTCGGCAACGGCTATGTCGCCACCCGCGGCTGCGCCGCCGAGGCCACCGCGTCACAGCACCACTACCCCGGCACCTACGCGACTGGGGTCTACAACATCCTGGAAGACCAGATCGCGGGCCGGACCATCGAGAACGAGAGCCTGGTCAACCTGCCCAACTGGCTGTCCCTGACCCTGCGGATCGACGGCGGACCGTGGTTCGACATCGACCAGGCCGACATCCTCTCCTACCGGCAGGTCTTCGACCTACGCCACGCCACCTTGTCCCGGAAGGTCCGCTTCCAGGATGCCGCCGGCCGGATCACGACCCTGGACCAGCAACGCTTCGCCTCCATGCACGATCCGCACGTGCTGGCGATGAAGGCCACCGTGTATGCGGAAAATTGGTCCGGCACAGTCGAGTTCGAGTCTCTGCTGGACGCCACCGTACGCAACACGATGGTCGATCGCTACAAGCCGTTGTCCAGCGCGCACCTGACCGAGGCGGTGATGCACGACGTCGCGCCGCACGGCGTGGTGCTGCGCACCGAGACATCGCAGTCCCGCATCGCGATCGCATTCGCCGCCCGCAGCACGGTGTGGCAGGGCAGCGATGCGATGAGCCCGGCCGACGCGCAGTACACCATGATTCGCGAGCACAACCGCGGCGGCCAACACATCGAAGTCGCGGTGTCCGCCGGTCAGCCGGTGACGCTGGAAAAGATCGCCACCATCTTCACCGGCCGGGACGCCGCCATCGCCGAGCCGTCCGCGGCCGCGGCGGAAAGCCTCGATGCCGCCGGACGCTACGCCGAACTGCACCGGGCGCACGCGCGCGCGTGGGCGCGGCTGTGGGAGCAGTGCAACGTCGGGCTGTCCGACGGCGACGACGCGCTGCGGGTCTTGCGGCTGCATCAGGTGCATGTGCTGCAGACCATCTCACCGCATACCGCCGAACTCGACGCCGGGGTTCCGGCGCGCGGACTGCACGGCGAGGCCTACCGCGGGCACGTGTTCTGGGACTCGTTGTTCATCTCTCCGGTGCTGAGCCTGCGCATGTCCAACGTGTCGCGGTCGCTACTGCTGTACCGGTACCGGCGCTTGCCGCAAGCCCGCCGGGCGGCGCACCGCGCCGGCCATCTCGGCGCCATGTTCCCCTGGCAGTCGGGCAGCGACGGACGCGAAGTCAGCCAGGAAGTGCATCTCAATCCCCAGTCGGGGCGCTGGGTACCCGACGCCAGTGCGCGGGCACACCACGTCGGGCTCGCTGTCGCCTACAACACCTGGCAGAACTACCAGGTCAGCGGTGACCGCCAGTTTCTGGTCGACTACGGCGCCGAGATGCTGGCCGAGATCGCGCGATTCTTCGTGGGCCTGGCCAACTTCGACACCGGTCTCGGCCGCTACACGATCCGCGGCATCATCGGGCCGGACGAGTTCCATTCCGGTTATCCGGGAAGGGAATACGACGGAATCGACAACAACGCGTACACCAACGTGATGGCGGTCTGGGTCATCCTGCGGGCGATGGAGGCGCTGGACCTGCTGCCACTGCGCGACCGTCTCGAACTCGTCGCCAAGCTCGGCCTGACCACTCAGGAGCGGGAGCGCTGGGACCACGTGAGCCGGCGCATGTTCGTGCCGTTCCACGACGGCGTCATCAGCCAGTTCGAAGGTTATGCCGAACTGGCCGAACTGGATTGGGAGGGATACCGGCAGCGGTACGACAACATCCAGCGACTCGACCGCATCCTGGAAGCCGAGAACGACAGCGTCAACAACTACAAGGCGTCCAAGCAGGCCGACGCACTGATGTTGTTCTACCTGCTGTCGTCAGAAGAGTTGCTCGGCCTGTTCGGCCGGCTCGGCTACCACTTCGCGCCCGAGCAGATCCCCCGAACGGTCGACTACTACCTGGCCCGTACCTCCGACGGTTCGACGTTGAGCGCCGTCGTGCACTCCTGGGTGCTGGCGCGCGCCAACCGCGCCAACGCTCTGGAGTACTTCCAGCAGGTGCTCGATTCCGACGTCACCGACATCCAGGGCGGAACCACCGCGGAAGGCATCCACCTGGCGGCGATGGCGGGCAGCATCGATCTGCTGCAGCGCTGCTTCACCGGGCTGGAAACGCGCGACGACCGGCTGATCCTCAGCCCGCAGTGGCCGGAAGGGCTTGGGCCGATCGAGTTTCCGTTCGGGTACCGCGGTCACCGCCTGCATCTGCAGATCAGCGGGCGCAGCGCGACCCTGACCGCGGAATCCGGCGGCGCGGGACCCATCGACGTCGAGTGCCGGGGCCGGATTCACCGGCTGCTGCCCGGCAGCACGATCCAGGTCGGATAGATCGCCACGGGCCGCGGCCGCCACGGGTCGCGGAAGAGGATTCAGGCGCGCTGTGTCAGTGCCGGACCAGCAGCACCGAGCAATCCGGATACCCGAGAATCGGATGGCAGTTCGGGGTCTCCAGTCCGGGCAGCCCGGCCGCCTCGGACTCCCCGACGACGGCCAGATCGATTGCGCGACTGTGGTTCTCGACGGACCTGGCGCCGGTGCCGGAGGCCACGATCTGGACGGGCACGTCGGGATAGCGGCGAACCCAGCTGTCCAGGCGGCGGTCGATCTGGCGCACGATCGCGTGCCGGCGTCGGCCTTCCTCCATGGCCAGGCGGACCACCTCGTCGTTGTCGGGGTCGTCATTGAGGACGACCGCGATCACGCCCACCTGGGTGGGCGTGCCGTCGGGGTTGGTGCGGATGACCGCGACCGGGCAGTGCGCATGGGTGACCAGCGCGGCGGCCGTGGGGCCCAGCAGGCCGTCGGCGGCCCATCCGCGCCGCGACGTACCCACGCATACCAGGGCCGCGTCGTGTGACGTGTTGATCAGGGCCTGCGCCGGGTCACCGGAGAGGATGGCGGTCTCGATCTCGACCGGCTTCTCCTGGGCCCGCGCCTCGCTGAGGACCGCGCTTTCCGCCTGCGACAGCACCATTTCGGCGCGTTCGAGATCCCATTCGGACGCCGCACCCGCGTCCTTGCCGGAGCCCGTAATCACGTAGGCCAGGCGAAGCGGCATCTGGCGGCTCAGCGCCTCGTCGATCGCCCACTTGGCGGCGTTGACTGCAGCTTGGGAGCCGTTGACACCCACCACCACCGACTTCGCGTCCAGCTGGTTCATGTCAGCTCCTGACTTTCGCTCACCCTCAATCTATGGCGCGGTCAGCCGTTTCTGCAGGGGTCGTAGGGCCTGAGTTTGCGATGCCCTTCGTCCCGTCGCCCACCTCGTCGGGCTCGGCGGTCAACTCGAAAAGCCGGTCCACGTCCGAGCGCTCGCATACCGCGGTGCCGGGCGTCAACAACATCGCCGCACCCGCGGCGATCCCCAATCGCACGGATTTGGCGAGTGGCCACCCGCGGGTCAGGCCGACCGCGATGGCGGCGACCATCGCGTCACCGGCACCCACGCCGCTGCCGCCCTCCATCGGGACCGCGGCAAAGCGCTGACAGCTGTGCCGGGTCGCCAGCAGCGCCCCCGCCGAACCCAGCGACACCACCACCACCTCCGCGCGTCCGCTGTCCACGAGTTCGCGTGCGGCGCCGATCTGTTCTGCCTCGGTGGCCAGCTCGCGTCCCACACATTCGCGCAACTCCCGCACGCTCGCCTTGAGCAGGTAGACCCCTGACGAGACGCCCCGCAGCCCGCCACCGGAGGTGTCGAGGATGAGGCGGGCACCTACGTCGCGCGCGACGTCGGCCACCCGCTGATAAAGGTCGGCGGGCACACCCGGGGGCAGGCTGCCACTGGCCACCACGAAGTCCGCGGAGCGTGCGGCCATCCGCAGCTCCTGCAGGCATCGGTCCTGTTCGGCCTGGGTCAGCACCGGCCCGGGCAGGACGAACCGGAACTGCCGTCCGGTGCTGGTCTCGTTGACGGTGAAGCTTTCCCGGGTGGCACCCGCGATCGGGATTTCACCGAAGGGCACACCCGCGTCGCTGAGCAACCTGGTCAGCAGGCCCCCATGCGACCCGCCCGACGGCAACACCGCGAACGCCGAACCACCGAGCACATGGGCTATCCGCGCCACGTTCACCCCGCCGCCGCCAGGGTCGTAACGCGTTGCGCTGCAACGCAACTTACTGGTGGGTTGCACCACCTCCACGCTGGTGGTGATGTCGAGCGCGGGATTCATCGTCAAGGTGACGATCCGCGGTAGCCCCGGTGTGAAACCGGCGTGCATCCTCAACTCCGCTCGTCAGGGTGGACTGTGGTGGGGCTAGAGACCACTGGGATAGGTCTCCGGCGTCTCGCCGGCGATCCATACGCTTGTCGTCTCGAGCGGCTCCAGCGCATGGGTCGTGTCGATGTGAATCATCGCATCGAATTGATCGCCGGGCCGGACGTGGAAGTAGTGGCTCTGCCGTTCGGTCGCGGGCTGATAGATGACACCGATCGCGCGGCCCAACCGGACGGCCGACAACGGTTCGGCTGCCTTCTCGTTGATCCGCGCCGACACCAGGAAGGCGTCCTTGCCGGTCTGGTGGAACAGCTCTTCGACGCTGCCGGGCAGCGCCGGCCGGACCACCTTGCGTTCGGCGATGCCGCCCCATTCGCTGGCCGCGGTGACCGTGCCCGTGTAGGTGCTCAGGCCGATCAGGCGCGCCTCGCTGTGGTAGCGCTGCCGCGCCAGCTGCCCGAGGGTGAGCTGGCCATCGGCCCACACCTCCGTGGCGGTCGCGTCACCGACATGGGAGTTGTGCGCCCACACCACAATTCGTGCCGGCGGGCCGTCGTGGCGGTCCAGGTGCTGCAGCAGCGCTTCCAGGGTCTGCGCCATGTGCTTGTCGCGCAGATTCCAGGAGGACACCCGGCCGCTGAACATCGAACGGTAGTAGACCTCCGCGTCGCGGACCGTCTGCGCGTTCTGCTGGGCATAGAACAGCTCGTCTTCGGCGAGCAGGCCGTCGGCGCGCAAATAGTCCAGCGCGTTGCGGTGCAGCTCCACCAACTGCTCGATCGCCTGGTGCTCGCACTTCGGGCCGGCGCCGAATGCCGCCTTGTAACCGTATGCCTGCCCGTCGTCACCGGCGGGGTGGTCGAAGCACGCGTACCGGACCCGTGCGCGGGCCGCCGCCGCGGGATCCACCGTGTCGAGGTAGGTGATCACCTCGTGCATCGACCGGTGCAGGCTGTAGAGATCCAGACCGTAGAACCCGGCCTGCCGCTGCGCGCCCCTGTTGTGCTCGCGCAGCCAGTCGGCGAAGGCGCGAACGACGGTGTTGCGCCACATCCACCCCGGGAAGCGCTCGAAACCGCTGAGCGCCTGCTCGGCCGTCGTGTCTTTGCCCAGGCCGCGCACGTAACGGTTCACCCGGTAGGCGTCGGGCCAATCCGCCTCGGCCGCAACGGCACAGAAGCCCTTCTCCTCGATCAGCCACTTCGTGATCTCCGAGCGCGCCTCGTAGAACTCGTGGGTGCCGTGGGAGCTCTCACCGATCAGGACGATCCGTGCGTCACCGACGATCGCGTCGAGAACGTCGCGCGGCGGAATGCCCTGCGGCGCATCGATGGCCACGTCAGCGATCAGCTCGGCCGCCGTCGGGACCGCGGGTTTGACCAGGGCCAGCCCCGTGGTGGGCTTGGCCAGCAGTTCGCGCACCTCTTCGTCGCTGACCTGACGGAAGTCCCAGTACGACTCTCCCACGGCCATGAACGGGGTGGGCATCGAGGCGCAGACCACTTCGTCGACCAGACTGGCGAATTCCCGGCAGGTCGATTCCGGGGCGGCGGGCACCGCGATCACGATGTGGGCCGGCTCGGCGTCGCGCAACGCCTGAACGGCCGCGAACATGCTTGCGCCGGTGGCCAACCCGTCGTCGACGAGGATCACCGTCCGGCCGGCCACCTCTACCGGCGGGCGACCGCCACGATAGGCGGCCTCGCGGCGGACCAGTTCGCGGCCCTCCCGCTCGACGATGTCGCGCAGTTGCGCGGAGGTGATCCGCAGTCCCCGCAGCACGTCGTCGTTGACCACGACACGACCCCCACTGGCCAGGGCGCCGATGGCGAATTCCTCGTGCCCCGGGGCGCCGAGCTTGCGCACGATGAACGCGTCCAGCGGGGCGTGCAGCGCCGCCGCCACCTCCCACGCCACGGGCAGACCGCCGCGTGCCAGGCCCAGCACGATCACGTTCGGGTTGTCGCGGTAGTCGCCCAACAGGTTAGCCAGCACCTGGCCGGCTTCACGGCGGTCCCGGAACACCCGCCGCGGTGCGGGCCGCGAGGCCTCGGCTGCACTGGTCATGACGTACTCCTCTGATACTCAGATCACCCTGCGAGGCACACATTCCTCGGTGGCAATGCTTCATTCGACCAATCCCCCGGCACCGTCGGTAGGGACCGAAGTCCCGGCCTGAGGTGTACAGAAGCCATTTGTCCGGCTCAGCCGACGACCTCGAGCACCTCACCCAGGGGTCGCCGCGGGGTCGCCGCGGGTATCGGACCCGATGGTGCGATGCCGACTCGAATCAGAACCTGCGGAACGGACGCGCGACCGCCGGTGAGCTCGCGCAGGATGGCACGACCGGGCTCCAGCTCCGTCGCGTGCGTGATCGGGCAGGTAGCCAGTCCGGCCATGGTGCATTCCAGGAGGACGGCGGAGAGCGCCTCCCCGCAGCTGAGCGCATCGGCGCGGGTGTTCGCGGGCGTCCACAGCAGCACGATCTTGGCCTGATCGTGCCTGACGGCGTGCTCGGTGTCGCTTTCGGTGGGGAACTCCCGGTTCACACCGACGCCCCGGGCTTCGGCGCCTGACACCAGAGCAGCCTGCGGGATACCGTCATTTTCTCTGGAAGGCGCTGTCCACCAACTTAATTCGTGGTGGTAGCTGTCGTCGTAGCGGCGCAGGGCCTCGCTGAGCCGAGTGGCCTCCGCCAGCCGCGGGCGCGCGTCATCGCCCAACACCTCCAGCCCCACCAGGTCCTGGTCCACGCAGTTGCGCAGCAGCGGCTGCAGCGACGGCCAATCGTTGGGAGCCCGGAACGGGCGCCGGTCGGTGCGGCGAACCGTGATCGCGTCCGCGCGGTCGCGCCGGGCCCGCCCGACATATGCCATCGGCGTGAAGTCGGCCGAAGCCAGGTGATCGAGGTTGTTCGGGTTGGGGAACGCGTCGATGTGGGTCTCCCATCCGACGGCGGCCATCGCGACGCGGAGGTGGTCGAGGGCGGCGCCACAGCTCAGGACGGCCTCCCGGCCTGACCCGTCGGTGGAGGTCACGATGCGTTCCCGGTCGACGAACAGGTCGACGGCGGCACTCCGGACCACCCACCGCCACGGCTGGGTGTTGTGCAGCGAAGGAGCGTGGCATGCCAATTCCAGGGCGTTCGTGATCACCGCGGTCTCGACCAGCGTTCGGGTCATCGCACCCACCTTTCTGCTTTGAGTACGAGGTCCTGCTCCGCGTCCTGCTCCTTGTACGACCCTGCGCCACCAGACACTCCGATGCCAGGGTCCTTGGTCACCATCGTCGCGTCACAGGACACCGGTAAGCGACGTCCGGCCGGGGTGATCGGTGACCTTGTTCCCTATTGCGCCCGGGGTTGGCGCAACAGGCTTGAGGAGCCAACACCCTGGGGATGAGGACCCGCACATGGATGTGATTCACAAGACCCCCCGCGACTGCCGCGTCCAGCCCAATCTCGCCGACTACGACCAGGCCCGCGCGAACTTCCACTGGACCGATGTGCCGAATCTGTGCGAGGGAATGGGCGAAGGGAAATGCAACATCGCCTATGCCGCCGTCGACCGGCACGCGAGCGGACCGGCCGGCGCCCGCACCGCACTTCGCTTCCTCACCGAGGACGCGGCGCACGACCTGACCTATGCCGAGTTGAGTGACCGGGTGACCCGGTTCACCGGTGTGCTGCGCGCTCTGGGCATCGGCAAGGGCGACCGGGTCTTCGCCATCATGGGCCGCATCCCCGAGCTGTACATCACGATGCTGGGCGCGCTGCGAAACGGCAGCGTGGTCTCACCGCTGTTCTCCGCCTTCGGGCCCGAACCGATCGCCACCCGCGTGGACATCGGGCAGGCCACCGTGCTGGTGACCACCAAGGCGATCTATCAGCGCAAGATCGCCAAGATCCACAGCCGGCTGACCTCGGTGCGACACGTCATCGTGGTGGACGACGGCACACACGGGGAGCCGCCCTCGGGAACGCTGGACTTCTGGCACTGCATGAACGCCGCCGACGCCCACGCCCCGGTCGAGCCGACGACGGCCGACGACCCGGCTCTGCTGCACTTCACCAGCGGGACCACGGGCACACCCAAAGGCGCCATCCACGTCCACGGCGCCGTCACCATGCACTACGTCACGGGGTTGTACGCGCTCGATCTCCACCCCGATGACATCTATTGGTGCACTGCGGATCCCGGCTGGGTCACCGGAACGTCCTACGGGATCATCAGCCCGCTGTTGCACGGGGTGACGTCCATCATCGACCAGGCCGAATTCGACGCCGAGCGCTGGTACCGGATCCTGCAGGACGAACGGGTTTCGGTCTGGTACACCGCGCCGACCGGTATCAGGATGCTGATCAAGGCCGGTCCGGAACTGCCGGCCCGCTTCAGTTTTCCGCACTTGCGGTTCATCGCCAGTGTGGGCGAACCGCTCAACCCCGAGGCCGTGTGGTGGGGAAAACAGGTGCTGGGCTTGCCGATTCACGACAATTGGTGGCAGACCGAGACGGGCGGCATCATGATCGCCAACACGCCCGCGTTCGACATCAAGCCGGGGTCGATGGGCCGGCCGCTGCCCGGGGTCGAGGCCTGCATCGTGCGCGACAACGACGCCGTTGGCGACGAAGGCACCGTCACCGTGATCGCTGAACCGGATGTCGAGGGCGAACTGGCCCTCACACCAGGGTGGCCGTCGATGTTCCGCGGCTATCTGCACGCCGACGAGAGATACCGAAAGTGCTTCAGCAACGGGCTTTATCTCACCGGCGACCTGGCCAAGCGGGACGCCGACGGCTACTTCTGGTTTGTCGGCCGCAAAGACGACGTGATCAAGTCGGCCGGGCACCTCATCGGCCCGTTCGAGGTGGAAAGCGCACTGACGGACCATCCGGCGGTGGCCGAGGCCGCCGTCATCGGTAAACCGGACCCGACGGTCGGCTCGGTCATCAAAGCCTTCGTCACCCTCAAGGACGGCTACCAGGCCAGCGAGGAACTCCGGCTGCAGCTGCTCGGTCATGCCCGCAAGCGTCTCGGACCTGCCGTGGCGCCCAAAGAGATCGAGTTCGCCGACTCGCTGCCGCACACCAGCAGCGGCAAGATCCTGCGGCGCTTGCTCAAGGCCCGCGAACTCGGGCTGCCCGAAGGCGATACCTCCACGATCGAACAACCGCAGCACCACCAACCTCAAGGAGCGTCGTTGTGACAGAGAAGGACCTGACGCATTCGCTGCTGTCGGACATGATCCGGGTACGCCGCATGGAAGAGAAATGCGCGGAGCTCTACAGCGCGGCCAAGATTCGCGGCTTCCTGCACCTCTACGTCGGTGAGGAAGCCGTGGCGGCGGGCTCGCTGCGGGCGTTGACCGACGACGACGCGGTGGTGGCGACCTATCGTGAGCATGCGCACGCACTGCTGCGCGGCATCCCGATGACCAGGATCATGGCCGAGATGTTCGGCAAGCAGGAAGGCTGCTCCCGCGGTCGCGGCGGATCCATGCACCTGTTCGACGCATCCCGGCACTTCTACGGCGGCAACGCGATCGTTGCCGGCGGGCTGCCGCTGGCGGTGGGCATCGCGCTGGCCGACGCCATGCTGAAACGCAACCGCGTGACCGCGTGCTATTTCGGTGACGGAGCGGTGGCCGAGGGCGCCTTCCACGAGTCGTTGAACATGGCCGTGTTGTGGAACCTGCCGGTGCTGTTCCTGTGCGAGAACAACCTTTACGCGATGGGGACCGCGCTGGATCGCGCGCAGTCCCAGACCGACCTCACCGCCAAGGCGGCGGCCTACCGCGTCGATGCGCTGGCGGTGGACGGGATGGACGTCGAGGCATGCTACGAGGCCACCCGCAAAGGCGTGGACCACGTGCGCAGCACCGGGGGGCCGTTTTTCATCGAGTTCCGCACCTACCGGTTCCGCGCCCACTCGATGTTCGATCCGGAGTTGTACCGGGACAAGGCCGAAGTGGAGCAGTGGCGCGACAAGGACCCCATCGACATGTTCGTCAAGCGACGGCGACGCGACGGACTGATCACCGATTCCGACGTGGCTGACATCGAAGCGGCGGCCGCCGCCGAGATCGCCGACGCGGTGGCCTACGCCGATGCCGGAACCCGGGAAGATGTGGCCGATCTGGCCCGCGACGTGCTCACCCCACTGGAGGCGGCGCGATGAAGACGACCTACCGCACCGCCGTTCACGACGCCATCCGCGACGCGTTGCGCGACGACTCCCGCGTGGTGCTGATGGGTGAGGATGTGGGACGCTACGGCGGGACCTACGCCGCATCCAAAGGGTTGCTGGAGGAATTCGGTGAGGACCGGGTGCGTGACACCCCGCTCTCCGAACTCGGTTTCGTCGGCATCGGTATCGGCGCCGCCCTCAACGGATTACGCCCGATCGTCGAAGTCATGACCGTGAACTTCAGCCTGCTGGCGCTCGATCAGATCGTCAACACCGCTGCCGCACTTCGTCATATGTCCGGCGGACAGTTCTCAGTGCCGATCGTGGTGCGGATGGCCACCGGGGCCGGGCGGCAACTGGCCGCGCAGCATTCGCACAGCCTGGAACCGTGGTATGCCCACATTCCGGGCATCAAGGTGCTGGCACCGGCGACCGTCGAGGACGCCTACGGCATGCTGGGACCGGCCCTGGCCGACCCGGATCCGGTGGTCATCTTCGAGCACGTCCAGCTCTATAACACCTCCACCGATATCGACACGCTGGAGCCCACGGACATCACCCGGGCGGCAATACGCCGGGAGGGCAGCGACGTCACCCTGATCGCCTACGGCGGCTGCGTGGGCAAGGCACTGGACGCGGCGAACGAGCTGTCCCTGGCCGGAATCGACTGCGAGGTGCTGGATCTGCGGGTGCTGCGGCCGCTGGACACCGAAACGATCCTGGAGTCGGTCCGTAAGACTCACCGCGCCATCGCGATCGACGAGGCGTGGCGCAGCGGCAGTTTGGCGGCCGAGATCTCCGCACAGATCATGGAGGGGGCGTTCTACGATCTGGACGCGCCGGTCGGCCGGGTCTGCAGCGAAGAGGTACCCATCCCGTACGCGAAACACCTTGAGGAAGCGGCACTTCCGCAGCCGCACAAGATCGTCGCCGCCGTGCATGACCTGTTCGGAGATCGCTCATGATCGAGTTCAGGATGCCCGCGCTGGGCTCCGACATGGACGAAGGCACGCTCAACGAGTGGCTGGTCAAGCCCGGTGACAAGGTGACCCGGGGCCAGGTCGTCGCCGTCATCGAAACCACGAAGGCCGCGGTGGAGATCGAGTGCTGGCAGGAGGGCACCATCGACGAGCTGGTGGTCCCGGTCGGCGACACCGTGGAAGTGGGAACGGTGTTGGCCACGCTGGTGGAGGCGGGAGAGACTCCCGCGGCTCCCGTCCAGAAGGCACCGAAGAAGGCGGCCCCCAAACGCGCCCCGAAAGCGCCGCGCAAAGCCCCGCAACCGGCCGCCGCAGCGCCGGCGCCGCCCAGCGGCCCGGCTCCGGTACGGCCCAGCGGCCCGCAACACCGCCGCTGGGTCTCCCCCGCCGCGCGGCGGCTGGCGGCGAACCTGAGCGTCGACCTCGACGCGGTCAGCGGTACCGGTCCGGGAGGTGCGGTGACGATCATCGACGTCGAGCACGCCGCCGCCACCCGGCAACCGGTCAAGAAACCCGCACCGAAGCCCGCGGGCGAACGCATGTCGATGGCCGAGCGCGGCGCCGCCATGCGCCAGTCGATCGCGGCCGCCATGAGCCGGTCCAAGCGCGAGATTCCGCACTACTACCTGGCCGACGAGATCCTGATGGACACCGCGTTGACGTGGCTCACGGCACGAAATGCGCAGCGGCCCATCACCGAACGAGTACTGCCGGCCGTCCTGCAACTCAAGGCGGTCGCCCTGGCCGCACAGCGTTTCCAGGAGTTCAGCGGTTTCTGGCGCGATAGCGGCTACCAACCAGCTCCGGCCGTCCATGTCGGTGTCGCCATCTCGTTGCGCGGCGGAGGTCTGGTCGCACCCGCCATTCACGACGTCGCCGAGAAGAAACTCGACGAGTTGATGAACGACCTCACCGATCTGGTGGCGCGGGCGCGCGCCGGCTCCCTGCGCAGCTCGGAGATGTCCGACCCCACGATCACCGTCACCAACCTGGGCGACCAGGGCGTCGACACCGTGTTCGGCGTGATTTACCCGCCACAGGTCGCCCTGGTGGGCTTCGGCAAGACCACTCAGCGCGTCTGCGTCATCGACGGCGGAATCCGGGTCGTCAACGCCGTGCGGGGCACCCTGGCCGCCGATCACCGCGCCAGCGACGGGCATCGCGGTGCCCTGTTCCTGGCCGCCGTCAACGAACTACTGCAACAGCCCGACGTATTGGAGAAGTGAAGATGACAACACAAGAAGACACTCGTGGGATTGTCCTGTCCGTGTTGACGACGATTGCACCGGAAGTTGACGCGGACGACATCACCGATGACGACCTGCTGCGCGACCAGGTCGACCTCGACTCGATGGACTGGCTCAACTTCCTGCTGGGCATCCACAAACGATTCAACGTCGACATCCCCGAGTCCGAGTACGCGTCGCTGCGCACCCTGTCCGACGTGGTCGGCTACGTCGAGAGTCACGCGCCGGCGTCAACACGGTGATGCGTCGGCCGTAGCCGGCGGCGCCTGGGTGCGAATTCCAGCGACAACAGCACCACCAGCGCACTCGGAATATGGTGGGTGCACAACACCACGTACCGGCGTTCACTGAGCGCGTGGAACTTTCGCAGATAACGGTAGAGCGATTCCAGCCGGATGAACGGGTCCAGCAGGTGGATCAGCCGGTAGGCGATGCGCTGCAGCGCCGCGGGGTGGGCGGCATCGAACACTTCCGGAAAGGCCGCGAAGGCCAGCGAAAGGCGCCGTGCATGAACGCTTTTCGCGGCGGCGATCATGTCGACGGTGAGCCGCTCGTCGATGCCGTTGGGGGCGTCGGGCCGACGGTACGGCGCATCGAGGGTGATTTCGGACCCCGCTCCGGCGCTGGCGTAACGGTGGAAGGCGACCGCGCGCCCGGCACTGTCGCGGGCGATGGCCAATGCGACGCCAGGGCAACGACCTTGCAGTGCTCCGTCGAGGTTCATGCAGAACCCACGCTCGGTGCGCACCCCGCCGTGTGATGCATAGAGCACCTCACTCAGTTCGGAAACCAGGCGCGCGTCCAGATCTCGCTCGTCGATGATCTCCGTGGTGACACCACGATTGCGGGTGCGCTGCACGGCCTGGCGCAGATTGCGGTAGCGGCGGCCGGTCAGACTGAAGTGCTCGACGTCGACCACCACATCGCGCCCGATCGGGACCGCCAGCATCGCCTGCCCGATCAGCTCCCTGGTCCACAGACCGAGGTAGCGCTGCGCGCCCGCCAGGACGACGACCCGCCAGCCCCGCGATCGGCACATGACGGCGAAATCGATTGCCAGCCTCTCGAATTGCGTCGCGTCGCCGATCGGATCGCCGCTGACGACGGCGAATCCCAGCCGCGTCCGGTACGCGATCGCGGCGGTGCCGGTGGCATTGAAGTAGTAGCTCTTGAGCGAGTGCATGGCGAAGGGTGCCAGCGGGTCTGCTTCGGTGGCATCGACAAGCGCCCACACCCGCTGCAGCAACTCCGGTTGCGGCTCGGCCGAAGTGGGCCACATCAGCACCAGCCCACTGGCGGCGACCAGCACGTTGCCCCACCCGCCGAAGGCCAGGAAGTGAGCGAACAGGCCCGCGGAGAGCAGCGCCGCCGAGCCGACCGTGTGCCGCGGGGTGACCGGTCGCCCCAGGAACACCCCGCGCGCGATGAGCACCACGGCCGCCAGCAGGGCGACCGACCACCCGAACCGGCCCTCGGCATACCAGTTCGCGGCCGGGCGTTCATGCATGGTCACCACGATCAACCAACCCGCAACGCAGACCAGCAGCAGCGAACTCGCCAGCCGGGCCGAGCGGCGGTCGGTACGCAGGATGATGCGTTCGGACGCGAGCGCGGCGGTGGCGCGGTGCGGGCGCTGACTGACTTTCATGCCGGACTCCTTGTCATGGCAAACGGTATCTGCCCAGGTGGTCCGGGTCGTGAGGCTTTAGTCCCCAAACCGGTTGCCGGCGACCAATGTCCGTTCGGTTCGGGACTTCGGTCCCTCCCGTACGGCCGCTCCCGGTGCTCAGATGGTGGTATGGGAGACGAGTGTCTCCCTTTCGGGAGGTATTGAAATGAGCACCACACCACTGCAGCCCCGCACGCGTGACTTCGCCCGCGTACTCGGCCCTTACTTCGCCATCATCGGCATCACGACGGTCTCGCGCGGATCCGAGATGCGCGCTCTGCTCACCGGTTTCGAGTCCAGTCCGGTCTGGTTCTGGGTCACCGGTGCGCTGGTACTACTTGTCGGCCTGGCAATCGTGGGACTGCACCCCTACTGGCGGGGCGCGGCGGCGATCATAGTTTCGGTGATGGGCTGGGCCATCACGCTTCGCGGAACGATGTTGCTCGCTTTCCCGAAGGCGTTCATGGCCGCCGCCAACGCCACGATCGGTATGGACGGCATGTGGATCACGGCCAGCATCCTGCTCGCGGTGGCCGGGTTGTACCTGACCTACGTCGGCTGGCGTCCCACGCCGGCCGCACCCGAGCCGAAAACCGAAGCGGCGCCACGGGATCTGCCGCGCGCGGCGTGACGGGGTTCACTCCTCCGGCACGTTGTCGTCCTCGGCGAGGGTGAAGTAGTTCTCCTCTTCCTGGACGAAGTGCAGCCGCAGCAGGGTGTACAGCCCGTACAGGCACGCCAGTAGGTCGTCGACCTGGTCGGGCTGTATCGCACCGGCGGCCTGCGCCTCGGTCAGATGGGTGCCGATGCGGTCGGCGAGTCGCCTGATCTCGGCGTGGGTGCGGCTCATCGTGGCGGTCGCTTCGCTGCTGCCGAGCGGACGGGCCAGCGCCGGGTACAGCTGGGTCTCTTCGGCCTCTTCGTGCGGCAGTATCCGGTCGACCAACAGTGTGTGCACGGCGGCCAAGGACTCCACCGGCAGGGCATCTCTACCGGTGGCCAGGTGGTTGGCGCTCTCGCGCAGCAGGCCGAGGGTGTCGCGCAGGGCGTCGTGTTCGGCCGCGAAGCGCAACAGCATGCGCTCGGTTTCTGGGTCAACCTGCATATCGTTGGCGGGATTGCCGCGCAGCGCCCGCAGCGCGTTGAGGATCACCGCGACGTCGATCCCCTCCTGCAAGAGCGCACCCGCGGCGGGCGGCAGCCAGCCCAGCGCGGCGATCACCATCGCAATCAGCGACAGGCTCATGCCGACGACGGCGCTCTGCACGGCGATGCGCCGTGACCACCGGGCAATATCCATCGCGTCGGCGAGCCGGTCCAGGCGGTCGGTGGTCAGCACGATGTCGGCAGCCTCCGAGGACGCGGTGGCACCGCGCGCGCCCATCGCGACGCCGACGGTGGCCGCGGCCAGTGCGGGAGCATCGTTGATGCCGTCGCCGACCATCACCGTCACGGCACGTTCGCTCTCCTCACGGACCGCGGCGAACTTGTCCTCCGGCGTCTGGTCCGCACGGACCTCGTCCAGTCCCAGGATGTTGGCGACGTCACGGGTGGGTTCGGCACGGTCGCCGGTGAGCATCAGCAACCGTTCGAGTCCGGCTTCGCGCAACCGCCGCACCGTCCGCGGCGCATGCCGGCGCAACGGATCGCGCAGCAATACCGCTCCCGCCGCGGCGCCGTCCACACTGACCCAGGCGATTCCGGCCCCGTCCAGCCGGGCGCGACTGACCACTGCGGTGGTCCACGCGCCGTCCAGATCGCCGGCGGGCAACTTCCCGACCATGACCCGATGCCCGTCCACCGTCGCGGTCACGCCGCTGCCCGGCTGTTCGACCACCTCGGTGGGCAGGCTCAACCGCAGCTTGCGGCTGAGTGCTTCGGTGACGATGGCTTCGGCCAGGACGTGCGGGGAGAACTGGTCCACCGAGGCGCCCAACCGCAATACTTCGGCTGCCTCGCGCCCCGGTCCCGCCACCACGTCGACCACCGTCGGCCGTCCCATCGTCAGGGTGCCGGTCTTGTCCATCACCAGCGTCTTGGCGTGGCCGAGGTTCTCCAGCGCTCCCCCGCCGCGGATCACCACCCCGGCCCGCGAGGCGCGGGACAGTCCGGAGACGATGGCCACCGGCGCGGCCAGCAGCAACGGACACGGTGTCGCCACCACCAGCACCGCGACGGCGCGTACCGCCGATCCACTGACGAACCACGCGGCACCGGCCACCAGCAACGTCAACGGGAGGAACCAGACCGCGAAACGGTCGGCCAGCCGGACGATCGGCGCGTTCAGCGCGCCCGCCTGCTGCGCCAACCGGACGATGCCGGCATAGGTGCTGTCGGCGGCGGTCGCGTGAGCCTGGAACTCAAAAGCGTTGCCCGCGTTCACCACACCGCTGCGGACCATGTCACCGGCCGTGCGTTCGACCAGCAGCGGCTCGCCGGTCAGGGCGGACTCGTCGAGCACCGCGACCTGATCGGTGACCCGCCCATCCACGGGCACCACCTCGCCGGGTCCGACCACCAGCACATCGCCGACCGCCACCTCGGCCAGATCGATCATGCTGACCTGCGTCCCGACCCGCCGCCGCGCGAATCGCGGTGCGCGGTCCAGCAGCGCCCGCAGGTCCCGCGATGCCCGGCGCTCGGCGGCCGAGTCCAGCGCCCTGCCCCCGGCGAACATCACCGCGATCAGCGCGCCGGCCAGGTACTCGTGCACCCACAGCGTCCCGACCAGCGAGAGCACCGCGATGACGTCCACACCGACGCGGCCCCGGCGCAACGCGGCCAGCACCCACACCGATGCGGGCCCGATCGCACTGACGGTGCCCGCGATCCAGCATCCGTCGGCCACGGCCCGCCAACCGGCCAACCAGGCGACGCCGCCGAGGGCCAACGCGCCGACGGCGAACACCGTCAACACGGGCCCGGTGAGCAGCCGCAACCGGGCCATCAGACGCTCTCGCGACGATTCTGTGGCGGTCTGCACTGCAGTCCCTTCTCCTAGCCGGCCGGTCTCGAACTTAGTCCGCCGCGGCCGGGACGCCCACTGCCGCTCGGCGCGCCGGCATGGCACAGTGAGACACGTGTCTGACAGTCCCGAAACATCCCGGCCGGACCTGCGTGAAATCGATACTCCGGTAGGCACTTTGCGCTACTACGACTACGGCGACGGCCCGGTGGTGCTGTTCCTGCACGGATCGGGCCCCGGCGTCAGCGGCTGGCGCAACTTTCGTGGCGTGCTGCCGACGTTCGCCGAGCAGTTCCGGTGCCTGATCCTGGAATTTCCCGGATTCGGGGTCACCGCCGACTTCGGCGGTCACCCGATGATCACCGCCCAGGGAGTGGTGGCACCGTTTCTGGACGCGCTCGGGGTGGAACGTGTCCATATCGTCGGCAACTCGATGGGCGGCGGCGTCGGCATCAATTTCGCCATCCGGTACGCCGACCGGATCGACCGGCTGGTGACGATCGGCGGAATCGGCACCAACACCTTCAGCCCCGGGCCGAGCGAGGGCATCCGGCTGTTGCAGGAGTTCACCGAGGACCCCACCCGGCAACGGCTCGTCGACTGGCTCAAGTCGATGGTCTACGACCAGTCACTGGTCACCGAGGAACTGATCGAGGAGCGCTGGCAGTTGGCCACCGGCTCCGAGACGCTGGCCTCCGCGCGTCGCATGTACGGCAAGGCCGCATACGCGGCAATGATGGCGGCGATGGGTGCCACCGACCGCCCGATGCCGTGGGCGGTCATGCACAAGGTGGCCGCCCCCACGCTGCTGACGTGGGGGCGCGACGACCGGGTGAGTCCCCTGGACATGGCGATCATCCCGATGCGCACCATCCCCAACGCCGAGCTGCATGTGTTCCCCAACTGCGGGCACTGGGCGATGATCGAGGCCAAGGCCGCGTTCGAGAGCACGGTCCTGGCGTTCTTGAATCGGGGTTAAGCGCCGTTCCACGCTTTGGCCAGCAAGGCGTGGGCATCGGGGTTCCCGTCGAGCACGCGGCTGGTGCGGATGCCGATCCGCCACTGCCCGTCGATGCGGCGCAGCGCGAAATGATTTGCGGTAGCCCGCCATACGCGGTAGCCGTCGCCGTCGCGGACGAGCACCAACGACTCGCAGACTGCCTCCGCGTCGTCGCCGTTGACCGTCACCACCACCGGCCCCAGGAAATGGCTGCATCCGTGCGCCACCATCTTCTGGTGCGCGCTGGAGTCGACCATGGCGCGCACCTCGTCGCGGCCCTGCATCCGCATCAGGTCGATGTCGTAGACGCCGTCCTGGGCCCACAGGCGCGCCGCCGCGTCGGGGTCGCCGGCATCCACCGCCGGGCCGTAGGAGGCGATCAACCGGGCGATGTCGCGTTCGTCCTCCAGTCGGGCCAGGCGGGCCGCGAGTGCCTCGATATCTGTCATGCGCTACCCCCGAATCCTCTGGTGCGCGCCGAGAACGATCTCGGCTCGCGGCACGTCCATGCTCACTGGCGTACCAGTGTGAACGGGTACGAGAACGTTCCGCCCGGGGACCCGTCGCAGCCCGAATCGAAGGACGACTCGAGCGTTCCGGACAGGGTGGTCGCATCCCAGGAATACACGTCCTTGGTCGCGATGACGGGGCCGTAGTAGACGTCACCGCAACGCAGTCCGTCGGGATTGTCGACGATCAGCGTGTAACGCCCGTCCGCCAATTGCGCGGCGCCGCGGTAGGAGAAAGCCTTGGCTACGGGCCGCGGTATCGCGGTGACGGTGACACAGTTACCCGGACAGGATGCGATCGCCCACAGCCAGGTATGGAAGTCATACCTGCCGGCGATCTGCAACTCGTAGTTGCCGATTCGCATATCGGCGTGAACCACCGGTGCGAACAGCACCGGCATCAGCAGCAACCACATGCCCAGCACCAAGGCCTTCACGTACGACTCCGTTCACCTGTCGCGATCCGATCGGTCGACGCACATGTTGCCCGGCGCGGCGAAACCTCCGGATGACATATCCCGGTGGGCGGTGCAACGAAGAGTATTGCGCGTCCCGCTAGCTGGGACGAACTGTCGTGCGCATCACTGTTCGCTGGGATCGTTGCTGCTCGCAGGCGCGCGGACAGGTAATTCGGGCAGACAGGTATTCGGAGGAGTCAGAGCGTGGTGACAAAGGCCGCTGACCGCTGGTCTGTGGGAAGTCCGAGTCTCGGCAAGAATATGACCGCGCCGTTCCAGGCCATCGGCGGCCTGGTCGCGATGTCCGCTGACGCGGTCAAGTTCGCCTTTCGACGACCATTCCAGGGGCAGGAGCTGCTGGATCAGGCGTGGTTCGTCGCCCGCGTCTCGCTGATGCCCACGCTTCTGGTCGCTATTCCGTTCACCGTGCTGGTCAGTTTCACCCTGAACATCCTGCTGCGCGAACTCGGCGCCGCCGACCTGTCCGGCGCGGGCGCGGCGTTCGGCGCCGTCACCCAGGTCGGCCCGATGGTCACGGTGCTGATCGTGGCCGGCGCGGGCGCCACGGCTATGTGTGCGGATCTGGGTTCGCGCACCATCCGCGAGGAGATCGACGCTCTCGAAGTACTGGGCATCAATCCGGTCCAACGGCTGGTGACTCCGCGCATGCTGGCCTCGGGAATAGTGGCGCTGCTGCTCAACAGCCTGGTGTGCGTGATCGGCATTCTTGGCGGCTACTTCTTCTCAGTCTTCGTCCAGGATGTCAACCCCGGGGCATTCGCCGCGGGCATCACACTGCTGACCGGGGTCCCCGAACTCATCATCTCGTCGGTGAAGGCGGCGCTGTTCGGTCTGATTGCCGGACTGGTCGCCTGCTACCGAGGACTGACAATCTCCGGCGGGGGCGCCAAAGCAGTCGGCAACGCGGTGAACGAAACGGTGGTGTATGCGTTCATGTCGCTGTTCGTCATCAACGTCGTGGTGACCGCCGTCGGCATCCAGATGACGGCGAAGTAGACCATGGCAACCCTGCGAACCACCTATCCCCGCCTGTACCGCGGCGTCAACAAGCCGATCGCCACGCTGGGCGGGTTCGGCGATCACTTCATGTTCTACGGTCAGGCGATCGCCGGGGCACACCTTGCGATTACCCGGTACCGCAGAGAGGTCATCCGCCTGATCGCCGAGATCAGCATGGGCGCAGGAACATTGGCGATGATCGGCGGCACGGTCGCCATCGTCGGTTTCCTCACCCTGGCCACCGGCGGGACGCTGGCGATCCAGGGCTACAGCTCACTGGGCAATATCGGTATCGAGGCGCTGACCGGCTTTCTGGCGGCGTTCATCAACGTCCGCATCTCAGCACCGATCGTCGCCGGTATCGGGCTGGCGGCCACCTTCGGCGCGGGCGTCACCGCCCAGCTCGGCGCCATGCGGATCAACGAAGAGATCGACGCGCTGGAAAGCATGGGTATTCCGCCCATTTCGTATCTTGTCAGCACACGGCTGATCGCGGGGCTGATGGCGATCACGCCGCTGTATTCGATTGCGGTCATTCTGTCGTTCGTGGCCAGTCAGCTGACCACGGTGAGCCTGTTAGGGCAATCCAGCGGGCTCTACAAACACTATTTCTCGACGTTCCTCAACCCGGTGGACCTGCTGTGGTCCTTTGTGCAGGCACTGCTGATGGCGGTGGCCATTCTGTTCGTGCACACCTATTACGGATACTTCGCAAAAGGCGGGCCGTCGGGGGTCGGTGTCGCGGTGGGCACCGCGGTGCGGACATCGCTGATCATCGTGGTCTCGGTGACACTACTCGTCTCGTTGGCCATCTACGGGTCCAACGGCAATTTCAATCTGTCAGGGTAGGGGTGAAATAGTTTGTCTCGCTCTATAATTCGCCCTCTAGTCGGTCTAGCAGCGGCCATCGTCATCAGCGGGATCATCGCCGGTGCCATCTTTTTGTTCAACGGGGGTGGCACTGAGTCGGTCCCGGTGACGGTGATGTCGCCGCGGGCCGGTCTGGTGATGAACCCGGACGCCAAAGTGAAATTGCACGGCGCCGAGGTGGGCCGGGTGTCCTCAATCAGGAACCTGCCCGACGGTCGGGCGGAGATCCGCCTGGCAATGGACCCGAAGTGGCTGCACCTGATTCCGGCCAACTCGCGCGTCGACATCGAGTCGACGACTATCTTCGGCTCGAAATTCGTGCAACTGATCCCTCCGGCCGATCCCTCCCCACAATCGCTGCGAGCCGGCCAGGTGCTGGACTCCGAACACGTCACCGTCGAAGTGAATACGCTGTTCCAGCAACTTGTCTCGGTGTTGTCGAGGATCGAACCCGCGAAGCTCAACGAAGCCCTCGGCGCCATCGCGCAGGCATTCAGCGGCCGGGGCGACAAATTCGGCCAGGCACTCGTCGATCTCGACACATTCCTGACCAAGATCGATCCGAGCCTGACCACCCTGAGCCATGAACTGACGGTGGCGCCCAAGGTGATCAATGCGTATGCCGATGCAGCACCGGATCTGGTCGGCATGGCCGACAACGCGACCCGGATCAGCGACACGGTGGTCGACCGGCAGCAGGATCTCGACAATCTGCTCATCAGCGCAATCGGGTTGGGCGACATCGGGAACGACGTGTTGTCGACCAACACGCAGGGCCTGAAGTCGGTGACGCATCTCCTGTTGCCCACCACCACCTTGACGTCGGACTACAACCAGGCGCTCACCTGTGCGCTCGCCGGCATGAAGCCCCTTGCCACCGGCCCCCCTCAGCCCGTTCCCGGTGTCCTGCTGCTGGACTCGTTCATGCTGGGTACCGAACGGTACCGGTACCCGCAGAACCTGCCCAAGGTCGGAGCAACCGGCGGACCCCAGTGCATGGGCCTACCTGAGGTCGGTTACAGCAAGCGCCCGCCGTATCTGGTGACCGACATCGACGCCAATCAAGCCCAGTACGGCAACCAAGGACTGCTGTTGAACTCCGATGCCCTGAAGCAAATGCTGTACGGACCCATCGACGGACCGCCGCGCAACACTCCCCAGATCGGTCAGCCGGGATGAAAAGCTCCGTGGGAAGTGCCGTCAAGCTCGCCATCTTCGCCGTGGTGACCCTACTGTTCACCGTGGCGCTGTTCGCGATACTCGGCCAATACCGCACGGGTTCGACGAATAGCTATTCAGCGGTCTTCAGCGATGCCTCGAGCCTGCGGCCCGGTGATTCGGTGCGCGCCGCAGGGATTCGGGTCGGGACGGTGAACGGCGTTGCACTACAACCCGATACCACGGTGTTGGTGCAGTTCGACGCCAACCGGGACGTCATCCTGACGACGAACACCAAAGTCGCGGTGCGCTACCTCAATCTGGTCGGTGACCGCTATCTCGATCTGCTCGACGCTCCGGGCCCCAACCGAATACAAGCGGCGGGGACGACGATTCCCAAGGACCGTACGGAGTCGGCGCTGGACCTCGACCTGCTGTTGGGTGGGCTCAAACCGGTGATTCAGGGCTTGAACCCCGAAGCAGTTAATTCGCTGACCAATTCGCTGATCCAGATTCTGCAGGGCAGCAGCGCAGACGTGGAGTCACTGTTCGCCAAGACCTCGTCCTTCTCGAACACCCTGGCAGACAACGGCGAAGTCGTTCAGCAGGTGATCGACAACCTCAACCAGGTGGTGGGCACCATCGCCAAGGACGGCAACAAGTTCTCCGGAGCTGTCGACCGCCTCGAACAGCTCATCACCGGGCTGTCCCGGGATCGCGACCCCATCGGGGACGCCATCACAGCGCTGGACAACGGAACCGCCTCGCTGGCCGATCTGCTCACCCAGGCTCGGCGCCCACTGGCCGGCACGGTAGACCAGCTCAATCGCCTTGCGCCACTTCTCGACAACGACCAAGCGCGGATCGACCTGGCGCTGCGGAAAGCTCCGGAAAACTACCGCAAACTCGTTCGGCTCGGTTCCTACGGCAGCTTCATCAACCAGTACCTGTGCGGCATCGCCATTCGAGTCAGCGACCTGCAGGGACGCACCGTCGAGTACCCATGGATCAAACAAGACACCGGAAGATGCGGTGAGCCCTGATGTTGAAATATCGCGGACGGCAACTCGCACGGGCAGGCTTCATCGGCTTCGTCCTGGTGGTGTTGATCGTGAGCATCGGACTGCACCCGCAGCAACTCCTGTCGATGTTCACCTCCATCAGTTACCAAGCGCAGTTCACCGAGGCCGGCGGACTCACCCCCGGAAACGACGTACGGGTGTCCGGTGTGAAGGTGGGCAGCGTCTCCGATGTCGCACTCGAGCACGGCAAGGCACTGGTGACCTTCACCCTCGACGCGAAAGTGCGACTCGGCAAAGAAACCACCGCCCACATCAGGACTGGAACGCTGCTGGGCGCGCGGATGCTGGCCGTGCAGCCGGCGGGCAACGGCACCATGCACGCGTCCGACATCATCCCGTTGTCCCGCACGTCATCTCCTTACTCACTGACCGACGCTGTCAGCGAATTCACCGGGAACACCGCCGGGACCGACACCGGCTCGCTGAACCAGTCCCTAGACACCTTGTCCGAGACACTCGAGCGCATCACCCCGCGGTTGGGGCCGACGTTCGACGGGATCAGCCGACTGTCACAGGCCCTGGGCAGTAGGAACGAGTCGCTGTCCAACCTGCTCAAGAGCGCCGGCGATGTCACAGCGATCTTGTCGGCGCGCAGCCAACAGGTCAACACGCTGCTCCTCAACGCCAACGACTTGTTGGGGGTGCTGAACCAACGCCGTTACGCGATCGTCAATCTGCTGGCCAACACCTCGGCGCTGGCCCAGCAGCTGTCGGGCATCGTGGCAGACAACGAAAACGAATTGGCGCCCACCCTGCAAAGGCTCAACTCGGTCACCGCGATGCTGGAACGAAACCGCGACAACATCGTCAAAGCCATGTCCGGACTCGCAAAATACGAAGTCACACAGGGCGAGTCGGTCAGCAACGGGTTCTACTACAACGCATTTGTCGGAAACCTGATACCGTCGCAAACCCTGCAACCCTTCCTCGACTACTACTTCGGGTTCCGCCGGGGCGTCAATGCCGGGCAACCGCCCGACAACGCCGGGCCGCGGGCTGAGTTCCCCTGGCCACACAACGGCATTCCCGGAGGGCACTGATGGCTACCGGCAGGTCGCGCAGGAGCAGGATCCTGCTGGTGGTGCTGGTGGGACTCACCATCGCGGGGACGAGTTTGCTGGTGCATCAGAAGCTGTTCGGTCCCAAGACCATTTACGCGTACTTCAGCTCCGCGACGGCGATCTACCCCGGCGACGAGGTACGGGTCATCGGGGTCAAGGTGGGAACCATCAAATCGATTGACCCGCAAGGGACTCAGGCCAAGATGACGCTCGAGGTCGACCGCGATGTGCCGATCCCAGCCGATGCGAAAGCGATCATCGTCGCGCAGAACCTAGTTGCGGCGCGGTATGTGCAGTTGACACCTGCCTACGAAGCGAACGGGTCCGGTGGGCCGGTCATGGCAAACGGCGCGGTGATCGACTCAGACCGTACCGCGGTGCCGGTGGAATGGGATCAGGTCAAAACGCAATTGATGCGACTGGCAACAGATCTGGGGCCCGCCAACGGCCTCTCGTCCACCTCCATCGGACACTTCATCGACAGCGCAGCCAATGCCATGGCCGGCAACGGCGACAAGTTGCGCCAGACCATCTCCCAACTCTCCAACGTGGGCCGGATCCTCGCCAACGGACCCGGGAACATCGCCGAGATCATCAAGAACCTCCAGGTTTTCGTCAGCGCATTGCGCGACAGCAACGTCCAGATCGTGCAGTTCCAGGACCGACTCGCGACCGTGACCAGTGCCGTGGACGGTAGCCGCTCAGATCTCGACGGTGCGCTCACCAACCTCTCCACCGTGGTGGGCGAGGTGCAACGGTTCATCCAGGGAACTCGGAACCAGACGGCCGAGCAGATCGAGCGACTGGGCAACGTGACGCAGAACCTTGCCGACAACCGGATCACGCTGGAGAACCTGCTGCACGTTGCGCCCAATGCGATCGCGAACGGTTACAACATCTACAGCCCCGATAGTGGAACGGCCCGTGGCGCTTTCGCGATGTCCAACTTCGCCAACCCGGTGACGCTGGTATGCGGCGCCATCTCGGCCGTGAAGAACGCCACCGCGGCGGAGACCGGCAAGTTGTGTTCGCAATACCTCGGACCCGCACTGCGACTGATCAACTTCAACTACCTGCCGATGCCGTTCAACGCCTATCTCACCAAATCACCGAGCCCGGAGAATTTGGTCTACTCGAATCCCAATCTGGCCCCGGGCGGCTCCGGCGGGGTGCCGTCGGTACCGTCGCTCCCGCCTGCCGTGTCGGCCTACACAGGTGCCGATGACATCCCGCCGCCACCGGGTTGGGGCACGCCACCGGGTCCGCCGGGTGCGTATGCGCCGAACGGATTGCCCGCGGACCCGGCCCCTGCGCTGTATCCGGGTGCGCCGATTCCACCCGGCGTACAGCAGGGACGGGCGCCGGCCAACCTGCAGGACATGCTGTTGCCGGCCGAGGCGCCGCAGCCCACCGGAGGGACACCATGACGAGATCCCGCACCATGCGCCGACTGGCAACGATCGCGTCCCTGGTGGCGATGACCACTACCGGGTGCGCGTTCGACGGCCTGAACTCATTGCCGCTGCCGGGCACCGTGGGTCGCGGTCCGGACGCCACGACCTACCACGTCGAAATTGCCAATGTCGGTACGCTCGAATCGAATTCGCCGGTGTTGATCAACGACGTCGTGGTGGGCAGCGTCGGAAAGATGACCCTGCGGGACTGGCACGCCGATGTGGAGATCTCGCTGCGCCCCGAGGTCGTGGTACCCGCCAACGCGGTGGCCACCGTGGGGCAGACGAGCCTGCTGGGCTCGATGCACCTGGAGCTCAACCCACCACCTGGGCAGCAGCCGACCGGGCGAGCGCGACCCGGGGCGACGATCAACCTGCAGCACTCGTCGACGTATCCGTCCACCGAGCAGACGCTGTCCTCACTGTCGGTCGTCGTCAACGGCGGCGGCCTGGGCAAGGTCGGCGGCCTCATCAACGAGTTCAACGCCGCACTGAGCGGGCGCCAGGACAAGATCAGAGATCTGCTGACCCGACTGAACGATGTCGTCGGGGTACTGGACTCGCAGCGCGACAGCATCAACGAGACCATCACCGCGCTGAATCGGATGGCCGCCACCCTGGCCAGCCAGCATGGTGTCATCACCCAAGCGCTGCAACGGATTCCGCCTGCATTGGATGTGTTGATCCGGGAGCGGCCGCGGATCACCACCGCGTTGGAGAGATTTCGGGTGTTCAGCAACACCGCGACCGGCCTCATCAACGCCACTCAGGCCGACCTGGTCGGCAACCTGCGCAACCTCGAACCGACCGTGCGCGCGCTCGCCGACGTCGGACCCAGCCTGGACACGATCCTGGCGTACGCGCCCACCTATCCGTACCCGCAGAACTTCATCGACCGGGCGATCAGGGGTGACTACCTGAACGAATTCATCACCTTCGACTTCACGATCCCCCGGCTCAAGAGGGGACTCCTGCTGGGGACCCGGTGGGGCCAGGAGGGAGCCGAACTGGTGCCGGCCCCTGGCGACCCCTGGTACGCCACCGACTCGTTGGATCCGGTCAATGCACCGCTGACCGCCCCGGGGCGCACCGCGCCGATGGTGCTACCGCTCGCCCCGGATTTCAGTCCGGCGCCGGCGACCAATCGACTGCCGATCCCCAGACTCAACGACCTCGCACAGCTCGATGTGGACGGCCACTGATGCTGACGCGCTTGATAAGAACCCAGCTGATCATCTTCACCATCGCCTCGATCGTCGGCTTGTCCGTGATGGTCGTCGAATACCTACAGGTGCCAACCCTTCTCGGCATCGGCCGCATGGAGGTCAAGCTGGAGCTGACCGGCACCGGTGGGCTGTACCAATTCTCCAACGTCACCTACCGGGGCGTGGAGGTCGGCAAGGTCACCGCGGTCGAGCCCACCCGCACCGGCGCGGTAGCGACGATGTCATTGCAGTCCGCTCCCAAGATCCCCGCGAATCTGCACGCGGCCGTGCTCAGCGTTTCGGCGGTCGGCGAACAGTACGTCGACCTACAGCCCCGCACCACCGCAGGGCCTTACCTGCACGATGGCTCGGTCATTTCGGCCGCCGACACCTCGATCCCCCAGGCCGTCGGACCGATGCTGGACCAGGCGAGCCTGCTGATCGACAGCATTCCCAAAAACAGGATCAGCGGATTGCTGGACGAGACGTTCAGGGCGTTCAACGGGACCGGGTACGACTTCGGATCGCTGCTCGATTCCTCGTCCCGACTGGTGGGCGACATGAACGCAGCATCTGAGCAGTCGCGGGCCCTCATCGACGACAGCGGGCCACTGTTGGACGGCCAGGCACAATCCGCCGCGGCAATCCGGACGTGGTCGCGCAGCCTCGCCGGCATCACCGGCCAACTGGTCAACGACGATGCGAAGTTGAGGACACTGCTGCGCAACGGACCGGGCGCCGCCAACGAGGCCTCCCGGCTGTTCAACCAGGTCAAGCCGACGCTGCCGATCCTGTTGGCGAACCTTACGACCGTCGGGCAGGTCGCCGTCACCTATCACCCCTCGATCGAACAACTGCTGGTGTTGCTGCCGCCCTCGATCGCCGCCACCCAGTCCTACGGCGCACCCAAGAACAACCCCACCGGCTTCTCGCTCGGCGACTTCACCCTCACTGTCGGCGACCCGCCGGCATGTACCGTCGGGTTCCTGCCGCCGTCGTCTTGGCGTTCACCGGAGGACACCACGGTGATCGACACCCCGGACGGCCTGTACTGCAAGCTGCCGCAGGACTCGCCGATCGCCGTTCGCGGGGCCCGCAACTACCCGTGTATGGGCCATCCTGGCAAGCGCGCGCCGACGGTCGAGATCTGCAACAGCGATCAACCGTACGAGCCGTTGGCCATTCGCCAGCATGTCCTGGGTCCCTACCCGATCGACCCGAATCTCATCGCCCAGGGCATCCCGCCGGATGATCGCGCCACCTTCAGCGATCAGATCTATGGTCCCGCGGAAGGTACCGCGCTGCCGCCCCTACCAGGGCCGGCGACGGGTGCGCCAGGGCCGCCACTCCCGGCCGGTCCCGACGGCGGTGCCACCGGCGCCGCACCGAGTTCCTACGGTGCACAGGCACCCGCTCCGTCGGTCGGCCTCGCGGTGTACGACCCGGCCACCGGGCAGTATGCGGCCCCGGGCGGCCAGGTGTTCCGGCAGTCGGACCTGGCCGCCCACGGCGGGGCGCGCACGTGGAAGGACCTCTTCCCCACATGAGCAGATATGTTGGTGCGCAGCCGATCCGCAAGTTCTGCGGCTCGGTCGCCATCACGGTACTGGGTGCCGTGTCGCTACCCTCGCCGTCTGCAGCAGCGGCCGGGGACTGGGGCCTCAACGGCACCTATATCGCAACCTCGAACGGTGAGTGGGCCAAGACCAATGGCATCTTCCACGACCAGGACAGCATCAGAAGTACCTGGACGATAAGCACGAACTGCAGCTTCCCCACCGAATGCACAGGAACGGTGACCAGCGACTGGGGTTGGACCGCACCTATCTACCAAACCTCGGGTGTCTGGTTCGTCAAGCATGTCGTCGACAACTGGCAGCCGTGCCCGGACGGCGGCGCGGGGCCGGGGCTTCAGGTGTACCGGTTCTTTGCCTCCTCACGCGATGGCGAAGCCGCCGACCCGGGATCGTCGACACTGGTGGGGGCCGATGAGACGACGGGTACCAGCGGCTCCTGCGGCAGCAGCAAAGTGATTTTCATCAGCATGCCGTTCAAATTGGTCAAGGCGCGGTGACGCAGGAAATGACTCATTTCGAAAGTCTCTGTCCAGCAGCAATCTCCGTGGCAAGACGCGGCGCAGCTGTGGCGCTGGCCGTCCTGACAGCCGTTCTTTCTGCTTCAGCCCTGACACCCGCGCGCGCGGCCGCGGACCCGGCGTCCTGCAACGAGCCCTCCTGTGTCCCCGGTATCACCGGTGGCGTGGTGCTGGGCGCCCCGTGTTCTGACACGACCTATTTCGTGTTCGGCACCACCGACTGGGGACGACTCGTCTTCTGCGGGTCCCCGCGCAGATACGAGCCCCGGTACTTCCGATCCCCGCCGATGCAAGGGATCAGGCAGGAGAACTCCGACTGCGTGGGCTTCGAGAACTCCGTGGCGCAGGCACCCGACGGCCTGTTCTTGAGCTGCGTGCCGATCGACGGCCGGACCCGCTGGGTTCGCGGCGACACCTAGAACTCTTCGAAGACGAACTCCGGAAAGATCTTCGGGCAAGCTGAGAGAAGCAGAAATGGCGATGGCGAACGTAGGCGTGCACCGCACCTCGGGTGTGGCCGCGGCGGGGCTGACCGTGCTCGCGGTGACGGCAGCAGCACTTGCCGCACCGGCTAATGCCGACGACCCGGTGCTGCACCGAGTCACCTACACCGTCACCGCGCAGCAATCGGTCAACGCGAATATCTACTTCCGGGACACCGATCCGCCCGACTGGGCCGAATACAGCCACAACCCTTACCAATTCAGCCCGAAGACCGAAGCCCGCGTGGGTCCGGGTACGACCTGGACCCTCGAAGTCATGCTGGCCGACCCCACTCGCTGGGCAATGGTGAGCGCGACCGGCGAATCGACACCGGCGGCACCGCAGTTCCACTGCGAACTAGCGGTGGACGGGGTTGTCGTCGCCAGTAAGAACGGACCGAAGGGCGCGTTGTGTTCGGTGCGGAACTGGTGAACTCACTCGTCCTCGACCCGAGAATTGCTCACTGAGCGGGAACTTTGGTCGCCCGCCGGTCGCGGTAGGGCAGACTCCCCAGCATGTCCGGCCCGAAATCCGTTCCGACGGTTGATGTCGAACACGTCGATGAGGTGGCCGCCGACCTGGCCGCGTTGATCGAAGCGGAGGAGGCGGCCGCTGCGGCCGAGGCCCGCGCCGCGCAGGCGCGTCGCCGCGCGCTCGAACTCCGTCGACCGGCCGCGGATGTCGACGAGGTCGACGAGAATCCCCCGGACTCCGACGATTCTGATCCGCCACGCACCGGCAAACAACGCCGATTCAGGATGCGCCGTTTCAGGATGCGACGATTGCGCCGTCTGCGTCGTCCCAGGAGGGCGACGCTGATCTCCGCCGTCGCGGTGCTCTGCACCGTGGCGCTGCTGGCCGTCAGCACGTTCATGGTGTTGCAGCACAACAGGATCACCGAAGATCAGCAACGCGCCGCTGAGTTCGCCGGCGCGGCGCGGCAGGTCGTCCTCACCCTGATGTCGATCGAACCAGCCAAGGCCAAGGAAATCGTCCAACACATCCTGGACAGTTCCACTGGCTCGTTCCACGACGAATTCCAGCGCGGCGCAGATGCATTCGTGAAGGTGACGCAGAACTCGAAGGCTGCCACCGTGGCGACCGTACAAGCCGCGGCCGTGCAATCGATGACCGCCGAGACCGCGGTGGTGCTCGTATCGGCGCGTACCGCGCTGACCGGTGCCGCCAGCGGCCAGGAACAGGCACACACATGGAGGTTGAGACTAACCATGACCCGAGATGGCGGCCGCCCCAAGATGTCCGGCGTGGAGTTCATCTCGTGATCGACGAGCAGGTCCAAGACGATGCCCTCACCGACACCGACACCGACACCGATGCTGACACCGCCGGCCCGACCCCGCGCCGGAACTGGTTGCGCCGCTGGCCGCGCATCGTCATAGCGTCATCGCTGGCGGCCGCGGCGGTCCTCGCCGGCGTGCTGTACTTCACCCAGTACCGGACCGACCGCCAGGTAGACCGTGACGCCGTCATCAAACCGCTGATCGCCGCGGCCTCCGACGGGGCCGTGGCACTACTGTCGTATGGGCCGGAGAGGCTGGACAGTGATTTCACGGCCGCGAAGTCGCACCTGACCGGTGAATTCCTTAGCTATTACGGCAAATTCGCCGATGAGATACTGGTGCCCGCGGCCAGGGTTCGAGCTGTCCGCGCGAGCGCTTCGGTGCTGCAGGCTGCAGTGGTCGAGGTGCACCCCGAATCGGCGAGGGTCCTGCTGTTCGTGAACCAGACGACGTCGAGCAAGGGCGCACCCGAACCGCTTCAGACGGCCAGCAGCGTCATGGTCGGCCTGACCAAATCCGACCGCGGGTGGCTCATCTCCGCGTTCGAACCGATCTGAACTGCCGTGTGATCCCCTTTCGGGAACGAACACGTCAGGAAAGAACTCGTCGGGAAGGAAGGAACGTCGGTGCCCGCGCCAGCACGAGAACACGAACTGCGTGAAACCGGCACCGCGGTCGGCAATCTGCGTTATTACGACTGTGGTGTCGGTGACGCCCCGGTGGTGCTCTTCCTGCACGGCTCGGGGCCGGGAGTCACCGGGTGGCGCAACTTCCGCGGCATCCTGCCCGCCTTCGCCGAGCACTTCCGCTGCTTGATCCTGGAATTCCCGGGGTTCGGTGTCACCGACGATTTCGGCGGACACCCGATGATCGCGGCGCAAGGCGTTGTGGCGCCGTTCCTGGACGCGCTGGGCCTGGATCGGGTTCATATCGTGGGCAACTCGATGGGCGGCGGTGTCGGCATCAACTTTGCCATCGGGCACCCGGGCCGGATCGGCCGGTTGGTGACGATCGGCGGCATCGGCGTCAACACCTTCAGCCCCGGCCCGAGCGAAGGCATCCGATTGCTGCAGGAGTTCACCGAGGACCCCACCCGGCAGCGCTTGATCGACTGGCTCAAGTCGATGGTCTATGACCAATCGCTGGTGACCGACGAGTTGATCGAGGAACGCTGGAATCTGGCCACCGACCCGGAGACGCTGGCCTCGGCACGCCGCATGTACGGCAAGGCCGCTTTCGCCACGATGATGACGGCGATGGCTGCCAGCGACCGACCGCTGCCGTGGGCCGTCATGCACAAGGTCGCCGCACCCACCCTGCTGACCTGGGGCCGGGATGACCGCGTGAGTCCCCTTGACATGTCGATCATTCCGATGCGGACCATCCCCAACGCGGAACTGCACGTGTTCCCCAACTGCGGCCACTGGGCCATGATCGAGGCCAAGGAAGCGTTCGAGAGCACCGTCCTGGCGTTCCTGTCCCGCTGACTGGCGGGTCCTGGCAGTTCCCGAGTTACCTATTGCCGGCCGAGCAGTTGCTGAAGCATACGGTGCGCGCCCAGCACGATCGCGGCGCGGTCCGGCCCGCTGCCCTGTTGCACCCGTGCGGCGTTGTCCCCCGCTATCAACACCGGGCCGGCTGCCAGGTTAGCCAGTGCCTGGCGGGCGACGTCTGCCGGCTCGGAGACGGCCAGCCCCGGGATGTCGAAGTTCAGCCCGACCCGCGCCATCGCCGGGGTGCGGGTGACACCGAGCAGCACTTCGAGGACGTCGACACCGTGTTCGCGCAGTTCGAGCCACAGGCTCTCGGCGAACAACCGGCTGAACGCCTTGACCCCGGTGTACACCGACTGCCGCATCGAACCGTGCGTGCCGGCGATCGAACCGATCAGCACTATCCCGCCCCGACCGCGGCTGCGCATGGGTCGGGCGAAATGCTGGACGAGTTCCAGCATTCGGGTCACATTGAGGTCGATCACCTGGCCGAATCGCTCAAGGTCGGCGTCCAGGAACGGTTCACTGCAGGTGTTGGCCCCGGCGTTGTAGATCAGCAGACCGATTTCGAGATCAGCAGTCTCGCTCATGATCCTCGAAATCGATTCAGGATCAACAAGATCCACGGCCAGGGTACGTACCTGGGCGCCGAGCTCGCGGCACCGCGACGCGGTTTCGTCGAGCGGCCCCGGCTTACGCGCGATCAGTACGAGATCGACACCGTCACCGGCCAACTGCGCGGCGAACTCGGCGCCCACTCCCTCCGAGCCGCCCGCGATCACCGCCCAAGGGCCATACTTGGTTGTGTCGATCACGCCCTTCTCCTTATCGCGCAGTGGCACCGGCGTCAACCGGCAGAGTCGCCGCGGTGATGTAGCGCGCCTCGTCGGAGGCCAGGAACAGCGCGGCATTGGCGACATCGACCGGGTCCACCCAGGGCACGGCAAGCAGATTCATGCCTCGGGCGGCCTCGGCGAACTCGGCGCGGGTGGGTGACCGGTCCAGATCCGGCCGGAAGGCGCTGCTGACCGCGTCGTTCTGGATGAGCGGGGTGTCGACGTTGGTGGGGTGGACACAGTTCACCCGCACCCGGTGCCGCGCCAGATCGTGGGCCAGGCTGCGCATCAGGCCGACCACACCGTGTTTTGCCGCCGTGTAATGCGCGACGCCGACCAGACCGCGCATGCCGGCGATGGAGTTGGTCAGGATGATGGCGCCGGCGCCACGTGCGATCAGATGCGGCGCACCCACCCGGCACGTGTGCCACACCCCGGTGAGGTTGACGTCGAGCATTGTGCGCCATGCCTTTTCGTCCATATCCACCGCCATGGCGCGGGAGGTGATCCCCGCGGTCGCGCACACCACATCCAAGCCGCCGAACCGCTGCGCGCCGCGATCGGCCGCCGCCGCCATGGTGGCGAGATCGCGCACGTCGACGATTTCGGCGTGCACCTTGGCGCCGGCCTCGCGCACCAACCGGGCGGTCTCGTCGAGATCTGCCGGGCTGCTGTGCGGGACGACGACGGTCTCGATCGGGGCGCACACATCCAGCGCCACGATGTCAGCGCCTTCCTGGGCGAACCGCACGGCCTGCGCTCGGCCGATCCCCCGGGCCGCCCCGGTGATCAGCGCGACCTTGCCGGCCAATCGTCCACTCATGTCGCTCTCTTTTGGTCTGTCAGAACTCGATGGATACGGCTTCGGAGACCGGGCGAGCCTGACAGCCGAGAATCAGGCCCTCCGCCCGTTCTTCAGGTCCCAGGATGTCGCAACTGGCCATCCGCACCTCGCCCGAGACCAGAGTCGCCACACAAGAACCGCAATGCCCCTCCCGGCAGGAGTGGGGAACGTCGATTCCGGCGTCGAGCATCGTGTCGACCAGGCTCTGATCGCGGGGCCAGCGCAGCCGATGCTGCTGACCGTCCAAGTCGACCTGCACGTCAGCGGCATCCGTACGGGCGGGCACCGTGACGCCACGTTCTGCGGATTCTCGCATGGGGCGATTGTGCCCACGTGCTCGCGCGATACGACGAAGGGTTTCCGATGGCCGGGATGCGCACGGTCTGGCGTCCGGTCACCGGGACGCCTCAACGGGCGGTCGGGGGCCAGAACCTAAGGTGGATCGCGTGACGAGTGAAGTGGTGCGAGCGGATGTGGACGTCGCGGTTGTCGGCGCAGGCTTTGCGGGTCTCTATGCGCTGCATAAGCTTCGGTCCGAAGGCTTGACCGTCAGAGTATTCGAGGCCGGTCCCGATATCGGTGGCACCTGGTACTTCAACCGGTATCCCGGGGCGCGCTGCGACGTCGAGAGCGTCGACTACTGCTATTCGTTCTCCGATGAGCTGCAACAGGAATGGGACTGGAAAGAGAAGTACGCCACCCAGGGCGAGATCCTGCAGTACATCAATTGGGTGGCCGATCGGCTGGATCTGCGCCGCGACATCACCCTGAACACCCGGGTGCGCTCTGCCGTGCTCGACGAGGAGAGCCGGCGCTGGACGGTGACCACCGATACCGGAGAACGTGTTTCGGCACGTTTCTGCGTGATGGCCACCGGCCCCTTGTCGGCGGCGATGACCCCGCCGTTCCCCGGGCTGGACACCTTTGCCGGGGAGATCTACCACACTGCCGCCTGGCCGCACGAGGCGGTGGACTTCACCGGTAAGCGGGTAGCCGTCATCGGCACGGGATCGTCCGGCATCCAGTCGATCCCGCTGATCGCCGAGCAGGCCGAACAGCTCTTTGTCTTTCAGCGCACGCCGAATTACAGTGTGCCCGCGGGGAATCGGCCGCTCACCGACTCCGAACGGGCCGAGATCAAGGCCACTTATCCCGAGCGACGCCGCATGTCCTGGCGCAGCGGCGGCGGCTCACCGCACACCGCCCATCCGAAGTTGACTATGCAGGCCAGCCCCCAGGAGCGGCAACTGGCGTTCCAGACGCGCTGGGATCACGGTGGTGTGCTGTTCTCGAAAACCTTCGCCGACCAGATGATCGATCCGGTCGCCAACGCGGAGGCGCGCAAGTTCTACGAGGAGAAGATCCGCGCGGTCATCGACGATCCGGCATTGGCCGAACTGTTGATCCCCAACGACCACCCGATCGGCACCAAGCGAATCTGCACCGACACCAACTACTTCCAGACGTTCAACCGCGCAAACGTCGAACTTGTCAGCGTGCGCAACACGCCGATCATCTCGGTGGACCCGACCGGGATCAACACCAGCGCCGCCCACTACGACCTGGATGCGATCGTGCTGGCGACCGGCTTCGACGCGATGACCGGAGCGCTGGCCAAGATCGATATCGTCGGGCGCGGCGGAGCGCGGCTGAGCGAGAGCTGGGCCAACGGTCCACGCAGCTACCTCGGGATCGGGGTCGACGGGTTCCCCAACGTGTTCGTAGTGTGCGGACCCGGGGCGCCGGCGGTGCTGGCCAATATGGTGCTGCACGCCGAAGCACACGTGAACTGGATCGCCGACTGCATCCGCTATCTCGACGATCACGGCTACGTCTGGATCGAGGCCACCACCGACGCCGTCGACGACTGGGTCGCCGAATGCGCCCGCCGGGCCGAGGCCAGCCTGTTCACCCAGGCCAACTCCTGGTACCTAGGCGCCAACGTGCCCGGCAAGCCCCGGGTATTCATGCTCTTCGTCGGCGGATTCGGAGCGTATCTCGACATCTGCAGAGAGGTCGCCGACGCCGGATACAAGGGTTTCGAGCTGATCAAGGCAACGTGATGACCGACCTGCGCGGTCGCGTAGTGCTGGTGACCGGCGCCGGCCGCGGCACCGGCCGTTGTCACTGCGAGCGGTTCGCCGAGGAAGGCGCCGATGTCATCGCGGTGGATCGCCACGCCGCGGCAGCCGATCTCGAGCAGACCGCTGTCGCAGTGACCCGGCACGGCCGTCGGGCCGTGACGGCACTGGCCGACGTCCGCGACCTCGGTGCGCTCATGGCCGCCGTGGACGTCGGCGTCGCCGAACTCGGCCGTCTCGACATCGTGGTCGCCAACGCCGGCATCCATACCTCGGGCGCGCCGGCCTGGGAACTCACACCGGAGAGCTGGCAACAGACCCTGGACATCAATCTGACCGGCGTCTGGCACACCGTCAAAGCCACCGTCCCCCGCCTTGGAGACGACGGCGGATCGATCATCATCATCAGCTCCACCAACGGTATTCGCGGTAGCGCAGGCTCCGCCCATTACACCGCCAGCAAGCACGCGGTGGTGGGCCTGGCCCGCACCCTGGCCAACGAACTCGGGTCGCGGGGCATCCGGGTCAACACCGTGCACCCCGGGGCGGTAGGCACCCCCATGGTCCTCAACGAGGCGACGTACAGGAGGCTGCGGCCGGATCTGGCGGAGCCCACGGCCGCCGACGCCGCCGAGGTGCTCCAGGCACGCAACCTGTTGCCGGTGCCGTGGGTGGAGTCCGTCGACGTAGCCAACGCGGCGCTCTTCCTGGCGTCCGACCAGGCCCGCTACATCACCGGCACCCAGTTGGTCGTCGACGCCGGTTTGACGGCGAAAGCCTAGGCGGATGGGCGTCTATGTGGTCACCGGTTCGGCCTCGGGTATGGGTCGCGCGACCACCGAGAAGCTCCGCGCCGCGGGCCATCGCGTGATCGGTGTCGATATCAAGGACGCCGAGGTCATCGCCGACCTGTCGACGAGCGCCGGAAGGACCGCCGCAGCCAATGCGGTGTTGGCCGCCACCGACGGCCGCATGGACGGTGCGGTGTTGGCCGCGGGCCTGGGCCCCAGCGGGGACGCGTCGAATGTGCCCCGGATCCTGGCGGTGAATTTTCTGGGTGTCGCCGAATTGGCCGAGTCCTGGCGGCCGGCGCTCGCTGCCGCGGGCAATGCGAAAGTTGTTGTGGTCAGCAGTAATTCCACGACCACGATGCCGGCTGTGCCGAGGCGCGCGATACGGGCGCTGCTGCGCCGCGATGTCGACGCCGCCCACCGGGCGGTCCGGCCGTTCCGGTCGGTGGCCCCTTCCATGGCCTACGGCGCGTCGAAGATCGCGGTGTCGCGCTGGGTGCGGCGCACCGCGGTCACACCCGAGTGGGCCGCCGCCGGAATCCGGTTGAATGCGATCGCGCCCGGGGCGATCTGGACCCCGCTGCTGCAGCAGCAGTTGGCGAAGCCGCGTGACGCCAGAGCGGTGCGCTCATTCCCGGTGCCGGTCCGTACCTTCGGCGACCCGGCGCACATCGCGGACTGGATGGTGTTCATGCTGTCCGATGCAGCCGACTTCCTCTGCGGCAGTGTCATTTTCGTCGACGGCGGTTCGGACGCATACTTCCGTTCCGACGATTGGCCGCAGCGGGTCCCGGCCAGGCAATTGGCGCGCTACCTGTGGCTCATGGCCACGTTCCGACATCGCGGGTCGGCCCCATAGACCGCGGTGCACCTGTGGAGGTAGACCTGAAGCATCGGTTTTCCGTCCGCTCACCGGGATCGGCGACAGGACGGCGCACGGACTGCGGTACACCAGAAACAGACCCACACACGTAAGGAAGAAAGCATGAGCGAGCGGGTACTCGACCGATTGACGGATTTGGCCGACCAGCTGCGCGAGCAGGGCGCCGAGGCCGAGAAGATCGGCAGGCTCACCGACGACAGCGTCAAGATGATGAAGACAACCGGTCTGATCCGGATGTTGCAGCCCAAGAGCCACGGCGGACTCGAAGTCCATCCCCGGGATTTCGCCGAGACCACGATGGCCACCGCGGCACTGGACCCCGCCGCCGGCTGGATCGTGGGCGTGGTGGGTGTACACCCCTATCAGCTGACCTACGCCGACCCCAAGGTGGCCGAGGAGATCTGGGCTGACGACGTCGACACCTGGGTCGCCTCGCCCTACGCGCCACAGGGTGTCGCGAGGCCGGTGGACGGCGGCTACATCTTCAACGGCCGCTGGCAGTTCAGCTCGGGCACCGACCACTGTGACTGGATCATCCTGGGTGCGATGCTCGGCGACAGCGACGGCAAGCCGCTGATGCCGCCGCAGATGCTGCACATGATCCTGCCTCGCAAAGATTACGAGATCGTCGAGGATTCGTGGAATGTGGTGGGGCTGCGGGGAACCGGCTCCAAGGACGTCATCGTCAGGGACGCGTTCGTGCCGACCTACCGCACCATGGACGCCACGAAGGTGATGGATGGAACGGCCCAGCGCGAGGCCGGCATGACCGAGACGCTGTACCTGATGCCGTGGTCGACGATGTTCCCACTGGGCATCTCCTCGGCCACCATCGGCATCGCCGAAGGAGCCCTTGCCGCACACCTGGCCTACCAGCGCGAGCGGGTCGGCGCCACCGGCACCGCCATCAAGGACGACCCCTACGTGATGTACGCCATCGGTGAAGCCGCCGCCGACATCAATGCCGCCCGCCAGGAACTGCTGGCCAATGCCGACCGCATCTACGACATGGTCGACTCCGGCAGGGAGGTCTCGTTCGAGGACCGCGCCGCGGGCCGGCGCACCCAGATCCGGGCGGTGTGGCGCGCGGTGTCGGCGGTCGACGAGATCTTCGCCCGCTCCGGCGGCAACGCAGCACGGATGGACAAGCCGCTGCAACGGTACTGGCGCGATGTGCACGTCGGTCAGATGCACGCGATCCACGTCCCGGGCACGGTGTTCCATGCGGCGTCGCTGAGTTCGCTCGGTATCGACCCGCAGGGTCCACTGCGCGCGATGATCTAGGGAATTCCATGAGTGAACTGAAAAGCCTTGGTTACATCACTGTTTCGACGAACGACATCGACCGCTGGCGCCAGTTCGCCTTCGGCGTACTGGGATTCGCCGAAGGCAAAGGGCCGGACCCGTCCGCGCTGTACCTGCGACTGGACGAGCGCGCGGCACGGATCATCGTGGTACCCGGCGAGAGCGACCGCATCCTGACTGTCGGATGGGAGGTGCGAGACCACGCCGCGTTGGAGCGGGTCAAGTCCGCCCTGGACGGCGCGGGTGTGCCCTTCAAGCAACTGTCGCTGCAGGATGCCGACGAGCGTCGGGTGGAAGAGGCCATCCTCTTCGAGGATCCCGCCGGGACCACCGTGGAGGTGTTCCACGGTGCGGTGCTCGATCACAGCCCAGTTGTCACCCCGTTCGGTGCGAAGTTCGTCACCGGCGATCAGGGCCTCGGTCATGTCGTGGTTCCGGCCACAGATCCCAACGGGCTCGTCGAGTTCTACACCGAGGTGCTGGGCTTCCGTTCCCGCGGCGCGTTCCGGGTACCGGTGCCACCGGAATTCGGGCCGGTGCGGGTGCGCTTCCTCGGTATCAACGAACGTCACCACAGTCTGGCGATCTGCCCGGCCGCACACCTGCGCGACCCCGGCCTGGTGCACGTCATGGTGGAGGTCGACACCCTGGACGCGGTTGGTCAGGCTCTGGACCGGGTGAACGCCGAAGGGTTCCAACTGTCCTCGACGCTCGGCCGGCACACCAACGACAAGATGGTGTCGTTCTACGTCCGCGCCCCCGGCGACTGGGACATCGAGTTCGGCACCGACGGCATGCGGGTCGACGAAACCTATTACACGGCAGAGGAAATCACCGCTGACAGCTACTGGGGACATCAGTGGGTCAGCGACCTGCCGGCGGCGATGCTGCCGTGACCCTCGATGTGACACCCATCCCGGCCGGGTCGGTCACCGCATGGGATCACGAGGCCGATGTGGTGATCGCCGGATACGGAATAGCCGGCGCCGCGGCAGCGGTGGAAGCCAGTCGGGCGGGTGCCGACGTGCTGGTGCTGGAACGCACCGGTTCGTGGGGCGGCGCGGCCGCCATGGCCGGCGGATTCGTCTACCTCGGTGGCGGCACCGCGCTGCAGAAAGCCTGCGGATTCGACGACTCCGTCGAGAACATGACGGCATTCCTCAACGCCGCGATGGGACCCGGAGCTGACGAGGAGCGGATCGCCGACTACTGCGCCGGCAGCGTCGCCCACTACGACTGGCTCGTCGACTGCGGCGTGCCGTTCAAGGCGGAGTTCTTCGCCGAGCCCGGCTGGGAGCCGATGGGCGAACAGGGCCTGATGTACAGCGGCGGCGAGAACTCTTATCCGTTCAACAGCATCGCCGCGCCGGTCCCCCGGGGGCACGTTCCGCAGATGTCGGACAAGAAGCAGGGCGAGGCCAGCGCCGGCTACATGCTGATGAAGCCGCTGGTGGAGACCGCGGAGGCAGCGGGCGCGCGGGCGCTCTACGACGTGCGGGTGCAGTGCCTGATCGTCGACTCCGACGGCAGGGTGGTCGGCCTCCGCGCCCGGCGCTACGGCGCTGACATGACCATTCGGGCGCGCACCGGGGTGGTTCTGGCGACGGGAAGTTTCGCCTACAACGACTCCATGGTCGCCCGCTATGCACCCCGGATCGCCGGGCGCCCGGCCGCGTCGGTCGAGCAGCACGACGGCCAGGCCATCCAGATGGCCCAGGCGCTCGGCGCCGATCTGGCGCATATGGATGCCACTGAGGTGGCCATCTTCATCGATCCGCAGCAACTGGTGCGCGGCATCCTGGTCAACGGGCGTGGCCAGCGCTACGTGCCGGAGGACACCTATCCGGGCCGGGTCGGACAACTCACGCTCTACCACCAGGACAACACCGCCTACCTGATCATCGACGGCGATGCCCAGGAGGAGGCCATGGCTTCTCTGTCACCTCAGCTCATGATGCGCCCGCCCACCTGGGTGTGCGAGACGGTCGCTGAACTGGAAGCCGAGATCGGGCTGGCGCCCGGTTCGCTGCAGGCGACCGTGGCGGCCTACAACAAAGGCGCTGCGCTCGGCGAGGACCCGCTGCTGCACAAGAAGCCGCAGTGGTTACGGCCGATCGGCTCTCCGGTCGGAGCGATCGATCTGCGGGAGAGCACGGGCGGTTTCACCCTGGGCGGCCTGCGGACCACCCTGGACGCGGCGGTACTGCACGTCAACGGCAAGCCCATCGCAGGCCTCTTCGCCGCGGGTCGCTCCGCCGCGGGCCTGGCCGCGTGGGGTTACGCCAGCGGCATCTCACTCGGCGACGGCAGCTTCTATGGGCGACGCGCCGGAAGGGCGGCCTCCGGCGCCGCAAAATGACGCTGAGCTGCATCTCTGTCTGATCTCGAGCGTGGGGCACACCGGTTACGGGTGTGCCCCACGCCATTTTTGTGCGCGGCGTGTGACAACTCCCACATCTATGTGATACAAACAGTCATATTCCTAATAGGAATATCACTGTGAGAGACCACAGCCTTGGAGGACCGATGTCAGGGACAGCCGCCGCGACCGCCGAAGCAACCACCCCCAGCGCCGTCATCGACCGCATCTCGCTCGTTCTGGATGCATTCGAAGGCCCCGGCCGGTTGACCCTCGCACAGATCGTTCGCCGCACCGGACTGCCACGTTCATCGGCACACCGGATGCTCGAGCGACTCGTGCAATTGCGCTGGTTGCGCCGCAACGGACGGGACTACGAGCTCGGCATGCGCCTGGTGGAGCTGGGCTCGCTGGCCGTGCACCAGGACCGCTTGGTGCGTGCCGCCAAGCCCCTGCTCGGCGAACTGCACCGAGCCACCGGTCTCGTCGTACACCTGGCGGTTCTGGACGGGTCGGACGTCGTATACCTGGACAAGGTCGGCGACCGGATGATCGCCGCGATCCCCACCCGGGTGGGCGGCCGTGAGCCGGCGCACTGTACGGCCGTCGGAAAAGCGTTGCTCGCATACAACGATCAGCACGCACCGATGGATCTGTCCGTGCGAAAGACCAAATACACCATCTCGACGGCATCTCAGCTGTCCACCGAACTCGCCAAGATCCGCGCGCACGGTTTCGCCATCGACCGCGAGGAGTCCCTCGCCGGACTCGGGTGCGTCGCCGTATCGGTCGGCAACCCCGGTGAAGCCGTCGCCGCCATATCGGTGTGCGGCCCGATGAATCGAATGGCGTTCGATCACCGACTGGCTGCGCCACTGCGCGTGACCGCGATGAACATCTGGCGCAACCTAGAAGACGGACCGCAGCGCGTCGCGCCGACGCTGCAGCCGGTTCGCCCGCTGCGGGCGGTACCGACCATGAACCGCCAGCCCGAATCCGCCTTGCAGTACGCCTGAGTCGGATGCGCTGACGTGAAAATCATCATCACCGGCGCTAACAGTGGCGTGGGCCGCGCCACCGCCGCACAGCTGTCCGCCGCCGGCCACGACGTGACGATCGCCTGCCGCAATACGGTGAAGGGCAAAGAGGCCGCTACCGAGATGGCCGGCCATGTCGAGGTCCGCAAGCTCGACCTGGCTGACCTGTCGAGCGTCAACAGCTTCTGTGAGACGGTCGACGAGTTCGACGTACTGGTCAACAACGCCGGCGTCTTCGCGCTGCCGCTGACCCGCACCGCTGACGGCTTCGAGGCACACATGGGCACCAACCACCTCGGGCACTTCGCCTTGACCTGCCAGCTGGCCGAACGCATCCGGGACCGTGTCGTCGTCGTCACCAGCGGCACCTCCGCCCTCACCCGGCTGCGCACCGACGATCTGAACTGGCACACCCGCCGGTACAACAAGTGGGCGGCCTACGCACAGTCGAAGCTGGCGAACGCCCTGTTCGCCCAAGAGCTGGTTCGCCGCGGCCGCAAGGCGATTGCGGTCGATCCGGGATTCGTCGACAGCGGCATCACCAAGGGCATGGACGGCGCACTGGGGTGGATCTACGACGTGTTCTCCAACAAGATCGCCCAGACGCCCGAACAGGGCGCCCGCACCACCGTGCGCGCGGTGACCGAAGACCTGCCCGCGGGAACCTATCTGGCACCGAGCGGATTCCTGCACTTGTGGGGTCAGCCGAAAGTCTTTGTCCCGCAGAAGAAAGTGGCAGACGAAGCGGCGGCCGCACGGCTGTGGCAGATCTCGGCCGAACTGACCGGATGCAACTGGCCCGGTGATTGAGTGCTTGCTCAGCTAATCGGCACAAGGCGCAACATGCGTATCGTTCGGACGCCTTCCGTGCGACCGGCATACTTCACATAGCCGGGATAGAGCTTGATCGCGAGCTCGAAAAGCCTTTCTCGATCCCCGTTCTCGACCTCACGTGCAAGGAACCTGCCGCCGCCGCTGCCGGCTCGCAGTTCGCACTCCGGTGTGGCGAGCAGATTGTAGAGCCAGGCCGGGTGCTTCCCCCCGCCGAAGTTGGAGGCGGCCAGGATCACCTCGTCGCCGTCGGTGAAGTACTGCAGCGGGGTTTCACGCCGCAAGCCAGTGCGAGCCCCCGTGGAGACCAGGACCACGACCGGTGCCCCGCCCATCGTCACACTGATACGTGCGCCGGTGGCCTTCAACAGCAACGCGTCGATCGGTACGACGACCAATTTCGCTACGGCAACACCACCTTTGGTGGCTGCGAGCCACTGCGCCGCCCGCTTCAACACGCCGCGTCGAGCGCACGGGTCGACCCGGGGTATGCCGTTGACGGTATTACCTGCCATCACCGCGCCGCACTGGTGATCGGCGCCCGTACCGCGCCTTCCAACGGAACTCCATCGAGAAATCCCTCGACCAACATTGCTGCCAACTTCCTAACCGAATATTGGAAACCTAACCGAATACCGGGAACCGGCGTTGGGATGCCAACGCGGTCAATGCTTCCTGCATGACTGCTCGCACATGTGCGTCCACCTCCGCGATGTCAGGTTCCGCTCCGAACCGGGCGACGACGTCGATCGGCTCGAGGACCCGGGTGATCACCTTGGTGGGCACCGGGATATTGAGCGGAATCAGGGTCAGCCCGAAAGGGAATCCAAAGGAGATCGGCAGGATGTCCGTTCGCATCTTGCTCTGTATGCCGAGGCGCCGGGCCAGCCACTTACCGCGGGTGAGGTATATCTGACCCTCCTGTCCCCCAATGGAAACCACTGGAACGATCGGGGCTCCAGTCTCAATTGCGGTGCGGACGTAGCCGGTGCGCCCCTTGAAATCGATCACGTTCTGCTGCCAGGTCGGCCGGTAGGCGTCATGGTCGCCGCCGGGGAACACCAGCACGGCGCCACCGGAGCGCAGTGCCTCGGCCGCGTTAGCCCGGTTCGCGCGGATGAGACCGAGGCGGCGCATAAGCCCACTGGTGGGGCCACCCAGAATGATGTCGTGCGCCAGGCCGTACAGCGGGCGGTCGTAGCCGAACTTCTCGTAGAAATCCACCGCGAACACCGGCATGTCGGTTGGCAGTGCACCACCCGAATGATTGGACACCAGCAACACGCCACCCGGTGGAATATGTTCGAGTCCAAGGACTTCCGAACGCAGCCAAGTTTTCACGGCGGGCCGCAGATATCGGATCAGCCGCTCGGTGATAACGGGGTCCCACTTCTGGATTTCCGGAATTTCGACTTCGGTTGCACGCACGTTGGCTCCTCGCGTTTGAATCCTAGTGTGAGATTAGTTTCCGAAATCCGTTCACCAGCAGTTACTTACCGGTATCCGGGACAAAGCGAAGGTGGGATGCGTCACGTTGGAAGCCGTGGAATCGGCGGGCAGTTCTGCGTAATACTGCGTAATACAATGCCGCGTGGCGCCATAAGACTGCTGCGTAGTCGTTTCGCCAGATGCCAGGAGGTAGTGACGCGTGAGCCTCGATCCGCAGATCGCAGAGTTGATCGAACAATTGGACGGTGGTTTCCCCGCGGTCCACGAGATGACCGGAGCCCAGGCCCGGGCGCTCATCGCGTCCAGGGTGGTACCCGCGGCCCAACCCGAGCGCGTCGGTGAGGTCAGCGATCGCACCGTTGCCGGCCCGGCCGGGCCGGTGCCGGTGCGCGTCTACCGTCCCGATGTCACCGGGCCGCTGCCGATCCTGGTATATGCGCACGGCGGCGGATTCGTCTTCTGCAACCTGGAGAGCCACGACGGACTGTGCCGGAATTTCGCGAATCTCATATCAGCCGTGGTGATTTCGGTGGACTACCGACTGGCGCCCGAGCATCCCTGGCCGGCCGCCGCCGAAGATGTGTATGCGGTTGCGCGCTGGGCCGCCGACAATGCTGCCGCCATCGGTGGTGACCCTGATCGCCTCGTCGTCGGCGGAGACAGCGCCGGCGGCAACCTGGCCGCGGTCACCGCACTACTGACCCGCGACCGCGGCGGCCCGGCCCTGGCGGCGCAGTTCCTGCTCTACCCGGTGATCACCGCCGATTTCGACACCGAGTCCTATCGGCTGTTCGGGCAGGGCTACTACAACCCCAAGCCCGCGATGCAGTGGTATTGGGACTGCTACGTACCCAACGTCATTGACCGGACGCACCCGTATGCCGCACCGCTGCACGCCGATCTAACGGGATTGCCGCCCGCCGTGCTGGTGATCGCCGGCCACGATCCGCTGCGCGACGAGGGTTCGGCGTTCGGGGCGGCACTGGAGGCGGCCGGGGTGTCGACCGCGCTGCTGCGCTACGAGGGCGGTATCCACGGCTTCATGACCATGCCGATGCTCGACCTCGCGCACCGGGCCCGCAATGAGGCGGCGTCGGCGTTAGCCGATCTGCTGCAGCGGTAGTCTCGCGGCCGCCGGGTCGAGCGGCTCGGCGGCACCGAAACGCTGCTCCGGGTCGAGCACGCAGTGCGTGCGCTCGAACACCGTGACCATGCACTTGTTGTTGTGGTTGCACCGGCTCTGCACAGCGGGATCGGCTGTCATCCGGTTCACCAGATCGGGTTCCCGCAGCAGGGCCCGGCCCATGGCGAAGAAGTCGAACCCTTCTCGCACACCCGCTTCGAGGTGTGCACGGGTGGTGATGCCGCCGAGCAGGATCAATTTAGTGTTGCCCAGCACGCCGACGAATTGGCGTGCGTCCGGCAGCATGTAGAGGTCTTCGTACGGATAGCTGCCCATCGCCGACTTGCCGATGACACGCAGCGGCAATCGCATCGGCCTGGGCATCACCTTGGCGAACTCCTTGACCGGGACATCGCCGCGGAACAGATACATCGGCTTGTACACAGAAGAGCCCTCGGTCAACTCGATTGCGTCGAGGGTCTGGTCGGCATCGAGCAGTTGGGCGGTCCGCAGCGCCTCGTCCAACCAGATGCTGCCCGGAAGACCGTCGTCCATATCGAGTTTGGCGATCACCGCGATCTGTTCGCCGATCGCGTCGCGGACCCGCTGCGCGATCTCGCGCACCAGCCGCGACCTGTTGTCGATGTGGCCCCCGTACTCGTCCTTGCGCCGGTTGAGCAGCGGACTCAAGAAGGAGCTGGGCAGGTACAGGTGGCCGAAGTGCAGTTCCACCGCGTCGAAGCCCGCATCGACGGCCAGCCTGGCGGCGGCGGCGAATTGTTCGATGACGCGCGCGATCTCGTCTCGGGTGATGGCACGGCAGTAGGCCATCGACGCCGGGTTGATGAACCGGCTGGGCGCCAGGGGTGTGACGCCGGTGAGCTTCTTGGGGGCGACCACTCCTGCGTGACCCAACTGTGCGGAGACGGCGGCCCCTGCCTTATGCACGGCGTCGGTGAGCCGGCGCAGGCCGGGCAGCGCCGCCTGGCTCATCACGATCTGGCCCGGGGCGCTGGCGGCCTCCGGCGACACGCAGCAGTAGGCCACCGTGGTCATCCCGACGCCACCTTCGGCGAACGTCCGGTGAAACGCGATGAGGTCGTCGGTGACCAACCCGTCGGGTGAGCGTCCCTCGGAGGTCGCCGCCTTGATCACCCGGTTACGCAGCTTCACCGGCCCCAATCGGCAGGGGTCGAAGGGGTCGGGAAGCTGGGCGTTCATCCCCCCACGGTCACCCGGATGGTCACCGGCGTCAACGGCGCCTCCCGATGATCGGGATTGCCACTGGCCGGTGCACCGACCCGCGCCATAACCTCGGCCACATGGCCAACGGTGAGGTCTTCGTCATCGACCGTGTCATCACCCGTCCCGGCTGTGCCAGACGGTTCGTCGACAGCTACCTGGGCGAGTATGCGCCGGGTGCGCGCGAGCGCGGTATGACGCTGCGCGATGTTCTCATCAGCCCGCCTATCTGGTACCCCGACCAGCCCAACACCATCACCATCATTTGGACGCTGCCCGGCCCTGAAGCCTGGTGGCAGATGACCTGGCAGGGACGCCCGGATCCGGCGCTGGGCGAATGGTGGTCGAAGATCGACGGTTTGGTGCAGGAGCGGTCGCGATCCTTCGCCAGCGCGCCTGACGACGTGGACGGCTTGTGCGGTGTTTAGCGTCACGCGGTTACTCGATGTCGCCGAATCCGAGCGAGACCGGATCGTCGACGGGTTGCGCAGCGCCGCAGGTGCTTCCGACGCAGTACACCAGGTGGTGCAGCCGACGCTGCCCGGCTCGCGCAACGGCGGTGACATCCTGGCGCACCTGCGTTTCGACAGCGCCGCTCAGTGGCAGTGCGCCGCACCATTGTTCAAGACGATCGTCGGCGACGCCGCCGTCAGCCGGGTCAACGGTGTCGACTACCCGGGCACACCGGTGCGTGAGTCAGACACCGCGGGCACCGTGTACCGGACCCTGCTGCTCCGGGTACAGCCGGACACCGATGAAGCCACCGTCGCCCGCTTCGAAGAAGAACTCTCGATGATGCCGCGCTACGTGCCGGCGATCCGGGCCTGGCAGTTGAGCCGGGTCACGGAGGCGATCGGCCAGACGGCCTGGACACACGTCTTCGAGCAGGAGTTCTGCGACGTCGACGGGTTGCTGGGCCCCTATCTGTTGCATCCGATCCATTGGGCGGTGGTGGACCGCTGGTTCGACCCGGAGACCACCGATGTGATCATCCGCGACCGCGTCTGCCACAGCTTCTGCGACCTGCCCGGATTCGTGTTCGGTTGATAGCAGGCAGCATCACAACGGCTTCAGTGCCCGGACCACAAGTTCCATGCCTGCGCTCAATGCCGAACGCAGGCTGTCGAATTCGCCTTGCTCCACCCAGTGCACATAGGCCTGGCGGCAGATCTGGATCACCAACTGGGCAGGCAATGTTCGAACGAACGGGTCGCTCCCGAGGTCGTAGCGAGCGGCGAGAAACTCCGTGATTGGATCACAGAGGTCCTGCCCCCAGTCCAGCCACCGGAGGCGGTACTGAGGATCGGCGATCATGAGAGCCATGAACGTGCGATCGATCTCGAGTTCGCCACGCTTGGCAACTTCAGCCGTAAAAGCCTCGACCAGAACCGAAACCGTGCTCGCAGCGGGCGACGCATGCTGCAGGACTTGCACACTCAAACCACCGAACTGACGGAACAGCGGCATCACGACGTCTTCCTTGACCGGAAAGTGACGGTGGAATGTGCGCGGCACGATGCCCACGACGTCACAGATCCGCTCAACGGTGGCCGAGGTTGACCCGTCCGCAAGGAATATGTCGCGCGCAGTCAGCGCGATCGTCATCCGAAGCTCTTCGACCCGCCGCTCTTTCAATGTTGGCCTGCGTGGCGTACTCACGTGACACTCCTTCAGCTACCCGTGGGCGCCCGGCCATAGTAACCCCCGTTGTAGTACCCGGTTATGCACGCGCAGCCGGTAACTGGTTTCAGTTGAGGCGAATTCGGCCTTGCGTGTTCGGAGACAGTGCACCTAGACTAGATATGTCAGATTCTGACACATAGTCAGATTATGACACCACTAATGCGGGTCACCAATTGAGTTTCGACCATGCCGGAACGACGAAGAGCCCTCTTGCGCCGAGTAAGGACCAACGCGCCTCGCACCACTGCCACCGAACAAGGAGAACCCCCGATGGCCACCGACCACAACTACGATGACTACACCCACGACTTCATGGGGAAAGTGGGCAATATCGAAGACTTCTCGAGAGACTTCCTGGTGGGATTGGCTCGGGTGTTCGAGGACACACTGAACTTCGTGCCCTATGCCCACATCAAGATCTACTCGGAGAAGGTCGGCATCAACGCCGCGATGGACGTTGCCGCGGAGGTGTCACGAGCAGTGATGCGCCAGGTGATGCCGATCGGCCGCTATATCGCGCCCCCAGGCTGGGATTGGAAAAATGCTCAGTACCAGGCAATTCCATTTGATGTGCAAACTGAGGACCTGACCAAAGAGGCACTGATCCGACTGATCAAGACGTATTGGGATCAATACCTCAAAGGCCACAACTACTTCATCGACCAATGGACGAAGATCATCCCTGAAGAAGAAGTCTGGCTCGGCCTACCTGACATGTACCAGTTAATCATCGACTACGAATATCCAAAACTCGCCGCAGTCTTCAAGATTGAGCCCGTACATGTAGTCGATTTCCTGAAGCTCGCCTGTTTGAGCATAGACGGCACTCTTGGCTACGGTGGTGAGTACATCGTCTACAACCCCGACCATGTCATTCTCAATATGCGCCGATGCGAGGTTCTGCAAAAATACACCGACGAGGGCCTGTACCCACCTGCCCGGGCGTGGATGAATTGCACATTCGAGCAACGGATCTCGGCTCCGTTCTTCCCCGGCTGTAAGCTCGACATCAACCTGCCGCCCAAGGACTTCAAGTTCGCCCAGGGCGAGCCGTTCTGCGTCTGGACCTATACTCGCGGCGAGCAGAACCATGCTGCGGCCGCCGCGGCACCCGACCCTCGGGCTAGTGCCATGAAGAAGATCCCCATCATGCCGGTGTAGCGGGCCGCCACCCGATAGCGCGAGCAGACGCAAAATCCCCTGATTTACAACGTAATCAGGGGATTTTGCGTCTGCTCGCGTAGTTAGAGTCCGGCAGGCAGGATGTTGGGGTTGGCGGTGGCGGGTGGCTCGATCGGGGGCAACACCCGCCTACCGTCCAGGGTGTGCACCGGCAGTTGCTGCGACCATGGGTAGTGCAGACTGAAGGCCACCAACCCGGTCCGTTCAGCGGCCGGAAGATGGCACATCGCCAGCACCGTCTCGGCCAGGTACTCCACCGGTTCGGTCGGGAACGAATCCGGAATCAGTTGCGCCGCACCGGGAGTACGTATCGCGGTGGACGGACCGACACAGTTGACTGCAATGTTGGCGTCGAGCAGTTCGGCCGCCACACCTTGGGTGAAGCGGTGCAGCGCGGCTTTCATGGACGCATAGATCACGTCGCCGGAAGTCTTATTGTATTCCCGGTACGGCCGCACCGGCGCCACCCCGGTCACCGACCCGATGTTGACGATCCAACCCGCACCCTGCTTACGCATATGCGGCGCAGCGGCTTTCGTCAACACGAACGGAGTCCGCAGGTAGTGCTCCAAGGTCCGGTCGAAGGTCTCCAGGCTCATCTCCTCGACCACCGAGTAGTCGGCGTAACCCGCGTTGTTCACCACGATGTCGATGCGGCCGGTCCGGTCGAGCACCGCATCGATCAACCCGTCTCGCTGCTCGGCATTCTCGAGGTCAGCGGCGATCCCGATGGCCCGGCCGCCCGCAGCTTCGATCAGCTGGACCGTCTCGGCGATGGTGCCCGGCAGCACGGCGGCCGCACCTGCCCGCGTCGACGACGACGCCGTGTGCGACCGCGCCGTCACCGCGACGGTGGCGCCCTCGGCGGCGAGGCGCTGAGCGATCGCCCGACCGATGCCCCGGCTGCTGCCGGTCACCAGAGCCGTTTTACCGGAGAGTAATTCGCTCATTTCAGCTCGAAGTCCGCCTCGACGGGGGTGCGGTGTCCCTGCCACACGTCGACCAGTCGGTACGGGAACGCGGTCACGATCCGCCCACCACCGGAACGGTAGTAGGTGTGCGCGCCTGGCGTGTGACACCAGACCGTGCCGGCCATGGTCGCATCGATATCTGCCACATAGTCGTCATAAGCCTGCTGTGTCACCTCCAGCGTGGCTGCCTCGCGCAGCGCCATCAACTGCAGGCATTCCATGACGTAGTGCACCATCACCTCGACCCCGAAGTTGTGCCCGGCGCCGTGTCCCGGGCTGTAGTTCGGTGCCGAGGAGATGAACAGGTTCGGGAATCCCGGCACGGTGCCACCCCGGTACGCGCGCGGCCGGTCGCCCCACTCGTCGGTCAGCTTCTTGCCGTTGCGGCCCCGGATATCAACCGTGGAGAGGAAATCCAGATGATAACCGGTGGCATAGATGATGACGTCGAGGTCGATCTGGCGGCCGTCGGCGGTCACGATCCCGGCTTGGTTGACTTCGGCCGGCTCGCTGGCGACGACGTCGACGTGGTCGCGGGCCAGCGCCGCGTAGTAGCCGCCCGGGTCCCGGATGATGCGCTTGCCGTAGGGCGCGAAGTCGGGGGTGACCTTGCGGGCGAGGTCGCTGCCCGCGCCGAATATCCGGTCGATGTACTGCAGGCACATCTGCAGCAGCACGTCGTTGGCAGGCGAGATGGACAGGTGCTCGGAAGCCCACTTCGGATCGTGCAGGATCACCGGGTAATTGTTATCAGCGGTGCCCCAGAAGGATTTGAGCCGAAGCCAGTTGGCGTAGTACGGCAGGTGCACACCAAGCCAGCGCTGATGCTCGGGAACATCGTCGGTCAGGCGCCGCCGCGGCGCCACCCAGTGCGGCTGGCGCTGGAACACGGTCAGCTGCGAGACCTGATCCACGCACGCGTCGACGATCTGCACCGCCGTGCAGCCTGCGCCGATGATGGCGACCCGCTTTCCGGTCAGGTCCAACTCGGGATCCCAAAGTGCCGAATGGATCTCGGTGCCGGAGAAGGTGCCCACGCCCGGCAGGTCCGGCCAGCGCGGCCGGTTGAGATAGCCCGCGGCCGGGATCACCACGTTGGCGTAACTGACGTCACGGGTCCCGCCGGGTCCCACCGCCTGGATCTGCCACTGACTGCGCTCCTCGTCCCACCGCAGCGCCTCGACCTCGGTGCTGAACCGGATATGCTCGCGCAGCCGGTTCTTGTCGGCCACGGACTGCAGGTATGACTGGTATTCGGCACCCTGCGGGTAGTAGCTCGACCAGTCGCCGTTGATGTCGCTGGACAGCGAGTAGTACGCCGACGGTGTGTCCACACCGATGCCGGGGTACGTGGTGGTGTACCAGGTGCCGCCCACTTCGTCGTTGCGGTCGAATACCTGGAAGCCGATGCCGGCCTCGGCACAGGCGAGCGCGGCCGTCAGCCCCGCGATGCCCGCGCCGACGATGGCGACGCGGAAGTCGTTGGGCAGCTTGGCGGTGCGCGGCAGTACCGGTTGTGGTGGTTGGAATCCGCCCTGCTCGAGCAGCAGGCCCAGGTATTCGGCGCCGACCTCGCCGCCGAGTGCCACCGGCGCGATCCGCGCGAACAATTCCGGGTCGTCGGCCGCCAACGCGCCCACCGGGCGGGCTGCTCCCACGGCCGCGAGCAGCGCGGTCACGATCTCTTCCAGGGTGTCCGCGTCGGTGACGCCGGCCCTTTCCGGCGGGTCGGGCACATGGGAGACCTTCGCCGCGAAGCGATCGACGACGGCCGGATCACCGGTCAGCTGCGCGAGTATCGCGACCAGGATGCCAGGGTCCGCCTGACGCAGGTTCGCCCGCAATTCGTCGGAATTCAGCGATTCCGTTCTGGTTCCGTCAACCGCGACGGAGGCGCCAGTGTTCATGCACTGAGTATCCGAGTCGGCCGCCGCCGCCGGCGCCGTCTTGTCTACTCAGCGGGACACAAGACGACCGAGCCGGCTCACGCGGTTACCGTGGGCCCGTGCGATCCGAGGACGACGACGAACAGCCGGCGGCCCTGCGTGCGGTCATCGCCGGTGCCCGCAGTCAGGCTCTCGGCGATATCCCCCGCAGATCGGCCCGCAGGCAACCCGACAAGACCGCGATCATCGACGGCGAGGTGGCACTGAGCTTCGCCGAATTCGAGAACCTGGTGGACCGGGCGGCAACGGCGTTGTACGACAACGGTTTCGAGGTCGGTGACCGCGTCGCCCTGCTGGCCCGCAACTGTTGGCAGTACGCGGTGCTGTCCTTCGCGACCGCACGCGCCGGCGTGGTCCTGGTGCCGATCAACTTCATGCTCACCGCCGAGGAGATCGCCTACATAATCGGCCACAGCAAGGCCCGCGGATTCATCGTGGAAGCCGATCTGGTGCCGGCCGCGGAGCAGGCCATGAGGCTCGGCGGGGCGGTCACCACGAGGGTGGCGCTGGTGACACCCGGGCAGCTCCCGGCGGCCGGGTGGGACGATTTCGCGGCCTGGCTGACCACGACGACCGTCGTCGCACACCCGCAGGTCGGCGACGATGAACTGATCCGGTTGATGTACACCAGCGGCACCGAATCGCGACCCAAAGGCGCCATGCACTCCAGTCGTAGCCTCATGTGGCAGTACGTGAGCACCGTTGTCGCGGGCGAGATGTCGCACGACGACGTGGAGATCCACTCGCTGCCGCTGTATCACTGCGCACAACTGGACAACTTCCTGGCCACCGACATCTATCTGGGCGCGACCAGCATCATCCTGCCGCGGCCGGACCCCGAACTGGTGCTGCGCACCATCGAACGCTACGGCGTCACCAATTACTTTGCCCCACCCACGGTATGGATCTCGTTGCTGCGGTCACCGCTGTTCGACAGCGTCGACCTGTCCAGTCTGCGCAAGGGTTACTACGGCGCCTCGGCCATGCCGGTCGAGGTACTCGCCGAGATCCGGCAACGGCTGCCGAACCTGAGGCTGTGGAACTTCTACGGCCAGACCGAGTTGGCCCCGCTCGCCTCCGCGCTGGGACCCGACGAGCAGGACGCGCACGCCGGTGCGGCCGGACGACCCGTCGTCAACGTCGAGACAGCAATCCTGGACGACGACGACAACCCGGTGGCCCCGGGAATCGTCGGCGAGATCGCCCACCGCAGTCCGCATCTGATGCTGGGTTACCTCGACGATCCGGACAAGACAGCCGCGGCGTTCCAGGGAGGCTGGTTCCACTCCGGCGACCTCGGCTACTACGACGAGCACGGACTGCTGCACATAGTGGATCGCAAGAAGGACATGATCAAGACCGGGGGCGAGAACGTCGCCAGCCGGGAGGTCGAGGAGATCATTTACCAGCACAACGGCATTCAGGAAGTCGCGGTGTTCGGTGTGGCACATCCGGTCTGGGTGGAGGCCGTGGTGGCGGCGGTGGTTCGCCGCGACGGCACCAGACTGACCGAGGACGACCTGCTCGCCCACTGCCGCAGGCACCTGGCCGGGTTCAAGACACCGAAACAGATCTTCTTCGTCGACGCACTGCCGAAGAACCCCAGCGGCAAGCTGCTCAAGCGCACCTTGCGCGAGCAGTTCGGTCGCGAATTCACCAGTCACTGAGAGGAATACAGTTCCGTGTTTAAGGGACGCATCGCCCGCTTCGACGCACCCGGGAAACCGTTTGAGATCGAGACCGTCAGCCTGCCCGACGTCGGGCCGGGCGAGATCCTGATCAAGGTGACCCGTGCCAACATCTGTGGTTCGGACGTGCACGCCTGGCACGGCACCTTCGCCACCGGCGGCCTGGGCGGTCAGTTGCCCACCGTGCTGGGCCACGAGATGGTCGGCGCGGTAGAGGCATTGGGCGACGGCGTCAGTGCCGACTCCAATGGCGCAGCACTGCAACAGGGTACCCGCGTCGTGTTCCCCTACTTCTTCTCCTGCCACCGGTGCCGGAACTGCCTGGCGGGCAGGCGCAATGCGTGCCAGAACCTGAAGATGGCGATGCTGGGACGCGCCGACGAGCCACCCTACTTCGTCGGTGGGTACGGCGACTACTTCCTGCTGCCGGCCGGCGCGGTCGTCTACACGGTGCCCGACGACCTCTCCGACGACGTCGCCGCGGGCGCCAATTGCGCTCTGTCACAGGTCATGTACGGGTTGGAGCGCGTCGACCTGCAACTGGGCGAGTACGTCGTGGTGCAGGGCGCCGGAGCACTCGGTCTCTACGCCGTCGCGGTGGCCAAGGCCCGCGGGGCCGCCAAAGTGATCGCTATCGACGGCGTCCCAGAACGGCTGGAACTGGCGACAGCGTTCGGCGCCGACGCCATCGTCGACCTCAACGAGGTGACGACCGACAAGGACCGGATCAAGGCCGTCCGTAAACTCACCGACGGTCTGGGCGCCGACGTGGTGGTGGAGGTGGTCGGTCACCCGTCGGCCATCGACGAGGGCCTCAAGATGCTCGGCCAGTTCGGCCGCTACGTCGAGATCGGCAACATCAACATCGGCAAGACCTTCGAGTTCGACCCGTCCCGGTTCGTATTCGCCAACAAGACCATGGTTGGTGTTTCGCTGTACGACCCGCCGGTACTGTCGCGCGCGCTGGCCTTCCTGGCCGAGTACCAGGACCGATTGCCCTTCGACCGCCTTGCGGCCGCGCACTATTCACTCGACGACATCAACGAGGCGTTCGCCGCCGCCGAGGGCTTGCGTGACGTCCGCGCCAGCATCGTGCCCTGACCAGACGCCCTGACGAAACGCCCTGACGAGACGCCCTGACGAGACGCCCTGACGAGAAGAAAGCAGACCTGAGCATGCACGACTACACCCGTAAGACCCTCTACATCGACGGACAGTGGGTGACGCCCGTCGGTACCGGCGAGATCGAGGTGATCAACCCCGCCACCGAACAGGCGATCGGTAGCGTGCCCAACGGCGACGCCGCCGACGTGGACGCGGCGGTGGCCGCCGCGCGCCGGGCGTTCGACCCGCTGATCAGCGTCGCCGAGCGAAAAGAGCGGACCGCCGCCGTCATCGCGGCCATGGCGCAGCGCCTGCCCGACATCGCCGAGACCATCACCGCGGAAATGGGCGCGCCGCTGCGGATCTCGCAGACCGTTCAGACAAAGGTCCCGCTGGCCGTGGCGCAGGGCTTCGCCGACGTGCTGGAGACCTTCGAATTCGAAGAACGCGTGGGCAACTCGCTGGTGGTCCGCGAACCCTACGGCGTGGTCGGCGCGATCACCCCGTGGAACTATCCGCTATACCAGGTGGTGGCCAAGGTGCTGCCGGCCATCGCCGCGGGCTGCACGGTAGTGCTCAAACCCAGTAACGAGGCGCCGCTGTCGGTGTTCGAGTTCATCGAGGCAGTCCAGGAGTCGGGCCTGCCCGCCGGCGTGGTGAACCTGGTCTCCGGCGGCGGACGGGTGGTGGGCGAACGCATCGCCTCGCACCCCGACGTCGACCTCGTCTCGTTCACCGGCTCCACCGGTGTCGGCGTGCGGGTCGCCGAACTGGCCGCGCAGACTGTCAAAAAGGTGGCCCTCGAACTGGGCGGCAAGTCGGCCAACGTCATCCTCGACGGCGCCGACCTGGCGACCGCGGTGAAGGTCGGTGTCGGTAACGCGTTCCTCAATGGCGGGCAGACCTGTATGGCATGGACTCGGATGCTGGTGCCGGCGTCGCAGTACGGGAAGGCTTTGGAGCTCGTCGAGGCGGCCGTTGCCAAATACACCGTCGGTGACCCGCTGGACCCGGCCACCCGGATCGGGCCGTCGGCCTCGGCCCGGCAGTACGAGACCGTTCTCGGATTCATCGAACGCGCCCAGCGCGACGGCGCCCGACTGATCACTGGCGGGGCCCAAAAGATCAGGGATGCAGGCTATTACGTTGCCCCGACCGTCTTCGCCGACGTAGCCCCGGAGTCCGAGCTCGGCCAGGAGGAGGTGTTCGGCCCGGTACTTGCCGTCATCCCGTTCGACGACGAGTCCGACGCGTTGCGGATCGCCAACTGCACCCCTTACGGCCTGTCCGGTGCGGTGTGGGCCAAAGACGACGACACCGCCATCGCCTTCGCCCGCGGCGTGGCGACCGGACAGCTCGACATCAACGGCGGCCCCTACAACCCCGTGGCACCCTTCGGCGGTTACAAGCGCTCCGGCATCGGCCGCGAGCTCGGCCGGGCCGGGTTCGAGGAGTACCTGCAGACCAAGTCCCTACAGTTGCCCTCATGAACAATCCCTTGGAAATCAGCGGCAGCGGCGCGGTCCAGGTCTGGACGATCAACCTGCCCGAGGTAGGCAACGCGATCACCGGCAAGGACGTCATCTCCGGGTTCGAAGCCGCCGTCGACGCAGCGAACGCCGACACCACAGTCGGCGCGGTGATCCTGACCGGGTCCGGCAAGATCTTCTCCGCCGGCGGCAACGTCAAGGAGATGGCGGACCAGACCGGCATGTTTGGTCTGGGACCGCTCGACCAGCGTTACGCCTACGTCGACGGCATCCAGCGGATCCCGCGGGCGTTGGGCCGGCTCGAAGTGCCGCTGATCGCCGCGGTCAACGGCGCCGCCATCGGCGCCGGGTGCGACCTGGCCATGATGGCCGACATCCGGGTCGCGTCCGAACGGGCATCTTTTGCAGAGAGTTTCGTGCAGCTCGGGCTCATCCCCGGCGACGGCGGCAGCTGGTTCCTGCAGCGTGCCATCGGCTTTGAACGGGCCGCGGAGATGACGCTGACCGGGGACCGGGTCGACGCGGCGACAGCATTGCAGTGGGGTCTGGTCAGTCGGGTGGTGCCGCACGACGAGCTGCTCCCGGCCGCGCATGAGCTCGCCGAGCGCATCGCCAAGAACCCGCCACACGCCTTGCGGATGGCCAAGCGGTTGCTGCAGGAGTCGCGCACCGGTTCGCTGGAATCGACGCTGGCGATGGCCGCGGCGATGCAGCCGCTGGCGCACCGCGACCCCGAGCACGAGCGGCGCATCGCCAAGTGGCGGACCGGCCAATGAACAGGCTGGTACCCCCGGGCACCATCGAAGACGAGGCCCTGACCGACCTGCGCGCCGAGGTGCGCCAGTTCGTTGCCGAGCAACTGGCCGCCGGCACGTTCACCCCGTCCGTCGACGCCTGGTTGTCCCGGTGGGACGAGAAATTCACCACGGCCCTGGCCGAGCGCGGCTGGCTCGGCATGACGGTGCCCGTCGAATACGGCGGGCACGGCCGCTCGTTCCAGGAGCGTTTCGTGGTCACCGAGGAGCTGCTGGCCGCCGGGGCGCCAGTGGCCGCGCACTGGATCGCCGACCGGCAGATAGTTCCGTCGCTGCTCAAGTACGGCACCGAGGCGCAAAAGCAGCACTTCCTGCCGCGCATCACCGCTGGCGAGTGCTACTTCGCCATCGGGATGAGCGAGCCCGATTCGGGTTCCGACCTGGCCAGCGTGCGCACCAAAGCCGAACGCGTCGATGGCGGCTGGGCGTTGACCGGAACCAAGGTATGGACTTCGGGCGCGCACCTGGCGCACGCGTTCATCGTGCTGGCCCGCACGGCGCCCGTCGACCCCCAGCACCGGCACGCCGGGCTCAGCCAGTTCCTGGTCGACCTGCACCGGCCCGGAGTCGAAGTGCGGCCGATCATTTCGATGAACGGCGCGCACCACTTCAACGAGGTCATTTTCGACGGAGCGTTCGTGCCCGACGACATGGTGTTCGGTGAGATCGGCGACGGTTGGAACCAGGTGACCTCGGAGTTGGCCTTCGAACGCAGCGGACCCGAACGGTTCCTGTCCACCTTCGTGCTGCTGGCGGCGTGCGCCGACCGGATGGCGGCCAACTCCATCCCCCGGGATGCGAACCTGGGACGACTCGTCGCCCGCATCGCCGGCCTGCACCAGATGTCAACGGCGGTGGCCGGCGCGCTGGAACGCCACGAAGCGGCCGATGTTCCGGCCGCGGTGGTCAAGGTGCTCGGCACCACCGTCGAGGGTGACATCGCGGACTTCGCAGACCTGCAGGACTCCCCCGACGCGATCTTCACGGAGTTGACCCGCGCCGCTGTGGACCAGCGTCCGGGCTTCACCCTGCGCGGCGGCACCAACGAGATTCTGCGCGGCGTCATCGCCCGCGGATTGGGGATGAGATGAGCGTCGATCCGGCCCTGCTGGACATGATGAACGCTGTTTTCGCCGAGCACGCACACGACCCGACGTTGTGGCAACGGCTCGATGAGCTGGGACTGGTACGGCTGACCGGCGCCGAGGAACACGGCGGCAGCGGGGCCGGCTGGTTGGAGGCGGCCGCACTGCTGGACGCCTCGGTGCGCAACGGGGCGCGAATACCCTTGGCGGAACACGATTTGTTGGCGTGCTGGCTGCTCGAGTCGAGCAGTGTGCCGGTGGACGCGGCGGTACGCACGGTGTGCATGCTGGACAAGCAGGGCCGCGCTTCGGGTGTGCCCTGGGCAGCCGCGGCCGAGCGAGTGGTGCTGGTATGGCGCGGCGACGGGGGATTCCAGGTCGCCGACGTCGCAAGCCGCGACCTCTCGATCACCCCCGGCACCAACCTGATCGGTGAGCCACGTGACGAGGTGGTCGCCGACCTGTCCAGCCTGCAAGGGTCTGCGATTGGCCTGGCCCCGGTCACCGGGTTGCGGCTGAGGTCGGGGCTGGTGCGTTCCATCCAGGTGTGCGCCGCGCTGGACCGGGTGCTCGAGCTGTGCATCGAACACGTGAGGTCGCGGGTGCAGTTCGGCCGGCCGCTGTCGAAGTTCCAGGCTGTGCAGAACCTGGTCTCCGACACCGCCGCCGAGGCGGCACTCGCCCGAGCCGCTACCGAGGCCGCGCTGACCGCCGCCGTCACCAGCGACTGGTCGGCGGACAACTTGGAATTCCTTGTTGCCGTTGCACGTTCGTGCGCAGGTCATGCCACCTCGGTGGTGGTGCGCAATGCCCATCAGGTGCACGGTGCGATCGGCACCACCCGGGAGCACCGTTTGCACGAGTTCACCCGGGCCGCCCTGGCGTGGCGATCGGAGTTCGGTTCGGTGCAGTACTGGGACAACCAGGTGACCGACTCGGCGATGTACGCCAGCGCCGGCGGACTGTGGGGCCTGATCACCGGCTGAACAGGATCACCCGGTTGCGGAGCATGTTCCACTGAACGGGCGACACCGGTGTTACCGAGCACACATCTGGGGTTGACTCGCTGCCATGAGCAATGACATCACGCTGCCCGAACTGCAGGAATTCATCGCCGGCTTCTGGTACCACTACGACGAGGCGCACTACGACGAAATGGCAGCCAGCTACGCCGACGACGTGCGCTACGAGAGCAGGAGCGACAGCGGCGCAAGCCCTTTCGAGGAGCTGATGTCACCGAAGCTGCAAGGCCGCGACGCCGTCATGGAGTGGCTGTCGGATCACCGAGAGCAGAGCCCGTACCCATTACGGCACCACGCCACCAACCTGCACCGCATCGGCACCGACGGTGAAGCCACCCGGGTGCGGTTCTACATCTTCGTCAACCAGATCACGAACTATGTGCCGTTCGCGGTGTCCAGCGGTGTCGCCGAGGTTGCGGTGCGGCGCGGCGGTACCAAGGGTCTCGAGTTCACCGAGATGGACGTCATCCTCGACACCACCAACTCGGTGCTGCTCTCCGAGCGCAACGCCCCAGCCGCCGCCGGGTCGTGACAAGCGCTCGCGAGACGTTCTCCGGCGGCATCGCCGTCATCACCGGCGCGGGCGCCGGAATCGGTGCGGGACTTGCCCGTTATGCGCATCAGTTGGGTATGACGGTGGTGCTGGCCGACGTCGACGGGGACGCCGTTGCGGTCCTGCGCGACGAGTTGGGTGAGCGCGCCGTCGACGTGGTGTGCGACGTACGTGACCCCGATGCCGTGCAGGAGTTGGCCGAGCGCGTGTACCGGGATGTGGGCCCGGTGCGGCTGTTGGTGAACAACGCCGGCATCGAGCAGTTCGGCTACCTGTGGGACACCCCGTTGGCGAACTGGCAACGCATCGTCGACATCAATATCAGCGGCGTGTTCTACGGTGTCCGCTCGTTTCTGCCCAAGATGATGGCCACCGACGAACCGGCCTGGGTATGGAATCTGTCTTCGGTCGGCGGAGTCGTCGCGATTCCGTTGCAGACGCCCTACATCATGAGCAAGCACGCGGTACTGGCGATCACCGAATGCCTGCAACTCGAGGTGGAAAACGCCGGGCACGGCAACCATATTCACGTGCAGGCCGTGCTGCCCGGCGCGGTGGTCTCCAACATCTTCGAATCAGCCGGTGGCGTCGAGTCCGCCGGTGACGCCGGCAGCGCCGAAGCGCAACGCGCGGCGATGCTGGACATCAAGGCGACTGCCATGGATCCGTTGGCTGCCGCGCAGACCCTGTTCGAGCAGGCTGCCGCGGGCCGGTTCTATCTGATCACCCAGGATTCAGTGGTGGCGGCCATGGAGCGTCGGGCTGAAACCCTTGCGACACAACGCCCCCCGGCCCTGCTCCGGAACGCGAAATGACCCTGGACCCAGACGCTGCCGCGCGGGTCGCATCGTTCGGCGACATCGCTCCCATGCGGGCCCGGGGCCTGGCGGCGGTGCGCGCATCGATCGAAGCCGCTCCCCTGCCCGATGACATGCCGGCGATGGCCTCCATCACCGACGCGGTCATCCCCGGCTCTGTTCCGGTCCGGATCTACCGTCCGACAGGTGAACCCAACCTTCCGGTCCTGGTGTACCTGCACGGCGGCGGCCTCGTGATGGGCACCAACCACTCCTTCGAACCGCTGGCCCGCGCACTTGCAACAGCGTGCGGCGCGGTCGTGGTCGCTGTGGAATACCGGTTGGCGCCGGAGAACCCGCCGCCGGCCCAGTTCGACGACGCCTATGCGGCCACCGAGTGGGTTGCCGGCAACGCCGGCGAGCTGGGTGTCGATGCGGGCCGACTCGTGGTGATCGGCGACAGCGCCGGCGGTTCGCTGGCGGCCGGGGTCTCGTTGGCCGCACGTGACCGTCGGGGACCCGCCATCTTCGCGCAGGTGCTGCTCTACCCCGGGTTGGACCGCGACATGTCCGTCCCGTCGATCACATCGCTGGGCGACGCCCCGATGCTCGCCCGCGACGACATCGATTACATGCACGCCCTTGTCGACGGCGATACCGGCCCGCCCACCGACCCCTACCAAGTTCCGGCGAATGCGACCGACCTCACCGGGCTGCCGCCGGCAATCGTGCTGACGGCCGGCTGCGATCCGATCCGGGACTGGGGCGAGCGATATGCGACGCGACTCCGGGACGCCGGCGTGCAGACCGCGTCGACTCGTTACCCCGGGATGTACCACGGTTTTCTCATGCGGTCCGAGGCGACCGCGCGGGGTCGGCTGGCCATCGCCGAGCTCGGCGGCCTACTGCGTGCCAGGTTTGCCCATCCCCTGAATTTCTAACGTCCCGGTCACCGGAAAACCTGAATCCGGGAGGGCTGGACGTTGCGAGAATCACACTGATTTGCAACGCGCAAAAGGAGACAACGATGTTCACCCAGGAGCGGCGGATGGAACTGTCCGACGTGCTGCGGCCGGCCGCACCGCCCCGCGAGATCGACAACGTCTATACCGATGACCAACGTGACCGCATGCTCGACGTGGTGCGTACCGAGGGGCCGTGGCGCTTGATCATCTCCCAGCACTTCGCGTCGGCCGACGAGCTGATCGCGACCATGAGCGGCCTGTTCCCGGAGGGTTACACCCCGTCGCTGGACCTGTTCCTCACCCCGACCTTCCGCGGCTACCTCGCCAACTACGGCGCCGTGCTGTACCCGCAGCTGCATGACTGCTTCTATAACGAGCAGTTCTTGCAGATGGCCAAGAGCTACTGGAACGCCGAGTACGCCAAGCCCGAGCTGATGCTGTTCAACATCAACGGCCCATGCGCCAATCGCGATCCCGGACACCTGGATTCGCCGAGCTTCCGCGGCGTGCGGCACGAGAACGCACCAACCTGGTTGTGCAGCGTGATGGGTAAGTCCGGCCTATTCCGCGACTATCTGATCAAGATGGCGCAGGTGATCACCTGGTTCTCCCTGGACGGTACGAGCGGCTTCACCTATTGGCCCGAGGGACCGCTGGGCGCACCGCGTCGGGTGCTCCCGCCGATCTACAACCGCGGCGTGGTGGTGCAGAACGAGATGATGGTGCACCGCGGCGAGGCGAATGGCCCTCTGGAACAACAGATCCCGGCCGGTCTGGCGTTCGACACGGTCTTCACCGGCGATCCCGACGATCGGGACGGGTGGCTGCTACGCAACGGCGACGACGTGATCGCCCGCCACCGCACCGACGAGTTGCGGTTCCTGGTGCACTGGTCGGCCGAGGTGTTCTCCGACTTCGACGAGCTGAAGAAGAACATGGATGGATCCGACGACCTGACCGTCGACAAGGCCATCGACATCATGGTCGACGACATCACCGCCAGGGGCATCAAGCTCGACATCCCCAGCGACCCGCTGCACGCACCGGAGTTCATCGCCGCCCTCAACAGCGCCTACGACATCGGTGGACCGACGACCTACCCCGCAGAAGCGCCGTTGAGCGCCTTCCAGCTATAATCGAAAGACATTGCCCTATGGATCGTTTCGCTGATCGCCGGGTCATCGTCACCGGCGCCGCCTCCGGCATCGGCCAAGCCGCCGTCGCTCGACTGCTCGACGAAGGCGCCACCGTGGCCGCCTTCGACATCGCCGAGGCCGGGTTGGCTGCTACGAAGGCTGCGGCCGAGGAAGCCGGCACCGGCAAGCGTCTCACCACCGCGGTGCTCGACATCTCCGTCGAGTCCGATGTGATCGCCGCGGTCGACACGGCCGTGTCCGACCTCGGTGGGCTCGAGGTGCTGGTGAACGTGGCAGGCATGCAGACGTGTTCGAACACCCACGAGACCACCCTGGACGACTGGAACCGAACCCTGGCCGTCAACCTCACCGGCACCTTCCTGATGACGCGGCAAGCGTTGCCCGCGCTGCTGGATTCCGGTCGCGGCGTGGTAGTCAATTTCACCTCGACGTCGGCCAGTTTCGCCCACCCCTACATGGCCGCGTACGCGGCCAGCAAGGGTGGAGTGTTGTCGTTCACCCACTCGCTGGCGCTGGAGTACTCCAAGCGGGGGCTGCGCGCGGTCAACATCCAACCCGGTGGTGTGTCGACCGCGCTGGCCAACACCACGTTGGACAAGATGCCCGAGGGTTACGACATTGCGTTGTGGGCCAAGCAGACGCCACTCATTCACGGCGAAACCAGCGAGTTCCTCGGCGACACCAGCGCTGTCGCCGCGGCAATCGCGTTCGTGGCCTCCGATGACGGTGCTTTCGTCACCGGAACCGAGATCCGCATCGACGGCGGCGCGCACGCATGACCGCCCCGCGAAAGGCTATCGGATGACCACGGTGCTGGGTTCCCGCGGCACTCCCAGGTGCCGGTGGGACGGCGGGTGCCGGCCGTCCTCGTCGGTGATGCCGTACCGCTCGGCCAACTCCGCACCGATGAACGTCTGCCCACTCAGCTCGAAAAGCTCAGCATCGGCATACACCGCATCGATCAAATATCCGGTGAATTGCGGTGTTTCGGCGTGCTCAGCGGTCTTGGCCAGGGCTTCAGGATTTCCGGCGAGGGCCCCGCGGAGCCGTTCGGTGAGCAGGATGCCCATCCAGATCGACACCGTCGCGACCCCGGTGCCGCCGAAGTCCACCGCCATATCGGCGGCCATCTTGTCTACCCCGGCCTTCTGAGCCCCGTATGCCGGGCCGTGCATGTAGCACGCCGACCCCGGCGACGAGGTGAACGCGATCAGGCCCCGGCCACTCTCGACCAGCAACGGCGCCGCGTACCAGGATGCGACGTAAGAAGACCGCAGCCCGACATCCAATACATCGGCTAAGCTAATTGGCTTCTCCCAGAACGGCTTCGGGCTGACCAGTTCGTCGGAGATCACGGCGGCATTGTTGACCAGCAGGTCCAGCCGGCCTTCCTCGGCACGCACCCGCGCAAACAAACCGGCCACCGCCTCGTCATCGGCGTGATCGACGCGGACCGCCACACCACCGGCCGGCGCATCGACGATGGTGCGACCCGTGGCATACACCCGCCAGCCGCGCGCGCTCAGCGCAGCCGCGATACCGAGCCCGGCGCCACGACTGGCCCCGGTCACCACCGCGATTCGTCCCGTCATGCTGGTCAGATCACGGCCGTCTCGGCGAATGTCGCCACAATCGCTTCGCTCGCCGAGCGCCAGGTGAGATCAAGGTCCCGCAGCGTTTCGGAGTCGTCGGTCGGGATGGCCGCGGTAATCAATTGCGCGGCTTCATAACTGAACCCACTGCCGAGTGGGAGCAGCGGCGCGGCCAGATCGGATACCCGCCCGAGCAGACGAAACACGGCAGGGTTCATCGCAATTCGCCGGATGCGCCGTCCAGAACCTCGCTCCAACGCGGTGATCATCTGGTCGAAGGTCAACATCTGCCCGCCACACAGGTAACGCTTGGGCCCCCGGCCCGGACACATCAACCGCTCGTGGACCAGAGCCACATCGCGGACATCGATCATCATCATGCCGGCACGCCCAAGCCTCGGCGCGGCCCCCAACCGCACGATGGTCCCCCAGCCCTGCTCGGTGATGCCTGGCGGCGTGTAGAACGCGGGACCGACCACGCTCGACGGGTACGTCACCACAACGGGTGCGCCGTCGCGCTGCAGTCGGCGGGCCACCCGGTCGGCGTAGGACTTGGTCTGCGCGTAGGCCGACTTGCCCTGCGCGGTCGGAGAATCCGGCCCGATCACCGGGCCGGGCGGCGGGAACAACGCACTGTAGCTCGATATCAGCACCACCGGGTCCAAGCCTGCAGCGATGCCGCACAACATGATTCGTTCGCTGGCGTAGGCATTTATGTCCCACATCAACGCCGCCTTGCGGTTGTCGGTGCCCACCACCCCCGCACCGTGGATCACAGCGTCACAGCCGTCCAGTAATCTGTCGACGCTGTCCGCTGACCGCAGATCCCCGCGCAGCAGCGATAGTTCACCGGCGGCGCTGAGTCGGTGCATCAGCATGTCGTTGGACCAGCCCGGCTCCACCAGCAGGTGCACCTGGTGCCCGGCGGCAAGCAGTCCGCTGACGATATGGGCACCCACGTACCCTGTGCCGCCCGTCACCGCGATCCGCATTCAGCTGACCCTAGCCGCTGTCGACGATGGCCAGCTCACCGGTCGCCACCGCGGCCAGGATCGACTCCCCCAGCGCCGAACAGGCCAGAAACACCCCGTGTCCGGCGATCTTGTCGGCCTCCCGGCGTTGTACGCACCGGGTGGACGCCGCCGCGGTCCATTGCACGCTGGTCTGGTTCCACGTGCTCTTACGGACCAACACCTGCGCCTCGCATTTACGGCACGCGACAGGCACCATCGGCATGTCGGCCAGCCGATTGTCGGGGCGAACCGACAGGTCCGGCTTCATGACACTGAGCCTGTCCTGGCTGCCATGTTCGCCTCGACCACTCTCATCCATGCCTCGTACGGCTTGGTGGTGTCGAGCTCGAATTCGAAGCGGTCCACCATGTCTGGTTGCACATCGGCGGCGTCCACATAGAACTGCTGGTACCAGCGACGAAGCTGATATACCGGCCCGTCCTCCTCGACCAACAGCGGGTTGTCGATGCGCGCCTTGCTGCGCCAGATCGCGACATCCTGCTCGAAACCCATCTTGACGAAGTCACCCAGTGCGATCGCCGTCTGCATGGCGAGGTCGTCCGGCAGCGCTTCTGACTTCTTGACGATGATCCCGTACTGCAGCACGAAGGAATGCTCGTCGATCGGATAGTGGCAATTGATCAGGATCGTGTGGTGGTCAGCCTGCTCGTAGTGATAAGTCAGATCGTCGATCATGAAGGACGGGCCCCAGTAGGACGCCACCGACGTGGTGCCCAGCATGCGCTCGCCTTCGGTACCACCAAGGTCGGGCCGCCCCGCGCTGTTCATGTACTGCGTCGCCACATGCCCTTCGAAGATGTTCTTGAAGTGCGTGGGCAGCGAGCCGTGAATGTAGAAGAAATGCGCCATGTCGACGACGTTGTCGATGATCTCGCGGCAGTTGGTATTGACCACCGTGGTGTACCAGTGCCAATCGGTCCACTCGTCGCTGGTCGCCCCTTCGATGCGCGGAATCGTCACTTCCAGTGGCGGCGGCTTGTGCTCAGGATCGTTCCACACGAACAACATGCCGTCCTGCTCCAGCGTCGTCCAGGTTGCCGTGCGGGCGAGCCGCGGCGTCCGCTTGGCGTAGGGGACTTGCTTACAGCGCCCGTCGCCGCCCCAGCGCCAGTCGTGGAACGGGCACGCGATCTCGTTGCCCTTGACCTGGCCTTGTGAGAGGTCACCACCCATGTGGCGGCAGTAGCTGTCCAGCACGTTGATCTTTCCGTCGCCACTGCGGAAGACCACCAGCTTCTGACCGAAAGCGTTGACCTGGTGCGGGTTACCGTCACCGAAATCCCGGATCAAGCCCAGACAATGCCATCCGCGGGCGAACCGCGTCGGTGCTGCCTGCGCTTCAATGAGCCGAACCGCGTCGGCGTCGGACTGCAGCGTCATACCAGCCATTGAACGCCTTGTGACCGGCTGGGTGTCCTCGACGTTCCACTCATCAGGATGGCTGTTGATGGTTGGCGTCGCTCGCGCTTACCGTTCCGGATTGTGACGCCGCACAGCATGACGATTCCGTCCGGGCTTCCCGTCGCCGACACCCGCGTCGACCTGTTGGTGGTCGGCTCGGGCACGGGAATGGCCGCCGCCCTGGCCGCCCACGAACGCGGGCTCTCGGTCCTCATTGTGGAGAAGTCGTCGTACGTCGGAGGTTCGACCGCCCGGTCCGGCGGCGCCCTGTGGCTGCCTGCGGGTCCGGTGCTGGCAGAGGCCGGCGCCAACGACACCGCCGAGCGCGCCGCCACCTACTTGGACGCTCTGGTCGCCGGCTCGGCGCCCCGGCTGCGTTCGGCCGAGTTTCTGACGAATCTGTCGGCAACGGTGGACATGCTGCGTCGTAACACACCGCTGAAGTTGTTCTGGGCCAAGGACTACTCGGACTACCACCCGGAGAAGCCGGGCGGCAGCGCGGCGGGCCGCACCTGCGAGTGCCGACCGTTCAATACCGCGATTCTGGGCGAGCACCGATCGCGCCTGCGACCGGGGGTGCTGGAAGCCGGCGTCGCCATTCCAACTACGGGTGCGGACTATCGCTGGATGAATCTGGTGGCGCGGGTGCCGCGCAAGGGCGTTCCGACTATCGCCAAGCGAGTGTTGCAAGGCTTCGGAGGCATGCTGGTCGGACGGCGCTACGCCGCCGGCGGCCAAGGCCTGACCGCGGGTCTGTTCGCCGGTGTGTTGCGCGCCGGGATTCCGGTGTGGACCGACACCACCCTGCTGCGGCTCACCGGCAAAGACCGCGTGGACGGTGCGGTGGTGAATCACGGCGGCCGTGAGGTGACGATCACCACCCGCCGCGGAGTGATCCTGGCAACGGGTGGCTTCGACCACAGCATGGAAATGCGGTGGAAATACCAGTCTGAATCACTCGGCTCCAACCTCAGTTTGGGTGCGGACACCAATACCGGTGACGGAATCCGCGTCGCTCAGGAACGCGGTGCCGATATCGGTCTGATGGACCAGGCGTGGTGGTTTCCCGCGGTGGCCCCGCTGCCCGGCAAGGCACCGGCTGTCATGCTGGCCGAACGCTCACTGCCCGGTTGCCTGATCGTCGACCAGCACGGCCGCCGATTCGCCAACGAGTCGGCGGATTACATGTCGTTCGGCCAGCGCGTCCTGGAACTCGAGCGCACGGGCAACCCGGTGGAGTCAATGTGGATCGTTTTCGACCAGCAATACCGGAACAGTTATGTCTTTGCCGCCGAACTGTTTCCGCGGATGAAGGTGCCACAGTCCTGGTACGACGCGGGGATCGCGGTGCGGGCGGACAGCCTGGCCGACCTGGCCACCCAGATGGGCGTTCCTACATCGGAATTCACCGACACGATGACCCGGTTCAACCGCAATGCCTCCGCCGGTGAGGATCCCGAGTTCGGCCGCGGGCGCAGCGCCTACGACCGGTACTACGGCGATCCGACAATCGCCCCGAACCCGAACCTGCGCCCGTTGGTCGACGGCCCCTACTACGCCGTCAAGATGGTGCTCAGCGACCTCGGCACCTGCGGTGGGCTCAAAGCCGACGAGCGGGCACGGGTGTTGCGCGAGGACGGTAGCGCCATCGAAGGGTTGTACGCCATCGGCAATACCGCGGCCAATGCTTTCGGCACGACTTATCCTGGCGCCGGCGCCACGATCGCACAGGGGCTGGTGTACGGCTACATCGCCGCCAAGGACGCGGCGCGCTGACTTAGTTCCCTTGGCCGCGGCCCGCCGGCACGAGCTATTCGCCGGCTCGCTTGGCCTCGACCTGGCGTTCGATCTCGCGCCAGTAACCGGGTGTCGGGCGTGGCTGGGCGAGACTGCCTTTGGCGGCCTTGCCGATGATGGCGTCGGCCTCGTCGATGTCTTTCATCAGCTCGAGCGCGAATTCCCGTTCCGCGGCGTAATACTTCGCCGCCCAGCGCAGCGCGATCACCGAATACGCCCAGGCCGGTTCGGCCTCGGCGCCCTCGGCGTCCTCGACGGCCTTGCGATAACGGGCTTCGGCATAGGCCACGTGTTCCTGTAGCAACTCCTTGAGTCGGGTCGGGTTGCTCAAATGGCCGAACGTCACCCGTAACAGCACGCTGTGTTTGAGCACCGGGGGATCGACAGGCGCGTTGTTGGTCCAGTCCGTCACCGCGGCCATGCCCGCCGGCGTGATCTTGTAGAGCCGACGGCTGCGCGTGCCCTCGTCGCGCTCGACGCGAGACGTCACCAGGCCCAATCCCTCGAGCTTCTTCAGCTCGGTGTAAATCTGACTGTAGGACGGGCTCCAGTAGTACAAATCGACGCTCCAGTCGATCCACTTCTTCAAGTCGTAGCCGGAGACTTCCTCTTCATAGGACATCATGCCCAGCAGCGCCCAACTGGTGGCGGCTAACGCCGACTTCACCGACTTTTCGCTGGTTCCGTCCATTTCGTCAGATTAACAACATAGGTCACCGCATCGCTCGAAGACTGACCGCTGGCCGGGAATCTGCACGCACACCGGCAGGTCCATGCCGACTCCGACCGACGACGCCCGCGATCACCTCGTCGTGGAGGCGCGCGTCACCACGTTGCGAACCCGTCGGGGTCGATCGTTACTGCTGTTCTAGGGTGACGGACATGGTGGATTCCTTTGAGTCGATGACTGATTCGTTGCCGGTATACGAGTCGCTGGCCGCATCGGTCCGGCGGTTGATCGACGCGACGATCCGCACCGAGGTAGACCACGAGGTCATCGCGGCCGCGGCGGCCAAGATTGACAGCGTCACAGCCGAACTCAGCGCCGAACTGATGCCCGGAACGTTCGGCCAACGCGCAATCGACGACGGCCAGGGCATTGCGTCGGGCAATGTCGTTGTCGGCGTTCGCAATCCGTCGGCTCCCCCGCTGGTGGTCCACCATGAGGACGATGGATCGGTGTGGACGGAATTCACTCTCGGCGCCGCGTTCGAGGGTCCCATGGGGCACGTGCACGGCGGTGTCTCGGCGATGATCCTCGACCACATACTCGGGGCCACCGCGCACCGACCCGGCCGGCCGGCCTACACCGGAACGTTGACGTTGCGCTATCACCAGCGGACCCCGCTGCTGCAGCCGTTACGGGCGGACGCGTGGGTGGACCGGGTGGAGGGCGTCAAGACCTTCGCCGTCGGTCAGATCAGCGGCGCCGACGGCGTCCTGGTATCGGCGGAGGGCATCTTCATTCACCCGCGGAATCTGAGCAGCTAGTAACCGGTGGCAGCCGCTGGAATATCCGGCTGGCTCCGCGCCCAGCTTAGAGCGACAACCCGCGCCGTTTCCGGGACAGATCCGGTGAGCCTTCCCTAGGCTGCCCTAGGGTTCCGGGCACCCGTGGCGAAAGGACATCGATGTCGAAGGCAAGGCGGTTCATGACCCCGCTGGCGGCGGGATTGATCACGTTGGCGGCGTGCGGATCACCGCATGCCTCACCGCCGGCCTCGTCCAGCACCCCGGCAAAACCGGCCACGCCGGCAGCCTCCGCGGCCCCCGTGACCAAGCCATCCACGACGACCACCTCCACGACTGGTGCGCCGGACTGCGTCGGGCTTTCGATCTGCACACCCCCGCCGCCTGACGCCGACGGCAACCCGGCGTGCTTCTACTCCGACGGCTGGCAGGCCAGCTCGACCGGCGCCGGCATCGAGGTCTGGTATTTCCAGGAGCCGCAGAACATGTCGACGCCCGACAAGGTCACCGCGGTGGTCCGCAAAAAGGACGGCAGCACCGAATCTCAAGACGCCGCAATAGAAGCCGGCCAGCAGGTGCACCGGTTCGAGTTCCCGGCAATCGACAAATCCGCCGTCGCCGAAGTGTTGTTCGACACCAGCAGAGGCCGCTGCTTCGTGACCGGTCCTGGGAGTTAGGGCCGCTGCCCGTATTCGAGCACCGCTCCCCCGGCAGCGGGAGCGCCTCTGGCGACCACGACCGGCATCGACGTCGATGCGTTGGTGCGCAGGATGGTGTGGACCACCTCGACAAGGTCCTCGACGGGCATCAGCCTGCCCGGCATGCAGCCCCGCGCCACCCACAGCGGGTAAGCCTGCATCGCCAAATCGCGGTCCCACCCGGCATTCATGCCGGTCTGCGCATCACCCTCCCCGCCCGCGCACTCGCCGACGATGAGATTGGTGAAACCGATGTTCGGGTGCTCGGCCCGCCACGCCTCGACCAGCCGTTCCAGCGCCGCCTTACTGACGCCGTAGGCTCCCAGGCCCGGCCAGGGCGGCCCGAACGTACCGGCGTCGGACGATAGGTAGATCACCTTGCCCGCGGACCTCGTCAAGTGCGGAACGGCCGCCGCAGTCGTCAGCGACGCCCCGATCACATTGGTGTCGAAGACGCGCCGCCAGGTTTGGGCATCGGTCTCGGCCAGCGGTACCAGCGGGCTGATCGCGGGCGAGTACACAAGGTTGTCGATGCCCCCGAGCGCTTCGGCGGCGGCATCGATGGCGGAGCGGGCCGATTCCTGATCGGTGACGTCGCACTCGACGGCGAACGCGTCCGGTCCTGCGTCCTGGGCGGCCGCGTCAATGCGCTCGCGGCGCCGCGCGAGCAGCGCAACCCGGTCACCGCGCTGCGCCAGGCCGATGCCGATGCAGCGCCCCAGCCCGCTCGAAGCTCCAACTACCACTGTTCTTGCCATAGCGACCTCCGCCGCCGAGCATGATACACCCCCACCCTCCGACGAGAACGGGGTTATCGTTTTAGGAGCATGGCGTTGCCGCCATGGCCCCACGGGCCCCGCCGACCAGCTGAATCAACCGCGGGCTTGCTCGAACAGGCCCCGGTCGTGTGCGCACACGATCTCCAGATCGCGTTCGCCGCGCTCGTACAGTTCCGCGAGCCGCGCCTGGTTCTCCCGCAGTTGCCCGCGGTTGAAGGCGGAGGCGCCTTCGTATGTGCGCAGCATCAACGGCACACCGGACCGGTCCAGCGCTCCGTGATGGTAGAACGCGTCCCCGCAATGCAGCACCCATCTATCCCCGGCTCCCTCGCCGGCGCGGACGGCCACCGCCGCGTGGCCCCGGGTATGACCCGGCATCGGCACCAGGACGACGCCGTCGCTGATTTCGGAAAGCGCTTTGGCACGGGCGAATCCGCGCCAGGACTCGCCATCGGGATCATGCTCGACCAGGTTGGGCCCGTGTGCCCACTGCACGCTTCGGTACCGCAGGCGTTCGCGCAGCGATGGAGCGTGGACGGCGCCGCGGGCCTCGGCCGTGGTCACGTGAACGTGCGCGTCGGGAAAGTCGGCAAGCCCGCCGATGTGGTCAAAGTCGAAGTGGGTTAACACGATATGCCGCACATCGGACTGTTGGAACCCGAGTTGTGCGATCTGGTGCAGTGCCGTTTCGCTCTCCTGTAACACCGGTCTGATGACATGGCGCAGTGGCCCGACGCGGCCGGGATCCCGGCAGTCGTGCGAGCCGAAGCCGGTGTCCACCAGCACCAGCGCATTGCCGGCTTCGATCAGCAGGACGTGGCACACCATGGGCGCACCGGGCGTTTTCATGGTTCCGCAGTTGAGATGGTGAACTTTCATTGCGTCCTTCCCATCGCGCCGGCCGGACTCATCCGAGCACCCGGATCGGCTCTGCGCCATCCCATTCGGCGGCGACCTCGCGGATGTAGGCGAACAGGTGCCCTTTGGGCCCACTGATGTCACTGATCTCGATGACCGTGCCCTGCTCGCGCTCGGTGTCCAGGTAGGCGAAACGCCCGCCGATGTCGCCCTCCTGGCCCACCGTGTAACCGGCCGTCAGAACCCGGTCGTAGAGGGCCTGATAATCGGTCGTCCAGTACGCGACGTGTTGGGCTCCCTCCCGGCCGGAGTCGAGGAAGTCTTTGTACATCGACGGCGCGTCGTTCCGTTGCTGGATCAGTTCCAGCTGCATATCGCCTGAGTTGGCCAGGGCCACACTCATTCTCAGGTCGGAATCCGCCCCGCGGTAACGGAAGTACTCCGGCATTACGGTTTCGATGTAGAACCACGGCCCGACACCGTGCCGAATCCACCGGTCCATGGCGGCCTGGATATCGCGCACCACATAACCAAGCTGGTTGATACTGCCGAATATTCGGCTCACAGCCGTTCCCCTTCGTCAGGCGGCCCCGCCCGAAGTTTTATCACGGCTGAGCGCCGGCCACCGCCGACCGCCGATATACGGTGGGCTCATGAAATACATTCAGGTCGAGGGAGTCGGCCAGGTCAGCCGGATCGGGCTCGGCACGTGGCAGTTCGGCTCGCGCGAGTGGGGATACGGGGACACCTACGCCTCCGGTGGGGCACGCGACATCGTGCAACGCGCCCGCGCCCTCGGCGTCACCCTGTTCGACACCGCCGAGGTGTACGGCCTGGGCAAGAGCGAACGGATCCTGGGCGAGGCGCTGGGCGACGAACGCGCCGAGGTGGCCGTGGCCAGCAAGATCTTTCCGGTCGCGCCGTTCCCGGCAGTGATCAAGCAGCGCGAACGTGCCAGCGCGCGGCGACTGCAGCTGGACCGCATCCCGCTGTACCAGATCCATCAGCCCAATCCCGTCGTCCCGGACACGGTGATCATGCCGGGCATGCGTGACCTGCTCGACGAGGGCAAGATCGGCGCGGCCGGTGTCTCGAACTATTCACTCGCCCGCTGGCAGCAGGCTGACGCGGCGCTGGGGCGCCCCGTGATCAGCAATCAGGTGCACTTCTCGCTGGCACACCCGCGCGCCCTCGACCACATGGTGCCCTTTGCTGAACGAGAGAACCGGATCGTCATCGCGTACAGCCCCCTGGCCCAGGGTCTGCTGGGAGGCAAGTACGGCGTCGACAACCGCCCCGGTGGCGTACGCGCGGTCAATCCCCTGTTCGGGACCGAAAACCTGCGCCGCATCGAGCCACTGCTGCAGACGCTCCGCGATGTGGCGGCCGAGGTGGGCGCCAAGCCGGCGCAGGTAGCTCTGGCCTGGCTGATCAGTTTGCCGGGAGTGGTTGCCATACCGGGCGCGTCCAGTGTGGAGCAGTTGGAGTTCAATGTGGCGGCCGCCGAGGTCGAACTTCCCACCGAATCGCGCGACGCACTCACCGAGGCGGCGCGTGCGTTCAAACCCGTGTCGGCGGGGCGCTTCCTCACCAACCTGGTGCGCGAGAAACTGCCGTTCTGAGTCAGCTGGTGACGCGCCGGCGGCTCAACGGAGCCGTGAAGCCGCCGGTGTCGTCGAAGCCAGCCCACTGACCGTCGTCGCACACCTCCATGCGCCAACCCAGTTGGTAGCGGCCGGCGATGGTGTCGGCAAACCACCGGTGCGCATCCTCCGCACTGTCGAAATCCCTGGTGGCGACGATCACGCCCTGCGGATCGATGGCCCGAAACACAGTCATGAAATGCGAATATCCGTTCCGGCCGGCTTTCAATCGCCGATCCTGGACCTGACCCGAACGGCGACACTGAACCTGCGCACTCGACACGCCGCGGCGGGTGTGCGTGGCTTCAGTTTCGCGGCGGTCGCGCCGGGCGGCTGGGCGAGCTGGGCGGTAGCGCCGGGGACCTACACGGTGCGCGTCAGCCGGTCGGCCAGCAGCTCGGCAAAGCGCGCTGGGTCCTGCAGCGCCCCGCCCTCGGCCAGCAGCGCGGTGCCGTAGAGCAACTCTGCGGTTTCGGCGACCGAGGTGTCGTCGGGACGTTCCGCGTGCGCCTGGCGCAGCCCGGTGACCAGCGGATGGTGCGGATTGAGCTCCAGGGTCCGCTTGCCGATGGGAACATCCTGCCCGGACGCCTGGTAGAGGCGGGCCAGGGCCGGCGTCATCCCGAAGGCGTCGGTGATCAGGCAGGCCGGCGAGTCGGTCAGACGGCTGGACAGCCGGACTTCCTTGACGTGATCGCTCAGGGTCTCCTTGAGCCAGGTCAGCAGGTCGGCGAACTCCTTCTGCTGCTCTTCGCGCTCGGCTTCGGAGGTCTCTTCGCCGGCGTCCAGGTCCACTTCGCCCTTGGCCACCGATTGCAATTGCTTGCCGTCGAACTCGTTGACCACGCCCACCCAGACTTCGTCGACCGGGTCGGTGAGCAGGAGCACCTCGTACCCCTTGGCCTTGAACGCCTCCAGATGCGGCGACTTCTCCAGCAGCTGACGTGATGCGCCGGTGGCGTAGAAGATCTGGGTCTGCCCCTCCTTCATCCGCTCCACGTACTGGGCGAGCGTGGTGGGTTCCTCCTCGCTGTGCGTCGACGCGAACGAGGAAATGGAGAGCAGGGCCTCCTGGTTGTCGAAGTCCGACATGAGGCCCTCCTTGAGGACCTTGCCGAACTGGGTCCAGAAGGTGCGGTAGTCATCGGGCCGTTCGGACTGGATCTCCTTGATCGTGGACAGCACCTTCTTGGTCAGCCGGCGGCGAATCGCGTTGATCTGCCGATCCTTCTGCAGGATCTCGCGAGACACGTTGAGCGACAGGTCTTGTGCGTCCACCACACCCTTGACGAAGCGCAGGTATACCGGCATCAGCTCTTCGCAGTCGGCCATGATGAACACGCGCTTGACGTACAGCTGCACCCCGACCTTGGCGTCCTGATTGAACAGGTCGAACGGCGCCTGCGACGGGAGAAACAGCAACGCCTGGTATTCGAAGGTGCCCTCCGCCTTCATCGAGATGACTTCGAGCGGGTCGTCCCAGGCGTGCCCGATGTGCTTGTAGAACTCCTTGTACTCCTCGTCAGAGACCTCGTCCTTGGGCCTGGCCCACAGCGCCTTCATCGAGTTGAGGGTCTCGGTCTCGAGGGTGACGGTCTCCTCGCCGCCTTCCTCGGTAGCCGGCGTCCGCTTCTCCACCTCCATGCGGATGGGCCAGGCGATGAAGTCGGAATACTGCTTGACCAGGCTCTTGAGCTTCCACTCCGAGGTGTAGTCGTGCAGTTCGTCCTCGGCGTCCTCCGGCTTGAGATGCAGCGTGACCGACGTGCCCTGCGGGGCACCCTCGACGGCTTCGATGGTGTAAGTGCCCTCGCCGCTGGATTCCCACTTGGTGGCTTCGCTCTCGCCGGCCTTGCGGGTCAGCAGTTCGACCTTGTCGGCCACCATGAACGACGAGTAGAAGCCGATGCCGAACTGGCCGATCAGCTCCTCGGACGCCTGAGCGTCCTTGGCGGTCTTGGCTTCGCGGAGTTGCTTGCGCAGCTCTGCGGTGCCCGACTTGGCCAGCGTCCCAATCAGATCCACCACCTCGGCACGAGTCATACCGATGCCGTTGTCGCGGATGGTGAGGGTGCGGGCCCCTTTGTCGGTCTCGAGCTCGATGTGCAGGTTGGAGGTGTCCACATCGAGCTCTTTGTTGCGAAGCGCTTCAATACGCAGCTTGTCCAGCGCGTCAGAAGCGTTGGAGATCAACTCCCGCAGGAACGAGTCCTTGTTGGAGTAGACCGAATGGACCATCAAATCCAGCAGTTGCCGGGCCTCTGCCTGGAATTCCAACTGCTCGACCTGCGCGTTCATGAGATTCCTCCTGCGACGTACTGCGATCGATTTGCGTCCGAATGTAGCGAGATGCCATCGCCGCGTGGGCGGGGGGTGGTGGTGACATGGTCGTGGGTCGTCGACGGCCCGCGGAACCCCGGTTAGCCTGGCCCCATGTCCCCCGGACTGTCCGACTCGACCTTCGTCCGCACGGTGAACGCGGTGGCCGTCAGGCTCATCGACGCGCCCGTGGTGGGCGGCCTGGTCCGCCGTGGTCTGGTCGTGATCCGCTATGTCGGGCGCCGCTCCGGCAAGACCATCGAGCTTCCGGTGGGTTACCGCCGCCGCGCCGACGGCACCGTGCTGATCGGAGTGGCCGGCCCCGACTCGAAATCCTGGTGGCGCAACTTTCTCGGCGACGGCGCGCCGCTCACCCTGCTCAACTTCGACGGCGCCAACCGCACGGGTCATGCGATCGCACACCGCGACGGCCGCGGTCGGGTGTCGGTCAAGGTCACTTTGGCCTGAGCCCGATGCCCAGCCTGTAAATTGGGCGGCCCTTACTCGACCTTTCGCTGCAAACTTGCAGGCTCGACGGACTTACTTGATCGAGTGCTGACTTGCGAAGTCCGGGCGTGGTGCCGACGAACGCATCGACCACGTCAGCCAAGTAGGCATTTTCGGGCAGAACGGCTTGCGCTGATGCGCGACACGCGGCCGGTGACCGCACACCAGGGCGCTTCGACAGATCGGGGCTGAACTCCACCGGAAATGACTGCGCAGCAACATTTCTCGCGCCTTCTTACGAGTTGCTACTGCGTTGCGGGGAGGGATGGTAGGCAGCGTGTCAACTGCGCGGCCACGACTGACCAAGCAACAACCTCGCGGTCAGCTCGGCTGGCGGCTACTCCAGCCTCCCAGTTTGTCAGCACGCCTTTGCTTCCACGAGACTGAACGGCGAAGCGGTCGGAATCACCCGCGTCATCCTGAACCCAGCGCGCGCGAGCAACGTCCTGTACTCCTCCGCATTGCGTTCGCGGCTGCCATCCAAACCCAAGAGCATCTCGAGATCGGCCCACTTGCCGACGAAGTCGCGGTTGTGCTCGGGTATGACGAGTTCGACCAGGACCACGGTGCAGTCCGCACCGCACGCGGTACGCAGGTTGCGCAAGATAGCCTCGGCCTTCTCATCGGGCCAGTCATGAATGATGTTCTTCAGGACGTAGAGGTCGGCCCCTGCGGGGATGGCGTCGAAGAACGAACCCGACTCGATGCGAACCCGCTCTGCCACGCCCAGTGTTCGCAACAGTGGTAGCGCCCCGGCGGCAACGTCCGGGATTTCCAGCAGCACACCGCGAGCGGCGGGCGCTGCCGCCAGGATTGCGGCCAGCAAGCGGCCGTGACCGCCGCCGACATCCATGATCGTTTGGTAGGGGGTGAAGTCATAGGCGGCAACCATGGGGCCCTCCGCCAACCCCGAAACACTGGTCATGGCACCGTTGAAAAGCTCTGCCAGGTAGGGATCGTCGCCGAGGTAGTCGAAGAAATCCTTGCCGCGAAGGCGTGGAATGCTTGCCCTGCCGGTTCTGATGGACTCCGCAAGCATGCTCCAGTGCTCGCGATGCTGCGGCGATCCGTAGAACTTCGCTGCCGCAGCCATCGAACCCGAAGCGTCTGTCCGCAGCGTGTCCGCGAGAGGCGTGAGGCAATAGGCGCCACTTGGGAGCCGACGAAATATGCCACGACCTTCCAGCGCCCGCAGAAGCCGGCTTACCGCATCAGGGTCCGCACCGACCTTTGCGGCAACATCGTCGGGCCGCAGCGGCCCCGCCGCGAGCGCGTCTGCGATACCCAATTCGGCGGCGGCTTCTATCGCCTGCGAGGTCCAGGCCGCAAGAATCAGCTCCATCATCACGACAGGCGGTGGAGCAAGTCGCTGATGTAAGCAATAGACGCTATGCCGCAGGCGGTCGACCAGTTTCACCAACCGAACCGGTGGTATGCGCGTGGATTGCATGGCGCTCACCCTCTTGTCGTATGATTTTAGAGAGAGTCAACTACATTGAATAGAGTTGACTATATGGAAGGTGAGATGCGGGTGTCAACGTCTGAACGCGAATCGCGGCGAACGTATGACAACAGCCGTCGGCAGGCCGAGGCCGAGGCTCGTCAACGCCGGATCGTCACGGCAGCGACGGCTCTCTTCGTCGAGAAGGGTTTCGCCGCGACGTCGATCGACCAGATCGCGCAAGCTGCAGGCGTCTCACCGCAAACGGTTTACGCGGCATTCGGATCGAAGGCCGGTGTGCTCTCAAAGGCAATCGACGTCGCGGTCCTGGGTGATTACGGGCCCGAATCGTTGGTTGACCGAGCGCCGCTGCTCGCCGATATGTCGAGCGAGCCGCAGCGCATGTTCTTCGCGACCGCCGCGCACTTCGTCCGGGAGTTGCACGAACGGGTGGCACCGCTGATACAGGTGATGTTGCAAGCGGGCCTGGACGAACTGCGCACGCTGGTGACCCACAAGATTCGCGCCGACTGTGCGTCCTGGGTGGAGCAACTTGGGCCGGCACTACGCCCGAGCCTCACCAAAGACGACGCTGCCGACATTCTGGTCACCATCCAGGCGCCCTACCTGTTTTCCCTGTTTACCGTCGATTTGGGACGGTCACCGGACGAATACGAGAAGTGGCTGGCCGACGCCCTGGCCCGCATGCTGCTGAGGCCGGAACTCTTGTCGGAGTAGATTCCGCACTCCCCGGTAAACCCCGGTTATGGCGCAGACGTCCTTCGGGAGTGGCAGCTCGTCACACGGCAACCCCCGATGGTCGATGCGAGTTCACGCACCAGCTCAGGTCATCGAGCCCCCGACCGTTCCCCCATTCGGGGGTCTGCCCCGACGCGGACCCGCCGTAGGGTCTCGAATCATCCGGGGCGCCTGCCATCTCGGCGCACCACGACTGGAAGCAACACGAGAACATCAATGGCTGAGCTGGCAACGCTGCACGACTGTCTGCTCCTCGACCTCGACGGCACGCTGTTCCGAGGCTCGCGACCGATTGCCGGTGCCGCCGAGGCGCTGTCCCTGATTGCCTCTCGTACCTTGTATTTGACCAACAACGCCTCTCGCAGTGCCCTGGCGGTCGCAGAGCATCTACGAGAGTTGGGCTTTGATGCCGACCCGGGTGACGTCATCACCAGTGGCCAATGTGCGGCGCAGCTGCTGAGCACCGAATTGGCATGCGATTCAGCAGTTCTGGTCATCGGCTCGGAGGCACTGGCCGCCGAGGTGCGGGAGGTAGGCCTGCGTCAGGTGCGACAATGGGCTGACGATCCGGTCGCGGTGGTGCAGGGCTTCTCCCCCGACATCGATTGGGGGGACCTCGCCGAAGCGGCGCTGGCGATCCGCGCGGGCACACCGTGGGTGGCAACCAACCCGGATGTCACGCTGCCGTCTGAGCGCGGGCTGGTCCCGGGGAACGGCTCGATGATCGCAGCGCTGCGGGCCGCCACCGACTGCACACCGCGTATCGTCGGTAAGCCCTACCCCCCGATCTTTCGGGACGCCCTGTCGCGCGGTGACTTTCACCGACCGTTGGTGGTCGGTGACCGGCTGGACACCGATATCGCCGGCGCCAACTCCGCCGGGCTGCCCAGCCTGTTGGTGCTGAGCGGAGTGACGACCGCAGCTGAGGCGCTGGCCGCGCCGCCCCAGCTGCGGCCGACGTTCGTCGCCCCGGACCTCAGCGGAATCCACGCCGACAGCGACTCGTTGCGCCTCGATCTCCTGACGTCAGCCGGTTGACCGCTGCGGCCAGCGCCAGCGGCCGGCGGCCGGGTCCCACGGTCGCGTCGGCCTTGGACATCAGCGCCAACCAGGCGTCAGCCGCACGGGCGACCACCAGCAGGATCGGTGGGCAGTCTGCGACCCGGTCCTTGAGCTGCCGGGCGACATCCACACCACCGGCCGGTGTCGCGTCACCGTCGAGGATCACCAGATCGACGCCGCCGGTGAGCACCTGCGCCAGCAACGCCGACTGGCACGACACGAACGCGAGAAAGTCTGTATCAGAAAGCGATTCGATGAGATGGCGGCGCAGGCTGCTGTCCTCGCTGTATACCAGGGCGCGCACGGTCATGGCGTGACAGTAAGGGGAGGCTGACGTCCGGGGCAGGCCAAACGCGCGGATACCCCCACCGGACCACCCAACAGGGGGATGGACCGTGGGCGCCCAGGTCAGAGCATGTCTCTAGGTTTCCTGCTGCCCATTGGAGGTATCCGCGCATGCTCACCCGCCACACGACGCTGGTGAAGTTCCTCATCGAGGAACGGCGTCGCCACCCCGATGCCAGCGGCGACCTGAACTCGTTGATTCTCGATGTCGCTCTGGCCTGCAAGGCCATTTCGACCCGGGTGGCGCAGGGCGAGCTCGGTGGCGTGCTGGGTGCCGCCGACGTGGTGAACGTGCAGGGCGAAGTGCAGCAGAAACTCGATGTGCTGGCCAACGACTACTTCCTGCGGGCCACCGAATGGGGCGGGCAGGTGGCCGGAATGGCCTCCGAAGAGCTGGCCGAGCCCTATCAGCTGCCGACGCACTACCCGCGCGGGAAATACTTGCTGATCTTCGACCCGCTCGACGGTTCCTCCAACATCGACGTGAATGTCTCGGTCGGCAGCATCTTTTCGATCCTGCGCGCACCCGAGCCGGGCACCGACCCGGCCGTCGAGGACTTCCTGCAACCCGGCTCGCAGCAGGTGTGCGCGGGCTATGCGATCTACGGCCCGTCGACCATGCTCGTGCTGACGGTGGGCACCGGCGTGCATGCGTTCACTCTCGACCCGGCGCTCGGTGAGTTCGTGTTGACCCGCGCCAACATCCGGATTCCCCGCTCGGCTGTGGAATTCGCGATCAACGCATCCAACCGGCGGTTCTGGGAGCCCGCCGTGCAGCGTTATATCGACGAATGCCTGGCCGGCCGGACGGGACCGCGTGGCAAGGACTTCAACATGCGCTGGGTGGCATCGCTGGTCGCGGAGACGCATCGGATTTTGACGCGCGGCGGTGTGTTCCTCTATCCGCGCGACGCCAAGGACCCGGCCAAACCGGGACGCCTGCGGTTGCTCTACGAGGCCAGCCCCATCGCGTTTCTGGTTGAGCAGGCCGGCGGACTGGCCAGCACCGGCCGCAAGCGGCTGATGGACGTGGTCCCGACCGAACTGCACCAACGGGTTCCGCTGATCTTCGGAGCGGCCGACGAGGTCGAGCTGATCGAGGAGTACCACCGCAAGGACTACGTCCGGCCTTCCAGCTCACCGCTGTATGGCGTGCGGGGCCTGTACCGCGTCGTGGCCGGCTGAATCGTAGGGGGTAATCACCATGTCACTTCTGCACCCGATCATTTCCGTCACCGGCTCCTCGGGGGCCGGAACAACCTCAGTGATGCGGACTTTCGATCAGATCTTCCGCCGCGAAGACATCAACGTGGCGTTCGTCGAGGGCGACAGCTTCCACCGGTATGACCGGGTCGCAATGAAGGCCGCGATAGCCGATGCACACGCGCGCGGCGACCACACCTTCAGCCACTTCGGTCCGGAGTCCAATCTGTTCGAGGAGCTGCAAGACCTCTTCAAGACCTACGGCGAAACCGGAACGGGCAAAGTGCGCCGCTATCTCCACGACGAAAAAGAGGCCGAGCCGTTCGGGCAGCAACCGGGCACGTTCACGCCGTGGGAGGAGATCCCGGCGGACACCGACATGCTGTTCTACGAGGGGCTGCACGGCGCGATCGTCACCGATGAGGTCAACGTCGCCGCGCACGCCGACCTGCGGATCGGCGTGGTTCCGGTGATCAACCTGGAGTGGATCCAGAAGCTGCACCGCGACAAGGTGTCCCGTGGCTACACCTCCGAGGCTGTCACCGATACCATCCTGCGGCGGATGCCCGACTACGTGAACTACATGTGCACCCAGTTCTCCCACACCGATGTCAACTTCCAGAGGGTGCCCGTGGTGGACACCTCGAACCCGTTCATCGCCCGATCCATACCGACCGCCGACGAGTCGATGCTGATCATCCGATTCCGCGACCCGCACGGCATCGACTTTCCTTATCTGCTTGCCATGCTGCATGATTCGTTCATGTCGCGGCCGAACACCATCGTGTGTCCGGGCGGCAAAATGGATCTGGCGATGCAGCTGATCTTCACACCGATGGTGCTGCGGCTACTCGAACGCCGCAGGGCGCAGTTGGCGGCGGCGCGCTAGTGTCCTGAGGCCCGCGAGCAATGTCCTGAGGCCCGCGAGCAGTGTCCTGAGACCCGCGAGCAGTGTCCTGAGACCGGCGAGCAGACGCAAAATCGCCGTGGAGCATGCGCTCCAAGTGCGAGTTTGCGTCTGCTCGCGCCCAGATCGCGCCGAGGCTAACGGCCGGCGACAGTCTGTCCGATCGCCGGGTCGATGACGTCCAGCGCCGGCTTGGGATACACCCCCAGCACGATCAGCATGGCCAGCAGGGGCACCACGACAGCCAGCTCCCGGGGCACCAGGTCACCCAGCGCCTCTCTGCGCGGACCGGTCATGATCCGCTGGTAGAGCCACAGGATGTAGATCGCGGAGAGGACCAGCCCGGTCGCCGCCAGCACGGCGAACACCGGATACCGGGCGAAAGTGCCGATCAGCACCAGCAATTCGCTGACGAAGGGCGCCAGGCCGGGCAGCGCGAGTGAGGCCATGCCGGCGACGAGGAAGGTCCCGGCCAGCACCGGCGCCACCTGCTGCACCCCGCCGTAGTCGGCGATGAGCCGAGTTCCGCTGCGCGAGACCAGAAATCCGGCAATCAGGAACAGCGCCGCGGTGGCCAATCCGTGATTAACCATGTACAGCGTTGCGCCGGACTGTCCCTGGCTGGTCATCGCGAAAATGCCCAGCACGATGAACCCGAAGTGGCTGATCGAGGAGTAGGCGATCACGCGCATGATGTCGCTCTGCCCGATCGCCACCAGGGCACCGTAGACGATCCCGATCACGGCCAGCGCGACCACGAAGGGCCGGAACAGGACCGCGCTATCGGGGAAGAGCCGCAGGCAATAGCGCAGCATTCCGAACGTGCCGATCTTGTCGACGACGGCCATCATCAGTACCGCGGTCACCGGTGTCGCCTCGGTGGCGACCTCGGGAAGCCAGGTGTGCAGCGGCCACAGCGGCGCCTTCACCGCGAATGCCAGCAGGAAGCCGAGAAACAGCAGATGCATGACGTCGGGGTTGGCCACGATTGCGCCGGACGACATCCCGGCCACGATGATGCGCGAATCAAAGGTCCCACAAACCAGATTCAGGCCGATGAGCGCGGCCAGCATGAGCAGCCCACCAGACAGGTTGTACAGCAGGAACTTCAGTGCAGTTCGCGGTGCCCCATCTCCCCCGTACCGGCCGATCAGGAAGTACATCGGGATCAGCATGGCCTCGAAGAACACGAAGAACAGCAACACGTCCAACGCCACCAGGGCCACCAGCATCATCGACTCGACGACCAGCATCAGCGCCAGATACGGTCCGGGCCGGCCGGTGTCATTCCAGCCGGCGAGCAGCAGCAGCGGCATCAGCACGGTGGTCAATACCACCAGCACCATCGCGACACCGTCGATCCCGACGATATAGCTCGCACCGAACGACTTGATCCAGGAATGACTTTCGACGAACTGATATCCCGGATCCGCCGCATCGAAGCGCGCCGCCAGCATGCCCGCGATGACCAGTACCGCCGCCGAGGTACCGAGTGCGGTGTACTTGGCGGCGTTCGGCCTGCCGGTGGGTACCGCCGCCACCAGCCCGGCTCCGGCCAGCGGCGCCAACCACAGTGCGGTCAGGATCATGACGCACTCCCCAGCGCGACACCCAGCAACAGTGCGGTGGCGCCGAAGAAGACGGTCAACGCGTACGAGCGCGCGAAACCGGTCTGCATCCGCCGAACACCCGTCGAGGTGTTGCCGATCATCCGGGCGAAGGCCTCGACAACACCGTCGATGCCCACCCGGTCCACGTCCACCATCGCCCGCGACAGACGCAGACCCGGCCGCATGAAGGCCGCCTCATTCATGTTGTCCCCGAACAGGTCATGACGTGCCGCGATCACCGCACCAGACGCCCACTCCGAAGCGCTCGTCCGCACCGGGCGGGTGACGTACGTGCGGACCGCGACGGCGATGCCGACGCCGACCGCGGCCAGGGTGAGCGCTGTGAGCGCCCAACCGGGCATGAACTGGTGCGGCTCTGCCGCATCGGCGGGATTGGTCACGGGTTGCAGCCAGTGCCGCAGGGTCCCATTCACCGCCAGCACCGCCCCACCGACCACCGAACCGACTGCCAGGACCAGCATCGGCACGGTCATCACAGACGGGGATTCGTGCGGATGAGCATCCGGCTCCCAACGCTTTTCGCCGAAGAAGGTCATGACCATGACCCGGGTCATGTAGAAGGCCGTGATCCCGGCACCCAGCAGTGTCACGGTGCCGAGCAGCCAGTGTGTCGCGAACGCGGCTTCGATGATGGCGTCCTTGGAGAAGAACCCGGCCAGCGGCGGCACACCGATGATCGCCAGATAGCCGAGTCCGAAGGTGGCGAACGTGATCGGCATGGACCCGCGCAGACCACCGTAGCGGCGCATGTCTGTTTCGTCGTTCATGCCGTGCATCACCGATCCTGCGCCCAGGAACAGGCCCGCCTTGAAGAACCCGTGCGTGAGCAGATGCATGATCGCCACCGCGTAACCCGCCGTCCCCAGGCCGGCTGCCAGCACCATGTAGCCGATCTGGGACATCGTCGAGGCGGCCAACGCCTTCTTGATGTCATCCTTGGCGCACCCGATGATCGCGCCGGCCAGCAGCGTCACCGCACCCACGGTGACCACCGCGGTCCGGGCGGTCGGGGCCTGGTCGAACACCGGGCCCGAACGCACGATCAGGTACACCCCGGCAGTGACCATGGTGGCCGCGTGGATCAGCGCGCTGACCGGGGTGGGACCCTCCATCGCATCGCCGAGCCAGGACTGAAGGGGCACTTGAGCACTCTTGCCGCACGCGGCCAGCAACAACGCCAACCCGATCGCGGTCACAGTGGACTCGGAGGCTCCCGATGCCCGCGCGAAAACACCGTCGTAGCTGAGCGTTCCGAGCTGGGTGAACATGATCATCAGTGCCAGTGCCAATCCGACGTCGCCCACGCGGTTGACGATGAAGGCCTTCTTGGCCGCGGTGGCGGCCGTCGGCTTGTGAGACCAGAAGCCGATCAGCAGATAGGACGCCAAACCCACGCCCTCCCAGCCGAAGTACAGTCCGAGATAGTTGTCGGCCAGCACCAGCAGCAGCATGGCGGCCACGAAGAGGTTGAGGTAGCCGAAGAAGCGGCGACGCCCGGGGTCCTCGCGCATGTAGCCGATCGAGTAGACGTGGATCAACGCACCCACACCAGTGATGAGCAGCACGAAGCAGATGCTGAGCGCATCCACCCGCAGACCGAAGTCGACACCGAGCGACGGCACCCACGTGAACAGCGTTTCCTGGATCACACGGTCCGCCGGGTCGCGCCGCAACAGCTCGACGAAAAGCACTGCGCCCCAGCAGAAAGAGACCGCGACGGCCACGCATCCCAGCAGCGGCCCGCACGCGTCGGCGCGCCGACCGCCCAGCAGCAACACCACCGCGCCGGTCAACGGCAGCGCGATGAGCACCCACACAGCCACGGCGCTCAATGCCCCAGCAAGCCGGAGTCGTCCAGATCGGCGTGGTCGCGTTTGACCATAACGTTCATCGCCAGGCCCACGACCACCTCGAAACCGACCGCCCCCGCGATCGCCGCCACAACCATGATCAGAATAGAGAAGTTCACGCCTGACAGCCTGCGCGTCTGGCGCCTATCGGCTTAACCCCGAATCGGGGGATGCGCACGGTGATTGAGGGCCCGGTGTCAGCCCGAGTCAGCCCAGGCCCACTAAGCCCGGGTCGAACGTCGCCCTGGCCGTCACCGAGGTGGCAGTCGCCGCGACCACCACCCCAGCGTCGGCTTCGTGGCCTTTCGGGAAAACGATCTCGGCGCTGTCGGGTCCGTCGCGGTGCGCCATCAGCCAGTCGTACAGCAGCCAATCGACGGCACAGGTCACAGCCAGCGGGTCGGCCTCGGCGCGCTGCGCCGCCGCGATGACGGACCGTAATGCTTCCAGGTGCTCTTTGCGAGCGGCGTCCTTGTTCACACCTGAGCTGTCGAACATGAGCATGGACAGCGTCAGCGGAAAGCGTTGGCCCGCTTCGGTTCGTACCACCCACCGACCACCCAGCCACGGTCGGTCCGGGTCTACCTGCAGCATCTCCCCGAATCCGCCCACCACGCCCAGGGTGGGCTCGTCGAGTTGCTCGTCGAGCGGCGCCGGGCCCAGCAGGCCGAGTGGCCGGCGGGCCCGGATGGAGAACAGCGCGGCGGTCCCGATGATCTTTCCGGCTCGCAGATCGGGCTGCACTCCGGCCAATTCGGTGGCGGCAGCGTACTCGAAACACAGCCGGTCCAGGGTGCGGTGCAGGTCAACCAGATCGTCGCGCTCGGTCGCGTCCGCAGGACCCCTTCCCCCGCCCAGGATGTCGCCGAAGCGCTCCGCGGCGATGATCAACGCGTCGTCGAGTGCTTCCAGGTGGGTGGCGACCAACCGGTCGGCCTCGTCGGCTTCGTCTTCCAGGGCCACCAATGCCTGCAGGGACGTGCGCCTACCGGCTGGAGTGGCCCAGAAGAACCCGATCTGACCGTCGGACTGGACGATTCGCGGTCTCACCGCCGCCGCCAGAGCACCACGCGGTTGTTGCCTGAGTCCGAGACCGCAAGCCGGTCACCGCGCAGGGACAGGCCATAGGGCCAACACAACGTGTCGCGCTGCACCGACGTCCAGCGGTTTTCCCCGTTGGATCCGAACCCCGGCTGGGCGAGAACGTGATCGGCGGCGCGCCCGTCGGTGGGTATCCCGTCCCACAACAGGATTCGGTTGTTCGCGGTGTCGGCGACGGCCAGGCGTTCGTGGTCCAGGCCGATGGCATAGGGAAAGCGGAACCGGTCGCCGGTATGCGGGCCGTACGGCCACTCGTCCGCGCTGGTGAAATCCGGCTGGCCCAGCAGGATGTCGGCGGGGCGGTCGGTGTCGGGAGCGGGCGTCCAGCCCAGGATGCGGTGGTTTCCGGCATCCGCGATCAACAGCAGGTCCTCGCGTCCGGCGATGTCGTGTGGCCAACGGAAGCTGGCGGGGCCGGGCACTTCTCCCCTGTTCTCCTCGCGGTGGGAAGGAGTCGGCTGTCCCAGCACCACGTCGGCCGGTTGTCCCGGATCCGGAATCCCGTGGCGCCAACCCAGCACCCGCCGGTTACCGGTGTCGGCTACCCAGAAGGTGCCCTCGATGATCGCGATGCCGAACGGCCAGTAGAACGAGGATGCGCCACACTCTCCGCCGGCATTGGGTTCGACGGCCGAGGCGTCGGATTGCCCGAGGACGACGTCCGGCGCGACGTCACTGGTGTCGGGAACGTTGTTCCACACCAGGATTCGATGGTGCCAAGCGTCGGCGACGATGAGCCGCCCGTCGTGCACCAGCACGCCGGTGGGCAGGTTCATGCCGCGTTCGGGTCCGCGGCCGCCGGCCGCGCGGCCTTCGGTCTCGCCGTCCGGCTGTCCCAGCACCACGTCGGCCGGTTGCTCGTCGTCGCATGGGATGCCGTGCCATACCAGCACGCGGTGGTTTCCGGAGTCGGCGACCACCAGATGCTCCTCGCCCAGGAACACACCGCGCGGTGAATACATCCACGCCATGGTGGGTTTGGCCGCCGGCAGGCTCAAGCCGCCGGGGGCCGGCGCGCCCAGCCAGACCTCGGGCGACCAGCCGTCGGTGAGGTCGATGGTGGCGACGGGGTCGGTGCGCGGCGGCAGGGCTGAGATGTTGTGCCGGACGGTATAGCGGCTCATCCGCGCACTCGGACCCAGACGTCTCCGTCGTCGACCCGCAGCGGTAGTTGTTCGAGCTGCGCCCCGGGCGCACTGAGGCATTCCCCGGAGGTCGCGTCATAGCAGAAGCCGTGCCAGGGGCAGGTGAGGGTGCCGTTGCCCAGGTCGAGTATCGCATTGTCCAATGGCATTGCCTCGTGGGCACATTCGTTGCGGTATGCCGAAAGCCGATGCTGCACACTGACCACCAGCACTTCGGCGCTCTCGCCGGAGTCCGTGGTGAGGTTACGGACGGTGATGTCGCCGTCGGGAACGTCGGCGGCCGGACCGAGCCTGGCCCAGCCGTCCCGCGCAGGACCGATCCGCAACGCCTCCAGCGGGATCAAGGTCGGTGACGGCTCGTTCGGCAGCACCTCGACGGCGGTGATCGACGGCACCCCCTCGACCAATGCCTCCTGCACCAGGTTGCGCAGCGTCACCGACGACATCGAGCAGCCGTTGCAGGCTCCTTCCAGCCGCACGTAGGCGGTGCCGTCCTCGACGCGGACCAGGGTGACATCGCCGCCGTGGCTCTGCAATTGAGGTCGCACTGCGACCAGCACCCGGTTGGCGTGGGTCACCGGGTCCGGCCGGATGATCTCGTGCAGCGACAGCAGCAGGTGCACCACCGGGTCGTCGACCAACTCGAACAACACCGCACGGGCAGCCTCGTCGTCGCGCATGCGGCGCACGATGGTCACCAGTCCGGCCCGATGGACCGCTTCCAGTGCGGCCTTGAGTTCCTCGGCGACGGCGCGGGCTTTCGGCTCGAGGTCGGCCAGCGCGGCGACCGCGTCGTCGACGCGTTTGGCCAGTTCCTCCAGACCGGGCTCCGCGACGGCGGTCATTGCTCGTCCCCGGAGCGCAGCAGCGCTGACTGTCGCGCGATCTCGTCCAGCACGCCGCGCACAGCCCGCACCGAATCGTGGTCCTGCTGTTCCTCGAATAGGAACCGCGCCTCGTACAACTTGGCCTTGGCCTGGTCGAAGATTCCGAGGTGGGCCAGCGCGTTGCCCTGGTTAGCCAGCACCCTGGCCCGGCCCAGCGGGTCGGTCTCGCGATCGCGCGCGGCAAGCACGCCTTCGTAGAGCTCCACTGCCTCCATCAGATTGTCGGCCTGATGCTTCGATGGCGTGTAGACCAGGGAGTTGGCCAGATTCAGTTGGACGCTGGCCCACTGCTCGGGATACTCCTCGCGGGTGTACACCTTCAACGCCGACCGCAGCGATTGCGCCGCCACACCGAGGCGCAGCTGTCCGGAAGCCTCCACCATCGGCATCGTCAGGTAGGCGGTCGCGAGGTTGGCATGCGCGGAGGCCCACAGCAGCGGTGCCTCATCCCGCAACACCAGCTGCAGCGTGGAGTGATAGTGCGGGATCGCCTGCGCCAGCAGCCCCGGATTGTCCTGCGCACGTTCGTGAATCATCCCGGCGACGGTGAGGTGCAGCTCGGCGCGCGCGATACGCAGACCTTCGGCGCCGTCGAGGAGACGTAGCGCGCGTTCGAGGAGCTGTTGGGCCGACGGGTCGTTGAGGTCACGGCAGATCGATCCGGCCGCCGCGACCATGGTGGCCTCCAGGCACCGCGACACCGTCGCGGCGGCCTCGGCCGCGCGCTCGAGCAAAGCCCGGGCCTTGAGCGAATTCCCCTCGGCCAGAGCATGACTCGCCTGGGCGGACAAGGCGACGGCGGCCAGTTCACCGGTGGCCTCATCGGCGTCGGGTGGGGTATCACGGTGGCCGATGGTGAACAGCACCAGGTCGACCAGCACCCCGAACTCGCCCAGATCGGTCCGCAGCGCGTCGGTGTCGACGCCCTCGGGTTGCAGGACGAACCGGTTGTAGCGGGTGACGGGATCCTCGGCGGTCAGGTGTAGCAACGCCGCGTCGACGTCCCCGCCGTGCGCAAGTTCAAGTCCGCGAAGCTCTTCCGGCCAGCCGTCCGGCTCGTTGCCGTCCAGCAGCGCCGCGCGGACATCGTCGGCGCCGGCCGGGATCAGCAGATAGCCCAGCGGCAGCGGGAAGGCACCGAGCGGTTGCGGCCGGGTAGCCAGCGCTCCCCGGGCCAATTCAGGCGCTGTGGTCATGGCATTCACCCATTGATCGGTCCTCGGATATTGCGCTCGGCGGCGCGCTTGATCAGGCTTGCCGAGATCTCGGCGCGCCGCTTGGTGTGGTGGGTGTCGATGCGCCGCCGGACCACTCCGTCGGCAAACACCACGACGATCTCTACGGCCCAGCGGCCGTCTTCCTCCACGACTACGGTCTGAACGTCCAGCGCTTCGTCGGCCGAACTGTCGGCGCGGACAACCGTCGGCGGGCGCTCCGGCTCCTCCTGTTGCCCCCCGACGGTCGGACGCTCAGCCATCAGAATCACCCCGGCGGCTCCGGCGCGTTGCGCAGTCCGTCATGCAAGGGGATCCGCAGCGACTTCTGTGCATCGTCCCAGAATGCACCAGTCACGCCGACCCTGCCTTCGATCACCTCACGAATGAGCAGTGAGCGATCTCCGGCGGGGTTGCGTTGCTTCAACAGCAGACCGCCGCTGCGCGGTCCGCGCAGCGGAATCAACCAGAGATCGCCGTCGCGTACCACGGCGACCACGGCGTCGGACGGGAACCGGCTGGCGGCCAGCGACGCGTCCAGACGCAGGTAGCCGTCAGGGGTGAACTCGACGGTGACGTCGGTGTCCGGCGCCGGCCGCAGCTCGGCCAAGTACTCGGCTTCGATCCGGTCGATGACGAGTTCCATTGCTGCCTCGACGGTTTCGGACAGCTCGGCGCCGAGCTCCACGCCGGCCACCTCGATCAGGTAGACGGCGATGTCGGTGGGGCATTCGTCGCCGAGTGCCCAGCGGGCGAAGGCGATCGCATGGTCCCACCGGAAGGAATGGGTGTGCAGGCCCTGCAGGGGCGGCAGGTTCTCCAGCTCTGCGCCGGGCACCTTGAAGATGGTGCCGGGCGCCGAGCCGGTGGCCGCGGCGTCGATGATCACCACCCGCTGCGCGCCGCGCATCTGAAATGCCACATCCATGCCCGCGGTGCCGCCGTCGACCAGCTTCGCCCCGTCGGGAACGCCCCGCTCCCACAGATGCCGGACCAGAACGGGTCCGACGCCGTCGTCGCCGCGCAACAGGTTTCCGCACCCGATCACCAGGACCCTGCATCCGGGCGGGGTTAGGTCCTGGGTGTCGTCGGGGGCGCCCAGTCCGCAGTCGTATGCAGTCAGGATCACACCATCCCGTTGATGACGAACTTGGACAGTTCGCGTCCCGTCTTGCCGTCGTAGGCGTGCACGGTGCACACCAGGCAGGAGTCGAAACTCCGCGCCACGTGTCCGAGTTCCACCGGGTCCTCCGGGTCGACGATCGGCGATCCCACCAGCGCGCTCTCGATCGGGCCGAGCACCTCGGAGCTGTCCCGCGGGCCGATGTTCCACGCGGTCGGGGTCACCACCTGGTAGTTCTTGATCTTGTTGTCTTCCAGCACAATCCAGTCCGACAGCGCGCCCCGGGCGGCCTCGGTGGAGCCGAAGCCCATGCCTTCGGCGTGCTCGACCGGCTTGGAGTAGAAGCTCTCCTTGAGGTTCAGCTGGTCCAGCCACTCGCGGGTCCACTTGTAGTACTTGGGGCCCTCGTGCATGCGGGCGAGCTGACGGACCATGACGCTGGGCCCGATCTTGTTGTACATGTCGACGAACAGCGGGTCGTTGTCCTGGTGCGCGGCCGCGTTGGGACCACCGGCGGCCATCCGGCGGGCCAGCGGCCCGGCCTCCAACGGGATGTTGCCCAGATCGCCGACGGCGTAGCGCGGCGACTTGGCCCAGCTGTACTTGCCCTGCTTGCGGCCCTGTTCGGGGTCGATCGGGATGGTCTCGCCCTCGAACGGGTGCAGCGGCCGGCTGCCCTCGTAGAACGAGTGCGTGACGTCCTCGCGGACGTTGGCCTGGTCGAATTCGTGCCACTGACCTTTGGCGTACACCCCGGAGCGGCCGATCAGCGCGGCGTTGCGCCCGGCGATGGTGGGGTTCTCATACAGCGACGGGTCGAAGTAGGTGCCCGTGGAGATGTAGTTGCCCACGCCGGCGCCGTACTTGTCCAGGCCGACGTCCAGGCAGTATCGGATGAAGAAGCCGCAGTCGCTGTTGTATTGCGACTCGTTCTCGTCCACCCAGGCCAGCACGTCCTCCCAGGTCTTGTTCTCCAGCCAGCGGTCGATGCTGCAGCCCAGCCAGCGGCCCTCCAGCCAGTTGTCCTTCCAGTGCTCCAGAATCGAGATGGACCGAGTGACATCGGAAAGCGTTGGCGCACACATGACTCCGCCGGGCACCATGAAGCTGGAGTGCGGCCACTGACCACCGAAGATCGCGTACACCTCGACGGGCTTGTTCGAAAGCACTACGCCCGGTTGGTAACTCGTGCCCACGTAGGGCGCGAACCGGCGCACCGCCTCGTCGTACAGCTTGGATTTGGCGTAGTTCTTGTTGGTCAGGTCGATCGCGAACAGCGCATAGAAGTAGCGCGGAATCGACTGCAGCGTCTCGCAAGCCTGACAGATGTTGCGGACCAGGGTCGCGTTGGGCGGCATGTGCGTCCGCCAGGCGGTGTCCAGCGCGTACGCGGACTTGTACAGGTGGCTGCCACCGCAAATGCCGCAGATGCGCGGACACACGATGAGGCCGGCCTGCGGGTCCTTGCCCCGCAGGATAATTTCGAAGCCGCGGAACATCGCCGCCTCGGTCCAGGCCGAGGTGACGACGCCGTCTTCGACGGTGACGCGGACGTCGAGGTCTCCCTCGACTCGGCCCAGCGGGCTGACATACAGGTCGAGCGCGGTCATGAATCCTCCCAAATGATTTCGTGCACTACCAGGGCTGTTGGCGTGCTGGTCGTCAGACCACGAACATGTCTTCCTTGGACCATTGCGGGGCCGCGATCCGCGCGGCCGCGGCGTGTGCCATGTAGGTGAGGTGGTCCGAGCCCTCGGGCACTTCCTTGGGGATCATGCCGCTGACCTTCTGGGTCTTGAACACGGTTCCCGGCGCCAGGTCGAAGTGCGGGAACTCCGGCTCGGTGCAGCCCAGGCACGGCATGCCGGCACGGGTCTTCGAGGATTGGCGGTTCCACAGGATGCGGTTGCACGGCGAGTGGGTCATCGGGCCGCGGCAGCCGAATTCGTAGAACAGGCAACCGGTGCGGGTGCCCTCGCCGAACGACATCGTCGACTGCTTGTACTCGAAGAATTGCACTCGGGTGCAACCGGTTTGGGTGAATGTCTTGAAGAACGTCTCAGGCCGGTGCAACTCGTCGAGGGTGATGTCACCGGCCCGCCCGGTGGCCAGCGCGACGATGATCTGGGTGATCCAGTCCGGGTGTGCGGGGCAGCCCGGGATGTTGATCACCGGCAGGCCCATCTTGGACCGAAAGTCCGGCCCCAGGAAGCCGCCCTTCTCCCGCTTGTGGAACTGCAGGCCCGTCGACGCCGACGGGTTGGGCTCCATGGCCGGGATGCCACCGAAGCACGCGCAGTCGCCGATGGCGACCACGATCTGGGCCGCGGCGGCCAGGTCGGTGACCCAGTCCTTCATCGCGCGGTCGGCGAACATGTCCATCCGGCCGGTGCCGTTGGGTGCCTCGATGACAGTGCCCTCGAACACGAAGATGTCCAGCGGGCGCTCCCCTTTGGCGCAGTCCCAGAACACCTTCTGCGCGTTCTTGCCGAGTTCGAGGCCCAGGGACGGGTGCCACAACAGATCGAGCCCGAAATCGACGATCAAATCGACGACATTGGGCTCTTCGGCATTGAGAAATGACATTGTATTACCGCTACATGCCCCGCCCTGAAACCATAAAACGGAAGCCATAGGAACTCCTCTCGAATAGCGGCCGAGGGCGCGACCACGTTTTTATTAGATGAAAAGTTTTTTGTTATTTCGGTAGTTGCCGACCGAATGCCCGGGCTACCTGAATCAGGAATCCCAGGCCACGGTTGATGTCTTTGTCCTTGCTGACCTTCCACAGCCCGAACAGGCCCTTCGGCCCACCCGGGTCGGCTGCCGCCGCCGCCTTGCCTTCGACGAGTGCCTCGCCCAGGTCGGCGAGAACGTCGGCGGCCTGCGGGTCTACCAGGGGCGAGTTGAGGATCTTGTTCAACGTGGGTGCCGCGGCCACCAACGCCGAAGCCAGCGATGCCAGCGTCGCCGCGAGCGCCTGCACGTCCACCGACCCCAACTCGGCCTTCACCTCGTCGAAGCCGGGAACCGTCAACGAGGCACCCCGGATCTCGCCGACGGCCGAGGCCACCGACTCGCTGATCTGGTCACCGCGTCGCACCAGGCCGTCGAGGCCGGTCACCAGGATCGCCAACAGGTCGGCGTGGTCGAGCAGGCTGTTGAGCGACGCGGCGATCGCGGGGTCGTCAAGCCGGTCACGAAGCTGGTCGCCCGGCGAGAGCGCGACAACCTGACCGTTTGCCGACATGGGAACCTCCTAAGCGAATCGGGCGGGCTTGGTCCCGATTACCTGTGGCCTCGATCACAAACTAGCCGCCGGTTCGAACTCTGCCTATCGCTTTCGCGCAGCAGCTGTCAGGATTGCGAACAGTTAAGCGCGTTGGCGCGCGCTCGGCCACCGAGAGGCTTGCATGATCGCCACCGATTCTTTAGTGAACAGTTCACGGTCGCGGTGGCCGCTGCCAGGGGGTTTACCTGCCCTTTACCGGGGTGATCGCCGATGTCGCGGCTGACCCGACTCGGGTATATCGACGTCCGCCGGACCTCCAATCCGGTGCGCCGCAAGGTGCGCTCGCGTGGTGTCCCGCCGGCGTTGGCGGACAACGAGATCTTCTATACGGAGAATCCGACGGAGGCCATGCGACTGATGGCCAAGGCATTGGCTCCGCTGTCTCTCCACGTCGGCCCGGAGGACACCGACGGGTTTGCTGCGACCATGCACGGGGTGCGCCTGCGCAACGTGAGCATGCTCTATCTCGACGTCCATGTGGCGGCGACCGTCGACATCCCGGCACTGGGTCAGTACTTCGGGGTGCACATGCCGATGAACGGCCGCGCCCTGGTGGACCACCGCGGTCACAGCTTCGAGGCGAACACGATCCGGGCGCTGGTCACCAGTCCCGGCGAATCGCTGCGCGTCCAGTTCGACGTCGACTCTCCGCAGCTGCTGATCAGGATCGAACAGCGCGCGATGGCCGCACATCTCACCCGGCTGCTCGGCCGCAGTCTGACCAAGCCGCTGGAGTTCGATCCCGAATTCGACCTCGCGACCGAAGCCGCGATGCGCTGGCACACCGCGGTGCAGCTGATCCACAGCGAGGTCTTCCACCCCGGTTCGCTGATCCAGCGCGGACAGGGCATCGGCGCGATCGAGGAGCTGGTGATGAGCACGCTGCTGCAATTGCAGCCGTCCAACTACTACGAGGAGTTCCTGCAGCCCGTACAGCCGGATCCGCGCCGCGTGGTGGTCCACGACGCGATGAACTACATCGACGACCACCTGGCCGAGCGCATCACGATGGACGACCTGGCCAAGGCGGTTCACATGAGCGTCCGATCGATCCAGCAGGGTTTCCGCGAGGAGCTCAATATGACGCCGATGACCTACGTCCGGGAGCGCCGGCTGGAGCGGGTGCATGAGGAGCTGATGGACGCCATGCCCTCCGACGGCGTGACCGTCACCGCGGTGGCGGAACGCTGGGGGTTCAACCACCTGGGCAGTTTTGCCGTGGAATATCGCAAACGGTGGGGTGAGGCGCCGTCGGAGACGCTGCGGCGTTAAAAGTTCGGCCCTCGCACGCCGGGCGTGCCCTGCACGCGGCCCTGTCACGCGCCGAGACTGACACCACGCACACCCGCCGCGGCGTGTCGTGTGCGTGGTGTCAGTGTCGCGGGGAGAACCGGAGGCGCGAGTGTCGCGCGAGTCGGCGCGGGCCGGGCTAGGACGCGCGCCGCACCGCGCTGACCTGCCGCCAGCCCAACTCCTGATGCGACACCAGGTGTCTGATCAGCAGCTCGGTGGCCATCGGCGGGGTCGGCTGGCTGACCACATGCCAGGGCCGCTTGATCGGCGTGCCCGGCACCGGCAACTCGACCAGCGCGCCGGAGTCCAGTTCCCGCTGGACCGCCTGCCGCGACACCAGGGTCACCCCGAGGCCGGCGACGGCCGCCGACACCACCGCGCCGTGCGATCCGAGCACCAGCTGCGGCGGCGCGACGTCAAGGTCCTCGAGCAATGTCATCAGCGTCGAGCGGGTGCCCGAACCCTGCTCACGCAGCAGCCAGGTGGCCGCCGCCGGGACGAACCCGTCGGCAACCGACGGGCAGCCCACCACGATCAGCGTGTTCGGGCTGACCGCCCTGACCCGGACCTTGCTGCGCAACTCCTCCGGCGGGCGCCCGGCGAAAACCAGGTCGACCTCGTGCCGGGACAACATCGGCCACAGCGCGCTGCGCGCGGCCACCTCGACGTGTAACACCACGCCGGGATGCTCCGCGCGAAAGGATGCCAGCGCCGCCGGGATCAGTAGCTCCCCGGCCGATGTCACCGCGGCCAGCCGGATCGACCCGTTCTCCGGGTCCGCCTCGCCGCGTGCGGCCAGGATCGCCTCGTCGTGCAGGCCGAGGATGCGTCGCGCGTACTCGACGTAGCGGAGACCTGCCGGTGTGAGTCGCACACCCCGGCCATGCCGGTCGACCAGCGTGATCCCGATGTCCTGGCTCAGCGCTCGCAGCGCCGAGGAGATGGACGACTCGGTGACCACCAGGCGCTCCGCGGCCCCCCGCACCGAGCCGGTGTCGGCCACCTCGACGAGGGCCCGCAAACGCGCGTTGGTGGTCATGCGCTCTCCCGTGTCTCGAACACCCGACTGGCCAACAGGTCTGCCGCCTCGATTGTTGTCAGCTCGGCCAGGCCGACCGGCGTGTCCGCGTTGGCCAGTAATCGGCGCGCGTGGCGCAGCCGGGCTCGCTCGAGGGCGTTGCGCACGCTGCGGGCATTGGCGAACCACGGCTGGTCGCGGCGCCGGTGCAGATACTGGTGCAGCACCGCGCGGGCCTCGTCGGAGAACCGGTAGCCCAGCCCGTCGATCATCAGCCCGGCGATGTCTTCGAGCTCGCCGACCGTGTAATCCGGGAAGGTGATGTGGTGGGCGATGCGGCTCTGCATTCCCGGGTTGGCGGAGAAGAACTGGTCCATCTTGTCGGCGTAGCCGGCCAGGATCACCACCAGGTCGTCCCGGTTGTTCTCCATCACCTGCAGCAGGATCTCGATGGCCTCGCCGCCGTAATCGCGCTCGTTCTCGACCTTGTAGAGGTAGTAGGCCTCGTCGATGAACAACACCCCGCCCATCGCCCGCTTGATGACGTCCTTGGTCTTCGGCGCGGTGTGCCCCACGTATTCGCCGACCAGGTCGTCGCGGGTGACGCTGACGAGATGCCCACGGCGCAGGTAACCGAGCCGGTGCAGCAGGTCGGCCATCCGCATCGCCACGGTGGTCTTGCCGGTGCCCGGATTGCCGGTAAAGCACATGTGCAGCGTCGGCTGTGCGGCCTGCACGCCGAAGCGTTCCCGCATGCGGTCGACCAGCAGCAGCGCCGCGATCTCGGCGATGCGGGTCTTCACCGGCGCCAGGCCGACCAGCTCGCGGTCCAGCCCGGACAGCACCTCGTCCACACCCGAGGTGGCCCGGGCCGCCGCCAGATCGACGACGGCATCCGGGTCCAGGATTTCGGGTTCCGGCTCCGCGACCGTGGCCCCGGGCCGGTAACCGAAGGCGGTCATGACGACTCGTACCGCTGCCCGCTCGGGCGCTCGGTGGCGTAGGCGAAGGTGCTGTAGCCGATCTGCCGGTTGGCCCGCTCGGCACGGTCCAGCCGAAAACCGGGCTCCTCGGCCGGTCGGTTGACGATGAACGACAGCGCCGTCGTCTGCCTGCCCAAGCTCGCGTCATAGGCGTTGAGGCGGATGTAGCTGTTCGGGTTGGCCGCCCGGCACGCGTTGACCTCGAGCAGCACGCCGGCGGCGTCCTTGAGGTCGAACATCGGCAGGCCCCACATCTCCCAGTAGATGTTGCGCGGGTGGGGATCGTCGGTGAACTCCACCGACAGCGGCCAGTCGTGGTCGAGCGCGTAGTTGATCTGCGCGGTGATCTCTTCGTCGGTGAAGTCGGGCAGATACGAGAAGGTGCCCTGGGTGATACGCATAGCGAGCTCCTTGCTTGAACGGGTCAGACCCGGGTCGGCGTCGCGACGACGTCGGGGGTGTCGGTGGATTCGTAGTTGAAGGTGATGTCGCCCCAGGTGGCCAGCGCGGTGTCCAGCGCGCGGTTGCGGGAGGCGGCCTTCTTCAGGATGTCGGAACCCTCGTGGTAGTAGTCGCGGCCCTCGTTGCGGGCTTTGATCATGGCTTCCAGCGCGACCCGGTTGGCTTCGGCGCCGGCGGCGATGCCCATCGGGTGCCCGATCGTGCCGCCGCCGAACTGCAGCACCACGTCCTCGCCCAGGTAGTGGATGAGTTGGTGCATCTGGCCGGCGTGGATGCCGCCCGAGGCGACCGGCATGACGCCGGGCATCGACGCCCACTCCTGGTCGAAGTACAGGCCCTTGACCGGGTCGGCTTTGACGCTGTCCAGGCGCAGCGTGTCGTAGAAGCCGGCGGTGGTGTTGGGGTCGCCTTCGAGCTTGCCGACGACGGTGCCGGCGTGGATGTGGTCGACGCCGGCCAGCCGCATCCACTTCGAGATGACCCGGAAGCTGACGCCGTGCGTCTTCTGCCGGGTGTAAGTGCCGTGCCCGGCGCGGTGCAGGTGCAGGATGACGCCGTTGTCGCGGGCCCACTTGGCCATCGACTGAATCGCGGTGTAGCCGATCGTCAGGTCGATCATCACGATCACCGAGCCCAGTTCGGCGGCGAAGTTCGCCCGCTCGTACATCTCCTCCATGGTTCCGGCGGTGATGTTGAGGTAGTGCCCCTTGATCTCGCCGGTGGCGGCCTGTGCCCGGTTGACGGCTTCCATGCAGAACAAAAAGCGGTCGCGCCAGCGCATGAACGGCTGGGAGTTGATGTTCTCGTCGTCCTTGGTGAAGTCCAGCCCACCGCGCAAGGCTTCGTAGACCACCCGGCCGTAGTTGCGGGCGGAGAGGCCCAACTTGGGTTTGGTGGTGGCGCCCAGCAGTGGCCGGCCGAACTTGCCCAGGTGTTCGCGCTCCATCACGATGCCGTGCGCGGGTCCCTGGAAGGTCTTGACGTAATGGGTGGGGATCCGCATGTCCTCCAGGCGCAGCGCCTTGAGCGGCTTGAACCCGAACACGTTGCCGATGATCGAGCTGGTCAGGTTCGCGATGGATCCCTCCTCGAACAGGTCGAGGTCGTAGGCGATCCAGGCGATCCACTGCCCGGGCGTGTTCGGCACCGCGTCGACGCGGTAGCACTTGGCCTGGTAGTGCTCAAAGGTGGTGAGCCGGTCGGTCCACACCACCGTCCAGGTCGCGGTGCTCGATTCGCCGGCGACGGCCGCTCCGGCCTCCTCGGGGGGAACCCCCTCCTGCGGAGTGATCCGGAAGGCACACAACACGTCGGTGTCCTTCGGCACGTAGTCCGGCTGCCAGTAGCCCATTTCTGCGTACGGGATGACTCCCGCGTTCCATCTCTGTGTCATGGCTCGAAATCGTGGCATCGCGATACTGAAGCTGTCTATCGAGAATAGGCCATCAATCATCAAGTAAATAGTTAAGTGTTGTTGCTACCCCCGCCGGTTTCCACCGTTCGGGTGAGGACCGGTTGCCCGCGTGGTTCCTACGGTGTGCCGCATGAACGCATGCAGAACGATCGCCCGGGCCATGACCGCACCTGGCAAAGGAATTCTGGCCGCCGACGAGAGCGTCGCGACCATGTCCAGCCGGCTGGAGCAGGCGGGTGTCACCGCCACCGCCGACAGCCGGCGCACCTACCGCGAGATCCTGGCCAGCACACCGGGCCTGGCCGCCGGGGTTTCCGGAATCATCTTCTGCGAGGAGACCCTCGCCCAGGTGTTCAGCGACGGGCGACCGTTCGCCCAGGCGGTCCGCGACCTGGGCATGCTGCCCGGGATCAAGGTCGACACTGGCGCCAAGCCGTGCCCCGGTCTACCCGGCGAGACAGTCACCGAGGGTTTGGACGGCCTACCGGGCCGGCTGGCGCGGTACGCGAAGATGGGCGCCGCGTTCGCCAAATGGCGCGCGGTGTTCACCATCAGCGACGACACCCCGAGCTGGGGCGCGATCGCCTGCAACGCCAATGCGCTGGCCCGCTACGCCGCCGCCTGCCAGGAAGCCGGCATCGTGCCGATCGTCGAGCCGGAGGTGCTGATGACCGGTGACCACGGCATCGAGCGGTGCGCCGAGGTGACCGCCAGTGTGCATGCCGCCGTGCGTCAGCAGCTCGGCCTGCTGCGCGTGGACCTGGGCGGCATCGTGCTGAAACCCAACATGGTGATCGAGGGTGAGGACCACCCGGTGCAGGCCACCGCCGAGCAGGTGGCCGAGGCGACGGTCTCGGTGCTGCGTGCCTGGCCAGGCGAGCTGGCCGGCGTTGCGTTCCTGTCCGGCGGGCAGTCGCCGCAGCGCGCCACGGCAAACCTCACCGCGCTGCAGGCCCATCGCACACCGTGGCCGCTGACGTTCTCCTTCGGCCGGGCCCTGGTGTCGCCGGCGCTCACGGCGTGGCGCGGGGACGAACTGAAGATCGCCGCAGCGCAGGACGCGCTGTCCAGCCATGTCAGCGCGAACGCGGCGGCCCTGCGGCTGCGCGGCGAGCTTCAGCCCGCCTGACCCGCCAGCGGCACGGTCACCGTCACCGTGGTGCCCGATCCCGGCGTGGACCGCACCGCCAACCGGCCGCCCACCAGCTCCGCGCGCTCTGTCATCGACAGCATCCCGTAGCTGGTGGGCGCCCGGCCGGGAGACGGCGTGAAACCCACACCGTCGTCGGCAACCTGCAGGCGTGCCTCGCCGTCGGACACCGCGAATCGCACCGTGGCCGTCATCGCCCGGGAGTGCTTGACGACGTTCTGCAGGCACTCCTGCGCGATGCGGTACAGCGCCACCTCGACATGTTCGGACAGCCGCTCGTCGGCCAGTTCGAGATCCAGGTCGACCTCCGGGATCGTCGAGGCCAGGCTGGCCAGGCCGCCGGCCAGGCCCAGGTCGTCGAGCACGGGTGGCCGCAGGCCGCCGATCGCCGACCGCGCCTCGGCCAGCGTGAGATCGACCAGGTCGCGGGCCTTCTCCAGCTGCTCGGTGACCTCGGCGGAGTCGTCGATCTCGACGGCGCGGGCGGCGGCGTCGAGCCGGTAGCTCAGGCTGACCAGCCGCTGACTGATCCCGTCGTGGATGTCGCCGGCCAGGCGCCGCCGTTCGGATTCCTGCGCCGCGATCACCTGCTCGGCGAAGTTGCCGTGCACCCGCTCTTTGGCCGCCAGCTGCCGGTGCACCCGGGCCTGGTCGAGCGCGCCGGCGGTCAGGCGGCCGATGGCCGACAGCAGCTGGATGTCGCGTTCGGTGAAGTCCCGGCGGGCCACCGTGTGCACGTTCAGGACGCCGACGAGCCGGCCCAGCCCGGTCTCCATCGGGACCGACGCCATCGAGGTGAAGTCCGAGCCGCGCAACGCCGGGATCGGAACGTAGCGCGGGTCCTCGTCCTTGCCGCTGGTGATGACGACCGGTTCGCGGTGCTGCGCCACCCAGCCCGAGACGCCCTCACCCAGTCGCAGCTGGACCTGTCCGATGTGTTCGTCGAACGGCGGCGTGGCACCGGCCAGCGTGAGCGAACCGCCGGAGTCGTCCAGCACGTGCACGAAGCAGACATCGGACGCGGTGGCCGTGGTGATGAGCCGCGCGACAGCCGCCGCCACCGGCTCGACCGCCGGCCCGCTGCCGGTCGCGGCGACGATGTCGAGCAGCAGCGCCACCTCGCGGTCGGCGTCCACCAGGCCGCGCACATTCACTGGTAGATCCCCTCGCGCAGCGCGACGGCGACCGCCGCGGTGCGGTCGCTGACGCCCAGCTTGCGGTAGATCGAGCGCAGGTGGCTCTTCACCGTCTCGTCACCGATGACGAGTTTGCTGGCAATGCCGCGATTGGACAGGCCGGCGACCACGAACGACAGAATCTCGCTCTCCCGCTGGCTCAGTCCCTGGCGTGCTCCCGGCCAAAATTCGTCGCGCTGCAGACGGGCGGCCGTGTCGGCGGCGCGCGCCGCCAGGCCGGCGTCGATGGCGGTCGAACCACCCTGGACGTACTCGAGTTGGCGCACCAGTTCGTCGCTGCTGATCCCCTTGAGCAGGTAGCCCGACGCGCCCACCCGCAACGCCTGGAACAGGTACTGCTCGTCTTCGTAAACCGACAGCAGGATCACCTTGGAGGCCGGGTTGCGTTCGCGGATCGCGCGACACAGATCCAGCCCGCTGGCACCCTGCATGCGCACGTCGCACAGCACGATATCGGGCTGCAAGCTCTCGATGACGCCGATCGCGTTCTCGGCGCCGACCGCCTCCCCGACTACTCGCACCCGGTTCTTGAACGACGCGAGCATGGCCTTGAGACCCTCGATGACCATTTCATGGTCGTCCACCAATACGACGCGAACGGGCGTCGCGGTTACCACCGTCATGCATTAACGATAAAGGCAATAGCAACCTTTTATTCCGTCGAGTGTGAATTGCCCGACGCGACACGCCGGTGAAACGTCGTGCCTTCCACACTCGCCGGCCGCAACACCCCCGAATTACCCCCGCGATGGGGGATTCGGCGAGCGCCGAGCCACCATAGTTTTGCGGCATGGAGGTGGTGCAGGTGATGGACCCAGTCTTGGTCGCGTCGGTGCTACCGGCGGACTTCGCCGAACTCGGTCGCGACGTGGCAGAGATCGAGAACGCGGGCGTCGACCGCATCCAATGGGATGTGATGGACGGCCGGTTCGTGCCGAACCTGACGTTCGGGCCCGACGTGATCGCCGCCTGCCGCGACATCGTGACGATGGGATTCGAGGCGCACCTGATGGTCGAGGATCCCGACCCGATGTTGCCGCGCTGGGTGGAGGCGGGCTGCGGGATCGTCATCGTGCATGCCGAAGCGTGCCGGCACCTGCATCGCACCCTGTCCAGCATCCGCGACCTCGGCGCCCGCGCGGGCGTGGCGCTCAACCCCGCCACTCCCCTGGCCTCGGTCGTCGACGTCCTCGACATCACCGACCTGCTGTTGATCATGACCGTCAACCCGGGATTCGGCGGGCAACGCTATCTGACCGGCATGGAGCCCAAGATCGCCGCTGCCAGAGCCGAAATCGACAGCCGCGGACTGGAAATCGAGCTCGAGGTGGACGGCGGTATCGGCCCGTCCACGATCGGCCGGGCCGCGGCGGCCGGGGCCGACGTGTTCTGCGCCGGTTCCGCTCTGTTCGCCGGTTCCATGCCCGAGCGCGCCGAGGCGCTCCGTGCCGCCGCCCGCCACATCTACGAAAGCCTGGTGACCCGATGACCATCGCACCGCTCACCCACGAAACATCCACCCGCACCGACGAATTGGATCAACTCGCGATCAACACGCTGCGGTTCCTGGCCGTCGACGGGGTGCAAGCCGCCAACAGCGGCCACCCCGGGTTGCCGTTGGGCACCAGCGCCATCGCGTGGACGCTGTGGTCGCGGCATCTGCGCCACGACCCCGGCGACCCGCGCTGGCCGGACCGGGACCGGTTCGTGCTCTCCGCCGGCCACGGCTCGATGCTGCTGTACGCCCTGCTGCACGTCTTCGGATACGACCTGCCGGTCAGCCAACTGCGCAAGTTCCGTCAACTCGGCTCGGCAACACCCGGCCATCCCGAATACGGCCACACGCCCGGCGTCGAAACCACGACAGGCCCACTGGGACAGGGCATTGCGAACGCGGTCGGCATGGCGCTGGCCGAACGGATGCTGGCCGCCCGCTGCAACACCGACCAGCACACCGTCGTCGACCACCGCACCTGGGTGCTGGCCGGCGACGGCGACCTGATGGAGGGCATCAGCCACGAGGCCGCCTCACTGGCCGGACGGCTGCGGTTAAACAAGCTGATCGTGATCTTCGACGACAACGACATCACCATCGACGGTCCGGCCTCGCAGAGTTGCGCCGACAACGTCGAGGGCCGGTTCGCCGCCTACGGGTGGCGGGTGCTCAATGTTGCCGACGGCAACGACGTGCCGGCCCTGGACCGGGCGTTCACCGAGGCGACCGACGGGGATGGCCGGCCCACCTTCGTCCGGGTGCGTACCACCATCGGCTACGGTGCTCCCGGGGTCGAGGGAACCTCGAAAGCCCATGGCAGCCCGTTGGGTTCGAGCGTGATCCAGGCGATGCGCACCCGTCTGGACTGGCCAGACGAGCAGTTCCACGTGCCGCTCGCGGTGGGCGCGGCGGCGGCCGTGGCGGCCGCGCGCGGTGCCCGGGCGCACGCGCAGTGGGCCCAGACGCACGCCGCGTGGCAGGTCGACCATCCGCAGCTGTCCGCGGATTTCCCGCTGGACTGCATTCCGGTGGCCGACGATCTGTCGGTGCTGACGCCGCTGGCCGATGGTGCTGCCGCGGGCGGAAAGTCGGCGACCCGCAAGGCCTCCGGCAAGGCGCTCAATGCGCTGGCCGCGGTCTATCCGGGCCTTATCGGGGGGTCGGCGGACCTGGCCGCCTCGACCAACACCGCCATTCCGGGCGGCGATGTCACACCGGACGACTTCAGCGGCCGCACCATTCATTTCGGGATCCGCGAGCACGCGATGGCGGCGGTGATGAACGGCATCGCCCTGCACGGCGGGCTGCGGCCGTTCGGCAGCACCTTCCTGGTGTTCGCCGACTATCTGCGCCCGGCCCTGCGGCTTTCGGCGCTGATGAAGCTGCCGGTGGTGTATGTGTTCACCCATGACTCGGTGCATGTCGGTGAGGACGGTCCCACACATCAGCCCATCGAGCAGCTGGAATCCTTGAGACTCATCCCCGGACTGACCGTGCTGCGGCCGGCCGACTCCGCCGAGACCGCACTGGCGTGGCAGATCGCGGCGGACAACACCGACGGCCCAACGGTGTTGGTGCTCAGCCGGCAGGACCTGCCGGAGCTCGGTGGCTCGGGCCTGGACGACATCCGCCAGTACGGCATGCGGGTGGTGCGGCCCGTCGCCGACACCCCGCATGTGATGCTGGCGGCCAGCGGCTCTGAGGTCGCGCTGGCGATGCAGGCCGCAGAACTGTTGGCCGAGCGCGGGATCGCCGCGATCGTGGTGTCGGTGATGTGGCGGGAACGAATCGCGGCGTTGCCGGATCTGCCGGTGGTGTGGATCGAGGCCGGGGTGACCACCGGCTGGCGGGCCCTGGCCAGACCGTTTGACGCGGTGATCGGCATCGAGCGATTCGGCGCCAGTGGACCGGGACCGGAGGTCGCCGCACACCTGGGCCTGACGGCGACCGCGGTCGCCGAGGCGGCGCTGCACAGCATCGCCCGAGCGTCCGGGTGACGTGTGGTGCTGCAAGCGGTCATTTTCGACGTCGACGGGACGCTGGCCGATACCGAACGCAACGGTCATCGGCTGGCGTTCAACGACGCATTCGCCAAACACGGCCTTGACATCGTCTGGACGCCAGAGGTGTACGGCCGGCTGCTGGCGATCGCGGGTGGGCGCCGTCGTATCACGCATGACCTGCGAATGCGAGGATTCGGTACCCGCGCCGGGCGATTGGCCGAGGACGTCCACCGCACCAAGACGGCACTGTTCACCATGCGCGTCCTCAACGGTGCGATCTGCGGGCGGCCCGGGCTGTCGAAGCTGATCACTGATCTACACACCTCCGGTGTCCGCGTGGGGATAGCCACAACCGGCCGCAAGCGCTGGGTCGAACCATTGGTCCGGCACGTGGTGGGTGATGGTGTCGCGGAGGTGATCGTCACCGGAGACGACGTCGACCGGCTCAAACCCGACCCCGAGGCCTACCTGACGGCGCTGGATCGGTTGGGTCTGCCCGCCGAAGATGTTCTGGCGGTTGAAGACTCGTCGATCGGCCTGCGGGCGGCCCGAGGCGCCGGACTGGCCACCCTGGTGGTGACCAACGGCTACACCGTCGATCAGGACTTCACCGGCGCGGCGGCGGTGCGGACCGGGTTCGACCAACCCGGACAGTTGCTGGCGCAGGGCTGCCGCGAGGTGCACGGTCAGTGGTGGGCGGCGCGCGTCGGGGGCCGCCGACAGTGAATCGCACGACGCTCTGACGGCGCGTCGCGGCGTGGGATTCACACTCGCCGCGACCACCCCGCACTTAGCAGATCCGCGGAAGCTGTTCGCCCAGTTGACGTTCGATCACCTGGGTGGTGCCGAATGGTGTCTTGCCCACTACCATGCCCGGATGCTCTGGCACCACACGGCCGATGATCGCCGCCGCAGCGCCCTCCGGCCGCGCCCGCATCGCCTCCAGCACCGCCTCGCTGTGTGACGGGTCGACGAACGCCACCATCTTGCCCTCGTTGGCCACTTGCAGCGGGTCCAGTCCCAGGAAGGAACAGGCCGACGACACCGTCTCCGGTACGGGAATGGCGGCCAGGTCCAGCTCGACTCCCACCGATGCGGCACGGGCGATCTCGATGACCGACGCCACCAGCCCGCCCCGGGTGGGGTCGCGCAAGGTGTGCACGGCAGTTCCCCCGGCCGCCAGCATGGCCGCGACCAACAGGTGCAGCGGTGCGCTGTCCGTGGTCACCACGGTGCCGAAGTCGATCCCTTCCCGCACGCTCATGATCGCTACACCGTGTTCGCCGAGGTTTCCCGAGACGAGGATGTGGTCGCCGAGACGGGCCCGCTCGGGTCCGATGTGCACGCCGGCCGGGACGACGCCGACCCCGGCGGTATTGACGAAGAGACCGTCGGCGCTTCCCTTGGCCACCACTTTGGTGTCTCCGGTGACGATGCCCACTCCCGCACCGGCAGCGGCCTTACCCATGGTCTCCGCGACGGCGCCGAGCACGTCGAGTTCCAGCCCCTCCTCGAGAATGAACCCGGCCGTCAGCCCCAGCGGTTGGGCTCCGCTGCAGGCCAAGTCGTTGATGGTGCCGTTGACGGCCAAGTCGCCGATGTTGCCGCCGGGGAAGAAAAGCGGTTGCACCACATAGGAATCCGTGGTGACGGCGATGCGCCCGCCGGCGACGTCGAGCAGGGCCGAGTCGCGTGCCGCACCGGCCGCGCCGCCGAACGCCGGGAGGAACAGGTTCTCGATCAATTCCTCGGACAGCACGCCGCCGCCTCCGTGACCGAGCACGATGCGTTTGGTCTCGCGCAACGGCAGCGGGCACACCCAGTCCGCGGGATCGATCGCCACGGGTGGCTCAGGCATGTGCGGAGGCTTCCAGCCGCCGGAACTGGTAGTAGGCCGCGCAGGCGCCTTCGCTGGACACCATGGTGGCGCCCAGCGGCGTCCGCGGTGTGCAGGATTTGCCGAACGCCGGGCATTCGTTGGGTTTCAGCAGCCCCTGCAGCACTTCCCCGCTGTGGCATTCGGCGGACTCCGACACCCGCAGGTGTCCCACCCCGAACTTCAGCTCGGCGTCGAACTGCGCGTAGCGCGGCGACAGCGTCCATCCGGACTTGGGGATCATGCCGATACCCCGCCACTGCCGGTCGGTCACCACGAAGACGTCCGAAAGAGTCTGCTGCGCAACGGTGTTGCCCACGTCGGTCACGGCTCGCGGATACGCATTGCGTAGCTCCGGTGTTCCCGCCTCCAGCAGATCGACCACCTGTCGGACACCCTCCAGCAGGTCCAGCGGTTCAAAACCGGTGACCACGATGGGAACGCGGAACTGCTCGACGAGCGGCCCGTACTCACCGGTGCCCATCACGGTGCAGACATGGCCCGCCGCCAGGAAACCCTCGACGCGGTTGGTCGGGGAACTCAAGATCGCCGTCATGGCCGGCGGCACCAGCACATGAGACACCAGCATCGAGAAGTTGGTCAGCCCCAGCCGCTGCGCGTGCACCACCGCCATCGCATTCGCCGGAGCCGTGGTTTCGAAGCCAACCCCGAAGAACACCACCTCTTTGTCGGGGTTGTCCGCAGCCACCCGCGTGGCGTCCAGCGGCGAGTAGACGATGCGGACGTCGCCACCTCTGGCCCGGACCCCGAACAGGTCCTGACGACTGCCGGGCACCCGCAGCATGTCGCCGAAGGAGCAGAAGATGACGTCGTCACGTGCGGCGATCTCAAGCGCCCGGTCGATCATCTCCAGCGGCGTCACGCAGACCGGGCAGCCGGGCCCGTGAATGAATTCCACCGCTCCGTCCAGTAACTGGTCGATCCCGTTGCGGATGATCGAATGCGTCTGTCCCCCACAGACTTCCATGATGGTCCAGGTCTTGGTGGCGCGCTTCTTGATGTGGTCTACCAGCGTGCGAGCGGCCACCGGGTCGCGGAATTCGTCCAGGTACTTCATGCCGGTTCCCTCCTGCTCTGCCCTGCCACTTGCCCTTCTGAGCCGGACAGCTCTTCATCGAGTACCCCGAGTTCCTCGAACATGCGCAGCGTTTCCTGAGCCGAGGCCTCATCGAGCCGGGTGATCGCGAATCCCGCGTGCACGATCGTGTATTCGCCGATCTGCATATCGGGCAGGTACGCCAGGCACACTGTCTTGGTGGTGCCGCCGAAGTCGACGGTGCACATTCGCGTGCCCGCCTCCTCCCAGGTCTCGACTACCTTGCCGGGAATTCCGAGACACATACGCTGGTCCCCCTTTCTTGTTGCTGCGCCGCGATGACGGCCTGACCCAACGCGAGACCGCCGTCGTTGCAAGGCAACACCGCGTGCGTCAGTACCTCAAATCCCTTGTCGGCCAATTGACTGCGCAGTCCTTCGCGCAGTATCCGGTTGACGAACACACCACCGGTCAGGCCGACGGTGCTGATCCCGGTCTGGCATACCGCCTGCACGGTCGCCGTGATCACGGCGGCATGGAATCCCGCCGCCAGGTCGGCTGCCGGTGTGCCCCGGCGTAACGCCCGCACCAGTGCGACGATCAGCGGTGCCGGGTCCAGAACGCCTGCGTCCACGCCGAATTCCAGCGGTACCGCCCGGCCGCGACGGGCCAGGTGCTCGAGTTCGACGGCCGCCTGCCCCTCGTAGGTGACGTCCTGGCAGACTCCGAGCAGGCTGGCCACCGCATCGAAGAGGCGGCCCATGCTGCTGGTCGGGACACACCCGCTGCCCCGGGGTATCTGTTGAGCCAGCACATGGCGCTCCCGGTCGGTCAGACCGTCCACCGCCGGAATGCCGGGCGCCCAGTCAGTTCCCGTCCGGTGCAGCAGATCAAGCGCGATCCGGCCGGGGCGGCGTACCGCCCCGTCGCCGCCCGGCAGCGCGAACGGTTTGACATGTCCCACCCGCGTGAACGACGCAGGGTCGGTGACGATCAGGAATTCGCCACCCCAGATGGATCCGTCCGTCCCGTAGCCGGTGCCGTCGAACGCGACCGCGAGCATCGGCGTACCGAGGCGGCCGTGCTCGGCGAGCAACGACACCGCGTGGGCGTGGTGGTGTTGCACCTGCACCAGCGGCCGACCCTGCCGGCGTGCCCAGTTGGTGGTCGCATAGGCCGGATGCAGATCACAGACAACGGCACCCGGACGGCAGTCGGTCATGAACGCCAAATGGCCAAAGGCCGATTCGAAACAGTCCTGCGTGCGCGGGTCGGCCATGTCGCCCAGATGCGACGACAGGTGCGCATGGCCGTCGGTGGACATCAGGCAGAAGGTCGTCTTGAGGTCGCCCCCGGTGGCCAGGATCGGCGTGCGCGTCGTCGTGACCGGTACCGACACCGGCAGCGGCGCATAGCCGCGGGACCGCCGGATCGGCACCACACTCCCGTCTGCGTCGACTGCGAGCACCGAGTCCTCGCACGGAACGTGAATGGGACGGTCGTGGGTGAGCACCGCGTCGGCGAGCCCGTCGATCCAGCTGAGGTCGGCGTCGCGGAAGACGATCGGCGATCCACCGCTGTTGGCGGACGTCATCACCAGCGGCACCGGACCCAGCCTGTCGAACAGCAGATGGTGTAGCGGCGAATACGCCAGCATCACACCGATTTCGGACAGACCCGGCGCCACCGCGTCTTGCAGCGAACCGTCACGTCCGGACAACAGCACGATCGGTGCGGCGGGCGACCGCAGCAGATTCGCCGCCTCTCCGTCGACCTCGCAGATGCGTTCAGCCACCGCAATATCAGCCACCATGACCGCAAATGGCTTGGCCGGCCTGGATTTCCGTCGCCGCAGCTCTGAAATTGCGGCGGGACTGTCGGCGCGACAGGCGAGGTGGAACCCGCCGATGCCCTTCACCGCGACGATCAGGCCGTCATCGATCGCCGCGGCGGCCGCAGCCACCGGATCGTCACCGGCGCCCGGGCCGTGCCACGACAACGTGGGCCCACACTCGGGGCAGGCGATGGTCTGGGCATGGAAGCGGCGGTCGAGCGGGTCGCGGTATTCCGCCGCGCACCGCTCGCACATCGGGAAGGCCGTCATCGTGGTGGCGGGACGGTCGTAGGGCAGATCGGTGATCACCGTGTAGCGGGGACCGCAGTTGGTGCACGTGATGAACGGGTGCCCGTGACGACGGTCGCCCGGGTCGCGCAGTTCGCGCAGGCAGTCCTCACAGACCGCGATGTCGGGTGGGACCAGGGTGCGGCGGTCGCCGCTGCGGCTACCGACGATCCGGAAGCCGGACTCTCCGGTGGGCGCCACCGGGGTGGTGCGGATCGAGTCGATGCGGGCCATCGGCGGCTGGTCGGTGCTGATCGCGCGCGCCGCGGCATCAACCGCGTCCGGTGGCCCCTCCAGCTCGCAGTGCACCGAACCGGAGTCGTTGTAGACGCAGCCGGACAGGCCGTGGCGCGCGGCGATGCGCGCGACCGCGGGACGGAATCCGACGCCTTGGACCACGCCCGCAATGTCGAGTCGCAACCGCACGCTCGTCACCGTGCCACTCCGACTGCCCACCCGAACCTCCTGAGCAGCAATGGACCCCCGCGCCCACAGGGCTGGCGGCGCGGGCGGTCTCGCTCAGGCTAGACCGGCCCGAAAGTGCCGACAATCACAATTTCGCACACAAAGTCTGCGTTTTTCCGCACTCAATCTTCGCGACACCGATAACTCCGAGAGGGCAGCATGGTGTAATGCACGAATTGTCGCTCTGCCATGCGATCGCGGGGGTGGTCAAACCGCACGCGGCAGGCCGTCATGTCGATGTGGTCCGGGTGCAGGTCGGCGCGCTGCGTCAAGTGGTTCCTGAGTCGTTGGAATTCTGCTGGTCGCTGGTCTGTCAACATCTCGACGACACCATGGCCGACACCGCATTGGAGCTCGAACTGGTGGCCGCCGAGGTGCAGTGCCGGGGCTGCGGATCGCGCTCACAGATCGAGTCACGTTGGTCGGTGTGCTGCCCGGAGTGTGAGAGTGCCGACGTCGAGGTGGTCCGCGGTAACGAGTTCCTGGTGACGTCGGTCCAGGTGTCATGAAAGGTCAAGCAAATGGGTAGATTTCACCGGCACGACGACGGCACCGTGCACAGCCACGAACACGACGACCACGATCACCACCATGACCATGACCATGACCATGACCATGACCATGACCATGACCATGACCATGGTGACCACAGCGGTTATTCGACCGGTTCGCAGCGCATCGAGGTGCTGGAGTCGATCTTCGCCGAGAACGACACCCGCGCCGACATCAATCGCGCGGCGTTCGAAGGCAACGGCATCCGCGCTCTGAACCTGATGAGCTCACCAGGCTCCGGCAAGACCACGGTGCTGGCCGCCACCCTCGACGAACTGGCCGGCGATCTGGCGGTCGGTGTGATCGAAGGCGACATCGCCACTGACCTCGACGCCGCGAAACTCGGCGGCCGCGGCGCCCAGATCTCGCTGCTCAACACCAACAACGGCTTCGGCGGTGAGTGCCACCTCGACGCCCCCATGGTTAACCGCGCTCTGCAGGGACTCGACCTGCCCCAGCTGGATCTGGTGATCATCGAGAACGTCGGCAACCTGGTCTGCCCGGCCGAATTCGATGTCGGCGAGCACGCCAAGGCGATGGTCTACTCAGTTACCGAGGGCGAGGACAAGCCGCTGAAGTACCCGGTGATGTTCCGGTCGGTCGACATCGTGCTACTCAACAAGATCGACCTGGTTCCTCACCTGGACGCAGACGTCGACACCTACATCGGCCATGTTCGGCAGGTGAATCCGACGGCCACGATTCTGCCGATAAGCGCACGCACCGGTGAGGGCATGACGGCATGGTTCGACTGGTTGCGGCAGTTCGCCGGGTTGGGTGCCCGGGCGCGGTGACGAGCCGCCGCGTGTGAGATTGCCGACGGTCATCACAGATTCGAAATTCCCGTCCGTTCCGCGGCAAATTCGCTCGCACCCGCCGAAAACTAATCGCCCGGCTGGTCCGGGCAATTTTTGCGGAAGCATTCTTGCGAGGCGCGTTGCAGGCGACATGCCGAAACGCCACAGGAAATGGGCGCAACGCCGACGGGCCACGTGGCAACGAACGGTGCATATGCGTAGATTGTCTATAGGTTGAGACGCCAGCCTTCCATCGTGCGGATTGAATTCTCGGATGCGGGCATCCGCCCGAATTATTTTCCGCCAGCTAGCGATGCCCCTTCAGGGGCCGCGGGAGAATTTGTGCTTGTGCGTCGGCCCCCTGCCGAGCAGGCGGTACCCAGAGCCGATTCGGCAGCGCCATGACGAGCAGCCAGCGGTGGTTGTCGGCAACGGACGATCTGCCGGTCCCCGACCTGCTCCCGGCCGGTACGCCCATCGACCTGGACAACTGCGCCCGGGAACCCATTCATATCCCCGGCAGCGTTCAGCCGCGCGGCGTGCTCGCGGTGGTCCGCGAGCCCGATTTCGAGATCCGGCAGGTCAGCGCCAACGTCGCCGAATTGCTCGGTCGTTCGGTGGACGACGTCCTGGGCCGACCGCTGTCAGAGCTGATGGGCGCCGAGCAGGCCGGCATGGTCGAGCAGGCGGCGTCGACCTTCGGCGATCTGAGCCAGCGCAACCCGCTGGCCTGCGACATCGACGTCGCCGGACAGTCCCGGGCATTCGACGCCATCTTGCATCGTGGACCCGGCGGCGTCCTGTTGGTCGAGATCGAAGTCGCCTACGGCGAGCGGCCGTTCTCGTTCCCGAACACCTATCAGGCGGTGCGGAGCTCGGTCGAGGAGCTCAACCGGGCCGACTCGCTGGCTGAGCTGTACGCCATCACCGCGCGGGCGGTGCGCGACCTCACCGGCTTCGATCGCGTGATGGTGTATCGCTACGACGAGGATTACAACGGCGAGGTGGTCGCCGAGTGCAAACGCGAGGACCTGAATTCGTTCCTCGGTCTGCACTACCCGTCGACCGACATCCCAGCGCAGGCGCGGGCGCTGTACGAGAAAAACTGGCTGCGGCTTATCGACGATGTCGACTACACACCCGCGCCGCTGGTGCCGGCCATCGACCCCGATTCCGGGTCGGAGCTGGACCTCACCCATGCCACTTTGCGCAGCGTGTCACCGATCCACATCGAGTATCTGCAGAACATGGGCGTGCATGCGTCGATGTCGATCTCGCTGCTGCGGCACGGGCGGTTGTGGGGACTCATTGCCTGCCACCACTACGCCGGTCCGCACCTGCCACCCTTCGGCACCCGGGCGGCGGCCGAGTTCCTCGGATCGACCCTGTCGCTCCGGCTCGTCGACCGTTTCGAAGGCGATCAACTACACAAGCGGCTGTCCGCTCAGGCGGTGTTGGCCAAAATCACCGCCGCGACGCTGGATGATCGGGAACCGCTGTCCGCCGCGCTGCTCGGCGCACCCGATCTGCTGGACCTGGTGGCCGCCGACGGCGTCGTCGTCGACATGCAGGGCGACTACCAGGCACTGGGCTCGGTTCCCCCGCCACACGTCGTGTCTGCCGTCGCGAACTGGGCACGGGGTGCCGGCGATGAGATCGCCGGCACCGACTGCCTGTCCCACGAGTTGCCCGAGCTCAACCTCGATCCTGCACTGGCCGCCGGGGCGCTCGCGCTGAATCTGCCCGACGGGCAGTGCGCCATCTGGTTCCGCCGGGAGGTACTGCGCTCGGTGGATTGGGGCGGTGACCCGCACAACAAGACGATCGTCCTGGGAGAGGGAGACGAGGTCCGGCTCAGCCCCCGCAAGTCGTTCGACCGTTGGCGCGAGGTCGTCCGCCAGCGCAGCGATCCGTGGAGCCTGAGCGAGATGGAGTCGGCTGAGTCCCTGCGCCGCCACCTCGTGGAATCGCTGTACCGACGCACCCGGGGCGCGTTGCGGGTGGCCGAACGGGTGCAGCGCAGCCTGTTGCCGGAGTCCATCCCGGCGCTGCCGGAGTGGCACCTGTCGGCGCACTACGAGCCGGCAGCCGGCGACAACGTCGGCGGTGACTGGTACGACGCCTTCGAGTTGCGTGACGGCCGGCTGATCGTGTTGATCGGCGACGTGGCCGGACATGGCATCACCGCCGCCGGCACCATGGCACAGCTGCGCAACGCGCTGCGGGCCCAGTTGTTCGCCGGCGCCGCGCCCGCTGAGGCGCTGGATCAGCTGAACGCTTTCTGCCTGCATCTGATGCCGAGCGCGTTCGCCACGGTCGTCGCGGCCCGGGTCGACCTTTCCTCGGGGCAAGTGGAGGCCGCCTGCGCGGGCCACTTGAAGCCGTACCTGACCAACTCCTCGCCGACCGCGTCCCTGGCACCGATTCAGCTTTCGCCGCCCATCGGCATCAAGGGCGTGACGTACGAGGCAAGTACGTTCACCGTCGAGCCCGGCCACGGGCTGGTGCTGTATTCCGACGGCCTGGTGGAGCGACGCGGTGAGTCGATAGACGACGGGCTAGATCGGTTGGCAGAAACCCTCGGCCGGGCCAACACCGCGCCGGCGTCGTGGATCTGGACAGAGATGGCCTCGGACAACATCGACGACGACGTCACGGTGGTCGCCCTGCGCCGGCCCTGATGCGGGTCACCGTCATCGAGCATGACGGTGACGCCGGAGGGCGAGTTAGCTGGCCTGCTCGCGGCCGTGTTCGACCAGTTGCAGGCACTGGGGGGCGGTCTCGTGCACCGGGAGTATGTCGCTCAGTCCGCAGACTGCGATGGTTCGCGCAACGGAGGGATGCAGGCTCACCAGGCACATCCCGATTCCCCGCTCCCGACACCGGTTCGCCTCTTCGGCCAGCGCAAGAAGCGACGAGCACGAGAGGAAGTCCACGCTGTTCACATCCACCATGAACAGTTGTGGCGCGCTGGCGAACGCCGACGCCTCCGCCAGCAGCAAACGCCATGTGTCGTCGTTGAGGGCGTCGATCTCGCCGCCCACGTAGACGATGACCGCAGCATCGAAGCCCTGGACCGCAGCCCGCAGCGTGCTGTTCTGCGCACCCAGCTCAGAAACCAGACGGGCGCTCAATCGTAAAGGAGCGGCAAACACTTCGGTGGCGGCAAGACTCATGACGCGCTCCTCGGTATCGGAACCCACGGCTGTGGACAGATGCTGGGCAGCCCCTTGTCTGGAACCTGTCGAGGATTAGCCGTATTCGGGGTGCTTGAAACCCCCGCTTCAACTGGCCTGGCTGAGGACGAAGCTCTTGGGCGGACACCCGTAAAACCGCAGACACACGCTAGTGCCGTCACTTCCGCCGTCGATGGCGCAGTCATCGGCCAGAGCGCGCATCAGCACGATGCCGCGACCGCGCATGCTCGATGCGTCGAAGTCGGGCTCCAGCCAGCGGCCGTGGTCGACGACGCATACCTTCAGTTCCGTGGTGGCCGGGTAGTAGGAGATCTGCAACGTCATGGCGCCCACCCGTCCGACCACCCGATACGCATGGTCGGCACAGTTCGACATTGCCTCGTCGGTGGCCAGCACGATGTCGGCCGCGCGCTCCTCGCCCAGCTCCAGGTGACGGTCCAGCCACTCGCTGAAGGAGCGGCGGAAGGTCGCGACAGTGCCGGCGTCAGCGATGCCGGTGTGCGTGTGGCACAACTCGTCGGCCGCACCGAAGCCGACGGGATCGCTTGACGTGGAACCGCTCACGGCTAGTCGGCTACCCGAATGCCTCAGCGGATACACCTCATGTGATCGGTCCCCCATAGATTTTGGGGTCTCGTCGTCCTATTGAGACCGCCGCGTTACGGACCGCGGCGCTGCCGCCCTAGGCCTTGGCGCCCACCGTGATGAGGTCCGAAATGATCTGAGTCCAGAACGGCCGGCGGACGCGGTGCTGGTCAGTGATGGTGAAACCGGCGTCCTCGAACAGGGCTCGCATCTCTTGCGGGGGCGGATTGTGCTGCGGTTTCCACCGACTGGGAACCTGGACGAAATGCTGTCGAGCGCTCAGCGTCGCAACGGCCACCAGACCACCCGGTGCCAGCACGCGATGGAACTCGCGCAGCGCGGCCGGTTGATCGAAAAAGTGGAACGCCGAGGTGGTGACGACCGCATCGAGTGCGCCGTCGTCGAAAGGAAGCTGCTCCGCCGGGCCGCGCAACCAGTGCACTCGATCGGATTTCGCACGAGCCTGGGCCAGCATGCCGTCGGACATGTCGACGCCGTAGATCTCGCCCGGGTGCAGTTCCCGCTCGATCCGAGCGCTGAGAACCCCTGTTCCACAAGCGATATCGGCAATTTTGCGGGACTGGTGGGCGCGCAATTGAGCGATCACCTCGTCATGCGGCGGCCGGTAGACCCAGTGCTGAAGAAACGGTAGGTCGTAGGCCGGGGAGAGGAAGCTCCACATTCCCGTCACCGCGCTGTTGAGGGTGCGGCGCGGCGCGCTCACTTGTGCAGAACCGACGCGTAGTAGGTGGTGTCGGCCATCGTCACCGAATCGTGAGACTGCGGCACGGCCTCGAGCCCGTTGTCGGCCAGGAGCTGGTTCATCGGGGTCCCGGTCGAGCGCCATCCCAGGCCGTCGAGATAGGTGGCGACATCCTTGCGTTCACCTTCGAAGCCGAGGTCTTCAAAGTCCAGCTCGAACCCGTGGTCGCGCCACTTTGCGGTGGAGCGGCGCATCATCTCGCGCGCTTGTTCCATATCCCGCTCCGGTTGGGGCGGAAGCGCCTCCACCGCGAGGCGGCTGCCGTCGGCGCTGAGGGCGGTGATGTTGTCCATCAGCAGGTCCTGCGCCTCGGGCGGGAGGTACCCGAGCAGACCCTCGGCGATCCACGCGGTCGGCCGCTCGGTGTCCAGGCCGGCGTTCCGCAGCGCCGTGGGCCAATCTTGGCGCAGGTCGATAGCGACGGTGCGCAGGTCGACGGTCGGGGCCGCTCCCAGTTCGGCGAGGGTCGCCGTTTTGAACGCGATGACCTCGGGCTGGTCGATTTCGAAGACGGTCATATCGTCCGGCCAGCTCAGCCGGTACGCGCGGGCGTCCAGGCCGGACGCGAGGATCACGGCCTGCCGGATGCCGGCGTGTGTCGCGTCCTGGAAGAACGAATCGAAGAAGCGGGTCCGGGCGGCCATCGCGGCGGGCATGTGCCCCAGCTTCCAGCTCGACTCCTCGTCGTCGATATCAGCGTCGGCGAGGTCGCCGCTGACCCACCGAGTCAAGAAGTCGACGCCGACGGCCCGAACCAGCGGTTCGGCGAACTGGTCGTTGATGACCGGATTGTCCGTCTTGGTGGCAATCGCGCGGGCCGCGGCAACCATCGTCGCCGTCGCCCCCACGCTGGTAGCCAAGTCCCAGGTGTCGTTTTCTGTGCGTGGCACGCCTGTCTCCCATGTCCAGCCGGAAATTACTTAGCTAGTTTAACACTTAGCCAGGTTAAAGACCCGGCCGGAAGGCCGGTGTGAAGCAGCTCGCCTGGCAGGGCCTAGCGGCCGGGCCCCCCGGGTCCGCCGGGGCCTCCGGGACCGCCCGGTCCGCCGGGCCCGCCCGGTCCGCCGGGCCCGCCGGGCCCGCCCGGCCCCCCGGGTCCGTTTGCGGCCGGAGCCACGAACACACACTCGTTCAGCTCGACGCTCCAGGCCCAGCCGGGTCCGCACTCGTCGGCACGGCTCGTCGCCGGCATCACGAACGCCGGCAACACGCTGAAAGCCAGAATCATCGCGCCGATTGCGCACTGCCGGAGGAATCTGACCATCGCACGCCTCCCCTGTGTCATCGTCCGGCGACCGCCGGGCGTCACCACGATTGTCTACCCGCGGCCACCACATGCGTAGGGGTTCGCCGGACTAACCGAAGCGCACTCCCCGCTTGCGCGCCCACAGCACGGCCACGACCGTTCCGGTCAGCCAGACAGCCATAGCCATCGCCAGATGCACGAAACTCTTGGTGTCGCGGCCGAACACCGGTCCGATCGCCGCGGGGATCTGGGTCCACATCACCCGGTGCTCCACCCCGCCCATCGGATCGGCCACGTAGTACAGCGCATAGGGCAGGGTGATCGCCAGCAGCCAGCCGGCCGTGCGGCGCAGGTTGCGTCGCTGCCGCCACCGGCGGAGCAGTGGCTCGACCCCCACCGGGTGCATCACCGAGATGACATTGCCGACGCCAAGCCACGACACGATCGGCACGGCGACATTGGGGATCGTCATCGCCATCTGTGGCACCCCCTCCTTCCACATCGTCAGCGCGGCTGCCACCGACAAGGTGGGAAGTCCCACGATCACGATCAACGCCAGGTTCTTGATCACCAGCACCCGCCACAGCGGCACGCCGTCCGACAAGCCCTGCGCGACCCGATAGTGGTCGCCACCGAGCAGATTGGTGGTGGTCACATCGGCAAGGACGAACGAGGAGAAGTAGGTGCTGACCAGGACCACCCAGTCGAGCTGATTGTGGTGGAAGTGGTGGGGCATGTGATTGCTGTGCACCACGGACAACGGCTGGACCACCAGCCACGCGGCCGCCAGCACCAGATTCGCCATGACCCCCGACAACCAAGTGCGTGGCGGATGAAACGCCCAGCGGATCTCGGCGCCCACCGCCGCCGGTAAGGGCTTCTCGAAGTCCTTGGCCGCCCGTCGAGCCGCGGCCGGACGAGGGGCCGACGCGCGGGCCAGGGCGCGCAACGCAGCGCGGACCTGGTGGTGCATCGGCGCCTCGGGCGTCTCTGTCTCCGACATGTACTCCCTACCGAAAACGACTGTGGGTGCACGGTACCCGGCTTCGGCGGTGGTGCCGGCTCAGATCTCCCAATTGACCGTGAAGTCATGCCGCAGCACCAGGTCGACGAGCACGTCGGTGCGGCTTCCGAGCGCCCACGACTGCGCGGCGAACGCGTCGTGGGCGAAGAAGGCGTAGTTGACCGACGTTTCGGGTGTGGTGCGCGACCGGTAGACGATGGCGTCGAGATCCGGCCACCAGCGACGGGCCGCATCGGCCAGGTGATGGCACTGCCGCCACACCCGCGCGCGTTGGCCGGTGCTGATCTGGTCGTCCACGTCGAGGGCATCCAGATTGCGCTGGGTCCGCAGGTCGAAGATCCGCAGCGGCCGATTCGAGACGAGTCGGATCAGATACTGCGAGGCGTGGTCGGCGGGGATGGTCCGGCCGGTGTCCCGGTAGCGCTCCCGGAAGGCTCCCTCGGCCGCGGTGGCGGCGTAACGGGTACGGAATGCACCCGATACCGGATCGAACCGGAAGCGCGGCTGCGGGAATCCGCTCCAGGTCCAGTCCGCGGGCTCGGCGGCTTCCACTCGCCACAACTCGATGCCGGCGGGCACCGTCCTGCTCGCCAGGCCCGCCGGCCGCTTGAGCGGCAGCGCACGCCGGTATCCGCCGGGAAGACTAGGCACCGACGGCGTTGAGCAGCTGCCAGGCGGTGTTCGCGGTCTTCTTGCGGCGCAGTGCCTCCGAGATGGACGCCCCCGCCAGCTCGTCGCGCTTGATCCGCATGATGCGATCGGCGACGACCGGGTCGGAGGTGAATCGCGCCAGCAGGAGCAGTATCTGTGGGAGGTCTGGACGCAACCGGCCGCCGTCGAACTGCCAGGCCGGGAACCAGGTGTTGTTGCCGACGGTGACACCGAGCACCTTGCCGCGCCGGCGCAGTTCGTGAACCGCCTGCGGAGTCTCGTAGCCCAGCCGCGACTGGACCTCACGCGTCGGCAGAGCGCCGGCCCGGAAATCGGTCAGCACGCCGTCGCGTCGCTCACTGTTGAGCTTGCGGGCGGCGATGCGCTCCAGTTCCTCCATCGGCACCGTCGGCACGTCCAGCAGCGCGTCGAGGAGCCTGGCGAAATCCGGGTCGCGCCGGACGCGTTCCTCAACCTGACTGACGAGCGAATGGACGGGAGACATAGCGACATTCTAGCCCGGGCAATTGAAACAATTGAAACAGCGTTCGGTCAGGCCTGCCCGGTCGGCGTGGCCGACGGTGCCCGCGGCGCAGACATCCGCCGGATCACCAGCACCAGACCCAGCACCGGCAGAGTCAACAGCACCAGCCAGGGCAGCAGGAATCCGGCCATCAGCAGGCCGCCATGAGCCGCCGCCAACACCGAGTGCCACCCACGTCCCAGCTCCCCGAAGAAGCCCGGTTGCGTCGCCGTCGACTCCGTGGAGATATTCACAGTGATTGTGGCGTAATCGATTTCGTCATGCAGCGTAGTGCGCTGAGCCTTGAGCGAGTCCAGCTCGGCCTGCCGCTGGGTCAGCGATGATTCCGCGGCGAGAAGGTCGGCTAGGTCGCCGGCTTTGCTCATCAGCTCCAGCAGCCGTTTGACCGATGTCTGCAGCGCATCGATGCGGGCATCGAGGTCGACCCGTTGGGTGGTGACGTCGGTGTGGCTGATGGACATCGACTCGACCCTGCCCAGTTTCTTCGCCTCGGCGAGCACGCCGTCCAGCTTGTCCGCGGGAATACGTACCACCAGATTCACCACCGGCGACGATCGCCCGGACCGCTCCGACCGCGAATCTGCCCGTCCACCTGCGTCATTCACGGCGTTGATGAGCTGGTCAGCCACGGCGCCGGGGTCATGGACGACCAGCTGCAGCGACCCGTTGGTGACGACGTCACGTTTGAAGTTGTTGTCGGCGGGCGGTGCCAGCGGAGCAGGATTGACGGTGGTCTGATCGGCGATACCGCCATCCTTGGTCGCCGGAAGCTGACCGTTCGGCCGGGAACGGCTCTGCTCCGGCGACTCCGTCACGCCGCCGACCACGCCGTCGCGAGTCGACATCGGCTGGCCACCCCGTCCCAGCGACCACGCCCAGCCACCACCGAGCACCAGGGCACTGACCACCGCCACCACGATTACGTTGCGCAGCTTGACCATTCGCGCTGCCTTGACGTTTGCCTGGGCTGCGGGGGGCGCGGCCGGGCCCGGCTCCCAGCCGGCCGGCGCCGCGACGGGCTGCAGGACGCGGTGGGTCAATCCGCCCGTCGCGACGACGGGACCGTCGGCGCAGACGTATGCGGTGAACCGGCACAGCACCCCGAAGCGCAACGACGTGTCGACGATCCGCTGCGCTAACTCCGGAGCGGAACTGGCCCCGGCTTCCTCGGCATAGCGATCCTCGAGGTCGCGCAGGTGGGCCCGCGCCCACGTGGCCCTCACCCCCGAGGCGTCGCGGCGCTGTCCGGCAACGGCGACCGACCAGTGCGAGCCGGCAGAGTCGGTTCCGCGCAGCGCGATCGAACCCTCCGGAGCCCCCCGGTATCGCCCGCTTACCACCACCGGGACCCCGGGCAGCGCGTCCGGCAGTCGGGCCGGAGCCATGGTGTCGTCGAGGGTGGCCAGTCCTTCGGTACGCAACGTCAGCGAGTAGGCGCGCGGGGCGGCGACGCGACGGTGGATGGCTTCCATCGCCTCGTCGAGGCGATCCTCGCTTTCCACCAATTCACAACGCCCGCCACCGGCACTGGCCAGCCGCCCCAGGAAACCGGCGTTCACGGCTTGGTCGATGCCGACCGCGATCAACCGGACGCGGCGCAGATCCGCGGCGAGCCCGCGCATCACCTGATCCTCGTTGCCCACCTGACCGTCAGTGACCAGGACGACGATCGCGTCACGTCCGCCACTACCCCGCACCAATGCCAACGCCTGCCGCAACGGGCCGAAAAGCTCACTGCTGCCAGAGGACTCGATACCGGCCAGATGCTCGACCGCGTGAAAGCGGTTGCGGTCGGAGGCCTCGACGAGGCCTTCGGGTAGCTGCGCGGGCCGCTGCACCCGGTCGCTGAAAGTCAGCACCGCGAACCGGTCGGCATCGGTGAGGGTGTCGATGATGCGCGCCGCAGCCCGCCGCGCCGCCGACATCTTCCAACCCCCCATGCTCGCCGAGTGGTCCAGCAGCACGACGAGATCGCGCGGACGCGGCGGCGCCGTCGGCGTGGGTGGAAGCACGGTGAGCTGGTAGGTCCCCTCGTCACCGTCGGCGTCGGGGACCAACAGGAGCGAGTCGGAAAAGGCATCTTCCGCGTACCGCAGCCGCAGCACGAGATCCCGGTCGGCATGCTGACCCGGCACGACCCGGATGCGTCCGTCGTCTGTGGTTTCGGTGGGCAGGCTGGACCGGACGTCGGACAGTGGCGCACCCGCGGTGTCGATGCCGATGTCGACGGTCAGCGGAGTCGGATGCGGGAAGCCGGGCAGCAGCACCGGAGGGGTGATGCGCGAGGCGTCCGGGACTGCGTCGGTGTCGTCGGCACAGCCGTCTCCGACGGCGAGGTCGTCCAATGGTTCACCGGGGATATGTCGTGGCGCGACGACGAGCGGGAAGCGGAACGTCGCCTCGCCGTCCGCGTAGGTCAAAGGGTTGACGAGTGTGATTGCGACGGTGACTTTTTCGCCGGGCAGGATGTTGCCGACCCGCATGGTGAACACGTCGGGCCGCTCCTCTTCGGTGATCGACGCCCGCCGGCCCGGGGTGATGGCGCGGTCGTAATCTCGCCGGGCAGCTTCGCGCTCGGCGAGTGCCGCCTCCACCACGCGGCCGTTGACGGTCATCCGCATGCCGATGACCGCGGCCCGGTCCGGCAACGGGAACACATAGCTGGCTTCCAGCGGTAGGTCGAAGGCATTGACGAAGTCCTGTGTCACGTCGACCTGGCCGACGAGCCCGGTGATGTCGACCCGTATATCGATGCGATCGAGCGGCAGGTTGCCGCGCTCGGTGCGCAGGGCTCCCACCGCGGCCTGATCGGCAGCGTGCTGCGTCCCGGCGTCAGTCGTCGTCGTGGTGCGGACGGTCATTGCGGGCTCCGATCATCGAGGGATAGCAGGCCACGGTCGGCCAGTAATTCGAGCAACGGCGCGGCGACCGAACGGATGGAGTCAATGTCGGCGTCATCCGGGCGTGCCGGCAGCAGCAGCATCGCCCCACCCGGCAGGCTCACCGCGGTGAGCGCCGTGACACTGTCAGCGCCGTTCGCCTTGGCGTCGGCGGGGGGCGCGGTCCAGAAGCGACTCCGCCGGTCAGGGGTCGCCGCAGCCGGTGAGGCCGCTGTCTGCTCGGCTGTGAGCAATTCGTCGGGCACTCCGGCCAGCCGGCGCAGCGTCTCGTCAGTCGCCCCGGCCAGTTCGGCCTGCACCTGGGCCAGCGGAAACCCCTGGGCCTGAAGGCGTTTGACGGCGACGATCTGCAACAAATGCCGGGCGCCGTAGACCGCGTTGCGCCCTTGCATCACCGGCCGATCGACCAGTCCGGTGGTCGTGTACCACCGCACGGCACGCCGATCGGGCAGATCGCGGACCCGTCCGTTGGGCGATCCTGGATACGCCGCGCCGGCCAGTGCGGCGGAGACCCGCCCCACCAACTCGTCCAGTGTCCAGGCCGCCGCGGGCATGCGTCGATAGTGACACTGTTACCGTTACACTGTCAACGTCGACCTCAGGTCAGCCGAGCAGGGTCACGTGCGGACTGCGGCCATAGTGCTGCCGGTAGTACGCCGCGAAGCGCCCCATGTGGCCGAACCCCCACTTCCGGGCGATGTCGCCGACCGACGTGCTATCGCGGTTGCCCGCGACCAGCTCGAGGTGAGCGTGGTGCAGACGCACCTGTCGCAGGTACTCGGTGGGCGTGCAGTCCCGATGCTTGCGGAACATGTATTGCAATGCCCGTGGTGTCACGAAGATCGCGTTGGCGATGTCGGTGAGCGAGATGTCGTCGTGCGCGTTTTCCTCGATGAAATCGATTGCGCGACGCAGCAATTGCGGGGTGCTATCCCGCCGATCCGCAGCCGTCGTGTCCAGCACCGCGGTGCTGGGGAAGGCGGCCAGCACGCTGGCCGCCAGGTAACGCTGAATCGTGCTGCTGATCAACGGATCTCGGACAACACGCAGGTCGTCGGACACACTCTGGCAGACATAGTCCACGGCACGTACCAGATGCCGCTTGGCCTCGGGTGAGACCGGCGCGATCCCGGTCAGCCGCACCGGCGTATCTTTCGGGCCGCTCGCCACCTCGCTCAGCGCTTTGCGCTCGATGGAGAGCACGTCGCAGTGCGTGCGCGCGGCCCAGCCGGTGAACGCACCGTTTTCCATACCGTCGTAAGCCGCGACATCATCGGGGCCAAAGATCAACTGCCCGTGCTTCATCCACTCGTAGACGAACGTTCCGGAATGCATCCGGGCCAGATAGATGCGGTCGGGTGGATTCGAGCGGAAGCCCACTTCGCAGCCCAGCTCGATTTCGTCGACATAGAGCGAACCCAGGCTGGTTCGGCGGATCCGCGTGCGCCCGACCTCGCTGGTGGGGCGACAGGAAAGCTGCACGCGCTCATAGGCGGCACAAATGCCGTTCACAGCTTCCGTGCAATCGGTCGTATCGAGGAGAACGGTCGACATGGGACGTTCCATTCAGTCGGCAAAAAACCACACGGCATCGTGGTTGAGCCGATCTTCCATCCCAGTGTCCACTACGCGAAGGCAAAAGTCACGCCGGCGTTCGCTTCGCGGCCCCACCAGCGGGGTCTGCGCCGATATCTTCGGGTTGTCGACATCTCTCAGAGGGATGAGAGCTGACTCAGCGCGCTGGCCAGCCGCGACATCATCGGGCAGGCCAAAGGGATTCTCATGGCGCGGTTCGACATCGATGCCGTGCAGGCGTTCGAACTGCTCAAACGTCTGTCGCAGGAACGCAACACCAAGCTGATCGAGCTGGCGCGCCAGGTCACGAGCCTGCGGACCCTCGGCGACTCATGACGTCGGGTTCGCACTTCGCGCGCGCTCGGCGGACGGTTCGTGGATGCTGAGAGGGTGGGTGACGCCGGCTCTGACTCCACTCCGGTACGCCGCCACGGTGCGGTGGCGCTTCTGGTTGCCTGCTGCCTGGCGCTCTCCGGTTGCACCAGCGTTGTCGACGGCAGCGCGAAGGCGGCGGCGCGCGGTGCTGGTTCCAGCGGACCCATTCAACCGTCACAGCTCGAAGATCTGCTGACGCCGTCCGGTTCGTTCTCGGCGGTGCCCGGCAGTCCGCTCACCGAGGACGACATGCAGTCCGCGTTGTTCATCGGCGCCGATCCGGCCGAATGCCATGGCGTCGTCGCCTTCGGGCGCTATCCCCTGTTCCCCACCAACTACACCGGCCGCGAAGCCCGGACCCAGCAGGACCACCGGACCGACCAGCACCAGCTGTTGGAGGTCTCGGCCACCTATCCCGCCAACTTCGACGCTCCGGCATTTCTCGACTCAGTTCGAAAGGCGGTGTCCGGCTGCCAGCGTTCCGTCTCCGCCTGGGGTGACGACGGGCGCAGGATGACGGTGAATCCGGCGCCGTTGGCACAGAGCCCGCCCGAGGCCGCGCAGTGGACGACGAATCTGGCTGGGCAGCGATGGATCTGTGAATTCGCGGTGCTGGCGAAGGCCAATGTGGTTGCCGAGATCGTGACCTGTTCACCGGACCGCTCGATCGATATCGGGGCGCTGGTGACCAAGCGGCTCAAGAAGATCAACGAGCTGCTGAATTCACGGTCGTGAGTCTGACGCGGTGCTACCGCATGATGTGTGAGCACTGGCGTGGCGGATGGACGTCGAACAGGTCCCGGTATGACGGTGGTTGACGACCGCCGTCATCCGTAATCCCGTACCGCACCGCCATTTCCGCGCCGATCAGCGTCTGGCCGCTCAGGTCGTCGATATGGGGATCGTTGTAGAGCGCCCAGATCACATGACCGGTGAACTCCGGAGTTTCGGCGGTGTCCAAGATGTGACCGAACTTCTCGGGGTTGCCCGCGATGATTTTGCGGACCCGGTCGGTGAGCAGCGAGCCCATCCAGATGGAAATCGCCGCGATGCCGGTGCCACGGAAATCCACCGCCATGTCGGCAGCCATTTTGTCCGTCCCGGCCTTCGGCACTCCGTAGGCAGGGCCGAAAGCATAGTGGACCGATCCGGATGACGACGTGAACACGACCAGGCCCTTGTGCTGCGGCAGCATCAGTGGCGTTGCACAAACCGTGGCGACATAGCTACTGCGCAAACCGACATCGAGGGTGTCGATCACGCTCAGCGGCTCCTCCCAGAACTTGGTGCGCCCCATCATCTCGTCACGGATGATCGCGGCATTGTTGACCAGAATGTCGACCCGTCCGTACCGACTGCGTATCTGGTCGAACAACGCTCGAACCTGCCCATCGTCGGCATGGTCGACGCGAACCGGAATCCCCTCTCCCCCAGCGGCTGTCACCTGATCCGCAGTCTGCTCAATGGTGCCGGCCCGGCCGGATTCGCTGCCCCGATCCGTACGGCCCGTGACATACACGGTGCAGCCATGGCTGCCTAGCGCATGCGCGATGCCGGCTCCGGCGCCGCGGCTCGCCCCGGTCACCACGGCGACTGGTCTCTCGTTCGACATGAAGCACCTCGACTCGTTGGAACAGTGGACGCTGCACCGACGCCGTACAAGCGCATGACGACCGCGCCCTATGACAGTATGCTATACAAGTGTACAACCGCGCATACGGACCTCGCCGAAGGGACTCTCATGACCGAAGACCAGCTCACGCAGTTGCGGGAACGCCTTCAATACCTCGAAGACCGGATGGCCATTCGTGACTGCGTCATGAAACAGGCGCGCGGACACGACCGGCACGATGCGGAACTCATGGGCAGCGTGTATCTGGAGGACGGCGTGGATGAACACGGCCCAGTGGTCAAGCTCGGCCCGGATTACGGTGAGTGGGCAAACGACGTGCACAGCAGGGTCTTCGAAGACCATTTGCACAATGTCACCACGCACACGTGTGAGATCAACGGCGACGAAGCGCACGCCGAAAGCTACGTCATCGGCGCCATGAGGGCCAAGGGCGGCAAGATCGTGTCACTGATGGGTGGCCGATACCTCGACCGTCTGGAACGACGGGACGGGGTCTGGAAGATTGCGCTTCGACGCTGCACTGTCGAATGGATGATGACCGGCGACTCGTCGGTGATGGCGTCCGGCGCGGTCAAGGGCTTCATCAAGGGCAAATGGGACCGTACCGACCCGTCCTACGTCAGGCCCCTGCGCCTCGACAGCGAACCCGTCGACCGATGGTGAACAACTCCTTGCGGACCCGATGAAGCTCCGGCGTCGAGTCGCGCTGATAACCGGCGGCGGTTCGGGCATCGGCCGCGCGGCCGTTCAGAGGCTGGCCGCCGAGGGGATGCGCGTCTGCGTGGTGGACGTTGACGGAGACGCTGCCCATGCCGTCGCACAGTCGGTCAAGGGTTTGGCGGTCACTTGCGACGTGTCCGATCCGAACCAGGTGACAGCCGCTTTCACCTCGTGCGTCGAGCAACTCGGTAGCGTTGATCTCGCATTTCTCAACGCGGGCATCACGATTCGTTGGTCCGGAGACATCGCCGGGCTACCACTGGAAGACTACCGCAGATCGCTCAGCGTCAATCTCGATGGCGTTGTCTATGGTGCCATCGCCGCGGTGCGGGCGATGCGATTACGTCTGGGCGACACTGAGGGGGCCATCGTGGCGACGGCCTCGCTGGCCGGAATCATGCCGTGGCATCCCGATCCGGTGTACTCACTCGGTAAGCACGCTGTCGTCGGCTTCATGCGTTCCATCGCGCCTAATCTCGCCCTCGAAGGCATTGCCGCGCATACGATCTGTCCGGGAATAACCGACACCGCTGTGCTGGGTGATCGTCGCGCCCTGGTGGAACGCGCCGGGGTACCGGTGATGGACGCGGAGACCATAGCCGATGCGGTGATCGTTGCGTCGACGGCACCGATCGAGGCCACCGGGACCTGCTGGGTTGTTCAGCACGGAAAATCGCCGCGCCCTATGCAATTCGCTGACATACCCGGACCGGACAACCGGCTGAATGTGCCAGTGACGAGTCGCACGGGTTTTGCCTGACGTCAACCCATGACGGCCGGCATGCTGTCCCAGCCGCGTACCGTCGACGTCCGTGCTCGCACGGCTTGTGTCAGATCGACGGTCCAGTCCGGCCAGCGTTGCAAGATCTCCTCCATCGCGACGCGGCCCTCCAGGCGAGCCAGCGAGGCGCCAAGGCAGAAATGCGCTCCGCGACCGAACGACAGATGATTCGAGCCACGGTGGATGTCGAACGTGTTGGGGTCGTCGAATCTGCGTTCATCCCGATTGGCCGAGCCCGATATCAGCAGCAACGCGCTACCGGCGGGCACTGTTCGGCCGTAGTACTGAACGTCTTTCGCCACAAAGCGGGCGATGTGGTGGACCGGCGGTTCGAAACGCAGTACTTCCTCGACAGCACCCGCGATCAGCGACGGGTCTGCCGCCAGCTCGCGTCGTTGGTCCGGGTGCTCGCCGAGTAGCTTTCCGAGCCATCCGAAAAGTCGACCGACCGTTTCAGTACCGGCGTTTGCAATGACACCGAGAAAGACCAGGAGCTCATCGATACTCAATCGGCGAACCGTGCGATCGGTGTCTTCGAACTCCACCCGCAGTAGCTCCGTGACCAGGTCATCGGAGGGGTTCCGCTCGCGCCACTCCACGTAATCGCGAAACATGTCCCCGTTGAAATAGTTGTCCTTGCTGACCGGCAGCGGTTCGCCGGGTGTGTTGCGAAGTCTTCGGCCGGCGACGTGCCGCACGCTGCGCTGCAGCGAGTCGGGGATGCCCACCAGATTGCCGATTACCCGCATCGGCATCTCAGCTCCCAGATCCACGGTGAAGTCAAAGCGATCCCCCTGCGAGAGCGGATCGAGGCACGCGGCGCACGACGACCGCACCTGCGCCTCAATGGCTTTCATTTTCCTGGGCGTGAAAGCACGTGATACCAGGAGCCGGTGCACCGTGTGCAGCGGCGGATCCTCGTTGATGAACACCCCGGCCGGCATAATCGGTTCGGCTTTCACCACTTCGAGGATGTCGCCCTTGGCCGAGCTGAGATTGTCGACGTCGCGGAGCGCGGATTCCACGTCGGCGAAACGGCTCAGCCCCCAGAAATCGAAGCGCTCGTTGTAGTACAGGGGCGCCTCGTCGCGCAGCCGGCGGTAAGCGGGATAAGGATTCGCGTCGATCACAACGTCGTACGGGTCATAAGAGAGATCATCGGCCACCCACATGGTGCTCCTAAGTCCTTGCCGCGCCAGGCATTCACATATGCAGTACGATCGTATAGCAGAAGACCAGGCGAAGGGATATGGATGAAGCTGGGATTCGTTTCCCTCAATACTCCCCGCGACCTGGCGCCCGGCGTGCTCGGTGTCGAACTTGAATCGCGCGGCTTTGAGTCGATATGGGTCGGCGAGCACCCTCAAATTCCGGTTTCCGCCGACGACCACTTCCCCGCCGGCTTGCTGGATGCCCAGAAGCAGATGTGGGACCCGTTTATGTCGCTGATGGCCGCAGCTCAGGCAACGACGACGCTGCACCTCGGGACCGCCGTCGCGCTCCCTCTGGAACGCGAGCTGTTCACGTTTGCGAAGGAGGTGGCGACCCTCGATCAGCTGAGCGGGGGCCGGGTGTCGCTCGGACTGGGCGTGGGTTTCCGAAGGGAGCTGCAGACGGCTCGCCGCATGGTATGGGCCGACCGCTACCGGGCGCTCGCCGATATGGTCGCGGCGCTCGAATCGCTCTGGAGCAGTGAGGAGTCGGAGTACCACGGCGAGTTCTACGATTTCGACCCCGTGTGGTCATTTCCGAAGCCGGCCCAGCGACCACATCCTCCGCTACTGGCGGCCGCTACCGGTACCAAGGCCACGCGTGCTTGCCTGGGGTGGGCGAACGGATGGCTGCCGGGTGACGTCGCTTACCGGGATGTGGCCAGCGCGCTGAGCGAATTCCGGCGCGCCGCCGAGGAAGTGGGCCGCGATCCGGCGGGGTTGGACTTGACAATCCTGGCATGGGGCGACCCGCCCGTCGACCGGCTGGCGGCCTATCGGGACCTCGGTTTCAGCCGTGCGGTGGTGGGCGGGGGGCGCCGCGATTCCCGTGATGCGTCGACGACATTGTCTTTTCTCGACCGCTACGGCGCCATGGCGGAGGAGCTTTCGTCTTAGCGCATCAGCGCTGCGGCACCGGCCGCACAGCGGAGTTGATCAACTCGACCAACTGCCCCTCCGGATCGCTGACCATACAAGCGAATCCCCCGCCGGGATCTGCAATCACGCAACCACCCGCGGCCCGCACAGCTTCCTGCGCTGCCGCGACGTCGTCGACGGCAATCGACAGATGCGTCAGCCCGGAGTGGACCATGCTTCGCTCCGGCTCCTCTGGGGCGGGATACTCCGCAAAGGTGAGCAACTGTAAGACAAACCCGGCATTCTCCAGATAAATCGCTTCGAACCCGATTGGCGCTTTCAAACCGAGGAGGGAGCCAGCGACGCTGTCCGGAACCATCAACTGTTTCACCTGGGCGAAACCGAGCGCCTCGTAGAAACGCTTGATCGTTTCCATATCCCGCACCCGCAGTCCGACATGGCTGACGTTCATCAGATTCCGGCGGGTCCGGGGCCACCGTGCATGTACAGCGTCTGCCCCGAGCAGTAGCTGGATGCGTCCGAGGCGAGAAACAATACGCCGTAAGCGATCTCATCGGGCTCCGCTATGCGGCCCGAGGCATTGGTCTGGCCGATCAAATCGATGTCGAAGCCTTGTCGCGCGGCGTCGGCTTCCAGGCCCGGCGTACGGATAGCTCCGCAGGCGATGCAATTGACCCGGACTCCCTTTCGAGTCCACGCCGCAGCCATCGTGCCGGTCAGGTTATTGAGGCCCGCCTTCGCGGCAGCGTAGACCGGCGCCTGCGGCATGGCCAGCAGGCTGGCGCCGGACGAGATGTTGACGATCGCACCCTTGCCCTGTTCAATCATCGGCTTGACCGCAGCACGAGACAGGTACCAGGCGCTGCTGAGGTTGAGGTCCAGGACCTCATGCCATTCTTCGTCCGTCCACTTCATCAACGGCTTTGTCTGGCCGCCACCGGCATTGTTCATCAGCACATCCAGCCGGCCGAACTCGGCCAACGTCTCATCGACCAGGGCTTGGCATTGGCCCGCCTGGGTTACGTCGGTGGGAATCACGATTGCTCGACGCCCGAGCGCCTCGATCTCAGTCGCAACGGACTTAAGGGGGTCTGGCCGTCGCCCGGCCAACACGATGTCGGCACCGCGTTCGGCCAGCACGAGCGCCGACGCACGACCGATCCCGGTGCCAGCGCCGGTGATCACCGCAACCCGCCCCTGCATCGAAAACCTGTCCTTCACAACCGCAATCCCTCCATCGCGCGTCGCTTGCAATACGACTGTACAACATCTGGGCGCAGGACAGTAGCCGCTCTCGACATCTCCGTTCTCGTCGATTACACAGATTGCATGCGGCACTCGACCAATGACGTTTGGGAAGTCTTGTCCACTGCCAGATCTATTCGCCGGTTCACCGACGAACCGGTTGATGAGGTGACACTCAACCGTTGTCTGGAGGCCTCGACCTGGGCGCCCAACGGCGCCAACGCACAATTGTGGCGCTTCGTCGTCCTCGACGGTCCCCCACAACGCCTCGCCGTCTCGGAGGCAGCCCAGATATGTCTTCGGACGATCGAGCAGGTTTACGGGATGACCAGGCCCGCCCCTCAGGACGACAGCCGCGCGGCTCGGAACAACAGGGCCACATACGAATTGCACGATCACGCCGGAGCACATACATCGGTGCTGTTCACCGCTTTCAGGAACGAGTTCGCTTCTGAGTTCCTGCAAGGCGGTTCCATCTTTCCCGCGATGCAGAATTTCTATCTCGCGGCGCGCGCCCTGGGCCTAGGAGCGTGTTTCACCAGCTGGGCGTCCTACGGAGGTGAGAGCGTACTGCGCCAGGCAGTCGGGGTTCCCGACGAGTGGTTCCTGGCCGGCCATGTCGTCGTCGGCTGGCCGCGGGGCCATCACGGTCCGGTGCGGCGTCGTCCCGTTGCCGACGTCGTCTTCCACGATCACTGGGATCCAGAACGCGCCGACATCGTCTATGGCGGAGGTGCCCGACCCAAGCGGGGCTGACCGGAAGTCGCTTACTCCCAGTCACTCCCGGATGTCAGCTACTTCCTTACGCTCGGTGATGGGACGAGCCAGCTGCTGCTCGTCACAAATCTGCTGTAACCGATCCAGCGTCGCTTCCAAGCCCGGCCCACTACGCCGGCCCGGCGTGAACGTCGCCGGCAGATGGCGCATCCCCTGGATGACGCCGATACTGTCGTAATGGGCCGTACCCTGCGGATCGCACTGGTAGTCCGGAAGGCGCTCAAGCACCGCGGTGATCATCGATTTGAACACGGTGCGGGCGACGTTGGAGCCGGCGCAGCGGTGGATTCCCAATCCGAAGCTGAAGTGCCGGTTTGCCTTTCGCTCAAGGATCACCCGGTCGGGGTCATCGAAAAGTTTCGGATCCCGATTGGCCATCGCCCAGGACAGCCACAATCTCTGTCCTTCCTTCAGGGCAACACCGTTCAACTCGATATCGTCGGCAATCGTGCGCCCGTCTCCGGGTGCTGGGGTGAAGAATCGCAGGAATTCTTCGGTAGCGGCATTGAGCAGTGTCGTGCGATTCTGACTCAGTCGATCCCGCTCGTCGGGGTGTTCTGAAAGCCATTCCAGCGCATGGGCTGTCAGCGCAGTGGTCGTATCGAAACCTCCGCCGATGAGGAGGTTGAGCATACCGAGCAATTCGACATCCGAAGGCGCTTCACCGTCGATGCGGAGGCGGGCGAGTGCGTCGATGATGCCGGGGCGTGGGTTTTCACGGATTTCCGCCAGATTGGCGAACAGGTCCATGCCCATTGCGAGATAGAGTTCCCGCACCCGGGAGACCTCCGGGGAGTCCGGCGGCGTGTAAACCGAGGCGTGCGCCGGCTCGTTGTAGATTGTCCACTTCTTCAGCGGGATTCCCAGCATGGCCAGCGTGAGCACCGCAGGTACCACATTGGCCATATCATCCACGAAATCAATTCGCCCGCTTTCGATGCGGTCGTCGAGACACGCTCTCACCAACTCATCGACGAAAGGTTCCCATCGTTTGACTGCCGCCGGCGAGAGGTACGGGTTCAACGCATTGCGGTAGTAGCGGTGTTCGGGATCGTCCATCTCGAGCATGCCCCCACGGATGTTCCGCGCCTCGATCATGGTGGGAATCGAGATACCCCGATAGCCCCGCCGGGCACCGTTCACGTCATGATCATTCGATACATGCGGGCAGCGGGCCAGTTCGAACACTTCCTGCCCGCCCGCGGCCACCCAATGCCCACCGTAGGTATCGGTCCAGGCGATGGGACAGCGCTGTTGCATCTCATGGGTGATGTCGAGAAATGCCCGGCGGTAGTCAGGGCTGTGACGGTCGAAGTCATAGCGGACACCCTCAGGCGCGGTCACCGTTTATGCCCCGTCAATCTGGATCGCCTGCTCGGGACATGACTGTGCTGCTTCGAAGATCCGATCTAGCGACTCGGCGGGCACATCGCCACCAACGAAGGAGGCATGCCCGTCAATATCGCTGAGAACGAAGAACTGTGGTGCGTTCATGGCACACAGCGTGTGCCCCTGACACCGAGCGGAATCAACTGTCACCTTCACTTGGTCCCCTCTCTCTCGCGGGCCGGCGAGCATCTCGTCAGATCACTCCGCCGCCGTTGACGCCTATTACCTGCCCAGTGATATAGCCCGCAGCATCCGAACACAGAAAGCCACACAACGCCGCCACGTCGCCCCCGGTGCCGAGCCGTCCTGCCGGAATTGCCTGCGCGAGAATCTCGGCGGGTGGCAGCCTTTCCGCACGCTGCTGCTCACGTAACATCGGAGTGTCGATGACAAATGGCGGTACCGAGTTGACCGTGATGCCCATCGCCGCGTAATCCCGCGCAACAGATTTCGTCAATGCGATCACACCGCCCTTGGACGCCGAATAGTGCCCCTGCCGGGACGCGCCCTGCTGCCCGGCAGCAGACGAAATGGTGACAATGCGGCCCCACCCACCGGCAGCCATGTCCGCCAGAGCGGCTTGCATACACAGGAAGGTCCCGGTGAGATTTACCGCCAGATACCGATTCCACTCCACTAACGCGATCTGATCGAATCGGGTGAAACCGGCGATGGCCGCGCTGGTGACCAGAATCTCGACAGGGCCAAGGCCGGCGCGCACTGTGTCGAAAGCCGTTTGCACAGAGCCAGAATCGCTCACGTCGGCTGCCAACCCGACGGCCTGCGCACCTTCGGCATTGATCGCGGCGGTTACCCTGGAGGCCGCATCGCCGTCAATGTCGAGAACCGCAACCCGGTGTCCGTCGCGGCCCAGTTGCATCGCGATTGACTCACCGACTCCCGAGCCGCCACCGGTCACCATCGCTACCCGACTCACTCTTGCTGCTACCCCTCACACCAGCAGCCGACCGTATGTCGGCATGCCATACATATGTATAGCATAACCGGGCAGCCGGTTGCGCAGGTGCGCATTCAGCCGGCTAGCGACGGGTTCGCTGAGTCCTCTTCGCGGGTGTGCGCTTGCGGCGCACCGCGCCGGGCTCAACTGCATCGAGATAACGCTCAACCGCCTCAACGACTTCGGCGTGGGCCGTCTTGACACCGACGCCACGTTCGAGGTTCAGAAATTTCGGCAGTCCGGTGATCACCAGCACCACAGCGTCCAACGAGAGGTCGCCCTTCAGGTGCGCCTCCGGCCCGAGCGCTTCGGTCAGGACGTCGATCTGCAGTTTTCTCATGCGCTCGGTGACCTTGGCAATCTCGGAGCGGATCGATTTCCGGTGATTGCCCAGAGCCATGAACTCGGTGATCAGTGTCCCGCTCGCCTCATTCCAGCTGTACTCCCACATGGCATGCAGAGGATCGCCCGGCCTCTTCTCCAGATCGGCGCGCAGCAGACCCAGATTGCGATCGGAGTAACGGCGAATAGCGGCCAGAAAGATGTCATCGAGCGCCGGAAAGTAGTACTGGACCAGGCTCGCCGTCACACCGGCCTTGGCCGCCAGGGCTCGGTAAGTGACGCTGGCGTACCCCTCCTCGAGCATCAGCGTCTCGACGCAGTCCAACAGAGCGTCGCGCGTTTTGGATGTTTCCGCGCCGACGCGGCGCGGCGATGCTGCCATAGTCACCTCCCTTTTTGCGTTCCCTGAGCATAATCGCACCCACCTGTTTGTACGGATGTATAGTGAGACGGATATGCCTACTGTACAGTCGTATAGCAGCCTGATGACTGCGGTTGGTGCGCCGATCAAGGAGATCAAGTGAGCGACCTGTACTACGACCCCTGGGACGTCGAGATCGACCTCGATCCGTACCCGACTTATCACCGGCTGCGCGACGAGGCGCCGGTCTATTGCAACGAGCGATACGAATTCTGGGGACTCAGCCGCTACGCGGACGTCGACGCCGCGTTACGGGATTCCGCCCGGCTGAGCTCGGCCAAAGGCGACATCCTCGAGGTAGTGAAGGCGGATCCGGTGATGCCACCGGGCGTGTTCATCAACGAGGATCCACCGCTGCACACCATCCACCGCACGCTGGTGTCAAGAGCGTTCACCCCCAAGCGAATTAGGGAAATCGAAGGCAAGGTACGAGCCTTCTGCATCGCGTGCCTGGATCCGCTCGTGGGAACCGGCCAACTCGATTTCGTCGTCGACCTCGGCGCCGAGTTGCCGATGCGGACGATCGGCATGTTGGTGGGCATCCCTGATGCCGACCAGCCCTCGGTGCGCGCGCAGGCACACCGCGTCCTGCGAAACCAGCCCGGAAAGCCATTGCCCGTCAATAGGGATCATTATTTCGACGGTGACATGTTCGCCGACTACCTCGCTTGGCGCGCGAAGAATCCGTCCGACGACCTGATCACCGAATTGCTTGCAGTTGAGTTCGAGGACCAGACCGGCACCACACGCCGGCTCACCACCGAGGAGATCCTGATCTTTCTCGCCGTGGTGGCCGGCGCCGGCGTGGAAACCACCGGCCGATTATTCGGCTGGATGGGCAAGGTACTGGCCGAAAACCCGGATCAGCGACAAGACCTCGTCGACAACCCGGCAATGATTCCGAATGCGATCGAGGAATTGCTCCGCTTCGAGCCGCCGGGACCCCACGTCGCCCGCTGGGTCGTCGAGGACATCGAGTTTCACGGCGAGACCATACCGGCAGGCAGCGCGCTGTTGCTGATGCTCGCCTCCGCCAATCGCGACGAACGTCACTTCGAACAACCCGACCGCTTCAACATCCATCGACGCCCCAGCGGACACCTCACCTTCGGCCGTGGAGCCCACTTCTGCCTCGGTGCGCCACTGGCTCGGCTCGAAGGCCGCGTCGCTCTCGAGGAGGTTCTGAAGCGATTTCCCAAGTGGGACATCGCTATCGAAGATGCCCGCCGATCCCGGACGTCGACCGTACGAGGCTGGGACTCGATGCCGGCTCTCGTCAGCTGACTGTACGGCGAATGGAACTCCCGATGACAAAGCGGATGATCTTCACCCTGTTGGTGATGGACTCGGTCGGCCACAATTTCCACGGCATCTGGCGCCATCCCGACGCACGCAACCGGGACTACAAGACCTTCGACCTGTGGGTAGACCTGGCCAAGAAGGCCGAACGGGCCAAGATCGACGCGTTCTTCTTCACCGATGTGCTCGGAATCCAGGGTGAGTTCAACCGGTCCCGGGACATCGTCTTCGAACAGGCGGTCAATGTGCCCATCGGCGATTGCACCACGCTAGTTCCCGCCATGGCCCGCGAGACGTCCGACATCGGGTTCCTCTACACCAGTTCGGTCATCGCGCATCACCCGTTCATGTTTGCCCGGCATATCTCCACCCTGGACCACCTGACCGGCGGCCGGATCGGCTGGAACATCGTCACGTCGGCCAACGAACGCGCCTTCCGCAATTTCGGGTTGCCGGCCAACCTGACGCACGACCAGCGCTACCAGTGGGCCGAAGAGTACGTCGACGTCGTGTACAAACTCTGGGAAGGATCCTGGGACGACGGCGCGATCATCGACGATCCGACGCGCGGTGTCTATATCGACCCGTCCAAGGTTCACGACATCCGACACATCGGGGGGCGATACAGCGTCGAGGGCTTCAACCTGATGGAGCCTTCCCCGCAACGCACTCCGGTACTCGCCCAGGCCGGCGGATCACCGGCCGGCCTCGACTTTGCCAGCAAGCACGCGGAGTTGATGTTCCTTTCGGCCTACACACCGGAAACCATTGCTCAGCAGATCAATACGGTGCGGAGCCTGGCCCGCCACCATGGCCGGCGGGACGGCGACATCCTTTTCCTTCAGGGCCTGATGTTCGTGGTGGGGTCCACGGACGAGGAGGCATACCGCACATGGCAAGACCTCGAGCAGTTCCGTAGCCAGGAAGGGCAGATCGCCTATTTCGCAGGCCTGTCAGGTACCGATCTCGGCCGCTACGACCCACAGACCCCCCTGGAAGGCCTAGTGGACGAACTGCCTGGCATCCAGGGAGCGTTCCGGTCGGTCATCAATGCCTGGCCTGCCGGCGTCAAACCGACCGTTCATGACTTCCTGACCACCCTGTCCCTACCGCAGATGGTCGTCGGCTCACCCGAGACGATCGCGACCCGACTCATCGAGTACCAGGACGCCGGTGTCGATGGAGTACAGATCATGAACATTCTGATGCCGCAGAGCTACGACGAGTTCTTCGAGCACGTCGTACCGGTTCTGCAGGCGAAAGGATTGATGCAGCGAGAATACCGACCGGGAACGCTGCGACAGAAACTATTTGGCAATGAGGCCCCCGACGTCTCGATACGCCACCCCGCCTTCGGTTACCGGGGCATGTTTCAACGCAGTGAGGATCTCCCGTGACGGTCAACCTGACTCCCGAATCACTCGGCACTGCCCCCGGCCGCGGTCGGCTCACCGGCCGACGCATCGCGATCGTCGGCGCCGGCACCCGGCCCTCCCAAGATGCCGACGCGCCGATAGGCAACGGGCGAGCTATTGCCGTCCTGTGTGCACGAGAGGGAGCGGAAGTTGCGTGCGTCGACATCGACCGCGAGGCTGCGCAATACACCGCGGAACTGTGCTTACAGGAGGGCGGACGGGCACTGGCGGTCCAAGCGGACGTCCGTGATGCCGAGGCATGCGCGCGTCTGGTACGTGACGCGAGGGGCGGTCTCGACGGTCTCGACGGTGTCGTGGCGAATGTCGGCTTCGGCGCGGGAGGCGGCTTGTCGGAGACCTCACCAGAACTGTGGGACGAGATTTTCGCGCTCAACGTACGATCGCACTTCCTGGTGGCGAGAGCCGCTCTCCCGGTCCTGGCGGACGGTGCCGCCGTGGTCTTCATCGGTTCGGCGGCAAGCCTGCGGGCCGGAACCCGTTTCCCCGCCTACGACGCATCCAAGGCGGCTCTGTTCGGTCTGTGCCGTCACGTCGCGCTGGAAGGCGCGCCTCGACAGATCCGCGCGAACCACGTGATACCCGGGCCGGTCGACACACCGCTCGGCCGATATGGCAGCGCTAACGTCCAACGACGATCTGAGATCCGGCTGCCGCTCGGCCGCCAAGCCACAGCGTGGGATATCGCGTACGCGACGGTGTTCATGCTGAGCGGGGAGTCGAGCTACATCACCGGGGAGTCTCTGGTGGTCGCCGGTGGACTCGGTCAGATGGGCTGAGATGCCCTGGCCCGCACAGGCCACTTCTGGCGCGCTCGGACCGTCCGCTTCCTGAACCTGGCGCAGATACTGGGCGAGAACAGCGGGAGCCGGAGGTGGTCGATGCACGTCACGGTGGATTACGAAGTGTGCGAGGGCCACGGTCAGTGCCTACTGGCCGCACCGGAGGTGTTCGACCTTCCGGACGGGGCCGACCAGGTGGTGGTGCTCGACCCGGATCCCCCGGAAGCCCAGCGCCAGTTGGTGATTCAGGCGGCGGCGATGTGTCCTGCGCAGGCGATCCGAATCCTCAACTGAGCCGGTCGGTTTCGGCAACCTCGTCGAGCATCCCGAAGCGCCCGGCGAGCGCCGCGGCGGCAATGCGGTTGCCCACCCCGAGTTTGTGCAGCAGTGCGGCGACCATACGTTTGGCGGTGCGTTCGGATACCAGCATGCGGTGGGCGATGTCGCCGGTTTCCATGCCGGTCGCCAGCAGCGTCCAGAGCCGAACATCCTGGGCGCTCAACGTTTCCAGCAGCGCTGACGGAGGCTTACGCGTATTGCTCAGTAGTGCGTCGAGCAGGGCTCCGTCGATCACCCGCAGTCCCTCGGCGATCGTCCACAACGGGCCGGCCAGCGCCTCGGGGCGCGCCGTCTTGGGCAGGAACCCATCGGCGCCGGCGCGCAACGCCTCCTCGGCCAGCGCGAGGTCGTCGGTGCCGGACAGGGCCAGAATCCGGGTGCCAGGGTGGCGTGCCTTGATGTGCCGGATCGCAGCCACCCCGCCCAACGGTGGCATGGAGAGGTCGATGATCGCCACGTCTGCCTTGCACCGGGCGACCAGATCGGCGGCCTCCTCCACGTATGTGGTCTGGCCCCCCACCGTGAACATTTCGCCCCATTCGCGGGTGAGCAACAGGGCCAGGCCCTGCGCGAACAGCTCGTGGTCGTCGACGATGACCACCACGTACGGCGAGCGGGTCATTGCCGTGATGCTAGACCCAACCCTATGGTCAGCCGGGTGAGACCGCTCGATCAGCTCAAGACGGAACTCGGCGACGGGGACTACGGACTGGCCCGCACCGTCGTGGCGGTACGGGTCGCCGTGGTGATCTCGATCGGTGCGCTGTTGGCGATCGGACCCTACTGGGTCCGTGAACACACCGCGGCCACGGTGATGGTGCTCGGCGGGGCGATGGCCTACGCGGCGGCACTGATGGCCTATCCGCAGCCGGAGGTTCGCCGCACTCGGTACGCGTGGCTGGTCACCTCCTTCGACTCCGCGTTCACCCTCGCACTCATCGCATTGAGCGGCGGCGTCTACAGCCCGGTCGTGTCGGTGCTGGCGCTCGTGGTCATCGCTTCCGCGGCCCGGTTGTCGTTGGCTGAAACCCTGCTCGCGGCAGTGCTTTTGGGCGCGGCCTACGTTCCCGTGGCACTCACGTCATCGCCACCGCAGCCCGTCACGGCGGCGCCGGCACTGCTGGCCGGCTGGTCGGCGCTGTATCTGCTGTTCGTCGCGATCATCACCGCCGGGTTGTCGGCACTTGCCGAGCGGGAACACCGCTCCCGGCTGACGGCGCTGGTCGAAGCCGAAGCCGAACATGCCGCAGCCGAAGAGGAACGCGACCTGAGGGCGCGTCTGCTGCGCTCCTACCAATCTCAGCAAGACGGACTGCAGGTGCTGGTACACGAATTCCGCACGCCGGTGACGTCTTTGGAGGCACTGACCGAAGCGCTCACTTCCGCGCAACCGATGTCCGATGATGACCGGGAGACCAGTCTGCAGCTGGTGGCGCGGCACGTGCACCACATCGGCGACATGCTCGACGCCTTGTCCGACGTCGCCCTGAGCCGGCGCCCGACGTTCTCGACCGGCCGGGTGCGCCGCGTCGACATGGCTGAGGTGATCCTTGCTGCCGCCGACGCCGTGGGCCTGGCACCACCACGGTTGCGGCTGAGCATCGAAGCCGGTGCCGTGTCGGCGGACGCGCAGGGGTTGCGGCGCGTGCTGACCAATCTGCTGGAGAATGCCGCGCGGCACGGCCGGGACGAGCCCGTCGATGTCACGTGCGCACGCGACGGCGAGGAGCTGATCGTCGCGGTCGCCGACCGCGGCCCGGGCATTCCGGCCGACAGCCTCGGCGAGCTGACCACCAAATATGTCAGTCGCGGCGGCCAGCGCGGCACCGCAGGTCTCGGCCTCTGGATCGTGCAGCAGATCGTCGAGGCGATGGGCGGCCGCGTCGATTTCGCCGCTCGCGAGGGTGGCGGGCTGGTCGCCACCTTCCGCGCCCCGGTGGGCTGACGGCGTTGGCCCACGCAGGCCAGTGGTTGGCACGCGCGCCGGTGTCGATCACGTCCCCCTCCGACCAGCATGGGTGCCATCGGGCGAGAAAGGGACCCTCGGATGACCGCACCCACCACCAACCCCACCTATAAGGACATTGACCTGAGCGCGCGTGCGTTCTGGGCCAAACCCCCCGAGGACCGCGACGCGGCCTTCGCGGTGCTGCGTGCGGAGAACCCGGTGCCGTGGAGCCGGCCGGCGGAATCGGACCTGCTGCCACCCGAACTCAACAACCGGGGCTTCTGGTCGCTGACCAAACAGGACGACATCCGGATGGCCAGCCGGCACCCGGAGATCTTCTCGTCGGCCCAGGGCATCACGATGGAGGACTTCGCCCCCGAGGCGGTCGAGATCGCGCAGTCGTTCATCGCGATGGACGCTCCCCGGCACACCCAGTTGCGCGGGATCACCACCGAGGCGTTCAAGCCCAAAAACGTGCGGCGGCTGGAGAGTTGGATCCGCGGCCACGCGCACGACCTGGTCAGCGAGATGGCACATCTGGGCGAGGGTGACTTCGTCCAACTGGTGTCGGTGAAGCTGCCCGGCCGGATCTTCGGGAGCTTCTTCGGGCTGCCCGAAGGCGATCTGCGCGACAAGGCCGTCAGCGCCGCCCAGCGCCTGGTGGGCTGGACCGACCCGAACATCCGCGGCGAGCAGAGCGAGCTGGAGCTGTTCATGGGCGCCGTGCTGGATCTGCACGCGGTGGCATCGGAGTTGATCCCGCAGCGGCGGGCCAATCCCGGTGACGACCTGATGACTTGGATGGTGCAGGCCGAGTTCGACGGCAAGAAGATGACCGACGACGAACTGCGGGCCTTCTTCGTTTTGATGGGCGTGGCGTCCAACGACACCACCCGGCATGCCTCGGCGCACGCGATCGCCGCTCTCTCGAAGTTTCCCGACCAGCGCGCGCTGCTGGTCGAGGACGTCGAGGGCCGGGTCGGCACTGCGGTGGAGGAGGTGCTGCGCTGGGGATCACCGTTGCTCCACATGCGCCGCACCGCCACCAGGGATGTCACCGTGCGCGATGCGGAGATCAAGGCGGGCGACAAGGTGGTGCTGTGGTACTACTCCGGCAACCGTGACGAGGACGTCTTCGACGATCCGCACAGCTTCAATATTCTGCGAAACCCCAACCCGCACATAGCGTTCGGCGGCGGTGGTCCACACTTCTGTCTCGGTGCCGCGCTGGCGCGCACCATGCTCAAGGCGCTGCTGACCGAGGTCTACACCCGTATCCCCGACATCTCGGCAACCGAACCTCAGTATGCGCTGGCCAATTTCATCAACGGCATCAACAGCCTGCCCGCGACCTGGACGCCGGAACGATGAAGACAAAAGCCGCGGTGCTGTGGGGACTGCACCAGAAGTGGGAGGTCGAAGAGGTCGACCTCGACGGCCCCAGGGAAAACGAGGTTCTGGTCAAGCTGACCGCCAGCGGCCTGTGCCATTCCGACGATCATCTGATCACCGGTGACATGCCCATGCAGTTGCCGGTGGTCGGCGGCCACGAGGGCGCCGGGGTGGTGGTCGAGACCGGACCGGGCGTCACGGAGGTCGCCGAAGGCGATTCGGTGGTGCTGAGTTTCATCCCGGCCTGCGGCCGCTGCGAACCGTGCGCACGCGGCATGAGCAACCTGTGCGTACTGGGTGCGGCGATCATCGCCGGGCCGCAACTCGACGGCACCTTCCGGTTCCACGCCAGAGGTCAGGGGCTGGGCCAGATGTGTGTGCTAGGAACGTTTTCCGAATACACGGTGGTCCCGATGGCCTCGGTCATCAAGGTCGACCAGGGCACCGCACTGGACACCGCGGCGCTCGTCGGGTGTGGCGTCACCACCGGTTACGGCAGCATGGTGCGCACCGGCGAGGCCGGTGACGGCGACACCGTGGTGGTCATGGGCGTGGGCGGCATCGGCATGAACGCGGTCCAGGGCGCACGTATCGCGGGTGCGCGCGTCATCGTCGCGCTCGATCCGGTCGAATACAAGCGCACCCGTTCGCTCGAGTTCGGCGCCACGCACACCGCGGCGACCGTCGACGAGGCGCTGTCACTGGTCAGCGACCTGACCCGCGGGCAGCTGGCCGATGTCTGCGTGGTGAGCACCGACTCGGCCGAAGGCGCCTACGTGGCACAGGCATTGAGCCTGGTCGGCAAGCGCGGCCGGGTGGTGATGACCGCCATCCCCCACCCCACCGACACCAGTGTCGCCATGTCGCTGTTCGATCTGACGCTCTACGAAAAGCAGGTCCGCGGCTCACTTTTCGGCTCCTCCAACCCGCGCCGCGACATTCCCCGCATGCTCGACCTGTACCGAGCCGGACGGCTCAAGCTGGACGAGCTGGTCACCCGCGAGTACACCCTGGACGAAATCAACGACGGCTACGCCGACATGCATGCCGGGGTGAACCTGCGGGGGCTGATCCGGTTCTGAACGCGCCAGTTCGCCACAGTTGCCCCTTGACCGTAATTCATTCCATATGCAATAGTTGCACTTGGGTCTAATATGACAAGCGGAGTACCGCCTGAGCAGCTACGATCCCGAACGTTGGCGCCGCGGCGGCGACGTCAGCTCGTCTGGAACGCCCAGATTGACCCGTCAACTATCAAGGAGTGGTAGATGTCCGAGGAAAAATCAGCACCCGCGCAGCTTCGGCGAGCGCGCCGGCCGATCCGATTGATCTGGATTGCCGCCGTCATCGGTGGCGTGGCGGTCAGTTTCGGTGCGGCGGAGGCCCAGACGCTTGGCAATGCACCGACTTCCATCACAGCCACGCCCGAGGACCCCTGCCTGCTGACCAACACCTGCGGCCTGGAGAGCCAGATCGCCGAAGATGAGCAGCAAGGCAGGGACTTTCAGGCCTACTGCGACGAGCTGAAGCTGAAGAACATCGTGATCCCCGAGTGCGAGCCGGCCTGATCGCGCACCGGGTGGCCGCCTAGCGGGCGGTCCGTTGCAGCTCGTTCGGCCGGCGGCGACGTCGCGGCCGGGCCGCACCCGACCCGCGGCGCCCGGCCGGCTTAGCCGGTTGCGGCGCAGCGGCTTTGGGAGCCGGGGCGCGATATGGCGCGACCTCGCCGACCAACGCCTGCACCTCCGCGGAGTCGGCGGTCACGTGCTGCGGCTCGACCCGGATACCGGCCTTGCGCAGCAGCGCCCGGGTGTCCGTGCGTTGCTCGGGCAGTACCAGAGTGACCACGTCGCCCGCATTCCCGGCCCGTGCCGTGCGCCCCGAACGATGCAGATAGGCCTTGTGCTCGGCGGGCGGATCGATGTGCACCACCAACTCGACCTCGTCGACGTGCACACCACGCGCGGCGATGTCGGTTGCCACCAGGACCCTGGCCTCGCCGTTGCTGAAGGCGGCGAGATTGCGGTCACGTGCCGGCTGAGAAAGGTTGCCGTGCAGGTCAACTGACGGGATGCCCGCATCGGTGAGCTGCTTGGCGAGCCGGCGGGCGTGATGTTTGGTGCGCATGAACAGAATTCGGCGCCCACTGCCCGAGGCCAGGCGGTGCACGAGTTCCTTCTTGGCTTCCGCTCCGGCGACGTGGAATACGTGATGGGTCATCGCCGACACCGGCGCGTTCAACTCGTCCACCGAGTGCAGAACCTGATCACGCAGGAACCGGTTCACGAGTTTGTCGACGCCGTTGTCGAGAGTGGCGGAGAACAGCAGGCGCTGACCGCCGGCCGGGGTAGCGGCCAGGATGCGCGTGACACCTGGCAGGAAACCCAGGTCGGCCATATGGTCGGCTTCGTCGATGACGGTGACTTCCACCGCGTCGAGGCTGATCAGGCGCTGCTTCATCAGGTCTTCGAGCCGGCCCGGGCAGGCCACCACGATGTCGATGCCGGACTGCAGCGCCGCTACCTGCCGATTCTGCGACACACCACCGAAGATGGTGGCGACGCGCAGGTTCCGGGCAGCAGCCAACGGTTCCAGCGTCGCGGTGATCTGGGTGGCCAGTTCACGGGTAGGTGCCAGGACCAGACCCGACGGTCGTGACGGGCGCCGTTTGGCCGACGACAGCCGGCTGACCAACGGGATCGAGAAGGCGAGCGTCTTTCCGCTGCCGGTTTTGCCGCGTCCCAGGACATCTCGGCCCGCCAGCGTGTCAGGCAGGGTCTGAACCTGGATCGGGAACGGGGCGGTGATGCCGGCGGCGGTGAGCACGCCGATCAGCGGCGCGCTCACGCCGAGTTCGGCAAAAGTCTTGTCAGTGCTTGGTTTTGGAGTCACTTTTCGGTGCCTTTCGGGGCATCGGGTGCACCGGATCGTCGCGAGGAGTTCGCGCAGAGCTGGTACAAGCTGGCGAGATTGCCGGTGGGCAAAATCGATCGCCGCGAGACCGTAGTGCTTGGTGCACGGATCATCTGAACGCGACGCGCTGAGCCGCTGATCTTGGGCTGGCGCCGGTGGGATGAGGAACGTTCCACGACGTGTTGGCGGTAGTGATTGGTGGCCAACGTTGTTCCCAGTCTATCTCACCGACGCCTGCGGCCCTAATACGACGCGAATGGGCCCGCTCACGGCCCCGCGGTGCTACTTTCGCCTGGCAATCGGTACAGAGTCGGGCAGGAGGCGCAATGTCGGGCACGGTCAGCAGGTTCGTAGCGGGTCTGGCGATGTTGGCGGTGCCGGTCGCGGTGGCCCCGGTGGCAGCTGCTGAGCCGGGGCCGGGCAGCGGCGAGACCTTTTTCGTCGACTACATGACGCGTGTGTTCGCTCCCCCGACCTCAGAAGCGGCGGCACGCGCGATAATCCCGCTGGCACAACAGGTCTGCGACGCCAGGGCTCAGGGCCAGACCGACCAGCAGGCGGCCAACATCGTGGTGGCCGGCAACGGCGTCGAAACCATAGGTCTGGGCACGGGATCGGTATCGGGAGACGAGGGCACCGCGTTGAACATCGTCAATGCGGCGACCCTGGCGTACTGCCCGCAGTACAACGCGACCATCGGTGAACCGGTGACGCCCAATCCCATCCCTGTGGAGTGAGTCCGCGCCTGTCGCTGTGATGTGACTTTGCCCATAATTGAGGCCATCGCGGTTTCTGACGAGATGGAGCGCTTCACACGCCGGTACGGCAACCAGGTAGAGGTCCAGGGAATTCAATGGTCCTACTACCGCCTCGGCGCGGGCACACCGGTGCTCTGGTTGACGGGCGGTCTGCGGCGGGCGGCGGCGGCCTCGGCTTTTCTCGAAAGTCTTTCCAGACATCACACCGTCATCGCGCCGGACTACGCGCCTGTGCCGTCCATCGCGGAGTTCATGGCCGCTTTCGACGAGATACTGCGCCGCGAATCGGTGGACGCCGTCACCCTGGTGGGCCAGTCGTACGGGGGAATGTTGGCGCAGGCCTACCTGGCACACCGCCCGCAGGCCGTCACGCGTCTGGTGCTCTCGAGTTCGGGTCCGGTTGCCTACGCCCGCCGGTGGGTTCCGGCGGCAAAGCTGGGCTCTCTGCTCGCCCGGGTGCTGCCGGAGCGGCTCCTGAAGAAGCTGTTGGCCGCGGGGCTGGCGAGGCTGGCGCGCCCACTACCGCAACAGGAGCGGGCGCAGATGAGCGAGGTCATTCGGATCCTGCTGCACGAGAAGCTGTCTCGCGCCGATGTGGTGTCCCACTTCGCCGTCGCCGCGGACGTGATCCGGTCAGGCATGGTCGAACCCGCCGCATTCCGCGGCTGGCACGGCGACGTGGTGGTGCTGAGTGCCGAGAACGACCCGACGCAGCGCGACCGGGACATGCCGAAGTACGAGTGGTTGTTCGGGCGCCGTCCGCAGCTGGTCAGCTTGGGACAGCTCGGGCACGCCGCGGTCCTCACCGCCCCTGACCGCTATGTCGAACTGCTCGAAGGCGCCCTCGAATAACCAGCCTGCGAAGGGTCGGATCAGCTGCCGGCGATGCCGGCGGTTATCAGGACCAGGCCGACGACCAGGAGCAAGGCGGCGACTTCCATCCGTCGCCGCGAGCCGACCCAGGCGTTCAGCGCCGTCAACGACCGCCGCGTCGTGTGAGGAGCCAGTAGATACGCCAGCAGCGACACCTCCACCAACGCAAAGGCGACGATGTTGTAGAGCAACAGCGCCCCAACCTGATTGGTGGCCGCGGCACCGGATGCCAGGATGACGGCCAGCGCAGCCAGGTAGTCCACCGACGGCAGCGCGATCCCGAGACCGGCCAGCGCAGCGACCCACAGCTGGCGTCCCGTCAGCAGCTGCCGAAGCCACATCTGCAGCTTCTGCACGCGACCTTGGCGTTCCCCGTCGTCGGCGGCGGCTGGACGGTCGCGACGGACGTGGTGTACGGCCGCCCGGACGGCCAGGACCGCAGCGACCAGGATCGCCAGTCCGCCGATCAGGACCTGAACCGTGGGCAGCGTGAGGTGAGTGGAGGAGACCAGCCGCCGCCGGAAGACGAAGATGACGACCAGACCCACCACCACACCCATGGCGAACCCGCCACACAAGAACGCGCACAGCTGCAGGGCGGGACGGGGCCTGTTCAGCATCAACACCGTCATGCCGATGCGGAAGGGCTCGAGGCTCACTGCGAGAGCCATCACCAAGATGGGAATCCACATAGCGTTCCGGTGAAACCGCGCGGGTGCCGGCTGCTTCAGTGTCCCGTCGGCGCGGGTTCGGTGGTGATCAGTTCGGTCAGCCCGCACATGGAAAGAATGGACATCAGCAGCGGATGCGCAATGAGATGGATGTGGTCCGCGTGGGAGAACAGAGCGTTGACCGCGGCACTGTCGAGATATTCGACGGCGCTGAGGTCGACGGTGAGTTTGCGGTCGCCGCCGGCCGCCTCGGTGGCGGCCTTCGTCAGAGCTCGGTCGAACGCGTCGATGTTGCTCAAATCGATCTCACCCGTGGCCTTCAGCACGAGTTCACCGTCGTAGCCGTGCGAGGTTTCCAGGGTGAGCGACGTGGGCATCAGGAGATCCTCGCGGATAGGTGAACCGTGGTTCCGGCAGTGTCGGAGTCGATCGTGACGTCATGCATGAGCGCGCGCATCAGCGAGATGCCCCGGCCACGCCGCGGATAGGAATCGGGGTCCGGCGTCTTCCAGGACCCGGTATCGGTGATCGTCAGTTGCACCTGGTCGTCCACTGCCGTCGCGCCCAGGGTCACGGTGCCCCCCGGGCTGTGACGGTGGCCGTGCTCGATGGCGTTGGCGACCGCTTCTCCGGCGGCGAGGAGTACCTTCGCCGCCTGATCCTGGTCCATCCGGGCGCGGGACAACCAGTTGCGTAACGCGGAGCGCGACGCCGCCAGGTTCTCCGGGTCGGCGCGGAACGTCATCTCGAGCGGCGCCGGATGGCGGTAGAGCATGAGGACCACGTCGTCCTGATACCCGTCGTTCGGGGCGAGCCCGGCCATGATCTGGTTCGCGAGGCCGTCGAGTTCGCTGGCGCGGCCGTCCTGGATGAAGGCGGCGGTGCGGGAGATACCGTGCTCGATCGGCACGCGACGCCGTTCCACCAGGCCGTCGGTGTACAGCGCGAGCGTGGCGCGCGCCGGCATCGTCGCGTGCGCTTCCGAGCGCGGCCAGCCGGGCCGCATTCCCAGGGCGATGGTGCGGCCGTCATCGAGCTTCCGGATGGTTCCATCTGCTTCGACGACGATGGGTGGGGGGTGGCCGGCGCTGGAATACACCAATTCACCCGTGTCGGGATTGAGTACGACGCAGACGGCGGTCGTGCACGGCGCGCCGGGCAGCCGCGCGGCGAACCGGTCCATCCCGGCGAGGACCGCGCTGGGGCTGGAGTTGTCGAACAGCAATGCCCGGCAGGCGCTGCGTACCTGGCCCATCACGGTGGCGGCGGCCAGGCCGTGACCGACACAGTCGCCGACGATCAGCGCAATCCGGCCGTCGTCCAGTTCGACGATGTCGTACCAGTCCCCGCCCACCTGCAGGGGCGGGCTGGCGGCTTGATAGCGGACCGCGAATCCGTGGGGCAGCTCAGCGGGTCCCAGGATGGCGTGCTGCAGCGCCAGCGCGGTTTCGCGCTGCTGGTCGACCTGGTGGACCCGCTGCAGACCCTGGCCGAGACGGCCCGCCAGCACCGTGAGCAGGGTCTGGTCTTCGAGTGTGAACGGTCGTTGCGCAGCCAGATCGATCCACACGACCAGCACCCCCTCGGGATGCTGCAGCGCGATGCCGGCGGTACCGGGCTTCGCGGTGTTGGGCGTGAGAAGGTCGCCGTCGCGCAACGCGATGAGCAACGCGCGCTCCTCCGGCGGCAGGTCCGCCCAGTGCGCCGGCTCACCGACGGAGACCACCAGTGGCGCACCGTAGGCAACCGACTTGGTCGCGTCACTGCGAGCCGGAAAGGTGACAGCCAGCACGCGGCGCGCCCGCCACAGTCGGCGCAGCTCCTCGGCCGCGGTATGCACCGCCTCGTCGACCGTATCCGCTTGTGCCAGTTCCTGATTGAGCGCGTGCTCGCGTCCGGCCGCCAGCGCCAGGGCGATCGCGGCGTGCCGGGCGAAGTCGCTGACGAGTTCGAGGTAGTCGGTGCCGAACGCCGACTGCTGCGGGCCGCGCGCGACCGCGATGACGCCGAGCACCGCCTCGTCGGCGATCAGCGGTATGACGATCGCCGAGCGCTCACCGACATCGGTGAACCCCTCGATCGGATACTGGAAGGAATCGGTGATCAGCGGCAGACCGCGGCGCGCCACGCCGCCCGTGGTGGAGGCATCCATCGGTACCTGCTGACCGACCACCTGGGAGGTGTACCGGCCCGCGGTCGCCGCCACCACAAGGGTGTTGACCTGTTGAGCGGGCAGGTCGGGTTCGCCCGGCACCAGCAGGATCGCCTGCTCGGCATCGGCCAACTCGAGCGCCCGGTTCACGATGAGCTGCAGCGGACCGGTCTGCGGGTCGCCGGACAGCAGCGCCGTGGTGATCTCGCGGCTGGCGTTGGTCCATCTCGCCGATTCGCGTTCTCGCTCGAACAGGCGCGCATTGTCGATGGCGGCGGCAGCGGCCGTGGCCAATGCCCGCACCGCGCCCTCATGAGAATCCGTGAACACCCGACCGGGCCGGTCATCGGCGAGATAGAGGTTGCCGAAATCGGCGGCCCGCACGGTGATCGGTATCGCCAGCAGCGCCCGGATCGGCGGGTCGTCCGGCAGCAGTTCCGTGGACCGAGGGGAGGCACTCAGGTCGTCGACTCGAATGCCCTCGCCGACCTGGATGCCACCGAGTCGCTGCGACGTGGTGTGGCCGATGCCCTCGTAGATGAACGAGGACAGGGAACCGTCGTTCGCGCGTAGGCCCAACGATCCATATCGGGCACCGGTCAGTTCCATCGCCCCGTTGACGATTCGGTGCAGTGTCATATCCAGGTCCAGGTCAGACCCGATTTCGACGATGACCCGCACCAATTGCTGCAGTTGGTCGCGAGCCGCCACCAACTCGTCGAGCCGTTCGTGGATTCCACTCACCAGCTGACGCCCGCGCTGCCTGCTGACTGCCGGTCGTTGTTCATAGTTTTCGTGCCTAGTCGTCGGGTTTCGTCATTTGTGCGCCGTGCCCGTGTTCTGCCCGTTCAATCACAGCACCCGCTCCCCTACCCGCCAACACCGGTCTGCAAACTCGCCGACGGTCGCGCTGAACGGCACTGCGACGGTCGGGCGGCGACCCGCTCGGTGAGGCCCGTGCCGGTAGCCGCGAGTCGGCCGGCCAGCGCGGCCGGGTCAGTGTCCGGCCAGTCGTCCCGGGGGTGGACGCGTCATGCGGGCCATCCCGTCGTGGTCGTCGGAGCGATAAATGCAGGGATCGTCATGTTCGCTGCCGTACGCGACAAAGCCCGCCAGCGGGCTCACCATCTGCCTGGCGATGTCGGCATCCAGAGTCGGCTCTGATGACGGATCGTCGAACGGTCTGAGTGATGCGATTGTTCGAGCCAGGGGTTTTCGGTGGTCGGGATCGCCGGTGACGTCCACGACCGGTCTTCCGTTCACAAATAACGTGTACATGTCGTGCTCGGGAAACCCGTAGTTGAATCTGAGCACCCACCATTGACCTGATCGTTCAGTGGCATAAGGGAAGTACTTGTATCCCGTTCGCATCCAATGGGGCTGGGCGTCGGCCACACTCGCCGACGGGGGTCTCTGCCCTGATTCCCCCGCACCGCGCATACCGCGAGTTTAGGTAATCCCTCTTCAATACGGGTGCGGGATCGGTCAACGCGGCTTTGCGCGGCCGTGCTATCCCGCACCGGTATAGATGCAAAACGTGCGACCGGTAGATAGCCGGCCCCTCTTGCGATCTTCGACGTGGTCAGCGAAAAGACTGGTGCAAACACCGGGAACGGGTGAGCTTGGCGACCCAGGCCGCCCGCAGAAGCGGATCCGTGGTGGTCGCCGCGAACGGCACAGTCACCGAGATCGACCGGCCGGCTCAATAACCCGCGCAGCCCCTTTCGTAACGATCAGAGCGAGGTAAACACTGGGCCGCGGCCGGCCCGGGCTGGCACGGTAGGGGTTCGCGCGGGTGTGGCTGAGTGGCTAGGCAGCGGCCTGCAAAGCCGTACACACGGGTTCGAATCCCGTCACTCGCTCCGCGCCCCTGCTGGCGAGCAGACACAAAAGCACCTTGGAACGCGCGCTCCGACGGGATTCTGTGTCTGCTCGCCGTGTAGACGTCACCCGCGGTACTGCGCGACCCGCGCCGCATAGTCGTCGAGCAAGCGCAGCGACTCGTCATGCGGTTTGGTGGGCAGCAGCAACGCCAGCTGACCGAAGCCCAGATCCTCGGCGGCGCGCCAGTATTCGAGATTATTGGGGGTTCCGAACATCGCCAGCGGGACGTCGTGACCCGCGGCGTTGCGCAGCTGGTCGACGCGCCGGCTGATGTTCTCGATCGGAAACGGATTGGATATCCACCCGGCGCCGTGGCGGACCACCCGCTTCACCGTGGCGTCGGAATTGCCGCCGATGTAGATGGGCGGATGCGGCTTCTGCACCGGCTTGGGCCGGCTGTAGGACGGCGGGAAGTCCACGTATTTGCCGTGGTACTCGGCGGGTTCGTCGGTCCACAGCGCCTTGATCGCCTCGATGCGTTCGTCCAGGAGCGCGCCCCGCGTCTTCGGATCGGTCCCGTGGTCGCGCATCTCCTCGAGATTCCATCCGGCGCCGACACCGAATACGAACCGCCCACCCGAGATCAGGTCGATGCTGGCCGCCTCCTTGGCCGTGACGATCGGGTCGCGCTGGATGAGCAATGCGATACCGGTGAAAAGCTCGATCGTGGACGTCACCGCGGCGGCCGCCGCCAGGGTGACGAACGGATCCAGAGTGCGGTAGTAGATCTTCGGCAGGTCACCGCCGAGCGGATACGGCGACTCGCGACTGGCCGGGATGTGGGTGTGTTCGGCGATCACCAACGATTCGAATCCGCGCTCCTCGATCGCCCGCGCCAGCGAGACGGTGTCGATGCTGTCGTCGTTGACGAACGTGGAGATTCCGAACTTCATCGCGCTACCCCTGTCGGTTCGGCGTCGCATCCCTGACACCAACGACCTTAGGCTGTGTTGGGCCCGAGAGGAGAAACGTCGATGACCAGGCAGCCAGGAACTTCCGCAGCGTTCTCTGCTGCCGGACGCCTACTCAGCCGACCGGCGATGCGCCCGGTGACCCGCGCGTTCAGCGACCTGCATGCGGCGCTGTACCGGTGGACAGGCGGCAAGGCACAGAACTCCAAGTACCCCACCATGTTGCTCACCGTCACCGGCCGCCGCAGCGGCAAGCAGCACACGGTTCCGCTGATCTATGTCCGAGACGGCGACCGGTATGTGATCGCGGCCGCCTATGCCGGCAGCGACGCCGACCCGGCCTGGTGGCTGAACCTGAAAAATAACCCCCGCGCTGTGGCGCAGGTGCACGACGAAAAGTTCGACGTTGCAGCCGAACTCGCGCCCACGGAGCGACGGGAGGAGTTGTGGCGGCGGCTGGTCGAGATGTATCCGTACTTCACCGAATACCAGCAGCGCACGAACCGGCAGATACCCGTGGTGCTACTCCGGCGCGCCTAACCGCGGTCGACCAGGTCTTCCAGCACCCGGGCGGTGCGGTCCAGCGGATCGGTGGACCGCGCGGCCAGACAGAGTATGACCGCGCCCTCGATGGCGGCGACGATGGTGGTGGCCAACGCTTCCGACTCGCCAGCCTCGCGGCCCTGGCTCCCTAACCGTTCTCCAATCACCTTCTGCCACAGGGTGAATACCTCGCCCGCCGCATCCGCGGCCTCGGGCGACTCGGTGCGCCCGAGCGCGGCCGCGACCACCGGGCACCCCGCGGTGTAGTCGGTGGAGCGCAACGTGTGTTTCCACGAGCCGACGAACGCCGCCAGCGACTCGCGCACGTCGCCGTCGGGCGAGGCTTTTAACGTCGAGTCCAGCAGCCCGCCTGCCGCCCGGGTGGCCTCGGCCATGAGTTCAGACTTGCCGCCCGGAAAATTCACGTAGATCGACCGGCGTGCCGTGCCGCTGTGTTGCAGCAGTTCGGCCAGTCCAGTCCCGGCCACCCCGTGCCGGCGCATCAGGTCGATGGCGCTGTCGATCAGGCGCTCGCGGGCGGTCATCGGCTCTCCCCTCTCTCGACCGGTTGCAGTATACCGATTGGTCTACTACGTTAGGGTAGACCGATCGGTATAAACCGGCCACCGAGCATCGAGGCGGAGATTGCCATGACTGATGACCAGAAGACTCTGCAGAAGTTCCGCAGGGAACGCGCCGTCGGACGCTATGTGCTCAACCCGGTGGTGAAAGGGTTGAGCAGGCTCGGACTGCGAACCGCACTGGCCACTGAACTCGAAACCATCGGCCGCAAGACCGGTCAGCCGCGCCGGGTACCCGTGTCGGTGCAATTCGACGATCGGGGCGGGTGGCTCATCAGTCAGCACGGCACCCGCTCCGGCTGGGGCCGCAACATCGTCGACAACCCGAATATCCGTGTGCGACAGGGTAATAGGTGGCGCACCGGAGTCGCGACGTTACGCCCGGACGATGACGTGGTGGCGCGGGGCCGCAAGTTCGGGCGGCTGGGCGCCACCGTGGTGAAGGCGCTGGAGACGACGCCGGTGTCGGTGCGGATCGATTTCACCGACTGATCGAAGCTAGGCGTGCGGAGTGACCAGAAACTTCTCGCCGGTCGCCCGCCTGACATATTCGGTGAACGCGTCGGGCTGAAGCATTCCGGCCAGCGACACCTCGCGGGTGTATTTGCTCGCGAACGTCGTGGTGAGTTCGCCGGCCACCCGCGCCCGCAGCCGGGCGAACGTCTCGCGGCCGGCGCTCTGCAGGAACGGGGTGAGCAGCCATCCGCCTACGCCCCAGGCCATTCCGAAGTTCCGGGTGAGCACTGTCGGGCTGGTGTCGAGGGCGCCGTAGATGTACACCTGCTTGTGGACGCTCGAGCCGTAGCGGGAGTATTGCGCCGCGGTTGCGTTGACCGCCTCCTCCATGCCGTTGAGGATCTGGCTCACCAGCGTCCCGCCGCCGATGGCGTCGAAAGCCAGTGTCGCCGATGTCGCTTTGAGCGCCTCGACGAGATCGCCTTCGAAAGAGGACGCTGTGGAATTGCACACGTATTGTGCCCCGAGCGATCTCAGTATTTCCTCTTGCTCGGGCTTACGGACGATGTTGACCAGAGGTATGTCGTCTTTCTGGCACAGCTTGACCAGCATCTGGCCCAGGTTGGACGCGGCGGCGGTGTGGACCAGAGCCGAATGCCCTTCGCGGCGCATGGTTTCGGTCATTCCGAGGGCAGTCATCGGATTCACGAACGACGACGCTCCGTCCTTGGCCGGGGTGCCTTCGGGGAGTACCAGACAGGCCGATGCGTCGACCGCACGGTACTGCGAATACATCGCGCCGCCGGCGATCGCCACCGTTCTGCCCAAAAGGGCCTGGGCGGCCTCCGACGACCCGGCCGCCACCACGGTGCCGGCGCCCTCATTGCCCACCGGCAGGGATTCGTCGAGTCGCGCGGCGAGCGCCTTGACTGCGGACTTTCCGAGTGGGGCGGTGACGACGGGCCGCTCGGGCGTACCCGAAACCGTCGCCTTGCTCATGTCCGCGCTTGCGACGAGCAGACCCAGGTCTGAGGGGTTGATCGGCGAGGCCTCGACGCGCACCAGCACCTCGTTGTCGGCGGGGGCCGGGACGGGCACGTCCTCCAGCGACAGCGTGAGGGTACCGTCGGACGTCACCAAAGAACGCAGTTCCAGTGCGGTGCCGGGCAGATCTGCGGTCATGACGGATGCCTCATTCCTGTGGGGAACTGCTTAATTCCTATGGCGAACTTGATTCCGATGGCGAACTGATTGCCAGACCATTGAACTCGCATCGGCCCGCACAATTGCGTGACCGCTGAGGTCAGGTCGCGGGTGCCTGGTCGGGCGGAATCGCCCCACCGCAGCCACCGGGCGGCGGCGGTCCGGGCATGGGTTCGTCGCCGCTGACGCAGTCGTAGTAGAACTGCGGACCGACCATCCAGGTCTTCATCCATTGATGCCAGTAGGACCCGTCGGGGTACTTCTCCCCGTCACACACCGCCAGATTGCCAAAGCCCCACCGGCCGCCCGGGCAGAATCCTTTCGTCATGTCCGGCTGGTGCGGGTCAGGCGGGTCAGCGCTGGCAACGGCAGGGGAAACCATAAGCGCCGCAGCACAACCCAGCACCGCGGCGCCGCGGCGCGTCAGCCGGAATTTCATCTCGGCTTCCGGTGAATCAGAACTGGTCGATGAACCCCTGCGATGACGCATAGCTGAACGGACCTTCCTACGTGGCCTGACCCCGATCAAGAGAGTCTTGCAGCCCACGACGTCGGCGGGAAGGCTCAAAATTCTCAACGGTCATAGCATCGCTTCCGGTCAGTGCTTGTCGGACCACCGGAATACTCCAAGACAGGCGACCAGCCCGCCGACGCTCCATGCCGTCAGGACGAAGAATATGTTCCAGTGCTCCCAGCTGCCCGCCGGTTCGAAGACGACCATGTTCGACGGCAACAGCACCGAACGGAAGCCCTGAGCCATCCATTTCACCGGAAAGATGGAGCCGATCGTCAACATCCACGCCGGCAACACCATCAGCGGGACATAGGTTCCCGAGAGAAACTGCAAGCCCACCGCCGGACCATTGGTGAGGACGGCGGCCGACACCGCATTGCTGGCGAAGTTGCTGATGAAGATGCCCAGCAACGAGCAACTGATGATGCCCAGGACGAACACCCACGTGAGCGTGAACCATCCGAATACGGTTGTCGGCAGCCGCAGTTTGAAGATTAGGACGCCCACCGACAGCAACACCACAGCCTCGGCGAGACTCGCGATGGCAACCAGCAGAATCTTTCCGATGAAGTAGGAGGTCGCCGTCGTGGGCGTTCCGCGAAGTCGCCGCAGGGCGCCGGTGTCACGGTCGGCGGCGATGCTGATTCCCAGGTTGATGAAGGATGTCGAGAGGATGCCGTAGGCGAGCATGCTTGCTGCGATCACCGCGCCGGTGCTGGTATCGCTGTCGGGGAGTTTCGCGGAGAAGATCGAACCCAGCAAGATGCAGATGACGGCCGGCATCGAAAAGGTCAGCGCCACCTGCTCGGGCCGGCGGTAGAACATCTTCAACTCCGGGACGACGCGCGAGAGCCCGATGCGCAGCGGCGACGGCAGCGCCGAACCCGGCGGGGCCGCGCGGTGTCTGGTCGGCCGGGTGCTTCTGGCGTGGTCGATGGCCATCAGGCACGACCGATCAGCTGCAGGTAGGCGTCTTCGAGCGTTGGCCGGGTCACGGTCAGCTGACTCAACTCCACGCCGTCCACGGATCGCTGCCGGATCAGCTCAGTCGGGTGATCCGTCTCCTCCACGTGGACCCGGTCCCCCTCGATCCAGCTGACGGTGGCCGCCGAGTTCACATATCCGGTCAGCTGGGCCGGTGAGTCGACCGCGACCAGCCGCCCGTCGGCGATCACTGCCACCCGGTTAGCCAGTGCCGCAGCCTCCTCCAGGTAGTGGGTGGTGAGCAGAATGGTCGTGCCGTCGGCTGCCAGCAGCCTGATGAGATCCCAGAACTGGCGCCGCGCCTCCGGGTCGAAGCCGGTCGTCGGCTCGTCGAGAAAGAGCACCTGAGGTTCGGCGATGATGCCGAGCGCGACGTCGAGCCGCCGGCGCTGCCCGCCGGAGAGGGTCCGCACTTTCGAACCCGAGACCGTGCCGAGCCCCACCAGGTCGAGCACCTCGCCCGGAATGCGGGCCTTCCCATAACATTTCGCGAACATATGCATGGTTTCGGACACTGTGAGCATGCCGAAGTCACTGGCCTCCTGCAGCACGATGCCGATCTTGGCCCGCCACGCCCGGCCCGCCGTGCCGGGGTCCTCGCCTAGCACGCGCACGTCACCGGAATCCCGTTTGCGGTGGCCTTCGAGGATTTCGATGGTGGTCGACTTGCCGGCACCGTTGGGTCCGAGGATTGCGAATACTTCGCCGTACGCGACATCGAGGTCCAATTCTCGCACGGCGTGGATCTGCCCGTATGTCTTGGACAATCCGCGGACGTAGACCGCGGGCGGGCGCTCTGCGGTGATCACGGCTGCGTCCCGTCAGCTTCCTGCCCGGCGGGTTCGCCTTCCAGTTCGGCCAGCAGTGCCCGCAGTTCGGCATCGGAGAGCTGTTCGAGCATCCGGTCGACGTCGCCGTCGGCGGGCGCATCAGGCTCTGCGGGCTGATCGGTGAGAGCCTCGGAGCCGGGCAGCGCCAGCTCGGCAAGCACTCGAACAGCCAGCGAGTTGATGCTCACGCCCCGGAGTAGTTCCAGCACCGGCAGGTCGATCGCGAACATGGTATTGATCCGAACCCGGAAGTCCATGGCCATCATCGAGTCGAGCCCGATGTCGTTGAGGGTGTCATCGACTCCGATGTCGGCGGCCGCGATGTCGAAGACCGTGGCGGCAATCTGACGAACGTGGTCTACGACGACGTCCAGCCTGTCCGCTTCGGCAATTCCGCCGAGGAACTCGAGTATCGACGCATCCGCATCGGAGGGATCCGGTGCCGTGTCGGCGGTGCCCAGATCCGAGAACATCGACGGCAACTGGCCGCTGAGGCCGACGCTGCGCGCGCGCTTCCAGTCCGCACTGATGGCGACGACGTTGGCCACCTTCTGGTTGATCAGCCGATCGAGGATCCGGGTGCCCGCGCCCGGCGTGATGAGCTCAATCCCCCGCTGCGCGTACAGCTTTTCCAGCTTGAGTTCTTCGACCATACCCACCGACCAGGGACCCCAACCGATGGTGATCGCGGGCAACCCTTGGGCCTGCCGGTAGTGTGCGAACGCGTCGAGGAAGGCGTTCGCAGCGGCATAGTTGCCCTGCCCGGGCGAGGCGATGACCGATCCGGCCGACCCGAACATGACGAAGAAATCAAGGTCGCGACCGGCAAAAGCGTTGTGCAGCACCCGGGTGCCGTCGATCTTGGGAGCCATCACCTTGGCGAAGTCGGCTTCGCTCATGTTCACCAGGAGCTGGTCGTCGACAGATCCGGCGGCGTGGACGATGCCGCGGACCGGTCGGCCTGCGGCCCGGGTGTGGCTGCTCAGCCACGACTGCACCTGGTCGGCATCGGTGATATCGACACTGGCCGTGATCACCTGCGCGCCAAGGCGTTCGACTTTCCGGATGGTGTCGACGGCCGCATAGTGCGGGCTGTCCTCGGTCAGCGTGGGCCAATGGTCTCTCGGGGGGAACTCGCTGCGGCTCAGCAGTGCGATATGGCGCGCCCCGCGCTCGGCGAGATAGGCGGCCACGGTGCGCCCGAGCGCCCCGGCGCCACCTGTGACGACGTAGGTCGCGTCCTGCCTCAGTTTGGTGGGGAAGGGTTTGGTCAGGTTGGCGCACAACCGAAGCCGCGGAACGAAGGTGGTGTCGCCGCGCAGCGCCACCTGGTCCTCGCGGTCGGTCGTCAGGAGGTGATCGCAGATACGGCCGGCTGTCGGGACCAGATCGTCAGCATCGTCGATGTCGATGAGGCCGCCCCATTGACCGGCGAATTCCTGATGGCCGATGACGCGGCCGAGGCCCCAGATGGCGGCCTGGTCGATGGCCAGGCTCTGGGTGCCGGGTGCCGGTTGCGCGTTCGCGGTGACCAGATACAGGCGCGGTCGCGCCGTGTCGAGTTCAGCGATCGCCTTGACCAGGTGCAGGACTGCGAAAACGCCTATCTCGTTGTTCGTCTCCGCCGCGTCGTCAAGGTCCAACGGCCAGCAGTTGACGACGCCGGCGAGGTCACCGTCGCTTTGCTGGTGCGTCGTGAAGAGCTCGCGGAGCTGCTCTGGCCGTCGATGATCGACCGCGTATCCCCCGTCGATCGCGGCGAGTGCGCCGACATCGCGGCGCACCACCGCCTGAACACGCTGGCCACGAGCGCGGAGCTGTTCGACAAGCGCGTTCCCGACACCACCGTTGTCGACGAGAACAAGCCAGGACAGCGCATCAGGCGCATGCTCGCCCTCTGCCAGGATGTCTTCGCTTGTCACCCATTGGATTTCGTAGAGCCCCTTGTCGATGCGTTCCGCCGTCATACGCGATGAGGCAGTAAGCGACTCGACGGTGAAGCCCTTGAAGACCGCCAGCGTCTCACCGAAATCGTCGGTGACGGTGATGTCGCTTTCGATCTGTTCCCTGGTGGCCGACACGACGTGGACGTGAGCGGTCATATTCTCTTGCGGCGGACCGTAGATGACGCTCTGCCGGATCCGGGTCGGCAGGAACGGGCTGTCAGCCGCCTCCTGCCCGACGGAGTTGGCGCCGAACAAGGTCTGGAAGGCACCGTCGATGAGTGCCGGATGGAATCGGAACCGGCCGATTTCCTCGGCGATCGGGGGCCGGACGGTGATCTGGGCCTCGGCCCAGCCATCACCGCACCTGACCTTGCTGACGGACTGGAACGCATCGCCGTACGCGAACCCGATCGCCTGGGTGCGGGCATAGAAGTCCTCGCCACTGAGCGTGGTGATGAGTTCCGCATCCTGCGGAATATCGCCGCGCGCAGCGGACTTCGGCAGCGTGTTCAGCTCCGCGGTCGCCGTCACCGTCCACTTCACGTCCCCGTCGGCTGTTGCGGTGAACGCGGCGAACTCGAGGGCGCCGGTGTCCTGGTTGAGGGTGGTCCGCAGAATCGGATCACAGGTTTCGTCGAGGATCACAGCGCGCTTGAGCACCAGGTTCTCGACACAGTGGTCGGTCGATCCGTAGGCCTCCTCGGCCGCCGCCAACGCCATTTCGATGAACACCGCGCCGGGCACAATGGTGCTGCCCTGCACCTGGTGGTCGGCCAGGAACGGGACTGCGGTGGTGCTCAACTCGGCTTCCCAGGTGGGGTGCACGGCGCTGACCGGTTGTCCCAGCAGGGGATGCACCGGGTTGTAATGCAGGTCCTCCACCGCTTCCTGGGTTTCATTCCAGAAGCGTTTGGACTGCCACGGGTAGGTGGGCAGTTTCAGCAGGCGCGCTCCCCCTCGCGGGTAGAGGTTGTCCCATGCGATGGAGTGGCCGTGACTGTGCAGTGCGCCAATACAATTCATCAGCGTGTGCGCGTCGTCGTCGTCGCGCCGCTGGGACGCCATGACGACCACGTCGGTCCGGTTCTCGGCAGACTGGGTTCCGGCGATCTCGATGATCGAGGAGGCCAGCACGGGATGCGGACCCAATTCGACGAAGTGGGTGTAGCCATCTTCGAGCATGCGCCGCGCCGCGGGTTCGAAAAGGACGGTGGCTCTGGTGTTCTGCCACCAGTAGGCGGCACCGGCCGCGTAGCCGTCCAGGCGCTCCCCGGTGACCGTGGAGTACAGCGGCACGGTTCCCGCGCCGGATGACAGCCCGTCGAGGGAGTTGTAGAGGTCGTCTTTGACCGCGTCCATGTAGTGGGTGTGGTACGGCACCCGCACGTTCAGGAACCGGTTGAAGACCGTGGCTTCCTCCAACTGTGCGGCGATGTCCTCCAGCACCTCGCTGTCGCCGGCGATGGTCACCGCCGAGGGGCTGTTGATCGCGGCGATGGAGACCCGCCGGCCGATCTCGTCGCGGGCCTTATCGTCGATCGTCTGCATCAGCACATCGGCGCCCAGTCCGACTGCGAGCATCCGGCCCAATCCGCTGGTGCGTTGCTGCAGACGACTCCGGTGGTAGATCACCTCCACGGCCTGCTCGAAGGTGAGCAGACCCGCGAGGTGGTGGGCCGCCACTTCGCCCGCGCTGTGCCCGACTATCGCGTCGGGGGTGATCCCGAATTCTCTGAGTTGTTCGGCAAGCGCGACCTGGATGGCGAAGTTCGCGGGCTGGGCGAACTCCGTCTCCGCCATCCGGGAGCCGGCTTCGTCGGCTCGCAGTTCGTCCAGCAAAGACCAGCCGGCGTGCCGGGACAGCTCGCGATCGCTTCGCCTGATGCTGTCGGTGAAGGCGGGGAAGACGTCCAGCAAGCCCCGGCACATCTTCCACCACTGCGGGCCCATGCCGGTGCAGACGAAGGCCAGCTTCGGTGTGCTCGGCTGGATGCGGTTGGCCGCGATCTGCCCTCCGTCGGCGAGCGCCTGCAGCTGCTCTCGGGCGTCGCCGACGCTGCTCGCGACAAGGGCGCGGCGATAGTTCAGATGCGACCGGCGCCGGCCGAGGGTGTAGCCGAGATCGGGCAGCGTCACGTCGGGATGGACGCTGAGGTGCTGCGCCAGATTGCGTGCGGTCGCCAGCAGGGCCTCTTCGTTGCGCGCCGAGATGGGTAGGACCGCCAGCGGCAGGCGCGCGGGTTCGGCGGGCACTGTGGCCGGCGCCGGGGGCTCAGCCAACACGGCATGGGCGTTGGTACCGCCGAAGCCGAACGAGTTGACCCCGGCCAAGCGCCGTTGGCTCGCGGGGAACTCGCGACCGGTCCGTGGGATGTCGATCTTGAGTTCGGCCAGCGGGGTCGGCCCACTGGGATTCTTCAGGTGCAGGTTGGCCGGAATGAACCCGTGCTTGAGCACCAGCGCCGCTTTGATCAGCCCGGCCACACCGGCGCCCGCCTCGAGGTGGCCGATGTTCGTTTTGACCGAGCCGATCAGCAGCGGGTCGGTCGCCGGCCGCTCAGCGGCGAGCGCGCCGGCCAGCGCCCGCATTTCGACCGGGTCGCCGACCGGTGTGCCCGTGCCGTGCGCCTCGACGTAACCGATCTCGTTCGGATGAACGCCGGCCCGTTGCAGGGCGGTGACGATCGCCGCCTGCTGCGCCTCTTCGCTGGGGACGGTGATGCTGTCGGTGTGGCCGTCCTGCGAGACCGCCGTACCGAGGATCTGGGCATAGATCTCGTCCCCGTCGCGCAGTGCCTGTTCGAGGGGTTTGATGACGACGACGGCACCGCCTTCGCCGCGCGCGTAGCCGTCCGCGGACGCGTCGAAAGCCTTACAGCGTCCGTCGGGACTGAGGAACCCGCTCTTGGACTCGGCGATCGCCGTGTTCGGTCCGATCATGATATTGACGCCGCCGGCCAGCGCCAGATTGCTTTCACCGTTCCAAATGCTCTGCGCGGCAAGGTGTACCGCCACGAGTGAGCTCGAACACGCCGTGTCCACCGTCATGCTCGGACCGCGGAAGTCGTAGGTGAACGAGATCCGGTTGGCGAGCATCGTCATCATCATTCCGGTGGCGGAATGCGTCTTGAACCGGTAACGGCTGGTGCGCCCCTGATTCTGCAGGAGTTGGTAGTCCAGCGTGAAGCCGCCGATGAATACGGCGACGTCGGTGCCGGCCAGCTCTTCCGCCGGAATCCCGCCGTCCTCGAGGGCCTCCCACGTGGTCTGCAACATCAGCCGCTGCTGCGGATCGAGCAGGTTCGCCTCGCGTGGCGAGATGCCGAAGAATTGGGGGTCGAATTGGTCGATCTCGCTGAGGAACCCACCTCGGCGGGTGACCATCTTCCCGACCTTCGCCGGATTGGGATCGTAGTATTTCGCGGCATTCCAGCGTGTTTCGGGAACGATACGGGTGGCGTCGGTGCCGCTGCACAGTAAGTTCCAGTAGTCTTGCGGAGTATTGGCACCGCCCGGAAAGCGGCACCCGATTCCGACGATCGCCAGAGGTTTTCGAGTGCCTTGTTCGGCGCGCATGTTCATCCTTTCCCGCCAACAATCCGTCGCGAGCAGGCCGCCGCGGGAGGTTGGTTCTGTGATCTGTGGTTCGCTTGCGGACGTCTGCCGCTTACCGGAGCAGTCGGCGATGGAGTGCACTGACAACCGTGCCTTCCACGCCGTAAGCCACACCCCATGCTGCGCGGATCCTCAATCGGTTCAACTGAATTCGAGTGCGGGCGCGGCGCCGACGATCCAATCCCGGCCGATCGGGTTGGTCGGCTGCTCGTGGCGGTAGACCGATCGGAGCTCCCGCAGCAGTGAATCCCGCTGCCAGGCCTGCACTTGTTGCATGACGTCGTCGTCGGAGAACCTCTCCGACTTCTCCGCGATGACCGTCTCCACCAGCTGCCCGGCCACCTGGCGGAGCAGTCGGGTGTTCGCGTCGAATTGAGCGGTGAAATCGGCGGCTCGTCCCATCATCGCGGTGTGCAGCGAGACCATGAAATTGTGCGGCGCATACAAATCGACAAACGCCGAAGAAGGGTGCCAATCCTCGACCGCCGCCCATTCCCGGAAGAAGCTCTGCATGCGGTTGCTGAGGGCGATCATGCCTTCCAAATGCGGGACCACCCCGGGATCGTCGGCCACACTGACGAACCGACCATTGCTGTAAAGCAGACCGATGAAGCCCCAGTAGAAAGCGATATCCCAGATCACTTTGGCCGACATGACGGCCGGAGATCCCATGAGCGGATATTGATCGCAGTAGATGTTGAGCCACATGTCGGTCAGCGACCGGAAGAGGGAGTCGCTTATCCCGGCTCGTGCGGCGACATCTTCGCCATCCAGTTCGCGGGAAATCATGTCGGTGATCAAACCATTACCGATGGCGATGAGGTCCAGACCCGAGGAATACAGCGGGTCGAGGAATACTCCGGCATCGCCGGTGACACACCACCGCTCGCGACCGTCATATACCTTGGTAGCGCCGTGGCTGTAATTCTTCATCACCCGGAAGTCTTTGATCAGGTGATCCAACTCGGCCAGGACATCCGCGCACTGCGGTTCGTGCCGGCGCAGCCAGGCTTTTGCTTTCGCGAGCGTATTGAAGTCGTCGAATGCATGAAATGCGGGGTCGGCGACAATGCCGACGCTGGTGGCTCCGGAGGCAAGTCTGATGAGCCATACCCAATATCCCTCGCCCATCAAATGATTGGTGGACAGTGACCGGTCGCCTTCAACCAGGCGCGCTTGCCAACTGGGGTCATCGCTCCACTGGCCGATATCGATGTCGGCGGCTACGCGCAGCCACACGGCATTACAGTTGTGCTCGTTGGGCCGCCGCAGCTCCAGTTGCCGGGGCAATGCCCGATTTCGCCCCGACGCGTCGACAACCCAACGAGCAGTCTTCTGAGTGATCGCCTCACCGGTCTGGAAAGAAATGGTGTGCGGCTGACTTCCCTGGCCGAATTCGACGGATCGCACGCGCCCATTCTCGATATCCACACCGGCGGACTGGCAGCGCCGATTCAATTCGTTTTCCAGCCGGCCGCGGTCAATTTGATAGGTGACCTGCGGCACGAAAGACGAGCTGCCCAGCTCCATCCGCCGAGCGATATCGGTGTTGGTGTCATGCGAGAAAAACATGCGCAGACCCATTTTCCGGAGCTGCGCGGTGTGTAAGTGATCGGCAAGGCCGATGCGTTCCCGCAGGTAGTGCGCGGAAATCTCGACCGTGGACTCGCCCACGGTGTGGGTGATCTCCGGGACGGGGCGAACGTTGGGCTCGATGATGATCACCCGGGTCTGCGGGCGGGCGCTGCGGAGCTCCAGCGCGAGCGTCATGGCAGCCGTGCCGCCGCCGATGATGGCCACGTCGTGGTCGGAGGTCGCATCGTTGGCCTGTGACAGCTGGGACTTGATCTTCTGAGCGAGGGCCTCCCGTGCCTCCGAGCTCAGTTGAGACAGCTGCGCTCGCACGTCCACAGATCCCCCTTCGCAGTGCGTATGGCGAAGTTGCTTAATAGTTAAGGAGGTTACACGAAATCAAGCTCCGGCAAACCGAGAAGCCGAGGTAGCGCACGGAACTGGACGGGTAGTACAGCAACCGCAGCAAGGTGCGCGACATCAGCCGGTGAGCTCTGCGGTGTCGTCCGAGGGGCTGGTCGACGCCGCGTCCGGGGCGGGCAGGTCGTCGACGCGGTACCTCCCGTAGACCCACTCGAATATCGGGGTGGCCATGAGGGTGGTGACGATGGCCACAAGTACCAGAATGGTGAAAAGCGCGGGCGTGATGATGCCCGCCTGCAGGCCGATATTGAGCAGAATCAGCTCGATCAGTCCGCGGGCGTTCATCAACGATCCGAGTGCGACCGATTCTCGCCACGGAACCTTCTTCAGCCGCGCCGCGACGGAGCATGCGACGCCTTTCCCGGCGATGGACACCAGCAGAATGCCCAGCGTCACCGCCCACAGTGTCGGGCTGTTCAGCAGGCCGATCTGAGTATTCAGACCCGAATAGACGAAGAACAGCGGCAGCAGAAAAGTGGTGACCAGTGGCTCGAGCATCGCGGTGAGCCGGTCGGCGAAAAAACCGGACGGCATGGCCACGCCGAGGATGAATGCGCCGAATATGGCATAGATGCCGATCGTGTCGGTGAACCACGCACACGCCATGAGCAAGATGAGGACGGTGGTGAGCACCGGCGGGGTGATCGTATTCTGCCGTTCGGACATGGTGCCGAGCACACTGAACATTCGTCGTCCGAATGTCAGCAATAACACGCTGTACAGGATGCCGCCGATTATCGCGACCGCGGCCAATACCGGATTGCCCCGGTGAATGGCGAGCACTATTGCCAGGATGCACCAGGACAGCGCATCGTCGGCCGCACCGCATGCCAAGGCGAGTGTGCCCAGCGGCGTTCCGGAAAGGCGTTGTTCGAAAATGATTCGGGCAAGCATCGGGAAGGCGGTGGTCGCAATCGACGCGCCGAGAAACATCATCGCCATGACCAGGGTGACGCTTTTGTCGAAATAGATTCCGGCCGACAAGAGCGGCATGGCGAGCAACGCTCCCAGAGCGAGCGGCGTGAAAATGCCCGCCGCGGAGACCGCAACCGCCGTGCCCGCCCGGTGTTTGATGAGGTTGACGTCGAAATTGAGCCCGATGAGAAACATGTAAAGCACCAGGCCGATCTGCGCCATGGTGTACAGCACCGTATTCGCCTGCCCAGCCGGAAATATGTGGTGTTGTATTCCAGGAGCGATGCGACCCAGCAATGACGGTCCCAGCAGCACGCCGGCGATCATTTCGCCCACGACCTGGGGTTGACCGATGCGCCGGGCCAAGAACCCCACCAACCGGCACGTTCCGAGAATGACGGCCAGTTCCAGGAAGAAATGAATGGCGGTGGCTGCGGGCATGAATCAGGACCTCGGGTGCAGGGCGCGGACGGCCTGTCGGTTCTTGCGTGTCCCGAAACAGGTATCAGGCATATGGTTTCAACTCCGCGGTGTCAGGGAGCATGCGCGACCCTCGGAGCGCCCGATACTGCACTGGGTCTTGAGGGTCGGCGGTCTCGGTTGAGGCTACGTTACGCGAACGGAGAGCGCCGCCCGGCGGGGTGACTGCCGTCAATCAGGGTTCGGGCGCTTGATTGCCGTGTCGCGCAGATACTCCCGCGGCGACATTCCTTTCCAGCGGCGGAAAGCGGCGGTGAAAGCGGGCGTATTGCTGTAGCCGACACGCCGCGCGGTTTGTTCGACGGTGACCCCATCGGCGAGCAGGTCCTCAGCCCGCTGCGCACGCACCTCGTCGAGCACCTGACGAAACGACGTCTGCTCGTGAGCCAGATGTCGCCGCAGAGTCCGCGAGGTGACATGCAACTGGGCGGCGACGTCCTCGATCGTCAGCACGTCCTCACGATCGAGTGCGTCACGAACCCGTCCGGCCACACCGGCCCGCGCCGCACGGCCCTCGAGCAGCCGGCGGCACTCGTCGGCGGTAGCGGCCGCGGCGTGCGGGTCGGCCTGCGGTAGACCATGGGCGAGCAGCACCACGGGGATCGCGAAGACATTCATATCGGACCCGAACACCGGTGTCACACCGAAGAATTCGACGAAAGGTTCGGTGGCCGCCGGCGCCGGTTGACGCAGATACGTGACTGCGGGTTCGGTGAGCAGGCCGGTGGCCTCGCGGGCCACGGTGACCGTCGAAGTCAGTTCCCGTAGCGCGAGAAACTGACGCACATCCGCGGGCACCGCCCGATCGTCGAAGACGATGCGAACCTCGTCTTGACCGGAGTCCGCCACGACATCACAAAAAGCCCAGGTGAGCTGCACGAACCGTAGACCCGCCTCGAGCGCATCCCAGCCGGTGCGGCTACTGGCGAGCGTCGCGCCCCACGCGCCGTGGGTGGTGAGGTGGTACCGGCGCCCGGCGTCCAGGCCCAGCCACTCGACGCCGGGCAACAGCCGTTGCAGATTGCGAATGATGCGCAGCTCGTCGGCTGCCGAGATCGAGCTGTCCGGCTCGGCGATCTCCTCGGCACTCAACCCGGTGCCCGTCAGACAGGCCGGCGCGGACAAACCGTGGTCAGCACCCACCCGCAAAAGTACTGCGGCACCGGCGGATGCCCGCGGGTGGTCCCATCGAACCAAGTGACATTACTCCAGAACTCGCGTGTCCGAAGATCGTAACTTGTTGTCCCGTGCGGGAGTAGTGCAGGCGAGCACCGGCGGCCGAGAATGGGTCCGGCGCAGTTGACAACGGGGGTGGGCACGTGACGCGGATCTTCATTACTGGCGCAAACGGTTTCATCGGGCGGGCTATCTGGCAGCGGTGGAATGCGGCGGGACACCGGGTTACCGGCGTGGACATCGCCGCCGACCCCGCGCGCGGTGTGCTGGCCGGGGACGTGTCGCGCCCCGGGGAGTGGCAGGACGCGGCCGCCGACGCGGACTGGGTCGTCCACACCGCGGCGCTGGTGTCCAACAATCCGACGCTCGACGAAGCATGGCGGGTCAATGTCATCGGCACCCGCAACGTGCTCGACGCCGCAGCCCGCGGCCGCTGCAGTCGTTTCCTGCACCTGTCCTCGGTGCGCGTGTTCTCCGATCTGTCCTTTCCCGACGGCGTGGGTGAGCACCATCCGGTCCGCACCGACGGCAATCCCTACGTCGATACCCGCGTCACTTCCGAACACGTTGCGCTGCAGGCTCATTGCGCTGGCGAGTTATGTGTCACCGTGGTACGTCCGGGTGACGTGTACGGTCCCGGGTCGCGTCCGTGGACGGTGATCCCCATCCAGATGATCAAGGCCAATCGATTCGTGTTGCCGGCGATGGGGAATGGCGTTTTCAGTCCCATCTACATCGACGATCTGGTCGAGGGCATAGTGGCGGCCACGGAATCGCCGGCGGCGGCAGGACAGGTGCTGGTGCTCAGCGGCGGTGTCGGCGTACGGTGCCGCGACTTCTTCGGCCACTACTACCGCATGCTCGGCAAGCGGGGTCCCGTGGTCGTCCCGACCCCGGTCGCACTGTCGCTGGCCCACGGCATGCGCGCGGTGTCCCGGATCACCGGCGAGGACAGCGAGGCCAGCGCGACCTCCGTCCGCTACCTCGCCCGCACCGGTACGTACTCAATCGCCAAAGCCCGCAAGCTGATCGGATTCCAGCCGAAGGTCGCGCTGCCGGAGGGCATGCGGCGCACGAGGACCTGGCTGGCCACCGAAGGACTGATCTGACGTGCCGCTGACCCATCCCGACAACCCAGGAGCCCGACCATGACAACCGTTCACGACACACTGACACCGATCGGCGCCCGTCCGATCCCCGAATTCGAGGGCGTGCACGAGGTGTGGCCACGAGGACGGCGGCTGAGCGCTGTCCGCGAAGCCGCGGTGGCCTACAAGAAGCGGTTCGTCACTCAGGGGCAGGTGAAAGCGGTCAAGTCGGTCGACATCGCCGCCGCCCCCTACCCCGTCGACTTCGCCTTCCACGGCGCCGTCAACGTGCCTCACCTCCCCCTGATCGCCATGATCAACCGGATGATCGTCGTGCAATATGACGATTTCGACGGGCGGCAACGCACGCTGGTGTTCGAACCCACCGTCCCCGCCGGGTCCGCCGAGGCACCGTTCTACGCCCGGCTCAACCGGCTCGTGTCCAGAATTCCCGGTGGCGACACGATCTCCCGGGCTTTGCTGGTGAAGTACTACAACGAACCGGGCGATGTGCTCAACCGGCTCGGCCTCACCCCGCAGGACATCGATTTCTGCACATTCGACCATCTGCACGTACAGGACCCCCGGATGATCCTGGGCAGCAGTCGCATCATCGACGGTGAAACCTCTCCGCGGCAACCGTTGTTCGGCGACGCCAAGATGCTCGTCCACCGCCGCGAGCTGGCGACATTGGAATCGCTGCATCCCATGCAATGGGCCTGGTATGTCGCCGACGGATTGGACGGTGTCGACCCGTCCGCTTTCGTCACGTTCGACGGAGACATCGAACTCGGCGTCGGCGTCACCCTGCTGTGGACACCCGGACACACCGACGGCAACCACTCGCTGGTGGTGAACACCGCGGACGGCGTCTGGGTTTCCTCGGAAAACGGTATCTCGCTGGACAATTGGCAACCGGAGCTGTCAGGGATTCCCGGCGTGCGCAAGTATCACGAGATCTACGGGCGGGAGGTCTGCCCGAATGCGAACACGCTGGAAGACTCGCTGGACCAGTACGACTCGATGGTGAAAGAGAAGATTCTGGCGGACCCCTGCCGCGACGACCCCCGGTGGCTGCAGATACTTCCGTCGACCGAGCTGGCCGACTGGAAACGCTTCTGGCCGGTACTGCCCAGCTACGTCCACGGCGGCATCGACTACGGAACCCTCACCACCCCAACGCATTAGCCCGGCGGCCGACGATCAGCGGGAGGACGCTCCCCGTGACCCGCGGGCGCGTTGCGCCGCCTGCACGTCAGCGTTGGCCAGCGTTTGCGCCTGGGCGGCCAGCGCCGAGGCCTGGTTGGCATGAGCAACGGCGTCGCGCTCGTTGGTGGCTGCCGTCGCGTGCGCCGCGGACAGGTGCCGTTTCGCTTCCTCGAGGCGGGCCCTGGCGTCGGCTCCGACGATCTGGCGGTACTTCGTCGTGTAATCGGAGATCTGGCGCATCCGGGCATCCGCGGTGGACAACGCACCCGCCGCTGAATTGACGGGACCCTCGACGTTCACCTGGCCGCTGCCGGCTTCGATCTGCCGCGCCGCACGGCGGCGCCGGTGCCGGCGATAGAGCAGAAACAGGACCACCACCAGCACCACCGCGGCCACGCCGATCGCGATCAGCAGCCACGTCCGCTTCGACGACGTGGCCGTCGTCTTATTCAACCCGTCGGCCGCCGCGACGGCGGCGCCGCTCCAGTTCTTGGCGGCGACCGCCGGGGCGATTTGGGTGTTCTGCAGGTTGGTCACCTCGTCCGTGGGGAACCCCGGCGCGCTGAACGCGTACAGCTTGGTGTTCGTGGCCACGGCCAGCAACACGTCATGGCCACCCATGCTGGTGGCTTCGCGGGTTCGGTCGGCCCAGTTTTCCGGCTTGAACCTGGAGAAGTTGTCGACGTACACCACCCACAGCTGAATGTGCTTGTCGCGGTAAAGCCGGTCGACCGCCGAGCTGACCGCCGCCCGGTCGGAATTCGTCAGCGCGCCCGTGGTGTCGGTGATGTGATCGGTGAGTTTCGACGGCGGTTGTGCCCCCGCCGGGGTAGCCAGCAGTAAAGCGGCGGCGAGGATCGACAGGACCAGACCGAACAGGCGAACAATGCGCATGCGGGTAATCTAGCCCGCCGCGAACGGCTATCTTTTAAAAGCACGGTTGTAGATATTCAGCGGCCGTGGCGGCGTTTCGACCGCAATGCGAAGGAGACCGCAAATGCCGATATTCATGGTCGAACGAAACTACGCCGAAGAGCTAGAACCGAGCCTGGAAGCGGCCGACGGCATCACCCGGATCAACGACGAAGAGGGTGTTCGCTGGCTGTACTCGTTTCTGTCAGCCGACAAGCGCAAGACGTACTGCCTCTACGAGGCGCCGACACCCGAGGCGATCAGATCCGCGGCGGTGCGCGCCGGCCTTCCCGCCGATGTCATCGTCGAAGTCTCCGGCCGGGTCCTACCGACCGGCGGACTGGCTGAGATCTGATCGCTATCCCAGCAATTCGTGGTCGGCGGCATACATGGCCGCCTGGGTACGGTTGGCGGCACCGGTCTTGAGCAGAATGCTGCGCACATGGTTGGCGGCCGTATTCGAGCTGATGTAAAGGCGTTCACCTATCGCCCGGTTGCTCAATCCCTCGGCCAGCAGCCGCAATACCTCGACCTCCCGCTCGGTGAGGCCGTCCGGACCGTCGGCGGCCACCAAGACGTCCAGCAGGTCGATGACGCGAGTCTGGCCGATCGGCTCGGCGATGGCGCGCGCCTGCGCGGCCCACTGCGCGGCCGGCCCGGTGCTGCCGTGCGCGAGCGCGAACTCCGCGCGTCTGGCGAGCGTCTCGGCGACGTGCACCACAGACCCCATGCGCCGGTCCATCTCCAGTGCTGTGCTGAAATACGCCTCGGCAGCGTCGATTTCGCCGGAGAGGGCCGCGATCCGGCCGAGGTATCGGTCCGCGCTCCCGAAGATGGCGACGAATTGTCCGGCCATGACATTCTTGCCCTGGTAGCGGGCGACGAACGGACGCAGCGTATGAACCGCTTCCCGGTTCTCCAGCGCCAATGCCGCCTCCACCATGAACATCAATTCCATGGGCCACCGCGCCGCCTCGGTTCGTTCCCCGAGATTGCGGCTGAGCAATTGGTTGAGTGCCCGGGTCATGCCGCGCTCGCAGTCGAGCTCGGTATACAGGGCCAGCAGCCCGGGCAGCCAGCGACCGGCGAAAGTCTCACTCCCGTCGACGAATCCGCTGAATCTCTTGAGGGCGCCGGTCTCCCGCCGGATCATGAACATCTGGACTCCGTAGGAGCCCTCCGTCGTGTCGCTGCCGAGCAGTCCTCCGGTGCGTACGGCCATCTCGGCCCACCGCTCGGCGCCTTCGAAGTCGCCGCGCAGGTAGGCCAATCCGCCATGGGCACACGCGCCGACAAAGCTGAAGAACGGTTGCCCGCACGTCTGCCCCGCGCGTTGCATATCGGCCGCCGCCGCGGCCAGGTCTTCGGGCTGCCCGGCCTGATAACTGGCGAGGGCCCGGAAGTGCGCGGCCGAGCCCAGCGCCTCGTAATCCCGCCGTGACAACGCCATCCGCGACAGTTCGGTCGATCGGTCCAACTGGTGCTCACACATCTCCGGCGTCAGGCCGTGCCAGAGACTGGTCTCCAGGGCGTGCAGCAGCACCGCTGGATCGTCCCCGGTGCGCGCGTAGTCGATGGCAAGGCTGCTGACGTCCCGGGCACGCGCGGTCTCACCGGCGAACGCGAGCGCACGTCCGAAACTGCCCAGTGCCCGCACATAGCGCGGATCGCCGGCGTCCAGACCGCACGATTCCAGCGCTGAGGCCAGCAGGTCGGCCGCCTTCGAGTCGGCCAGCCCAGGACGCCAATTGGCGTCTTCGTAGCCAATGGCCGCCTCCAGCCGCACCATCGGGTCCTCCGAAGAGCTGATGTCCTCGTACATGCCGCGGGCGCGCGCGAAGTCACCGGCGCGGACGTGATTCGCGGCGGACCTGAGTTGCATCCCGGCCCGCTCCGCGCGGCTGAGTTCGGGTAGCGAGGCGGCCCGCTCGTACCAGGACGCGGCGTCTTCGTAGGCCAGACTGTGCTCGGCGATTCGCGCTGCCTCCTGCGCGTACCGCAGGGCTTGCTCGTGGTAGCCGAGCACGTGGGCCAGCAGGTAGTGGTTGGCCAGGCGAGGGATAACCGACGGATCCGCGCGGCCCTCCAGTGCCTTCGCGGCCCGGGCGTGCAGTATCCGCAGCCGCGATGCCGCCATCCGGGCGACCACGGCCTCCCGGGTCAGCGCATGCACGAAGGAGAATTCGACGTCGGATCCCTGCACCGCCCTGATCAGGCCCACACCCTCGGCGGAATCGACAGCAGCCAGCGTCACCGCCAGATCGGCATCGCTGCTGGCGATGAGGGCGGGCAGGTCGAAAGTCTCACCCAGCACCGCGGCCTGTTCGACGATCTCCCGCACGCCGGTGCCCAGCCCGGCCAGCCGGCCGGCGATGGCATCACCGATCGAGCTGGGGACCGACCGGTGCGAGCTCAACGCGGCGACGCCGCCTCGCCTCTCCAGGTCTTTACAGAGCTCGGTCAGGAAGAACGGGTTGCCACCGGTTTTGTCTCGCAACAAGGCGGCGGCGGTGCGCAGCGCCGAGCGGGTCAATTGCTCAGTGCCGCGCACGAATTCAGCGATCGCTTCGGTGTCGAGCCCCTCCAGATCCAAGCGGCGTACGCCGTCGAACCGATGCATCTCCGCCATCCGGGTGACCAGTTCGTCAGAGCGGTCCGGCGCCGTCGTGCGAAACGTCGCCACCACCAGCATGCGTACGTCGGCGCAACCGGCCAGCACGTGTTCGAGCATCGCCAGTGTCGGGAGCTGGGCCCAGTGCAGATCTTCGAGAATCAGCGCGATCGGGCGATCCTCGGCCAGCCGGCGGAAGAAACCGGTCAACGCATCCAGCAGTAACCGTCGGCCGGTGCCGGCATCGTCGGCAATCGCCGCCTCCGCAAGGTGCGGTTGCACCTGAGCGGACAACCGGCTCAGTTGCTGGCCGGCCTCCGCCAACGGTTCTGCCAATGATCCGGCAGGACTTGCCGACAGCAGACGGTCCAGGGCCTGCGCGAAGGGTTCGTAGGGGACGCCGGCGTCGGCGGTGCAGCTGCCTACCAGGACGGCGACACCGTGCTGGGCCAGCGATCCGGCGACCTCGGCGACCAGCCGCGACTTGCCTGCCCCCGGTTCTCCGCCGACGAAAATCGCCTGTCGGTCCCCGTTCTCGACCCGCTCCCAGGCCTGCTCGAGGGCGGCGAGCTCACCGGTGCGGCCCACGAAAGATCCGCGGCGACGTACGACGACTTCGGCCGGAAGTGGTGGTGGCACCCACTGCGCCATCTGCTCAAGGTAACGGCAGCGCGGGCGCCCAGTCGATAGTCAGATCTGACCATTGGTGGGCGGCAAGCCGAATGCTCTGTTGTGGTCATGACGGGCGGCACCGGCCAGTCGTAGCGTCAGCACATCGATTCCGGAGACGGGGAGGTGGCGACATGTCCACTGCGAGTGCGGTCAGCCGGCCGAATTTGTTGGGCGGGAGAGTGATTCTGCCGCACGACGCGGAGTACGACGACGCGCGCGCCGTCTACAACGCCATGATCGACAAGCGGCCGGCGATGATCGCGCGGTGCCGAACCGCCGAGGACGTCACCGCGTCACTGGGCTACGCACGGAAGTCCGGCCTGCCCGTCGCGGTCCGCGGGGGCGGCCACAGCGGCCCCGGTTTCGGCGCCGTCGACGGCGGCATGGTCATCGACCTGTCACCGATGGACCGCATCGACGTCAACCCCGACGCGCGGACCGTTCGGGTGCAAGGCGGCGCCACGTGGGGTCAGGTGGACGCCGCCACCCACGCTTTCGGGTTGGCCACCCCGTCGGGCATCATCGCCACGACCGGTGTCGGAGGGCTCACCCTCGGCGGCGGCCACGGCTATCTGTCGCGCAAGTACGGCCTGACCATCGACAACCTGCTCGAAGCCGAGGTGGTGCTCGCCGACGGCCGGGTGGTCGTCGCCTCGGCCTCGGATCATCCCGACCTGTTCTGGGCGCTGCGCGGCGGCGGCGGGAACTTCGGCGTGGTCACCGCGCTCACATTCCGGTTGCATGCGGTGCAATCGGTGATCTGCGGGCCGACAGCGTGGCCGGCCGCCGCCACCACCGACATCCTGTCCTGGTTCCGCGATTTCATACCGGCCCAGGACGACGACCTCTACGGCTTCTTCGCGACGATGACCGTGCCGCCCGCGGATCCCTTCCCGACGGACTTCCACCTGCAGAAAGTCTGCTCTGTCGTGTGGTGCTACACCGGCGATCCGGCGCGGGCCGACGAGGTCTTCGCGCCCGTCCGGCAGATGCGGCCGGCCTTCGACGGCATCGGCGCGGCACCGTACCCGGCGCTGCAGTCGACCTTCGACGGGTTGTATCCCAAAGGGCTGCAGTGGTATTGGCGTGGTGACTTCTTCCGGACGATCGACGACGGCGCGGTGGCAGCTCACGCCCGGTTCGCAGCAGAGTTGCCGACCATGCATTCCTCGATGCACCTGTACCCGATCGACGGGGCGGTGCACCGGGTCGGGCAGACCGACACCGCCTGGGCTTACCGCGACGCGAACTTCTCCCAGGTCATCGTCGGTGTCGATCCCGATCCGGCCAACGGTCCTGCGCTGCGGCGGTTTACGACCGACTACTGGCAGGCCACGCACCCGTACTCGGCGGGCGGCGCCTACATCAACTTCATGATGGACGAAGGTCAGGACCGGGTCCGCGCCACCTACGGGGCGAACTACCGCCGGCTCACCGAGATCAAAGCGGAATTCGACCCCGACAACACTTTTCGTATCAACCAGAACATCGTGCCTGCGAGGTGACCGAGACATGAGCAATACACCGAAATACTTTGTCAACGTTGAAGATCGACACACGGGATGCCCTGCGCTCCCCCGTGCCGGGGCAGGGCGGCAGAACGGATCGAGGTTGCAGCGCGTCGCGTTCGTGGCGTACGGCGCCCTCAGTTACCTGCTGTTTCTCGGCGCCTTCCTGTATCTGGTGGGTTTCGTGGTCGGCGTCGCGGTGCCCCGCACCGTCGATGACGCCATCGACGCCCCGCTCGCCCGGGCAGTGGTGATCGACCTTGGACTGCTGCTGGTGTTCGCGCTGCAACACAGCGTGATGGCCCGACCCGCCTTCAAGCGATGGTGGACCCGATTCGTGCCTGAGCCCATCGAACGCAGCACCTATGTGCTGGTGTCCAGCGCAGCTTTCGCGCTGTTGTTCTGGCAGTGGCGTTCGATCGACATCACCGTCTGGCACGTGAACTCCGCACCGGCCCGGATCGCGATCACGGCGCTCGGTGGTCTCGGCTGGCTGATCGCCCTCGCGTCCACCTTCATGATCGATCACCTGGAGCTCTTCGGCATCCGCCAGGTGCTGCACAACCTACTGTCAAAGCCTCTCGTGCAGAAAGGCTTCCGGGTCGTGATGCTCTACCGGCTGGTGCGTCATCCGTTGATGCTGGGGTTCCTGATCGCATTCTGGGCCACGCCGACCATGACGGCCGGGCATCTGCTGTTCGCTGCGGCCAACACCGTTTACATCCTGGTCGCGCTGCAGTTGGAGGAGCGCGATCTGGTGGCGGTGCTGGGCGAGCAATACCGGCGGTACCGCGTGCGGGTGCCCATGCTGCTGCCGCGCCCATGGCGCTGACTCGTCACCCCGGCGATTCCTGCGGCGGAAACAGGTTGGTTGTCCATGGTGGCAACGGTCGGTCGCGGCCGTCGTGGCCGTCATGAACAAATCGGACAGCATCCGTAGTGCTAGCGTCGACGCCGTGACCCTCAAAGACATCGCCCTGACCACCCTCGACGGGAAGGCCGCGACGCTAGCTGAATTGTCCAGCGGCGCAACGCTGGTCGTGAACGTCGCCTCCAAGTGCGGTCTGACGCCGCAGTACGCGGCGTTGGAGAAGCTGGCCAAGGACTACAAGGACCGGGGCCTGACGGTCGTCGGTGTCCCCTGCAATCAGTTCATGGGCCAGGAACCGGGCACGGCAGCAGAGATTCAGACGTTCTGCTCGACGACCTACGGCGTGACGTTCCCCTTGCTGGAGAAGACCGACGTCAACGGCGAGCTCCGCCACCCTCTCTATGCCGAGTTGACGAAGGCCGCCGACGCCGACGGCCAGGCGGGCGACATTCAGTGGAACTTCGAGAAGTTCCTGCTGGCACCCGACGGCCAGGTGGTCAATCGGTTCCGGCCCCGGACCGAACCCGACGCCCCCGAGGTCATCAGCGCCATCGAGGCCGTGTTGCCCCGGTAGGCGGCGCGCTTGCCGCTAAGGTGCGGTGAATGCTCCATCTGCGGGTGATCGCGCCGACCGAGTCCCGTGATTCGGTGCTCGAAGTCCTTCGCCGCGAGGTGGGGGTGACTCACATCGTCGTGCACCGCGAAGCAGCACTCGATCCTCCGGGCGACGAGATCACCGCGGATATCGCGCGCGAGAGCGCCAACGACGTCGTCGACCAACTCAAGGCGCTCGGGCTCAAACGGCGGGGAGCGATCACCCTCGACGTGGTCGACACCGTGGTCTCCACCGCGGCCTATCGCGCCGAGAACGAGGCCGACGGCGACCCGGCCGATGCCGTCGTGTGGGACGAATTGGCCGAGAGATCGCGGGAAGAGTCGACCCTGAACGCCACCTTCCTGACGTTCCTGACACTGGCCTGCCTCATCGCAGCCGTCGGCGTTGTGACGGACTCCCCGGTCACGGTCGTCGGCGCGATGGTGGTGGGCCCCGAGTTCGGTCCGCTCGCCGCGCTCGCGGTCGCGATCGTGCGACGCCGCGGCTACCTCGCGCGGCGGGCGACGCTGGCGCTGCTGGTCGGTTTCCCGGTGGCGATGTTCGTCACGGCGGTCGCTGTGCTGGGCGGTGAAGCGGTGGGCTGGATCAAGCTGGGTACCATTCGGCAGCTCAATCAGGTCGACTTCATCTTCCAGGTCGGACCGCTGTCGTTCGTCGTCGCGCTGTTCGCCGGCGCGGCCGGCATGCTTTCGCTGGTATCTGCGAAATCCGCTGCGCTGGTTGGTGTTTTCATCTCGGTGACGACAGTGCCAGCCGCCGGGTTCGCGGTGGTCGCCGCCACCGTCGGCGACTGGCAGGTCGCCGAGCAGTCGGCGATACAACTCGGGGTGAACCTGACGGGGATCGTCCTGGCCGGGGTGCTCGTGCTGTGGGTCCATCTTCAGACCAGCTCACGGCACCGGGCCAACCGGCCCGGGTAGTGCGAGTCACTATCCACCCCCGGATTGATTGGCGATGCAGGACCGGTAGGCCTGCATACACTGCGCGACAGCGTCGGGCGGCACATACCGCTCCCCGTAGATTCCGATCTGCACGCTCGCCGACATACAGGCCTGCTTCTGGCTGTCGCAGCTGGTAGTCGGTGAGCCTGGCGCCGGAATCACGTCTGTCGGGTCGACATCGTCACCAGTATTCACGCACGGCGTGGTCTGCGGTTCGGCTGCCGCGGGTCCCGCTACGGCGCCGGCGACCGGGCAGAGAAGAACTGTTGCAAGCGCCAACCGGGCGACGACTCTGGGAAACATCGTTGGCTCCTCACGGCATTGGGTCAGAGACTCAGAACGTAAGTCCGGGTGTTTCCCGTGCGTAGGGCATTTAGGCGCAGGCGTCAGGGTAGAAAGTCCCTGTCGCAATACCGGTCGCGAGTCGAGCATGAGTTCCATGCGCCGCGCTGTCTCCGTTGCCGCACTCACCGTGGTGGCCGCCCTCGGTGTAGCTCCCCGTGCCGGTGCGGACCCCGCGGCCGACCTGGTGAGAATGCTGCCGGCCGGCTACGGCAGCGACTCCTGCACAGCGACCAATCCGAAAGGCGCGCTGGCCGCCGTGGAGTGCCGCACCAATTCTTTGCCCGGCGGTCCGACGTCTGCGACCTATTCGCTGTTCCGCGATTACACCGGGATGTATGACGCCTTCACCAAGAGCCTGAAGGATCCGGCATGGACGCCCGCGCCATGCCCCGGCAAGCAATCGCCGGAACCCACCGTCCTGCTGGGATCGGACGGCCGGCAGTTGGGTTTCGCCGCCTGCGCCCACGGCGAAGGCCCCGACTGGCAAGCCAGGGACGGAGCGTTGGCGTGGACGCGCAACGCCGAGCACTTCCTGGGCGTGGCATACCTCAGGTACGAAGGTCAGCTGTATCCGGCCGGCCTGTTCAACTGGGTCAGGGGACCGCAGATCGAAAGCGACTGCGCCGCGGCCGGCGGCAAGTACACGGCGTGGCACGGCGACGCCGAAATCTACTATTCGAACTGTTGCTTCAAAGACCACTGCGATGAATACGTCGACGGGGACTATCAAGGACGCTCCCAGCCATGAACCATTCGCACCGGTGCCGCAATCACGTCGTCGCGCGCTGGATCGTCACGCTCGGGGCGGCGGTCGGTTTGGTCGCCGGTTGCACCCATCCTGCCGCTCCGCCTGCGACATCCTCAAAGCCGTTGGCGCCGAGCCTGTCTCCGGGAACCCACTCCACGCTGTTCTATTCCAAGGCCGGCTCGCTGTACATCAGCGACCCCGCCGGCGCACCGGGCCGCAAACTCACCGACGGACCGGCCGATACCGAGCCGGCGCCCTCCCCCGACCTCGCGCACGTGGCCTTCATCCACAAGGCCGACAACGCCGACTATGGCGGCGAGCTGTGGGTTCTCGATCTCTCGCCCGCCCATGACCCGCTCGGCGCACCCCGGCGCCTCGTCGACCCGGGGGCGCTCCCGCCGGGGTTCGGAACCCCGGAGGCCGGGGATGGGCCCCCGCGGGTCGTGCACCCGCGCTGGTCCCCCACCGGCAACCAGATCGCCTTCCTCGAGGCCGGCGAAGGGGGCGGCATGCTGCTGGTCGCTGACGCCACGGACGGCCGGACCGTGCCGCACCGGCAGCGGATGTTCGCCGACGACAACTACGCGTGGGCGCCCGACGGCCAGCACATCGCCTGGACGGGCGGACGCAGCGACGTGTCGCCCGTCGACGTCAGCGTCCTCACCGTCGGTGCGACCTCGACGTCGGTGGTGAAAGGTGCCAACGCCTTCTCCGTGGCGTATGACGTTGCCGGCCAGTCTCTTTGGTTCAGCAACGGCAACGCCTCCGGCGAACTGTTCGACGGGATCCCGTTCCTGCTCCGCGACGGCGGCATCTATTCCGTCGCCACCCCCGGCGGTGCACCGGCCAATCCGTCCGTTGTCCCGACATCGCTGGTCAAGGGAAAGTCCTTGTACGGCGACGTGGCGCCGCTTGGTTCCGGCGCCGTTGCCTTCACGGTAGCGAGTGCGGACGGATCATCGAAGAGCATTCAGATTCTCGATGCCCACGCGTCGGCGGCCCGCACGATGGTCGGCAACGTGCCGGCCGACAGTCCCGGCCCCGTGTGGGGGCCGGGGGACCTCCTCGCCTATGTCGACACCGGCAAGCACTTGGTGGTGACGGACGCGAATAACCGCGCCCCCAAGCAGATTGACGCGGGTGTGGACACCTTCGCATGGCCGCCCCGGTGAGCACTTGCGGAGTGAGACCGGGCCGTCGCCAATGGGATCCGGTCCCCTCCGGGTACCTCGCCGCCGCTATTCGCCGGCCACGCTGTTGACAGTGTCCAGGATTGAACGCGCTCTCACAGGCCGGGCAGGCAGATGGGCGATCCGCCGCAGGTGTTCGCCGGGGAAGGGTCTCCCTCGAGAATGTGCGCACCAACTTGGATGCCGCCCTCCGTTCCCGGATGTCCGAGGCTGCCGCCGTAGTAGTGGTGACAGGTATTCATGTCCCACACCACATCCGGCATTGGCAGCGGACTGCCGGGGCACCAGATCCGGCTGCACATGGCCAGCTGATTGCAAATGCCTGTTCCCGGATCGGCTTGTGCGCTCCCTGCGCCCAACCCGAGAGTCGCCAGCGCAAGGGTGCCAGAGAGCATTGCACCTGCGATGATTCGTCGCATTTCGTGTTCTCCGTTTCGCCAGGTCCGCCTGTCAGCGGATGTCTTGGCCAAAGCTAACCCGGCATTCTTGCGAATTTCTGGTGTCCGCGGTCGCGCGGACGATCCGCGGCTGCGCGGTCGACGTGTGCAGCTTTCGCCCAGCCTCGTGCCGAGGCGCTAGCCGACCTGGGTGAGTTGCAAATTCTGGGTCACGCGCGGCAATCCTTTATCGGACCCGCACACCGGCCTCGTTATGCCGGATTCGTTCTTGCCCGCAAGAGTGCCGGGGTCCCACGTGGCGTAGCTGGCGTAAGCGCCGGGCACCCGAGTACCCGACGGGCAGAATGCGTCGGAGTGCCAGGCCAATGTCCATTGGCCGTCGAATATCCGCGCTTCGCCGAAACCTGGCCCCCCAGGTGCATTGGCCACCGATGCGCATCCCGCACCGCATGGCGTGAAGTACCAGTCGCTCGTGGTGGTCTCACCGGATGCCGAGATCACGGTCGAGACGTAGTGGCCGCTCATAGTCGGATCAGCCGACGCGGTAGCGGCAGACGCGACAGCCAACGACCCGGCAATCGCGGCGACAGAAACAATGCGGCGCGGAACGGTCATGTTCTGATGTCCTCTCCCATGGTGACAACCGCCATAAATTGGCTATAGCACAAAAGACGGAAGATTTGGGCTGCTCGATTGCCGCGGACTTCCGGATTCGGCCGGCGGGCCATTGGGCGCAACGACAGGCCTGGAAGCGAAAAATGGCGGCGGGGCGGGGCCTCAGGGGCGATCTCCGGTCCGCGACAATTTCGGCGCTACCGGGAATCCGCTGCGCTCAAAGGACTTCCACCGCGGCGGGTCGCGCCGCCAATACCGTCGACGCGAGTTACCGTGTTGCCGTGCCAGATTGGTGCGGGTGCGCGGTGACACCCGCTATTTCACGTCGCAGTGCCCTGAAATATGTTGCGGCAGTGCCGGTTGCGCTGGGTTTGGGAACCGTCGCATCGGGGCTGGCCCGGCCTCCGAGCGCTGCGGCAGACCCGATCCTGGTCGCGGCGGTCGAAGCTCCCGGACAGGCACCCAATATTGTCAGCCGTGCGCAGTGGGGCGCCGACGAGTCGCTCCGCAGCCGAGCACCGGTGTATGACAGCGGCATCCAGGCCGGCGTCGTGCACCATACCGCCACGGTGAATGACTATGCGCCGCAGGATTCGGCGACGATCGTGCGGTCGATCTACGCCTACCACACCCGGAACCTGGGGTGGCCGGACATCGCCTACAACGCCCTGGTCGACAAGTACGGTCAAGTCTTCGAGGGCCGGTTCGGCGGGATGACCAGACCGGTGCAGGGCACCCATACCGGCGGCTTCAATCGCAACACCTGGGCGGTGTGCATGATCGGAGAGTTCGACGCGATGGCGCCCACGCCCGTTCAGGTGCGCACCGTCGGTCGCTTGCTCGGCTGGCGACTGGCCATGGACGGCGTCGACCCCAGGGGCAGCACCTCTCTGACATCGGACGGGGGCCCGTACACGCGTGTCCCGCGCGGCACGGCCGTGAATCTCCCGTCGATCTTTGCCCACCGCGACGTCAGCGATACCGATTGCCCAGGCAAGATCGGGTACGTCCTGATGGGTCAGATCCGCGACGTCGCGGCGCAATTCACCAAACGCCCCAGCGCCGCGGACCTGGCTCAATCGCTGCAGGGCACCGCCATCTATGACCGGTGGCAGGCGATGGGCGGCATGAACAGCGCACTGGGCGCTCCCAAGTCACCGGAATCGCAGGGCACCGGAAACGCGCGCTACGTGATCTTCGACAAGGGAGCGATGTACTGGTCCCCGGCCACCGGAGCACAGCCCGTCACGGGCTCCCTCTACGCCGCGTGGGGTGCCCTGGGCTACGAACACAGTGCGCTCGGGCTGCCGACCAGTGCCGAAATCCAGGAGCCCGAGTGGATCGCGCAGAACTTCCAGCACGGCACCCTCAATCTCGACCGTCACAGCCGGACGGTCACCAGCGTGATCGACGGTATCGCCGCCCTGGTGCCGCCGCCGTCAGCGGAGGGGCCGCCGACACAGCTCGAGCGGTTCTCACCGGCGCGCAACCGAGTTTGACGCGCGGCGTCACGCCACCGGGACGGTGACAGCCGGCGTGTTGTGCCCGGTGACTCGGACCCAGCGCGCCGGTGACCCCTGGTCTGCGGCGGTTCCCCGGATCTCCACGGTCTCGCCCGGGAACACGGTCACGTAGTTGTCGTCGTATTCGACCGGCAGCATCTCGTCGCCGTCGCGCGACGACAGGATCTCGGCACGTTCGAAGAACGCGACATTCCGCGTGGGATTGTGCAGTCGCACGACGACGCCCCCACCGGCCGGCCGGGCAGTGACGTCCAGCGGCACGCGCGGCATGTCGTTCAGCGCGGTCAGGTCCGCCCAACTGGCTTGCATCGAGTCGAACGCGCGGTCATTGTCCGGGTCTCCGACGTCATCGGGCTGTTGGGACTGCCAGTAGACGTTCTCCGCGAGGACCTCGCCGGTCTCACGCGCCAGTTGTGCGCGGACGAAGAAGACCGGTGAGGTGGCGAGCCCGCGGGGCATGGTCATGGCTTCCGTGGCGCCGCCCGCGGAGACGTTGGTGCGCTTCGAGATTCGATCGGCCTGCAGCGTTCCCTGCAGGTCATAGATGCGGACCCGGACGAGGAGGCCGTGCTCGTCCTGTCGAGTCTGGTTCACGACGCTGATCCGCGCCGGACTGCCGTTGCCGCCGGCGTAGGAATCGAAGACGACGGACAGGGGCCGCAAGCCCTTCTTGGCTCCGAAGTAGGCGCCGCCCGGGCGCAGGTAGTAATCGAAGAGCTGGCCGAAGAAGGACGGCCAGTGACTGTTCAGCATCCAGTAGATGGTCATCTTGTGACGGTCCCATCCCGTGGCGGCGAAGGCCTCGAACTGCGCACGGGCGGACTCGTACTGCGCCAATTGCGCTTTGGCGGAGAACATCTCGGCACTGTCGGACGAACCGTAGCGCAGGCCGATCGATCGCTGGGCGCTGAGCAGAGCACCGTTCTTCGGCTGGCCGCCGGCGTGGAAGTACCAGGTGTCATTGATCGGCCACAACTGGTCCGGCGGGATGAATCTTCTCAGGCTGGCGAACGGCGGAATCTGTTCGTTGCTGCCCTGTTCGGCGGATGCGCCCCAGGTGGCACCGTATCGAAGGCTGAACCAGTAGCTGGGCGGCCGCCAGGTATACGGTCCCGTCATGTCGATTCCGTCCCATTGCGCTACGCCGTCGCCGTCGCGCGCCTGCAGCGATGCGGTGTCGACGGTGGCGTTCTGCCAATGTAATTCAGCGAGAATCGCCCGGTATCGCGAGCGGATGTCCGGCGGCGGCAAGCCGTCGCTGCCATTGGCCCAGATGAACGCGGACGCGTGGGATCGAAGGACCTCGATCTGTGAGCGCAGACTCGCCATCGCCACGCGGTCGTCTTCGTGGTCCCACTGCTCCCATTTCTCCCACTGGTTGCAGCACATCCAGCCTGCCATGAGTGGAATGCCGAGCTCGTCGGCCTTCTCGACGAGGTGTTCGCTGGCAAGTTTTCCCTCGAGCCGTAACATGTTCAGACCCAGATCCTTTGCGTACTGCAGGATTGCGGTCTCCCGGTCGGGGTCGTAGCGGTAGAGCAGATCGGGCGTGTACGCCGCGCCGCGAATCGGAAAGTGCTCACCGTTGACGTCGAGATAGAAGTCTCCGCCGTCGCCGGAGAAGCCTTCGTCGCGATGCTGCGCGACGGTACGGATACCGAATCGAAGATCTTTGCTGTCGCTGGGCCGGTTGTCGACCCGGAACTCCAGCCGCAGATCGTGCAGAGTCGGCCGACCCATGGTGTACGGCCACCAGAGATCCGGACGCTGGACATTCAGTTGCCCGAATTCGTCTGCGGTCAATGTGATTTCGCGATCCTCGCCGGGCCCGAGGGTGACCGCCTGCTCCACGTGAATCGTGGATTTGTCCGGGCGGGTGATCGTGGCGCGCAGAACTCCGCGTGCCCGGCCGGCGGAGTAGTTGTGCACACCGGCCCTGATCGTCAACCGCGCACTGTCGGTGCGGGGTAACGGAAGTTCCGAACCGACGGCCGCAGTACCGATTCCGACGGTTCCCAGCGATTTCAGGTATACCGGCTTCCAGATACCGGCATTACGGTCAGCCACAAACGACGTTCCGCGCCGGTCCGGATCGTTGTTGGGCGACGGCAGACCAAGGTAATCCCAGTTGATCCAGTCGTTCCAGCTGTCGGCCAGCTCCACACCGTCCACATCTTGAAGCGCGCGCTCGGGCGTCACCTTCACTGCCAGAACGTTTGACTGCCCGGGACGGATCCACCGCGTCACGTCCAATTCGTGGGTCACGTACATACCGACTATGTGCGTGCGGTCGGCCACCAGGTGTCCGTTCAGCCAGATTTCGCCGCGGTAATTGATGCCGGGAAAAGCCAATACGTAGGTCGTCCGGCCCGGTGGAGCGGTGAACTCGGTGCGGTACCACCAATCCTGTCGATAGAGATCCTGCGGGACGCGGTCTCGAAGATTCTTGCCTACGTAGAGGTCCCGGTAGACACCGTTTTCCCGGAGTATCTCCAGCACCGTGGCCGGCATGCGGGCGACTTTGTACCATGCGGTGGCGTCATAGCCGGTCACCGACAGGGCGTCGCCGTTGAGCGAGGTCGTGGTCGCGGGAGACAGCGTCCAATTGTTCGACAGCTCAAGGCGGTCCGGTGCAGCGGACAGAGCATGAGTGGCGACTGGCGAATACGCTGCCGCACATAACGACAGCGAAGACATCGCCAGCACGATGAAGATCTTGACGGCGACCTTCATTTCCCGGCTCCTCGACACGTGTGTTCGGCTCATCATGCCGTCGACCGTCAGCCGACGCCAACAGAGCGGGGCGCCGGCAGACGTCGACGAAAGTTATATTGCTGGTTCAGCACGTCTTCTGATTCTGATCAAGGAGCAGTAACCATGGGGGATTCAACGGTCGACGGCATCGGCAAAAGACGTAGGAGTCCTGCTGCAGGTCTGCTCGGGGTAGTTGTCGTCATCGCCGCATGCCTCTTGGGCGTTGGCCTCTCGGCCGCTGGGACCTCATCGTGGACGGCTCTTGCCGACCCGGGTTTCCACCCGCCCGACAACTGCGGATCCCCGAACGACAGCGGACCCAGACTCGAACTCTGGAAGTCCGTCAAAGACCACTATCCCCCGCCGGCCAACCCGGCGCCCAACATCTTCGTCAATGACTCCTGGGCACTCAAGGACGGCGGACAGGGCAAACACGACCTCCTGGCGATACCGAGGGCCCGCGTCACCGGAGTCGAATGCCCGGAGATCTGGGGCCCGAAGGCGTTCAACCTCTGGAAGCCCGCCTGGGACGAGGCGGTCAAGCGGTTCCAGGGTGTCGACATCATGTTGGGAATCAACTCTTTCCACGGCCGCAAGCAGGATCAGTTGCACATCCATCTCACGGGCTTTCAGCACCAGGCCAGGAACGACTTGAACGGCCTCAAGGGGATCCCGACGGATCTGTCGAAGTGGAACACGAGTCTTTATGTCGTGATGGGCAATGTTTACCGCATCGTGCGAGTCAACGACCTCGACACGAACGTCTTCAAATTGGTCAAGGACAACATCTCTCAAAACGACATGTTCCAGCAGTCCATAGCTGTCGTCTCCGCCGCACCCAACAAGGGCTTCTACATCCTCAGCACGCAGGGCAAACCCGATCCCGGGGAAGCCGAGCACAACCCTGAACTGCGGATCGGCAAGGACTTCGGCACCCAGGCAATCGACGGCCTCATCTGGCGGGGCTGACAACGTCGAACAGCTGGGGGCCGGTGTCCGAGGGGTTTCGGATCTCGGCCGCCGGATGCGGTTACGCCTTGCCGTTGTTTCCGTTGTTGCCGAGTAACAGTCCGCCGGTGCCGCCGGTACCGGCTGTACCGCCGGCCTTGCCGGCGTTGCCGCCGTTGCCGCCGTCGCCGACGAGCTGAGCGTTGCCGCCGTTTCCGCCTTTGCCGGCGGTGGTGGCACCGAATCCGCCGGCCCCGCCGTCACCACCGTTTCCGGTGATCCCGGCCTTGCCGCCGGTGCCGCCGGCCCCGCCCGTGCCGTTGCCGTTGGCGTTGGCGCCGGAGCCGCCGGCCCCGCCCGCGCCGCCCGAGCCGGCGAGCAGGCCGGCGCTGCCGCCGGCACCGCCGGCGCCGCCCTGTTGCGTGCCGCTACCGCCGGCACCGCCGTGTCCGCCGGAGCCGCCCGCGCCGCCGGAACCGAACAGGAGGCTGGCGTTGCCGCCGGCTCCGCCGGCCCCGCCGGTCAGGGTGCCGGCCCCACCGGAGCCGCCCGCGCCGCCGGTACCGAAGGACAGTGCGCCGGCGTTGCCCCCGGCTCCCCCGGCCCCGCCGTTGTTGCCCCCGGAACCACCGGCACCCCCGGTGCCGCCGGCGCCGAACAGCCCACCCGTTCCACCGGCCCCGCCGTTGCCGCTGAGACCGCCGGAGCCGCCGGTTCCGCCGTCGCCGAATACCAGGCCCGTCCCACCGGCCCCACCCGCGGCGCCGGGCCCGCCGGCTCCACCGACTCCACCGTTGGCGAACAGGCCGCCGGTACCGCCGGCCCCGCCCACCCCGGTAGGCCCGGCTCCCGCACCGTGCCCACCGGTGCCGGCGGCGCCGGACAGGAAGCCGGCGTTGCCGCCGCGCCCACCTGCCCCGCCCTTGCCGGCATTGATGGCCTGCCCGCCGTCACCGCCGGTGCCGCCCACCCCGTTGAGCAGGGCTGAGCCGCCCGCCCCGCCGGCACCGCCGATTCCGCCGGCCCCGTTGGCGATGCCGCCTGCGCCACCGGTACCGCCGTTGCCGAACAACACGCCGCCGGCGCCACCGGCCCCACCCGCGCCACCGGCCCCGCCGGCGGCCGTGTTGGTCGCGCCGTGCGCGCCGTTGCCGCCGTTGCCGAACAACCAGCCGCCGTCCCCGCCGGCTGCACCGGTGCCGGGAGTTCCGTTGGCGCCGTTGCCGATCAGCGGTCGCCCGGTCAGCGCCTGGACGGGCTGATTGACGATGTTGAGCGCGTCCTGCTGCAGGACGTGAATCGGGTTGGCGCTCAGGGGCGCATTGAAGCCGTCTGCGCCGAGCAACACGCCGCTGATGCCACCGAGGCCCGCCTTGCCCCCGGTCACCCCACCGGTCCCGCCGCTACCGGCGTTGCCGCCGTTGCCGATCAACACACCGTTGCCGCCGGCCCCACCGTTGCCGCCGGTGGTCACACCGGCACCGCCGTTACCGCCGTTGCCGCCGTTGCCGAACACTGCGGACTTGCCGCCGGCGCCGCCGGTACCGCCGGTGGTGACGGCAGCCCCGCCGCTGCCGCCGGTGCCGCCCGAGCCGAGGAGCTGTCCGGCGTTGCCACCGGCGCCACCGGTGCCACCGGTGGTGCGGCCCAGGCCGCCGGCCCCACCGGCCCCCCCGTTGCCGGTGAGCAGGCCGGCGTTTCCGCCGGCACCGCCCGCGCCGCCCGCGGTCTGGCCGTTGTTGAGGCCTTCCCCGCCGGCCCCACCGGCGCCGCCATCGCCGAAGCTGAACATGCCGGCGTTGCCGCCCGATCCTCCGGCCCCGCCAGTGCTGCCCAGGCTCGAACCGCCGCTACCGCCGGTTCCGCCGGCGCCGAACGTCCCGCCGGCACCGCCGGCGCCACCTGCCCCGCCGGTGGTACCGGCCGTGGTGGACGTGCCGGTTCCGCCGGCTCCACCCGTGCCGCCGGTGCCGAACGTCCCCCCGTCGCCGCCGGACCCGCCGGCACCACCCGAGGCGCCGGCCCCGCCGGACCCTCCGACGCCGCCGTCGGTGAACAGCCCACCGGTTCCACCGGCGCCACCGGCCCCGCCGGTCGCGTTGCCGAAGGTGAATCCGCCCGCGCCACCGTTACCCGCAGCGCCGAAGAGCAGTCCGGCATTGCCGCCGCGGCCGCCGGCCCCACCCGCCGCGCCGCCGCCGTCTGTGGAAGCGCCTCCGACGCCGCCGGAACCACCAGACCCGATCAGCATGGCGTTGCCGCCGGCTCCGGCCGCCCCACCGGCCTTGCCGGCCGTGGTGGCGATACCACCTGCGCCACCGGCTCCCCCACTGCCGAACAGACCCGCGGCACCTCCGGCACCGCCCTTACCACCGTCGGCGCCCGCGGTCGACGTTCCCGACCCGCCGGCCCCGCCGTTGCCGATCAACCATCCCCCCGCGCCACCGTCTTGTCCCGTCCCCGCGGCCCCGTTGGCGCCATTGCCGATCAACGGGCGCCCGGTCTGTGCCACGAATTGGGCGTTCACCACGTCGATCAGGCCCTGTAATGGTTGCGCCGCAGCGGATTCGGCCATCGCATACGAGTTGGCGCTTCCGGTCAGTGCCTGCACGAACTGCTGTTGAAACGCCGCCGCCTGCGCGCTCGCGCTCTGATATCCCTGACCGAATGTCCCGAACAGTTCGGCAATGGCGACCGAGACCTCATCCCCGGCGGCAGCCAGCAGACCCGTCGTATGAGCCGCCGCGGCCGCGTTGGCCGACTGGATTGCCGAGCCGATGCCAGCCAGATCTGTTGCCGCCGTTCCTATTACATCCGGCAGCGCGATGACAAAGGACATGTCGACACCTTTCTGCGAGTCATGACCGAAGCGTCACGACGGGTGGTTTGATCGCCAGATCACGGATCTGGTGAGCTTTGTGAAAATGCGGCGCTACGGGCCCGCTCGATCGCCTCGAGCGGGCGGTTCAGGCGACTCTGTCGCGCGTCGTTGTCATCCTTTGCGCCTCTGCGGTTTTGACGTCTCCACCCAACCGGCCGCGCCCATGCTGGGTTTCATACCTGGACGTTATTGGTCGAAGCCGGGGCGCGTCATGACCACAACTAGGCATCTTTCGGCCACCGGCAATAGTCAGATCTGACCAATCGGCCAACGGATGGCCGCACGTGCGGTGAGCTGCCGTCACACCTGCGGTACAAGGCACGAAGCACCACGGTGCGCCCAGGAACATGAGATGGCTCCAGATGCCAATTGTCATGTTTCATGGGCTGATTGTTGGCCCGGGATGCGCGTTGGTGCATGGGGCAGATGCCTCAAACTCGGGCGGCGTTATGCGCGAGTGCCGGTGCAGTCCGGCACCGTTGTTCCGCAAGCCTTGCCCGGGCGGTCAGCTCATTTCGCGCAGGGCGTCGAGGCGCTGGTTCACCCGCGCGAGCGCCTCGTCGAAAACCGCGACCTTCTCACCACGTCTCTCGTTGGCCGGCTGCGCGGCTCCGCGCGCACCTTCGGACTCCACCCGGGCCGCACCTTGACGCCGCAACAGGCTGAAGTTCTTCTCCCGCGCCGTCCTGAGCCGGCTCTGCAGATCTTTCAACTGCTTCTCATTCATGCGCTCCACGCTGTCCGCGTGGCTTTCGCCGATCAGCGAGGTCTCCTGCAGAGTCAGGTTCACATGGTGGTTGCTCACCGTAATGTCATAGCCCGCGCGGGCCGGGCCCGTACGACAAATGCGTGCGGCACCCCGAAACGTCACGGCCGAGCCATCTTTGGTTCACTCCCCCGCATCTCCCACGCCGGCGGCGCGGCCCCGCCTCGTCGCACCGAGGCCGATGTCGTACCCCGCTGGGAGGATGGGGTTATGTCGGTGACGGCCTTGGCGGGCTCTTTTCAGAGGCCTGCGGTGAAGCGTGTGGATGTGTTGTTTGAGGAGTTG
>RXJD01000057.1 GCA_003987775.1 Mycobacterium sp.
CGGCTTCGCGGCGGCCGGAGCGGGCGGTGTCGGTGGGGCCGGCGGGTCCGGTGGGCTACTCGCCGGGCTGGTCGGCGCCGGAGGCGGGCCCGGCGGGGCGGGCGGAGTCGGCATCGCCGGCGGTACCGGCGGGGCCGGCGGCGCCGGTGGCCTGCTGTTCGGCGCTGGCGGCGGCGGGGGCACCGGCGGATTGGGCGGCAGCGGAGGTGGCGGAACCGGAGGCGCCGGTGGTGCGGCCGGTCCTCTGTTCGGCAACGGTGGCGTCGGCGGCACCGGCGGCACCAGCTTCTCCGGTAGCGGTGGCACCGGCGGAATCGGCGGGCACGCCGGCTGGCTACTGGGCTCCGGCGGCGCGGGTGGGGCCGGCGGCAGCAGCTCCGGCGGCGCCATCGGCGGCCATGGCGGGGCCGGTGGCGACGCGGGCCTGTTCGGTTTCGGTGGCGGCGGCGGGGTCGGCGGGTTCGCCTCGACCGGCGCCGGCGGGGCGGGCGGCAACGGCGGCGCCGGCGCGCTGCTGTTCGGCAGCGGCGGGGCCGGTGGGGCCGGCGCCCAGGGCGCCCCGACGTTCGCGGGTGGCGCCGGTGGAGCAGGCGGCCGGGCTGTGCTGCTCGGGCTCGGCGGGACCGGTGGGATCGGCGGACTCGGTGCGCCTTCGGGTCTCAACGGCGCCACCGGCGCCAATGGGTTGTTGCTGCCCGCGGCGGCGCTCAACGTGATCAACGCGCCCAGCGTGGCGCTAACCGGGCGGCCGTTGATCGGTAACGGCGCACCGGGCGCCGCCGGTAGCGGCGCCGCCGGCGGGCCGGGCGGATGGTTGCTCGGCGACGGCGGAGCGGGTGGGTCCGGCGCCAACGGCGTACCGGGTGGGCCCGGCGGGGCCGCGGGATTGCTGGGGGCCGGCGGAGCCGGCGGTGCCGGCGGCTTCGGCGCGACGGGTGTAGGGCGGTCCGGCGGCCAGGGCGGCAACGGCGGCTTGCTGTTCGGCAACGGCGGCGTCGGCGGAGCCGGCGGAGTCGGCGGCATGGTCGACAGCAACGGCGGTGGCGGAGGAGCCGGTGGAACCGGCGGGCTCCTCGGTTCCGGGGGAGGCGGCGGCACCGGCGGTATGGCGGCGTCGACGATGACGGGGCTGCGGGGCGGGGCCGGCGGGAGCGGCGGCGCCGGTGGGGCACTCAGCGGGCTGGTCGGGGCCGGCGGCGGTACCGGCGGCGTCGGTGGCGCCGGGGACATCGGTGGTGCCGGCGGGACCGGCGGGGCGGCGGGCATCAGCGGTTCGATATTCGGCGGTGGAGCCGGTACCCTCGGCGGCTCGGTGTTGGGCGCCGGCGGGTCCGGCGGCGACGGAGGTGTCAGCTTCGCCGGTGCCGGCGGGGCGGGCGGAAGCGGCGGGACGGGCGGCCAGTTCGCCGGCACCGGCGGGTCCGGTGGCACTGGCGGATCGGTGCTGCAGCCCGCGGTCGGCAGCCCCGGCGGAGGCCTCGGCGGAGCAGGCGGCGCCGCCGGCTGGCTGGGCTCGGGCGGGGGCGGCGGCAACGGCGGCACCGCGGGAATATCGGCCGCGCGAGCCCCCGGCGGTCCGGGCGGTCTCGGCGGATCCGCGGCCCTGATCGGCGGCGGCGGGGCCGGTGGAACCGGTGGGTACGGCGCCGCGGGCGTCGGCGGGACCGGCGGCCAAGGCGGGGTCGGCGGAGCGCTGCTGGGCGGCGGCGGTCCCGGAGGTACTGGCGCCGAGGCGGCGCCCGGTTTCATCAGCGGAAACGGCGGCATTGGCGGCAGCGCCCTGCTGATCGGCACCGGCGGCAATGGGGGCAACGCCGGCAACGCAGCAATGCTCGCGATGCTGGGCGGCCCCGGCACTGTTGGAACCCGCGGAATCCTGTTGGGTGTCAACGGGATTCCCGGTTTGCCGATGAGCCCGAACCTGTTGGTCAACGGGAATTTTGAAATCGCGACCCCGTCACCGTCGGGCACCAGCTCGGTGACCTTCCCAGGCTGGTCCGTCAGCGGCACCCCGACGATCATCGCGTACGGAACCGACAAGGTCAGCTATGTGTTGGGAGTCTCGTTCCCGTTCCCGGATCTGCCGGGCTTCCTGGGCTTCCCGGGCACCGCTCCCCCGGGCGCCGGTGCCAATTTCGCCGGTGGCGGGCCGGTGGCGACGTCCAGCATCAGTCAAACGGTCGATCTCAGCGCCGCAGCAGCCAAGATCAACACCGGCACAACGCCTTACACGCTCAGCGGGCTGCTCGGCGGATACCTGGTGGACCCGTCGTCGACCGCGCTGCAGGTCAGCTTCCTCAACTCCAACGGTGTGGTGCTGGGGACCGGATCGACGACAACGGTCAGCGCCATCGATCGGTTGGGAACCATTGGGCTGCAGCCGCGTTCGGTCTCCGGGACGATTCCGGTAGGCACCACATCCGCGGTGGTCACCGCCACCTTCAACGACTCCAACCCCATCACCAACCACTACAACAACGCCTACGCCGACAACCTGTCGTTCACTGTCGGTGCGCCCGGCCTGACCCCCGCGGCGCTGACCGTGCCAACGTCCAACGTCGGGCAACTTGATCATGTGTTCCTGATCTACATGGAAAACCACGGCTTCACCGACATCGTCGGGAGTGTGAACGCGCCGTACATCAACAGCCTGCTCGGCACTTACGGGTCGGCGGACAATTACTTCGCCAACAGCCATCCCAGCGCGCCGAACTATTTCCGGATTCTCGGCGGCTCGGACTTCGGCCTCACCTACAACCCCAACCCGCCGTCCATCAACGCCCCCAGCCTGATGCAAGAAATGGACGACGCCGGGATTTCGTGGGCCAACTACGCGCAAGGCATGCCCTACCCCGGCGCGCTGGTCTCCTCCGGTGACTACAGCACGTTCCAGATACCAGCCGCTCAGTACAGCTATGTCTTCAACAACACCGTGGCCTACCAGCAGGAGCATCTGCTGCCGCTGACACAGTTGAGCACTGACCTGCAGAACGCGGGCACCACCCCGCGGTTCAGCTGGATCGTCGCCAACAACGCCAATGACATGGAAGGGCCGGTGGATTCGCCTCTCAGCATCCTCAACTTCGTGGGCAGCCAACTCACGAACAACCAGTACAACGTCGCCGCCGGCGACCATTTCCTGCAACAGCAGGTTTCGCAGATTCAGAACTCCACCGCGTGGAACACCGCCGGCCAGCGCGACGCCATCATCATCACCTGGGACGAGGACTACAACAATCTGGGATTGGGAATCGGCAACCAGGGCAACCACGTTCCGATGATCGTCATCCCCAACCAGGGCGCCATCACATCGGGGATGCTGTCCGGGCAGTTCGTGACTCACAGCTACTACGACCAGTACAGCCTGATGTCGACGATCGAGTACGCGCTGGGTCCGATGCCGGGAGTTCCGTTGGCGCCGTTGACGTTTAATGATATGTATGCGACGCCAATGAATGGGTTCTGGTCGTAGGGGGGTAGGCGCGGGAGTTGTTGACGAAATTCGCCTATTCGCCAACCCAGGGCAGCAGAAGCGCTTATCCCCTGGCGCGGAAACGACTCTCGCCTCTTCACCGAGCGACTTCAAGTAGGGCGTGAGTCGCCGCCAGCGGGAATTGACCGCCGACTGCTCCCAGGAAACAACAGATCAGCCGAGGTGATGCGGTTGATTTGCGCTGCAGGCCGCGTAGCAAGCCCACCGCTTGCATTTCACCTAACTCTTCAGGACCCGCAGGGCGAATACGCCGACAGACCGGTCCCGATGGACTGCTCGGTGATGAGTTCAGACTCTTTCCACCATGCGCCATTCAATCCTCCGCATGGCGGAGCCATGCACACCACTCCTATCGATGCCGGTGCGCACTATCCAGCAGGAAGATTCAGTCTGGCAGCAAGGTCCGGGCCACCCACTTCCCGGATGAATTCCGGGTCTCCGCACACCACGAGCTGATCCCGCGCCCGGGAAAGCCCGACGTAGAGCCGTTCCCGCGAGCGCTCGAATGCTGACTGTTCGTTGACGACCAGCACGATCGCCCGTCGCTCAAGCCCCTTGAAGCCCAGCACGTGTCCATAGAAGACCTGCTCTGCATCCCAGAAGCTATCCCAATAGGCGGCGTTACCTGCGGCTTGCCGCTCCTGCTGCTCCGGGTGTCGGCTGCCAGTAGTCAGCAGAGCGACGTCTTCCGGGCGCCATCCCTGTCCCAGGAGTGATTCGACCTCGTCGTCACCGACATCCATAGCGTCGTCGCGCGAGCAGGCCACGAACTTCACGGCGGGCCCGTCGCCACCCAGGAAGCGCATCGGGTGATCCACGAGCGGCTGAAAAGCGTTGGCAATCTGCTTGGTGTTGCGCACGTTGTGATCCAGGATCAGCGGGACCAAGGGAACGGGCGGCGTGCCATGCCGGCTGAACACGCGCTGGCCCTCGTCGCTGAAGACGTACAGACCGCCTGATTCATCGTCTTTCAAGGCGGCGAGCAGTGGATCCCACCAGGCGTCGGCGAAGTCCTGTGCCTCATCGACAACGATCGAGTCATAGCGATGTCCAGGCTCCAATTGCGCTGCGCGCTCTGCCATCTGCTGCGGAAGGTCGTGTTCCCAGAACCGGATGGTCTGCTCAGTGCGTAACGATTCGTCCGGGCCTTCCGGTGCGCCCCATAGAACTCCGAGCGCATGGAATTCCCCTACGTATGCGGGCCGCTGGCGACGGGGCCAGGCGGCGCTGACGCGTTCCAGGTAGGACGCCAGGCCGTGGGAGTAGCACACGAGCGCCACCCGTTGGCCCTGCTGAGCGAGCCGGCGGGCTTGTTCGATGGCGAGGAAAGTCTTGCCGCTGCCTGCACCGCCGCGCACTTCAACGCGGTTGATCAGACGAATTGCGTCAAGGATGACGGACTGGTGACCGGTGAGCGTATCGGCCGCGTCCTCATTCGCCAGGGCGCGGGCGACCACGTCGCGTTGCGGTAATCCCCTACCGCTCAGCACGGTGCCGAGTTGTGTGATCCCGTCTTCGGCCAGCAGCGGCCGGTCTAACTCTTGCCGGATGATGATGCGACGCAGCCTGTGCACCAGCATGGGAAGATCGGTGCGATCGATGATCTTCCAACGTGGGCATTCCGGCAGCGAGAAGTCCTTCGGCAGTTCGACATTGGGCAGCACCACGACGTGATCCCAGCGCAGGCGCCCCCGCTTCCAGCGCGGATCGCTCTCGACATAGCTCCGTAGCGCATAGCACGCTTCACGCGCTTGGCGGATCGGCTCGATGTTGACCTTTTTCCCACCGCGGATCTGGCACCAGCCCTCACCGTCATGCCACACCTCACCGCCCTTGACCTCCAAGCAGACGATGCCCGCACCTTCGATACCGACAACGAAGTCGACCTCGTGGTCCTTGAGATGGTCGGTGACACGCTGGCCGGGGATCACCAGATCGTTGGGCTGCAGCTGGTCGATCAGCGCGTGGTACACACAGCGCTCGGCGCCGTTCGCCAAGCGCGGGACTGTGGCATGCAGTGCCGTCGACTTGGTTACCGCCATTCCATGATTGAACAACGTTCCGGTGACAACTGGCCACAAGTCCAATGGCGCCCACGGCAGCGTCGTTGCCTACGCTGACCACCGTGGACCAGGAAGACGTGGTGCGGCCGAGCCGCTCGGGGCCCGGCTGGCTCACTCGTAACGTGCGGGTGCTCTCGGCGGTGTCGTTCCTGCAGGACAGCGCGAGTGAGCTGCTGTACCCGCTGCTGCCGATCTACCTCACGGCCGTGCTGGGTGCTCCGCCGTCTGTGGTGGGAGCCGTCGAGGGCGTGGCCGAAGGTGCGGCCTCCCTGACAAAACTCGCGGCCGGCCCGCTGGGCGACCGGTTTTCGCGTCGTCCCCTGATCACCACCGGGTACGGGATGGCGGCAGTCGGAAAGGTGATCATCGCCGTGGCCGCGGCGTGGCCGGGTGTGCTCGCGGGTCGCGTGGTCGACCGGCTCGGCAAGGGTGTCCGCGGTGCGCCGCGGGACGCCCTGCTGGTCGACCAGGTGGACGAGGCGTTGCGCGGCCGCGTGTTTGGCTTCCACCGCGCGATGGACACCTTGGGCGCTGTCGTCGGCCCGCTGCTGGGCCTGGCGTGCTACGAGTGGCTCGACCACAAGATCAAGCCGCTGCTGTACGTCGCGATCGTGCCCGCCGTCCTGAGCGTGGCGCTCATGTTCCTGGTACGGGAGCGCAGCCGTCCCGTGCCACGAGCACAACGGCCGTCCATGTGGGCCGGTGTGCGCAGCTTGCCGCGGCCGTATTGGCGGGTGACCGCGCTGCTCATCGCGTTCAGTGTGGTGAATTTCCCCGACGCCCTGTTGTTGTTGCGGCTCAACGAGATCGGCTTCTCGGTGGTCGAGGTGATTCTGGCCTACGTCGGGTACAACCTGGTGTATGCGCTGGCCAGCTACCCGGCCGGGGCACTGGCCGACCGGGTTGGCAGGCCGGCGCTGTTCGGTTTCGGGCTGACGTTCTTCGCAATCGGCTACATCGGGCTGGGACTGACCACCGACGTGGTGACGGCTTGGCTGCTCATCGGGGCGTACGGACTGTTCACGGGATGCACCGACGGGGTCGGGAAGGCCTGGATCTCCGGGCTCGTCGGGCCGGAGCATCAGGCCAGCGCGCAGGGGGTGTTCCAGGGCGGGACCGGTTTCGGTGTACTGGTGGCGGGTTTGTGGGCGGGGCTGCTGTGGGGGCCGAACGGGCAACTGCCACTGTTGGTTTCGGGGATTGTTGGCGGGGTGTTTGCGGTGGTCGTGCTTGGCGGCCGGCTGGTCCGCGGTGTCGGGCACCGCTGAACAATTCCGTCAGCCGCCGCCGCGCGTCATGGTGCGGCCCCGGAAGAAGGCTGGGGCTATCGCCCACCAGACCGCCATCAGGATCAGTCCGAGCACCAACGCCCCGATACCAACCGCCGCGACAGCGCCGAACCCAAGGAATGTGATCTCGTTGCCGTCGTCGTCGGTCAACCAACCCGGCGTGGCGTACTGGATGAGCCCGTAGCCGAACACGATCAGCAAGACCGCTCCGCCCAGCAGCGGGGCGACGCCGCGGCTCACGAAGTCCCGCACCGACCTGGTGAGGGTCTTGCGGTAGTACCACGTACACGCAAACCCGGTGAGCCCGTAGTAGAACGCGATCATCAACCCGACCGATCCGACCAGCGCCGTTAGCAGGTTGGTGCTCACGAGCGTGAACAGGACGTAGCACGGGATGGACACGGCGCCGACCGCGATGGTCGATGTGGTCGGTGTGAGGTAGCGATGGTGGATCTTCGCGAACGAGTCAGGTAGCGCCTGGCACCTCGCCATCGACAAGGTGGTGCGCGCGGTCTGCAAGATCGTCGCCTGCGTCGAGGCGGCGGCAGACGTGAGGATCGACGCCGCCAGCAACAGCAGTGCAATCGTGCCGAGTGTGCCGTTGGCGAACAGTTCCGGACCGATGGATGCGAAGACGTCTTTGGAGTTGTGCGGGTTGCCCAGCCCGGTGCCCGTCGTCCCGACACCGGCGAACGCAACGGCCGACACGGTCACGAGGGTGTAGGTCGACAGCAGCAGGAAAGTCGAGATGATTGCCGACCGGCCCGGGGTGCGGGTGGGGTCCTCGGACTCCTCGTTGCACGCCAAAGCTGTGTCCCAGCCCCAGTACATGAAGATGGCCAGCAGAATCGCTGGGGCGATTTGAGTCCCGAAATCAAGACCGTCCGGCCAGAACCACGACAGTGACGGATGCAGTGAATTCGCCTGGGCGCTAACGGTATGCACCTTGACCAGCGCCACTACCGAAAACACCATCAGCATCAGGATCTGGATCGACAGCAGAGCGGAGAGCACTGAGGCCGAGATCTCGATGCCGCGATAGCAGACGTAGGTCATCAACACGATCCAGCAGACGCCTCCGACCGTCGACCAGATCCTGTTGTCGGCCAGGTCCGCAACCGAATGCCAGCCCAGGACGCCGACGAATCGGAACGAGTACGCCCCGGTGATCTCGACCAGGTTGGCCATCACAATCACTTCCGCGGCAATCATTGCCCAACCGCCGAGCCATCCGACGACGGGCCCGAATGCCCGCGACGCCCACGCGAACGTGGTGCCGCAGTCCGGTTCGGCTTCGTTCAGTTCCCGCGAGGCCACCGCGATCAGGTACATCGGGACAAACGACATGAGCACGACGCCAGGGGCTTTGACACCGGCGAGCTGCCCACCGCCACTGGCCACGATCAGACCCAATGTCGCGGCCAGGCTGTACGCCGGCGCCGTGGATGCCAACCCGACCACCACGCTGGAGAGCAAACTGAGTGCGCCACCCTTGAGGCCTCTTCTTTCGACGGTCGCCACGGCCTCACCGGCCGCAATCTCAGGTTGGCTCATCGTTGTTGATCAGTTCACCGTGTGAAGGCCCGCAGCCTCTTCCAACTCCTGAAGGGCCGGCTCCATGCCGTCGGCAAGTTTGTCGATGTCGTCGGCGATCTCGGGTGTTGTGACGAAGCCGAAATTTATCAGTCGGTGGTAGCTGAAACAGCTGATGTTCAGTCCCACGCCCAGCATCAGCGGTCCCACTGGCAGCAGCCGTTCGACGACCGCGCCCGCCAGATAGATCGGGTGGTCAGGGCCCGCAACGTTGGAGATGACCAGGTTGATCGGGGCGACGTGCCCGCCGAGATGGCTTGCGGTGTAGGCGCGGATCGCCAGTCCCACCAACCCAGGCGGTGTCGTGTCGGTCAGCCCCAAGCTCTGATGAGCGGTCAGCGTCTTGGTCATTTCCTTGGCGCCTTGGGAATTGGCGAAAATTTTCTTCAGTCGTTTGGCCGGTTCGACCACGTCGGTGGCCAAGCTGATCGTCGTGGAGATGATCTGGTTGCCGACTTCGGCGCCGTTGTGGTGGGTGGATATCGGGACCTGAGCGACCAAGGGCCGCTCGGGGAGCTCTCCCCGGTCTTGCAGGTAGCGGCGCATCGCTCCCGAAACCAGTGCGAGCACAACATCGTTCAGCTTCACGTCATGGGCTCGTTTCACCGCATTGAGCCGATCCAGCGGGAGACTGCACGTGGCGACCCGCCGTTCGGGAGTGAGGTCGGTGTTGAAGCGCGTCGTGGGTGCTTGGAAGAATCGCGGCGGTTTGTTGGGCAGCCCGCGCACCGCCAACTGTTGAAACAGCGTTTGCTGAATAATCCGCAGCACGCGGTAGGGCGTCATGATCGCGACGTTGACGATCGCGCCGAACATGCGCCGCTCGAATCGGGGCATGCCCGACGTCGATGATGCGCCGGCTACGACGGCGGGCGGTCGCGGTTCAGGCGTGACGTCGAGCATGATCTCGGTCAGCCCGGCGCCGGACACCCCGTCGATCAGTGCGTGATGCATCTTGGTCAATATCGCGACCCGCCCTTTCTCGACACCCTCGATGAACCACATCTCCCACAGCGGCCTGTCGCGGTCGAGCGGGTAGGACATCAGGCGGCCGACCAGATCGTCGAGCTCGCGGCGTCCTCCGGGTGCGGGCACCGCGATCTGACGCATGTGATAGTGGATGTCGAGCTTGGTGTCCTCGACCAACCACGGCCGGTCCAGACCCAGCGGCGCGCCCTTCACCCGGTGACGCAGCATGGGAAGCTCCGGGAGGCGTTGTACGAGCAGGCCTTTCATCAGATCGAAGCTGAAATTCTCCGCATCGGACGGGTCGCAGATCATTAGTCCCCCGACGTGCAGCGGACACTCGTGCGTATCAGCGAACCAGAACGTCGCATCGAGGGCTGACAACCGCTTCATGGCTGCACTGGTCTCTCGTCGGCATTCGCGCGCAAGGTGCGGTTCATCGGGGTTCAGCTGCTGCCGGAGAGGCTGATGACGTCCGGGCCTGGCGTCGCCGAGTAGAGCTTGTCAACCTCCGTCGCGTATTTCTCTGCGATCGGCTTGCGTTTGAGCTTCATCGTCGGGGTGAGCTCGTCGCCGCCCGGCTCCCACGAGGTGCCGAGGATGAGGAATCGCTTGATCTGCTCGACGCGGGACAGCTTGGAATTCCCGTCGAGGACTGCGGCGGTGAGTATTTCGCGCGCGTCGGGATGCTGGGCGAATGCGGCCACCGACTGGTCGGCCATGCCGATCGCCGCGGCCTGCGCGGCGGCGGCTTCGGGATCGAGGACGATGAGCGCCGTGACGTAGGGCCGCGCATCGCCGAACGCCACGACCTGGTCGATCAACGGAGAGGCGGCACGGATCGCCATCTCGATGTTCGTCGGGGAGAGATTCTTGCCGGATTCGTTGACCAGCAGCTCCTTCTTGCGATCAACGATCGTCACGAAACCTGCGTCTATCGTGCCGATGTCACCGGTGTGCAGCCAGCCGTCGGCATCGACCGCCTCCGCGGTCTGCTCCGGCTGATGGCGGTAGCCTCGCATCACGATCGGCCCGCGGATCAGCAGTTCGCCGTCGTCGGCCACCGAGACCTCCACGCCGTTCAGCGCCGGCCCGACCGAACCGACCCTGTTCATACCGGGCCGATTGGAGGTCGCGCCGCCCACGCACTCCGACTCCCCCCACACTTCGTAGACAGGAATGCCTAGCCCCCAGAAGAATTCGATTGTCTCCACCGGGATGGCGGCGGCACCGGTGACTCCCCACCGCAGCCGGTCGAGCCCGAGCGCGTCACGCACTTTGGCCAGCGCGAGGCGATCGGCGATCTTGCGGCGGATGGCAAGGGATGCGGGCAGCGGCTCGCCGGCCAACGACAAGCGGGCGGCGTGCACGCCGGTTTCGATGGCCCACAACGCTAGTCGGCGCTTGAGGCCGGTCGCTTCGGTCTCGAGTTTCGTTTCGATTCCGGCCTTGATCTTCTGCCACACTCGCGGCACCCCCAGCCACACCGTGGGGCGAGCATCCTGCAGCGCCGGCGCGATCGCGTGGATGTCGGCGACATCGGTAACCTGCACCCCCAGAACCATGTTGGCGTAGTGCCCGGTGACCCGGTCGGCGATGTGCGCGTGCGGCAGGTACGAGGTGATCCGATCGGTCGGTAGCAAGCCGACAAGGTCGACGATCGCCGAGAATTCGGCCATGACGTTTGCGTGGGTGAGCTCGACCCCCTTGGGTGGGCCGGTCGTGCCCGAGGTGTAGATGATCGTGGCGACGTCGTCGGGCCGGACCGCGCGCCAGGCTGGGTTGAGATCGGCTTCTGCTCCGTGAGATTCGAGCTGTTCAAGGCTCTGGTAGCCCTCGACGTCAGCGTCGACGACAATCACGTGATTGGGTTGACTCCCGGCCGCCTCCACCGCGGGCAGAAACTCTTTCTCGGTGACCACGACCTTGTTCCCGGCGTTGCTGAACAGGTACCGGATCTGATCCGGCGCCGAGGTGTTGTAGATCGAGAACGGGATCGCGCCCAGATGCATGACCGCGGTGTCGACCAGGTGGAACTCTGGGCGGTTGCGCAGCATGATCCCGACCGTGTCGCCATGTGCGACCCCCAGGGCGGCAAGGCCGGCGGCGATCTTGCGGACTCGGTCGGCGTACTGACGCCAGGTGATGACCGTTTCGTCGCCGACCGTCCGGATGGCGATCGAGTCCGGCTTGATGGCGGCCGTCTCCTGGAAGGCTTGCGGCAGCGTGGACACCAGTGCTCCGCTGGGGTGCCGGACCACGGTGGGATCGGCTTTGGTCATTCTTTGCTTGCTCCTTCGGTCAGTGAGTGGAGCTGTTCCTGGTAACTGCCGAGTGTCCGACGAGGGCGCGGGTGCGGCCAGAGGACAAGGTCCTTTATTGAGAACCAGAGAAGTCACCGAGGTCAGAGGCGGCGGTCGACGTCCATGCGCTGGTGCAGCACGCGCACGACATCGACGACGCCGTCGGGCACGACCCTGTAGTCAAGGATCTGTGATCCGGCGGCGAGCTCGCGGTAGCTGGGGCGGATTTCCTCACAACCCTGGCCGATCCGAAGGTTCACAGCGGCGAGTTCGATAGCCGGCTGCAATTCACGCAGATACTCGTCGGCCTGCTCGACATCCCAGCGACGGCAGGTGTAGTCCCAGATCTGTTCGAGGTCGAGTTGAGCTGCTGGTGGTGAAAAGGAGGTATCGACTCACCGGCCGCCCGGTTCGCCAGCGCGTTTGCGGGCGAGGAAGGCGTCGAAGTCGAACGGTGTCGAGGGCCCGCTGTGCTCGCCCTCGATCAGAGCCTCACGTAGCGCGCGTAGCTGGGTCTCGCGGTCTTCGAGCAACCGTAGAGCTGCTCGGACAACGTCACTGGCCGAGCGGTAGCGACCCGAAGCGACCTCGTCCTCGATGAACGCACTGTAGTGCTCGTCGAGGCTGCAGGACGTGTTCTTACCCACGGGCGCAATCAAACCAATTTTTGGTACAGGGCTCTTCCGTAGCAGCGGGTCGCTGTCGACACCGAGTCGCATAACAGGCACCGAAGATCCGCGCACGCAGTTCGAAATCTGCTAAATAACCTAGACTTTCGCGACATCGCAACTGAGATCGGCCCGATGGTAGGGCCCAGTCCCGCGCGTCAATCGGCGATGTTCGACCGCGTGAATCTACCGCTGAAGACCACTCGTCCTGCGCCTTGGGTTAGGGTCTCGCGGCAGTTGGAGAAGTCGATGCGACTCTCGAGGCGCTCCGTCCTTCGCGGAGATTCTTTTCCAGACGCGCGTTGGGGCCCGCCTTTTTCTCCGCTGGTGAATGAGGCGGATGGTGTCAAGGATGACGGACTGGTGTCCGGTGAGGGTGTCGGCGGTGTCCTCGTTGGCCAGCGCATGGGCCGCGACATCGCGTTGCGGTAATCCCCTGCCGCTCAACACGGTACCGAGTTGGCTGACTCCATCCTCGGTGATTAGCGGCCGGTCTAATTCCTGACGGATGAGGATGTTGCGCAGTTTGTTTACGAGCGTGGGGAGGTCGGTGCGGTCGATGATCTTCCATCGGGGGCATTCCGGTAGTGAAAAATCCTCCGGTAGTTCAACATTGGGCAAAACGACGAGGTGGTCCCAGCGCATTCGGGCCTGTGTCCAGCGTGGGTCGCTTCCGACGTAGCTGCGCAGCGCATAACACGCTTCGCGCGCCTGGCGGACCGGCTCGATGTTCACCTGTTTGCCGCCGCGGATCTGGCACCAGCCTTCCCCGTCGTGCCACACCTCACCGCCCTTGACCTCCAGGCAGACGATGCCAGCACCCTCGATGCCGACGACGAAGTCGACCTCATGGTCTTTGAGATGGTCGGTGACGCGCTGGTTGGGGATCAGCACGTCGTTGGGTTGCAGTTGGTCGGTCAGCGTGTGGTAGACGCAGCGTTCGGCGCCGTTCAGCAGGCGCGGAGTTACGTCCCGCAGTCGCGTCCGCTCAGATTCCGCCATTACAAGATTGAGTAACGCGGCGGTGACATGTAGCCAAGATTCCCACTAGCACCGTCGTAGCAACCCACCGAGTCAGTTGGCTCACCGACGTCGGAGAGGCTGATATAACGCTGTCCGAGGCGGGAGTTGTCGGGTCTTTCCACCCACCTGACTGCGGGACGCGGCTATAGTGCCGGCCCCGGGGGACGACCAGCTTATGGATGGCGAGCCACAAAAAGGGCAGGACGATTCTGCACCGCTGGTATTCCTCGGCGGGGCAGGGATGCCCAAACCCTGAATTGGCTTAGCCTCGCAGATACTCGATGACTTCGCGAAAGGAGGGAACGTCATGACGGGGCCAGAGAAGGTACCGACCGACGAACCCTTCGTGTGGCGCGGGGTACTCGACCCTAACCTGTTGTTCGACGATGACGTGTCGGCGGGTAATGAATGTGCCGATGCGGCCAAAGCGGGTGACTGGGCAACAGTATTCGAACTGCTCGACGACGACGAACTACACCTAGACATCAACGGGTGGCGGCCCGGCGGGACCACCTGGTTCACCGTTTTACACCAAGCCGCTTGGCACGGCGCACCCAACGAAGTCGCCGCCGAACTCATCCGACGTGGCGCCTTGAAGTCACTCACCGACGCTCGGGGACGCACCGCCTACGATGTCCGGCGCGAACGGGACCTGAAGGCGGTTCACCCCAAAGACATTGCCGCACAACAGCGAAAATCGCTCATTCTGCGCACGCGCTATCTTAAGCCACCGCCTTCCCCCCTGGGGCGCTACGAAATCCGCGCGCTCGAGTGGCACCTCGCCGAAGTCATCGACAGCCGCATCTGCGGCGTACTCTACGACGGCCGCGATCCCCAACGTGTCCTGCGCTACCCTCCCGTGGAGATCTTGCATGAGGTGCCGGGCCAGCGCATCTGGTTCCCCGTGCCCGGGATGTACGGGGGTTTCGACATCACGTTGGCGCACGACCATCTCGATGTGAAGAGTTGGTGCCGCGTTGTTGGCGGTTCGGGACAGGCACATGTGGTCACGACGCAAGGCGCGGTTCTGGTCGATCAAGGATTCGTGTAGTCCGGGCAGCAACCCCCGCGTTGACTCGTCAGAAATTCGCGCGAAAGAGGCATTCGTTGCCTCACTGAAAATGCGCGCGTACGCCCAGTGGATGGGGTTGACGTTGGCAGAGCGCAGAGCAATCACCGAGACGGTCGCGACCCGCTACCAGCTGGCGAGTAAACGCGGTAAGAGTCGGATTCTCGACGAGTTGTGCGCCAACACCGGGTGGCACCGAAACCACGCCCGCAAGGCGCTCGCAGCGGCGCTGCGGCCCAAGATCGTCACCCCGCGTAGGCCCCGGCGGTGAAGTACGGGCCCGATGTCATCGTGGCACTGACGGTCTGCTGGACAGTGCTGGGAATGCCCGCCGGCAAACGGCTGGCGCCGATGCTCGATGAGCCGGTGGCCGTGCTGCGTCAGTTCGGCGAGCTGTCCCTCGACGAAGGCACCGCGCAATTGCTGGTGTCGATGTCGGCAGCCACCATCGACCGCCGCCTGGCTAGTGAGCGCGCCATACACCAGCTCAAGGGACGTAGCGGTACGAAGCCGGGATCGCTGCTCAAAAGCCAGATTCCGGTGCGCACCTGGGCGCAGTGGGACGACGCTCAACCTGGGTTCGTCGAGATCGACCTGGTCTGGCATGACGGCGGCAACCGGGCCGCAGGCCATGCATTCACCCTGACGGTCACCGACATCGCCACGGGCTGGACCGAGAATCGCTCCGTGCCGGACAAGACCGCCAAATGCGTGCTGGCAGCACTCAATGACATCGCCCGCACAATGCCGTTCCCGATCCTGGGTGTGGACTCCGACAACGGATCAGAATTCATCAACGAGCACCCTGCTCGGATGGTGCCAAGGACGCCAGATCACCTTCACCCGGGCGCGGCCGGGCAATAAAAACGACGGCTGTCACGTCGAGCAGAAGAACTGGACGGCGGTGCGCACAGTTGTCGGCCATCACCGTTACGACACCGCCGTGGAACTGTTGCTACTCAACGAGATCTGGCAGTTGCAGTCCAAGCTGACCAACTACTTCTACCCTCAGCAGAAACTGATCTCCAAGGTCCGTCACGGCGCCAAGATATCCAAGAAACACGACAAAGCCACCACCCCATTTCATCGCGCAATCGATCACCCCACCATGACCGTGCAACGCATCGTGGCGCTGACCCGGACCTACTCCCTGATCAATCCCGCCGCTACCCAACGCCAGGTTCAAGCCTTGACCGAACAGCTCCTCACAATCACCACCAGCAAAGCTGCACCCGACGCCAAACCGCCCACCAATAAGCGCGCAAGTCTACGTGAGGCAACGAATACCCCTTCGCGCGCATCTTGACGTGAAGCAACAGGCCCCTACACAGCTGTTCGACTTCCTCGTACGCCTGCCCCTGCGCCTTTCGCTGTCGGGATTTTCTTGTCGGTGGCCAATCGTATTCTTTGCTCCTCGGCGCGATGCGAGGGGGAAAAATGCGCGGACGTGGGGTTATTGCGGGAGTAGTCGCAACATGCGGAGCATTGACGTTGTCGGGTCCGGCTCGGGCCGACCAGTATGACTTCATCTCGGAACTCGACAACTCGGGGGTGAGCTACGCCTCGATTACCGACATGATCAATATCGGTAAGGGGTTGTGCCACGACCTCCGAAACGAGGTGTCACCATCGTTGGTGCTCGGCAAACTACGCAGGACGGGTTTCGCCCCGACCGAGTCGGCGATCATCCTGACCGCAGCCGTGAACAATCTGTGTCCGGATACCAAGTCCCTGGTTGTCGCCTGGGCGCGTGACAACGGCTATACCGGTCCGGCGTGACGACGTAGACGAGCCAACCTACCCAAGGCGCTATCTGGACCACTGCACGATTGTGGTTGCCGGCGAACACGAAACGGGTGGTACCTGGGCGGGTGCCACCGACGCCCTCAGGAATGGGTACGGGCGCGTTGCCTCGTGGATTGGGCCGGGCGGCGGCGAGGGCAACAGCTCCCTCGTCCGACGTGGTGCGTTCAAATTGTCCGAAGTGAGTCGCCTCGGTGGGCTGCTCGACGCATCTGTTGTTCGCGCGGCAGCGGGGGTTGAGCCAGCTGGTGACCAACTGTCGCTTAAATTTTGAGGCCGCAGATGGGGTCCGCAATCCATAGAAAATTGAGCTATTGCCGTGGCCCTATAGTGCTGTTAGCAGCGACGCACCCCCGGAGTTCGTGTGCGACTAGAGCCGGCAACTCGCTGTACGCGACTCCGCCGTCCGCGACGCTTCGCTTCCACTGGTGATCGAGCAGACGCTTGCCCAGTGACCCATCTTGGAGTAGGCGCGGTCCCCAGATCCGGATTTCTTTGAGCACCCCGCCGGCCCACTCTGCGGTGACATAGGTCGGACGGAACCACTGCACGAAAGCTTTGCCGTTGAGGCCACAAGCCATGTCGGGAAGGCTCCCGTGACTCGCCCCGGGTTTGATGCACACCTTCTCTCGAGGGAAGGTTGTTCGCATCATGCCGAAGAAGTACGACGACGAGTTCGAGGTCCGGGCGGTGCGGGTGGTCGCTGACCATCCCGAGGAGTACGGCACCCGTACGGCCTGCATCACTGCGGTTGCCAAGCGGTTGGGTGTGTTCTACGAATCGCTGCGCCGGTGGGTCAACCCGGTCGAGGTGGACACCGGGGTCGGTGACGGTGTGCCCACTGATACCGCACGTGAGTTGCGTGAACTCAAGCGCAAAAATCGCGAGCTTGAGGAGACCATCGAAATCCTCAAGGCGGCAACAGGTTTCTTCGTGCGGGAGAGCGACCCGCGACACCACTGATCTGTGCGTTCATCGCCGAGCATCGTGCTCGGTTCGCCAGGCGTAGAACCTTCTCGGGGCAATCGGCACACCGTGCTCAGTGAGACCATAGCGTTGTACAAGACCGAGGCCGTCCGCGACGACTCTCCGTTCCTGCGAGGTCCACTGCACCGCCCGGCCGACGTGGAGTTGCTCACCGCCGAGTGGGTGCACTGGTACAACACCGACCGGCTGATGCACCGCCTGGGCCGCATCCCACCCATCGAGTACGAGACCGTCCACTACTCTACAAACGCGGCCCACTCAGAGACCGCACACCAGTA
>RXJD01000090.1 GCA_003987775.1 Mycobacterium sp.
TCACCGTCCCCGTCGGCAGCAACTCGCTCACACCCCACTCACCCCAGGTCAGCGACGGCATCTCCGCATGTTGGCTCATAGTAGCCAGCATCGCCCCCCGGATCGGGCAATAACATCAGCCGAAGCGCGCAAATACCGGCTAGGTGCGGCGCCCGGCCTCCTGCGCCAACTGCACCCGCGACTCCAAACCCAACTTGGCGTACACGTGGGTGAGGTGGCTTTGCACCGTGCGAGGCGAGATGAACAGCCGCGCACCGATATCCCTGTTACCCAAGCCTTCGGCGACCAGACGCACCACGTCCTGCTCCATCGGAGTCAACGCACCCCAGCCGGTAGCCGGACGTTTGCGCTCCCCGCGACCACGCTGCGCATATGCGATCGCCTCCTCGATAGACAAAGCGGCACCTTCGGCCCACATGGCGTCAAAATCATTCTGTCCCAGGGTTTCTCGCAGATTCTCCGTGGCAAGCTGATAGCCGGCCTGATACATCGGATAGCGAGCATGGCCCATGCGCTGCCGGATGCCGTCGGCCGCACCGAATAGACGGACAGCGTACGGGTGGTCACCATCGTCGGCTGCGAGTCGGGCGACGCATTCGAACGTGTCGGGAACCCGCAGGAACGCACCCGTCTGCGAGGCCACCGCTAGTGCGTCATAGGCGTCGCGCTCGGACCGCTCTCGGTCACCTTGTGCCAACGCGACGAAAGCTCGCACCGTCAGCGCCACAAACTGGTGCCAGCCCGGGACCACCGCGACGGCGTCATCCGCCCACGAACGGGCCGTAACCAGATCACCGCTCGCCAATGCGGCCTCCGCCATCGGCACCATACTTTTGGTGAATACCTCTCGCTGCGGATATGTGTAGCGCCAAGCGCTCTCACACCACCGCATCGCGCCAGCACTGTCGCCGTCGGCCAGAGCGGCCTGAGCGAGGATCCCGTACGCCGTGTCTGCACCCACACCCCCGAGGCCCTGCGCGATCACCACCGCGGATTCCGCGACCGCCCTGGCCGCGGCCGCTCGGCCCTGGGCGACCAGAACGAGGCCGTGGGCTACGTGGCCGAAAAGGGTATGGATGGAGTCCCCCGCCGTCTCGGCCTCCTGCGCAAGGCCACCGGTAGTGCGTTCCGCATCGTCGAGACGCCCCTGCGTCAACAACGCGAGACCCAACCATGTCCGGATGTCGAGGGAGTAGAACTGGTCGCCGCAGCTATCGGCGATCTCTAGTGCCGCTTCCGCGGCGGGCAGCGCCGCGACGGGCTCGCCGGCCACACACTTGATTGTCGCCCGGCTGGTGGCGAGCTGGCACTGCACCCACCTGTCACCTCCCGCAGCGGCCAGCTCGTACGCTTCAATCAGATATGCCTGCGCGACATCCGGGCTGAACATAGAGGTCATCCCGCAGGCGTTGAGGGCTTGCACAGTCAGCGACCTATCGCCCAGCTCGCGCGCTACGGCCAATGCCTCCTGGGCACGCACCAGGTCTGCGGGTACGCCGCCGTAGGCGGCCAGGGAGCATCGGTAACTCTCGGCAGCTGCCCACACCGCGGGCGAGATATGCGCCTGACCGTTCTCGATAAGGATGGCGTCCAAAGCGGCCGATGCTTCCGCGACGCGCGAACCGCGTACCCATAACGCGCCGAGTGACAAGATCAGTCGCAGCGCTGTATCGAGGTCAGAGTTCTCGCGGCTCCAGGTGAACGCCGCCCGGAGATTGTCAATCTCGATTTGTGCCCAGCGCAACAACCGGTCCTCGGCGGGCTGACCCTGCGCGTACATCTCGGCGGCGGTGTTCGCATAGTGATCGCGGTGGCGGGTTCGCACTTGATCGGCCTCGCCCGATTCGCCAAGTTTTTCCTGCGCGTATTGGCGCACCGTCTCGAGCAGTCGGTAACGCATGCCACCGTGGACATCGTCGGCAACTACCAGGGACTTGTCGACCAGCAGACCGAGTTGATCCATCAGCTGATAGCTTTCGACCTCGTTGCTGGCGCCCACCGCCCCGGCCGCATCCAGGTCAAATCCGGAAGCAAAGACCGAGAGCCGGCGTAGCAAAGCCCGTTCGGTTTCGGTGAGCAGCGCATACGACCAATCCACCGAGGCCCGCAGTGTCTGCTGACGGCGCACCGCCGTACGGGCTCCTCCGGTCAGTAGCCGGAAGCGGTCGTGCAAGCTGTCTCGAATTTGCTTCAGCGACAGCGCCCGAACCCGTGCGGCGGCCAGCTCGATGGCCAACGGCATGCCGTCGAGTCGTTCACAGATCTCTCGGACCAGCGCTGTGTCGTCCTGAGTGACAACGAATTCCGGCCTGATCCGACAAGCGCGGTCGGCGAACAACTCAACCGCCTCGTCGACAAGCGACAAGGAGGGGACCCGCCAACTCAGCTCGCCGGGGACCCCCAGCGGCTCGCGACTGGTTGCCACGATCGCCAAACGCGGGCACGACGCCAGCAGCTCCACCACCAGCGCCCCGCAGGCATCGAGCAGGTGCTCGCAATTGTCCAGCAGCAGTAAGGTTTCCTTCTCACCGAAGTACCTGACCAGCGTCTCCACGTTGGACAGGCCCGGCTGATCCGGAAGGCCCAGTGTGCGGGCCGTGGTAACGGGCACCACCGCCGGATTCGTGATGGGCGCCAGATCGACGTACCAGATCCCGTCGGAGAACTCGGCGCCCAACTGGGCGGCCGCCTCGACGGCGAGTCGGGTCTTGCCGGCCCCTCCCGCGCCGGTCAAGGTCACCAACCGGTTGCCGACCACCAGGCGCCGCACTGCAGCCATCTCCGCCTGGCGTCCGATAAAACTCGTCAGTTGAGCCGGAAGATTATGGGCGGCAACCACACTGCGTACCCGCAACGGCGGAAACTCATTGCGCAAATCCTGGTGGCACACCTGCACCACCCGCTCCGGACGCGGCACCCCCCGCAACGGATAACTGCCCAACTCGGTCAACCATGCGCCCTCCGGCAACCGATCCACCACCAACGCTTCAGTCACGCCGGACATCACCGTCTGACCACCATGCGCCAGA
>RXJD01000079.1:0-16947 GCA_003987775.1 Mycobacterium sp.
CGAAGCCGCGTTCTACGATGCACAACGGACCGACCAACCACTGATCGGAATCCAATAGCCCGAGTCTCCGGCAGAACCAGGGCGATTCACGATGCCCTTCGATCATCCGCTGGGTGTAGATGTCCATAGCACGCGCTTCAGCGACCACTGCGACGGCCACGCCGCGGTGAAGGTCGACGTGACCGATCAAAACACTGCCATCCGAGATTGCTGGAGCTTCGCAATCGGCACCGCCAAAAAGGATCTGCACCTCAAGAACGTCATCCGAGCTTCGCCGATAATCCCAACGGTGCTTCCTTACCTCACTACACGGCGGTTCATCCTGGAACATCGGCGCGAGAGTGGTTGCCGGAAAGAGGATTACGCTGGCTTGGTACCAGTCGTTGATCTTGGGCGCGCGCATCCAGTAGTCGCAGATCGATTCATCGTTTTCAGGCGGCAAACGACGTCTGGTGAAGTCGCCGGAACACTCAATCAGCCAGCTGCCCTGCAAGAAGCTTAGTTGCAATGTGCCAATCAGTTGATGGCTGCCGATGAGTAGCTTGCCTCTAGCGCTGGTGGTAGCGAACCAGGTAAGCGATCGACGGCCATCGGGTCGTTCGATCCTCCACCGCAAGTAGTCGGCCTGTTCTACGGAAGTTCGAATCCCAGTGTTGCCAGAAGCTATGTCGCGGGGTCGCGCACCTATGCGCATAGACGAAGGATATGCGGGAAGGACTCTGCCCACCAACGGCCCGGCCATCACATTCTTCAGATCCCGGTCGCCGGTCACCTGCGCGCCGCCGTCGACGTCATTCTGCTCGGTCGCTAATGCGCACGCTTCGCCGACCACGACGTCGAAACGGCCGTGTCATCTTCCGAGCCACCGGAGCCACACCGAACTGAGTCAAAAACTGATCGGTCTCGTTTGTAGAAACGAGACAAACCACGTTTCCTAGGCGTCTCGTCCGTTAAACCATGACTCATGCCGTTCGACAACGAACCGGGCAACCTCCCTCCGCAAGTTTGATGTTGGCCTGCGGTGACAGTCTTGAGTATCAGTTGAAAAGCCTGCACACGATTGAGGTTCCATTTGGTGCATGATGATGCCCTTGGCCTGGCCGATGATGTCGCGGCTAGCCAACACGGCATCGGCAAGTGGTGATTGACCACCTGACTGGGGGTGATGGTGCGCCGAATATCCGCTCTTTTCGTCAGCCGATCCGGATTCCTTCGAGCATGACTACTGGTTCGACATCGGGGCCGTAGTCGTAAACATATTTCTTGCCCGTTAGTTTCCAGGCCCATTTGCCGTTGACGGCGTTGATGCTGACGTGTTCGCCGTCGAAATCCCATGAGCTATCGGCAAGGCCGAGTTCGTGTTGGGCGAACCAGAAGGTTGAGGTCGCATACTCGACGTGCACTCCGCCCGGCGAAGTCTCGGTGAAAACCGATCTCGCATTCGGATGGACCTGTCAACGCTCTCAATTCCTTTCGGGCGCGCCATCGATCCGTTGCCTTGACTGCACGCAGATTGTCGCACGACGACCCATCCTTAACCGTAGTGGTGCGTAGTCAGACAGCGCGTCGATTGCGTTGGGCGCGAGTACGTTCGACAGAGATCTGGGCGGGCCGTTCGTTCACATCGCCATCGTTCCAGCTCATACAAATACGCCCGCGATGACGCCTACGCGCAGGGCGAACCCAAAAGCCGCCCCAGTCGATTGAACGACTACAGGGGTTCGCCAATGTCGGGAAGTAATGCAATATCCTGGGGCTTTCCGTACTTGCGGAACATGCCGGCAGTCTCGCGGACATTCCTTTTTGCCCAATCGGCACTCAACTCGCTGAGCACTTGGTACTCATACCTGAATCGTTCCGCTCGGTCTCCGACCCGTTCGGCGGCTTGATTGCTGATTACGCTCTGGCAATACCAATACAGAAGATCGTCAAGACTGCCTATACGGTCGAATCCGAGCTTTCCTCGCTCGTAGTAAGTGAAGTGATACGTACCGTCTTCAGCAACAAAAATATTCAGGTCATCATTTGTTCTCAAACCAACCGACATCGGACGCACGCCTAATAGTTCTGATAGCCGGTTGATTTGGTGCTGCAAATCGTCTGATTTAGCGTCCAAGGGGCGGTCCGTAGTTGTCCAGAATGCCTAACCTCACTAGTTCGTCAACAGTCGGCTTTACCCCCTCGGGGGCCAAGATCATGTACTGCCTGGCCCCAGACGACGGTGTCTGACCGAACCATGGCTCATCTTTCGTCCCTGCGGCAGGGATCACATGCGGCACACCCTGGGTCACCTGCCAAGCCAATACCGCCAAATCCGGCTGCAACCGACCCTGCAGCACCGGATCTGTCACCGTCGTTCCCTCCCACATTCGGCCACCCGCACTTGACGCCGGCACCGCGACCGCGGCGGTAAGCGAAGCAGCGCTACGTCAACTACGGCAGCGAGCACGACGAACCTTGCAAATTTCTGCTGTCCTGACCACGACGGAATGGCCCGCATTTAAATCCTCCTTGCTCCACGGCAAGCCTCGGCGTGGCTGTGCCCTAAAACGCAACGACAAGGATTAGTTCCTTGAGCCGCGGGGCCGGCCCCGCCGCCGCGGGGCAACGTGATAGCCACCGCGTTCGGCCAACACCTGTAGGCGGCGCATCGCGAACTCCCGGGCGCGTTGCCCGGACTCGGGAACCACCACCCCCGCCCACAGCCCCTGCACACCGGTCGCCCGGTAGGCCTGCTGGGCGCACCACCCCCGGCGCGGACATGCCACACACAACGCCACCGCTTGGGCGTCGGGCTGCGTGGTGGTCCAGCGCTGCGGGTCGGTCGTGCAGCGCGGCACATACTCCTCCAACGGGGTCAACCAGGAAGTTGATGCCGCGGCCATCGCCTTTCCCCCTGTCCTTGACTGCTGTCACGTGATGCCCCTCGCATCTGGCACTAGCGTACTAAAGAAAGAGCTCGTAGCAGGGCCAATCGGCCCACCTCGCGACCATCGGACCAACCGATTCCGCTTAAGCCGAGCACAATGAGTAGGCCCCTACAGAACCTTGGCTCGCCAAAAACATCGACCGCGCCCGGCTACAGCTCCAGCCCGTAGCTTCGGTCGCGTTTGTGCTCGCGGGTGCGGTGTAGGTGCTGTTCAACCCAGCGGCGTTGTTCCAGGATGTGCTCGAGGCGTTGGTCGTGCCAGCGCTGGTAGGCGCGTCGGCGGGTGTGTAGGGCGTGGGTGCGCCGCGCCAGGAGGCCGCGGACAATGTCGGGCAGCTGGGTGGGGTCGGTGTGGGCGGCGACGTGATGGGCGCTGTGGGCGTGGTGGTCGCGGTGGGCGATCACGGTGCGCACCAGCCCGACCGCGTCCGCGGTGGTGCCGCGACGCAGGACATGCAGCCCGGGCTGGTCGCGGTGTTCGTGGGTGGTCTCCCCGCCCTGGCGTTCATAGAGGTAGGCGGTGTTGGAATCCCGGCCGCGGGTCATCGCCACATACAACAACGCCCGGCTAGTGCGCTCTCCCAGCACGGCGTGGGTGGTGTCGGCGGTGACCCCTTGGGCCGAATGCACGGTGACCGCATACCCGTGGGTCACCTGCTGGTGCAGGTAGTCCCCGGAGAAGGCGGCCCGCGCCCCGTCGCTAAGCCGACGCGCGGCGATGCGGTCGTGGGCGGGGTCGACGGCCAGGACTTGCCAGCGTTGCCCATTGCGCACCGGATCCGCAGTCTTTTTGTTGTCGGTGGCGTTCAGCACGGTGATCTCGGGGGTGTTGCGCCGGGTCAGGATCAGATCCCCCACGGCCAGTTGGTGCCCGCGCGCCGCGGTGATCGTGGGGGTGGCTTGGGCGTGGGGGTCGCGGGCGGCCAGAGCGTCATCGTGTAGGCGCTGGTTGAGCGCGTCGGCGATCTCGGTGGTGTCACACACCAGCAGCGCATCTTTGCCCGCGGCGATGTCGGCGCGGTAGGCCTCAAGGGCGTCGGTGGCCATGGCGATCGGATCCCCGCACCGCAACCGGCCATGAGTGGCATACCAGCCCACGGCGCGCCGCAGCGGGGCGGGCCCGCCCTCACGCAGCGCCAGCGACGCGGCACGTTCACCGGGATCGGTCATCCGCCACACCTGCGACAGGGTTTGGGTCCAGGGCAGATCCGTACACAGTTGGGCGAACATCCCCCCGGGCGCTTTGACAGGGCTGAGTTGGTGGGCATCACCGACCAACACCGCCTTGGTACCGGCGGCGGTGGTCGCGGTCAGCAGCGCACGCAGCTCGGCGGTGCCGACCATCGCGGCCTCATCGACAATCACCACGGTGCGCTGATCCAACTGCAACGTTTCCTCACGTAACGCCGCCAGCGCGGCAGCCACGGTCATCCCAGAATCGCCGGCGCCTTCGCGGACCGCGACGTCGACGGCTTTACCGGTCGGCGCCACCACCAGCACCCGTTTATTGCTGTGCCGCGCGCCGATCCGCAGCGCCCGCATCGAGGTGGTTTTTCCCGCCCCCGCTGGCGCGGACAAGGGGCAGATCAGCCACGGCAACCACGCGATGCTCTCCACCGCGCGCGCCTGATCCGCCGACAGCCCAGCCACATCCAGATCACGCAAACCGTAGAGCTGCGCGCGCTCATCGCGGGCGTCGACCAGCTCAAGCAACCGGGCCTCGTTGGCCAGGATCTTATCCAGGGTGAAACGCTGCGACCCCTCCCGCTGATGGGCCGCCCGCGGCCCAGAAATCCGCATCCCGAGCCGCTCGACGGAGGCCTCGATCATCTGTCGCGGCGACCGAGGATCACCGTCGATATCGACCGGGAGTTGCGCGCCGATCAGCTCCACCAGATCAGCGCGCGTCAACACCGCCTGACCGCGCTGTTCGGCCGCCTCAACCAGCCGGCTGCGCTGCCACACCCCCCGCCCCGCCGCAGCCTGGCGAGCCTGACGCGCCGCCTGGTGCGCACCGCGATCGATCGTCCAGCCCCGCGGATCCTCGCGCCACAACCGACGTAATTCCGCCCACGCCAACTGCTCGGGTTTACCCGGCCGGGTCGCTTTCTGCGCGGCCGCCAACTGGGCCTGGGTCGGCCCCACCTTTGGGTCAACCACGACCAGATTCTTCGCTGCCCATGCCCGCAGCGCTGAGGCCCGCTGCGACCAGGCGGTGATACTGGCCGGGTCGATCGCGGCGACCTCAGCCATCCCGGTGGCGGGGTCGATCGCGCTCCATTCCACCCCGATCGCGCGGTGTAACTCCCGGCGCAGGGTGGCCTGATAAATCACCCCCGCCGCCCGCGCCTCATGAAACAACGATGTGCCGTCTAGTGACACCAGTTTCCCGTCGGCGCGGGCCTGGCGGTTGGGCACGATCACATGGGTATGCAGATGCGGATCCCCCGCCCGCGACGTCTCATGCTGATACGCCACCGCCACAATTCCGGGCAGGCGCACCAAGTCCTTGTCTCCGGTGACCGGGTTGTGCACCCGGGTGTAACCGGCATGCTCGGCCAGATACTCCATCGCCTCGGCCAGGGCGGCGGTGTGGGCGTTCACTACCGCTTTTTGCGTCACGTCATTGGGGTGCAACGCCCGCAACAGCGACACACTCTTCGGCGCGCAAAACGTCAAATCAAACCCATGCACCGACCCCTTCCCAAGGGCCCGGCCACACCCACCCGACGGGGCCACCCCCTCATCCAGCCACCGCCTCACCACCCCGGTATCGGCCTCACCACCCGCGCGCTGCGCATCGTCTAACCCCACCAGTTCCGCCGCCCGGTGCGCATCGCCGGCGCACACCCACACCGGGGTCCGAGTGTCACCCTCGGCGTAGTACTCCCCCAACCCGCCATTAGCCCGCTGGGCATCCCGGGCGGCCATCCCCACCGCGTGCGCGGTGTCGTTGTAATAGGCAATCGACCACCGCGACAACTTCGCCACCGTCAACACCCCGCCACCACCCTCCAACCCGACGAATGGGCCGCCCGCCAAACGGCTGGGAGTGGGCTTGACGGGCGGCACCACCATCCTCGCACATATTTGTGCAAATGTGCCATAGCTTGATGTGGTTAGCGTCATGGGTCGCGGCGGTCAGCGGCGGGGGCGCGATGGTGGTCGCGGCGCGCGTGCTCGACGAGGCCGCTCATGCGGGCGTGGTCGGCGGCGGCGGTCGCGGTGCGCCGGAGTGCGGCGCGGCGGCGTACCGCGGCGAGCTCGGCGAAGGCCGCAGCGCGGCCAGGTCCGGTGGCGGCCATGCGGGCGGCGGTACGCCCGAGCAGGTGGGCGCGGTGGTCGGCGTCGCGGGCCATCTGGCGGGCCGCTCTGGCAGCCTCAGCGTGGACGGCCCGGGCCTCATCGAGGGCGCTGGGTCGGGCCGCCAACGTGTTGTGGGCGCTGTGCCACGCGAGCAGGGTGCCCAGCAGCGCGATCGGTCGGGCCGGTCGGTCGGGAATCCAATGTCCGGTGCCCAGCCAGTCGGCCACTAGCGCGGTCAAATCGTGCGGGGTCCAGCCGTGGCGTGCGGGGGCGGCCAGCATCGCCGCCCAACTGTTGGCGCTGAACATCCGTGCCCACGCTGGGGCGTGCGGATCGGCGCGCCACCGCCCAGCCAGCCGCCGGCCCGCCTCATCGGGTGCTCGGCGGCGCGTAGCGCCGTGATGCCGGGCGCGGTGAGCGCCCGTGCGGGTAGTGACCAGTCGGACAGAACAGGGGGGTGTGGTGGTTACTGGGGACCGTTCCAGGTGGGGTGACAAGCTGTGGACAAGTCGGGTGAGGTGGGCGTTGTCGTGCAGCGCCCACACCGAGGCCCACCCGCGGTGGCGATCGCCCAGGCGCCACGAGGCCATGCGTTCGGTGTAGGTGCGCTGCCGGCCGCGCAGGATCTCGGTGGCCACCCCCAGCAGGCGCAGGCATTCATGGGCGCGTTGGATGGTGCGTTCGTCATAGCCGGTGTCGGCGGCAAGTTGGGTGTTGGTGGGCCGGCAGCCCCGCCCGGTGCGCCAGTCGGCGTAGCGGGCCATAGCCGCGGCAATCACGACCAGGGCGGGTTTGGCGATACCGCCATTGCACATCAACGGCCGCACACGCCCATAGTGCAGGTCGTAGGTCACCGCCACAGTGATGTGCGCCCAACCGGTCGGCCCGGCGCTCCAGCACGGCACCCCGGCGTAAGCCTGATCGTCAAGCTCCAAGCCCACAAAGGCGCTCGGTGTCGGCACGGGCCGACCGGCCAGCCGGCGGCCGCGCCGCATCGCCAGCACCTGCGCGGTCGGGGTGGTGCGGACCATCCCGCGGCGCCGACGCGTCGGACTGCACCCGCGATAGGTCGCAGGGGCCGCGGTGAACGGCCGCGACAATGCCGTTAACGGCGTTCGATGATGACTATCCGACAGATCACGGTGCGCGTCCTCTGGAACCGGATACAGGTATGCGCTACCGTGAGACGAGTCGCTCAAGACACGTCCCTTTCAGGGGCAACGGGTGCGGACCCGGAACCGAGCTGCTAACTCGGTTCAAACCCCTCGACAAGGCCCCGCCATGCGGGGCCTTCGTCATCTCAGCGAGTCGTCCACACCGCTATGGAATTGTTTCCCATCTGCCCGACTGTGTCGGGCTACGGTGCTCACATCGCCAACGGCAAAACCTCCATCTTTTTGTTAAGTTCGCGCACCAATTCGGGGTGCCCTACGTGAGCGGCAAGAACATCGGCCACGTATTGCCCCATGGGGATCCCCCGGGCTGCGGCTTCTTGTTTGACGATGTCGTAGACGATGCGATCGGGACGCGCCATGATCTGGGCGCGATCGCCTTTGTGTGTGCTGCGCGACTGGGCCATGGTGATGACTGTGCCAGCACGACGGCGGTTACCTGATAACAACACGCCGCAACCCGTGACCTTTTTGTAATGGATTACGCGGCCCTGATGGCGGGACGTTGCCAGCTCCGCTTTCGGTGACCCCTTACCCAGCGACTGTGCCGGGTGTATAGTCACAGGTGCCTGTGGCAATAGCTGCAGGAAGTGAGCCCGAGACCCGGCCGGACGACCGCGGCGCTCGGGCTTCGCGCGTATCTGAGTGTGTTCAGACCGGCTGGACCGTGACCACAGGTCGGATGTGAGACCGCCAGCGGCCGCCTTTGGCCCAACACCAGGCGAAGGCGTCAGGGATAGCAAGTAGACGCTCTGAGGCCGCTCGCCGATGCTCGTAGCGCGCACAGCGCCGTAAAGCAGTCGGCGATCGGATTGCACGAGGCTCTCGTCCTGGTCCAAGACGATCAATGTCTCGACGTTACTGGTGGCCAGGTCCTCGACAAGCGCAGACAGGCACGCGGCCCGCGCAAGCACCTGGGTGCGGTGTCGCCGGCCCGCGTCATAGACCGTCGCGCGAAGATCGGCGCTGACGAGTGCCTTGGCGATGGTCTCTTTGCGACCGTCCGCCTCGTCCTTCATATGAAGATGGCGCTGTCCGGGCTTGAGAAGCTCCTGAACGACAGCGCGAGCCGACGTCAGATCCTCCCCTAACACGACCGCCGCCACCATCAAATAGTCACGGTGCTTGGTCTCGTCGACGTAGATGTGCCGAGCGGTCACTATGTGCCCCGGACAGCCTGGCGGGTCGCCGTACGGCCTACCCGGATCATCACGGTCAGGGCGAGGTGTGCTGTCCTCACACCGATTGTTGGCGTGAACCAGACCGGTTCACAGGGTCCGCAGGATGATCTGTGTCTACGCCAGCGATGGAACGTGTCGATGCGCATGCCGCAGACGTTAGCGAGCGGGGGTGCAGACGCCCCGTGATCAGCGGACACGCCTCAGGTGCGCAGTTCTTACGGCTCAAAGTTGGCAGTGACACGCTCTCGTACGGACTCCGAGGTAGACGGCGACGGGCACGGCATCAGCGGTAATCACGATTCGCCGTCGGCGTCTCGCTCGCGAAGCGAGTCTGCGGCTTCGGTGAGTCTTTGCCAGATTCGCTTTGAAGTCACGGTAGGCGACGCGGCACTCGTCATCGGTGGTGTAGTCGTCGCCGTATCTGTCCAGCCATGCTGCCTAGTGCTCGGCGGCGTTCATGATTCCCACGGTATGACTCCCCTCATGACACCCTGCTGGGCTCCTTCGCGGCATGCCCTTCCTCGTACTAGCCGTGCTTGTGCGTGGTGGTGTCGGTTGTCAAGGTTCGACTTTTTGGGTCGACCGCACAGCGGCATGGCCTTGACAGCCGACACCACCACGTCCACCACAATTGGCGACGAGGAAAGACATGGCAACCTCAATTCACGAAGGCATGCGGTCGTTGTGGTCCGGCCTGGGGATGCCAGCGCCGTCGAGGTATGTGTTGATGGCATCGTCGACGGTGTCGGTGATCGCATAGCCGCGGGCCTTGATCCATTCGAGCCGTGCCAGCGTTCCTGAGTGCAGCTGCGTTGCGAACGGGCTTTTCGCCTTGCGCTGCCGCGCCTTTAACCGCACCGGCGGCTCGGCCGCCTCATTTCTTTGGTCGGGGGTGACCACCGGTGCGGGTGGAATCTCATCGTCCGACCGGCTGACTGTTGCCGCCGGCGTGGCGGATGTTTCTTCGGCTTTGACTCGGGCGGCCTCGGCCCGCCGCTCCGCGCGGGACAAGGGTCGGGTGGAGCCGAGCTGTAGACCGCTGGGCTTCGCGTTCATGCTGCTTGCCTCCTTGCCGCGATACGTTCGGCGACTTCTCGGTATGCCACTGCGGCCGTGCTGGTGGGGGCGTGCACGTGGACCGGTACGCGCTTGCCCTTGGCCTCGACCACTCGCACGGTGTGCGGAATCTCGCCCAGATACGCCCCGCCGGCATCCCACTCCCCCCAATCGGCTCGCAGCTGCTTGCGAACATCCTTGCTGGCCTTGGGATTACCGTCGAAATCGGTCAGCAGCACATATCGGATTTCGACGGCCGGGTTGAGCGTCTCCTGAACATCGAGGATCGCGTTACCAAGCTCCACCAGCCCGTCAACTTCATCGGGCCCGGCCTTGAGGACCGCCAAGACGTAATCGGCGGCCGCCAGCGCCGCAGTGGTCAACTCACCCAACGCCGGCGGGCAGTCCATGAGCACGAAGTCGTAGTCGTCGATGTCGTCGAGCTGGCGGGCGAGGCGCAGCTGGCCACCCGACCCGAGTCCGGTGCGCTCAAGCTCCTTGAGCGCGAGATGACCCGGTGCGACATCGATCCCGAACTGGCTCGGCCGGATGACCTTCGCGAGCGGGACGCGCATCGCCCTGTCCGGGTGCAATACCTCATACATCGAGGCATCGTCGGCGCCAAGCTCGACGCCGAGGCCCTTAGTGCTGTGGGCCTGCTGATCCATGTCGATCACGAGAACGCGAAAGCCCATCGTGGCGAGATTTGCGCCAAGGTTGATCGTGGTGGTCGTCTTACCAACGCCGCCTTTTTGCAGTGCCACCGCCACGATTTCGCAGCGCTCACCTGCGGAAACATTCATAGCGCGATAGCTTACCAGATTACATACATGATAGTATGCATTCTTTATTACATGTAAGTTTGTATGCATACATTTGTGCAGGCCTTCCCCTGGGTTGGGCTCACGGCCCGAGCAGGAAAATCTGCAGCGCCTGGTGCCGTTAAACCGAAGGGTTAAAGGGCGGGCCCCGGTGGACTCCGGGAGGCCCAGCGCGTCGGGTCGATGAGGCGGCCTCGCAGGCCAGTTCGGTGCCACTGGCTCGCTTAGCCCAACCAGTGCACCTCGCGGCAACGGGACAACTGTCCAGTCAATAGCCGGTTAGGGTTTATTGAAATGAGTTTTTTCAGCTCGATCCCACAACCCCCGCCGCCTGAGCCGATGCGACAGCCTTTTCTCGCTTGGATGCAACCCGATGCGGTGATCCCCGCATCGGTGCCTGGCGAGCTACTGCTGATCCGCACCGAAGAGGTAGCAGTGTCGATTGGCAGCATTTGCGCCTACCCGAACGGGTTCGAGTTCACCGCCCACGTCCGCAGGCGCGGCAGCGACCACAGCGAGCCAGGCTGGCACGATCCGTTTGGCCGTTTCGGGCAGCGCGGCCCACAAGCATCGAGCGGTGACGCCTTGCGGCTCGGTCTTTTCTACGCCGACGGACGTCGCGGCGCCACCACCGGCGGCCACTGGGGGCCAGGCGATCCCGATGGCCTGGTTCTGATGCCTGGCGGCGCGGGGGGAAGTGCCCGGCGGTGGGACGGCAAGTTCTGGGTGTATCCGCTGCCACCGGAGGGCCCGGTGACGTTCGTGGCAGCCTGGCCAAAATACGCGCTGGCCGAAACTCAAGCGGAGCTGGACGGGGCCGCGATCCGCGCAGCCTCCGGGCGAGCAGTGACCTTGTGGCCGGAGGAATCGGAGATCAGTCCGGGCGGCGGTGGCTGGAGCAGCCAGACACTCACTGCGTACCAGACTGCCGAGCCAGAATCGGCGGCAGAACAACCGCCCCACCCACAACAATGATCACTTTGGAATCACACCGAGGCGCAGGCGGCGGAGCTTTCGGAGCCGAGACGATTCCGAGAAGGAAGGATTGACGGCTCAGCAGCACGCGGTTCGGTGGTCGCTGATGCTCCGTCGTTCGATCGCCCGGTTCTGACGGACTTGCCATTGCGAATCCGAAATTCTAGAGACGGCTCTTGGTTCGGGCTAGCAGGATTGGTCAGCGCAACGATTCTCAGTATGTGGAATGTCTGACGAAACCGACCAGCTGTCGCGAAGCGTTTACAAAGGAAAACGGTGCGAGGTACAGCTACCACGGCACGTATTACAGCGGTAAACTTGCTGGTGGAATCGGGTCGGCTCCGCCTTTGAGCAGTGCAGGGGCGAGCATCGACACTGGGTGAAGCAGCACCTCTAGGGAAACCCATGGGCAGCACCGAAATGCTTCCATCACCCGCGCACCTCAGCAAAGAGTTCGCCTTCATGACGAATGCCAATGACAGCCTGTTGCGAGCCACCACCGAACGCCGCGGCTTGGCTGTGCTGCTCTGCGCCGGCGGAGAGATCGACGCGAGCAACGTGAGAACCTGGAGGCAGATCGTGCGAGCGGCCGCGCACGCTACCGCCGCCCCGGGGCCACTCGTCGTCGATACCAGCGGACTGGACTTCATGGCGGTGTGCGCCTTCGGTGTCTTGGTCGAGGCCTCACAACAGTGCCGCGCCCGCGGCATCGAGCTGCGACTGGTCAGCAGCCAACCCATTACGGCCCGCATCATTGCTGCAGCCCGCCTCCAGGCCGAGCTGCCTTTATACCTGCACAAGTCCGCCGCGCTACACCCGCCACCGCGCCGCGGCCTGCCGCACCGTCAACCAAACGGCTGACCATCCCGCGCCTGCCGTCTCGCTGGGCTCCCCGCGCCGAAGCGATCAGCCCACCGCAGTCGCGCGAAGCGCAGATGCCACGCACCGCCACGAGGAAGCCTGGCGGCGTCACCGCCGCGACACGAGCAATTCAAGCCGATTCGAGCAACGCCTCTAACGCCTCCACCCCGCACGCCGCACCGAGCACTCTCAATTAAGCGATTCGCCCTGACGGTTGTGTGACGTGGGTAACATTGAGCCCGCCCGTTCGCAAGAACAGTGGAACTAAGGAACCGATGCCCGACGATCAGCATCAGGAACGCCGCCGCCCAGGGCAGGACGGTCAATCACCGCTGAGCACCCTGATCCACTTACCCGCACTCGTGGTACTAGACCGAATCCCCGTCGCCGTACTCGCCATTTCCCACGACGGCACCATCCTCTTCACCAACTCAACATTCGCCAGCATGCTGGGATATTCCCTCAAATCGCTGCACACTCTGAAATTTTCCCAGCTATTTACCACCTTGCCCACCCGACCAATCATCCCCCGTGTCCGTCATGCGACTCCACGGCGGCGAACTCGTCGACTTGGTACACGCCGACGGCTCAACCGTGCGCGCCTGGATGAGCAAGTCGGCGCTGCTGCGCGACGATGATCCCGTTGCTTTAGTCACGTTCCAGGACCTCACCGCACAGCTCTGGCAACAGGACGATTAACTCGGTCGCGTCGTCAAGTGCAGCTAGGGCGACGCAAGGCCAACCCCGGCGACCTACCTGGCTTCTTTTGCCCGCGTGTTCCCGATAACGAACGTTTTCGGGAAACAATTCGGGGATGCGCGTTCTCATGATCCAAGGGGGAAATGAGAGCGCAGCAATCGTCACGGCAGCTCGGCCGTTTAGGCTGTTGGCTATGAGCATGGCTAGCGGCCCCGAAGGCCACGAGCTCGTTGTCGCCGACGACGGGAGTATTCCGGCTGAGCAGATCGCGCGCCTTGGCATGCGTCCCGGTACCCGTCTGCGGATAGTCGCCGAGCTGCCGCCCGCCGCAGACGCCACCATCGCCGGGCGACTGATGAGTTGGCCAGAGGTGGGCTGGGAGGACTTCGAACGGGCCAGCCAGCTCGCGCAAGGCGATCTCGGCCATTCGTGAAGGTCATTGCCGACTCGCACGCGTTGATCTGGTTCACCCAAGGTTCCCCGCAGCTCTCGGCGCGGGCGAGCGAGGCGCTGCGGGAGGCGGAGGCAACCGACGGCATCGCCGTCTCGGTCGCCACGCTGGTCGACCTGTGGTACGTCACGCACACCACCGAGCGGGTCAGCACGCGGGAGCTGTCGGACTGCGCGGCCTGCTGATGGCCTCCTCCGCTGTGCATCTCTACCCGGTCGACGTCGACGTCGTCGATGCCTACACGCGGATCAGCCGGGAAGTGCTCAGGGACCCGTGGGACCGATTCATCGTGGTCACCGCGCTGATACTGCGGGCACCGCTGGTGACCCGCGATGGTGCCATCCAAAACTCTGGGCTAGTCCAAACAGTCTGGTAGTCAACGGTACTCATCCGGCTGTCGCCACGTGTCGATCAGAAACCCAACGATAGGTACCGGTAGGCGGTGGCCCGTCCGATCCCGAACGCGTCGGCAAGCTCGCGCACGGGTTCCCCGGTCGCGGCCAGTCGGCGCAACTGCTCTTGGCGCTCTGGTGTGAGCTTGGGCGGCTTGGTCGCCGGTAGGCTTCGGGCGCGCCGGGATTGGCGGGATGCGGCACGCCGCTCGCGCCCCAGTTCGAGTTCCAGTTCGGCCAGGGTGGCCATAATCGCCGCGACGGCCCGCCCAGTCGGGGTGGCGGTGTCGATTCCTTCGCGTAAGGCGCGCAACAAAATTCGACGCTCACCCAGATCGGCGATTGTGCGGGTGACTTCGGCGACGGAGCGGCCAAGCCTGTCGATGGCCGTCACGACCACGGTGTCACCGGGCCGGGCGTAGTCCAGCATCGCCGTCAGACCCGGGCGGGCGGTCTTGGCGGCGCCGGACAGCTTGTCGCTAAAGACGCGCGCCGGATCGACACCGGCAGCGCCCAGCACGGCCAGCTGGGCGTCGAGGTCCTGGCCGGTGGTGCTGATCCGGGCGTAACCGAGGATCACCGTCATAACGATGACTGTCTCATTGCCCGCTGACATCGCGGATCTGAGACATGCGCTGTGAGACAAGAAAAGAGACGGCCTAGGACAACGCTAGCTGCACGAATGTTTTCTGGAATGGTCCCAATTTGGCCTGTCCTGAATCTTTAGAAAAGAGACCAGCCGCCGACCTAGCCACCCCTCAGGAGGAACGATCTCCGATCACGTCGGCAACGGGTTCCACGGCCCGCTGCGGGCAGCTCCGACAGCGGCTCCGACCGATGGATTTGATCGGAGCCGCTGTCGACCCTGTCGTCCTCGTGGGCCGTCCCCTGTGCTCAGTCGTTGATCGTTTTCCGGCGCCGCGGTGGGGACGCCGTGGTGGTTGCCGAGGTCGTCGGGGACATCGGCGCGTCGAACTCCGGTGCTGTCGTGACCGCGACATGACCCAAGAGCAGGTCTATCGCGTCGCTAACCACCTGCAGGCTCGACAGTTGGCCGGCACTGACCTTCAGGTGCAAGAACTCGTCCTCCAGCGCCGTGGAGATCTCGACCGCAGCCAGCGAATCCATCGACAGGTCCTCCCTGAACCGGGTCTCCTCTGTGATCCCATCAGCAGCGCGACCGGTGACCTCCTCGATGCACTCGGCCAGTACCGCCAGCACCCGCGCCCGGCGGGGATCACCAGCGCAGCTCACTGTCTCGGCATCGTCGATGCCGGGCCGGAAATACCGGCCCATCAGCTGTTCGACGTGCTCATCGGGCAACCGCCCGGCTGCCTCCTCGGTGACCGCGCAAGACTCCGCACCGGCGGGGGACGCTACCGGTGCGGCCGAATCACCGGCGACGCCGACATCGCCGGCAGCGGGCTCCATCGCTGCCGGCGCCGCCCCGCCGGGCAGCCCCTCGACGGCCAACCGGGCACGCACCCGGTCGAGCAGGGCATCACCGACCCCGGGACCGACCTGCGCGCGCACAGCACGCGCAGCCTCGGTCCCCAGCGACGATGCCTCGATCGCACGCCGCACCCGCTCGTCGACGCTTTCCTCCTCGTCGAGCGGGCCCTTGCCGTCCCAATCGTCCACAGTCATACCTCTACTCGTTCCCCGCGCGTTGTTTGATCCGATCCCAGGCCCGCGAGACAGCCTTAGGTGTCGTGCCGAGCTCTTCGGCAATTTCCTTATGCGAGCTGCCCGCCAGCAGCATCCCCACGATCGTTTTCTCCCGACTGTTCTTCAGCTGCGACCACAGCCTCTCGATCAGCTCGTCGTACCACTCAGCGGACTGCTGGGCGCCGATGCGTTCACCATGACCGTGCACCCCACGCATCTCGGCAACCTCTTCAAAATGCTCAAACCCAAAGAGCCAGCAGCCAATTCAGACAGGGCCTCCTTGCCCTGCCGATCCAGCCGGTACCCTTGCGCCTTCTGCCAATCCCGAAACGCATTGCTAAACGTTCGCTTGCACAGATCAACCAGATAACTCGGCAATGCCTTACCCAGCGCGCTATTCCAGCCAGTGCCATTTGCCTCGAAGCGCATCCACAGCACGAACGCCTCGGCAACCACGTCGAAAGCCAACGCCTCGCGTTCCCTCTTCAGCATCACCAACATCTCGCGCTGCGGCCCCGACGGATACACCGGCCGACCGATCTCGGCTACCAGCCCGTAGATCTCCCCGCTTACCAACATGGCCTGCACCACCCCGACCGCGTACTTGCTCAGCTCCCTGAACAGCTCATCGGTCCACTTCCCGCTGAAGCCCTCGGCCTTGGCCCCCTCGTAGAGCTCGACGTCGCTGTCATACAGCAACAGCCGACGCTGCCAACGGATCTCCTCATCCACAACACAGTCCTGCTGGCCGCAGTCCCGGCCCTCAACCAGACCGCCATCGTCGTTGACCCTATCGGCAGCCCCCGGCTGCACCTCCTGCTCAAGATCACGCATCATGGCCTGCTCTGCAGCACCCAAATGACCGGCAGCGACCTCATCATCGCCCACCGTCAACACCTGATCGGTTCCCTCATCAGCGGCAGACAGCCGCCCCTCGCCGTCATCGGCAGCCTCGTCCGTGCTCGTCGCGATTCCCACTAGGCCTCGGTCCTCTCGTGCCCTCTACCAAGAGTCATATGCGACGAAAACCGCAAATTCCCCGCCCCTTCACTGTGATTCATATCATGCCTTTGACCAGGGGGAATGCCCTCCGAGACCCGCATATGAGCCTATGCGGACCGAGCACCAGGACCGCAATCAACCACCAACCGAGGAGGTGTCAATGACCACTTTCATCGTAGTCGCGGCGACGATGATCTTCATCGCCGCGCTGGCCATCACCACCGCGCGGCGGTGGCCTACCGCGACCACCTGGATCCACATCGCCATGGCCGTGACCGCACCCATCGCCGCCGAAACCATCCACCTGCTTATCCACTGACCCAGTGCCATCAGGGGGGTGAGTGTGACAGGTTTGGCTGGCCCCGTTTGGTCGCAGAATGTCAGGTTTGAGTGGCTCCACCGCGACTCGCCGGGCAGGTTGTGTCAGGTTTGAG
>RXJD01000079.1:16997-21081 GCA_003987775.1 Mycobacterium sp.
GATGGATTGTCGGTACGGGCGCTGGCCAAACGACATCGGGTGCATCGCCGAACTATTCGGCAGGCGTTGATCTCGGCGCAGCCACCGCAACCGGCGCCGCGGCGGTGGCGGGCCCGCAAGATCGACCCATTCGTCGGGGCGATTGATGACATGCTGCGGACTGATCGTGATGCCCCGCGTAAGCAGCGGCACACTGCTCGGCGGATTTTGGCCCGGTTGATCGACGAGCATGACGCCGCAGACCTGGTGTCGTATTCGACGTTGCGGGATTATGTGGCCAAGCGGCGGCCCGAAATCGCTGCGGAGACAGGCGATCAGCTGGTTGAGGCGTTCGTGCCGCAGACCCATGAGCCGGGGTGTGAGGCTGAGGTCGATTTCGCTGAACTGTATGTCGATTTGCCCGAGGGCCGCACGAAATGCTTTCTGTTCACGATGCGGCTGTCGATGTCGGGCAAGGCTGTGCACCGGGTGTATGCGACCCAGTCCCAGGAGGCGTTTCTGGAAGGCCATTTAGCGGCGTTCGACGAGTTCGGCGGCATCCCGACCGGCCACATCCGGTATGACAACTTGAAGTCCGCGGTGAGTCGGGTGTTGTTCGGTGATCGCGACCGGATCGAAAACCAGCGTTGGGTCTTGTTTAGATCACACCAGGGCTTCGAGGCGTTCTACTGCATCCCCGGGCTAGCCGGGGCGCATGAGAAGGGCGGTGTGGAAGGCGAGGGCGGACGGTTTCGGCGCAATCACCTGGTCCCGGTCCCCAAGGTGGCGTCGCTGGCACAGCTCAACGAGCGGCTGGCTCAAGCGGACCGCGACGATGACGACCGCCGGATCGGTCACCGGCTGCGCACCGTGGGTGAAGACTTCGCTATCGAGCAGCCACTGCTGCGGGCGCTGCCGGCCGAGCGGTTCGAACCGGGGCTGACCCTGACTCCCCGAGTTGATCGGCATGGGCGAATCATGGTGCGTAGCAGCCAGTATTCGGTGCCAGCGCGGTTCATCGGCCGACGAGTGCGGGTCCGGCTGCGTTCTAACGAGCTGCTCGTCTCCGATGGCAACACTCCGATCGCGCATCATGAGCGCTCGATCCGTAAAGGAGCTCAAGTCCTTGAATTGGATCACTACTTGGAGGTGTTGAAGATCAAACCCGGCGCTTTGCCGGGGGCTACCGCCTTGGTGCAGGCGCGGGCGGCCGGCACCTTCACCAGCGCCCATGAGGCGTTTTGGGCTGCTGCTCGCAAGGCGCACGGTGATGCTGCGGGCACCCGGGCATTGATCGACGTGCTGCTATTGCACCGGCACATGCGTCACGCCGATGTCATTGCCGGGTTGAGCGCCGCTCTCAACGTCGGGTCCACCAATGCTGATGTGGTGGCCGTGGAAGCTCGCCTTGCTGCCCACCACCACGGCGGCGGCGCCACAGTCGATGCAGCCCTAGCGGACACGTCCCCCGTTGAGCAGCAGCGGCGGGTGATCAGTCTGACCGAGCGGCGGCTCACCGACCCGGCTGCGGTGATCGCCGGGCTGCCGCCTGACACCCGAGCAGTGCCCTCGCTGGCCGGCTACGACGAGCTGTTGATCCGCCGCGCCGCCAGAACTGCGCAACTCCCGCTGCCTGTGACCGGAGGGGTCAGCTGATGGGCGCACCGATGCGACGACGTCGAGGATTGAGCGCCCAGGCCGCTGATGCTGCGGTTGATCAAGCATGTCGGCAACTACGGCTGCCCTCGGTGCGGGGGTTGTTCGCCGACATGGTGGCCACCGCGGAGAAAGAACAACTCACCTATCAGGGATTCTTGGCGGAGTTGTTGTTGGCCGAGTGTGATGACCGGGCCCGACGCCGCTCGGTCCGCCGGGTCAAAGCCGCAGGGTTTCCTCGGGAGAAGTGGTTGGGAGACTTCGATTTCGAGGCCAACCCGAACATCAACCCGGCCACTATCCACACTCTGGCCACCAGCGCCTGGGTACGAGCCGGCCAACCCTTGTGTTTGATCGGGGACTCCGGCACCGGTAAAAGCCACCTGCTGATCGCGTTGGGCACCGCGGCTGCTGAAGCTGGATTCCGGGTGAAGTACACCCTGGCGACCAAGTTGGTCAACGAACTCGTCGAAGCCGCCGACGAGAAGGTCCTGGCGAAAACGATCGCCCGTTACGGCAGAGTGGATCTCATCTGCGTTGACGAATTGGGTTACATGGAGCTAGACCGTCGCGGCGCGGAGCTGTTGTTTCAGGTATTGACCGAGCGCGAAGAAAAGAATTCGGTTGCTATCGCCTCAAACGAGTCGTTCTCAGGATGGACCAAAACCTTCACCGACCCACGCCTATGCGCAGCCATCGTGGACCGACTTACCTTTGGCGGCAACATCATCGAGACCGGAACCCAATCCTACCGACTGGCCCACACCAAAGCAGCACACACCGCCGCGAAATGAGGGGTCTGGCTCACCGCAGCGGAGATCAATCCTCACTCCGCGACCGTGGCGGCCATCAATGCGCGCAGCGCGGCATCTGCCGGGCCCGCGATCGGATCATCAAGGGAGCCAATGAAGACCGCAGCTATCTCGCCCGGATCGGCGGCGGCGATGGAGCGCCAGGCAGCTAGATTGGGGTGATCGACATCGGTCGCCGCCTCAGCGGGCTGCAGTTCAACAATCGCCCGAGCCAAATATGCTGCCGAGATTGGGATTTCGTGCGTCCCGCAGGAATAGCCCACCACCTCGGCCAAGATCACCGCCGGCAACCCATGAGTCCCACCCGGCCGGTTCACATACGGGAAAACCCACTCGTGCCCGCACCGGAACCCAACCGCATAAGCCACCGGCGCCGCCCAGCCATCGATCCGACCACTACGAGCACGCCGAATCTCATGCAGCCCCGCCAGCGTTGACCAATCCTCGACGATCACGAACCGATTCAACCACCCTGGGTTCAGCAGTACCCGGGTCCATGCCAGCGGGGCTGGTCTCTGACGGTGCGGCGATACGCTGTTGTCGTGGGATCAACGCGCCTCGACACAGCACGAGTCCAGGCCGCTCGGGGCATGATCAACCCGATTTTCCTCGACACGCCGTTGTACCGATGCGAGGCCCTAGAGAGCAGCCTCGGCTGCAAAGTGAGTATCAAGCTCGAGACGGCGAACCCCGTTCGAAGCTTCAAAGCCCGCGGCGCCGAGGTGGTCGCCAGCCTCCTAGCCGAAAACGGTTCGCGAGCCCTGGTGTGCGCCAGCGCGGGCAACCTTGGCCAAGCCCTCGCCTGGTCCGGTCGAATCCGGGATCTCGAAGTCACCGTGGTGGCATCCCGGTTTGCGCCAGCAGCCAAACTCGCCCGCATCCGCGCCCTGGATGCCACGTTAGAGCTGGTCGACGGCGACATCGAAATGGCGCGCGAGCAAGCAGCCGACATCGCGCGCCAGCACAGTATTCGCCTGGTCGAAGACAGCCAGGACATCGAAACCTGCGAAGGCGCAGCGACAATCGGCCTCGAACTCGCCGAGGCCACGACCCACTTCGATGCCGCCCTAATCGCTCTGGGAGGCGGGGCACTCGCCACCGGAGTCGGCCACGTGATGAAGGCGATGAGACCCGAAGTCGAAGTGATCTGCATCCAACCGCACGGCGCACCCGCGATGACCTACTCCTGGCGCGAACGCCGCGTCATCACCACCGACTCAACCAACACCATCGCTGACGGCGTCGCCGGGCGACATCCCATTCCAGCCGTCCTCGACGACCTACTCGTCGTCGCCGACGACGCCACCCTGGTACACGAGGCGTCGATCATCGCTGGCATGAAAATGCTCCACGACCACGCCGGCCTGATCGTCGAACCATCGGCCGCCCTCGGCATCGCCGCCATCATCGAAGACCGCGACCGGTTCGCAGGCCGACACGTCGCCACCATCGTGTGCGGCAGCAACGTGGACCTCGACACCTACCACCGCTGGATCGACGGAGCACCAACGGTTCCCAAGTAGCGCACCAACGCTCGTCATCGTCGCTCGAAAAAACACCTTCCACACGTTGCCCAACGCACGCCAAGATGGGGCCAACCCAACGTGTCCTCCCGGGCCCGATCAAACTTGACAGAC
>RXJD01000079.1:21131-22309 GCA_003987775.1 Mycobacterium sp.
CGTTAATTGCTCGCGATGCCTTTACGGTGAAAGACGTGGTTGCGGTGGGCGGTTTGGACGTCGTCGATGATCTCGGCCCGGCGCGGTGGCTGACTGAAAGCGTGTGCGGCTTTGCAGAGAACGTTGGGTCGCTAGTCCCAGCCACCTTCGCCGCTCACGCCCGGGTGTTGCACCCCGCCTACAACCACGACGGCGCCGAGCCGGAACTGGTGAGTTGGGCCGAGATCGCCCGCGCTAACCACAAAATTGTCCACCCACGAATGCAGTTCACCCGTCTGATCGGCTACGCATCGCGATACGTCGTGGAGTACCACGACAGCCAGCCCGGTCTCTTCGACGAAGCACCGGCGGTGGGAACGCTGCCTCCCAATACGGCCGCATCGCTAGCCCGCACGCTATCGCGGCATACCACGAGCGCTGACCACTGCTGGTTTGCCGTGTGGTCCGGTTTCGGTGACCTTGACCAGGCATTTCATGACCGGCCGACCTTCGCGCTCCCCGGGCGTGACTACCATCTAGCTCACGGCCCCGTCGCCGCGGCCTCCCAGTCAGTAGGTACCGATACCCACTACTCGTCGCATCGCTCCGTCAACCTGTGGTGGCCCGATGATCACGCCTGGTGCGTGGCCACCGAAATCGACCTCGACAGCACCTATCTCGGCGCCTCGCAAGCCTGCATTGAAGAGCTAGCGACCAACTCAGACCTGGAAACAATGCCGCTCAACGTCACCGCAGGCATCACCGCCGACAGCGACACCCTCAACCCCGCCCCGCCAAGGGATCTACCGGGAGTCGCGTCCTATCCTTCCCTAGGGATATATAGAGCTGCTGCCAACCCCGCGACCCGTGAGACGGGATCTGATCACTCCAATTCTCTAGATGTGAGACTCACTCGTGATGGTTGGTGGATCGAACTGAGTTGACGGCACCACAATTGTCGCCGGGCAGGCGCAGGCTGGATAGGCCAGTTACCTAAACCCTGATCGACCCTCTCAACCCCGCTAAGTCAATCAGGCATGGCACGTCCCCCGTTGTCCCCCAGGCGTACCGACGTGCTTGCCAACTCGTGGTCGCAAGCGCACGATGAATCGCCCTGGAAATCCCGGAGGCTCCTGACCTTGGAAACGAGGATGCAGGTATGCCGAAGGAACAATTGTCTGGGAAGCCCACGGCGCGTC
>RXJD01000065.1 GCA_003987775.1 Mycobacterium sp.
CCGCCGACACCTCATCAGCGGCGGCCGCCGCCACCGACGTGGTCGACGGCGCCCACGACGCCGTCGCCTTCCTGACCGCCTCCCCGATCCCGCTCAAGTCCGCCGCCGCCGCGGCCAGAGCCTCAGGTGCTGCGATCAGAAAAGTCGACATCTGCGGCTCCCATCATTGGGGCGAGCTGAACGGCTAAATATATTTCAGAAAATCCATAATGCGAAGACCTGGGCTGCCGTGTCCTACGGCGCCTGCCGGCCGAATTCGCGCAACGACTCGATCTGCAGCGGATCCAGCGAGGGCCGCACCTTTTCCCGGGCGGCGGCCAGGTCGGCCGCAGTGACGTCGGCGGCGTCGATGGAGCGCCGCATCGCCGTCAGCGCGGCCTCGCGCAGCAGGGCCACGCAGTCCGCCGCGCTGTATCCGTCCAGTCCGGCAGCCACCGCATCCAGGTCGACATCGGAGCTCAGCGGAATGGATTTGCCTGCGGTGCGCAGGATTTCGCGCCGGGCATCGGCGTCGGGCGGTTCGACGAACACCAACCGTTCCAGCCTGCCCGGACGCAGCAGTGCCGGGTCGATCAGATCCGGCCGGTTGGTGGCGCCCAGCACGACGACGTCGCGCAGTGGGTCGATCCCGTCCAATTCGGTCAGCAACGCGGCCACCACACGGTCGGTCACGCCCGAGTCGAAGCTCTGGCCGCGCCGCGGCGCCAGCGCGTCCACCTCGTCGAGGAACACCAGTGACGGTGCGGAATCCCTTGCACGCCGGAACAATTCGCGGACTGCCTTCTCCGAGGAGCCCACCCATTTGTCCATCAGCTCGGAGCCCTTGACGGCGTGCACGCTCAGCTGGCCGGTGCTGGCCAGGGCGCGGACCACGAAGGTCTTGCCGCAGCCCGGCGGGCCGTAGAGCAGCACCCCGCGTGGCGGGTCGACGCCGAGACGGGAGAAGGTGTCCGGGTGCTGCAGCGGCCACAGCACCGCCTCGGTCAACGCCTGCTTGGCCTCCACCATGTCGCCGACGTCGGCCAGCGTCACGCTGCCGACGGTGACCTCCTCGCTGGCCGAGCGGGACAGCGGCCTGATTACCGACAGCGCGCCGATCAGATCCTCCTGGCTGAGTTTGGGTGGCTGGCCGTCGGCGCTGGCCCGCGACGCGGCCCGCAGTGCCGCTTCGCGCATCAGCGCCGCCAGGTCGGCGACGACGAATCCTGGTGTCCGCGAGGCTATCTCGTCGAGATCGAGTTCGGTGACGGGCACCTTCTTCAGCAACGCCTCCAACAGCGCCTTGCGGGTTCCGGCGTCGGGCAGCGGCAGGCCCAGTTCACGGTCGCACAACTCCGGGGAGCGCAGTCGGGCATCGATCTGGTCGGGTCGTGCCGTTGTGGCGATCACCGCGACGCCGTCGGTGGCCACGGCCTTGCGCAACTCGGTGAGGATCAGCGCGGCGACCGGGTCGGGCGCTTCCGGCAGTAGGGCGTCGACGTCGGTGATCAGTAGCACCCCACCGCCGTCACTGACCGTGGTGACCGCCGTCGACACCGCGCGCAGCCGGTCCTCGGCGGCCAGTGCGCCAATAGCCGGGCCGTCCACCTCGACCAGCCTGCGCCCGGCGCACACCGCACGGACCAGCGTCACCTTGCCGACACCGGCGGGCCCCGACACCAGGACACCGAGATTGGTGCCGGCGCCCAGGGACTTCAACAGATGCGGCTCGTCCAGGGCGAGCTTGAGCCACTCGGTGAGCTTGGCCGCCTGCGGCTGCGCCCCCTTGAGCTCCTCGACCTGCATCTCCGGGGTCGAGACGTCGACGGCCGGGATCAGCCGGGACGTGTCGGGGACGGCGGTGCCCCAGCTGACCAGCGTGTTGGGCTGGACGCTGACCGGTCCGTGCGGGTCGACACCGGTGACGGTCAGCAGCTCGGAGGTCCAGCTGATCCCGACCGACGACGCCAGCGCGCGGGTGGCGGTCGACGTCGACGTGCCGGGGCCCAGGTCGCGCGGCAACAGTGACACCGCGTCGCCGACCGTCATCACCTTGCCCAGCAGGGCCTGGCGCAGCGTCGCCGGGGACAGCGACTGCGTGGCCAGCGTCGAACCGCTCAGCGTCACGGTGCGCGCCCCGTAGACGGTGACCGCGCTGACGATCACCTCCGTGCCTTCCCGCAGCCCCGCGTTGGACAGTGTGACGTCATCCAGCAGCACGATGCCTATCGGGATGTCGCCGGTAGCCATGCCCGCCACTGCGGCGGTGGTGCGAGACCCGGTGAGTGACACCGCATCCCACTCCCGGATGCCCAACGCGACGATGGTGCTCGGGTGCAGCCGGACCACACCGCGGCGCGAGTCGACCGCGGACGTGTTCAGCCGCGCGGTGAGAGCGAGCTGATTGGGCCGGGTCACGTCACCTGCCCGGCTTGCGCAACCCGAGCCGCGCCATCGACCGTCGGTGCGGCTGGGCCCGTCGGGTCGCGCGCCGGGCGGCGCGTCGTTGCTTGTTGTCGTCTTCCCACGCTTCCGGGTGTTTGGCCAGCCAGCGCTTGCTGCGCACCGCGAACGGGATGTGGCACACGTAGGAGATGATGATGATCCAGATCAGGACATAGGGCGCCAGCACCGCGGCCGCGGCGGCGATGGCCAGCACCGCCAGCAGTGGGGCCGCCCAGTTCGGCGGCACGGCCAGGGTGTGGAACTTCTTCATCGGGATCGCACTGACCATCAGCAGCGAGGTTCCCGTGATCCATAGGCCCAGGAACCAGATGGACGTCCACCACCCCTCGCCGAACTGCAGTTTGAGGCCGATCGTCCCGATCATCGACACCGCGCCGGCCGGGGCGGGCATTCCGACGAAGTACTCCTTGGCATAGGGCGGCAGCGTCCCGTCGTCCTGCTGGGCGTTGTACCTGGCCAGTCGCAACACCACACACACCGCATACAGCAACACCACCGCCCAGCCGACCGGCCACTTGGACAGCATCGTCACGTAGACCACCAGGGCCGGGGTCACGCCGAAGTTCACCGAGTCGGCCAGCGAGTCGATCTCGGCGCCCATCCGGGACTGTGCGTCCAGGATGCGGGCCACCCGGCCGTCCAGCGCGTCGAGGATGGCGGCCACGGCGATCAGCGCCATTGCGGGGATCGGCTTGTGGTCGAGGGCGAATTTGATCGAGGTGAGGCCGGCGCAGATGGACAGCACGGTCATGGCACTGGGCAGCAGGTGCAGCGCCTCGGTGCGCCGGACCCGTGGTTTGTTGATCATGAGAGCTCCGCCAGGACGGTCTCGCCGCCCAGCGTGCGCTGGCCGAGGGTGACGATCGGCTGGGCTCCCGGCGGCAGGTAGGTGTCCAGCCGCGAGCCGAACCGGATCAGTCCGTAGGTTTCCCCGATCGCGAGCCGGTCGCCGACGTGCGCGTCGCAGACGATGCGGCGCGCGACGAGACCGGCGATCTGGACGACGACCAGGTCCTCGCCGTTGTCCATCCGGATGCGGACGCTGGTGCGCTCGTTGGCCTCGCTGGCCTCGGGAAGATCGGCGGAAAGAAAACTGCCCGGACGGTGCTGGACGGCGATCACCTCACCGCTCACCGGCGCCCGCTGTACGTGGACGTCCAGGATGGACAGAAAGATGCTGATCCGCGGACGTGGCACGTCACCCATGCTGAGTTCGGCGGGCGGGACCGTGGTGTCGATCACGCAGACCGTGCCGTCGGCGGGCGCGACAACGGCGCCGGGCCGGGTGGGCGGCACCCGCGTCGGGTGCCGGAAGAACCCCGCGCAGGCGCCGGCCGCCAACAGGCCGGTCCGGCGCAGCCACCGGTGCCGGTATCCGATCGCGGCCAGGGCCAGGCCCGCACCGATGAACGGCCGCCCGCCCGGGTGTACCGGGGGAACGGTGTCGCGCACCAACTCGATCAGGTGAGCGGGACCTTGAGAAGAGCCAGGGCGTCGTGCCACGCGGGTCATCTTACGTATGCGTGCATCGGCGGCGTGGTTCGTTGGGCCCCGGGCAGGGAAAGTAGACAGCGAGCCTGCTTGTTTCTAGGAGTCCGATATTCCGACCCCATGCCTCAATACCGCGGCACTGCGCCGGGCAAAGATCGGCGTCACCGCGACGTTCGTCGCTCACGCCGTGGTGTTCTCGTCCTGGGCAGCCCATATCCCGCAGGTCAAGGCGGCCCTCGCGTTGTCCGACGGGGCACTGGGAACGGCGTTGTTCGGGGCGCCCCTCGGTTCGGTCGCGGCGACCTTGTGCAGCCACTGGGCGCTGCCGCGCTGGGGGAGTCGCCGGTTGGTGCCTGTGCTGCTCACCGGCCATGCGTTCGCCGCGATGACGGTCGGGCTGGCCACATCCGGCTGGTGGCTTTTTCTGAGCCTGATGCTGTGGGGCTGGTTTCAGGGCGCCCTGGACGTCGCGATGAACACCCAGGCCGGCACCGTCGAGCGGCTGGCGCGCGCCCCGATCATGGCCCGGTTCCATGGCATGTGGAGCGTGGGTGCGCTGCTGGGTGCGCTGATCGGTGCGGCCTGCGTCAGCGTCGGCATCGGGCTCGAACCACAGCTTGTGGTGCTGGGGGCCGTGGTGCTGGTGCTGGTCGGGCCGCTCACGCTGCGCCTGACCGTCGACGACAACGTCGACTCAGCAGCAGAAGGGCGAGGGCGCACCTGGACCCCGACGGTGGCGATTCTGGCGGCGGTGGCATTCGCGTCGTTTCTGTGCGAGGGAGCCGCCACCGACTGGTCGGCGAACTACGTGCACGACGTCGTCGGCGCCGGCGCCGGGGTGTCAGCGCTGAGCTATGCGGCCTACACCCTGGCGATGGTCGTCATCCGGTTCGGTGCCCTGCGCCTACACGCCCGCGTCCCGGCGCGGCGGCTGCTCCCGGCGCTGGCTATGGTCGCCGCCGTCGGCATGAGCATCACGCTCGCCGCCGCCGATCCGGTGGTCAGCGTGATCGGGTTCGCCGGCGTGGGGGCGGGGGTCGCGCTGCTGGTGCCCACGGCATTCAGCGCCGCCTATTCGGCCGGCAGCGGCGGCTCGGCGATCGCCCTGGTCGCCGCGACGGGCTGGGTGGGCTATCTGCTCGGCCCGCCGCTGATCGGCCACCTCGCTCAGTGGGCCGGTCTCTCGGCCGCACTGGTCACCATTCCGGTGGTGCTCTCGGTCGCCGCTGCGGCGATCGCGGCCACCTCCGCTTTCGATGCGGCCGACGAATTCCACCGGACTTAGCTCAGGTCCCACACCTGCAGTTCGGTGCCGGCCGGCACCTCCACCACGTCTTCCGGAATGTCCAACAGTGCGTTCGCGGAGGCCAGCCAGCGCAGGTGATGCGACGCCGGCGGGCCGTAGCTGGTGACCTGTCCCGCGGCGGCGTCCAGGATGGCGCGCCGGAACTGCCGCTTGCCACGCGGCGACGTCACCGCCTCGGTGAGCACCGCGGACCGCTTCGGCCGCTCGGGGTTCGGCAGCCCCATCGCCGTGCGCAGCGCCGGCCGGATGAACACCTCGAAGGACACCAGCGCGCTGACCGGGTTGCCGGGCAACGTGACGATCGGTGTGCCCGCCACGAAACCCGCGCCCTGCGGCATGCCCGGCTGCATCGCCACCTTGACGAACGCCACGCCTTCACCGCCTTGCACGCCGTGGGGACCAAAGGCGTCCTTGACCACTTCGTAAGCGCCGGCGCTGACGCCTCCACTGGTGATGATCAGGTCCGCGTCGGCCGCGTACCGGTCCAGGATCGCGGTGAATTGCGCGACGTCGTCACCGGCGGTCGCGGTGGCAACCACGTCGGCGCCGGCTTCCCGGACCGCGGCCGCCAGCATCACCGAGTTGGACTCGTAGATCTGTCCGGGCCGCAGCGGGGTGCCCGGTGCCACCAGTTCGGATCCGGTGGACATCAGCAGCACCCGTTGCCTCGGGACCACCGGCAACTCGGCCAGCCCCAGCGCGGCAAGCAGTCCGAGCGCGGCCGGTGTCACCACCTCGCCGGCCGTGAGCACGATGGTGCCGGCCTCGACGTCCTCGCCGGCCCGGCGGATGTGTCTGCCGGCCTCGGAATGCTGCCGGATCTGCACGGACTGCACGCCACCGTCGGTGGCCTCTACCGGCACGATGGCCGTCGCGCCGGCCGGCAGCGGTGCTCCGGTCATGATCCGGTGCGCGGTGCCGGGTTGCAGGGTCAGCTCGTCGGTGCGGCCGGCCGGGATGTCCTCGGCGACCGGCAGCACCACCGGGTGCTCGGGCGTCGCGCCCGCGGTGTCCTCGGCGCGCACCGCATAGCCGTCCATCGCGGAGTTGTCGAAGACCGGCAGCGACAACGGCGCGACGACGTCCCCGGCCAGCGCCAGGCCCAGGGCGTCGGCCAGGGCCGCGTTGACGGCGGGACGGGCCGCGATCATCTGCGCGATCGCGTGCTGATGCTCGGTGACGGAACGCATGTCAGACCGGGAACTTCACGCCGGTGAGTTCTTCGGAGACACTCCAGAGCCGGCGTTGCAGCTCTGCGTCGTGCGACTGCGCGCTGGACTGCACCAGCTTCGGGTGCCCGCGTTGCTCACCGAGACCGTCCGGGCCGTAGTACTGACCGCCTTCGACCGCCGGGTCGGTGGCCGCCCGCAGCGTCGGCAGCGCACCGGCCTCCGCGCTCTGGAAGAGCAGCGGCGCGAGCGCGTTGAGTGGCCGCAGGATACGGGGGACGTTGCGGGCCAGTTCGGTGGCCGAGCCGCCCGGGTGCGCGGCGACGGCGATGGTGTGCGCCTTCCCGGCTTGCTGGGCGGCCGACAGCCGGCGCTGCAGCTCGTAGGTGAACAGCAGATTGGCCAGCTTCGACTGTCCGTACGCGCCGATCCGGCTGTAGCTGCGTTCCCACTGCAGGTCGTCGAAGTGGATCGCGGCGCGCATACGGTGGCCGAGGCTGCTGACCGTCACCACCCGGGAGTCGCGCACGCCGAGCAGGTGGTCGAGCAGCAGCCCGGTCAACGCGAAGTGCCCGAGATGGTTCGTGCCGAACTGCAACTCGAAACCGTCCGCGGTCAGCTCCTTCGGCGTCCACATCACGCCGGCGTTGTTGATCAGCAGATCGATGCGCGGATAGGCGCTGCGCAGCTCGTCGGCCGCCCGGCGCACCGATGCCAGCGAGCTGAGGTCGAGTTCGGTCAACGTGACCTGAGCATCGTTTTTGGCGGCGACGATGCGGGACAGCGCGGCGTTGCCCTTGTCCAGGTTGCGTACCGTCAGCACCACGTGGGCACCGTGGAAGGCCAGGGCGGCAGCGGTGTGGTAGCCGAGCCCGGTGTTGGCGCCGGTGACGACCACGGTGCGCCCGCTCTGGTCCGGGATGTCGGCGGTCGTCCACTTGCGGTCTTGAATGCTGTTGGAAGCCATGGCCCGAACATACTCACGCGCAACCCCGGCGCGGCGGCACGTACATTTGAGAACGTGGTTACCGGGATGCGCCAACGTCATTCCCCAAGCCGGCCGTCGGTGGGCATCATCGGCGCCGGCGCGGGCGGTATCGCGATGGGCATCCAGCTCGCTGCCGGCGGATACGACTTCACCATCTTCGATCGCGCCGACGGCTTCGGCGGGACCGGGCGGCACAACACCTTTCCCGGCGCGGCCTGCGATGTGCCGTCGCACCTCTATTCGTTCTCCTTCGCGCTCAATCCCCGCTGGAGCAAGACCTATGCGAACCAGCCCGAGATCCTCGCCTACCTCGAACGGGTCGCCGCCGACCATGGGCTCGAACCCCACCTGCGGTGCGCGACCACGATCAGCACGGCGCGGTGGTCCGGCCGGTGTTGGACACTGCAGACCGAGGACGGTGACGAGCACGAGTTCGACTACGTGGTGAGCGCGGTCGGCATGCTCGACGTTCCGCACGTGCCGGACATTCCGGGTGCGCGACGGTTCCGCGGCCGGCAGTTCCATTCGGCCCGCTGGGATCACACCAGGTCGACGGCCGGTGAGCGGGTGGCTTCGATCGGCACCGGCGCCAGTGCCGTGCAGTACGTGCCGGCAATCGCACCGCAGGCCGCTCACCTGACCGTGTTCCAGCGGACCCCGATCTGGATCGCGCCGCGCTTCGACTTCCCGTTCACCGCCGAGCAGCACGAGCTGTTCGAGCGCGATCCGACGGAGGCCCGCAAGCTGCGCGAGGAGGCCTTTGCGTCCTACGAGTCGTCCAGCTTCGACGTCGACGCGGCCCAGACCCACGAGCAGACCGAGCTGGCGCGCAGCTACCTGATGCGCAAAGTGGTGGACCCGGTGTTGCGGGCCAAGCTCACACCGGACTACCCGGTGGGCTGCAAGCGGCCGCTGCAGTCCCGCGAGTGGTATCCGACCTTCGCGCTGCCGCATGTCGAGCTGGAGACCACCCCGATCGCCGAGTTGACCGAGCACGGCGTGCGCACCGTCGATGGAGTCGAACACCGGGTCGACACCGTTATCTACGGCACCGGGTTCAAGGCTGCCGACTACCTGGCCAGCATCGACGTCTACGGCGAGGGCGGCCGCCGGCTGCGCGACGACTGGAGTGACGGCGCCGAGGCCTACCTCGGCACGATGGTGGCGGGATATCCGAACCTGTTCACCCTCTACGGGCCCAATACCAACGGGGTCAATTCGATCCTGTACATCCACGAGGCGCAGACGACCTTCATCCGGCACATCCTGGACACAGTCGCGCAGCGGGGAGCGCGCGCGGTCGTGGTGACCGAGGCCGCCCAGCGGCGCTACAACGACGAACTACAGGCCGCCATGGAAGGCAAGGTGTGGCTGGCCAACTGCAACAGCTATTACCGCCATCCCAGCGGCAAAGTGGTGACCCAGCTTCCGTTCAGCGGCCGGACGTTCTTCGAACGCACCCGCGCGATGGTCGCCGGCGACTATGTGCTGAGTTGACCCTCGCGGGGTATCTGCTAGTCGATGATGTGGTTGTCGTGCGCGGCGAACCACGCGCGCCGCTCATCGTCGGTCATGTCGGCCAGCGCCGGGAACCCTTCGAAATAGGCCTCGCGCGGTGCACCCGGCGCGAAGAGCATCAGCATCGATGCAGGTTCGTCCACCTCGTTGCGGAACCCGTGGATGCCGCCGGGCGGGACGTAAAGGAAGTCGCCCTGGCGGGCGTCGACCCAGTCTCGGCCGTCGTAGAGACGCATGGTGCCGGCCAGCACGAAGAAGGCCTCGGACATCGCACGGTGGAAATGCGGGCCCGGCCCGCCGCCGGCCGGAGCGATGTCGACGCGGTACAGGCCGTAGTAGCCGTCGGTGGCCTGCTGATTGGCCAGGTAGTGGTACTTGACCCCGAAGTTCTCATAGTCCGGCGGTTCGTCTGCCCGCTTGAGCCAGGCGCTGACCTCCGGTTCCGCTTTGGTGTATCGCGGCGGGGGGTAAGGCGGCACTACCAGGGACATCGCTCCAGTGTGCCCCGTGCGGGCGGCAGGATTCCCTCCGCCGAGCGTGAATTTCACGACGCGCCACGCCGGTGACGCGTCGGGTACTTCACAACCGGCGCTTCAGCCCACGGCGAACGCGGCCGTCCACGCCCCGGGCGATCTTGCACTCGGCATAGGCGAGTGCTAATAATGACGTTGGCACTCGACATAGGCGAGTGCTAGGTCGGGACGGTGAGGTCCAGCGACAAACCGCTGTGACCGTCCGTCGCGGGCACTGCGCCCGGCCAGCGTAAGTAACGGGGTGGCCCACCATTGGTCAGCCCGTATCATCCCCAATCCGGAGGAATCACTTCGCAATGGCCAAGACAATTGCGTACGACGAAGAGGCCCGTCGCGGCCTCGAGCGGGGCCTCAACGCCCTCGCCGACGCGGTAAAGGTGACGCTGGGCCCCAAGGGTCGCAACGTCGTCCTCGAGAAGAAGTGGGGCGCCCCCACGATCACCAACGATGGTGTGTCCATCGCCAAGGAGATCGAGCTGGAGGACCCGTACGAGAAGATCGGCGCCGAGCTGGTCAAGGAAGTCGCCAAGAAGACCGACGACGTCGCCGGTGACGGCACCACGACGGCCACCGTGCTGGCGCAGGCGCTGGTCAAGGAAGGCCTGCGCAACGTCGCTGCCGGTGCCAACCCGCTGGGTCTGAAGCGCGGCATCGAGAAGGCGGTGGAGAAGGTCACCCAGACCCTGCTCTCCTCGGCCAAGGACGTCGAGACCAAGGAGCAGATCGCGGCCACCGCGGGCATCTCCGCGGGCGACCAGTCGATCGGTGACCTGATCGCCGAGGCGATGGACAAGGTCGGCAACGAGGGCGTCATCACCGTCGAGGAGTCCAACACCTTCGGCCTGCAGCTCGAGCTCACCGAGGGCATGCGGTTCGACAAGGGGTACATCTCGGGCTACTTCGTCACCGACGCCGAGCGTCAGGAAGCCGTCCTGGAGGACCCCTACATCCTGCTGGTCTCCAGCAAGGTGTCGACCGTCAAGGACCTGCTGCCGCTGCTGGAGAAGGTCATCCAGGGTGGCAAGCCGCTGCTGATCATCGCCGAGGACGTCGAGGGTGAGGCACTGTCGACCCTGGTCGTCAACAAGATCCGCGGCACCTTCAAGTCGGTGGCCGTCAAGGCTCCCGGCTTCGGTGACCGCCGCAAGGCGATGCTGCAGGACATGGCCATCCTCACCGGTGGTCAGGTCATCAGCGAAGAGGTCGGTCTGTCCCTCGAGACCGCCGACATCGCGCTGCTCGGCAAGGCTCGCAAGGTCGTCATCACCAAGGACGAGACCACCATCGTCGAGGGCGCCGGTGACCCCGACGCTATCGCCGGCCGGGTGGCCCAGATCCGCGCCGAGATCGAGAACAGCGACTCCGACTACGACCGCGAGAAGCTGCAGGAGCGCCTGGCCAAGCTGGCCGGCGGTGTTGCGGTGATCAAGGCCGGCGCTGCCACCGAGGTGGAGCTCAAGGAGCGCAAGCACCGCATCGAAGACGCCGTCCGCAACGCCAAGGCGGCCGTCGAGGAGGGCATCGTCGCCGGTGGTGGCGTGGCCCTGCTGCAGTCGGCTCCGGCCCTGGCCGAGCTGAACCTCTCGGGCGACGAGGCGACTGGTGCCAACATCGTGCGCGTGGCGCTCGAGGCTCCGCTGAAGCAGATCGCCTTCAACTCCGGGCTGGAGCCCGGCGTGGTGGCCGAGAAGGTTCGCAACTCGCCCGCCGGCACCGGCCTGAACGCCGCCACCGGTGAGTACGAGGACCTGCTCAAGGCCGGCGTTGCCGACCCGGTCAAGGTGACCCGTTCGGCGCTGCAGAACGCGGCGTCCATCGCGGGCCTGTTCCTGACCACCGAGGCCGTCGTGGCCGACAAGCCGGAGAAGGCGGCCGCTCCGGCGGGCGACCCGACCGGTGGCATGGGCGGTATGGACTTCTAAGAGGTCAACGAGAAGCCCGGCTCCTCCAAGGGAGCCGGGCTTTTTCGTGTGATAGGGGGTAGTCATGGACGTTCCGGACTGGGTGTGGGCCCTGACCATCGTGGCGATCGTGGGCCTGCTGGCCTTCGACTTCGTCTTCCACGTCCGCAAGGCGCATGTCCCGACGCTGCGGGAAGCCGCGTTGTGGTCGTCGGGTTACGTGGGCGTCGCCGTGCTGTTCGGCGTCGGCCTGCTCGTGTTCGGCAGCGGGGAGGCGGGTCCGGAGTACTTCGCCGGGTACGTCACGGAGAAGGCGCTGTCGGTCGACAACCTGTTCGTATTCCTGGTGATCATCGCCAGCTTCCGGGTCCCGCGTGAGGACCAGCAGAAGGTGCTGTTGTTCGGGATCGCCTTCGCCCTGATCGCCCGTACCGGGTTCATCTTTCTCGGCGCGGCGCTGATCAATGCGTTCGCGTGGGTCTTCTACCTGTTCGGCCTGATCCTGTTGCTCACCGCGGGCAGTGTGCTGAAGAACGACCACGACGACGACGATCGCAAAGCCGACAACTTCGTCATCCGGCTGGCCAAGAAGGTGATCCGCACCAGCGAGCACTACGACGGCGACAAGCTGTTCACCACCATCGACGGCAAGCGGGCGATGACGCCGATGCTGCTGGTCATGGTGGCTATCGGGGGCACGGACATTCTGTTTGCGCTGGACTCGATCCCGGCCATCTTCGGCCTCACCCAGCACGTCTACATCGTGTTCACCGCGACGGCGTTCTCACTGCTCGGTCTGCGGCAGCTGTATTTCCTGGTCGACGGCTTGCTGGACCGGCTGATCTACCTGTCCTACGGGCTGGCGGGGATTCTCGGCCTCATCGGCGTCAAGCTGATCCTGCACGCCTTGCACGAGAACAACGTCCCGTTCATCAACGGCGGTGAGCCGGTGAAAGTCATCGAGATCAGCACCTGGACGTCGCTGACCGTGATCGTCGGTGTCCTGATCGTCACCGTGGTGGCCTCCCTGCTGAGCAACAAGGGCAAGGCGATGACGGCGATTGCGAACGCCCGCCGGCACGCGACGGCCTATCTGGACTCGGAGTACACCCACGACCCCGAGGAACGCGAACGCATCTTCAACAAGTTGCTTGCCGAGCGCGATCAGATCATGGACATGAAGCCGAAGTACCGCCAGTTGGTCCGGGACGAGCCGGCACTGCGGGAACTGCTCGACCGCGCGGCCGATAAACACGACGAGGCCGTCGAGCGTGGCGAAGCCCAGCCGTTCGTCCGCAAGGGACTGACCTCGTAGGCTACGACCCGGCGTCGGCCGGCAGCGAGAACACGACGCAGTCGTGCAGGCAGCCCTTGGCTGCCGACGGAGAATCGGCATTGCGGTGCAGCAGCGCGCGCGTGGGGGTCACGTCGCAGCGCACCGTGTCGGCGCCGGCATCGGAAATCTCAGCGTGGCCGTCGACGATCAGCGAATAGCCGCCCGGTGCCGGCGGCGGCCATACCAGCGTGACGTCCCTGCGATGTACCAGGTTGTTCCGGGTTCCCCCGCCGATCAGCCCGACATCGAGCACCGCCAGGTCACGCAGCACCGGCTCAACGGTCACGGTATGCGCGCGGTAGTCGTCGTCCACGGTGATCAGATAGGCGAACGGATAGTCCGGCAGGGTGTCCGCCAACCGCTGGAAGTCGACCGGTTTGGTCTTTGCAGCCACGAATCGAGGATAGGCGCGTGGCTACTCGGTGCGGATCGGGAACTGGATAACCCGGCTCTGGTCGCCGGTGTCGCGCTCGGCCGCCGGGTAGAAGTTGGACTTCGGAATGCCGGAGTTGGGCAGGCTCGGGGCACCGATGCCGGATTCGCGACCGAGCGTGGTCCGCACTCCCGGGTCGCTGGTGCTGGGGTTGACGAAGCCCGTCACCGGGGTGCTGGCCGAGGTCCGCAGGCCTGCGTTGGCGGCCGGGCTGCTGGTCGGGTTGGCCGAGACCGATCCCTGAGCGCCGCTGTCGACGGCTGCCGCCGGCGCGGATGCCGGGGCGACCATCGGGGTGCTGCTCAGGCCCGAGTTCAAGGCTCCGGCCAGGCCGGTGTGCAGGCCGCCGGTATTCGCCAGGGCCGAGCTGAGCAGCCCCGAACTCAGCGCCGCCGTGCCCAGGCCGCCGGTGGCGTAGTGCGCCGAGTTGGCCAGGCCCGCCTCCAGGCCGGTGCCACCCAGGCCGGCGTTCTGCAGTCCGGAGCCGAGGTAGCCCATCGACCCGCTGAACCCGGTGTTGACGCTGCCCGAGTTGCCCAGGCCGGTATTCAGGGAGCCCGAGTTGCCCAGGCCCAGGTTCCCGTTGCCGGAGTTGAAAAAGCCGGTGTTGCCGGTGCCGGAGTTGCCGAATCCGGTGTTGCCGCTGCCCGAGTTGAACCCGCCGAAGCCGAACTGCTTGTCGCCGGTGAGGCCCATGCCCAGGACGTCGCTACCGGTGTTGCCGATGCCCAGGTTGTTGCTGCCGAAGTTCCCCAGACCCAGGTTGTTGTTTCCGGTGTTGCCGATGCCGAGGTTGCCGCTACCGCTGTTGCCGGCGCCGACGTTGCCGCTGCCGCTGTTGCCGATACCGAAGTTGTAGTTGCCGGCGTTGTTGTTGCCGATGTTGCCGCTGCCGGTGTTGCCGAAGCCGAAGTTGATGGTGCCGTTCTTGCCGATGTCGATGCCGAGGTTGCGCAGGACCTGCTGCCAGGGCGCCAGTTGAGCGGCGGCCGCCGACGCGTCGAAGTGGTAGTTCGCCATGGCAGCCACGTCCAGCGCCCACATTTGCTCGTAGGCGGATTCGGTGTCCATGATGGCCGGCCAGTTCATGCCGAAGAAGTTCGTCGAGGCGAGCATCTGCACCAGACCGCGGTTGGCCGCCACCACCGCGGGCTGCACGGTGGCGGCCACCGCCGTCTCGAACGCGACCGCCGTCGCGGCGGCCTGCGCGGCCGCCTGCTCGGCCTGAACCGCGGCTGCACTGAGCCAGCTCATGTACTGGGTGGCGACGACCATCATGGCGGCCGCCGAGGCGCCCTGCCATGATCCACTGGTCAGCTCCTGGGTGACGGAACTGAATGACGACACCGCTGAAGCGAGATCTTCGGCCAGACCGCCCCATGCGGAGGCAGCAGAAAGTAGCGGTCCCGCGCCGGGACCGGCAAACATCAATGCCGAGTTAATCTCTGGCGGCAACCACGCGAAATGCGGGCTTGTCACCACCCAAACTTACCCGGCACAGCCTTTTACCGTGGGCGTATCGGGTAACCCGCTACCGTTAATTCGCAGCGGCCCGTCAGACGGCAACCGGCGCGGGCCGGCGGCCGCGGACCAGCTTGCCCGGGCGCGCGGAGGTGGGCACACCGTTCTCGGCGATCACTTCTCCGGAGACCACGGTGGCGACGTAGCCTTCGGCGGTCTGATCCAGCCGGCGTCCACCCGCCGGCAGGTCGTAGGTGATGACCGGCTTGTGCAGCCGCAGCCCGGCGTGGTCGATGACGTTGAGATCCGCCTTGAAGCCGACGGCGATGCGACCGCGGTCGGCCAGGCCGGCGATGCGGGCCGGCACCGAGGTCAGTTCACGGATTGCCTCGGCCACGCTGAATCGCCCCGAGCTACGGTCACGCGCCCAGTGGGTGAGGAAGTAAGTGGAGTAGCTGGCGTCGCAGATCATGCCGTAGTGGGCACCCCCGTCACCCAATCCCAGCACCACGTCGTCGCGGTGCAGGAGTTTGCCGACGGTGTCCAGCGAGTTGCCCTCCATGTTGCTGGTGGCGACCAGCAACATGGCCCGGCCGTCGTCGTCCAGAAGCCGGTCGTAGGCCTCTTCCATCGGGTTGACACCGCGGGCCCGGGCCCGCGCGCCGATGCTGTCGGCCGGGTCCGGCTCGTAGTTGGGGTTGTCGTCCAGCGGGAAAATCCAGTCCCACATCTGGGCCACGTAGAGGATCGGATGACCCGCGCCCGGCTTGTCGGCCAGGATCTTGGCGCGCACCTCGGGCTTGCGCATTTCGGCGACCCGCTCGGCCAGCGGCAGGTGCGCGATCTCGCGGTAGCTCGGGTAGAGCACGAAGGGGTTGGCCGTCAGCTGCAGCCCGATGATCAGCCCGATCGGACGCGGCAACAACTGCGCGGTCACCCGGATCTCATCGGTGGCACTGTTCGCCTTCTCGATCATCGTGATGGCGTCCGGCCATGTCGGATCCCCGGCGTTGCCCACCACCAGCGTGAACGTCACCGGGAGCCCGACGTCCTCGGCGACGTCGAACACGGTCTGCAGCACCGGCTGGTACCCCCCGGCCGGGATGTCCGGCACGAACTGCAGCAAGCCGCCGCCACCGTCGACGACGCCCCGCGCGATCTCCTCGATCTCCTCACGGGCCGCGTCGTAACTCGGAATCGGCGCTCCGCTCTCGGTCTTGTGGATGGTGAGCCTGGAGGAGGCGAATCCCAGCGCCCCGACTTCGATGGCCTCGGTGGCCAGCGCGCGCATCTTGGCCAGGTCTTCGGGGGTCGCCGGCTCGCGGTCGGCGCCGCGCTGGCCCATGACGTAGACGCGCAGCGGAGAGTGTGGCAGGTAGGCGGCGACGTCGATGTCTCGCGTGCCGGACTCCAGCGCGTCGAGGTATTCCGGGAAGGTCTCCCAGGTCCACGGCAGGCCGTCGGTCATGACCACCCCGGGAATGTCCTCGACGCCGGCCATCACGTCGACGAGTACGTCGTGGTCCTCCTGGCGGCAGGGTGCGAAGCCGACGCCGCAGTTGCCCATCACCACCGTGGTCACGCCGTGCGCCGAGGACGGCGTCAACCGGTCCGACCAGATGGCCTGGCCGTCGTAGTGGGTGTGCAGGTCGACGAAGCCCGGCGTGACGAGCAGGCCGGTCGCATCGATCTCCTTCGTCGCGCCGGCGCCGTTCAGGGCGCCGACCGCCGCGATCAGTCCGTCCTGCACCGCGATGTCGCCGACGTAGGGTTCACCTCCCAGTCCGTCCACGATGGTGCCGTTGCGGATCAGAAGGTCGTAGGTCATCTAATTAATCTACGACCGTGTCGGTGGCTCGTGCCAGGATTCGGCATGTGATTGACCACATGGGAATCAACTGTGCCGATTACCCCGCCGCCCAGCGGTTTTACGACACTGTGCTCGGTGTGCTCGGCTATTGACGGCAAATGGATTTCGGCGTGGCGATCGGCTACGGGCGTGACGGCAAGCCGGATTTCTGGATCGCCGACGGCTCGGCCCTGGGGCCGAACCGGGAGGTGCACCTGGCATTCCAGGCCGCCGACGAGGCGGCGGTGCGCGCATTTCACGAGGCGGCGGTGAGCCTGGGCGCCGAGTCGTTGCATGCCCCGCGGCTCTGGCCGGAATACCATCCCGGGTACTTCGGCGCCTTCGTGCGAGACCCGGACGGCAACAACGTCGAAGCGGTCTGGCACGGCGCGCAAGCGTAGCGTCGACGTATGGCAGGAACCGACGACGCGGCCCGCGAACTGTTGCGCGATGCATTCACCCGGTTGATCGAGCATGCCGGAGATGTGTGCAACGGACTCACCGACGAGGTCGCCGACTACCGGCCGACCCCCGAGGCCAACAGCATCGCCTGGCTGCTGTGGCACAGCGCGCGGGTCCAGGATCTTCAGCTGGCCGACGTGGCCGGCGTGGAGCAGGTCTGGACCCGCGACGGGTGGGTAGACCGCTTCAATCTGGACCTGCCGCGCAACGACACCGGCTACGGCCACGGCGCCGACGAGGTGGCCAAGGTCCGCGCACCGGTCGACCTGCTGCTGGGCTACTACCACGCTGTGCACCTGCTCACTGTGGAATACGTCGCGACGGTCACCGCCGATGAACTCGCCCGAATCGTCGACACCCATTGGGATCCGCCGGTCACCGCGAGTGCACGGCTGGTCAGCATCATCGACGACTGTGCGCAGCATCTCGGCCAAGCCGCCTATCTGCGGGGGATCGCCCAGTAGGGTTCCAACCCGTGCGGTTCCTCGTGACGGCGTTGTGCTGGTTGATCGCTACGGCCGGGTTGGCGGTGGCGGTTCCCGCGGCATGGACACAGGCGACCATCGTTGACGAAGACGGCTACGCCGTGCTGGCTGAACAGGCGGCCCGCGACCCGGCGCTGCAGTCGGCGATGGCTTCTGAGCTGACCACCCGAGCCATGACACTGATCAACGAACGCGGCGGGCGCCCTGTCGACGGAACAACGGTGCACGATGTGGCGGCCGCATTCACCGCAGGTTCCTCCTTTCCGCCGTTGTTCGCCCAGGTGAATCGCGCCGCGCACGGCTGGTTGTTCAGCGCGCCGCAGCCCGGAGGCAACGAGCAGTGGGTGGTCGACGTTGCGCCGATGCTCAAGGACACCGCGATTCAGCAGCAGCTGGCCACCTACAACGTGCAGGTTCCCGCGACGCTGAAGGTCCCGCTGACGGTGCCGGTGGACCAGCCGCTGCGGCAGGGGCAATTCCACCGCGCCGAGGTGTGGGGGCCGTGGGTCAGTATCGGTGTGGCCGCGCTGACGGCGCTGTTCGCCTTCCTGACGGTGGTTGCCGCGCGCAGCCGTGGCCGGGGACTGACCGCTCTGGGTATCTCGGCGCTGTTGGTGGGCGCGGCCGGCTGGGCGGGCATCGACATCGGCAAGCGCTCACTGAACGAGGCGCTCAATCGGACGACCGGGGACATCCGGCGGATGGCCGATGTGATGGTCGGGCACGCGGAAAGCAGCATGCACCTCTGGCTCAACATCACGCTGCTCACCGGTGTGGGTCTGGTCGCTCTGGGCGTGATCACCGCGATGCTCGGCGGCTTGTTCAGCAGGAAGTCTCAGCGCAGCGGTAGCTGAGCCAGGATGGCGCCCGTCGGTTGCGTCGATCCGGTACCAGGTTCGACGGTGAACGCCAGCGCGGTGGAACTGCCCAGGTTGTCCAGCGTTGCCCTGGTCGACGGGGACACGGCGGCCGTTCCCATGGTCCCCGCCGACGTGGGGCCGTTGGCGCCCAGCAGCCACATCTGATAGACGGTGCCGGGGGAGGGTGGCGGCACGTTGTTCATCACCAGCACACCGGCGTTGCGGTCACGCGAGAACACCACGGTGGCCGTCCCGGCGCCCAGCGGGCCGGAGACGGTGCGAACATCGGGAGCCGTCAGCACCTGTTCGGCGACCGTCTGCGTCGGTGACGGCCGCACGACCACCCCGAGGCCGAAGGCGCCCAGTCCCACAGCCACCGCCGCCGCAGCGGCGAAAACCGCGGTGCGCCAACGGGAGCGGCCCAGCGGCGTGGCCGGCGGCGCGGTCAGGGCGAGCACCGCCGAGCGCAGCTCGCCGGGTGGTTCGGCGGTACTGGTCGCCGACAGCAGCGCCATCGTCTCGCGGACGGCGCGCACTTCCTCGTGGAAGGCGGCGGCCACCGGGGTCGGCGCGGCGGCGACCCGCCGGTCGATGTCGGCACGCTCGGCGTCGGACATGGCGTGCAGGGCGTACGGGGTCGCCAGTTCAAGTAGGTCGAAATCGGTCGGCTCGTTCACAAGCGGCGCTCCTCAGCATCGCTTCGTCTTCCCGGGAGGTGCCCCCTCTGCGTCGTCGGCGCGGTCATGGCACATCCAGGCAGTTGCGCAGGCCGCGCAGCGCATCGCGCATTCGCGACTTGACGGTCGACAGGTTCGCGGCCAATCGCTGCGACACCTCGGCGTAGGTGAGTCCGCCATAGTAGGCCAGCTCGATGCACTGCCGCTGCGTATCGGTCAGTCCCTCCAGGCATTGCGCCACCCGACGGCGCTCGTCGCCGGCGATCGCCGTATCCGCGACCACATCGGTGGCCGGCTCCAGATTGGCTACGCCGTAGCGTGATTCGCGCACAGTGCCCGCCTGCTCGCTGCGCACCCGGTCGATCGCGCGCCGGTGAGTCATGGTCAGCAGCCAGGCCAGCGCGGACCCCTTGGTGGAGTCGAAGTCCGAGGCCGTCCGCCACACCTCGAGATAAATCTCCTGGGTGGTCTCTTCGCTGTACCCGGCGTCCCGCAACACCCTGCTCACCAGGCCATACACCCGGGTCTTCGTCTGGTCGTAGAACGCAGCGAAGGCAGCGTTGTCCCCCCGTGCGACCCGGCGCAACAAGGCGTCCAGGTCGCTGCTGGGCTGCAGCGGTCCGGTCATCGATCGGTAGCCTAACGCCAGCAACGGCCCTGCCCGCTATGCCGGTCATGACTGACGCACCATTCTGGGTGGCCGGGGAACGAAATAAGCAGTCCGCTTTTGGTATTCGGCGAACCCCGGACGCCCCTTCATGTATTTCTCGGTCAGCCGGGCCCCACTCACGTCCACCAGGAAATACGTCATCACCAATGGCGAGACCGCGGTGGCCAGCGGAACCCATCCGGTGACCGTGATCAGCCACAATCCCCACCACACGCAGGCATCGCCGAAATAGTTGGGATGCCGCGTCCACGACCACAGACCGCGGTCCATGATGAGCCCGCGGTGAGCCGGGTCGGATTTGAAGTCGCGCAGTTGCCGGTCCCCGAGGGCTTCGAAGAGGAATCCGAGGAGCCAGACCGCCACACCCGCTGCGGTGACGGCCAGCAACGGGGTGGGCGTGGGGCCGGTGACTGCCGACAGCTGCAGCGGGAAGGAGATGAACAGCGTCAGAAAGCCCTGCAGCAGAAAGACCTTGCGCACCACCTGGCCCACCGAAGCGCCCCGCAGCAGGTCGGCGTAGCGGCGATCCTCGCCGTGCCCGGCGGTCTTGCGGTGGATGTGCCAGCTCAGCCGTAGACCCCAGATCGACACCAGCGCCAACAGCAGCCAACGCCGGGTCGGATCCCCGTGGCCGACCAGCGCCGCCACCGCCGCCACCACGACGAAGCCGATGCCCCATGCCACGTCGACGACGTTGTATCGGCCGACCTTGCGGCCGATGGCGAAGGTGACCGAATGAACCACGGCCACCGCCAGGGTGCAGGCACCGGTCACCGCCAGGATGTCGCTCTCGCTCACCGCAGCCCCCTCCGCTCGAACGTCCACTGGTAGCCGTCCAGGAATCCCGCTTCGGAGTACGCCAGATACAGCTCCCACATGCGTTCGAACACCTCGTCGAATCCCAAGCGTGCCAACTCGTTACGCCGCTGTCCGAAGCGCTCGCGCCACAGCCGCAGCGTCTCGACGTAATGCCGCCGCAGCGAGACCACGTCGACGGAGCGCAAGCTCGTGTGGCGCTCGGGGATCTCGACGATGGCCGCGACAGACGGCAACAGTCCGCCAGGGAAAATGTACTGCTGAATCCAGGTGTGTGTGGTGCGAGTGGCCGGAATCGCCGGCCCGCGACTGGAATCGATTGCCGCGAAGGGCTTTTCGATACTCTGGGCAGTCATCGCGCGACCGCCGGGACTCGTCGTAACCGCGGTCTGATCCCCTGAGCGCGGAGGCGTGCGGCCACCGCCAGCGGTGCCAGCGGAGACAGGACCTGAAGAGCCGTTAGCTTCCCGCTGGTCGCAGGGAGCCGCTCGCCGCGCAGGGTGGCGGTGAAGGTCAGCCGACGCTGCCGCAGCAGCGACACCATGACGTCGACCTCGTGCTCGGGCGACGGGGCCAGCACCAGATAGTGTCCGTCGACCGGGTTGAGCGGCGACACGTAGAACTGCTCGCTGACCAGCACCGGCGTATCGGCCGGCGGGAGCAGATAGGCATGGCCTTCGCCGTAGGTGTTGTGCACTTCGGCGACCACGTGGCACAGCCGGCCATCACGGTCGTGGCACCAGAAGATGCTCAGCGGGTTGAAGACGTAACCGAGAACGCGTGCCTGCAGCAGCGCTGTGATCCGGCCGTCCGGCATGGCGGTCTGATGCTCGGCGAAGAAGGCCTCCAGCCGCCGGCGTAACGACGTGTCCGCGGCGGCGCCGGTTCCCGCCAGATAGTCGGCGGCGTCGAATCGTGCGAAAGGCCGCAGCCACCAGGGCAGCGCGGGGAGCTGATCGATGTCCACATACCAGCTGTAGCTGCGGTACTGGAACGAGTGCTGCGCCGGAACCTGCCGGTTGTGACTGATCGTGGTGCGGTAGATCGCGGGGGTCAGCATGCCAGGACCGCTTCCCGGTCGGGCGCCGCGGGCGAGTCCGCGCCCAGCCGCTGGGCGGCCCGCACCCCGGAGGCGGCACCGTCCTCGTGGAACCCCCACCCGTGGTAGGCGCCGGCGAATACCACCCGGTCGTCGTCCAGAGTTGGTAGAAGTCGTTGTGCTGCAACGGATTCTGGGGTGTACAACGGGTGGCTGTAGGTCATCTCGGCGAGCACCGCCGACGGGTCCAGCCGATCCCGGCCGCCGAGAGTGACCAGAAAGCGGCGGGTTCCGTTGAGCCGCATCAACCGGCTGACGTCGTAGCTGACGACGACCTGCTCGTGACCGGGTGTCACCAGGTAGTTCCAGGACGCGCAGGCGCGGTGGTGCCGCGGCAGCACCGATTCGTCGGTGTGCAGCAGGGCACGGTTGGTCGAGTAGGGGATCGCTCCCAGGACGGCGCGCTCCCACGGTGTCGGATCGTCGAGCAACAGCAGCGCCTGATCGGGATGGACGGCGACGACGGCCGCGTCGAAGCGCCGCGGCGGACGGTCACCGGCCTGGACCAGCACGCCGTCCGGCAGCCGTTGCAGCAGACGTACCGGGGTGCCGGTCGAGACCTCGTCCAGGCGGGCCGCGATGGCCTGCACGTAGGTGGCCGAACCGCCGGTCACGGTGCGCCAGGCCGGCGATCCGAAAACCGACAGCATGCCCTGGTGGTCGAGGAAGGCGAACAGGTAGCGGGCGGGATAGCGCAATGCGTCGTCACCGGTGCACGACCACACCGCGGCCACCAACGGGGTGATGAAGTGGTGGACGAAATAAGCCGAGAACCGGTGCAGTCGCAGGAACCCGTCGAGCGTTTCCAGTTCGTCGCCGGCAGGCTCGTCGCGCAGCAGTCGGGTCGCCGCCCGGTGAAAGCGCAGAATCTCGGCCAGCATCAGCAGATACCGGGGGCGCAGGGACTGCGCACACGCGAAAAGTCCCCGAAGGCCCAGGGCCGCGGCGTATTCGAGGTCGTCGGCACGCACGGACATCGACATGTCCGACTCCTGCGTGGCGATCCCGAGTTCGCCGAACAGCCGGCACAACGTGGGATAGGTCCGCTCGTTGTACACCAGGAAGCCGGAGTCGACCGCGGTCAACCGGCCGTGGCCGTCATCGACGAAGTGGGTGTGCGCGTGGCCGCCGAGGCGGGTGTCGGCCTCGTACAGCGTGACGCGGTCGCGGGCGGACAGCAGGTAGGAGGCCGTCAACCCGGCGACCCCACTGCCGATGACCGCTACCGATCGTCCGTCTGGTGGCTGCACACCTAGTATTCGGAGCCCCGCCGCGCTCGGATGGAGGCGCGCGGACGGGTTAGCGCTCGGCGGTCAACGCCGGTGACCTCTCGGTGACCGGCTCCTCGCGGGGGAGTCTGGGGCTACGGGCGGGGCGGGACCGCACCCGGATGGGCCACCAGAACCAGCGGCCCAGCAGCGCCGCGATCGAGGGCGTCATGAAGGCCCGCACGATCAGCGTGTCGAACAGCAGACCCAGGCCGATGGTGGTGCCCACCTGCCCGATCATCCGGGCGTCGCCGATGATCATGGATGCCATCGTGAACGCGAAGACCAGCCCCGCATTGGTCACGACTTTGCCGGTGCCGCCCATCGAACGAATGATCCCGGTATTGAGGCCGGCATGAATCTCCTGTTTGAAACGCGAGACCAGCAACAGGTTGTAGTCCGACCCCACGGCGAGCAGCACGATCACCGACATCGCCAGCACCAGCCAGTGCAGCGGTATGCCGAAGATGTGTTGCCACACCAGCACCGAGAGACCGAAGGAGGCGCCCAGCGAGAGCGCGACGGTGCCGACGATCACCGCGGCCGCCACGAAGGCCCTGGTCAGAATCAGCATGATGATGAAGATCAGGCACAGCGACGAGATCCCGGCGATCACCAGGTCCCACTTGGCGCCTTCGGAGATGTCCTTGACGACGGCACCCATTCCGGCGACGTAGATCTTCGAGTCTTCCAGGGGGGTGCCCTTGAGCGATTCCTCTGCGGCCGTCTGGATCTTGTCGATGCTCGCGATGCCCTCCGCCGAGGCGGGGTCACCCCGATGCAGGATGATGAACCGCGCCGCGTGCCCGTCGGCAGACAGGAAGTTCTTCATGGCGCGCTTGAAGTCGGCGTTCTTGAACACTTCCGGGGGCAGATAGAACGAGTCGTCGTTCTTCGCGGCGTCGAACGCATGGCCCATCGCCGTCGCGTTGTCGCTCATCTCGTCCATCTGGTCGAAGATCCCCGACATGGTGCTGTGCATGGTCAGGATCATCGTTCGCATGCTGACCATGGTGTCGATCATCGGGGGGAACGTGGCGATCATCTGCGGCATCAGCACGTCGAGCTGTTTGATGTCGCCGACCAGAACGTCCAGCTTCTCGTCGATCTGGTCGATGCCGTCGAGGGCGTCGAAGACCGACCGCAACGACCAGCAGGCCGGGATGTCGTAGCAGTGCTTTTCCCAGTAGAAATATGACCGGATCGGCCGGAAGAAATCGTCGAAGTTGGCGAGTTTGTCGCGCAACTCCCGGGTGATCTGCTGCATCTCTTCGGTGTCGCCGACCATCTTGTGGGTGACCCCGGTCAGCTGGGTCATCAGGCCGTACATCCGCTGCATCAGGGCGATGGTCTTGCTCATCTCATCGGCCTGCTTGAGCATGTCGTTCATCCGGTCGCGCTGGTACTTGACGGCCTGCATCTGACCGGCGTTCTGCATGCTCATCTGGAACGGTATCGACGTGTGGTCCATCGGGGTGCCGTCCGGCCTGGTGATGGCCTGCACACGCGATATCCCGGGCACCCGGAAAATGCCCTTGGCCAACTTGTCCAGAACCAGGAAGTCGGCCGGATTCCGCATGTCGTGATCGGACTCGATCATCAGGATCTCCGGCTTCATCCGAGCCTGGGAGAAGTGTCGGTCGGCGACGACGAAGCCCTGGTTGGCCGGGATGAAGCTGGGTAGGTAGGCGCGGTCGTCGTAGCTGGGTTTGTAGCCGGGCAGGGTGATCAGGCCGATCAGCGCGATCACGCACGTGACGGCGAGAATCGGCAGTGGCCAGCGCACGACGGCCGTACCGACCCGGCGCCAGCCCCGGACCGAGAGCACCCGCTTGGGGTCGAATACGCCGAACCGGCTGCCGACGACGAGCACGGCCGGACCCAGCGTCAGGGCGACCAGCACCGCGATCAGCATGCCGACCGCGCATGGGATACCCAGCGTCTGGAAGTAGGGCATGCGGGCGAAGCCCAGACACAGCGTCGCGCCTGCGATCGTCAGACCGGATCCCAGAATGACGTGGGCGGTGCCGTGATACATCGTGTAGAACGCGGTTTCCCGGTCCTCACCGGCCTGCCGGGCTTCCTGATATCGGCCGATGATGAAGATGCCGTAGTCGGTGCCGGCTGCGATCGCCAGCGAGGTGAGCAGACTGACGGCGAAGGTGGACAGGCTGATGAGCGCGTTGGTCCCGAGTATGGCGACCGCGCCCCGGGCCGCGCTCAGTTCGATACCGACGGTGACCAGCAACAGGATCACCGTGAGGGGCGATCGATAGATGAACATGAGCATGAACAGGATGACCACAACCGTGGTGATCGTGATCTTGGCCATCGATCGGTCGCCGCTGTGCTGCAGGTCTGCGGCCAGGGCCGAGGCCCCGGTGACATAGGCCTTGAGGCCGGGCGGTGGCGGGTTGGCGTCCACGACCTTGCGCACGGCCTCGACGGATTCGTTGGCCAGCGGCTCACCCTGATTGCCGGCGAGGTTCAGCTGGACGGTGACGGCTTTGCCGTCGTTGCTCTGCGCACCCGCCGCGGTCAGGGGATCGCCCCAGAAATCCTGGATGCTCAGCACGTGCTTGTCCGCACGCAGCTTGCGGATCAGGTCGTCGTAGTACTTGTGCGCAGCGTCGCCGAGGGGCTGTTCGCTCTCCAGCACGATCATCGCGACGCTGTCGGTCTCGCCTTCCTTGAAGACGTGACTGATCCGCTTGAGGGCGACGAACGACGGGGCGTCCTTGGGGCTCAGCGACACCGAGCGCTGCTGCCCGACTACTTCCAATGACGGAACAAGCAGGCTCACCCCGACGACGACCAGCACCCAGAACAGGATGATCGGCACCGCGAAGGCGTGGATCATCCGCGGGATGAAGGGGCGGTGGAGAGGCGTCTCGACGGCAGGCCCGCCCGGGCGGTCGTCGGCTCGGTAGTCCAAGGTAGTACTCACGCGGACTTGACCAGGCAGAAGGTAAAGGCGTTGACCTCGTTGGAGATTCGCTCCGACTTGACCTCGTCGTCGATCAGGATTCGGCAGCCGATGCTGTCGCTGTCACCTTGGGCCATCAGGTTGCCCACCATTGCCGCCTTGGTCGTGCTGATGTGCAGCGACCAGGGCAGCCGCGCGTTGTCCACGCGCTGCGGGTCGGCGTTCACGTCGAAGTAACTGATGTCGGCAATTGTGCCGCTCGGGCCGAATACCTCGTAGGTGATTCGCTTGGGGTTGAACGGTTCTGGGTTCTTCAGGTTGCTGTCCGCGTACGACGCCCGCTTCTCCGAACCGAAGTAGCCATGGACCCGGTTCACGATGAAGGCGGCGGTCACCAACACCGCCACGATCACGAGTGGAATCCACACGCGCGACAGCACCTTGAAAATCTCAGGTCCCTTTCACCGTTGGGCATCGCTCAGGTCGGACGATACCCGCCCTAGGAGACGCTTGCGTCTTCATTCGACCGGTCGCACTGCGCAGCTGGGACAGCGCATCGCGAACACAATTAGCCTTACCTAAGTAAAACACGGAGGCGTCGGGGCCGAGGCGGGCTCCTTCCGTTAGGGGGCCGATTCTAAGGCATATCGCGTGCGTAAAATGCCGGTTTTCCTCCGCAAATCACAGTGTGTGCGTTATCCTCGGCCGGTGGCGCAACTCAGTTTCCGGCGCGCCCGCACCGAAGAGAACAAGCGCCAGCGAGCCGCGGCGCTGGTGGAAGCCGCGCGCTCGATAGCGTCGGAAACCGGTGTCGCGTCAGTGACATTGACGGCGGTGGCCAGCCGCGCGGGCATCCACTATTCGGCGGTGCGCCGGTACTTCACCTCCCACAAGGAGGTGCTGCTGCATCTGGCCGCCGAAGGTTGGGTGCGGTGGTCGGGCAGGGTGTGCGAGAGCCTGGCTGCGTCCGGACCGATGACCGCCGAGCGGGTGGCCGAAACGCTGGCCGACGGCCTCGCCGCTGACCCGCTTTTCTGCGACCTGCTGGCCAACCTGCACCTTCATCTCGAACACGAAGTCGAGATCGAACGGGTCATCGAGATTCGGCGAACCATTTCCGCCGCAGCGATCGCGCTCGCCGACGCGATCGAGCAGGCGCTGCCGGAGCTCGGCCGGTCGGGCGCTTTCGACATCCTCATCGCGGCCTACTCGCTGGCCGCGGCGTTCTGGCAGATCTCAAATCCGCCGGAGCGGATCTCGGACGTCTACAAGGAAGATCCCGAGGTGCTGCCGGCCGAATGGAACATGGACTTCGGGTCTGCCCTCACCCGCGTGCTCACCGCAACCTGCATCGGCTCGCTTCCGGGGTCCCGATGAACCCGATGACAAGCCCGCCTGCCGAGACTTCCTACAGTTTGTGGATTAGGTTAGAGAGGCTAAGTTGACATACAGGCTAATTGGTTGGCGGCTCTCGTCACTGGTTAGGACGCGCCCATGACGACGACTGAGCCAAGGACCGAACCGTTGACGACCCCGGATTCTGCTGGCGGCGAAGGCAAGACGGCGGCTCGCCCACGGGCCAAGCGCAAAGGTCTGATGAGCGTAGCCAGCCGGTTCTGGCTCATCCTCACCGTGCTGGCCGTCGTCGCGCTGTCGGGGTTCGCGGTCTACCGGTTGCACGGGATCTTCGGTGTTCACAGCGGTTCGTTCGGTGGCGGCTCCTCCGGTGACGTCATCGACCAGTTCAATCCCAAGACCATCACCCTCGAGGTCTGGGGTTCGCCCGGCAGCACCGCGACTATCACGTATCTCGATGAGAACTCCCATCCGCAGCAGGCTCTGAATGTGCCCCTACCGTGGAAGACGGAATTGAAGTCAACGAAACCCGGGATCCCGGCCAACCTGATGGCGCAAGGCAACGGCAGCTGGATCGCCTGCCGGTTCCTCGTCAACAACAACGACGGCAAGGGTGACATCGTCAAGGCGCCGAATCAGTCGCCCCCCAGCGAGACCGTCAACGCCTTCGTCTACTGCCTGGACAAGTCCGCATGAGCGAGACCACCGAGGCTCCGCCGCCGCGCGTCGACCAGCCGCTGATCCCGCCGTTCCTACCGCGGATGATCCATCGGCTGGCACTGCCCATTGTGCTGGTGTGGTTGGGCATAGTCGTGGTGACCAATACCGTTGCGCCGCAGCTGGAGGCCGTCGCCAAGACCCATTCGGTGTCGCAGAGCCCCACCGATGCGGCGTCGTTCCAGTCGATGATGCGGGTCGGTAAGACGTTCAAGGAGTTCGATTCCGACAGCTCGGCGATGATCGTGCTGGAGGGCGACAAACCGCTGGGGGCCGAGGCGCACCGCTACTACGACGAGATCGTCCGGCGAATCCAGGAAGACACGAAACACGTTCAGCACGTGCAGGACTTCTGGAGCGATCCCTTGACCGCCGCGGGGTCCCAGAGCCACGACCAGAAGGCCGCCTACGTCCAGGTCTACCTCGCCGGCAACATGGGCGGCGGCCTGTCCGCTGAGTCCGCCGACGCGGTCCGCAAGATCGTGAACTCGGTGCCGGCCCCGCAGGGCATCAAGGCGTACGTCACCGGCGCGGGTCCGCTGTTCGCCGACCAGTCCCACGCCGGCGAGAAAGGCGTCGCGATCGTCACCCTGGTCACGATCCTGGTGATCTTCGTGATGCTGCTCTTCGTCTACCGCTCGCTCATCACCGTCCTGGCCGTGTTGTTCATGGTCTTCGTCGAACTGTTGGCAGCCCGCGGCGTGGTTGCCCTGCTGGCCAACTACGAGATCATCGGACTCTCCACGTTCGCCAACAACCTGCTGGTGTTGATGGCGATCGCTGCCGGTACGGACTACGCGATTTTCGTGGTCGGCCGCTACCACGAGGCCCGTGGCTTGGGGGAGACTCGCGAACAAGCCTTCTACACCATGTTCCACAGCACCGCGCACGTCGTGCTCGGGTCGGGCCTGACCATCGCCGGCGCGATGTACTGCCTGAGCTTCTGCCGATTGCCGTATTTCGAGTCACTGGGCGCACCGTGTGCCATCGGCATGTTGGTGGCCGTGCTCGCGGCCTTGACCCTGGGGCCTGCGGTACTCACCGTGGCGTCGTTCTTCAAACTTCTCGATCCGAAGCGAAAGCTGCAGACTCGGGGCTGGCGCCGCATCGGCACCGCGATCGTCCGTTGGCCCGCACCGGTTTTCGCCGTCACGATCGCGGTTGCCCTGGTCGGTCTGATCGCTCTGCCGGGCTACAAGACGGACTACGACACCCGTCACTTCCTGCCCGAGGACACCCCCGCCAACATCGGTTACGCGGCCGCCGACCGGCACTTCAACCAGGCTCGGCTCAATCCTGAGTTGTTGATGATCGAGACCGATCACGACCTGCGTAACTCGGCCGACTTCCTGGTGCTGGACAAGGTCGCCAAGGCGGTCTTTCACATCCCCGGCATCGGCCGGGTGCAGACCATTACCCGGCCATTGGGCACGCCACTCGACCACAGCACCCTCGGTTTTCAGATGGGCGCCCAGGCCGCCGGGCGGCAGCAGACCGAGCACTTCCAGGATGAGCAGGCCAAGAACCTGCTGAACCAAGCGGGCGAATTGCGCAAGACGATGGCCACGCTGCGTGAGCAGATGCAGGTCACCCAGGACCTCAGCAACACGACGCACGAAACCACCAAGCTCACCAAGGAAACGGTGAAGATCACCGAGGCGCTGCGCGACGATATCGCCACCTTCGACGACTTCTTCCGACCGATCCGCAGCTACTTCTATTGGGAGAAGCACTGTTTCGACATCCCAATCTGCTGGGCGCTGCGGTCCATCTTCAATGCGCTCGACGGCATCGACCAAGTGGCGCAGAACATCCTGGCCCTCAGTCAGAACCTGGACAGGCTGGACGCGATTCAGCCCAAGCTCGTCGCGTTGATACCCCCGCAGATCGAAAGCCAGCAGCGCAATCTCGACACCATCATGTCGAACTATGCGACGACGACAGGTCTCAACGACCAGGCCAGGGCGCAGGCCGATAACGCCACCGCCGAGGGGGACGCGTTCGACAGGGCGAAGAACGACGACACGTTCTACCTTCCGCCGGAAGCGTTCCAGAGCCCGGATTTCGCGCGGGGTCTCAAACAGTTCATCTCACCGGACGGGCACGCGGTCCGGTTGATCATCTCGCATGAAGGCGACCCGGCGTCCCCGGAGGGCATCAACCTCATCGAACCGATCAAGCGGGCCGTGCACGAGGCGATCAAGGGAACACCCTGGGAGGGAGCCAAGGTCTATCTCGGCGGCACCGCGGCGACGTACAAGGACATGCACGATGGTTCGAACATCGACCTGCTGATCGCCGGAATATCTGCTGCCACATTGATTTTCATCATCATGCTGGTGATCACCCGAAGTGTCGTGGCGGCCGTCGTGATCGTCGGCACGGTGCTGTTGTCGCTGGGCGCCTCGTTCGGACTCTCCGTGCTCCTCTGGCAGTACATCCTGGGCATGAAGTTGCACTGGATGGTGCTGGCGATGGCGATCATCCTGCTACTGGCGGTCGGCTCCGACTACAACCTGCTGCTGATATCGCGGTTCAAGGAGGAGATCCATGCCGGTCTCAAGACGGGGACCATCCGTGCGATGGCGGGTTCGGGCTCGGTGGTGACTGCCGCAGGTCTGGTGTTCGCCGCCACCATGGGCACGTTCGCCTTCAGTCCTTTGAAAGTCATGGCCCAAGTGGGTACGACGATCGCACTGGGACTGTTGTTCGACACATTGATCGTGCGATCGTTCATGACGCCGTCGCTGGCCACCCTGCTCGGGCGGTGGTTCTGGTGGCCGCAGCACGTGCGCCCACGGCCGGCCAGCACCATGCTACGACCCTATGGACCTCGTCCGGCGGTGCGTGAACTCATCGGCAGCGACGTGGACGAACAACCAGCGGCCGGAGTGGTGACACGGCGTTAGCGCGGCTGGCGCAGGGCGCTGGTGAGGGTGTGTTTTCTAGAGCGCGACGACGTCGCGCATGATGTCGCTCAACTCCGAGACCGGGGCCCCGCACGTCAGGCAGTAGGCACCCGATGAGCGTCTGAGCTGGCCCACCTGCACCAGGATCTCGGCCTCCGCGCGCCACAGGCACGCTATGCAGACGATCTCGACGATGTTTCCGAACGGGTCGACGTGGGGGTGATTGCATTCATCCACCGCGTGCCGGTGGACGATGTGAGTTGCCCGGTTGGTGCAGCCGGCTTCGAATTGACAGGTGATGGTCTGCCAGTCCAGGGCCGCGAGCGTGCCAGGGATGCCATTGCCAGTCGTTTGGCTCATGCGATGTCCTCCAGCTTCCGGAACGCAGTCACAACCATCACTCGCAGATCGAGCCGATGTCTGGCTGGCCGGAGGTCCATTATGGGTTCGTTTGACCCGCCGCGGCAAGGGCCCGGACGATGTATTTATGCACGGACGGGTGGTTGCAACGCTCCGCCGAAACCGTACTTTCGGTGCCACCTAGCGCTACTCCGCAGGTCATCGGGTCGGAAGAGCCCCGGGAACGGCCTCTGAACGGATGAAATTTCCGCTTCTCAATCTCAGGACAGAATCAAAAAAATCTGCTAGCGGATCCCGTGGGAAGGGTCCGGAACGGGCCTCGGCCCGTTCGGTCTAAGGCGCCCCTAGGGCTGGTTGACGCAGAACGCCACGCACAGTGCGGAGACCGGAATGGAGACCCATTGCAACTGGCCGTCCGCCTGGCGCTCACAGTAGATGGGGCCGGGCTTGCCCCAGACCTTCGCGCCCTCCGGTGAGCATTGTTTGCCGAGATCCGTATCGGCGTGCGCGGGACTACTGCTGAACGCGATCGCGAGGGGAGCGACCGCCGTCATCATCGCTGCGGCGACGAGCTTGCGTGCGCGCACGTTGCTTACGCCCAGTTCCAGACCGACATGTCGCCGGCCGGGTAACCGTTGCAGGCGTCGGTGCCCTTGGCGACCACGCCCTTGTTGTTGAAGAAGATCTTCATGTGATTGACCCAGGCGAACGTCAGCGGGTCGCCGTTGTAGAAGTTCTCCGAGTAGTCCCTGCGTTCCGCCGGTGACAGTGAGAAGAACCAGTGCGCCTTGTTGATCGTCGCTTCCTGCAGGTTCGCATGGTTGTTGAAGTCGATCATGTACCGCTCGTAGTACACCGGGCTGGTATCCCGCACGGCGGCCAAATACTGTTCGGCGTCGCAGGTGGTCGCGATCATCCGGCGAGGGATCGGAAAATCCTCCGTGGAATCGGCCTTGGCTACCGGAATGACCGCCGTCGGGAAGGCCACCGCGGCGATCGCGAGAGCAAGGAGAAAAGCGCCTGCACGCAGGCCGTTACTCAGCCGAGACATCATGATTTCGTAACACTTTCGTGGTTTCAAAAATTTCCGACGGCGATTTCTTGATCGATTTCCTAGTCGATCTTACTACCCTTCGCGATCAGGAACTATCACGTGTGACGGGTTCGGCCTCAGATCGGGGGGAGCCTGGCTGTAGTCGCCGAACGGGCCGTCCCGGCGCTCCACCGCAGCCCGCACACCCTGCGTCTCGGCGGTGCGGATGAAGTCCAGCGCGTCGGGGGTGTTGCGCATCAGGCCGTCGAGAATGCCGCCCAGCAACTGGGTGGAAGCCAGGCCCATATTCTCGTAGGCCTGATTGACGATCAGCTTCTGTGCCCGCAGCTGCGACAACGGGATCTGCGCCAGCTCCGCCGCGACCTCGGCGACCCGGGCCTCCAGCCGGTCGAACGGGACCGCCTCGTTGATCAGTTCCACCTCGGCGGCCTGTACGCCGGTCAGCGGCCGACCGGTCAGCGCATGCCATTTCACCTTGGCCAAACTCAGCCGGTACAGCCACATGCCGGTCAGGTAGGCGCCCCACATCCTGCTGTACGGGGTGCCGATCACGGCGTCCTCGCTGGCGATCACGATGTCGGCGCACAGGGCGTAGTCGCTGGCGCCACCGACGCACCAGCCGTGAACCTGCGCGATCACCGGTTTCGACGCCCGCCAGATGGCCATGAACTTCTGCGTCGGCGCGGTCTCGCGCGCGCTGACCATGGCGAAATCCTTTCCCGGATCCCACTGGCCGTCGGTCATCATGCCCTCGCCCCAGTGTTGGAAGCCTCCGCCGAAGTCAAAACCGCCGGAGAAGGCCCGTCCGGCGCCGCGCAGCACGATGACCTTGATGTCGTGGTCACGTTCGGCCAGGCCGATGGCGGCCTCGATCTCGTCGGGCATCGGCGGGACGATCGTGTTCAGCTGCTCGGGTCGATTGAGGGTGATCGTGGCCACCGGACCCTTGCTCGAGTACAGCAGCGTTTCGAATTCGGGCTCCCGAGACGGCATGACAGAAGGCATGAACAGAAGCGAAGCCGCGCGGATTTATGGTGTCAAGCCTGCTGGCGACGTCTCATCGCCAGCCCGGCCACCACGGCGAACGCGACGGCTGCGCACGTGGCCAGCAGGTAGATGCCGTAACGCTGGAATGCGGCATAGAGCGTCTCGATGTGGTTGCCGGCCAGATATCCGGCGAGCACCCAGACGGCCACCCACACCGCAGAGCCCAGCGCGTTGTAGGCCAGGTAGCGGCGCCAATTCATCCGTGCCAGTCCCGCGGCTATGCCGCTGGCCTGGCGGAGTCCGTCGACGAAGCGCCCGAGGGAGACCACCAGATGGCCGCGCCTGGCGAAGAAGCGCTCCGCCTTGGCCAGCCGATCCGGCGTGAGCAGCACATACGGACCGAACCGCAGCACCAGCCCACGGCCACCGTAGCGGCCGATGGCATAGCCGGCGTTGTCCCCGCCCATCGCCGCGAGCAGCCCTGCGACCAGTACCGGGACCAGGGTCAGATGGCCGCTGGCCGCGTAGATACCGCCCGCGATGAGGATCAGCTGGCCTGGAAGCGGTATTCCGATCCCTTCCAGCCCCACCAGAACCCCGATCGCCGCGTACCCGTACCTGTCGAGGCTGGGGGCAAGCGTGTCGAAGATTCCCGGCAGTTGCGCGGACATGGGTTCCAGGGTGCCCGATGCTGCTTGCAGCTAGACGTTGTAACCGTCACAGCTACGTGTCGGTTGCCAGCATCCGCCACAGGAATGAGTAGCTCAGCGCCGACTTGAACGCGAGTTGCTCGTTGTCGGCGGCGCCGCCGTGTCCACCCTCGATGTTCTCGTAGTACCAGACCCGGTGGCCGGTGGCCTCGAGGGCGGCGGTCATCTTGCGGGCGTGGCCGGGATGCACCCGGTCGTCGCGGGTGGACGTGGTCAGCAGGATCGGCGGATACTTCCGGTCCGCCGAAATGTTCTGGTACGGCGAGTATTCGGAGATGAACGCCCAATCTTCCGGGTTGTCCGGGTCGCCGTATTCGGCCACCCAGGAGGCGCCGGCCAGCAGCAGGTGGTAGCGCTTCATGTCCAGCAGGGGCACGCTGCAGACCAGCGCGCCGAACTTCTCCGGGTACGTGGTCAACATGATTCCCATCAGCAGGCCGCCGTTGCTGCCGCCCTGGGCGCCGAGTTGGCCGACCGTGGTGATGCCGCGCCGGACCAGATCGTCGGCGACAGCCACGAAGTCTTCGGCCACCTTGTGCCGCCCTTCGCGCATCGCCTGGGTGTGCCAGCCCGGTCCATACTCCCCGCCCCCGCGGATGTTGGCCAGCACGTAGGTACCACCGCGGGCCAGCCACAGCCGGCCCAGCACCCCGCTGTAGCCGGGAGTAAGCGAGGTCTCGAAGCCGCCGTAGCCGTAGAGCAGGGTGGGGGTCGGTCCCGTGGTGTCTGCGGGGCGGACCACGAAGTACGGGACCGAGGTGCCGTCCTGCGACGTGACGAAATGCTGTTCGACTGAAAGGTTTTCAGCGTCGAAGAAGGACGGCGCCGACTTGATCGGCTCGAGGCCGTCGGTGCCGGTGCCGCGCAACAGCCGAGACGGGGCGGTGAATCCGCTGGAGTCCAGGAAGAACTCGTCGCCGGTGTCGTCGGCGGCCGTGATCACGGTGTTCGTCGACTCGGGCAAACCCGACAGCGGCTCGCGCTGCCAGGTTCCCGGAATGACGATCTCCACCCGGCTGGCCACGTCGGCCAGCGTGACGAGCAGCAGCCGGTCCCTCGTCCAGGCGTGGTAGTAGAGGCAGGTGTGTTCATCGGGCTCGAACACCACCGTGAGATCTCTTGCGCCGCTGATGAATTCGTCGTAGTTGGCAGCCAGGAGGGAACCGGCGCGATAGGTCGTGTCATTGACGGTCCAGTCGGTGCGCAGCTCGACCAGCAACCACTCGCGGTGCACCGACATGCTGCTGGCGTCCGTCGGCACGTCGATGGAGATGAGTTCGGTGCCGCGCAACTCGTAGCGCTGGCGATTCCAGAAGTCCAGGGAGCGGCCGATGAAGGTGCGTTCGAAGCCCGGCGTGCGGTCTTTCGAGCCGCCGGCGCTGACGTCAGTGGGCTCGCCCTCGAAAATCGTCTCCGCCTCGGCCAGTGGCGTGCCGCGCCGCCACCGCTTGAGGATTCGCGGATAACCGGATTCGGTCATCGAGCCCGGGCCGAAGTCGGTGCCCACCAGGACGGTGTCCGGGTCGTCCCACCCGATCTGTGACTTGGCCTCCGGCAACTCGAACCCGTCGGCAACGAATTCCCTTGTCACCATGTCGAATTCGCGCACAACGACGGCATCCGAGCCGCCCGGCGAAAGGCTGACCAGGGCTCGGGTGAGCTCTGGTTCGATCACCTCGGCGCCGGCCCACACCCAGTTCCGGTTGTCCGCACGGCCCAACTCGTCGACGTCGATCACCACATCCCACTCGGGCGAGTCGGTGCGGTAGCTCTCCAGCGTGGTGCGCCGCCACAGGCCGCGAGGGTTCTTGGCATCGCGCCAGAAGTCGTACAGATAGTCCCCCCGCCGGCGCACGTAAGGGATCCGGGCGTCGGTGTCGAGCACCTCCAGCGCCTCGGTGCGCATCGTCTCGAACTCGGCGTCGCAGAACTCCTTTTTGGTCGGCTCGTTGCGGGCGCGCACCCAATCCAGTGCCTCCTCTCCGGTGACGTCTTCGAGCCAGAGGTAGGGGTCGTCGGCAGTCTCAGATGGCATGGAAGCCATTCTGGCCCAGCGGTAGTGTGAGCTGTATTACATGAACTAACGAGGAGCCGAACAGATGCCTGTCTTTGCACGTCCGGGGACTTCCGGGGCGCTGATGTCCTATGAGTCGCGGTACGGGAACTTCATCAGCGGCGAGTGGGTCGCGCCCGCCGCGGGCCGCTACTTCGAGAACCCGTCGCCGGTGACCGGCCAGTCGTTCTGCGAAATTCCGCGGTCCGACGAAACCGACATCGAGAAGGCGCTGGATGCCGCACACGGTGCGGCACCGGCCTGGGGCAAGACATCGCCAGCCGAACGGGCCGCGATTCTGAACAAGATCGCCGACCGTATCGAGGCGAACACCGCCGCGCTCGCGGTGGCCGAAGTATGGGACAACGGCAAGCCCATCCGCGAGGCGTTGGCCGCCGACATTCCGTTGGCCGCCGACCATTTCCGGTACTTCGCGGCCGCCATCCGGGCCCAGGAGGGCGCCCTGTCGCAGATCGACGACGACACCGTCGCCTACCACTTCCACGAACCGCTCGGCGTCGTCGGGCAGATCATCCCCTGGAACTTCCCGATCCTGATGGGCGCGTGGAAACTGGCACCGGCGCTGGCGGCCGGCAACGCGATCGTGCTGAAGCCGGCCGAACAGACCCCGGCCTCGATCCTGTACCTGATGTCGCTGATCGGTGACCTGCTGCCGCCGGGAGTGCTCAACGTCGTCAACGGCTTCGGTGCCGAGGCCGGTAAACCGCTGGCCTCGAGCAACCGGATCGCCAAGGTCGCCTTCACCGGGGAGACCACCACCGGGCGACTCATCATGCAGTACGCCTCGCAGAACCTGATCCCGGTCACCCTGGAACTCGGCGGCAAAAGCCCGAACATCTTCTTCTCCGACGTGATGGCCGCCGGCGACGACTTCCAGGACAAGGCGCTGGAAGGCTTCACCATGTTCGCCCTCAACCAGGGCGAAGTCTGCACCTGCCCGTCGCGCAGCCTGGTGCAGTCCGATATCCACGACGAGTTTTTGGAGTTGGCCGCGATCCGGACCAAGGCCGTCCGGCAGGGTGACCCGCTGGACTCCGAGACCATGCTGGGATCCCAGGCGTCCAACGACCAGTTGGAGAAGATCCTGTCCTACATCGAGATCGGCAAAGGCGAAGGCGCCAAGATCATCACCGGCGGCGAGCGTGCCGAACTGGGCGGCGACCTGTCCGGCGGCTTCTACATGCAGCCGACGATCTTCAGCGGCAACAACAAGATGCGGATCTTCCAGGAAGAGATCTTCGGACCGGTAGTGGCGGTAACCCCGTTCGACAGCTACGACGACGCGATCGGGATCGCCAACGACACCCTCTACGGTCTGGGGGCGGGTGTGTGGAGCCGCAACGGCAACACCGCCTACCGGGCCGGGCGCGACATCAAGGCCGGGCGGGTCTGGGTGAACTGCTACCACGTGTACCCGCCGCACTCGGCATTCGGCGGTTACAAGCAGTCCGGCTTCGGGCGCGAGGGTCACCTGATGGCGCTCGAGCACTACCAGCAGACCAAGAACATGCTGGTGTCCTACTCCGAGAAGGCGCAGGGCTTCTTCTGATGATCCCGGGGGCGCTCATCACCGCCTCCGCCGCCGAACTGCTGCAGCGTTTGCAGGACCGGCACGGACCGGTGATGTTCCACCAGTCCGGTGGCTGCTGCGACGGGTCGTCGCCGATGTGTTACCCGCGCGGGGACTTCCTGGTGGGCGACCGCGACGTCCTGCTGGGCGTTCTCGACGTCGGCGCCGAAGGCGTTCCCGTATGGATCTCCGGGCCGCAGTACGAGACCTGGAAGCACACCCAACTGGTCATCGATGTGGTGCCCGGCCGCGGCGGCGGCTTCAGCCTGGAAGCGCCGGAGGGGATGCGATTCCTCAGCCGCGGCCGGGTCTTCACCGAGACCGAAAGTGCGGAGCTGCAAGCGCAACCGGTGATCACGGGCGCGGCCTACGAGCGTGGCGAAAGGCCGTCGATACGAGGCCATCTTGTGACCGACAACTCGCCGGGGACGTGCCCAGCGCCGCCTCGGTAGTTCAGTAAGGTCGTCTACCGTGATCCCCCTTCCGCGCGCGTGGCTGCTGGCCAGCGCCATGCTGGCGGGCAGTGCGATGGGGCAGCTGCTGGCGGTGGCGTCGAGCCTGCTGATACATGCCCGGGTGCGGCCGGACATCGCCATTGCGCTGGTGGTCGGCGTCCCGGCCCTGGTCGGACTGTTGGTGATCCTGTTCTCCGGGCGTCGATGGGTGACCATGCTCGGCGCGGCCATCCTGGCGCTGGGACCCGGCTGGCTGGGCATGCTCGTCGCCATGCAGGTGGTCTCCCATGGCTGAGAAGAAGACCGAGCAGGACCGCGAGTCCAGCCCGGGCACCGAACCTTTCGTGCCCGATTTCGACTCCGGCGAACTGCCGGTCGCTCCCAGGTACGACGCCGGTGAACCGTCCGTGCCGTTCGTCCCGGATTTCGACACCGACTCCCAACCGTTTCTGCCGCTGGCCGGCCTCGACGAGGAGCCGGTCAAGAAGGCGGGACCGGCGCCCGTCGTCGAGGAGGAGCCGAAGCCGGTTACGCCGGCCGCGGTGGCTCAGCCGGACGCCGGGCCGGATGCGCTGGCCGAGGCGCCCGGGCCGATCGCCGTTCCCGGCCGCTACCTCTACCTGAAATGGTGGAAGCTGGTCCTGGTGCTGTTCGGGGTGTGGTTCTTCGCGGCGGTCTTCGGGCTCAGCCTGTTCTACTGGTGGTACCACACCATCGACAAGACGCCACCGGTGTTCGCGACCTTCGTGTACGTGCTGGCTTGCGCGGTGGCCGGCCCGGTTCTGGCGATGGTGCAATCCAAGCCCCTGGTCGCCGCTCTGGCCGTCGCCGTGATGTCGGCGCCGTTCGCCTCGGTCGCTGCCGCGGCACCCTTGTACGGGTCGTACTACTGCGAGCGGGTGACCACGCCGTGTGTGATGGGCGTAGTGCCCGAATAATTGGGCGATTAGGGTTAGGGCCGTGACCCACTATGACGTCGTCGTTCTCGGAGCAGGTCCCGGCGGATACGTAGCAGCCATTCGTGCCGCACAGCTCGGGTTGAACACCGCAATCATCGAACCGAAGTATTGGGGCGGCGTCTGCCTCAACGTCGGTTGCATCCCGTCGAAGGCGTTGCTGCGCAACGCCGAGCTCGCCCACATCTTCACCAAGGAAGCCAAAGCCTTCGGCATCAGCGGAGAGGCGACCTTCGACTTCGGGGTGGCGTTCGACCGCAGCCGCAAGGTGGCCGACGGCCGGGTGGCCGGTGTGCACTACCTGATGAAGAAGAACAAGATCACCGAGATCCACGGGTACGGCAAGTTCACCGATGCCAACACGATTTCGGTCGAGCTGAACGACGGCGGGACCGAAGAGGTCACGTTCGACAACGCCATCATCGCCACCGGTAGCAGCACTCGCCTGGTTCCGGGCACGTCGCTGTCGGAAAACGTGGTGACCTACGAGAAGCTGATCATGACCCGCGAGCTGCCGAAGTCGGTGATCATCGCCGGCGCCGGCGCCATCGGCATGGAATTCGGGTACGTGATGAAGAACTACGGCGTCGACGTCACCATCGTCGAGTTCCTGCCCCGAGCGCTGCCCAACGAGGACGCCGACTCCTCCAAGGAGATCGAGAAGGCGTTCAAGAAACTGGGCGTCAAGATCCTCACCGGCACCAAGGTGGAATCCATCACTGACAATGGTTCCGAGGTCACCGTGTCGGTGAGCAAGGACGGCAAGAGCGAGGACCTCAAAGCCGAGAAAGTGTTGCAGGCCATCGGATTTGCGCCCAATGTCGAGGGCTACGGGCTGGACAAAGCCGGAGTGGGGCTCACCGACCGCAAGGCGATCGGCATCACCGACTACATGCAGACTTCCGTGCCGCACATCTACGCCATCGGCGACGTCACCGGCAAGCTGATGCTGGCCCACGTCGCCGAGGCGATGGGTGTCGTGGCGGCCGAAACCATCGCCGGCGCAGAGACTTTGGCGCTGGGGGACTACCGGATGTTGCCGCGCGCCACGTTCTGTCAGCCCAATGTCGCCAGCTTCGGCCTCACCGAGGAGCAGGCTCGCGACGAAGGCTACGACGTGGTGGTGGCCAAGTTCCCGTTCACCGCCAACGCCAAGGCGCACGGTGTCGGCGACCCGAGCGGCTTCGTCAAGCTGATCGCCGACGCCAAGTACGGGGAGCTCATCGGTGGGCACCTGGTGGGTCACGACGTCTCCGAGCTGCTGCCGGAGCTCACGCTGGCGCAGAAGTGGGACCTGACCGCCAACGAACTGGCCCGCAATGTGCACACGCATCCGACCATGTCCGAGGCGCTGCAGGAGTGCTTCCACGGACTGATCGGGCACATGATCAATTTCTAGAACTCGCGATGCGGGCGCGTGGGTGGCGGGACTTCCTGTCGGTCGTGACCTTTGCAGTCGGCCCATTGACGATCGGACCAGCCAGGAATCGGCCATCAGTTAAGGATTTCGGACGGCTCTCGGTCGTTGGTGAGGCGTGTGGATCTCGGTCAGCGCCACGAGTAGTCGTCAGCGAGTTGACCGTCTCCACGTCGCGGCCTAGCCCACTGGCACGGGCTCGGTCGACATACCGACACACCTTCTTGCGGTCAGTGTCCGATAGCCGGGACACTTCCCGATCATTCCTTGCAGGACGGGAATTCTGCACAACTGCACCCCTGAAATTCACCGTACTTAACGATAATCCGGGCCAGTGCGCAAATCCGCGCCAGCGAGCAAACAAACCTTCGGCCAACGGCCAAACCGACGCCGTCGAAATATCAAACGTCAGAGAATAGCGCCATGCCAGCTGGCGCGTTAACGTCTCATCCGAGCTACTTCTTTGTGATTTACTACCGTCGCGTTTCAGGTGGATCAGTTCGCGTTCGTCTTCGCGCGATAATGGCCAAATTAGAGGCAAACATACTGGTAGAGGGATAACATGACTCTCGCTGTTGTCCTTGCTGGACCTCTCGGAAAGAACGGAGTCAAAAGATGAAGAGGCTGTCAACCATGCCGACTTACCGCAAACGGGGCGTTGTTGCGATAATGGTTGCCTTGCTATCTGTCACGACCTTGTCCGGTTGCAATAATCAACGATTTTGCTCAAACCCGCTGGACCTCGAATGCTATAAGAATAACAATGGACTTTAGTAAAAAGAATGGTGCGGGTGAGCGGACGTCTGCTTATCCCGTTGCATCGCATCGAGCGATTTGGTCCTGAGTTTCGCAGTTGCGGTGCGTAGCACGTCCGATATGCAGTCGCCGAGGTGCAGAACGCGGCCGGTCGATCGCGACGAGCAGGATCCCAGCCCGGAACTGCGGCGTTCGCTCGGTTGTCCAGTCGACAGTGATCGCGCCGGTGCGCGCCTGCGCTCGGGCCGAGCGGGCCATGGTCGACCATCAGGTCCACTAACCCGGTCTCCCGCGGATTGAGCCGCGGCCACCGGCGCTCGTCCCGCGCGCAGGCGTCACTGGGCTCCGCGGCGCGCCTCGTCGATGGCGCGTGTGGTTTATACGAGTGGCGCGCACCCGGGCCGCGACCTCGCCCGCCGGTTTCGGACTCCCACGAATCCGGTTCCTCACTGTGAACCCGTTGACGTGCAGGTAGCGATTTCAGCGGCGGCGCCGGCGGTTGCATGGACGGTTGCCCGCTGCGCCGAACGGACAATCGAATGCTGCGTCGACCTGCCGGGCGGCAGCGTCGGCACACGCAACGTCTGTAGCGGAAATTCCACAGCTCTTCAGCGCTCGGAGTTGTCCGCCGCTGGTACATGGCACCGTTGCGTGGCCTGTTTCGCCCAGCGGCCGGGCGGCCTGCGCGAAGTTGTGTGGGCATGAACGCATCGAGGGTACTCGGCAGCTGACGGCTTTCTATGAATACAGCCAGCGATAGACACCGGCTCATTGACGAAGAATTTTTCGTAATCTAACTTTCGTGTTAGGTGGGGCGGTGCGGGTGCGTCGGCGAGGAAACTCGCCGTCGCTGGCTGCCTCGTCCGCTCCGCCGCTCCAACAACCTGAGGGCGGAAACACATGAGGTTCAACATTTTTCCCGCGTCAATCGCTCTACTCTTCGGGTTGGGGCTGGGCGCGGCACCACAGGCCGCGGCCGAGAATCCGACGATGAACGGTGTCTACCACTACGCCGACGAGGACGGAGACTCGGGCACGTGGACGATCACCACCACCTGCAGCCCCGCCTGCGTCGCCCATGTGACCACCGGGTCGGGCCGCAGCTTCGACGCCCGGCTGGAGAACGGCCGCTATGTCAGCAACCGGATCATCATGGACGGCCTGGAATGCCCTTCCTACTTCATCGGTGAACTCGTACTCGGCGGCCGCAGTCATCCGGTGAACGTCACGCAATGGTGGGACCCGGCCACGCTCACCGGCGAAGTGGACTTCGCCCACCCCTCATCGGTGGCGCCCTGCACCCTCGATGACCACCACGACAGGTTCACCCTCACCCCGATCGGCTGACCGCAGACCTTCCGCGGCGGCCGCTCACCGCGGCGGGAGATACCATCGCCAGGTGTTCATGTCCCGCAACGAGGAGCCGCGGCACAGTGCCGTCGTGATCGGCGCGATCGGGGGATTGCTCGTCGGCTACGTCCTCTGGCTGGCTGCGATCACCATCGGCGACGATCTCACGACGGTCGGCACATGGAGCCTGGCGGTGCTGGTGGTGTCGGGTGCAATCGCGGTCGGCGCGGTGATCTGCGGCTTGCTGATGCGCTGGCGTCGCCGATACGGATGGTCTGCGTTCGCCTTCGGTGTTCCGGTGCTTCCCGTGGCGCTGACCCTGGCCGTGCTGGCCAACCTGTATCTCTGACGCTACCGCGGGTTGTCCAGCGGAATCCTCAGTGCGGTGATCGTCGCGGCCAGCCCGTCGTACTGCGTGGCGAGCATGCAGAATTCGATCAGCCGGGCCCGGTTGAGGTGAGCCGCCAGTTGCCGCCAGGTCTCCTCGGAGATGGTGCGGTCCTTGATCAGCTCGTCGGTCGCGTTCAACAGCGCCTGCTGGCGGGCGCTGAGCACCTTGCGGGGCCCGTCTCCCGGTGGTGCCTCGGGCCAGGCGAAAATGGTGGCCTGCGTCTGGGCGTCCAACCCCGCCTTGCGTGCCATCCCGCGATGATGCTGCAGTTCGTATTCGCAGGACCGCAGATGGCCGACCCGCAGAATGACCAGCTCGGTGTCGATGGTCGGCAACCGTCCCCGCATCAGGCGCCCGGAATAGATCGCCCACGTCCAGAACAGGCCCTGGCGGGAACCGAGCGTGGTGAACAGATGCATCTCGGGTGCGCCCACCTTGCGCGCGGCGAGCTTCGCGACCACCCAGTTGATCGGACCCAGCTGGCGGAACCGGCCGGGTGGGATGCGGGCGACCTGATTGCCGGTCATGCTTGCTTGACCAGGTAGGGGGAGACGGTGCTGCGGTGCTCGTCGATATCGAGCGCACGGCCCAGCGCCGGGAACGCCCGCTGCGGACAGTTGTCGCGTTCGCACACCCGGCAACCCGCGCCGATCGGCGTAGCAATCATTTTCAGGTCCCCAGACAAGCTCAGCCCCTCTGAGTAGACGAGTCGGTGCGCATGACGAAGTTCGCAGCCGAGCCCGATCGCGAAGGTTTTTCCGGGCTGACCATACCGGGCCGCGCGCCGTTCGACGGTACGGGCCACCCACATGTAATTGCGCCCGTCCGGCATCTGAGCGATCTGCACCAGGATCTTGCCGGGGTTGGCGAAGGTCTCGTAGACGTTCCACAACGGGCAGGTGCCGCCGGTGGAGGAGAAGTGAAACCCGGTGGCGGACTGACGCTTTGACATGTTGCCGGCGCGGTCGACCCGGACGAATGACAGCGGTACGCCGCGCATCGAGGGGCGTTGCAACGTGGAAAGCCGGTGCGCGATGGTCTCGTAGCTGATCTGGTAGAAGGCCGACAGCCGTTCGACGTCGTAGCGGAAATTCTCGGCGACGTCGTGGAATTGGCGGTAGGGCAGCACCGCGGCGGCGGCGAAGTAGTTCGCCAGCCCCAGCCGGGCCAGCGTTCGCGACTCGTCGCTGGTGAACTTGCCGTCGGTGACCATGGTGTCGATCAGGTCGCCGTATTCGAGGTAGGCCAGCTCGGCCGCCATCTTGAACACCTGCTGCCCGGAGGCAAGGTGATTGCTCATCTCCAGCGTTTTGGTCGCAGGGTCGTAGCGGTGCAGCACCGTGTCGCCGAGATCGATGCGCCTGGTGATGTGGACTCCGTGAACCTCGGTGAGCCGGCGGGTCAGTTCCCGCGCCAGATCCCCGTGGTGCATCCGCATCTTGACGGTGAGTTCCTCGGCCGCGGTGTCCAGCTCATGCAGGTAGTTCTGGCGTTCGTAGAAGTAGTCGCGCACCTCTTCGTGGGGCATCGTGATCGACCCGCTCCCGCTGCTGCCGTCGAAGTAGCGCTCCTCGGTGGCGGCAGCCAGTTGGGCGGTGGTGATCCGGTAGCGCCGGTGCAGGTTGACCATCGCGCGAGCCAGGCTCGGGTGGGTGTTGACCATCTCGGCGATCTCGGTCGGGTCCACCTCGATGTCCAGGTCGCGGTCCATGGTCACCTCGCGCAGCTCGGCGACCAGGCGGGTGTCGTCCTGGGAGGCGAAGAAGGTGGCATCCACCCCGAACACCTCGGTGATCCGCAGCAGCACCGCCACGGTCAGGGGGCGGACGTCGTGCTCGATCTGGTTGAGATAACTGGGTGAGATGTCGAGCATCTGAGCCAACGCGGCCTGGCTGAATCCGCGTTCGCTGCGAAGCTGGCGCACGCGCGCGCCGACGAACGTTTTAGACACTCTGACCAGCGTAGTCGTGGTTGCGAAGACTTGCTTTGCAGACTTGGCAGGCGGCTCGACACCGGTATGGCCATCGGTGATGCGATTGGTCTTTAGCAGGCGTCGTTGGCATGATTCGCTTCGAAGTCCCCAGGGTTAACCTGGTTTTCGCACGAGGAGGAAACGGGGAGCAGCGCCGTGAGCCTGGACAAAAAGTTGATGCCGGTGCCCGACGGTAGCCCCGATGTCTTTGATCGCGAGTGGCCGCTGCGCGTCGGTGACATCGACCGAACCGGGCGGTTGCGGTTAGACGCGGCATGCCGGCACATCCAGGACATCGGGCAGGACCAGCTGCGTGAGATGGGCTTCGAGGAGACCCACCCGCTCTGGATCGTGCGGCGAACGATGGTGGACCTGATCCGCCCCATCGAGTTCCAGGACATGCTGCGCTGCCGGCGCTGGTGTTCGGGCACCTCCAACCGGTGGTGCGAGATGCGGGTCCGCATCGACGGACGCAAAGGCGGGCTGATCGAGTCCGAGGCGTTCTGGATCCACGTGAACAAGGAAACCGAGATGCCGGCGCGCATCGCCGACGACTTCCTCGCCGGTCTGCACAAGACCACCACGGTAGAGCGGCTGCGCTGGAAGGGTTACCTCAAGCCCGGTGGCCGCGATGACGCAACCGAGATCCACGAGTTCCCCGTGCGGGTGACCGACATCGACCTGTTCGACCACATGAACAACTCGGTCTACTGGAGCGTGGTCGAGGACTACCTGGCCTCCCACCCCGAGCTGATGACCCTGCCCCTGCGCGTGACCATCGAGCACGAGGCGCCCGTCGCGCTGGGCGACAAGCTGGAGATCATCTCGCACGTGCACCCCGCCGGTTCGACCGACCAGTTCGGTTCCGAGCTCGCGGACCGGACTGTTACAACGCTCACATATGCGGTCGGCGACGAGACGAAAGCCGTCGCCGCGCTGTTCACTCTTTAACCGGACAAGCGTCCCGGTAAATTGCCGATGACCTGCAGGTTTCTGTTACCGGCCGGTAGCTTCTGAACCGGTTCAGTAGTTCGCCAGCTTCGCAACCTTCGCAAAATGACCACAGGTCATAGCCAAAATTCGCAAGTGAAATGGGTGGACCAGCGGGAATGCACTGTGCCATGGTCGAGTTAGCACATCAGTGAAGTCGAGGCGAAGTTAAACCTCTAGCTTCGATCCGCACCGCGGTGGCTTGCTTCATCGCAAGACCCATCGCAAGCAAATTTCAGTCAAAGAATGACCGTAAGGAGCAGCCCCATGTCCGAAGTCGGCACCCCGAAGAGCGCTGAGCAGATCCAGCACGACTGGGACCACAACCCCCGCTGGAAGGGCGTCAAGCGCACCTACACCCCGCAGGACGTCGTGGCGCTGCAGGGTCACGTCGTCGAGGAGCACACCCTCGCCCGCCGCGGCGCCGAGGTGCTCTGGGAGCAGCTGCACGAGATGGACTTCGTCAACGCGCTGGGCGCGCTGACCGGCAACATGGCCGTCCAGCAGGTCCGCGCCGGCCTGAAGGCGATCTACCTGTCGGGTTGGCAGGTCGCCGGTGACGCCAACCTCTCCGGCCACACCTACCCCGACCAGAGCCTCTACCCCGCCAACTCGGTGCCGCAGGTCGTGCGTCGCATCAACAACGCACTGCTTCGCGCCGACGAGATCGCCAAGGTCGAGGGCGACCGTTCGGTGGACAACTGGCTGGCTCCGATCGTCGCCGACGGTGAGGCCGGCTTCGGTGGCGCGCTGAACGTCTACGAGCTGCAGAAAGCGATGATCGCCGCCGGTGTCGCGGGTTCGCACTGGGAAGACCAGCTGGCCTCGGAGAAGAAGTGTGGCCACCTGGGCGGCAAGGTGCTGATCCCCACCCAGCAGCACATCCGCACCCTGACCTCGGCCCGTCTGGCGGCTGACGTCGCTGGCGTTCCCACGGTCGTCATCGCGCGCACCGACGCCGAGGCCGCCACGCTGATCACCTCCGACGTCGACGAGCGGGACCGCCCGTTCATCACCGGCGAGCGCACCAACGAAGGCTTCTACCGCATCAAGAACGGTCTGGAGCCCTGCATCGCCCGCGCCAAGGCCTACGCACCCTTCTCCGACCTGATCTGGATGGAGACCGGTACCCCGGACCTGGAGCTGGCCAAGAAGTTCGCCGAGGGCGTCAAGAGCGAGTTCCCCGACCAGCTGCTGGCCTACAACTGCTCGCCGTCGTTCAACTGGAAGAAGCACCTCGACGACGACACGATCGCCAAGTTCCAGAAGGAGCTCGGTGCGATGGGCTTCAAGTTCCAGTTCATCACGCTGGCCGGCTTCCACGCCCTGAACTACTCGATGTTCGATCTGGCCCACGGCTACGCCCGCAAGCAGATGAGCGCGTACGTCGAGCTGCAGGAGCGCGAGTTCGCTGCCGAGGAGCGCGGCTACACCGCCACCAAGCACCAGCGCGAGGTGGGCGCCGGTTACTTCGACCGGATCGCCACGACCGTCGACCCGACTTCGTCGACGACGGCTCTGGCCGGCTCGACCGAAGAGGGCCAGTTTCACTGAGCCGAGAGGTTCAGTCACTTGGCCGCGCCGGGCGTGAACTGACTGCGAGTTTCGGCCGAATCCTCGCCATGACGTCACGCTCGCGGTCCGCGGAGATGAAGTAGCGTAGGCCCCGCCCAGGCAACCTGGGCGGGGCCTATTGCGGTGCAAACACAGACTCGGGAGAGACGACAGTGAGCGATGCAGCAATCCAGCGAGTAGGCGTGATCGGGGCCGGGCAGATGGGGTCCGGTATTGCCGAGGTATCGGTGCGGGCGGGTGTCGCCGTGACGGTCTTCGAGACCACCGATGCGTTGATCACCGCGGGCCGCAATCGCATTCAGAAGTCGCTGGAGCGCGGCGTCAGCGCCGGCAAGGTCACCGAGCGGGAGCGCGACCGCGCCCTGAGCCTGTTGACCTTCACCACCGATCTCGCCGACCTGGCCGACCGCCAGTTGGTGATCGAGGCCATCGTCGAAGACGAGACGGTGAAAGCTAAGGTGTTTGCCGAGTTGGACCGCGTGGTCACCGACCCGCAGGCCGTGCTGGCGTCGAACACCTCCAGCATCCCGATCATGAAGATTGCTGCCGCCACCAAAAATCCCCAGCGCGTATTGGGATTGCACTTCTTCAATCCCGTGCCCGTGCTGCCGTTGGTCGAGTTGGTCAGCACGCTAGTCACCGACAAAGATGCTGCCGCGCGCACCGAGGAGTTTGCCAGTGCAGTACTGGGCAAGCAGGTTGTGCGTTGCTCGGACCGATCCGGTTTCGTGGTGAACGCCCTGCTGGTGCCCTATCTGCTCTCGGCGATCCGGATGGTCGAGGCCGGCTTTGCGACGGTTGAAGACGTCGACAAGGCGGTGGTGGCCGGGTTGTCGCACCCGATGGGGCCGCTGAAGCTGTCCGACCTGGTGGGACTGGACACGCTGAAGCTGATCGCGGACAAGATGTACGACGAGTTCAAAGAGCCGCTGTACGGACCGCCGCCACTGTTGCAGCGGATGGTCGAGGCGGGCCTGCTGGGCAAAAAGTCTGGTAGAGGCTTCTACACATACTGAGAATGCGCGGCGGGCAATATCCGTTGCACGAAAGTACGGCAGTCGTACTGTGAATGAGGTATCCTCTCGGCTACAGACGAGAGGGTATTAGCGGAGCATGGGCGATTTGCAGCCGTTTTATGAAGAATCACAATCTATCTACGACGTTTCCGATGAGTTTTTCGCGTTATTTCTAGATCCAACAATGGCGTACACCTGCGCTTACTTCGAGCGGGAAGATATGACCCTCGAGGAGGCGTCCAACGCCAAGTTCGACCTCGCGTTGGGGAAGCTGAACCTCGAACCCGGCATGACAGTGCTCGATATCGGCTGTGGCTGGGGCGGTGCGCTGCAACGCGCGGTCGAGAAGTTTGATGTCAACGTCATCGGTATTACGTTGAGCCGCAACCAGTTTGAGTACAGCAAGAAGCGGCTGGCCAAGATCCCCACCAATCGGACCATCGAGGTCCGCCTGCAAGGGTGGGAAGAGTTCGACGACAACGTCGACCGCATCGTAACCATTGGCGCCTTCGAGGCCTTCAAGGCAGAGCGCTACGCGACGTTCTTCGAGCGTGCTCACAGCATTCTCCCCGCCGACGGGCGGATGCTGTTGCACACGATTTTGGCGTACACGCAGAAGCAGCAGCATGAGCGTGGTGTCAAGGTGACGATGACTGATCTGCGTTTTATGCGTTTCATAGGAAAGGAAATTTTCCCGGGCGGACAGTTGCCGGCCCAGGAAGATATTCATAAGTTGGCGAAGCTGGTGGGATTTTCGGTGGAGAGAGTCCATTTGCTAGGCGAGCACTACGAGCGGACCCTGCACATCTGGGCCGAGAATTTGGCGGCCAAGAAGGACGAAGCGATCGCGTTGCAGTCCGAAGAGATCTACGACAAATACATGCACTATCTGACGGGCTGTGAAGACTTCTTCCGTCGGGGCATCTGCAACGTGGGACAGTTCACGCTGGTCAAGTGATGCCGGCGCCGGGGTCGCCGCGAGTCCTGCTCCGCGGAGACCCCGTGCGGGCTACTTCGCCAGAGTGAACTGGCAGATGTCGGTGTAACCCTCGTGGAACAACTTGGCGCACCCGGTCAAGTACTTCATGTAGCGGTCGTAGACCTTCTCCGACTGGATCGCGATGGCCAGATCCTTCTTGGCCTCGAGGGCGGCTGCCCAGATCTCCAGCGTCCGCGCGTAGTGCTGCTGCAGGGACTGGATGCGCTTCATCGAGAACCCCGCCGCTGCGGACTGCTCCTCGACCACCGGAACAGTGGGCAGGTAACCGCCGGGGAAGATCTCGGCCAGGATGAACTGGCTGAAATGCACGATCTCATGCGTCAGTGGCAGGCCCTTGGCCCTGGCTTCCTTGAATGTGGGCCGCACGATCGTGTGCAGCAACATGATGCCGTCGCTCGGGAGCGCCTCGTAGGCCATCTTGAAGAAGCGCGGGTAACGCTGACGGCCGAAGTGCTCGAATGCGCCGATCGAGACAATGCGGTCGACGGGCTCGTGGAACTTTTCCCACCCCTCGAGCAGTACCTGCCGGGTGCGGGGCGTGTCCATCTCGTCGAACTTCTTTTGGACGTGGGCGGCCTGGTTCTCCGAGAGCGTCAGCCCGATCACGTTCACGTCGTACTTCTCGATAGCACGTCGCATCGTGGCACCCCAGCCACAGCCGATGTCCAGCAGCGTCATCCCGGGTTCCAGGTTGAGCTTGCCCAACGCTAGGTCGATCTTGGCGAGCTGAGCCTCTTCCAGCGTCATGTCTTCGCGCTCGAAGTACGCGCAGCTGTACGTCTGGGTGGGGTCCAGGAAGAGGCGGAAGAACTCATCGGACAGGTCGTAGTGCGCCTGCACGTTGCCGAAATGGGGCGTTAGCTGCACTGCCATTGCGATGTCAGCCTTTCTGTTTGTCGGGGTGCTCCCGGACAAAAATCGATCAGTCGGATCTGCAGCGCCCCCGATGCATTCTCTGAATGCTAACCGCTGCCGAGGGGTGCGCTTGCACTCCTTACGTCACACCTGGGTCGGCTAAGGCCCGCACAGGAGTGCGGTCACCCCTGTTTCAGCTGCTCCCACGCGGGCACGCTCGGGGACGGGTGCGGTTGTGCGCGGAACTTCTCCAGCGACCCGCCTGCCTCGACGATTCCGCACAGCGCGCTCCAGCTCAGCATCGTCAGATAGTCGATCAACTCGTCGCTGCTCATCCGCGGATCCGACATCCAGGAATGTGTGGCCAACTGCACACCGCCGACGATCAGGTATGCCCACGGTTCGACGCCGCCCACGTCCATGCCGGCCTCGCGCATGCGGCGGCGCAGCATCACCGCGATCATGCGGGCGATGATCCGTTCCGAATCGGCGATCACCTTGCTTTTGCTGCCCGAACTGTTGGCCATCACGAAGCCGTACGGCTCCGGCTCGGCGGCCATGGTTTCGACGTACACCCGGATCACTTCACGGGTCAGTTCGTAGCCGTCCAGACTCGACGACAGCGCCGCGGCCATGTTGGGAATCAGGGTGGTTTGCGCAAAGCGCATCATCACCGCGGTCGTGAGGTCGTTCTTGTCGACGAAGTAGCGATAGAGCACGGTCTTCGAGACCCCGATCTCCGCCGCGATCTCATCCATGCTCAAAAAGCGGCTCTGCCGGCGAATCGCCTCGATCGTGCCGTCGACCAGCTCGTTGCGGCGGTCCACCTTGTGCTGGTGCCAGCGTCGCTTGCGGCCATCGGTCTTATCAGTCCGAGCCGGGATGTGTTGTGCCAATGTCGCCGATTCCCATTCACTACCTGGACGCATCGATACTACGGCTTGCGGGCGCCCGGATGCCCGAGCGACCGGACTGCGTGAGGCTTCCGAACAGTGTGGGTAACACTAACCGGTGGTTTCGATAGCGGATGATGGTCTGGTGGCACACAGAGCCTTGCCGGCAGCGGCACCCCCGGCTCCGCCGCCGGGGCCGGGAATGGGCGGCGGGCGGGGGAATCGGACATCCTTTGCGGAGTCATTCGCCGGCGCCGATTCCGAGGCGGACGCGCAGCGGCGCGCGGCGCTGCGCCGGATGAAGGCGGTGGCGCTGAGTTTTCTGATCGGCGCCACCGTGGTGTTCCTGGTGTGCCGGTGGGCCAATGCGCACGGCACCGCGCCGGTGTGGGTCGGTTACGTCGGCGCTGCGGCGGAGGCGGGCATGGTGGGCGCCCTGGCGGACTGGTTCGCGGTGACCGCGCTGTTCAAGCATCCGCTGGGGATTCCGATCCCGCACACCGCCATCATCAAGCGCAAGAAGGACCAGCTCGGCGAGGGCCTGGGCACCTTCGTGCGGGAGAACTTCCTCTCGGCGGAGGTGGTCGAGACCAAGCTGCGCGACGCCCAGGTGCCCAGTCGGCTGGGCAAATGGCTCTGCGAGCCTGCGCATGCGCAACGGGTGGCCGGCGAGGTGTCGACCGTGCTGCGCGTGCTGGTCGAGCTGCTGCGGGACGAAGACGTCCAGCAGGTGATCGACCGGATGATCGTGCGCCGCATCGCCGAGCCACAGTGGGGTCCGCCGGTGGGCCGGGTATTGCAGACGCTGCTGGTCGAGAATCGTCAGGAAGCCCTGATCCAGTTGCTGGCCGACCGTGCGTTCCAGTGGTCTCTGAATGCCGGGGTGGTGATTCAGCGGGTCGTCGAGCGTGACTCGCCGACCTGGTCACCGCGCTTTGTCGACCACCTGGTGGGCGATCGGATCCATCGCGAGCTGATGGACTTCACCGACAAGGTGCGGCGTAACCCCGACCACGAACTGCGTCGATCAGCTACGCGCTTCCTGTTCGAATTCGCCGACGACCTGCAGAACGACAGCGACACGATCGCGCGCGCCGACGCCGTCAAAGAGCAATTGATGGCCCGCGACGAGGTGGCGCGAGCCGCCGAGACGGCATGGACCACCCTCAAGCGATTGGTGCTCGAGGGCGTCGACGACCCGTCCAGCACGTTGCGCACCCGGATCGCCGACACGGTGATCCGCATCGGGGCCTCGTTGCGGGATGACGCGGGGCTCCGCGACAAGGTCGACGGGTGGATGGTTCGGGCCGCTCAGCACCTCGTTTCGCAATATGGGGTGGAGATCACAGCGATCATCACCGAGACGATCGAGCGCTGGGACGCGCAGGAAGCAAGCCGCCGAATCGAACTGCATGTGGGCCGTGACCTGCAATTTATCCGGATCAACGGGACTGTGGTGGGCGCGCTCGCCGGTCTGGCCATCTATGCCATCGCGCAGCTGCTCTTCTGAAAAGTGCTAACAGACTGCTTGCAATAGCAAGCACTCCTCCGTACCCTGGTGGGCGTAAGCAAACAAAATCTGACGCAGGAGTAACCGATGACGCCGGAGGAGAAGCTGGGCACCAAGGTGTCCACAAAAGCCTCTGACGTGGCCTCCGACATCGGCAGCTTCATCCGGTCGCAGCGTGAGACCGCTCAGGTCTCGATGCGGCAGCTTGCCGAAAGGTCGGGTGTCAGCAACCCTTATCTGAGCCAGGTCGAGCGTGGGCTGCGCAAGCCGTCGGCCGACGTTCTGGCCCAGATCGCCAAAGCGCTGCGGGTTTCGGCTGAGGTTCTCTATGTACGGGCCGGGATTCTCGAGCCCAGCGAGACGAGTCAGGTGCGGGACGCCATCGTCACCGACACAGCTATCACCGAGCGTCAGAAGCAGGTTCTGCTGGATATCTACGCGTCCTTCACGCAGCAGAACGAGGCGAATCGTGAGGAGTGTCCGAGCGAATCCGACGACGACTGACAGTGATCTGGATGACACGGAAGTCATCGGTCCCGACCGACCCGACCACCAGGAGGTTTCCGGCAAGTCGCGCACCAGTGTCAATCCGCGGGTCTTGACATTTCCTGCCCAGAGGAGCCGAACTTGCCCCAATTTTCAACCATTTAGCACTAACCCCGATATCGAAATCAAAGAAAGGAAACATCATGGCTGAGAACACGAACATTGAGGACCTGAAAGCGCCGCTGCTGGCCGCGCTCGGTGCCGCCGACCTGGCCCTGGCCACCGTCAACGACCTGATCGCGACTCTGCGCGACCGCGCCGAGGAGACCCGCACCACGCTGCGTGAGCGCGCCGAGGAGACCCGTACCGACACCCGCAGCCGCGTTGAGGAGAGCCGTGCTCGCCTGACCAAGCTGCAGGAGGACCTGCCCGAGCAGCTGACCGAGCTGCGCGAGCGTTTCACCGCTGACGAGCTGCGCAAGGCTGCGGAAGGTTACGTCGAGGCTGCCACCAGCCGGTACAACGAGCTGGTCGAGCGCGGCGAGGCTGCTCTCGAGCGGCTGCGCAGCCAGTCGGCCTTCGAGGACGCTTCGGCTCGTGCCGAGGGCTACGTCGACCAGGCCGTGGAGCTGACTCAGGAGGCGCTGGGCACCGTTGCGACGCAGACCCGCGCCGTCGGTGAGCGTGCCGCCAAGCTGGTCGGCATCGAGCTGCCGAAGAAGGCGGAGGCTCCGGCCAAGAAGGCCGCCCCGGCCAAGAAGGCTGCTCCGGCCAAGAAGGCTGCTCCGGCCAAGAAGGCTCCGGCCAAGAAGGCTCCGGCCAAGAAGGTCACCCAGAAGTAAGTCCGGGTAACCGGCCTAGAGAAACACCACTCGACTCCAAGTCGCCGCAGGATCGGGCGGCTTGGACCAGAGAAACACCACTCGACTCCAAGTCGCCGCAGGATCGGGCGGCTTGGACCAGAGAAACACCACTCGACTCCAAGTCGCCGCAGGTCGGCGACTTGGAGTCGACGTTTTTGCGGCGGCCCGCATAGTCTTATGAGCGTGCAAGCCGTAGGTACCGTGATGTTCGTTCTGTGGGTCGCCGTCGCCGTGGTGACGGTGTACGCGTTTGTACACGCCGCGTTGCAGCGCTCAGACGCATATACCGCCGCCGACAAGCAGACCAAGCCCTTGTGGCTGGTGATCCTCGGAAGCGCGATCGCGCTGATCACCATCCTGTACGGCATTTTCGGTGTGATGGCCATCGCGGCGGCCGCGGTCGCGACGGGCGTGTACCTGGTCGACGTGCGTCCCAAGCTTCTCGAAGTGCAGGGCAAGTCGCGCTAGCGGATGAAGGTCGTGCTGGTGGCGCCGGCGGCGGCGCTCATTTCGCTGCTGGGCGCTGCGCCCGCACAGGCCGAACCCGGCACGGGGGGCCCGGCGGGCGCGTCGTATGCGCCACCTTTCGTGGATCACACCCAATGGGCCGACTGGGGCGGGCATTCCAGCCTGCGGGTCTATCCGACGCCCGCGGGACGCGCTACGGCCCGGATGTGGGGAACCACCGGCGCCTATCCGGACGCCGCTGACGAGGCCTGGTCCGAGGTGCTGGCGCGATCACCTGACGCCGACACACCGGGCATGCGCGCGCAGTTCGTCTGCCACTGGCAGTTCGCCGAGATCGCGCAGCCCGGCAAAACCAGCTGGAACCTCGAACCCTGGCGCCCGGTCGTCGACGACGCCGAGATGGTCGCGTCCCGCTGTAATCCGGGTGCCGCGGAGGAGCCCTTCTGATGAGCGGCCCACTGACCCGTGACCAGCTCGCCGCACTGGTCGATCACACCCTGCTCAAACCGGAGGCCACCGACGCCGACGTAGCCGCTCTGGTTGCCGAAGGCGCCGACCTCGGCGTCTACGCCGTGTGCGTCTCCCCGTCGATGGTGCCGGTCGCCGTCGGGCGGGGTGTCCGGGTTGCCGCGGTAGCCGGCTTTCCGTCCGGTAAGCATCTGTCCACGATCAAGGCTCAGGAGGCGGCCGCGGCGGTGGCTGCCGGTGCCGTCGAGATCGACATGGTCATCGACGTCGGGGCGGCACTGGCCGGCCGATTCGACGCGGTACGCGCCGACGTCGCCGCGGTACGCGCCGCCGCAACCGGCGCCGTGCTGAAAGTGATCGTCGAGTCCGCGGCGCTGCTTGCCTTCGCCGGCGACGACACCCTGGCTGCGGTCTGCCGGGTGTCCGAGGAAGCCGGCGCCGACTTCGTCAAGACCTCAACCGGGTTTCATCCCTCCGGCGGCGCATCGGTGCACGCCGTCGAGGTGATGGCCGCGACGGTGGGCGGTCGGTTGGGCGTCAAGGCCAGCGGCGGCATCCGTACCGCCGCCGACGCGCTCGCCATGGTGGACGCCGGAGCGACCCGGTTGGGTCTGTCCGGTACCCGGGCCGTACTGGACGGCCTGGGTTAACTTACAGATCGGCCAGGCAGGGGTCGGTGTTGCCGGTCGGGATGGTGGCGTTGCGGGCGGCGAACTTGGCCACCACGCCGGTGTCGGTGACTTCGATGCTCTCCGCCTTGACACCGAGCGGGTAATTCTTGGTCAAACTCGAGGTGTAGTCGTTCAGCGTCGACTGCACGGACTCCTTGGGCAGCGAGAAGCCCAGCGTGTTGAAACTGACGATCTGCAGCTCGATGCCGCCATTGGCGGTCACCACCGGCTTGGCGACGATGTCGTTGAGCATGCCCTTGAGTTCGACGGTGTTGTCCTTGGGGTGGGTGACCACGCTGCTGGTGACGAATTCACCCAGAATCGGGATCGCGTTCTGCACCGACTCCTTGATGCCCTGGGCGGTCCAGGTGATCGTGGCGTCCAGCGCGCCGATCGTGCCCTTGGAATCGGGCTTGTTCTCGATGTTGACGTCCTGGATGTTGAGCTGCAGCTTCATGCCCTTGGCGTCGCGGATCTGGTTACCGGCCGTCTCGATCTTGATGTTGGTGTAATGGTCGGTGGCCACCTGCCACAACACCAGCGGCGTCACCCCGAACGACGCGGTGGCCTGGTCCTTCACCACGCATGCGGTCGCCGCTGCGACCTTGTTGTTGGCCTCATGGCGGACGTAGAGCTCGGCGCCGATCAAACCCGCGATCACCAGCGAGAACACGATGATCAGGACCAGCAGGATGGCCAGCGGGTCGCGCCTCGAGCGCTTCTTCTTCTTGACCTCGCCGGCCTCGTCTGTCGGCTGCGCGATCGGTGTGGTGCGGTCACCGCCGGGCATGGGTGGCGGAGTGGGGGTTATCCGCCGGGTGTCGGCGCTCGCGGCGGCCATGTGGTCGGTGGCCTCAGCCTGTTGCGACGGCGGCGGCGGAGTGGACGGCGGCTGCTGTCCTAGTCCTCCGCGCGGGTCGCCGGGATGCAGTCGCCCGGTTGAGGGATCCGCGGGGGCCGGCGGCCGGCCCAGTGGTCCCTGGTCGCCCGGACGCGCCCATCCTGATGGGCCTTCGTTGCGTGGTCCCTGCGGAGTCGTCACGTTCGCGATTCTGCCCTATCGATATGAATGAAGTCGGAGCGGTTGCGCAGCACCCCGATGCTGTCCCGGGCCTTCGCGATTTTGTCGAGGTCGAGGTCCGCGAGAATCAGTTGCGGCTCTGAGCCGGCAGACGCCTCGACTTCCCCCCACGGCGACGCCACCAGGCTGCCTCCGACGCCCGTGGGCGCCCCCGAACGGCTCACGGCGTCGCCCGGGTCGGCCTGGCCGGCGGCGATGACGAAGCAGGTCGAATCCAATGCCCGCGCGCGGGCCAGCAGCGTCCACTGCTCGAGTTTGCCCGGTCCGGAGCCCCAGGACGCGCACACCACAATCAGCTCGGCGCCGCGGTCGGCCAACTCGGTGTAGAGCGCGGGAAATCGAATGTCGTAGCACAGCGTCAGACCCACCCGGACGCCGTCGACCTCGATCACCACCGGTTGCAACCCGGGCGCCACGGTGCGCGATTCGGTGAATCCGAATGCGTCGTAGAGGTGAATCTTGTCGTAATGTGCGTCCGGCTCGTTGGGCGTGCCGGGCCCGGCCGCGATCAGGGTGTTGGTGACCCGGCCGTCGCCGGACGGTGCGAACATGCCCGCGACCACGGTGATGCCGGTGTCTGCGGCGATCCGTCGGACCCCGTCGGCCCATGGGCCGACGACCGGCTCGGCGATGGGCGCCAACGGGACCCCGAACCGGCACATGGTGGCTTCCGGGAACACCACCAGGCGGGCGCCGCCGTCTGCGGCGCGCTGGGCGTAGTCGCGCACCAGCTGCAGATTTGCGGCGGGGTCGGTGCCGCTGAGAATCTGGGCCACAGCGATTCGCATGAACGCCAGCTTAGGCAACCGGAGGGTGGTCAGCCGGTCCCGTTGCGCGACGTAGCTTCGCCCCCGTTGGTCAGCCACAGCGTGGTGAAGCGCTGCTCGATGGTCACCAGCTGGCCGAGTTCGTTGCCGATGATGCGCTCCAGCTTTCCGCCGATGAAGGGGACGCGTACCTGGATGGTGAGCTGCAGCGTCATCCGGGCCTTGCCGGATTCGGCGACCGGCTGTAGCAGCGCCGTACCCCACAGGTTGACCGGCGCACCGACGATCGATCCGGCGATGGACGCGGTCGCGATGCCGTCCCGGATGGGGCCCCATGATTCCTCGCGCCGCACGCACAGGTCGCCTCGGTGCAGCTGCGTGACCAGCGCGGGCAGGTTCTGACTGAGCATCGTCTGATGCGTGATGACCTCAATGGTGCCGTCATCGCCGGACTCGCCACCGATTCGCATCGACTCCAAGCTGGCAACGTCGACCGGGGTTTCGGCGAGCCGTCCCTCCCAATAAGCCAAGTCATGGAAGGCCTGGTGGACGTCTCGGACGGTGCCCTCGTAGTCGGCCGACATGTCGAATGAACGCGGCATAACAGAAAACGCTACCGTTACGGGGCCATGAAACAGAGCACATGAAGCGGGAAGTCGGATCGTTATTTGCCGGCGCGCACGTGGCGGAGTCGGTGCCGCTTGCGCCGTTGACCACGCTGCGGGTGGGTCCAGTGGCGCGGCGCGTAATCACCTGTGACAGCAGCGATCAGGTGATCGCCGTGTTGCGGGCGCTGGATTCGCAAGCTCACGGCTCGGATGGTGGCCCCGTCTTGGTGTTTGCTGGCGGCTCTAATCTGGTGATCGGCGATGGGCTGGCGGACCTCACCGTGGTCCGGTTGGCCAACACCGGCATCGACGTCGACGGCAACCTGGTGCGCGCCGGAGCGGGTGCGGTGTGGGACGACGTGGTGGTGCGGTCCATCGAACACGGCCTGGGCGGGCTGGAGTGCCTGTCGGGCATCCCCGGCTCGGCCGGGGCGACGCCGGTGCAGAACGTCGGTGCGTACGGCGTGGAGGTGTCGGACACCATCACCCGGGTCAGGCTGCTGGATCGGCACAGCGGCGAGGTGCGGTGGGTGCCCGCCGAGGAGTTGCGGTTCGGATACCGCACCAGCGTGCTCAAGCGGGCCGACGGGCTCGAGTTGCCCGCCATCGTGCTGGACGTCGAGTTCGCGCTGGATGGTTCCGGCCGCAGCGCGCCGTTGCGCTACGCGGAGCTGACCGCGGCGCTGGGTGTCGCCGCCGGCGAGCGGAGCGACCCCCGTTCGGTTCGCGAGGCGGTGCTGGCGCTGCGTGCCCGCAAGGGAATGGTGCTCGACGCCGACGATCACGACACTTGGAGCGTGGGCTCGTTCTTCACCAACCCGGTGGTCGCGCCGGAGGACTACGAGCGGCTGGCGGCAGCAACCCCGGGGCCGGTCCCGAACTACCCGGCGCCCGACGGCGTCAAGCTGGCCGCGGGCTGGCTGGTGGAACGCGCCGGTTTCGGGAAAGGGTTTCCCGGCGAGGACGCGCCGTGCCGGCTGTCCACCAAGCACGCCCTCGCTCTCACCAACCGCGGAAATGCCACCGCGGAGGACGTGATAGTACTGGCGCGCACCGTTCGTGACGGAGTTCGTGACGTGTTTGGTATCACACTGGAACCCGAGCCTGTCCTGGTCGGATGCGCGTTGTAGCTGTTATTTTCGGGCGCGAGACATCCCGCTTTGCATCTTCGCAGTGGGGGAGAGGGCATCTCGCCCGGTATCTTTGTCGTTTGTGACCACCTCCAGCACCCCTTCGAGCCAGGGGCCGATCAATCGGCGCGCGGCTCTGGCGGCTATCGGCCTCGGGGTGTTCGCGCCGAGCGTCCTGGCCGCGTGTGCGGGCGGCAAGATCACTCCGCAGTCCGAGAAGAAGCCGCCGGCTGCGCCCAAGCTGACCTACCAGCCGGCGAACGCCACCGAAGATGTGGTGCCCATCGCGCCGATCAGCGTCACGGTCACCGACGGGTGGTTCCAGAAGGTCGCCCTGACGAACTCGGCGGGAAAGCCCGTCGCGGGCACGTTCAACCAGGACCGCACCGTGTTCATGACGACCGAGCCGCTGGGCTACGACACCACCTATAACTGGAGTGGGTCGGCCGTGGGCCACGACGGCAAGACCATCCCGGTGGCGGGCAAGTTCATCACCGTGACGCCGAAGAAGAAGATCGACGGCGGCTTCCAGCTGGCCGACGGCCAGACCGTCGGGGTCGCGGCACCCATCATTATCCAGTTCGACTCACCGATCAGCGACAAGGCCGCCGTCGAGCGGGCGCTGACCATCAAGACCAACCCGCCGGTCGAGGGCAGCTGGGCGTGGTTGCCCGATGAGTCCCAGGGCGCCCGCATCCACTACCGGCCGCGCGAGTACTACCCGGCCGGTACCACCGTCAACGTCGACGCCAAGTTTTACGGGTTGCCGTTCGGCGACGGTGCCTACGGCCTGCAGGACATGTCGCTGAATATCCAGATCGGCCGTCGGCAGGTCGTCAAGGCGGAGGTCTCCTCGCACCGGATCCAGGTGGTCACCGACGCCGGCGTGATCATGGACTTCCCGTGCAGCTACGGCGAGGCCGACAAGGCCCGCAACGTCACCCGCAACGGTATCCACGTAGTCACCGAGAAATACGCCGACTTCTACATGTCCAATCCCGCCGCCGGTTACAGCAACGTGCACGAGCGCTGGGCGGTGCGGATCTCCAACAACGGCGAGTTCATCCACGCCAACCCGTCGAGTGCCGGTGCCCAGGGCAACAGCAACGTGACCAACGGTTGTATCAACCTGTCGACGGCCGACGCCGCGGAGTACTTCCCGACGGCGATGTACGGCGACCCGGTCGAGGTGACCGGCAGCTCCATCCAGCTCTCCTACGCCGACGGCGACATCTGGGACTGGGCAGTGGACTGGGACACCTGGTTGTCGATGTCGGCGCTGCCGGCGCCGTCGGGACGCGCTCCGGGCACCCAGATCCCCGTCACGGCGCCGGCCACCCCGTCAACGGCGCCCAGCCTCTCGGGCACCCCGACGACCACGACGACGACCACCACGACGACGACCAGTACGACCGCGCCTAGTTCTGGGCCAGGTGGTTGAACTTCCGGGTTGCCGAAGCCTGGTCCCTGGGCCGGATGATGATCTGGTCCAGGTTCACGTGTGGGGGCCGCGATGCCACGAACCCGATGACCTCGGCGACGTCGGCGGCCACCAGCGGCGTCATCCCCGTGTAGACAGCGTCCGCGCGTTGCTCGTCGCCGTCGAACCGAACCAGCGAGAATTCGGTCTCCACCGCGCCGGGGGCAATCTCGGTGAGCCGCACCGGCTTTCCCAGTAGTTCCCCGCGCAGCGTGCGGTGCAGTGCGCCCTGCGCGTGCTTGGCTGCCGTGTAGCCCGCCCCGCCGTCGTAAATCTCAAGTGCCGCAATCGAAGTCACGGTGACGATCAGTCCGTCGCCGGACCCGATCAGTTTCGGCAGCAGGGCCCGGGTGATTCGCAGGGTGCCCAGCACGTTGGTCTCCCACATCCAGCGCCAGTGCTCCATGTCGGCATCCGCGACCGGGGCCAGACCCTTGGCGCCGCCGGCGTTGTTGACCAGCACGTCGACCCGGTCCAGTCCGCTGGCCAACGCTGCCACGTCATCGTCTTTTGTGACGTCGGCCACAACGCCGGTGCCACCGATCTCGGTCGCCAGTGCGTGGATCCGGTCTGCCCGGCGTGCCACTGCAACCACATGAAAGCCTTGTGCGGCAAGGACTTTCGCAGTGGCCTCGCCGATCCCGGAACTGGCTCCGGTCACCACGGCGACGGGTTTCTGCGGGTCGGGGGAACTCATCGGGACAACTCTAATAAACGTGCTAAATTTTCGGTGTGTACTGCAGTGCCTCGTTCCGCACGACGACCGCGTGTCTCCACGCGGGCGCGTGTTGTTGTCGCGCACTTTGCCGCGCCTGAACTGACGCAAGTCGCGGGTGTGGCCAGGGACCCGGCCATAGGAACTCGTAAAAGGACTGCCAGTGCACTCGACTACTCTCACCCACCAATCGCACAGCCGCACGGGGCTTAACGGACCGTTGCGGGCATACCGCCAGGTCGTGCCTCCGGCGTTGCACCTGTCGGACTCCGCCGCGGCGTCGGTGTTTCGCGCCGTACGGTTGCGCGGACCCGTCGGCCGCGACGTCATCGCCAACGTCACCTCGCTGAGCATCGCCACGGTGAACCGCCAGGTCATCGCGTTGCTCGATGCCGGGCTCCTGCGTGAACGCGCCGACTTGGCGGTCTCCGGAGCGATCGGGCGTCCGCGGGTTCCGGTCGAGGTGAACCACGAGCCCTTCGTCACCCTCGGCATTCACATCGGTGCGCGCACCACCAGCATCGTGGCCACCGACCTGTTCGGCCGCACGCTGGACACAGTCGAGACTCCGACGCCACTCAACGCCGCGGGCTCCGCGCTGACGTCGCTGTCGCACAGCGCCAGTCGCTATCTGCGCCGCTGGCACCGGCGGCGCGCGTTGTGGGCCGGCGTGGCGATCGGCGGAACCGTGGACAGCGCAACCGGTCTGGTGGACCACCCCCGATTGGGCTGGCGGCAGGCTCCTGTCGGGCCGGTGCTGGCCGATGCGCTCGGCCTGCCGGTCTCGGTGGCGTCCCACGTGGACGCCATGGCCGGCGCCGAACTGCTGCTGGGAATGCGCAGATTCGCGCCCGGTACGTCGACCAGCCTGTACGTGTATGCCCGTGAAACTGTGGGCTATGCGCTGGTGATCGACGGGCGCGTGCATTGCCCGGCGAGTGGGCCGGGCACCATTGCGCCGCTGCCGGTGCAATCGGAGTTGCTGGGCGGTTCGGGACAGCTGGAAGCCACGGTCAGCGACGAGGCGGTGCTGGCCGCCGCCCGTCGGCTCCGGATCCTGCCTGGGGTGGCTCCCGCCAACCGTCCCGGTGCCTCGACGACCGCGATGGCGGACCTGCTGCGGGTGGCGCGGGCCGGCAACGAGCAGGCCAGGGAACTGTTGTCGGAGCGGGCGCGGGTACTCGGCGGGGCAGTGGCGCTGCTGCGCGACATGCTCAATCCCGACGAAGTGGTGGTCGGCGGTCAGGCGTTCACCGAATATCCGGAGGGCATGGCGGAGGTCGAGGCCGCCTTCACCGAGCGTTCGGTGCTGGCGCCGCGCGACATCCGCGTCACGGCCTTCGGTAACCGCGTGCAGGAGGCCGGGGCGGGAATCGTCTCACTGGACGGGCTGTATGCCGACCCGCTGGGCGCGATGCGGCGCTCGGGAGCGCTGGGTAGCCGGCTCGTCGACTCCGAGCCCACGGCCATCGCCAAATAGGCGTCTGATCTGCCCAAGCCATGCGCGTGGGCTGACGCCGCGGCGCGTGCTGTAAAGATGACAGTGTGCGGTACGACGACGAACCACGCCGGGTTGCCCTGCTCGCGGTGCACACCTCCCCGCTGGCGCAGCCCGGCACCGGTGACGCCGGCGGCCTGAACGTCTACGTGCTGCAAAGCGCGCTACATCTCGCCAAGCGCGGCATCGAGGTGGAAATTTTCACCCGGGCCACCGCCTCGGCGGACCCACCGGTGGTGCGAGCCGCGCCCGGCGTGCTGGTCCGCAACGTGGTAGCCGGGCCGTTCGAGGGTCTGGATAAGTACGACCTGCCGACCCAGCTGTGCGCCTTCGCCGCGGGCGTGCTGCGCGCCGAGGCCGCGCATGAACCGGGTTATTACGACATCGTCCACTCGCACTACTGGCTGTCCGGTCAGGTCGGCTGGCTGGCGCGTGACCGGTGGGCGGTTCCGTTGGTGCACACGGCGCACACGCTGGCCGCGGTGAAGAACGCGGCGCTCGCCGCGGGCGACACCGCCGAGCCGCCGCTGCGGACGGTCGGCGAGCAGCAGGTCGTCGACGAGGCGGACCGGCTCATCGTGAACACCGAAGACGAAGCGCGCCAACTGATCTCGTTGCACCGCGCGGATCCGGCCCGGATCGACGTGGTGCATCCCGGCGTGGACCTGGAAGTTTTTCGGCCGGGTGACCGCACGGCTGCCCGGGCCGCACTGGGACTGGCGCTCGACGAGCCGGTGGTGGCCTTCGTGGGGCGCATCCAGCCGCTGAAGGCGCCCGACATCGTGCTGCGTGCGGCCGCGCGACTGCCGGGGGTGCGCATCATCGTGGCCGGTGGGCCCTCCGGTAGCGGGCTGGCGTCTCCCGACGGCTTGGCGCACCTGGCCGAGGAACTCGGTATCGCCTCGCGGGTGACGTTCCTGCCCCCGCAGTCCCGCTCGGATCTGGCCACCTTGTTCCACGCGGCCGACCTGGTTGCGGTGCCCAGCTATTCGGAGTCGTTCGGCTTGGTGGCGGTCGAGGCGCAGGCCTGCGGGACGCCGGTGGTCGCCGCCGCGGTCGGCGGGTTGCCGGTCGCGGTGCGTGACGGCGTTACCGGCACGCTGGTCGCCGGGCACGAGGTGGGGCAGTGGGCGGACGCGATCGACCACCTGCTGCGGGCCAGCGCCGGCCCGCAGGGCTGGGTGATGAGCAGGGCGGCGGCCAAGCATGCCGCGACGTTCTCCTGGGAGAACACCACCGACGCGCTGCTGGCCAGCTATCGGCGCGCGATCGACGATTTCAGCGCGGGACGTCAGCGCCGGGTGCGTGAGCTCGTCGCCAAACGCAAGCCCCGTCGTTGGACCGCACGTCGGGGGGTGGGTGCATGACCGCGGAAGTCCAGCGGATCATCGAAGACGCGCTGCAGGCCAGCGAGTTGAGGTATTCCAAACACGACGGCGCGCGCGGCGGCCTCCCGGGGATCATCGTCGAGTTGCCCGGTGAGCGCAGGCTCAAGACGAACACGATCCTGAGCATCGGCGAGCATTCGGTGCGGGTGGAGGCGTTCGTGTGCCGCAAGCCCGATGAGAACCACGAGGGCGTCTACCGGTTCCTGCTCAAGCGCAACCGCCGGCTCTACGGCGTCGCCTACACCCTCGACAAAGTCGGCGACATTTACCTCGTCGGCCGGATGTCGCTGGCCTCCGTGGACTCCGAGGAGATCGACCGCGTGCTGGGTCAGGTGCTGGAGGCGGTGGATACCGACTTCAACAAGCTGTTGGAGCTGGGCTTTCGATCGTCGATTCAAAAAGAATGGGAATGGCGGGTGTCCCGGGGCGAGTCGCTGAAGAACCTGCAGGCGTTCGCGCATCTGATCGACGACGAAGATGTGAACGGCGACGGAACCTAGGCCCCGTGAGAGACTTTCCCGCATGGGAGACACTGCCACGCTGGTATTGCTGCGCCACGGCGAGAGCGAATGGAACGCCCTCAATCTCTTCACCGGCTGGGTTGACGTCGGCCTGACGGAAAAGGGCCGCGCCGAGGCTGTACGCGGTGGCGAGTTGCTGGCCGAGCAGGGTCTGCTGCCCGATGTGCTCTACACCTCGTTGCTGCGGCGCGCGATCAGTACCGCGCACCTGGCACTGGACGCCGCCGACCGGTTGTGGATCCCGGTGCACCGCAGTTGGCGGCTCAACGAGCGCCACTACGGCGCACTGCAGGGCCTGGACAAGGCCGCGACGAAAGAGCGTTACGGCGAAGAGCAGTTCATGGCCTGGCGGCGCAGCTATGACACGCCGCCGCCGGCCATCGAAAAGGGCAGTAAGTTCAGCCAGGACGCCGACCCCCGTTATGCCAACATCGGCGGCGGGCCGCTCACCGAATGCCTCGCCGACGTGGTGGCCCGGTTCCTGCCCTACTACACCGACGTCATCGTTCCGGATCTGCGCACCGGGAAGACGGTGCTCATCGCGGCGCACGGCAATTCGCTGCGTGCGCTGGTCAAGTACCTCGACCAGATGTCCGACGACGACGTCGTGGGGTTGAACATCCCGACAGGCATACCGCTTCGCTACGACCTCGACGCTGACCTGCGCCCAAAGGTCCCTGGTGGGACCTATCTGGACCCGGAGGCCGCCGCCGCCGGAGCCGCGGCGGTGGCCAGCCAGGGCGCGTCGAAAGGCTGATTGCGGCCCGCGACGAACGGTTTGCTGAACATCGCGTTAACGGCAGCGGAACACCTGTGCCGCGGCGTGTGACTTGTCCGGAATTAGCCGTGCTCCGCTAGGGCAGAGTTCACCCGATTTGTAGGATTTTGTATGTGACTGTGTTCTCGGCACTGTTGCTGGCCGGGGTTTTATCCGGGCTGGCACTGGCCGTAGGCATCGTGGTGGGCGCCCGGGTCTCGCGGCAGGCGGGGGGGAACCGCCAGCGTGCCGCCACCGACTGGACGGGTATCACCGTCGCCCAGATGCTGCAGCGAATCGTCGCCCTGATGCCCATGGGTGCCGCGGTGGTCGATACCCACCGCGACGTCGTGTATCTCAACGATCGCGCCAAGGAACTCGGTCTGGTGCGAGACCGCCAGCTCGACGACGCCGCATGGAAGGCCGCGCAGCAGGCACTGAGCGGCGACGACGTGGAGTTCGACCTGGCACCGGTCAAGCGACCGGGAGGCCGGTCCGGACTGTCGGTGCACGGGCACGCCCGGTTGCTCAGCGAGGAAGACCGCAGGTTCGCGGTGGTGTTCGTGCACGACCAATCCGACTACGCGCGCATGGAGGCGACCCGGCGTGACTTCGTGGCCAACGTCAGCCACGAGCTCAAGACTCCGGTCGGTGCCATGACGCTGCTGGCCGAAGCGCTGCTGGCCTCTGCCGATGACACCGAGACGGTGCGCCGTTTTGCCGAGAAGGTGCTTATCGAAGCCAACCGCCTAGGCGACATGGTCGCCGAGCTGATCGAGCTGTCGCGCCTGCAGGGCGCCGAGCGGTTGTCCAACGTGACGGACGTGGATGTCGACACCGTGGTGTCCGAGGCGATCTCGCGCCACAAGGTGGCCGCGGAGAACGCCAACATCGAGATCCGCACCGACGCACCCACCGGTCTGCAGGTGCTGGGCGACCAGACGTTGCTGGTCACGGCGCTGGCGAACCTGGTGTCCAACGCGATCGCCTACTCTCCGCGCGGATCCCTGGTCTCAATCAGCCGGCGCCGGCGCGGCGACAACATCGAGATCGCGGTCACCGACCGCGGGATCGGCATCGCGCTGGAGGACCAGGAGCGGGTGTTCGAGCGCTTCTTCCGCGGCGACAAGGCGCGCTCGCGCGCCACCGGGGGCAGCGGGTTGGGGCTGGCGATCGTCAAGCACGTCGCCGCCAACCACGGCGGCAGCATCGGCGTGTGGAGCAAGCCCGGGACCGGGTCGACGTTCACGCTGTCCATCCCCGCCTTCGGTGCGACTGGCGCGCCGGCCGGCGAAGAACCTGAGCAACTGCTGGGCCGTGACATCAGGTCCAGGGCACAACGAGAGGAAGAACTGAGCCGCTGATGACGAGCGTATTGATTGTGGAAGACGAGGAGTCGTTGGCCGACCCTCTGGCATTTCTGCTGCGCAAGGAGGGCTTCGAGGCCACGGTGGTGACCGACGGGCCCTCGGCCCTGGCCGAGTTCGACCGGTCCGGCGCCGACATCGTGCTCCTGGACCTGATGCTGCCCGGCATGTCGGGAACCGACGTGTGCAAGCAATTGCGTGCCCGCTCGGGTGTGCCGGTGATCATGGTGACCGCCCGCGACAGCGAGATCGACAAGGTCGTCGGGCTGGAGTTGGGCGCCGACGACTACGTGACCAAGCCGTATTCGGCCCGCGAACTGATCGCCCGGATCCGGGCGGTGTTGCGCCGCGGCGGTGATGACGACTCGGAGATCAGCGACGGAATCCTCGAGTCCGGTCCGGTCCGGATGGATGTCGAACGGCACGTCGTCTCGGTGAACGGCGACGCAATCACGTTGCCGCTCAAGGAATTCGACCTGCTGGAATACCTGATGCGCAACAGCGGGCGGGTGTTGACCCGGGGACAGTTGATCGACCGGGTGTGGGGTGCCGACTACGTCGGCGACACCAAGACGCTCGACGTGCACGTCAAGCGCCTGCGCTCCAAGATCGAAGCCGACCCCGCCAATCCGGTGCACCTGGTCACGGTGCGCGGACTGGGCTACAAGCTCGAGGGCTAGCGCGCCGCAACCACCTCGTCGGCAACCGCCAGCGCCAGCGCCATGATCGAGACCTGAGGATTCACCTCCGGACAGCTGGGCAGGATCGACGCGTCGGCAACCCACACGCCGTCGACACCGCGCAGTCGGCCGGCGTTGTCGACCGGGCAAATCTGCTCGTCGGACCCGGCGGCCGCCGTCCCGGTCGGGTGGAAAGCGGCCAGGTGCAGGGCCCGAGGGTTGGTGCGCGCGAGCAGGTCTGCCAGTTCGTCCTCCGACTTGACCGTCATGGCACCGGGCAGACCGGTGAGCACCTCGACCGCGCCGGCGGCGAACAACAGTTTCCCGATGGCCAGCAGCGCCACCTTCAACTTGGCGACATCGGCCGGAGCGATGTCGTAGCGGACAACCGTCTCACCGCGTACCGAGTGCACCGACCCGACGCCCTCGTCGGCCACCATCGCGCCGAAGGTGGCCACCTGAGGCGCCCGGTCGAGCCAGCGCAGCAGCTCCGCGCCGTAGCCCGGGAACACCATGGACCCCATGCCCGGTGGTGTGGAGGTGGCTTCGATCAGCACACCGTCGGATTCATGGAACTCGTGGACCGCCGCGCTCTGCAGCACGCCCCGCCACGCGTACACGTCATCCTCGAACCGTCCGGCCAGCACCGACGCCGGGTGCAGCGCGAGATTGCGGCCCAGCCGCGGGTGTGCACCGATACCGCTGCGGCGCAACAACATTGGAGTCTCCGTTGCGCCGGCCGCGACGATCACCGTGTCGGCGAGGATGTCGATCGCGGTGCCGTCGGGCCGGCGGGCCCGCACGCCGCGAGCGCGACCACCTTCGACCAGCACCCGCTGCACGCGCGCTTCGGAGATGATGCGCGCCCCGGCGGCGCACGCCTGGGGCAGCGCGTTGAGGTGCACCCCGAATTTGGCGTTGTGCGGACATCCGATGGCGCACTGGCAACACCCGTCACACCCCGGCGCATTGCGCGGAATGGGCGCCGCCTGCCAGCCCAGCGAACCCGCCGCGTCCAGCAGGAGATTTCCGTTGCGGCCCATCACATCCAGCGGCACGGGGGCAACCCGCAGCGTGCTCTCGACCTCGTCGAGGTGCACCCGCAACCGGTCCGGGTCGGCGAAGGCCAGGCCGAACTCGTCGCGCCAGCGTCGCTGCACGGCATCCGGCGGTCGGTAGCAGGTGCCCGAGTTCACCACCGTGGTGCCGCCCACCGCACGTCCCATCGGCAGCACCACCGCCGGGCGTCCCAGCGCGACGGTGGCGCCGGCGCCCCGGTACAGACCGGCGTACCGGTCGATCGGGTGGGTGGTGCGGAACTCCTCGACGGTCCAGCGCCGGCCCTCCTCGAGCACGACGACGCCGCGTCCCGCCCGGGCCAGGGTCCGGGCTGCCATCGCGCCGCCGGCGCCGGATCCGACGATCACCACGTCGGTGGTGACGACGGACGCGCTGTCCACCGAGGGGGTGACGTCCAAAATCGCGTCCGGGCGCACCGCAGCGTCGTCCTGGGCGCGTGAAAGCAGTTCTCCCGCGTAGGTATCCGCGCCGTTGGCCAGCAGGCTGATCACCTTCATGCCCTCGACCGCGGCGCCCGCTTCGGCGTTCAGCGCCGCGATGCGGTGCAGCACCTGCTCGCGTTCGCCGGGGCCCAGTCTCGCCATCGACCGTCCAGTGGTCAGATAGCTCGCCGCTGCCAGGGAGAACAACCCGGTCCGCACCGCCAGCCGCGAGGTGGCGGGGATGCGCGACAGGTACCGGTCGACGCGCTCGGCGAACTCTGCCGAGGTGGGCCCGCCATGTTCCTGCGGTAGCAGTGCGGTGCCGAAGGACGCTATCGAGGAGCGGCTGACACGATCCGCGAACCTGCTCATGAGCGTGCGGAAACCCGCCGCCCGAGGGCGCGCCCGAGCTTGAGGAAGAACGGGTAGGTGGCGAAGATGCCGCCGGCCGCGGCGTGCGCCGGCCAGTCCAACTCGTTGGTCTCGAGGCTGAAAGCGCCGGAGTTCCACATGAAGTCTCGGCCGTTCTGCGCGCGGAACGGCCGCCACAGAAAGCCGAGTCCGGGGACGTTGTTGTAGAGGCCGAACGAACCGGCGAAGAACACGCCCAGCACCGCGGCCTCGGCGACGTCGCGGCGCTCGGGGGGCAGCCGCCGCTCGATGAGCATCCCGGAGGCGAACAGCAACGGTGGGTCGAGAGCGAAACTCATGACGGGATCCTTTCGTTGACGGGCGGTGCCTGCTGTCCGCGCAGGCCGACTTCGGCGTGGCCGGTGCCCTGCACCGACCAGCGGCGGTCACCGAACTCGACGTAGACATCGGCCTGCTCGGTGTTGGTGCATACGCAGGTGCCGCCATCGGGATCGGTGTATTGCAGGCTGACGCAACGCTCCATGGGCTGGTCGACCCGAATCAAGACCGCGTGCCGGCCGATGCGCCCTTCCATCTGCCAGTGCTGCAGATCGAGCGTCGTCCGCATCCGCAGGGACGGCAGAATGCTTGCGGGCCAGTCTTTCCCGTCAATCCGGAAGCGAACGAAGGCCAGCGGGGCGAGCCGGTTCAGCCCGGGTTTGTGTGACACCGCGGTGACTGCTTCCATGACGTCGCCGTCTCCGAGGTCGGCGTGGATCCATCCCCAGCGCTTGGCGTTGCCGTGGCCGTAGATGTGAGCGACGTTGCCACGCCAGCGGTCGACGGCCAGCTCGGCGCCGTCGACGGTCAGCGAACCGGTGAAATCGGCCGTGGGTGCCAGCACCACCTGGGCGCCTGGCAGCACTTCGCGTTCCCAAGCCACCCGGGGGAACGTCCACAGCGGCGCGGCCGTGTCCTTCCAGGAGAGGTCCCAGGTCAGCGAGCGTGCGCGTCCGGTGAGACGCTGGGGGCCCACCAGGGCGCCGGCGGCCTCGAACCACGTTGTGCCGGTTGCCGGTTGGACGGGCTCGGGCCCGAAGCGCTCGGTGCGTGGCGGCCCCTGTGGCGGGAACAGGGTCACCCAGCCGTGTGCGTAGGGTGCGCCGGCCGTCGGCGCGACCGTTTCGCAGTGCACCCAGAGGCCGGCGTGGGTCACCGGGTCGGAGAGGGTGGCGTACCACACCTCGAGACGTCCTGGCGCGCCGCGCCAGCGCGGCGCCGCTGCCGATCGCATTTCGTCGTCCACTGCATTACCTCCATCGGGACACGCTGCCCGGGGTTGTGCCTGTTCAGCGGCCACCATACTATATTGGTTGAGCCAATGAACCAATCAATCCCACTGCCCCCGCCCGATCGTCAGCGCGTCGATGAGCAGATCGCCGCGTCGATCGCCGACGCCATCCTCGACGGCGTGTTCCCGCCCGGGTCGACGTTGCCGCCCGAGCGCGACCTCGCTGACCAGCTCGGTGTCAACCGCACTTCGCTGCGGCAGGGTCTGGCCCGCCTGCAGCAGATGGGCCTGATCGAAGTCCGGCAGGGCAGCGGCAGCGTGGTGCGGGATCCGGCGGGCCTCACCCACCCGGCGGTGGTGGAAGCCCTGGTTCGCAAGCTGGGACCGGAGTTTCTGGTGGAGCTGCTCGAGATCCGCGCGGCGCTGGGGCCAGTGATCGGCCGGCTGGCTGCCCAGCGGGGCAAGCCGGAGGACCGCCAGGCGCTGGCCGCCGCGCTGGACGACGTCCGTACGGCGGAGACCTCAGCCGCGCGGCAAGCGGCGGACCTGGCCTACTTCCACGTCCTCATTCACAGCACCCGCAACCGTGCGCTGGGTTTGCTGTACCGCTGGGTGGAAGATGCCTTCGGGGGACGCGAACACGAACTCACCCGCGCCTACGACGACGCGGATCCGGTGATCGCCGACTTGCTGGCGATCACCGACGCGGTGGCCGCCAGCGACGCGGAGGGTGCTGCGGGCGCCGTCGAGGCGTACCTGAATGCCAGCGCGCTGCGCATGATCGCGGCCTACCGGGACTCGTAGCAGGGACAACCGCCGCTAGGGTGTGCCGTTCGTCCCGTACTGGCCGTACAGCAGCCCACCGGTTCCGCCGGTGCCCCCGGGCGACAGGGCGAACCCGTTGCCTCCGTTGCCGCCGTTGCCGATCAGCCATACGTTGCCGCCACCGCCTCCGGCCGCGCCGATAGCGCCGCCGGTCCCCGCATTGCCGCCGGCCCCGCCATTGCCGATGAACTTGGCGTCGCCGCCGGCGCCACCACCGCCGACGATGTTGCCGCCGTTGCCGCCGGCTCCGCCGCTACCACCGTTGCCGAAGCCCTGGGCGGATCCGCCGGCTCCGCCGCCGCCACCGAATCCGTTGGCTCCGTTCGCGTTGCCGCCGAGTCCACCGGCACCCCCGGAGCCGAACAAGCCGGTGGCGGCGCCGCCCCGGCCGCCGCCGCCCCCCGTCTGGCCGATTCCTGAGGCAGTCCCGCCGTTTCCGCCGACCCCTCCGTTGCCGTACAGCAGTCCACCGTTTCCGCCGTTACCACCGCCGGCACCGGCGGTGCTGTTGGCTCCCCGGCCGCCAACTCCACCATCGCCGATCAGGCCACCGTTGCCGCCGTTGCCACCGGCGCTGCCACCGGCCAAAGCATTGGCACCGGCGCCGCCGTTGCCGAAGAGAAATCCGGCGTTGGTGCCGGACTGGCCCGTGTCGACCCCGCCGTCGCCGCCGTTGCCGATCAGCACCCCTGCTTTACCGGCAACGCCGCCGCTGATGCCGAATCCGCCGTCGCCGCCGTTGCCGATCAGGAAGCCGGCGGTTCCGCCGCTGCCACCGGCGCCGGGCAACCCGTTGGATCCGATCCCGGCGCCGCCGCCCGCACCACCGTCACCGAACAGCAGTCCACCGCCGCCGCCGGCCCCGCCGTTTGCGCCGACGCCGGCGACATTGCCGCCGCTGCCGCCGGCCCCGCCGGCCCCGCCGTTACCCCACAAGCGCCCGCCCAAGCCGCCGGCTCCACCATCGGCGCCGTTACCTACGGCCAGGGCGTCGCCGCCATTACCACCCGCGCCGCCGTCGCCGAAGAACAAGCCACCCCGGCCGCCCGCTCCACCGACGGCGGCGTTGCCACCGGCACCGCCACCGCCGCCGCCGGCGCCCCCGTTGCCCCCGGTGCCGAAGAACCCGGCGGCGCCACCTGCACCGCCGACACCGCCGATATCACCGGGACCACCGCGGCCGCCGGCGCCCCCGTTGCCGCCGTTGCCGAAGAATCCACCCGCGGCGCCGTTGCCTCCGGCACCACCGGGGGCTTGGTTTCCGCTGGCCGCCCCCGCCCCGCCGTTGCCACCGCGGCCCCATAACAGGCCCGCGGCTCCGCCATTGCCGCCGTTGCCGGCCACGCCCTGATTGAGGGTGCCCGATCCACCGTTTCCGCCGTTGCCGATCAAAATCCCGGCGTCCCCGCCGTTTTGTCCGCTGCCGGCCGGCGCTGCCGCGCCGTTGCCGATCAGCGGCCGTCCCAGCAAAGTCTGGGTAGGCGCGTTGATGGCATCGAGCAGCAGTTGCAGCGGCCCGGCGTTGGCCGTTTCAGCGGTCGCGTACGACGCCGCCCCTGCCGACATAGCCTGGACGAACTGCTCATGAAAAACGGCGGCCTGCAAGGCGAGGGATTGTTGACTCAGCCCCTGTTCACCGAAGAACGCCGCCACCGCCGTCGATATCTCGTCGGCGGCTGCGGGCAGCATCCGGGTGGTGGTGGCCGCCGCGGCGCTGTTGGCGTCCTGGATTGTTGAACCCAGGCGGGCCAGGTCAGCCGCTGCTGATGCCACGACGTCTGGAACGGAAAGCATGAAAGACACGTTCGCCTCCCTGATCCGCCGGCCGTGGTGCAACCCGAATGCGACCCGGCACGGGCCCTGCAGTATCAGCGGATACTAGTGCGGTGGGGCTGAGCCGCGACCAAATTCGGCAAACACATTGAAAAGCCGCCGTGTCTACTCGGCGGCCCGGGTGGCCGGATGGATCGCAACAAGTCCTAATTGGCTGCGCCGCTTGCACATTGCGGCAAGCTCGGCATAAGCCTTTTCGCCGAGAAGCTCGGTGAGTTCGTCGGCGAGGCTCTGCCAGACCGGGCTGGCGCCGACGTGGGCGGCGGGGTCGCCGGTGCAGTACCAGTGCAGGTCCGCGCCGCCGGAACCCCAGCCGCGGCGGTCGTACTCGGTGACGGTGGTCTTGAGGATCTCCGTGCCGTCGGGCCGGGTCACCCAGTCCTGACTGCGCCGGATCGGCAGCTGCCAGCACACATCGGGCTTCATCGTCAGCGGCGGCACGCCAATCTTGAGGGCTTTGCTGTGCAGTGCGCATCCGACGCCGCCGGGAAACCCCGGGCGGTTCAGGAAGATGCAGGCGTTCTTGTGTTTGCGGGTGCGATATTGCGGTTCGCCGTCGTTCTCGTCGAGCTCCAGATAGCCCTTGCGGCCCAAGCCCTTGTCGCGGAACTGCCAGTCGTCCTTGGTCAGCTTCTGCACCGCGTCGTCCAACCGGGCGCGGTCGTCGTCGTCGGACAGAAAGGCGCCGTGGGAGCAACAGCCGTCGTCGGGGCGGCCGGCCACGGTGCCCTGGCACGCCGGTGTGCCGAACACGCACGTCCACCGCGACAGCAGCCACGTCATGTCGGCCGCGATGAGATGTTCGGGATTGTCCGGGTCGTAAAACTCCACCCATTCGCGGGTGAAGTCCAGATCGACCTCTTGTCCGGGCCGCCAGTTCGCCACGGGTGCAACGTTAGTCCACGATTCCGGTAGCGCAGGGCGGCCGGGTGGAGCGCCGCGCAGCGGGTCGCGATACGGGCCCGTGGCCAGCCCGACTAGGTTTGATCCGTGCGATTGGGTGTGTTGGACGTGGGCAGTAATACCGTCCACTTGCTGGTGGTCGATGCCCACCGGGGTGGGCATCCGACGCCGATGAGTTCCACCAAGGCCACCCTGCGCCTGGCCGAGGCCACCGACAGCTCGGGCCGGATCACCAAGCGCGGCGCCGACAAACTGGTGTCCACCATCGACGAGTTCGCCAAGATCGGCGTCAGCTCCGGGTGTGCCGAGTTGATGGCGTTCGCGACGTCCGCCGTCCGGGACGCCGAGAATTCCGACGACGTGCTGGCCCGGGTCCGGAAAGAGACCGGTGTCGAGCTTCAGGTGCTGCGCGGCGTCGATGAATCGCGCCTGACGTTCCTGGCGGTACGGCGCTGGTTCGGATGGAGTGCGGGGCGCATCGTCAACCTCGACATCGGTGGCGGCTCACTCGAGGTCTCCAGCGGAGTGGACGAGGAGCCCGAGGTAGCGATGTCGCTGCCGCTGGGCGCGGGACGGTTGACCCGCGAGTGGCTGCCCGACGACCCACCCGGCCGGCGCCGGGTGGGGATGCTCCGCGACTGGCTGGATGCCGAGCTGTCCGAGGCCGCCGCGACGGTCCTGGACGCCGGCACGCCGGATCTCGCGGTGGCCACGTCCAAGACGTTCCGCTCCCTGGCGCGCCTGACCGGCGCCGCGCCGTCGGCGGCCGGTCCGCGGGTGAAGCGGACGCTCACAGCAAACGGCCTCAGACAACTCATATCTTTCATCTCTAGGATGACGACCGCTGACCGGGCAGAACTGGAAGGAGTCAGCGCCGAGCGGGCACCGCAGATCGTCGCAGGCGCTCTGGTGGCGGAGGCGAGCATGCGAGCGCTGTCGATCGATCAGGTGGATATCTGCCCGTGGGCGCTACGGGAGGGTCTCATCTTGCGCAAACTCGATGCCGAAGCCGACGGAACGGCACTGGTGGAGACGTCGGTGCGGGATGCTGGACGTCAGTTGGTTGATCGGAACTCGCCTAACCGATCGAGAGGCAACAAACCATGACCGAACCAGACTCCGAGGACACCAAGCAGATCTCGGTGGCCGAACTGCTGGCCAGGAATGGAACCATCGGAGCCCCCGCGGTCACGCGCCGGCGACGCCGCCGGCGTGGTGACGATTCGGTGACCGTTGCCGAACTGACCGGCGAGATCCCGATCATCCGCGACGACCGTCCGCCGGCGCCGCCGCCCGTCAAGCGGGACGCGCCCGCACCGGCCGCCCCACCCGCGCCCGAACCCGTCGTCGAACGGGCTGCCGAACCCGTCGTCGAACGGACTCCCGAACCGGCCTCGAAACAGGGCACAGTCGCCGCCCCCGAGCCGGAACCGAAGACCCCGTACTGGGCCGAGCCCGAGCCGCGCTGGCCCAAGTCCGAACCGATCGCCACCCGCCGGACCGGACCGGAGCGCAGCGAATACCCGCGCCCGGTGCGGCACCTGGACGACGTCCGCGACTCCGACACGCAACAGTCCGGGGCCGACAGCATGAGCCCGGACCCGGTGGGGCACTACACCGACGCCTCGGTCGACGTCCTGGACAGCGAGATCAGCGAGGCCGAGGAGTCCGTCGAGGACTCCGCATACGTGCGCTCCTACCTGCAGGAGCCGGAGGACGGCGCCGAGCACACGCTGTTCGGCGGACAGTCGATCGCCGACGAGGTGGCCCGGCGGCGCAGCGAGCGCCCGGCAGTGGACGAGCAAGACGTCGACTCCGGGGTGGCAGCGCCGCGGCGCCGCTCCGGCAGCACCGCGGCGGCACTGGGCCGTGCGGCGCTGACCGTGCTGCAGTCCATCTTGGCCGTTGCGTTCGGCGCGGGTCTGTTCATCGCGTTCGACCAGCTGTGGCGGTGGAACTCGATCGTGGCGCTGGTGCTTTCGGTGCTGGTGATCCTCGGCCTGGTGGTCGGTGTGCGGGTGGTCCGCAAGACCGAGGACATTGCCAGCACGCTGATCGCGGTTGCGGTGGGTGCGCTGATCACCCTCGGACCGATGGCTCTGTTGCAGACCGGTTAGGCGCCTCAGACACACAGTGCGCCCAGCAATCAAAGTCGGCTTGTCGACGGCCTCGGTCTACCCCCTGCGAACCGAGGCCGCGTTCGAGTACGCGGCCCGACTCGGCTACGACGGCGTCGAGTTGATGGTGTGGGGCGAGTCGGTCAGCCAGGACATCGACGCGATCGGCAGGCTGTCACGGCGCTATGGCGTCCCGGTGCTGTCCGTGCACGCCCCCTGCCTGCTGATCTCACAGCGGGTGTGGGGCGCCAATCCGATCGTGAAGCTGGACCGCAGCGTGCGTGCCGCCGAACAGCTCGGCGCGCAGACCGTCGTCGTGCATCCGCCGTTCCGGTGGCAACGGCGGTATGCCGAGGGATTTCGCGAACAGGTCCGGACCCTGGAAGAATCCAGCAGCGTCATGGTGGCCGTCGAGAATATGTTCCCGTTCCGTGCCGACCGGTTCTTCGGCAGTGATCAGAGCCGCGAGCGGATGCGCCGGCGAGGCGGCGGGCCGGGCCCGGCGATCTCGGCGTTCGCGCCGTCCTACGACCCGCTGGACGGCAATCACGCGCACTACACGCTGGACCTCTCGCACACCTCCACCGCCGGCACCGACTCGCTGGAGATGGCGCAGCGGATGGGATCGGGACTGGTCCATCTGCATCTGTGTGACGGCAGCGGCCTGCCCGCCGACGAGCACCTGGTGCCTGGCCGCGGCACCCAACCGACCGCCGAGGTGTGCCAGCTGCTGGCCGCGAGTGATTTCACCGGTCACGTGGTGCTGGAAGTGTCCACCTCGGGAGCACGGTCGGCCGCGGAGCGCGAAGCCATGCTCGTCGAGTCGTTGCAGTTCGCCCGCACAAATCTGCTGCGCTGACATGGGTGCACTGTTCACCGCGGCCATGGCGCTGCGCGAAGTCGACACGGGCCCGGACGGCCAGGTGTACGAGGGCGCCCTCGACAAGAACTGGACCATCGGCCCGAAGGTGCACGGCGGCGCGATGATCGCGCTGTGTGCCAACGCCGCTCGGACCGCGTACGGCGGGGACAACCTGCATCCGGTCGCGGTGTCCGCGAACTTCCTGTCGGCCCCCGATCCGGGCCCGGTGCAACTGGTGACCACCGCACGCAAGCGCGGCCGCCGGATCACCGTGGCCGATGTGGAGCTGGTCCAGGGCGGGCGCGCCGCGGTGCACGCCGTCGTGACCCTGGGCGAACCCGAACACCATCTGCCGGGCGAGAGCGAGCCGCTGCTGTCGGCCAACCCGGTGCTGGATCTGATGCCACCTGAACCGCCCGAGGATCTGGAGCCGATCGGGCCGGGCCACCGACTGGCCGGCCTGGTGCACCTGGGCGCGGGCTGCGACATCCGCCCCGTGCTGTCGACGATGGAGCCGACCGGCGACGGGCGTCCGCCGCTGCTCCAGATGTGGGCGCGTCCGCGTGACGTTGCCCCGGACGGGCTCTTCGCGCTGATGTGCGGCGACCTGTCAGCGCCGGTGACCTTCGCCGTGGACCGGACCGGCTGGGCGCCCACCGTTCAGCTCACCGCCCTGCTTCGGTCCCTGCCCGCCGACGGCTGGCTGCGCATCGTCGCCACGTGTCTCGAGATCGGGCACGACTGGTTCGACGAGGACCACATCGTCGTCGACCGGTTGGGCCGGCTGGTGGTGCAGGCCCGCCAATTGGCCCTCGTACCGCCCGGGCTGCCTGCCCGGTAGCACGGCCGCTGTGTCTGGAATGCTCTCCGGCATGGCAAGAATCGCGATTATCGGCGGCGGCAGTATCGGCGAGGCACTGTTGTCCGGCCTGCTGCGGGCAGGCCGGCAGGTCAAAGACCTGGTGGTGGCCGAACGAATGCCCGACCGGGCGAAGTACCTGTCGAATACCTATGGCGTACTGGTGGCGGCGTCGGTCAAGGATGCAGCCGAGAACGCCACGTTCGTGGTGGTGGCGGTCAAGCCGGCCGATGTCGAGGCGGTGATCGACGACCTCGCCGACGCGGCAGCCGCGGCCGAGCACGACAGTGCCGAGCAGGTGTTCGTGACGGTGGCGGCCGGCGTCGGCATCTCCTACTTCGAGTCCAAGCTGCCGGCCGGGACACCGGTGATCCGGGCGATGCCCAACGCGGCGGCGCTGGTCGGCGCCGGGGTCACCGCGCTGGCCAAGGGCAGGTTCGTCAGCCCTGAGCAACTGGACGAGGTGTCCGACCTTTTCGACGCGGTTGGCGGGGTGCTCACGGTCCCCGAGCAGCAACTGGACGCGGTGACCGCGGTGTCGGGATCGGGTCCGGCGTATTTCTTCCTGCTCGTCGAGGCCCTGGTGGACGCCGGGGTCGCGGTGGGGTTGAGCCGTCAGGTGGCCACGGACCTGGCGGCGCAGACGATGGCCGGATCGGCAGCGATGCTGCTCGAGCGGATGGACGAAGGTGGCCGGCCGGCCGACGGTGAGCCGATCGGCCTGCGAGTGGACACCTCGCCGGCACAGCTGAGGGCGTCGGTCACCTCACCGGGGGGCACCACCGCGGCCGGGCTGCGCGCGCTGGAACGCGGCGGATTCCGGGTGGCGGTCGACGCGGCGGTCCAGGCGGCGAAAAACCGCTCTGAGCAGCTGAGAATTACATCGGAATAATTCAAGAAATTTGAACCGATTGTCTCTCACCAGTACCAGTAACCCCACTAGTCCCGCTATTCTCCTCTTGTATGCCCGAGTGGGTGCCAGCGGAGGGGAAGCCGCTGGCATTGCGCGGGCCTGACACGATTGGGTTGCGATGACGTCAACGAATGGGCCGTCGGCACGGGATTCTGCAGGTAAGGCGGCCGGATCCGCCGACGCCGCCCAGTCCCGGACACAATTCCTCACCGTCGCCGAGGTGGCCGCCTTGATGCGGGTGTCGAAGATGACGGTGTACCGCCTGGTGCACAACGGTGAGCTGCCGGCGGTTCGGGTCGGGCGGTCCTTCCGGGTCCACGCCAAGGCGGTCCACGACATGCTGGAGACGTCGTACTTCGACGCTGGGTAGGACGCCGGGTAAGACGCCGGGTAGGCGGTTGCGGCGCACGCCTGACGCGCGCTCGACCAGCCTCGATGAGTTCAGGATCCCCGCGCTGAGGCCGACGGCCCAAGCCGGTTTGGTGTTGCGGCCCCCGGGTTCGGTAAGGTGGCTGGGTCCTTTTTCGAGGTCTTAGACGGCCGGTGAGATAGCGGAGTTCATGGGTTCAGTAATCAAGAAGCGGCGCAAGCGTATGTCGAAGAAGAAGCACCGCAAGCTGCTACGTCGCACGCGGGTACAGCGCAGAAAACTTGGCAAGTAAGCGCAGCCCGCGGGTATGGTCACCCGTCCGTAACGCCTCCGTTTCTCCTCGTCGTTAGGCTGTCAAGGTGGATTCGTCGAACGAGGGCGGCGGAGCCGGCGGTCAGCAGCCCGACGCAGACACGGTGCACTACCCGAAGGTGGTGTTGGTCACCGGCGCATGCCGGTTCCTGGGCGGCTATCTGACCGCGCGTCTCGTGCAGAACCCGCTGATCAACCGGGTCATCGCGGTGGATGCGATCGCGCCGAGCAAAGACATGCTGCGTCGGATGGGCCGCGCGGAGTTCGTCCGTGCCGACATCCGGAACCCCTTCATCGCAAAGGTGATTCGGAACGGCGAAGTCGACACGGTGGTGCATGCGGCGGCCGCGTCGTACGCACCGCGGTCGGGCGGCACCGCGGCGTTGAAGGAACTCAACGTGATGGGCGCGATGCAGCTGTTCGCCGCGTGCCAGAAGGCGCCGTCGGTGCGCCGGGTTGTGCTGAAGTCGACCTCGGAGGTCTACGGCTCGAGCCCGCACGACCCGGTGATGTTCACCGAGGACAGCAGCAGCCGCCGACCCTTCCGCGAGGGGTTTGCCAAGGACAGTCTGGACATCGAGGGATACGTCCGGGGGCTGGGCCGGCGGCGGCCCGATATCGCGGTCACCATCCTGCGGCTGGCCAACATGATCGGCCCGGCGATGGACACCTCGCTGTCGCGTTACCTCGCGGGGCCTTTGGTGCCAACGATGTTCGGCCGCGACGCCCGGCTGCAGTTGCTGCACGAGCAGGACGCGCTGGGCGCGCTGGAGCGCGCGGCGATGGCCGGTAGGGCCGGCACCTTCAACATCGGCGCCGACGGAATCATCATGCTGTCGCAGGCGATTCGTCGTTCCGGACGAATTCCCTTGCCAGTACCTGGTTTCGGTGTGTGGGCCCTCGATTCACTGCGACGTGCCAACCGTTATAACGAGATCAGCCGCGATCAGTTCGCGTACCTCAGCTATGGCCGCGTAATGGATACCACCCGAATGCGTTCGGAGCTCGGCTACCAGCCGAAATGGTCTACGGCAGAGGCGTTTGACGACTACGTCCGCGGGCGCAACTTGACTCCCATAATCGACCCGCATCGGGTACGCTCCTGGGAGGGTCGTGCCATAGCGGTGGCGCAGCGCTGGGGAAGCCGAAGTCCCATTCCGTGGGCGGGGTCGCAGATAGATTTGGGTAGATAACGTGGCGGGTGAAACCAGAGCGAATGTTATTCCACTGCACAGCAATCGGGGTCGCGTAGCGGCACGCCGCCGTGCCGATCAACGCACGGACGCCACCCGTCAGCATCCCTCGCTGCTCTCCGATCCGAACGGTGCCGCATCGGCTGAAGAGCTTGCTGCCGTCGTCCGCGAGATAGACGAGCACCGCCGCGCGACCGGCGGGTCGTCCACCGGTGAGGCGCCGCTCAACGACCTCGCTCAGCGCGTCGCCGCCGTTGCCGGATTCTTCCGGCAGCGGCTGATCGGCGATTACAGCGTCGACGAATTCGGATTCGATCCGCACTTCAACGACGCGATCGTGCGGCCTTTGCTGAGGTTCTTTTTCAACTCGTGGTTCCGGGTCGAGGTCAGCGGTATCGAGAACATCCCGAGCGAGGGCGCGGCACTGGTAGTGGCCAACCACGCCGGAGTGCTGCCGTTCGACGGTCTGATGCTGTCGGTTGCCGTGCATGACGAACACCCGGCACAGCGCGATCTGCGCCTGCTGGCCGCCGACATGGTGTTCGACCTGCCGGTGGTGGGCTCGGCGGCCCGAAAAGCGGGTCACACCATGGCCTGCACGACTGACGCCCACCGACTGCTGGCGTCCGGCGAACTGACCGCGGTGTTCCCGGAGGGCTACAAGGGGCTGGGCAAGCGCTTCGAGGATCGCTACCGGTTGCAGCGGTTCGGTCGCGGTGGATTCGTCTCGGCGGCCCTGCGTACCAAGGCGCCGATCGTGCCCTGCTCGATCATCGGCTCCGAAGAGATCTACCCGATGCTGACCGATGTGAAGTTGCTGGCGCGGTTGTTGGGTGTGCCCTACTTCCCGGTGACGCCGTTGTTCCCGTTGGCCGGCCCCGCCGGCCTGGTGCCGCTGCCGTCCAAGTGGCGGATCGCGTTCGGTGAGCCGATCCAGACTGCCGATTATTCGCCCAGCGACGCCGAGGACCCGATGGTCACCTTCGAACTGACCGATCAGGTCCGCGAGACGATCCAGCAGACGCTGTACCGGTTGCTGGCCGGTCGTCGCAACATCTTCCTCGGCTGAGGCCGCCCAAAGTCACGCGAGCAGACGGAAAAGCCCCGATTTCGTTCTGAAATCGGGGCTTTCGCGTCTGCTCGCGCAGCGAGTGGAGTTACTTGACCAGGGTGAACTGACAAACGTTGGTGTAGCCGTCGCGGAACAGGTCCGAGCAGCCCCTCAGGTACTTCATGAAGGTCTCGTACTCCTGCTCACCCTTGAGCTCGATGGCCCGCTCCTTGTTGGCTTCCAGCGCGTCGGCCCACGTGTTCAGGGTCGGAACGTAGTTCTTCCCGATGTAGTGGTGGCGCTCGATCTTGAAGCCGGCCTCGGTCGAGTAACGGTCGACCTGCTCCACCTGTGGCAACTTCCCACCGGGGTAGATCTCCCGGAGGATGAAGCTGATGAAGCGCAGCAGGGTCATCGTCGTCTTCAGTCCCATCGCCTTACCCTCTTCGGCGGTGGGCACCACGATGGAGTGCAGCAGCATCCGGCCGTCATCGGGCAGCAAGCTGTAGTACTTCTTGAAGAACGTGGCGTACCGCTCGTAGCCCGCGTCGCCGGCGCCGTCCGCGAAGTGCTCGAACGCTCCCAGCGACACGATGCGGTCGACGGGTTCGTCGAACAGCTCCCAGCCCTGCAAGCGCACCTCTTTGCGGCGCGGGCTGTCCATCTCGTCGAACTTCTGCTGGCAGTGCGCGAGCTGGTTCTCGCTGAGAGTCAGGCCGATCACGTTGACGTCGTAGTGCTCGACGGCGTGCCGCATCGTCGAACCCCAGCCACTGCCGATGTCGAGCAGCGTCATCCCGGGCTCGAGGTTGAGCTTGTCCAGCGCGAGCTTGCGCTTGGCGAACTGTGCCTCTTCGAGCGTCTTGGTCTGCGGCTCATCGATGTTGGGGTTCTCATCGAAGTAAGCACAGCTGTAGGTCATCGAAGGGTCGAGCCACAGCTTGAAGAATTCGTTGGAACGGTCGTAGTGCGACTGCACCGCCTCGACCGGCGGATGCAGCTGGGTGCCACCCGTTGTGCCTTCTGTCATAAATCCGACGCTACCTGCCGCTATCCAATGGATGCAATTGCGGCCACCGTCGCCTCGGCGTCCGAGTCATGCTGTGCCGCTTCGCCCAACATGGTGACGACACTGGTGATCACCGGCTTGCCTTCGGCATCGGTCACCTCGCTGCGTATTTCGGCCAGAACCGTTCCGTGGGACTGGATGACCGAGTCGAGATAGGTGTCGAAGTGCAACTCGTCGCCGACCACGATCGGGCGGTGGAATTTGAATTTCTGGTCGCGGTGCATGACTCGGGCGATGTTGATCGGGATGCTGAACTTGGTGAAGATCTCGAGCTGAACACGCCGCCCGGCGATGGCCAGGAACGTCAGCGGGGCGGGCAGCGCCTCGTAGCCGGCCTCGGCGGCGACGGCTTCGCTGTGGTGAATCGGGTTGTCGTCTTTGACCGAAAGGGCGAATTCACGGATCTTTTCGCGCCCCACCACGAAGTAGTCTTCCTGCCGGTAGTGCTTACCGATGATTCCTTCGGCTCCCTGGGGAACTGTCATGACGCTGCTTTCCGATCGAAGAGTTAGCTCAGCGGCGCAGCTTATCAGCGTGATTGACGGCGGGACGCCAACGCGGCCAGTGCGCCACCCGCCGCTCCCAGCGCCAGAGCGGACGGCACACCGATGCGGGCGGCCTTGCGGGCGGTCCGGAAATCGCGGATCTCCCACCCTCGTTCCCGGGCCAGGCTGCGCAGTCGGGCGTCGGGATTGATCGCGACCGCGGTGCCCACCAGGGACAGCATGGGCACGTCGTTGAAGCTGTCGGAGTAGGCGGTGCAGCGCTTGAGGTTGAGGCCCTCCCGGATGGCCAGCGAACGCACCGCATGGGCCTTACCGGTGCCGTGCAGAATGTCGCCCACCAGCCGGCCGGTGAAGATCCCGTCAACCGATTCGGCCACGGTGCCCAGGGCACCGGTAAGGCCCAGCCGACGGGCGATGGTCGACGCGAGTTCGTAAGGGGTGGCGGTGATGAGCCACACCTGCTGACCGGCGTCGAGGTGCATCTGGGTGAGCTCGCGGGTGCCCGGCCAGATCTTGTCGGCGATGATCTCGTCGTAAATCTCGTCTCCGAGGCGCACCAGCTCGTCGACCGACCGGCCCTCGATGAAGGCCAGCGCCTTGCGCCTTCCGGCCGCGACGTCGTTGCTGTTCTCCTTGCCGAGTACCTGGAACTTGGCCTGGGCGTAGACGAATCCGAGGACGTCGCGGTAGGTGAAGTAGTCGCGGGCGGCCAGCCCGCGGCCGAAGTGCACCGCCGACGAGCCCTGGACCAGGGTGTTGTCGACGTCGAAGAACGCGGCTGCGGTCAGGTCGATGGGCGGCTGCGGACGGTCACTCGGTTCATTGGCCGCGATGTCGGCCAGGGCACGTTCGGCGCTGGCATCGGCTGCCAGCGACTCCAGGTCGACGCGACCGCTCACGGGTTCAGAGGAAGCCATGGAAGACATGAGCCAAACCTCCAAGTCGCTGGGTAGCTGTCGAGCCGACATCAACCCTATCCGTCCACAGCCAGGCAAATGTCAGACTGGTGGCCATGGTCACGTCCGCGAGCCGACCGCAGGTGCACCTGTTGACCCGCGCCGGTTGCGCCATCTGTGACCGGGTTCATGCGCGGCTGGCCGAACTGGCCGACGAGCTCGGCTTCGATCTGGACAGCACCGACGTGGACGCCGAGGCGCAGGCGGGAAATCCCGGGCTGCGAGCCGAATTCGGAGATCGGCTGCCGGTAGTTCTGCTGGACGGCCGGGAGCACAGCTACTGGGAGATCGACGAGCCGCGGTTGCGTGCCGACCTTACGGCCCGGTGACCGTCAGCGCTGATTATTTGGTAGCCCACCTGACAACCGTCTACCGTAGGTAGTAGTTCACTTTCCGACGCTGCAAGGGAGCGGGCCAGGTGATGCTGCCGTGAGCATCCTGCTCTTCGGGGTTTCGCACCGCAGTGCGCCGGTCTCCGTGCTGGAACAACTCAGTATCGATGAGTCCGATCAGGTCAAGATCGTTGACTCGGTGCTGCAGTCGCCGCTGGTCAGCGAGGCCATGGTGCTCTCGACGTGCAACCGTGTCGAGGTCTACGCCGTGGTCGAGGCGTTCCACGGCGGACTATCGGTGGTCGGGCAGGTGCTCGCCGAGTACTCCGGGCTCCCGATGAGCGATCTGACCAAGCACGCCTACGTGCGCTACAGCGAGGCTGCCGTCGAGCACCTGTTCGCGGTGGCCAGCGGTCTGGATTCGGCGGTGGTCGGCGAGCAGCAGGTACTGGGGCAGGTGCGCCGCGCCTACGCCTCTGCGGAGGCCAACAGCGCGGTTGGCCGGGTGTTGCACGAGCTCGCCCAGCGCGCGCTGTCGGTGGGCAAGCGGGTGCACTCCGAGACGGCGATCGACGCCGCCGGCGCCTCGGTGGTGTCGGTCGCGCTGGACATCGCCGAACGCAAGCTGGGCACGCTCACCGGCAAGACTGCCGTGGTGGTCGGCGCCGGAGCGATGGGCGCCCTCGCGGCCGCCCACCTGACGCGCGCGGGCATCGGCCGGGTGCATGTGCTGAACCGGTCGCTGGCCAGGGCCACCCGGCTGGCGGCTCGGATCGAGGCGTCCGGCGTGCCGGCCGAGGCGCTGACGCTGGATCGGCTCGCCGAGGCGCTGGCCGACGCCGACGTGGTGGTCAGTTGTACCGGAGCCGTCAGCCCGGTTATCTCGCTGGCCGACGTACACCACGGCCTGGTCAACGCGCGCCGGGACGAGGCTGCAAAACCCCTGATCATCTGCGATCTCGGAATGCCCCGCGACGTCGACCCGGCAGTGGCCGGGTTGCCCGGCGTCCTGGTGGTCGACGTGGACCGGGTGCAACACGAACCGTCGGCGCATGCGGCGGCCGCCGATGTCGACGCGGCGCGCCACATCGTCGCCGCGGAAGTGGCGGCCTACCTGACCGGGCAGCGAATGGCCGAGGTCACCCCGACCGTCACCGCGCTGCGCCAGCGCGCCGCCGACGTCGTCGAGGCCGAACTGCTGCGCCTGGACAACCGGCTGCCCGGCCTGGACTCAGCCGAACGCGAAGAGGTGGCCCGCACGGTGCGCCGAGTGGTGGACAAGCTGCTGCATGCACCCACGGTGCGGATCAAGCAGCTGGCCAGCGCACCCGGCGGCGACAGTTACGCCGAGGCGCTGCGCGAACTCTTCGAACTAGAACAAACCGCTGTCGACGCTGTTGCCACCGCCGGTGAATTGCAGGTTCTGGCAACGGAATTCGACAACCCTGCGGCCGAGTGACCGATTGGCACACGTGATCCGGATAGGCACTCGGGGCAGCCTGCTGGCCACCACCCAGGCCGCGACCGTCAGGGACGCTCTCATCGCCAACGGCCATCCCGCCGAGTTGGTGACGATCAGCACAATTGGGGACCGGTCGTCGGCACCGATCGAAGAGTTGGGTGTGGGCGTCTTCACCACCGCACTGCGCGAGGCGATGGAGCAGGGCCGCGTCGACGCGGCGGTGCACTCCCACAAGGATTTGCCGACCGCCGAAGACCCCCGGTTCATCATCGCGGCCATTCCGCCGCGCAACGACCCCCGCGACGCCCTGGTGGCCCGCGACGGGTTGGTGCTCGGAGAGTTGCCGGCCGGGTCGCTGGTGGGGACGTCGTCGCCGCGGCGGGCCGCACAGCTTAGAGCACTGGGTCTCGGTTTGGAAATCCGCCCCCTACGAGGCAACCTAGATACCAGGTTGAACAGGGTAAGCAGTGGTGATCTTGACGCCGTCGTGGTGGCCCGGGCCGGGTTGGCCCGACTGGGCCGTCTCGGCGACGTCACCGAGACGCTCGAGCCGGTGCAGATGTTGCCAGCACCTGCTCAGGGAGCTCTCGCCGTCGAATGCCGGTCCGACGACAGTCGCTTGGCGGCGGTGTTGGCCGAACTGGACGACGCCGACACACGTGCGGCGGTCACCGCGGAGCGCACTCTGCTCGCCGAATTGGAGGCCGGTTGCTCGGCACCGGTGGGCGCGATCGCGGAAGTGGTCGAGTCCATCGATGAGGAGGGGCGGGTCTTCGAAGAGCTGTCGCTGCGCGGCTGCGTGGCGGCACTCGACGGATCCGATGTGATCCGCGCGTCTGGCATCGGCAGATCCGATCGGGCACGGGAGTTGGGCATCTCGGTAGCCGCGGAGCTGTTCGAACTGGGCGCCGCAGAGTTGATGAGGGGAGCGCGGGAAGACCCCGCGCGAGGAAGTTGAAAGAGACTTGGGAGCGACAACGATGACGCGAGGGCGTAAGCCGACACCGGGCCGGATCACGTTCGTGGGCTCTGGTCCTGGCGACCCCGGGCTGCTGACCACCCGGGCTGCCACGGTGCTGGCGAACGCGGCCTTGGTGTTCACTGACCCCGATGTGCCCGAGGCGGTGCTGGCGCTGATCGGCAAGGATCTGCCTCCGGTGTCCGGCCCGGCCCCCGCCGAGACGGCGCCGGCCAGCGCGGATACCGCCGCCGGTTCGTCCAGCCCGGAGACCGCCGCCGCGGTGATCTCGGAAGGCCCGGACGTGCGTCCCGCGCTCGGCGATCCCGCCGAGGTCGCGAAAACGCTGACCGCGGAGGCCCGCTCGGGCGCCGACGTGGTCCGGTTGGTGGCCGGCGACCCACTGTCGGTGGACGCGGTGATCACCGAGGTCAACGCCGTCGCTCGCGCTCACCTGCACGTCGAGATCGTGCCCGGCCTGGCCGCGACCAGTGCGGTGCCGACCTACGCCGGGTTGCCGCTGGGCTCCTCGCACACCGTCGCCGACGTGCGCGGGGACGTCGACTGGGAGGCGCTGGCCGCCGCGCCCGGCCCGCTGATTCTGCAGGCCACGGCGTCGCATCTGGCTGACGCTGCGCGCACCCTGATCGACCATGAGCTGTCCGACAGCACGCCGTGCGTGGTGACCGCGCAGGGCACCACCTGCCAGCAGCGTTCGGTGGAAACCACGCTGCAGGGCCTGACCGATCCGGCCGTCCTGGGCGGCGGAACGGACCCGGCCGGACCGTTGACCGGCCCGTTGGTGGTCACCATCGGCAAGACGGTGGCCAGCCGGTCCAAGCTGAACTGGTGGGAGAGCCGGGCCCTGTACGGCTGGACCGTGCTGGTGCCCCGTACCAAGGACCAGGCCGGCGAGATGAGCGAGCGGCTGACGTCGTACGGCGCCCTGCCCATCGAGGTGCCGACCATCGCCGTGGAGCCGCCCCGCAGCCCCGCGCAGATGGAGCGGGCGGTCAAGGGCCTGGTGGACGGCCGGTTCCAGTGGGTGGTGTTCACCTCGACCAACGCGGTCCGTGCGGTGTGGGAGAAGTTCGGCGAGTTCGGTCTGGACGCCCGTGCATTCTCCGGTGTCAAGATCGCCTGCGTCGGTGAGGCGACGGCAGACCGGGTGCGCGCCTTCGGGATCAGTCCCGAGCTGGTGCCGTCCGGGGAGCAGTCGTCGATGGGCCTGCTCGACGAATTCCCGCCCTATGACAGCATTTTCGACCCGGTGAACCGGGTGCTGCTGCCGCGTGCGGACATCGCCACCGAGACGCTGGCCGAGGGCCTGCGTGAGCGTGGCTGGGAGATCGAGGACGTCACCGCCTACCGGACGGTGCGGGCTGCCCCGCCGCCGGCGTCCACCCGGGAGATGATCAAGACGGGTGGCTTCGACGCGGTGTGCTTCACCTCCAGCTCCACCGTGCGCAACCTTGTCGGCATCGCCGGCAAGCCGCACGCGCGGACCATCATCGCCTGCATCGGGCCCAAGACCGCCGAGACCGCGGCCGAGTTCGGCTTGCGGGTGGATGTCCAGCCGGAGACCGCCGCGGTGGGTCCCCTGGTCGACGCGCTGGCCGAGCACGCTGCTCGGTTGCGCGCCGAAGGCGCCCTGCCGCCGCCGCGCAAAAAGAGCCGCCGGCGATGACCCATCTTGCGTTGACTCTGCGTGAGTGGCGCAAGCGTGCGAGTGACCTCCGCCCTCAACGCAGAGTCACCGGACAAGAATGAGGCAGCGGCCGCGCCGGCTCCGCTCCACCCCGGCGATGCGTCGCCTGGTGGCCGAAACGTCCTTGGAGCCAAGGCATTTGGTGCTGCCGATGTTCGTCGCCGACGGCATCGACGAACCGCGGCCGATCTCCTCCATGCCGGGTGTGGTGCAACACACCCGCGACTCGTTGCGCAGTGCCGCGGCCGACGCGGTCGCCGCCGGTGTCGGTGGACTCATGCTCTTCGGTGTGCCCTGTGCGCAGGACAAGGACGCGGCAGGCTCGGCCGGCACCGATCCGGACGGCATCCTTAACCGGGCGTTGCGGGATCTCTCGAAGGATCTCGGCGACGCCACCGTCCTGATGGCCGACACGTGTCTGGACGAGTTCACCGAGCACGGGCACTGCGGGGTGATCGACGAGCGGGGCCGGGTGGACAATGACGCCACCTTGGATCGTTATGTGGAATTGGCTGTGGCACAAGCGGAGTCGGGTGCGCATGTGGTAGGTCCGAGCGGCATGATGGACGGCCAGGTGGGGGCGATCCGGGACGGCCTGGACGCGGCGGGTTACTCCGACGTCGCGATCCTCGCGTACGCCGCCAAGTTCGCGTCGGCGTTCTACGGCCCGTTCCGCGAGGCCGTGGCCTCCAGCCTGTCCGGTGACCGGCGCACCTATCAGCAGGAGCCGGGCAACGCGCGCGAGGCGTTGCGCGAGGTCGGGCTGGACCTCGACGAAGGCGCAGACATGGTCATGGTCAAGCCCGCGCTGGGGTACCTGGACGTGCTGGCGGCAACCGCCGGCGTCTCCCCGGTGCCGGTGGCGGCCTACCAGGTTTCGGGAGAGTACGCGATGATTTGTGCGGCGGCGGCCAACAATTGGATCGACGAACGTGCCGCGGCACTGGAGTCGTTGACCAGTATCCGACGTGCGGGGGCTGACTTCGTGCTGACCTACTGGGCCGCCGACGCGGCGAGGTGGCTGGCGTGACGGAGGCGCACATGGAATCTGCAGACGAGCGGGGCGACAAGCCCGCTGACAAGCCCCTGTTCTACGAGTCCGGTGCGAGCTGGTACTGGGTGCTGGCGGGACCACTGTCGGCGGCCTCGCTGATCTACATCCAGCACGTCAACCACGTCCCGATCTCCTTCCTCGTTCCGTCCGTCTTCCTGGTCCTGGTGTCGGCGTTCGTGGCGCTGCAGGTCAAGGCTGCGCGGATCCACACCTCGGTCGAGCTGACCGAAGACGCTCTGCGCCAGGGCACCGAAACCATCCTGGTACGCGAGATCCTAAAGGTGTTCCCCGAGGCCGAGAACTCGGTGAAATCGGACAAGCCGCTGGCCAGGTGGCAGTCGGCGCGGGCGCTGGGCGAATTGGTGGGGGTGCCGCGTGGCCGCTACGGCATCGGACTCAAGCTCACCGGCGGGCGCACCGCGCAGGCGTGGGCGCGCCGGCATCGCCACCTGCGTGACGCCCTCACGCCGCTGGTGGAGCGGCGGGTGGGTCCCTACGTCGCCGAGGTTGCCGACGAGATGGACCCGTTCGACGACGACAACGAGTCGATCCTGTGACGACCCGCGCGATAGTGGAGTTGGCGCTGGCCGCGGCCGCCCTGGTGGCCACGGGGTTCAGCTGGTTGCAGACACGGTCGACGATCGCCGTGGCGCCCGTCGCCGACGGGCAGCCGACCACCATGTCGGTGGTCTACGACCCGCAGCAACTGGTGCTGACACTCTTGCTGGCGACCGTCGCCGGAATTTTCGCCGTCCTCGGCCTGATCCGGCTCCGGCGGGCTAAGCCGACTTCTTGACCAGCGGCAGAACCAACTGGCGGCGCCAGTTGATGCCGTCGGCCAGGTAGCGCAGCGCCTCATGAACCGAACGGGTCACCGGGAAAGGCGCCTCAGCGGGGTCGCCGTAGTCGCCCAGCAGTGCGTTGACGACGGGGTTGGCGACGACCATCCACTCCACGCCGGCGGCTCGGCATTCCTCGTCGAGGACGCTGAAAAGTGCGATCCCGGCCGACGAGAAATGGGTGACGGTGCTCAGGTCGAGTACCACAGGATTGTCGCTGAGCACGAAACGCCGCATGTGCTCGCCGATTTGGTCGACGTTGACGGCATCGATCTCGCCGCTGATGGTCACCACGGTGGCCAGGTGCCGGCAATGAGCCCGAATCTGGGCGCCACTGAGGTCGAATGCACCCGAAAAGTCGGCGGTGCTCGAAACGCGTCGTGTGATCGCGGTAGTCATCAAAGAGCCCCACTTCCCCTTGGTGGGCCGACCAGTGAGCCGACCGAACCCTGCACTCTAAAGTGCCCGCTAAACCTAAGGGGACCGGTAGCCACGACTAACTCTTTGCTAAGAAGCGGCTCGTCCACCGGCCGCAGGGCTGCGCTGTTAGGCTGCCGGTTGCTAGTCGGGGGGCTTGTGAGCGGGCGAGAACGCTTCGGTTGGCCGGTGAATTGACGCAAGAAACAGCAGACAGCAAGAGTCCAGGCGGGAAGAACGTCGTGCCCAGCGTAGAGATGAAGGCTGCAATCCGCGGGGAGATCAAGGCCCTGACCGGACTGCGCATCATCGCGGCGCTGTGGGTGGTGCTCTTCCACTTCCGTCCGATGCTGACCGATGTCTCGCCCGAGTTTCGCGAGAACCTGGCGCCGGTGCTCAACTGCGGCGCTCAGGGCGTCGACCTGTTCTTCATTCTCAGCGGTTTCGTACTGACCTGGAACTACCTCGACCGGATGGGCGGGGAATGGTCGACGCGCGCCACCGTGCACTTCTTGTGGCTGCGGCTGGCCAGAGTCTGGCCGGTGTACCTGCTGACCATGCACCTGGCCGCCCTGATCGTCATCCTCAGCCTGCACGTCGGGCACGTGCCGTTGCCCGAGGTGAGGGACCTCACCGCGATCAGCTACGTCCGTCAGGTCCTGCTGGTGCAGTTGTGGTTCGAACCGTTCTTCGACAACACCAGCTGGGACGGGCCGGCCTGGTCGATCAGCGCGGAATGGCTGGCCTACCTACTGTTCGGCGTGATCGTGCTGGTGATCCTGCGGTTCGAGCGGACTACCCGGGCGCGGAGCCTGATGGTGCTGGCCTTCGCGGCGTGTCTGCCGCCGGTCGTGCTGTTGCTGGCCAGCGGCTATTTCTACACGCCGTGGAGCTGGCTGCCGCGCATCGTCACTCAGTTCATCGCCGGCGCGCTGGCGTGTGCCGCGGTGCGCAGGCTGCGGCTCAGTACCCGGGCCCGATACGTGGCCGGCTACCTGTCGCTCGTTCTCGTGGTCGCGATGGTGGGAATCCTCTACTGGTTCGATGCGCACCCGATCAGCGGCGTGGTGGACAGCGGCGGCGTGGTGGACGTGCTGTTCGTGCCGCTGGTGATCACGCTGGCCATCGGCCTCGGCAGCCTGCCCTGGGTGCTGTCGACGCGACTGATGGTGTACGGCGGGGAGATCTCGTTCTGCCTGTACATGGTTCACGAGCTGGTGCACACCGTGTGGGGCTGGGCGGTGCTGCAGTTCGACATCACGCCCCAGGACAACCCATGGAAATGGAACGTGATCGGGCTGATCGTGATCGCGTTGCTGCTGTCGAGCTTGATGTACCACTTCGTCGAGGAGCCGGCCCGGCGCTGGATGCGCAGGATGATCGGCGCCAGAGCCGCGCCTGCGGGGACTCAGCCGGACGATTCGCCCATCGCCAAGCGGCATCCGATCGATGGTGCGTTGTCCGGGGTGACGCCGCGGGCGGGGTGAGAGGCCTGCCCCCGCAGGAACTGAGCCTGAATCGGCAGGTCATGCGCAGCTGGTCATGACCCTCCCGGCAGCTTTGACTGCCCGGGATTCGGCACACAAACTCACTTTGAATGCATTCGCGGATCTTATCTGTGAATGTATCGAATTTATTAACGCCGACGCTGTTTATTGCTTATCCTTGCCTCCGGCAACGTCGCTGCGTGCGGCGTTGTGGCCGTAGCGACGTGTTCCGATCGACGGCAGTCGAGCCTTCCGGAAGTCGGACATCGCCGCACGGTGGCTTGTCGGAGAGGGTTCGCCATGTCCTTTGTCATCACGTCTGCCCCGTGGGTGTCCGCGGCGGCCGGGGAGCTGAGCCGGGTCGCGTGGTCGGTGAACCAGGCCAATCTTGCCGCCGCGTTCCCCACGGCAGCGCTGCTGCCTGCGGCTCAGGACGAGATATCGACGGCAATTGCGTCGCTGTTCGGCGACCATGCCCGGGAATACCAGGCCGTGAGTAAGCAACTGGCTGCTCTGCAGAGCCGGTTCGTCCAGACGCTCGATGCTTCAGCTGCCGCTTACGCGGCAGCTGAAGCGGCCAACGAGCTCCAGTTGGCGGGCGAAGGACTGCTTGCCGCCGTCAACGCGCAGACCCAGAACTTGGTGGGCCGGCCGTTGATCGGCAACGGTGCCGACGGCGCGCCGGGCACCGGACAGGCCGGTGCTGCTGGCGGGATCTTGATCGGCAACGGTGGCGCCGGTGGCGCGGGCGCGACGGGTCAGGCTGGAGGTGCCGGCGGTGCCGCCGGCCTGTTTGGCAACGGCGGAGCGGGCGGTGCCGCCGGATTGGGCGCGGCACCTGGCAGAGGGGGCGCCGGGGGTCTGTTGTACGGCAACGGGGGTGCCGGCGGGCAGGCGGCATTCGGCGGTAGCGGTGGCGGCGGTGGTTCCGCCGGGCTTTTCGGCAACGGCGGCGCCGGTGGCGCCGGCCGTCAAGGCGGCAGCGGCGGAGCGGGTGGGTGGCTATACGGGGACGGCGGCGACGGCGGGACCGGCCTCGACGCCGGTTCTGGTGGGCGAGGCGGTAACGCCGGGTTGTTTGGCAATGGCGGTGCCGGAGGCGCTGGCGGCGCCGGCACCAGCCTGATCGGCCGCGGTGGCAGTGGTGGCCATGGTGGATCTGGCGGGCTGCTGTACGGCGATGGTGGTGCCGGCGGCGCCGGCGGCAATGGGATCAACGGCACCGATGGCGGTGCCGGTCTGTCCGGAACTTCCGGTGGCGATGGTGGTGTCGGTGGAACTGGCGGTCGCGGTTCGCGGCTCTTCGGCGTGGGAGGCATCGGCGGGGCCGGGGGCCAGGGCGGTGCCGGTGGCTCCGGCGGTGACGGCCTGCCCATGTTTACGCCGGGTTTCAATGGCCAGGACGGTGGTAGCGGCGGCAACGGCGGAGCTGGAGGATCCGGCGGAACCGGGGGTACCGGGGGGCTGATCAACAGCCTCTTCGCCGCGGCAGCAGGACACGGTGCCGGCGGGGTGGGCGGCGCTGGTGGCATCGGTGGCAGCGCCGGCGATGGCGGAGCCGGCGCGGCCGGGGACGCGAACGTCAATGCCGGAGCCGGGGGCAACGGTGGAAATGGAGGTAACCCCGGCGCCGGTGGTGTCGGTGGGCTCGGCGGTTTCGGTGCCGAGGGCGTCCGGGCCGCCCATGGTGCCTCCGGTGCCGCACCCAGCAGCGGCGGCAACGGCGGGATCGGCGGCCGTGGTGCCGACGCCATCGCAGCGGGCGGCAAGGGCGGAGCCGGCGGCATGGGCGGCCACGGCGGCACTTACGGCAATGGCGGCACCGGCGGCGACGGCGGTAACGGCGCAGCGGGCACTTCGTACGCGACTTCCAGCGCAACGCCCCTCCACGGCGGAATCGGCGGTGACGGCGGCGCCGGCGGCGCGGGCGGCAACGGCGGATCACTGTCCGGGACAGCCGGAGCCGGTGGGGCCGGTGGCAATGGCGGCAGCGGTGGGTCGGGTAGCAACGGAATCAACGGAGCTGCCGGAGCATCGGCCGGTGCCAGGGGCGCAGACGGCACCGCCAGTGGTAACGGCGGAGCGGGCGGCGCAGGGGGCGATGGAGGCGCCGGAGGCTTCAACGCGGCAGGTCAGAGTGGTGTTCACGGAGTGGGCGGAAAAGGCGGTGACGGCGGGGCCGGCGGTATCGCCGGAAACGGCGGCGCCGGAGCAGATGGGCAGGAGTTCCTCAACAACGGCGACGGGGGAGCGGGCGGAAACGGCGGCGACGCCGGTAGGGGCGGCACCGCCGGAATTGGCGGGAGCAGCGGTGGCACCGAGCGGGCCGCCAGCGGCAAGGACGGAATGACTGTCGCCAGCGGCAACGGTGGCAGTGGTGGTAACGGTGCCAACGCCGGTTTGTCCGGTACCAACGGTGGGGCCGGCGGCGCCGGTGGACATGGCGGCAGCCATGGCAGCGGAGGCACCGGCGGCCGTGGCGGCGACGGCGCCACCGGCAGCCCGGCTACAGGTGGCTTTGCCCCCGGTAATGGCGGTCCCGGCGGTGCCGGCGGCGCGGGTGGGGCGGGCGGCAACGGCGGAACTGAGCAGGGTAATGCCGGTAGCGGTGGTAGTGGCGGCAACGGCGGCAGAGGAGCCGACGGCGGCATCGGTTTTGACGGCTTCGCCGGCTCCAAAGCGGGGGCCGACGGTGGTAAGGGTGTCAGCGGAGGCAATGGCGGTCAGGGTGGCGCCGGCGGCGACGGCGGGGCCGCTGGTACGGCGAACGCTGGTGCAGCAGGTGCACACGGGATTGGCGGTAAGGGCGGCGCCGGTGGAAACGGCGGTACACCCGGTAATGGCGGCAAGGGCGCGGACGGTGCCTGGAACGTTAATTCCGGCGCCGGCGGCCGCGGGGGCGACGGCGGTAACCCGGGTACCGGTGGCAAGGGCGGCGCCGGCGGGTCAAGCGGCGGCGGCACCTACGCCGACAGGGGTGCGGATGGCAGCGTGCCGACCACCGGCGGCAACGGTGGTAACGGCGGTAAGGGCGCAGACTCGCTCGCCATAGCCGGCGTTGGCGGCACGGGCGGGGCAGGTGGCAACGGCGGGACCTATGGCAACGGTGGCGCAGGTGGGGCCGGAGGTCAGGGCGGATTGGGCGCCAGCGGCGCTGACGGCGGGCAAAATGCTGACGGCAGCGGCCGCACCGGTGGCAGCGGTGGTCTCGGCGGCCTGGGTGGGGACGGCGGAAAGGGCGGCAACGGCGGAACCTTGGGCGGTCGCGGCGGTGACGGGGGCGTCGGCGGCAAGGGCGGCGAGGGCGGCATCGGCGGGCGCGGTGGCACCGGAGCCAATGGCCGCCTTCCAGGTTCGGACGGTATGAACGGTGGCGACGGCGGCATCGGCGGACAGGGTGGCGCCGGCGGTGGCGGCGGCCAAGGCGGTATCGGTACCAACGGAAACGGCCAGCGAGGTGTTGGCGGTGACGGCGGCACCGGCGGTACCGGAGGCTTCGCCGGCGACGGCGGCAACGGCGCACGTGGACAATCCGGATTCGATGGCGGCAACGGAGGCAACGGCGGCAATGGCGGTAACCCCGGCCAGGGTGGCCAGGGCGGATTCGCCGGCAACGGCTCCAGCAAGGGCAATGTCGGAGCCAACGGAGCTATCCCTACCGGCGGCGGCAACGGTGGCAACGGCGGGGCCGGTGAGAATGGTTTCGCTGGTGACGGCGTCAACTCCGGCAACGGCGGCAATGGCGGCCGCGGCGGCGACGGCGGCGCGGTCGGAAACGGTGGCGCCGGGGGGCGCGGCGGAAACGGCGGTGTGGGCGATCAGGGGAAGGCGGGCGCGACGGTCGTACACGGCCAGACCGCCGTTCCGGCGGGCGGAACAGGCTACAACGGTGGTAATGGCGGTAACGGCGGCGCGGGCGGCAACGGCGGCCGCCTGGCCGGCAACGGCGGGGCCGGGGGGGCTGGGGGCGCCGGAGGCGATGGTGGCACAGGCGGCGCCGGCGGCAACGGTGAAAACGGGACTGTCAGCCAACATGACGGTGTATCGGCCGGCTCAGGCGGTCTGGGCGGGAAAGGCGGCCGTGGCGGTATCGGCGGCAACGGCGGAATCAGCCTGAGTGGCAAGGGTATTGATGGTGCAGGAGGGGACGGTGGCGCCGGTGGTCTGGGCGGCGACGGTGGCCGCGGCGGGCGCGGCGGCAATGCCTACGACGCGACAGGTACGGTCGGGCCCGGCAATGGTGGATGGGGCGGCAAGGGCGGCTCCGGCAACTTCGGTGGCGATGGTGGTGCCGGTGGCACGGGCTCCAGCATCGGCAAACAGGGTGGCACTGGAATTCAAGGCAACGGCGGTGGTGGCGGCGCCGGCGGCAATGGCGGTAAAGGCCAGGACGGCATCCTGGTCTACCAGGGCGGTGGTGGTGGCCGAGGCGGTGCCGGAGGCATCGGTTACATCGGTGGCGACGGCGGCGTCGGCGGCACCGGCGGGACCGGCGGATCTTCTGGCGGGATCAACACTGCGCAGACGGGCGGGAAGGGCGGCAACGGCGGCGACGGCGGCGACGGAACGTTGCGCGGCGGTGATGGTGGAACCGGAGGCAGCGGTGGTACTGGCGGCAATGGTTCCAACTCACCCTTGAGCTCTTCCAGCGGCGCCTTCGGTGGGCTTGGTGGCACCGGCGGCACTGGCGGTAACAACGGCGATGCAGGTTTCCCTGGCGGTCCCGGCAAACCCCCCACCGACAGCGTCGACGGCGACCCGGGCATTGTGGGTGGTTTAGGCGGTGCCGGTGGAACCGGAGGGCTAGGCCGGCTCCGTTTCTGAGGTACGGATTGCCAGTGACGGTGCCTCGCACCCCAGGTTCGGGCCGATGAATGGCGCGAGACAATGTTGCGGCCTCCCATGACTACGACGGAAGGCGAAACCCGAAGTCCCAGAACGCAAGGCCGGCGCCGCAAGCGAGTCAACCGCGTGTTCGCGCCGGACGCTCGTACGATTTCAGGTAGATCCCTTCCAGGTGTTGACAGTGGAGGTCGCAGTGACTCGGCTGGCCACCTTCGCCATCAGACTCGGGGTGCTGGTGGCCCTGGCTTTGCCATGCCTGTTCCAACCGGTCCAGGACCGGCCGTACCGGACGCTGACGCTGGACCTGCGGCTCAAACCTGTCGCTGTGATCGGCGACTCCTATACCACCGGCACCGATGAGGGCGGCATCGGCCCGAAATCGTGGACCGCCCGCACGTGGCGCACGCTCACCGCCCCTGGCCTGCGCATCGCCAGTGATGTGGCCGCCGAGGGCAGAGCCGGGTACGGGACGATCGGCGACCACGGCAGCATCTTCCAGGACCTGACCGCCAGGGCGGTCAAGCCGGAAGACGTCCTGGTGGTGTTCTTCGGCTCCCGCAACGACCAGGACGTCGACCCGGTGCTGCTGGCCCAACGCGTCCATGCCACGTTCGCTCTGGCGCGGCGGCGGGCGCCGGCGGCGCGGTTCCTGGTGGTCGGACCGCCGTGGCCGACGGCCGACGTGCCGGTGCCGGTACTGGTGATTCGCGACGTGCTGGCCGGGGCCGCATGGGCCGCGGGCGCGGATTTCGTCGACCCGATCGGGGACCGCTGGTTCGTGGACCGGCCGGATCTGATCGGAGCAGACGGCGTGCACCCCAACGATGCGGGGCATGAGTACATGGCGGAGAAGATGGCGCCGCTCATTCGGTGGCAACTGTCTAGGTGAATCTAGGGGAATCTAGGTGAATAAAGGTGAGACGCCTCGGCGTCCGCCGCTCAACGTATTCAGTTGCGCCGCCGCGGCTTCAGTCTTCTGCGTGCCTCTCGTAATCCCAACGTTCAAGGCGCGCTTGCAATTGCAATAGACCAAGCCCGGCTACCGGCGCGGCTGCTGAAAGCAGGACCACCAGCATCGGACTCATTTCAAAAACCTCCAAAACCCTTCTATTGGTATCACGTTCGCGGCCATCGCATGGTTCATTCGCTGATAATCCACCGTCGTGTCATTCATTTGTTATGGCTCGATCGGCCAATGCGCCGATGACGGGAGCCAGGAGCTGCGCGTACTCGGTCGTCACGTGGTTGTCGTCGCGGAACACGAGGGTGTTCCCGACGATCAGCGGGCAGCGCTCCGGGCTGCAGAACAGGTCGGTGAGGTCCGCGTAGGAGCCGCCGGCTGCGGTCGTCACTCGTTGTTCGGCGCCGATGCCGTCGCCGTTGACCGCCACCGCTCGCGCCGGTGCACAGGCGCCGGCGTCGTCCAGATGAGCGGACAGGCACGTCGGCGCTGACGATTGCGGGTCGGCGACCGGGCCCAGCACCAGCACCCGCGATCCCATCCCGCGCAGCTGGGCCACCACTGTGGCCAGGGCCTTGATCCACGCCGGGTCGTAGGAGGCGAAGCTGAAGTCGGCGTGGTAGCGCCGGCTCATGCTCAGGATCACCAGCTGCGGCGGCTTGGCCGCCAGCCGGTTCACGATCTCTCCACGCCACTGCTCGCACTCGCTGTACTTGCGCCCCAGATAGGGACTGACGATTGGGATGTCCAGGAAGGGGCAGGTGACCTTGGCCATGGTCTCCAGACGCCAGTGCCGCTGCTCGGCGACCTGCTGGAGCGCCGGATCCCACATCGCCGCGTGCGAGTCGCCGATCAGCGCCACGGTGGTGGGGGTTGACCCGTCCCCGCTTAAGTCCCCTTTGACCGAAGCGCATTCGCTTTGTCCGACGTCACGCCAGGACCGCATGCAGCCGTTGACGAACACCGCGGCCTTGTCCGCCGGCGCCGCGGCCAGCGTCGGCGTGAGGTTGGACGGCACGGCGTGCTGTGCGGCAGCGACCGCGAGCATCTCGCGCGCCTGGGCGAATGCCTGCCGGACCGCCGCTTCCTGCGGAGCGACCTGTGGATCGGGAGCGGGTGGCAGCGCGACGATTCGGGCCTGCGGAGCGGCAACGCCGTGTCCCACCGGCGCCGGCACGGCGGTCAGCAAGACCGCGCACGCGCACACGGCGACTCCGCTGGCGGCACCGGCCACGGCCAGACTGGCCTTCGCCGAACGGCGCAACGCCGCGGCGAACCGGCCGGGATTCTCGACGGCGTGCATCGTGATCACAGCCAGTCCGGCGGACACCGCTGTCGCAGCCAGCCTGCCCGGCAACCCGCCCGGATCACCCAGCAGGGGCGGCAGCAGCAGCAGGACCGGCCAGTGCCACAGGTACCAGGAATAGGACACCCGGCCGATCGCCCGCATCACCGGCGGGCACAGCACCCGGCCGACGCCCAAACCGCCGGTGACGCACCCGGCGCCGATCACCAGGGCGGTGCCCAGCACCGGCAGCAACGCCGAGGTGCCGGGGTAGGGCGTGTGGGGACCCAGCTGTGTACAGGTCAGCAGGATCAGCACCAGACCGCCCCAACCCGCCACGGTCGCGGGCAGCAGGGGCAGTCGCTTCCACTGGTTGATCGTCAGCGCAACCAGGCCACCGGCGGCCAGCTCCCAGGCCCGGGTGGGCAGCGAGAAGAACGCCCACGGGGGCGAGGTGCGGGTCCAGATCACCGCGGCCGCCAGCGATGCCGCGCCCACGAGCGTCAACGCCACCAGGTAAGGCGCATGCCGCGGCATGCTGCCGCCGGCCATGCGGCGCGCCAGCCACGCCGTGGCGATGATCAATGCCGGCCACAACAGGTAGAACTGCTCCTCCACGCCCAGTGACCAGTAGTGCTGGAACGGTGAGGGAGGCAGGTCGGAAATCATGTAGTCGGTGCCCTGCGCGGCGAAGCGGTAATTGCCGACGTAGAGCATGCTGGCGATGCCGTCGATGAACACCCGGCGGGCCTGCAACGGTGGCAGGACAGCCGCAGCGACGACGGCGGTCACTACGCCGACGGTGGCTGCCGCCGGTAGCAACCGTCGGGCGCGGGCGGCGTAAAAACGGCCCAGTGCAACGCTTTTGGTGGCCTGCACTTCCCGCCACAGCAATCCGGTGATCAGGAAGCCGGAGATGACGAAGAACACGTCCACGCCGATGTAGCCGCCGGCAATACCGGGGATTCCCGCGTGGTAGAGCACGACGGCGATCACGGCAACGGCGCGCAGACCCTCGATGTCCGGACGGAACGGGGCGCGGTCCTGCTGTTTCACGGGTCAGGTCGCCATCCAGGCGAGTTCGGCGGGCAGCTGCGCCCGCCAGTAGTCGACGTCGTGGCCGCCAGGGGAGAAACTGCCGGCCGGCTTCTGCTTGAGCTGGCTCACGAACTGGCTCGAGGCGAAGAAGAAGCGGTCGCCGATGCCGCAGTCGACCCTGACGGGAATCGAGTTGAGCACCGGCAGGCCGAATACGGTATTGCGGTTCCAGTCGTCGATGCTGTCGAATGCCCCTGGCGCGCTGCCGATATAGGACATGTAGAGCGCCGGGCTGATCGCGCAGATGCCCGCGGTGCGGGCCGGCCCCAGCCGCGCGCCCAGCAGCAGCGCGCCGTACCCGCCCATCGACCAGCCCAGGAAACCCACCCGTGAGGTGTCCATGCCCATCGACGTAAGCATCGGCAGCAGCTCTTCGAGCACCATGGTGCCGGAGTCCTCACCGTTGACGCGCCGGTGCCAATAGCTGTTGGCCCCGCCGTCCACACCGACCACCGCGAACGGCGGCTTGCCCTCGCTGACCAGTTGTGCGAGCGCATCCTCTACGCCGCAGTCCAGCATCATGTTTGCGTCGCCGTCTTTGCCGTGCAGTGCGATCACCGGCCGCAGCATTTTGGTCTGTCCCGGCGGCATGGCGATGACCCAGTTGGTTGTGATGCCGCCGCGGGCGGCCGACACGAACGAGCCGGTGAGTTTGGTGGGCAGCGTCTTGCCTGCGGTGGGCGGGTCGAACGGCGCGGGCGCGGCGGGCGCGGCCAGCGTGGTGAGCGGATCGAGCAGCGCGCTCAGGGCCCAGGCGCCGGCCGCACCGGCGCCGGCGCCGGCACCCATGCGCAGCACCGAACGGCGGGTCAGGTCGGCCACGGTGGTCAATCATGCCGCGCGTACCGGCATTTGACGCCCCTGCCACGCCGTATTGCAAGGCACTCGTAACGACGGCGTGATCCAGCGCCGCCGCAACTGCTAGCGTCCGGTGATGGCGGACGACCGGCACGACGGGGACGACAGAGCCACGCTGAAGCAAGGACTTTCGCAGCGACAGCTCAGCATGATCGCCATCGGCGGGGTGATCGGAGCCGGATTGTTCGTCGGCTCAGGGGTCGTGATCAAGGAGACCGGTCCGGCGGCGTTCCTGACCTACGCGATCTGCGGGCTGCTCATCGTCCTGGTGATGCGGATGCTGGGTGAGATGGCGGCGGCGAACCCGTCGACCGGGTCGTTCGCCGATTACGCCGCGACCGCGCTGGGCGGGTGGGCCGGATTCTCCGTCGGCTGGTTGTACTGGTACTTCTGGGTCATCGTCGTCGGATTCGAAGCGGTTGCCGGCGGCAAGGTGCTCAACTATTGGTTCCCGGCGCCGCTGTGGCTGTCCGCCTTGTGCCTGATGGTGCTGATGACCGCCACCAACCTGTTCTCGGTGTCGTCCTTCGGAGAGTTCGAATTCTGGTTCGCCGGAATCAAAGTCGCGACGATCGTGATTTTCCTCGGGGTCGGGGCGGCCTTCGTTTTCGGGCTGCTGCCCAGCGGTCAGATGGATTTCTCCAACCTGACCTCCCATGGTGGTCTCTTCCCCAAGGGAGTCGCCGCGGTGTTCGCGGCCATTGTGGTGGTGATCTTCTCCATGGTCGGGGCCGAAGTCGTCACCATTGCCGCTGCCGAGAGCCGTGATCCCGCGCGGGCGATCGCGCGGGCGACAAGGTCGGTGGTCGCCCGAATCGTCGTCTTCTTCGTCGGGTCGGTGCTGTTGCTGGTCATCATCATGCCGTGGGACTCGGTCGAACTCGGCGCCTCGCCGTACGTCGCGGCGCTGCGGCGCATGGGGCTGCCCGGGGCCGACCAGATCATGAATGCGGTGGTGCTCACTGCGGTGCTGTCCTGTCTGAACTCGGGGCTGTACACCGCATCCCGGATGCTCTTCGTGCTTGCCGGGCGCAATGAAGCGCCGGCGCGGCTGGTCCGGCTCAGTAGTCGCGGTGTCCCGGCGACCGCGATCGTGTGTTCTTCGCTGGTCGGCTTTCTGTGTGTGTTGATGGCCTGGCTGTCACCGAACACGGTGTTTCTGTTCCTGCTCAACTCGTCCGGTGCCGTGATCCTGTTCGTCTACCTGCTCATCGCTCTCTCGCAGATCATCCTGCGGCGCAAAACTTCTCCGAAGGATCTGCGCGTCAAGATGTGGCTGTTCCCGGTGCTGTCCATCCTGACAGTGCTGGGAATCGTTGCGGTGCTTGTGCAGATGGCGTTCAACCCGGGCACGCGAAGCCAGCTCTGGCTGAGTCTGTTGTCCTGGGTCGTGGTGGCGGCGGTGTACTTCCTGACGCCGTATGTTCGACGTAATAATCTGACGCGCAATCGAATTGACGAACGGGGCTGATCCCGTCAGTGTGGGCCACCGTTGCAGGGGTAACCGGCCAGATCGGGTCGAGACTCATACGCAACAGCCCGGGCAGGCAAACGCCCTTGTCAGCGGGGTCCGCTGACAAGGGCGCTTGATAAAGGCGTCAGGCCGGGGGCCGGGGGGTGGCGGTCGGCTGGATCGCGGCGTCGGTGGTGTTGCGACGCTTGAGCCCGGCGAGCCCGGCCAGACCCAGGAGGCCGGCGAGTCCCCACAGTCCGGTGTTGTCACTGTGCTGGTTGGTGTTGTCGGTGTCGGCCAGCGTGGTGGTCGTTGCGGAGGGAACGGGAGCCTGGTCGACGGCGGCATTTGCCACACCAGCTCCCCCGAACAGAAGTGCGGTTGCGGCGCAGCCGGCAGCAATCGTGTTACGCATGTCATGTACTCCTTTCGGCCGCGAACGGCCGCAAGCGGATCCGAACCAGTTTGATCTAGTTCGTCTGTCGTCGGCGCGAAGTGGATGACTCCGGCGCCGCGGTGCACTGGTACCCCGGCAAGATCGGGTGAAACGTCGTCTCCGCGAAATCGACGAATAGCGAAAAATTCTGTTGCACAGCGAAATAGCGATACGGTGCAGACGCCCGCGCGGCACAACGCACGCTGTTTCGCGCCGATCGCGGTGGGTACTTCCTAAGCCATGGTGTCATTGTGGTTAGCTGACCGCGGCCAAAAACCGTGGGACGGCCGAACCTCCGAATCCGTCGGAGGATCCGCCGATGTGGTGGTTGTGGGAGCCGGGATCACCGGCTTGATTACAGCGGTGCTGCTGGCCCGTGCCGGCAAGGATGTGCTGGTACTAGAGGCGCGGTCAGTGGCCGCCGGAGCCAGCGGAAACACCACTGCCAAGATGAGCCTGCTGCAAAGCACACACCTGAGCAAAATCCTTGCGCGGCATGGCCGAAGCACCGCCAGGGCGTATGTCGAGGGCAATCGCGAAGGTATGGAATGGGTGCTGCACCACTGCGACACTCACAACATTGATGTGCAACGGGAGGACGCGTACACCTACGCGCAATCGGCACGGGGTGTGCCGTCGGCGCGCGCGGAATGGCTCGCGTGCAGCGCTGTCGGGCTGCCCGTGACGTGGGACGACCGTGCGGAGGTTCCCTTTCCGTTTCACGGCGGCGTGCGACTGCCTGAGCAGGCGCAGTTCGATCCGGTCCCTTTCCTGGACAGTCTGGTCGTCGAACTGCTCGATCGCGGCGGACGGCTTGCCGAGGGTGCGCGGGTGCGCAAAGTGTCCAGCAGTGGTGATGGGCTCAGGCTGCACGTCAACACCGGCGCAGGCGAACAGACCGCGGACGGCACCGAGGCGGACTCCGAGGTGTTCGCCCGGCAACTCGTGCTGGCAACCGGCATCCCGATTCTCGACCGGGGTGGTTACTTCGCCCGGCTGAAACCGAGCCGGTCCTACTGCATGGCTTACCGGGTGCCGGGTCCGATCACCCGGGCGATGATGATCTCGGCCGACTCGCCGACCCGCTCCGTCCGCTATGCCCCGACCCCGGACGGGGAGGTGCTGATCGTCGGAGGCGCCGGACACCCGGTGGGACGCAAGAAAAGTCCTTCGGTGGCGCTCGCCGAACTCGACGGGTGGACCCGCGAACATTTCCCCGGAGCCGAGCAGACCCATTACTGGTCGGCGCAGGACTACACGCCGATCGATCAGCTGCCCTACGTGGGACCGATTCTGCCGAACAACGAAAAGATATTCGTGGCAACCGGTTTCAACAAATGGGGGATGACCAACGGACCGGCGGCCGCGCTGGCGCTGTCTAGTCGCATTCTGGGCGGCCGGATGGACTGGGCAGGCGCATTTGCCAGCTGGAGTCCGCACGAATTGGCCGGAGTGACCACTGCTTTGAGCGCGAACCTTGAGGTGGGATTCAACCTGGCCCGAGGCTGGGTCACGCCGTCGACGCGAATCGGGCGATCCAGTCCCAAGTCCGGCGGGGTCGTCAGCGGGCCGCCCTGGAACCTGCAGGCGCGGTGTGTGGTCGACGGTGTGGAGCACACGGTGTCTCCCGTTTGCACCCATCTCGGCGGGATCGTGAATTGGAACGATGCTGACCAGGCATGGGAGTGCCCACTGCACGCGTCGCGGTTCGCGCCGGACGGCACCCTGCTCGAGGGCCCTGCCACAACGGACCTGACCAGGTCTAGGTGATCCAGCACCGGGGGCACACTGGCGTCGCGGCGCCCACCCAGCGCATCGGAACGCCAAGTGCCGCTGCGTATTGCGCGAAGTCAGTGTCCTCCCCGATCGCCGGGGGATTCCGGTGGAGGGCGGCCTAGGCCGTGAATCACCCGGTGGCCCAACCCCGTTCGATCGTCTTGACCAGCGCGGTGAGGGTGGCGTTGACCGGGGCGTCGACCCCCACGCGTGCTCCCTGGCGAGGTACCGCTCCGTTGATGACGTCGATCTCGCTGACTCGGCGTGCTTCGTGATCCAGTAGCGCCGAGGGCTTCGCGTCCGGCATGCCGGCGCCGAAGGCGCGGACATGTTCGACGGGGTCGCTGACCTTGATGTCGATGTCCGAAGCGAAGGCCACCCGCCATGCCTCCTTGGCCGCGGCCCGGCTGACCGGGCCCATCTCCGGATCGTCCATCACCTGGCCGACCGTCATTCCGGTCAGCGCACACGGCGCGCTGTAGGCGACATTGCAGATCAGCTTTTCCCACTGCATTGCCGCGATGTCGGTGACTGCCGCGGCGTCGAATCCGGCATCGGCCCAGGCCTGTGCGATCGACTCGACCGTGGACGGTGGCAGCGAGGAATAGGCTCCGAAACGCATGGCGCGCATGGCGTTATGGCGCACATGTCCGGGTGCCACCCGGGCGGCGCCGAACCCGCTGGCGATCCCGACGGCCAATCGCTGGTCGCCCACGATGTCGGCGACGGTGTCCGCTGAGCCCAGGCCGTTCTGAATGGTCAAAACCGACGTCTTGTCGCCCAGCATCGGAACGGCCTGCTGCGCGGCGGTCGCCACGTCAGCGGCCTTGACCGCCAGCACGATCAGGTCCATGGTCTCCGCCGGCGCGACGGTGTTAGCCCGCAGTTGCACCGTCTGGTCGTAATCCGGCCCGGTGACCCGCAGGCCGTGCCGGGCGATCTGGTCGATGCCCGGTTGGTGCCGGTCGACGACCAGTACCTCGTTGCCCGCGGCGGCGAGTTTGGCGGCGTAGATGGAACCCATTGCACCGCAGCCGATTACCGCCACTTTCATCGCTGTGCTCCTAAGCTGTCAGTTCGGCGATCGCCTCGGCCAGGCCGTGCTTGAGTTCCAGCCCGAAGCCCGGTGCCTGCGTCGGCGTGATCCTGCCGTCGCGCACCGCGCAGCCTTCTGAGTAGCCCCCGAACGGCTGGAAGACACCAGGGTAGGACTCGCAGCCACCCAAACCCAGTCCGGTGGCAATGTGCAGATTGATCAGGTGGCCGCCGTGTGGGTAGGCGAAGCGGCGGTCGAACCCGTGCGCTTCGAGTACCTCGAGCATCCGCGCGTACTCGGTCAGGCCATAGCTCAGCCCGGCATCCATCTGGAAGATGTCCCGGCCGGACCGCATGCCCCCATACCGGACCAGGTTGACCACGTCGGGCACCGAGAACAGGTTCTCCCCGGTGGCGATCGCGCCGCCGTAACAGTCCGCCACCGCGCGGTTGAGCTCGAAATCCAGCGGATCGCCCGGCTCTTCGTACCAGCGCAACCGGTAGCCGGCCAGCGCCGCGGCCCACTCGGTGGCCGCCGACCGGTCGAACCGCCCATTCGCGTCCACCGCGACGCGGCCGCCGTCGCCGAGCACGTCGACGACGGTGTCCACCCGGGCCAGATCGTCGGCGAGTGGCGCGCCGCCGATCTTCATCTTCACCGCGTCATACCCCTGGTCGAGGTAGGACCGCATCTCGTCGCGCAGGGCGTCCGGGCCGGCGCCCGGGTAGTAATAGCCCCCGGCGGCGTACACCGGAACCGACTTCTGTGGTTCGCGGCCGAAGCTGCGCGCCACCGTCACGCAGGCGGGTTCGTCGTCGAGTTTGGCGTTGAGGTCCCAGCACGCCAGTTCCAGGGCGGCGGCCGCGGCGGCGCGGTCACCGTGCCCACCCGGTTTCTCGTCGCGCAGCGCGCAGGCGAGCACCGCCGCCGGGTCGAGCCGTCCCGAGCCGTCCAGCAGCGTGTCCGGCGGTGCCGCAAGCACCCGCGGAATCATCCGGTCCCGCAGGATCCCACTCTGGGCGAATCTGCCGATCGAGTTGAACGCGACACCGACCACGCGTCTCCCGCCGTGGACGCCGATCAGCGCTACCAGCGAGACGGTGTGACCGGCAAAGTTGACCAGCGCGTTCGCCGGGCTGCCCTGCAGCGCGACGGCCCGCTCCCGGATCTCGGTGAGTTGCGTCACTCGCTTTTGGCCAGCAGCACGGCCTGCTCGAACGGCAGCCGGGTGAACACCGGCCGCAACCCCCGGGTGACATACGGCGCCGCGTCGAGCTTGGTCATCACGCGCGGGTCGGTGACCCCGAAGGTCTTGCCGTAGCGCTGCAAACGTCCGCCGCCGGCCGCCTTGAGATTCTTCAGCCAGTCCCGGTCCGGCCCGTAGGTCAGCATGATCACCACCCCGGGCCGTCCGTCGATGTCGGCCGTGAACACCACCAACGGAGTGCGGTACTGCTTGCCCGAGCGGCGGCCGACATGCGCCAGGATGCCGTGCAGAGGGATCCAACCGGCCCACAGTCGCTGGATGGGATTGGTGACGTAGCGATTGAAGCGCGCCAGCCATTGGGGTAGTTGCATGACGTAACTCTTACACCCTGTAGTTGATCCTGTCGGCACGGCTGGGACACTGGTCAGCATGGGGACTGACCAGGCAACCGCGCAGGTGCGCGCCTCGGCGCAGCTGTTCGCCAACGCCTGCGCGGTGATACCGGGCGGGGTGAACTCGCCGGTGCGCGCGTTCACCGCGGTGGGTGGCACGCCGCGGTTCATCACCGAGGCACACGGCTGCCGGCTCACCGACGCCGACGGCAACACGTACGTCGACCTGGTCTGCTCCTGGGGGCCGATGATCCTGGGGCATGCTCACCCCGCCGTCGTCGACGCCGTCACCAAGGCCGCTGCGCACGGACTCTCATTCGGGGCACCGACTCCTACCGAGACCGAACTGGCCACCGAGATCATCGGACGCGTCGCCCCCGTCGAGCGCCTCAGGCTGGTGAACTCCGGCACCGAGGCCACGATGAGTGCCATCCGGCTGGCCCGCGGCTTCACCGGCCGGCCCAAGATCGTCAAGTTCTCCGGTTGCTACCACGGGCATGCGGATGCGTTGCTGGCCGACGCGGGGTCGGGGGTGGCCACCCTGGGTCTGCCGTCGTCCCCCGGCGTGACGGGGGCGGCTGCAGCCGACACGATCGTGTTGCCCTACAACGACATTGATGCGGTTCAGGAGACCTTTGCCCGGTTCGGGGAGCAGGTCGCCGCGGTGATCACCGAGGCCAGCCCCGGCAACATGGGGGTGGTCCCGCCGGCACCGGGCTACAACGCGGCGCTGCGCGCGATCACCGCCGAGCACGGCGCGCTGCTGATCGTCGACGAGGTGATGACCGGATTCCGGGTGAGCCGCAGTGGCTGGTACGGAATAGATCCCGTCGATGCAGACCTGTTCGCCTTCGGCAAGGTGATGAGCGGCGGCCTGCCCGCCGCGGCGTTCGGCGGCCGGGTCGAGGTGATGGAGCGACTGGCCCCGCTGGGGCCGGTGTACCAGGCCGGCACGCTGTCGGGTAACCCGGTGGCAATGGCGGCCGGGCTGGCCACCTTGCGCGCCGCGGACGACTCCGTGTACGCCGCACTGGACGCCAACGCCGACCGGCTGTCCGGCCTGCTCGCCGACGCGCTGACGAATGCCGGTGTTGCGCACCAGATTCAGCGTGGGGGCAACATGCTCAGCGTGTTCTTCACCGAAACACCGGTGACCGACTTCGCATCCGCGCGGGCCAGCCAGACCTGGCGCTATGCGCCGTTCTTTCATGCTCTGCTCGAGGGGGGCGTCTACCCACCGTGCAGCGCCTTCGAGGCGTGGTTCGTCTCGGCCGCTCTGGACGACGCGGCCTTCGAGCGGATCGCCGACGCGCTACCCGCCGCGGCCGCCGCCGCGGCACAGGAGGAACGAACCTGATGGCCGAACAGACCCGGGTCCACGTCATACGGCACGGCGAGGTGCACAACCCCAGCGGCATCCTCTACGGGCGGCTGCCCGGTTTCCGCTTGTCGGAGAACGGTGCCGCACAGGCCTCCGCGGTCGCCGACTACCTGGCGCACCGCGACATCGTCGCAGTGATCGCCTCGCCCCTGCAGCGGGCCCAGGAGACCGCCGCACCCATCGCCGCCCGGCACAACCTGATGGTGGACACCGACCCCGACCTGATCGAATCGGCCAACTTCTTCGAAGGCCGCAAGGTGAGTCCGGGTGACGGCGCCTGGCGCGACCCGCGGGTGTGGTGGCAGCTGCGCAACCCTTTCACCCCGTCCTGGGGTGAGCCGTATGCCGAGATCGCCGCCCGGATGGCGGCCGCGGCGGACAAGGCGCGGGCGCGTGCCGCCGGCCACGAGGCGGTCTGCGTCAGCCACCAGTTGCCGGTATGGACGCTGCGAATGCACGTGACGGGCCGACGGCTCTGGCACGACCCGCGCCGGCGGGAGTGTGGGCTGGCGTCGGTGACGTCGCTGGTCTACGAAGGCGACCGGTTGGTCGACGTGGAGTACGCAGAACCGGCGGCCGGATGAACGTAGGGCGGTGGGTGGTCACCGCAATGGTGGTGGCGGGGCTGCTCTCGGGCTGCTCCGGGAAGGATGCCGTCGCGCAGGGCGGGACCTTCGAGTTCGTGTCCCCGGGCGGCAAGACCGACATCTTCTACAACCCGCCGGAAAGCCGGGGCCGGCCGGGCGCCCTGTCCGGGCCCAGCCTGACCGACCCGGCGCGGACCCTCTCGCTGAACGACTTTCCCGGCCGGGTCGTCGTCATCAATGTGTGGGGCCAGTGGTGCGGCCCGTGCCGGGCCGAGATCGGCCAGCTACAACGGGTGTATGACGCGACTCGTGATTCGGGCGTCTCGTTTCTCGGGATCGACGTCCGCGACAACAGCCGCGAGGCGGCTCAGGACTTCGTCAACGACCGGCATGTGACGTTCCCGTCGATCTACGACCCGCCGATGCGCACCCTGATCGCCTTCGGTGGCAAGTACCCGACCACCGTGATTCCCTCGACGCTGGTGCTGGACCGGCAACACCGGGTAGCTGCGGTGTTCCTGCGCGAACTGCTCGCGGAGGACCTGCAGCCGGTGGTCCAGCGGATCGCCGCCGAAGCTCCGGCCCCGACGTCGGGACCGCAGTGACCGGTTTCGCCCACATCGCCTCCGCCGGGCCACTGGTGGTGGCACTCGGGGTCTGCCTACTGGCCGGACTGGTGTCGTTCGCGTCGCCGTGCGTGGTGCCGCTGGTGCCGGGCTATCTGTCGTACCTGGCGGCGGTGGTGGGCGTCGAAGAGGGCGAGCCGGCGGGCAACGGTGCCGGCACCCTGAAGGCGCCGCCCACCGCACGCTGGCGGGTCGCCGGATCGGCGGCGCTGTTCGTCGCCGGGTTCACCGCGGTGTTCGTGCTGGGCACCGTCGTCGTGCTCGGCATGACGACCACGCTGATCACCAATCAGCTGCTGTTGCAGCGGGTCGGCGGCGTGCTGACCATCGTCATGGGGTTGGTGTTCGTCGGGCTCATCCCGGCTCTGCAGCGGCAGGCCCGGTTCAGCCCGCGGCAGTGGACCTCGGTCGCGGGAGCGCCACTGCTGGGCGCGGTGTTCGCGCTGGGCTGGACGCCGTGCCTGGGCCCGACGCTGACCGGGGTGATCACGGTGGCCTCCGCCACCGACGGCGCCAACGTGGCCCGTGGGATCGCGCTGGTGATCGCGTACTGCCTGGGGCTGGGCATTCCGTTCGTGTTGCTGGCGTTCGGCTCGGCGAGTGCGATGGCCGGGTTGGGCTGGCTGCGCCGCCATACCCGGACGATCCAGGTGTTCGGCGGCGTGTTGTTGATCGCGGTGGGCGCGGCCCTGGTCACCGGGGTGTGGAACGACTTCGTGTCGTGGCTGCGTGACGCCTTCGTCTCCGACGTGAGGCTGCCGATCTGATGGTGCGAGCAGACACAAAAGAACCCCGGAGCGCGCGCTCCCAGGGGTTTTTGCGTCTGGTCGCGGGGAAGGTGCGCAACACCTGGCGGTCGTTGACATCGATGGGCACCGCGCTGGTGCTGCTGTTCCTGCTTGCCCTGGGCGCGATCCCCGGAGCGCTGCTGCCGCAGCGCAGCCTCAACGCCGGCAAGGTCGACGAATACCTGCATACGCATCCGGTGATCGGGCCGTGGCTCAACGAGTTGCAGGCCTTCGACGTGTTCTCCAGCTTCTGGTTCACGGCTATCTACGTGCTGCTGTTCGTGTCGCTGGTCGGCTGCCTGACCCCGCGGATCGTCGAGCACGCCCGCAGCCTGCGGGCGAGGCCGGTGGCCGCGCCACGCAATCTGAGCAGACTGCCCAAGCATGCCCGGGCAGGGGCCGTGGGCGACCCGGAAGCCCTGGCCACGACGGTCACCGACCGGCTGCGCGGGTGGCGCACCACCACGCGGCGTACCGGTGACACCGTCGAAGTCTCCGCCGAGAAGGGCTACCTGCGAGAGTTCGGCAACCTCGTCTTTCACTTCTCGCTGCTCGGTCTGCTGGTCGCCGTCGCGGCCGGGAAGCTGTTCGGCTACGAGGGCAATGTGATCGTCATCGCCGACGGCGGACCCGGATTCTGTTCGGCGACGCCGGCCGCGTTCGATTCGTTCCGCGCCGGCAACACCGTCGACGGCACGTCTTTGCACCCGATCTGCTTGCGGGTCAACAACTTTCAAGCGAACTACCTGCCGTCCGGGCAGGCCACCTCGTTCGCCGCCGACATCGCCTACCAGGCCGGGGAGGACCTGACGTCCAACACCTGGCGGCCCTACCGGCTCGAGGTCAACCACCCCCTGCGCATCGGCGGCAACCGGGTGTACCTGCAGGGCCACGGTTACGCCCCCACCTTCACCGTGACGTTCCCCAACGGTCAGACCCGCACCTCGACCGTGCAGTGGCGGCCCGATAACCCGCAGACCCTGCTGTCCTCCGGCGTGGCGCGCATCGATCCGCCGGCCGGCAGCTATCCCACCGCCGAGGAGCGACGGCAACACGAGATCGCGATTCAGGGCCTGCTGGCGCCCACCGAACAGCTCGACGGCGCGCTGCTGTCGTCGCGGTTCCCGGCGCTCAACGACCCGGCTGTGGCCATCGACATCTACCGGGGCGACACCGGACTGGACACCGGGCGGCCCCAGTCGCTGTTCAACCTCGACCCGCGGCTGATCGAACAGGGCCGGTTGATAAAGGAGAAGCGGGTCAACCTGCGCGTCGGTGAACAGGTCCGGATCGACCAGGGGCCGGCGGCCGGCACGACGGTCCGCTTCGACGGTGCGGTGCCGTTCGTCAACCTGCAGGTCTCGCACGACCCCGGACAGGTCTGGGTGCTGGTCTTCGCCATCACGATGATGGCCGGACTGTTGGTGTCACTGCTGGTACGCCGGCGCCGCGTGTGGGTTCGCCTCACGCCCACTGCGGATACCGTTGACGTCGAATTGGGCGGCCTGGCTCGTACCGACAACTCCGGATGGGGCGACGAGTTCGAGCGGCTGACCGAGCGATTGGTGGCCGGGTTCGGCGCAGTCCCAGATGCCGAACGAGCCGAAACGAAAGTGGACGTCACATGAATACCCAGCACATCAACATCGGTCTGGCCCGGTACTCCGACTGGGCGTTCACCTCGGCCGTAGTGGCGCTGGTGGTGGCGCTGCTGCTGCTGGCCTACGAGCTTGCCTACGTCCGCGCCCGCAAGCTCGAACCCGTCGCCGTCGGCGCCGGGATGGTGACCACCGACAGCGCCGCGCCCGGCATCGTCGCGGAGGCACCGCAGCGGCCGCTGGACGAACGCGTCGGCCGTGCCGGATTGGCGGTGCTGTACCTGGGCATCGGCCTGCTGTTCGCCTGCATCGTGCTGCGCGGGCTGGCCACCATGCGGGTGCCGTGGGGCAACATGTACGAGTTCATCAACCTGACCTGCATGTCAGGGCTGATCGCGGGCGCGGTCGTGCTGCGCCGGCCCCAGTACCGTCCGCTGTGGGTCTTTCTGCTGCTGCCGATCCTGATCCTGCTGACGGTGTCCGGACGCTGGCTCTACACCAACGCCGCACCGGTGATGCCCGCCCTGCAGTCCTACTGGCTGCCCATCCACGTGTCGGTGGTCAGCCTCGGGTCCGGGGTGTTCATGGTCGCCGGCATCTCCAGCATCCTGTTCCTGTTGCGCACGTCGCGGTTCGGTGACCCGGAAGCCGAAGGCACCGAAAAAACACTGCCGCGGCTGGTGCAGCGGTTCCCCGATGCGCAGACGCTGGACCGGATCGCCTACCGCACCACGATCTTCGCCTTCCCGGTATTCGGATTCGGCGTCATTTTCGGCGCGATCTGGGCCGAGGAAGCCTGGGGCCGGTACTGGGGCTGGGACCCCAAGGAAACGGTGTCGTTCATCGCATGGGTGGTGTACGCCGCGTATCTCCACGCCAGGTCAACGGCAGGATGGCGCGATCGCAAGGCGGCCTGGATCAATGTCGCGGGCTTCGTCGCCATGGTCTTCAACCTGTTCTTCGTTAACCTGGTGACGGTCGGCCTGCACTCCTATGCGGGCGTGGGCTGACCAACGCGAGAGAGAGGGGGAGTAGGAGTGTCAGAGCACCCGACACCCGGCGCGGGGGCGCCGCGGGTTCACCCGGGCAACGGAGAAACCCCGGCTAGCCCGGATCAGCCGACCGCGCAGTTCAAGCCGGCAGACCCGGTCGGCGACGCGCCTACCCGCGCGTTCAGCGGGTTCCGCACCGAGCGGCGTAGCCCTGCCGTCGAGGCGGGCCCCGCACCCCAGCAGACCGTCGAACGCGAGCGTCCCCAGTGGGACCCCGGCCCGTCGACCGGACCGGTTTCCGGCGTCACCCGGGTGGACCCGACGGCCTACGGCGCGTACTACCCCGGACCACCCGAGGCCCCCAGCGCGCCCGAGCGGCCCCAGTTCCGGCCGGAGCCGCTGCCGCATGCGCCATATCCCGAGCTGTCCACCACCGTCCTGCTGCGGCCCGTCAAGCCGCCACCATCAGAGGGCTGGCGCCGGGCGCTCTACGTGCTGTCCGGACAGTTGATCAACCTCGGTGAGGGTCCGCGCGCGACCCGCCACAACAACCTGGTGGCTCAGATCAACCGGCCGCTGCGTGGCTGCTACCGCATCGCCGTGCTGTCGTTGAAGGGCGGCGTGGGCAAGACCACCATCACCGCATCCCTGGGGTCCACCTTCGCGTCCGTCCGGGGCGACCGGGTGGTCGCGGTGGACGCCAACCCCGACCGCGGCACGCTGAGCCAGAAGGTCCCGCTCGAGACGCCGGCGACCGTCCGGCACCTGCTGCGTGACGCGGACAGCATCGACCGCTACAGCGACGTCCGCGGTTACACCTCGCAGAATTCCGACGGGCTCGAAGTGCTGGCCTCCGAGAGTGACCCGGCCGTCTCCGAGGCGTTCAACGGCGACGACTACACCCGCACCCTCGACATCCTGGAACGGTTCTACGGCCTGGTGCTCACCGACTGCGGCACCGGACTGCTCCACTCGACGATGTCGGCGGTGCTGTCGAAGTCCGACGTGCTGATCGTCGTCGCCTCCGGGTCGATCGACGGCGCCCGCAGCGCCTCGGCGACTCTGGACTGGCTGGAGGCGCACGGCTACGAAGAGTTGGTGCGCAACTCCGTCGCGGTGATCAACGCGGTGCGGTCACGCTCCGGCAAGGTGGACATGGACAAGGTGATCGAGCACTTCGCCCGGCGGTGCCGCGCAGTGCGGGTGGTGCCCTTCGACGCTCACCTGGAGGAAGGCGCCGAAATCAGCCTGGACCGCATGAAGCGCGACACCCGTGAGGCGGTCGCGGAGCTGGCTGCCGTGGTCGCCGACGGTTTCCCGGCCGACCAGCGGCGCACCAATCCGAACTTCGTCTAAAGCGGCTTGTTATCGCCCAGTCGTCGCAAGAACTCCGGATCGTCGTCGGGCCCGATGACGCGGGTCTTCGGCGGGCTGGTCTGCGACCGCGCCGCGCGCCAGCCGAGATAGATCAACGTCCCCAGAACAAGGACGACGAGCAGGTAAAGCACTCGACACCTCCTTTGGGCAAATATACCCGCGCCGTAGGCTCAAGCTGTGCCAGAAGCGCCTAACGACAAGACCGGTGACCGCTCAGCCGCCGGCCGGGGCGTCGTCGCAGTCCTGTTGTACGTGACGGCCCGGCTGCTGCTGTTCGGTGTGGTCACCGCTGCCATCTACGGACTCGCCCGTCTGGTCGGGGTGGCCGATTTCCCGCTTTTCGTTGCCGCACTGGGCGGTCTGATCATTTCGATGCCGTTGGGCATGTGGGTGTTCAGCCCGCTGCGGCAGCGCGCGACGGCGACCCTGGCGGTGGCCGGAGAGCGCCGCCGACGGGAACGCGAGCAGTTACAGGCCCGGCTGCGCGGCGAGGCCGTCACACCCGAGGAGTAGCGCTCAGTCGCTGTGCAGCGGCAGTCGCACCACCTGCGCGGCGTAGGTCAGGCCGGCGCCGTATCCGATCAGCAGGGCAAGGTCCTGCGGTTTGGCGGCTCCGGAGTCCATGAGTTCGGCGATCGCCAGCGGGATGGACGCCGCCGACGTGTTCCCGGCGTTCTCGATGTCGTTGGCGACGACGGTGTCCGGTCGCAATTGCAGGTTCTTGACCAGCAGGTCGTTGATGCGGGTATTGGCCTGGTGCGGCACGAATACGTCGATCTGGTCGGGTCCGACGCCCGCTGCCTCCAGAGCTCGCCGCCCGACGTCTCCCATCTTGAAGGCCGCCCAGCGGAACACCGCCGGACCTTCCAGCCGCACGAATGGGCGTGGGCCACTTGGGTTCTGCGCGAACGTGATCCAGTCGATGTCCTGACGGATCGCGCTGGACTGTTCACCGTCACTGCCCGCGATGGTCGGTCCGATGCCCTGGAACGGTGTCTCGCCCACCACCACCGCGGCGGCGCCGTCGGCGAAGATGAAGCAGTTGCCGCGGTCGTACATGTCGATGGTGGGGGACAGTTTCTCGGTGCCGACCACGAGCATCCTGCGGGCACCCCCGCCGCGGATCATGTTGGTCGCCGTGCTCAACGCGTAGCCGAACCCAGCGCAGCCCGCTGAGATATCGAAGCCCAGAACGTCTTTGGCGCCCAGGGCCGCCGCGACCATCGGGGCTGCCGGCGGTGTCTGCAGGAAGTGGGTGTTGGTGGTGACGATCACGCCGTCGATGTCCGAGGCACTCAGATCGGCGTTCTTGAGTGCCCGCCGGCACGCTTCGGCCGCCATCGAGGCAGCGGATTCGTCGTCAGCGGCGAACCGGCGAGTCTTGATTCCGGTGCGCGAGTAGATCCATTCGTCCGACGAATCGATGTTCTGGCAAATCTCGTCGTTGGTGACGACACGTTCGGGACGGTATGCCCCGACACTGAGCAGTCCGACGTTCGTGGGGCCACTGACCGTGGCGATCTCCGTCATTACCCGTGTCCTTCCCGCCGCCGCGGCAACTTCCCTGATGCCGCCGGGGCCGTGATCGACTCTAGGCGTGCCCGCTGTACGCCAGCGCGGCAGCCACCGCAATCGACCACACCACCATGGTCAGCCCGGTGTCACGCAGCACCGGGATCAGCTCCGGCCCGCCGCGGCCGGACCGCACCGGACTGTCGGCCCGCAAAGCCAGCGGCACGGCGATCAGCCCGGCCGCACACCACGGCGTCGCAAGCATCAGCACCAGCGTCAGCAGACCGGGGACGACCAGCAGCGTGTGATAGAGCACGCGGGTGCGGCCGTCGCCCAGGCGCACCGCCAGGGTGATCTTTCCGGACTGCGAGTCGGTCGGGATGTCCCGCAGGTTGTTGGCCACCAACACCGATGACGACAGCGCCCCGATGCCCACCGCGAGCGCCAGACCCACCCAGTCGACCCGCAGGGCCTGCGTGTACTGCGTGCCGAGCACCGCGATCAGGCCGAAGAAGACGAATACCGCGACCTCGCCCAGACCGGAATAGCCGTAAGGCCGGGACCCGCCGGTGTAGAGCCACGCCCCCAGCACCGACACGGCGCCCACCGCGATCAGCCACGGGGCGCTGACCAGGGCCAGGGCCAGTCCGGCCACGCACCCGACGAGGAGGCTCACCAGCGCCGCGGTCAGCACCGCGCGCGGGGCCGCCAGCCGCGAACCGACCAACCGCACCGGGCCGGCACGCTCGTCGTCGGTGCCGCGGATGCCGTCGGAGTAGTCGTTGGCGTAGTTGACGCCGACGATGAACGACAGGGCCACAGCCAACGCCAGCAGCGCCTTCCACCACACCGCGCCGTGCAGCCACGCGGCCGCGCCAGTGCCTGCGATCACGGGGGCTACCGCGTTCGGCAGCGTGCGCGGGCGCGCTCCAGAGATCCACTGGGCAAAACTGGCCACCACCGCATCCTGCCCTATGCATAAGATTGCGCGGGTGCTCGGAGTGATTGGCGGTACCGGCTTCTATACGTTCTTCGATTCGGACACCCGCACCGTCCGTCCGGACACCCCGTGGGGGCAACCCAGCGCCCCGATCACCATCGGCGCCGTCGGCGGACATGAGGTCGCCTTTCTGCCGCGCCACGGCGCCAAGCACGAGTACTCGGCGCACACCGTCCCCTACCGGGCAAACCTGTGGGCGCTGCGTGCGCTGGGCGTCCGGCGGGTGTTCGCGCCCTGCGCGGTCGGCAGCCTGAACCCCCGGATCGAGCGGGGCGCGGTGGTGGTGCCCGACCAGCTCGTCGACCGCACCAGCGGCCGGGCCGACACCTATTTCGACACCGGCGGGGTGCACACCAGTTTCGCCGACCCGTACTGCCCGACGCTGCGCGCCGCGGTCACCGCCCTGCCCGACGTGGTCGACGGCGGGACCATGGTGGTGATCCAGGGGCCCCGGTTCTCCACCCGCGCGGAAAGCCAGTGGTTCGCCGCGGCCGGCTTCAGCCTGGTCAACATGACCGGGTATCCGGAGGCCATCCTCGCCCGGGAACTCGAATTATGTTATGCCGCAATAGCCTTGATTACCGACGTGGATGCCGGCGTGACCGTCGGTGAAGGCGTGAAGGGCGTCGATGTGTTCGCCGAGTTCGGGCAGAACATCGAGATGTTCAAGCAGTTGGTGCGCTCCGCGATCAGTGGCGTCGCGGCCGAGCGCACCTGCACACACTGCCTGCAGCACGCCGGGGTCCCGTTGCCGTTCGAGCTGCCATGAGGGTGCTGCTGACCGGCGCGGCCGGATTCATCGGCTCCCGGGTCGACGCGGCGCTGAAGGCCGCCGGTCATGAGGTGGTGGGCGTCGACGTGTTGCTGCCCGCGGCGCACGGTCCGGACGCAGTCCTGCCGGAGGGGTGTCACCGGGTCGACGTCCGCGATGCCGATGCCCTCGCCCCGCTACTGGCCGGGGTCGACCTGGTGTGTCATCAGGCCGCGATGGTGGGCGCCGGGGTGAACGCCGCCGATGCGCCCGAGTACGGCGGGCACAACGATTTCGGCACAACGGTGTTGCTGGCACAGATGTTCGCCGCCGGCGTCTCGCGCCTGGTGCTGGCGTCGTCGATGGTGGTCTACGGGCAAGGCCGCTACCGGTGTGAGGAGCACGGGCCGGTCGACCCGCAGCCACGGCGGCGCAGCGACCTGGATGCCGGGAACTTCGAGCATCGCTGCCCCCACTGCGGCGAACCCGTCGGCTGGCAACTGGTCGACGAGGACGCCGCGCTGCGCCCCCGCAGCCTGTACGCGGCGAGCAAGGCCGCGCAGGAGCACTACGCGCTGGCGTGGGCGGAGGCCACCGGCGGTTCGGTGGTCGCGCTGCGCTACCACAACGTCTACGGACCGGGAATGCCGCGCGACACGCCCTACTCCGGCGTGGCCGCCATCTTCCGCTCCTCGCTGGAAAAGGGAGAACCGCCGCGGGTGTTCGAAGACGGCGGTCAGATGCGTGACTTCGTGCATGTCGATGACATTGCAGCGGCCAACCTCGCCGCGGTGACCGCAAATCCGGGCGGATTCACCGCGGCCAATGTCTGCTCCGGGCGTCCCATCTCGATCCGGGAGGTGGCCGACGCGTTGTGCCGGGCGCGGGGTGGCGACCTGTCACCGGTGGTCACCGGGCAGTACCGAAGTGGGGACGTGCGACACATCGTCGCCGACCCCGCCCGGGCGGCCGACGTGCTGGGTTTCCGGGCGGCCGTCGAACCGGAGCGGGGATTGCGCGAGTTCGCGTTCGCTCCGCTGCGGTAGCCGACTACGAGGCATTGTTCGGGGGCCGGAAGATCTTCGGGCGCACCGGCCCGGTGGTCTCGCTGGAACGGAAGATCCGCGGCGCGGGGCCGGGCGCCGACAGCACCGTGGTGGGTGCTTCGTGCTGGGTCCGGGGGGCCCCGAACTGTGTCGTCCTGGCCTCCGACGGCGGCGGCGGAGCAACAGGGCGGGTCGGGATGGGGGCCGGGGGACGGTTGCCGGCGACCGGGCGCTGAACCGGACGCCGCCGGCGCCGCGGTTTACGAATCTGTGCCGCGACGATGATCGCCCCCAGGATGAACAGGGACAGGCCGCACAGCGTCACGTCGAAGGTGCTGGTGATCTGCTGGGCCAGATCGTTGCCGTAGACCGGGCTGACCGACGCCGCCTGCTCGAAGCGCGGTGCCAGCACGACGCCCAGGATCACCCGGGACACCGCCAGGGTGAACACCAGCCCGCCGAGCCACGTGATCAACCGCGACCGCAGTGCCCCGGAGGCCAGTCTGACGCGTAGCCACAGCGCCAGCACCCCGGTCATCACATCGAAGGTGGCCAGCGTCAGGGAGTTGTACGGGAAGGTGGGGTAGTTCAGCATGACTGCGACCAGCAGATCGGTGATTCGCATCAGCGCCGAACCGAAGCACCAGACGACGATCAGCGTCAGGCCTTTGCGGATCGCGTTGCGCCACACCTCCCGGTCCCGGTACACCTCCGGGCCGCTGAAGAGTGTCAGCGGCATAAACAGGGCCGCTGCCGCCGCCCAGGCGAGGTACCCCTCGTAGCCCACACCCGCCGTCGAGGTGTTCTGCGCGATGCCGTGGAACGCGTCGATCTCGCGGCCGGCCGGCATGGCCCACACCAGCATGCCGGCGAGCAGCGACGAGACGCCCAGGGCGAAGATCGCGAACCGGGATGCCGGGGTGTTGCGCAGGATCCAGCGTGAGGCCACCAACACCGCTGCCAGGGCGACCACGCCGTAAACCACCGCGCTGAGAATGACCGTCGTATTACGGGTGCCGAACGCCTCCGAGCCGCCTGCGTTCTGCAGCGCATAGCGGATCCGCCAGCACAGGTTGAAGCCGGCGCTCAACGACGCGCCGAACATCGAGACGTAGCCCAGTAACCGGGCGCCGCGCAGCCAGCGTTCGTAGCGCGTCTCTTCGATGGTGGGGGTGGTCAGGGCCGGTTGCGCTGCCAGCAGTGCGCCAGCAGCGCCCAGCCAGCCGCCCGGTCCGACGCCGCCCGGCACGTGCACGGTGCCACCCGACATGATCGATTCGACGACGTCGTAACCCACGAAACCCACGACCAGCAGCAGGTAGGGAACGTTGATGATGAGTCGCAGCCGCGCGCTCGCGCCCGTGTCCTTCTGACCGCGTGTCACCACCAGCGAGAGCAGCGACAGCAGTGTCACCGACGCGAGCAGCCCCCACCACAGCAGGCTGCTGTCGGGGACCCCCAGGCCGAAGTACAGATTCCAGGGGAACACCAGGGCGAGCAGCAGGAGCAGAAGGGCGGCCATATCGCGGAAAGCGTTGCGCCGCTGTGCGAGCGAATTGCCAGGTTGTGGGCCCTGACCTGGCCGGTTGTTACCCGGCGGGACGGGGGCCGCCGGTCGTGCACCCACGATGGGGCCGGTCGGCGTGTCATCGGTGTTCAGGCTCACGATGCCCCCCAGGGATCGAGGTCGGGTACTGCTGGGGCAGGTTCAGTGGTGGCACAAGGGAACCCCCTGCCGGGCCCGCTGCGTTGTTCCCTTGCGAACATATTCTCCATTCGGATGTACGGCAGTGGCTGTGAACAGGTTATGAACGTGTACGGGATCGTTGGTGAGCATCCCTAGGGGGTGGGAATCCGATTACGCTGCGCTCATGGGGGTTGCCTTAACGCCCGAATAATGGATATTGCCGACGGTACAAAGTGTAGTGAAGCCGGGACATTGCTGGTTCTGGGGTAGCCGGCCGAAGGGGAGCCGTAAATGGATGTCGTGTTGGGGGTGGCCGTCACCGGCCAGGTCGCACGCCTGGCTCTGGTAGAGGCGGCCGCCCGCGGTAGCCAGGTGCTCGACCAGTCGACGGTGGAGCTCTCGGCTGACCCTGTCGCGGACCTGACCGAAACCGTGGTCGGCACCAATCGGTTGCTGGCTGACGAAGGGCACCGGCTGGTGGCCACCCGCTTGGTGTGGTCGGACCAGTTCCGGGCCGACCAACTGCGTCAGGCGCTGGACTATGCGCGCGTTCCCAACGTCGAGGTGGTTTCGGAGTCCAAGGCGGCCGGCGCGTTGCTGGGGCCGGGACGGGCCGCTGCCGCGGTGCTGCTGATCGGTAATGAGACGGCAAGCTTCGCGGTCTCGGGGGATCCGGACTCGCCGCCGACCGTGTTGGCGTCGACGCCGGTGGAGAATGACCCGGGTGCGACGTTCGACACGCTGATGGCCCAGATTCCCGGGCAGGCCGGCAGCCCCAACGATGTGCTGGTGGTGGGCAGCTCGCCCGAGCAGACCGCGATGTTCGCCGACCACCTGCAATCCGCTTCGACGATGGGCGTGCAGATCCCGCCCGATTCCACCTTCGCGCTGGCCCAGGGTGCGGCGGCCGATGCGACGATGGCTGCTCCGGTGATACCGGCCGACGGGCCGGCCGGCGTCGCGGGTTCGTCGCTCAACGCTCCGATGGGTCAGCAGGGATTTGCCGGCAGCGGGCCCGGTGGCGCGCCCACGTCGTCCCCGGACGCGTCGGGATTGTCGGCCGGTGGACCGGGTGGCGCGCCCACGTCGTCCCCGGACGCGTCGGGATTGTCCGCCGGTGGACCGGGTGGTGGTCCCACGTCGTCCCCGGACGCCTCCGGGTGGGCCGCGACGATGGCGCAACCGTCGCTGTCCGGCGGTGGCGGGCCCACGTCGTCCCCGGATGCGCCTGGTCTGTCGGCCGGCGGACCCGGTGGCGGTCCCACGTCCTCGCCGGATGCGTCGGGACTGGGCGCGACGATGGCGCACCCTGGCTTGGCCAATCAGGCACATGGGCATCAGGGATTTGCCGGCGACGCGACCATGGCCGCTCCGACCGCCTCTCCGGACGCCACCATGGCGGCGCAAGTCCCGGGCGATGCCACCGCCTTCCTGGATCCCGGAGTGTCTTCGCCCGACGCCGGCCAATCTGGCGGCGGTGACGAACAGCTGGCCTATTCGCAGGCCAGCGAATACGACATTCTTCCGGTCGACACCGATGGCTTCGGCGATTACGGGGACGGCTACGACGAGTACGACGACGGGTTCGACGAGGACGACCCCGAGGCAGCCGGCGGGAAGCCGCACAACCTCAGGCGACTGCTGATCAGTAACGCCGTGATGGGGTTCGCCGTGCTCGGGTTCGCTTCGCTGGCCGTCGCGGTGGCGGTCACCGTCCGCCCGACCGCCTCCACGCTGCCCGTCGAAGGACACCAGAACGCCCAGCCGGGCAAGTTCATGCCGCTGTTGCCGACCGAGCAGCAGGCGCCGGTGCCCCCGCCGCCGCCCGATCTGCCCACCGCAGGTTTCCAGGGCGGCAGCATTCCCGCCGTGCAGAACGTTCCGCGTCCGGCGCCCGCCGCTCCCGCACCGGTGCCCGAGCCGGCCGCCCCGGTCCCGGTTCCGGCGCCGCTGCCGGTGCCGATCTTCATTCCGCCGTACCCGGGCTGGCAGCCGGGCATGCCGACCTGGCCCATCGTGACGCCGCCGACCACGCCGCCGACGACGCAGTACACGACGCCGCCGACGACACCTCCGACGACGCCTCCCACGACTCCGCCGACCACGCCGCCGACGACACCTCCGACGACGCCACCCACGACTCCGCCGACCACGCCGCCGACGACACCTCCAACCACCCCGCCCACGACGGCGGCGACGACGCCGCCGACCACGGCGGTGGTGACTACTCCGCCCACGACGTACGCGCCGCAGCCCACCACCGCAGCCCCCGCGCCTACGACCTACGCGCCGCAGCCCACCACCGCAGCCCCGCAGCCGACGTATGCGCCGCAGCCGACGCAGGCGCCGCAGCCGACGTATGCGCCGCAGCCCACGCAGGCGCCGCAGCCGAGAACCCAGGCGCCGCAGACCCAGGCACCGCAGACCGTGGCCCCGAAGCCGCCGACGCAGCAGGCGCCCAAGCCGCCATCAGGCGGCAGCGGCGGCAGTGGCGGCAGCGGCGGCAGCGGCGGCAGCGGTCCCCGGTGAGCTGACCCCGCGACGTCAGGATTTCTCATGTCCGATGTGACTGTCGTACTGCCCTGCCTCAACGAAGAAGAGTCTTTGCCGGCGGTACTCGACGCCATCCCGCCCGGGTACCAGGCGCTGGTGGTGGACAACAACAGCACCGACGGCACCGCGGCGGTGGCTACCCGCCACGGCGCCCGGGTGGTCGCCGAGTCGAGGCCCGGGTACGGCGCTGCCGTTCATGCGGGTGTGGTCGCCGCGACCACACCGATCGTCGCGGTGATCGACGCCGACGGCTCGATGGATCCCGGTGACCTGCCCCGGCTGGTCGCCGAGCTGGACCGTGGAGCCGACATGGTGACCGGGCGACGCCGCCCGGTGCCCGGCCTGCACTGGCCGTGGGTAGCCCGGGTGGGCACCGTGGTGATGAGCTGGCGGCTGCGCACCCGCCACCGGTTGCCGGTGCACGACATCGCGCCGATGCGGGTGGCCCGGCGTCAGGCGCTGCTGGATCTGGGCGTCGAGGACCGGCGATCGGGCTACCCGCTGGAACTTCTGGTTCGCGCCGCGGCCGCGGGCTGGCGGGTGGTCGAACTCGACGTCAGCTACGGCCCGCGCACCGGCGGCAAATCCAAGGTCAGCGGATCCCTGCGGGGCAGCATCACCGCGATCCTGGACTTCTGGAAGGTGATTTCGTGACTGTGCCGGTCACTGTCCTGGTGGTCGCCAAAGCCCCCGAGCCCGGACGCGCCAAGACCCGGCTGGCCGCGACGGTCGGCGATCATATGGCCGCCGAGATCGCCGCCGCCGCGCTGCTCGACACGCTGGACGCGGTGGTCGCGGCGCCGGTGGCCGCCCGGGTGGTGGCCCTGACCGGTGACCTGGACAACGCTGCCGCATCGGCCGAGATCCGGGAGCGGCTCGGCGCGTTCACCGTCATCGGACAGCGCGGCGACGATTTCGCCGACCGTCTGGCCAACGCGCACGCCGACGCCGGCACCGCCGGCTACCCGGTGCTGCAGATCGGGATGGACACGCCGCAGGTGAGCGCGCAACTGCTGTCCGAGTGCGCCCGCACGCTGACCGAGTCGATGGCGGTGCTGGGAATGGCGCTCGACGGTGGCTGGTGGGTGCTCGGGGTGCAGGATCCGGCTGCCGCTCAGTGTCTGCGGGGTATCCCGATGTCGCAGTCCGACACTGGTGACCTGACGTGTAAAGCCCTGCGGGACAATGGGATTGATGTGGCTATGGTGCAGCCGCTGGCCGACATCGACGTGATCGAGGACCTCGCCGCGATGCGTCAGGCGTGTGAGCCGGGCAGCCGCTTCGCCCACATCACCGAGGGCGTGGCTACCAGTTCGTGAAGATGATGCTGTTCAGCACCAGCGCCCCGGCGGCGTTGACGGCCAGCCAGGCCCGGTGGGAGCGCACCGGAAGCAGCGCCGGTGCGGCGGTGAGCCACACGGTGAACGGCAGCCAGATCCGCTCGGTCTCGGCCTTGCTCAGCATGCTCAGGTCGGCGCAGATGACCGCCGCCAGCGTCGCCAGCAGCAGCAGGTGCAGGCCGGAGCGTCGCCGGACGGCGGCGGCGTCGAACACCCGGGTGATGCCTGCCACCGACCCGAACCCGATCGAGCACACCACGCACGCCAGGTTGGCCCAACTCCAGTACTGGAACGGCCGGTCCTTGGCGATGCCCTGCCAGTAGCGCTGCTGCACCAGGGTGTAGCCGTCGAACCAGTAGAACCCTGCGACGGCGAAGGTGGCCGCCACGGCCACCGCGGCCAGCACGGCCGGCCCCAGCGCGCGGAGCGCCGCCCGCCAGTCGGCCGCCGAAAGCAGCACCGCAAGGGCCGGCAACCCGATCAGCACCAGGCCGTAGCTGAGGAAGATCCCCCAGCCCAGGACCAGCCCGGCGGCCGAGCCAACCAGCGCCGGAAACCGGACGCCGCCGTGCACTGCCAGCGCCAGCAGCGCGATGCCCCAGGACGCGACACCGGCGAAGTAGCCGTCGGCCGACACCGCGATCCAGATTGCTGTCGGGGCCACCGCGACGAACGGGGCCGCGCGGCGTGCGGTCTGCTCACCGGCCAGTGCGCGGACGGCGACCAGCACGGCCGCCGCGGCGCTGGAACCCACCAGCAGGCACCACAGCCCGGCCCAGGCTCCGCCGTGCAGGCCGATCCGGTCCAGCCACACGAAGGTCAGCAGCGCGCCCGGCGGGTGACCGGAGACGTGCGTGGTCCAGGAATGCGGCTGGAAGTCGACGATCCGGCTCGTGAAGGTCCGCAGTGTCGCCGGGATGTCGGTGATCCCCGGCACCTCATAGAGGTATTCGTCCCGGGTCGTCAGGCGGCCCGCGAAGCCGCGTTGCCAGCCGTCGATCATCGCCAGCGAAAACGCCCACGCGGCCGCGGTTGCCCAGCTGCCGGCCAGCAGGACACGCCAGGAAAGACGTTGTGCCGCAACGGGACCCCACAACACCGTGGCGGCCGCGATGGCGATCGCCGCCGCGGTGCCCCATCCGAAATGGATGTCCCAGTAGCCGAAGATCGGCGCGGCGCCGGCGCGCATCGCGAACCGCTCCAGCCCGATATCCGACCGTGGCTTGACGCCCACGTTCATCCGGGGCAGCACGAACGCGGCAGCCACCAGCACGGCCGCGGTCGCGACCGCCAGTGTTTCCCGGCGCGCGATCTTCACACCAGCAGCCTATTGAAAGAAAGCGGCCTATTGACCGAAGCGCCGCGCCAGCGCCCGGCGGTCGACCTTGCCGATGCCGCGGCGCGGCAGCTCGGAGACCACCTGCAACTCCCGGGGTGCGGCCGTGGCGTCCAGCGTCAGCTCGACGTGGTCGCGCAGCTCCTGCAACGTCGGCGCGCAGTATCCGGCGCGGAGCACGACCGCCGCGGCGACCCGCTGGCCCAGCCGGGGATCGTCGAGCCCGAAGACGGCGCAGTCGGCTACTGCGGGATGGGTGAACAACGCCGCCTCGACCGGTCCCGGCAGGACGGTCAGTCCGCCGGTGCTGATCGCATCGTCCACCCGGCCCAGCACCGTCAGGACACCCGAATCATCCAGGAATCCAAGGTCGTCGGTGACGAACCAGCCCGCGTCGAACGGGTCCGGATCGACCGGGTTGCGATAGCCCTTGGCCAGCGTGACGCCGCCCAGCGCGATGCGGCCGTCGTCGCGGATTTGCAGTTTCACCCCGTCCAGCGGGACGCCGTCATAGACGCAGCCGCCCGCGGTCTCGCTCATTCCGTAGGTGCGTACCACCGTGATGCCGGCCGCGGTGGCGGCCTCGAGCACCGGTTTGGGAGCGGGCCCACCGCCCAGCAGGATCGCGTCCAATTCCGCCAGCGCAACTGTGGCGGCCGGGTCGGCCAGCGCCTTCGCCAGCTGGGCCGCAACCAGCGACGTGTACCGCCGCCCGGAGCCCAAACGTTCTACCGCGCTGGGTAATTCGTTCACATCGAAGCCGGCCGAGACATCCAGCTCGACCGGTTCCGAGCCTCCGAGCAGACTGCGGATCAGCACCTGCAGCCCCGCGATGTGGTACGGCGGTATAGCCAGCAGCCAGCGCCCCGGTCCGCCGAGTCGACGGTAGGTCGCCGACGCGCTCGCGCGCAGCGCGGCCGCCGTCAACAACGCCCCCTTGGGTGCGCCGGTAGTCCCCGACGTCGTCACCACCAGGGCGACGTCGTCGTCGATCTCCTCACCGACCCGCAGGCCGCGCACCGCGGACTCGAAGCCGTGCTCCGGCGCGGCGACCAGTGCGGAATCCGTGCCGTCGAGCACCCGCTGCAGCGCGGGTAGCAGCTGCCGGGTCGCCGAACCCGGTGAGACACGCAGTGCCCGCAGGGTGGCTATGCGTGGTCTCCGTTGTCGCGCATGTCGTCGAGGGGCCAGCCCTGGGCGGCCAGCCGCTTCCGGACGCGCTCGACGTCGTCCGGTGCGGGCAGTTCGTCGGTGAGCTGAGTGATCGCGACGCCGATGTCGATCTTGTCGATGTTGAATTCACCGCGCCGCATCAGCTCGTTGGCCACCGTGACGATCTCGTCGTTGGTCAAGCGGCGGGCCAGCAACGCCAGCACGGCAAAGGAATCCGTCGGCGGAATGCCGTCCGGATACCCCGCTCGCAGCCACGAGACGATCGAACTGAGAAAACGGTTCATTGTGCGATCAACTTACCCCCCCGCACCAGCACAAAAACGTGGTCGATGAGGAACTCCGCGTTACGGTTTGGCGCCCAGGAACGGGTAGTGGGTGTGGTGGGCGATGAAGTCTCTGGCGATGTAGAGCACACCGAGGATGACCACCACGAGAACTACCGCGTAGATCAGCCAGGCGGCGGCAGTCAGCAACGGCCGCTGCTTGCCGGCGATCCCGTCGGCGCTCAGGCTGCCGCTGCCGACGGCCTGCAATCGGACGCCCAGGGCGAACAGCCCCGGTAGCGCGGCGCCCGCCAGCAGGCTGAAGACGAGGATCTTCACCGTCGCTCCGTAGTTGAACCAGGCGTTCATGAGGCGTTCCGGGCGGGGATCTGGCCGTCGGAGCCGTACTGACGTGCCGGCGGTGTTGGCGGTGTCGGCGGCATCGGACCGGGTGGCGGCGGTGGGGGCGGCAGTTCGTGTTCGTCGGCGCCGTCCAGACCGGCCGTCAGGTGGCCCTCCCAGTCGGCGTTGACGTTCTTGTGGTCGACCTTCACCCGCCGCGACCGCAGGTAGATGGTGGCCGCGACCGCGATCAACAGCGAGAAGCCGACGATCGCGCCGGGGTAGCCGCCGATGAAGTGCACGATCCAGTAGGTGACCGCTCCGACCAGACCTGCCAGCGGCAGCGTGACCAGCCATGCGGTCGCCATTCGGCCCGCGACCCCCCAGCGGACCTCGGCGCCCGGCTTGCCCACCCCGCTGCCCAGCACCGAGCCGGTGCAGACCTGAGTGGTGGACAGCGCGTACCCGAAGTGAGCCGACAGCAGAATGACTGCGGCCGATGATGATTCAGCTGCCATCCCTTGCGGCGACTTGATCTCGACCAGTCCCTTGCCCAGCGTGCGGATGATCCGCCAGCCGCCCAGGTAGGTACCGCCGGCCATCGCCAGCGCACAGCACACGATGACCCACAGCGGCGGCATGGACGATGTTTTGCTGACCGACCCGTAGGACATCAGGGCCAGGAAGATCACACCCATCGTCTTCTGCGCGTCGTTGGTGCCGTGTGCGAGCGAGACCAGCGACGCCGATCCGATCTGACCCCGCCGGAAGCCCGCCTCGGTGCGCGCGTCGGACGTGCCGCGGGTGATGCGGTAGACCAGCCAGGTGGCGGCGGCGCCCACGACGATCGCCAGCAGCGCGGCGATGACCGCCGGGATGAGGACCTTGGAGATCACGCCCTTCCAGATCACCCCGTGCCCGCCGACCGCCGCGATCGTCGCACCCACGATGCCGCCGATCAGTGCGTGCGAGGAACTCGACGGAATGCCGAGCAGCCAGGTGAGCAAATTCCAGACGATCCCGCCCACCAGGCCGGCGAACACCAGCTCCAGCGTGACCAGGTTCGCGTCGATCAGTCCCTTGGCGATCGTCGCCGCGACGGCCGTGGACAGGAAGGCGCCGATCAGGTTCAGCACGGCAGAGAGTGCGACCGCCACCTTCGGCGCCAGTGCGCCGCTGGCGATGGAGGTCGCCATGGCGTTGCCGGTGTCGTGGAACCCGTTGGTGAAGTCGAATGCGAGCGCGGTGATCACGACGATGATCAAGAGGAACAGCTGAATGTTCACAGGCCCTGATTCTTGTGGTCGGAGTATCCCTTGTCGAACGAATGACTAGGGGAAATGCAGGAATATCGCGAGTCGTCGCCAGATGTTACCTATCAGTTCACCATCGGTTCGTCCCCGCTCACTGCCGGGTGTCCGCGCGCAGCGGATGACCTTGCGGAACCTCGATGAAAATCAGGGTGACGCCGTCGGGATCGGTCACGTGCATCTCATGCAGGCCCCACGGTTCGCGACGGGCCTCGCGGGCGATCGGCACGCCTCGGCCCCGCAGCTCGTCCTGGGTTGCCGCCAGGTCGCGCACCTGCAGCCACAGCGCCCCGGGGAACGGACCGTTGGAATGGTCCGGTTCGCCGAAGCCGGCCAGTTCCAGCAACGACTGGCCGGCGAAAAACACTGTGCCGGCGCCGTATTCACGGGCGATCGCCAGCCCGATCTCGTCGCGGTAAAAGGCCAGCGAGCGTTGATAGTCCGCCGGTCGGAGCAGCATGCGGCTTGCCAGGATCTCCATGCATCGTGTCTAGCACCGGTCGCGCAGGGTCGCCACGCCCGGGCCGGTCAGGTCGGCGCAGGCCGCAGCGCGCCCGGTCATGGCCAGCAGCAGCGATAGCAGCGGCCCTTCGACCGCCTCGCCCCGTCCGTGCCGCCAGTCCTGGTCGGTGGCGCGCAGCGCGAGACCGGAGATGCGGTTCTTGGCGCCGCTGAGCATGTTTGAGCCCTTGTAGAAGTCGATTACCTGGCGGACCGCGTCCGGCGGGTAAGCATGCGCGATGCCGAGCGGGCGCCGGATGTCCGCACCGTGAATCACGATCTCGCCCAGCCAGGAAACCTTGGGACCGGGCGGCGCCGAGGTGGAGTGCACCAGGCCACGGAAGTCGGCGAGCGTGGCGGCCGGGTCGGGGCCGCGGTGCTCCTCGAGCTGCTTACTGGAGAACTTGGAGAAGCTGAAGCCTGCCTTGGCCATGCCGGCGAAGAACTTCACCGGGGTCATCGATGCCGTGGCGGACAGGTGGGCGACGACATCGCGGATCGTCCACTTGGCGCACAGGGAGGGCGTGTCCCATTGCGCGGGGGTCAGCACGGTCAGGTCATCGGCGAGGGCGCCCCGCTCGGCGGCGATGGTGGTCCAGATGTCTGTCACGGCACCCTCCTCGGCTCAGGCGTGTTGGTTGTTGCGGGCCTGCATCAACGTGTTGACCCAGCGCGGCCCGACGGTGTTCAGGGCCTTGGCCGCGATGGCCATCCGGGGCGCTATCTGCACCGGGCGGGTGCGTGCCGCGGTGATCATCCACTGGCCCGCCTCTTCCGATGTCAGTGCCGGCATGCCTTCGTAGGCCTTGGTCGGCGCGATCATCGGGGTGGCCACCAGCGGGTAGTAGAGCGCCGTGGAGTGCACCCCCTTGGGGCCCCACTCGGTTTCGGCGATGCGGGTGACCGAGGTCAACGCCGCCTTGGACGCGTTGTACACCGAGAACAATGGTGCAGCCTCGTTGAGCACACCCCACGTGGAGACGTTGATGATGTGGCCGTCGCCGCGCTCGATCATGCCGGGCGCCAGCCCGCGCATCAGGCGCAGCGGAGCGTAGTAGTTGAGCACCATGGTGCGCTCGACGTCGTGCCAGCGTTCCAGCGATTCGGCCAGCGGCCGGCGGATGGACCGGCCGGCGTTGTTGATCAGGATGTCGATGCCACCGATGCGCTGTTCGACCTCGGCAACCAGGTTGTCGATGGCGTCCATGTCGGAGCAGTCACAGGGAATGGACAACGCCGTGCCGCCCGCGGTGGTGATCCGGTCGGCGAGATCGTCCAGCAGATCACGGCGCCGGGCGACGACGACGACGGTGGCGCCGCGCTCGGCGAACTGTTCGGCCGCCGCCTCCCCGATGCCCGACGACGCGCCGGTGAGCAGAATGCGCTTGCCCTGCAGGTCGATGGGTTTGATCGCCGGCCGGTTGAGCAGCACCTGGGGCGTCACCGGCGGGCGCATGCTGGCCAGCACGATCTGATCGGTCAAGCGGCGCAGCGGACTTTTACTCACGGTGGGAGTCTAGGCGGGCCTTCGACGGCCGCGCCGGGCGCCTGCCGGAGTAGCAGAGCGTGGACTAACAGTGCGGCGTGATGGCGTTTCTGCTTGCGCATCAACCATTTTCAGTTCCGAAGGTTGTCGGTGCCCCTTCGTAGGATTGGGGCATGCCATCGAGTTCGCCAGCGGAGATCGCCGAGGTCCTCGGCGGGCTCGAGGCATGTGCGGAGCGCTTGTGCGAGCTGACTTTTGAGGCC
>RXJD01000054.1 GCA_003987775.1 Mycobacterium sp.
ATCTTTGACGCCATTGATGGAGTGGACGTGCTGACCGGAGATCTGCAGCAGATCATTCCGGAAATGGATCGACTGGATGTGCTGATGCCCCAAATGGTGGCCCTGATGCCCCAGATGACCCAGGTAATGCGGGCGATGAAGGTCGCGGCCCTGACGATGTATGCCACCCAGAAAGGGATGCTGGATCAGATGGCCGCCACCATGGACAACACCAATGCCATGGGTGAGGCGTTCGATGCCTCGATGAACGACGACTCGTTCTATCTACCCCCAGAAGTCCTGCAGAATGCCGATTTTCAGCGGGCCATGAAGAATTTTATTTCTCCGGATGGCAAGTCGGTGCGGTTCATCATCTCCCATCAAAGTGATCCGATGAGTCCCGAGGGGATGGCCAGTACGCAGGCGATCAAGCGGGCGGCTACTGAGGCGATCAAGGGCACCCCGTTGGAAGGCGCCAAGATCTATCTCGCCGGCACCGCCGCTGTCATCAAGGACATCAACGACGGCAATGACTATGACTTGTTGATCGCCGCCATCGCAGCGTTGAGCTTGATTTTCATCATCATGCTCGTCATCACCCGCAGCGCGATCGCGGCCTTGGTGATCGTGGGCACCGTGGCGGCTTCACTGGGTGCCTCGTTGGGGTTGTCGGTGCTGCTGTGGCAACACGTGTTGGGCATCGAGCTCCATTGGCTGGTTCTGTCGATGTCGGTGATCGTGTTGTTGGCGGTCGGTGCCGACTACAACCTGTTGCTGGTCTCGCGGCTGAGAGAAGAAATTCAGGCCGGGATCCGCACCGCGATCATCCGCACCCTGGGCGCCACCGGATCGGTAGTCACCTCCGCCGGCCTGGTATTCGCCTTCACCATGATCTCGATGGCCGTCAGCGAATTGACCACCATCGCCCAGATCGGCACCACCATCGGCCTAGGCCTGCTCTTTGACACCCTGATTGTGCGCGCACTGATCACACCCTCGATCGCCGTACTGCTCGGACGCTGGTTCTGGTGGCCACAACGCGCGCGACCCCGCCCCGCCCCGCAAGCCTGGCCTGAACCGTCCCAATCTGCGGACAACCATCACAGATCCAACAACTCCGCTGTCCGGCAGGCCGCGCTTGGAATACGTGAGCATCAGAAAGCGAGGTGAAATTGGTCAGGGTAAGAAGCATCAGCGGGCTCTAAGAGCGGCCGCATTCGTCAAACAAATCAATAAGTCCGATGACAACCTCAGCTTTCAGCGCTGAGATTATTGGGAGAAAGTAGAGAGAAAATGAGCGATAATCCTTTCGACAATGAGGACGGCTTGTTCTTCGTCCTGATTAACGACGAGGAGCAGCATAGCTTGTGGCCAACTTTCGCTGAAGTTCCAGCCGGCTGGCGTGTAGTTTATGGTGAAGCCAGTCGCGCTGACTGCGTCGAATACGTGGACCAGAACTGGACGGATATACGGCCCAAGAGCCTGCAGGAAAGATTAGCCCTCAACTGATCACTCGGTTAGCTAACGGTCACCTCTGCGCGTGGGTTTTGCTGGCTACTATTCTCATGGCCACGAGCTCGCCAACGACCCGAGCCCTGCTAAAATATTTCAGGAGATGATGTCTGGATGTTTGCTCGCAAAATTCAGCTGCCACTTCGAATATTGAGTCCCTGGTGGTTCCCAGGCGAAGTCACCTCTGTGGATACTGCTATACATTGCACGGCCGGCGCGGAGGGCGAACCGCGTCAGGACCTAATGCGGGGACCTCTTGTTTGGTGAAAGTAAGATGACGTCCGCATCGACCGAAACAGTAGGCCAGAAAAAGCTGGCGGGACCTCACTCGGGACGGTTCTTTGTCGCTAGTATGATTCGCCGGCTCGCGATCCCCATTATCGTAGGTTGGATAGCTCTCGTTGCGGTCCTCATCCTCTTCGTACCCCCACTTGAGGTGGTCGCGGAAATGCGTGCGGTGTCGACTTCTGCCGTTCACGCTCCCTCCGTAATTGGCGCAAAACGCATCAACCAGCTGTTCGCCGAGCATGGTGCGGACAGCACGATAATGCTCGTACTTGAAGGCAAGGAACCACTTGGCGACGATGCTCACGCCTACTATGACCAGCTCGTCACGAAGCTCAGGGCTGACCAAGAGCACGTGATAAACGTGCGGGACTATTGGAGCGATCCGATCACCGAGTCAGGCGCAGAGAGTGCCGATGGGAAATTCTCTTATGTCGCAGTCAATCTCGTTGGACTGCAAGGCCAGGCGCGGTCTCTGAGCGCGGTTAAGGCCATTCAACGGATCGTCGATAGCACGCCGGCTCCAAAGGGCGTCAAAACGTACGTCACCGGGCCCGCGGCGCTGATGGTGGATCAGCAGATCGCCGCAAAGCGGAGTCTGGAAACCGTCGAGCTGGCCACCCTTGCGGTGATCGTGGTGATGCTGTTGTTGGTTTACCGTTCGGTCACCACGGTGGTGGTGGTGTTGGTGATGGTGGTGCTGCAGTTGATGGCGGCCCGGGGTGTGGTCGCTTTGCTCGGTTACCAAGAGCTGATCGGGCTTTCGGCGTTTGCCACCAGTGTTTTGGTGACGTTGGTGATTGCGGCGGGTACCGATTACGCGATTTTTTTGGTGGGGCGGTATCAGGAGGCGCGGGGGGCGGGTCAGGATCGTGAGTCGGCGTATTTCACGATGTTTGGTGGGACTGCGCATGTGGTGTTGGGGTCGGGGCTGACGATCGCCGGGGCGATGTTGTGTTTGAGTTTTACTCGTTTGCCGTATTTGCAGACGCTGGGTG
>RXJD01000004.1 GCA_003987775.1 Mycobacterium sp.
CCGCATCCCACCCATCGAGTACGAGACCGTCCACTACTCTACAAACGCGGCCCACTCAGAGACCGCACACCAGTAACCGGTGTGCATCAAACCCGGGGCGGTTCACCCGACCGCGAGATCGAAGCGAGCTCGAATGTTCCTATGCGGGAGGCTCGTTGCGAGTCCACCCTGATTGACGACGGCGATAGTTTCGCTGACGCGGCTAGGCTCCGGTTGGTTTTCCGTCGAGATCGTGGGAAGCCGGTGGTGCATGGCCTTCGGCTGATTGCCCGCGCCGTGGACGTCAATGTCTGCGACCAGGCTAGCGTGGTCAGAGTTGCCGGCAATCCGCGGTGCGTGCAGTATCACGACGTCAGTAATCGACCGACGCAAAGCCGGAGAGACAAATATATAGTCCAACCGAAATCCGTTCAGGTCAGCGGACTTTCCGGTCATCTTGTCCTTCCGCTTCGAATACCACGTGTAGTCCCGGCCGTCGGGATGAAGTTGGCGCCATGTGTCGACGAAACCGGTCCGAATCAGGTCCGCCATGTAGCGCGACTTCGCGAACATTGCACCCTCAGTATCGATCCGAAAGCCGGTGTTGAAGTCGCCCAGCATAACCACACGGCAGTCCTTATGAGCGACGGCGCGCGACGGCCCGCTCCCACAACAGCTCCTTGCGTTTGGCCCCGGAAATGCCGTACCCTCCGTCGAACTTGTTGTCTGGTGCGCCCGGAATGTGCAGCACTAGCGCGCTGAGATCGAGCTCATCGAGACGAACGGTCAGCCACCGCTCCCGATCAATTTCAGGAGTCGCGTGATCTGTCGCGTGAAGCTGCCACTTAGATGCGACTAGCAGGCCATTCTGACTCGCCACGGGGTTCGACGTAGCTATGAACGGGTATCCGATCCGCTTGAGGTTGCCGCGCAGTAATTGCTCGTTTTTGATGCGAAATTTTGTGAGCGCCAGGAAGTCTGGACCGACATCTTCGATGTGGCTGCAGATCGCGGAAATGCGGGATCCGCCGCCGTGGCTGATGTTCTAGGTGAGAAAACGCATTGCTTCGCCTCTCGGGATGATGCCAAGCCGTGCGGTGACTTTACCCGTCCTCAACTGGTCTACTGTGAAGTACCTGCGGCGAGCCGGCACGGGCGCGCAACTTCAATGAACCGTTGAAGTTTGACAGACTGCAGCCGGCTACTCAGACCTTTCTTCGCGCGACACGACGACGACAGCACAACCGTCGAGCCGAGATATCGGTCTATCGACCAGTTCTCACGCGCGCCAGTGACGCAGTCGTTCGTGCGGCTTTTCGAAGGGCCGCGACGGTTGCGTGCCGCGACGGGTGACTGGAACAAGGGACATCTTGTCCAGACTCCTTGTCGGTGGCCTGTCGTAATCTGAGGTTGCTTCATGAGACACCGTCCCGGAGCTCCGACTTGGCGGTGCGCCAACCCCACGCTCATGGGTGGCTCGGATGACGAAGCGATCGCAACGACTGGTGCGGATAAGAGCGTCGACTGCGCGGCCGCAGCGGCCGCATGAGGGAGGAACTATGAACAGTTCGCAAATGCAAGGCTACGACATCGTCGGCGACGTCCATGGCTGCGCAGCCGAGCTGGAAGCCCTGCTGGACAAGTTGGGGTATCAGCGGCAGCATGCCGACGGCCCCTACCGACATCCCGACCGGACAGCGGTCTTCGTGGGTGATCTGATCGACCGGGGACCCGAGCAGCTTCGGGTCCTCCAAACGGTGAAGGCCATGGTTGATGCCCGCAGCGCCCAAATGGTTTTGGGCAACCACGAATTCAACGCGATGGCCTACGCGACGGAGTGGCCCAACGGGTCAGGGAAGTATTTGCGTCCCCACGATGATCCGAGTAATCCAACGGCGGCCAAGAACGAGAAGCAACACGAAGCTTTCCTCGACCAAGTCACCGGAGAGAACCGCGCGCATTACCTGGCATGGTTCTGGACGCAGCCGCTGTGGCTGGATCTCGGTGGGTTGCGGGTGGTACATGCGTGCTGGCATAGCGAGTCGATCACTGTCGCCGCCAGGGAACTCGGCGGCAGCCGATTCACTGCCTTGGAGCAGCTGGTTCGAGCATCCACTGAGGGCGACCCGCTCTATACCACGGTGGAAACACTCCTGAAGGGCCCCGAGGTGAGCCTGACCGACCAGGGGACGATCCCTACATCGATAAGGACGGACACCCCCGCCATAAGGCGCGGGCGCAATGGTGGAACGACGCGGCGACGACACTGCGCGGGATTGCCGAGATGGGCGGGAACTTCCGCACCGCCGAAGGCACACCGTACCCGCCGTTGCCGGACACCCCGCTCTCCGCGGCGCACCAATCACATCTCTATACCGAGCAGATCCCTGTGTTCTATGGCCACTACTGGCGTCAGGGCGAGCCGACGCATCGACGTGACTGGACCGACTTCACTGCGTGTGTCGACTTCAGCGCGGTCAAGAACGGTGCGTTGACGGCCTATCGATGGTCAGGTGAGGCGCGCATTCAACCGGACCACTACGTGTCGGTCCCAGAGCAGGCGGGCTAGCGGTCACGACGCAGGCGCGATCGTCTCGCATCCTCAGCGAAGAGGCTAGTTCGCACCTCCACGGAATTCCCCATTGGACGTTTCATGGCGACGCGCAAGAACGAGAGCCTGTCTAAATCCATCTGGCCTTTGCGTGCTGTGGCCCCTAGGGTCGAACCACTGGCATCGCAAACATGCCGCGTGCGCTACCCACAACACCTCGTCTAAGACAACGCCCGGGTGTTGGGACGGCCAGCCAATTGGATCGGAGCCATGAACGGATTCGTATGTGCGCCGCAGGTATTCACGCTGGTCCCACAATCTGCGCGCAACGTTTACACCGGTCGACATGCGCTTGAAATCTATCCATGGAGTCACCAAGCGGGGCGGGAACAGCGCATTCCAATACGAGCCCCAGCGGGCTGCGCACAATTGCGTTGAGGGCTTCAAATGCCCACCTTTATCGGACTCAGCCATCAACAGGTCATCCCGCAAGCCACGACCGGCGCGAGGTATCCTTGCCGACACCGGTCGGTACCACCCGCGCGGTCGTCGGAGCCGTTTACGATGGCGGCGTTGGCGCGGCGTCCTGCCGTGCCCCGACGAACGCGTTCAACGGGAGAGTCCTCGATCACGAAGCCGCGCCCGACTTCGGGCGCAACCGCCGGAGTGCTTGGCGGAAAGCAGGATTCGGGTCAGCACCGGGTAGCGCCGCCAGCACATCGCGCAACGCTCCGTCGATGTCGACGCGCCGTTTGCGGGCGCCGTACAGCGCGGCAATAGTGGGCGTGCGACTGTACGCCTGGACGCAGTGGACGAACACGGTCCGACCCTCCGTCCGCAGTTGCTCGATCGCCCGTACGGTGTCGAGCAGCACGAAGTCGAGATGGTCATTCTCAGCCTCACGGTCGATGAGGCGGACATCGAGGTGTTCTGCACCAGATGGCAGTTGCACGTCTTTGACGCGGCACAGTGACACAATCGCGTCCACGTTCTGGGGCAACTTCCGTAGCGCAGCGATGCCGCCGATCCACACCTTGTCGTCGTACGGATGTTGGACGGGTTTGCGGGCTTCGGGAAAACCGCTGTAGGTGTAATCGAACGTGTCGGGCTGTCCTTTGTCGACGATGTCGTTCGCCAACTGGATAAGACCACGGGTTCGCAATCCGGGCCAGCCCTGCAACTTCAACCGCCAGTGCGACGGAACCGCGGATGCGCCATAAGCGGCGCCGAGCAGGCCGCCCGCGATGGCGGCGACGGTATCGGTGTCGTGGCCGCCTCGCACGGCGGCCTCCAGCGCCAACCGCAGATGATCGGTCGGAAAATCTTCCGATGTAGAATCCCCAACTGGGACAGGTGTATTCACGATCGCCGACCAGGCACCTTGCAGCGCGGCGACCACCCAGCCGTTCTTGCCGGCGAACTCCGACGGCTGCGACACCTCGGCTTGGTCGAGTCGCGACGCCCACAGGTCGCGGCGTTCGACATCGATGCGGCCCAATCCGATCCGCGCGTCAAGATTCCCGGTGAGGACGGCGTGGCGGATCGCAAGGCACCAAAGCACGCACGCGTCGCCGGCTTCGGGGTCGTAGTGCGTGAGCTCACTGACTTCTCGAGCCGCCTCCGCCAACGCCGACTCGTCGTCAAGGTAGGCGAGAGCCACCGGCGCGGTCCGCATCAGCGAGCCGTTGCCGGCGCTGCGGCCGGTGCGCTTGTGCAGGCGTGCGGATTCTTCACGCGCGGTTTTGGCGGAGATCCCGAGCGAACCGGCGGTTGATAGGACCGAGCGCGTTTGCATGCCAACGTCTTTGGCAGTCTTGGCCCACGCGTGCCAGCGCCGCACCATGTAGTCCTGGGCCTCTTCACTACGCAGGTCAGCACCGGTGGCCGCAATCTCGGCGATCGCGATCGCCATCGATGTGTCATCGGTCCACTCACCGGGCTTGAATGGTCCCAGTCCGCCCCCGATCATGTCCACCGGGGTGTCTGGGGACAGCGACGGTCCAAATTCGTAGCCGGCGCCGAGAGCATCCCCGGCGGCGGTTGCGAGCAGGACACCACAGGCCCGATCACGTTGTGCAGCAGTCAAAGTCATAGTTGTCTCCTTCGTTGCGCCTACGCGCAGAGTCGAGTTGGTGAAGGTTGGGATAGGTGTGTCGTGTCGGCGGATGGCCTCAACACCGGCGCGGTCGTAGGGTCTGAGTCCGACGAGGTCAGACAAAGCCTTGATCGACCAGGACGGAGCCTTCGGAGGTGACGAGGTGGACTTGGCCGGACCCTTCGACCAAGCCGCACCAGCTCTTGACCTCAAGGGTTCCCCGTTGCAGCTCGATGTGGAACCCGTACTTGGCGGGCATCGGAAACCACACCCGCTGACCGGGCAGCTCGTGCAGGATTTCGACCGGTGGATACCGCAGCACTTTGCGTAGGTCGCCGTCGTAAACCCGTCCGTGGATACGGCCGTCGATGAGCTCGGCAAGTTGTCTGTCGAGCGCCCGAATCTGCTCCCCCGACAGCGGTTGGCGCGGTGGCCGAAGCAGTTCCCGCAATGCCGGTATCCGGCCGCGCTCGACTGCCACGTCGAACGCGGTGCGCCCCCCCGAGTCCCGAAGCGACCGCAGCGAGCCCCGGTCGAGCAGTTCTGTGACAACCTCAGGAGGTGCACCGTGCCAGGCGGCCTGGTGCAGAGGGGTGAACCACGCCATGCCACCCGGACGCCACTGGTTGATGACCAGCCAGCTCCGTTCGCGATTGAGTACACTTATTACTGCAGGCCAGTTGCCAGCTTTCGCGGCGTCGGCGAGTAGGTGACCGGCGCTGACCAAGTCATCCGCCATGACCGATGTGTCCAATACGCCCTGCCATGGGCGGGCACCCCGAATGATCTCGCTGTAAGACGTCATGCGGACCTCCCCTGTTTCTTGCCTCCCCCGGGAGGCGCTCTTGCCGGCATCGGTCGGTGTCAGCCGCTTCGTCATCCGAGCCACCCACGAGCGTGGGGTTGGCGCGCCGTCCAGTCGGAGCTTGGCGACGGCGTCTCATGAAGCAATGTCAGTTTAGGGCGCGGCACCGACAAGTCGATGCACCTGCGGGCCAACGCTCTTCGCTGCTCGAGTTCTTTCACCCTTCCGGATGCTGCTGCTTTATCGCAGTAGATTCTGCCAGCACACAGTAGCACCGCATGCTGATCTTCTGCAAGAGCACAGTGTATGCTGCATTAGTGCAGAGATCCGATCGTCAATCGCCAGCGCTGACCGATGAGGTCAGCAGTACCTTCGGTGAGCGAGCGAAGGAGGCTCGACTGCAGGCGGGCCTTACGCAGCAGCAGCTAGCTGACCGGCTGAGCGAAGTTAATGTCTCGCTAGACACTTCGGCGATAACACGGATCGAGGCCGGGCAACGAGAGCCGCGACTCAGCGAGGCCCTCGCGATCGCACGAGTCCTGGAATTCGAACTCGTCCCACGAGCAGATTTCCAGTCATACATGAACGACGTCGTGCGGTTGATGGACGAAAGCCGCGCCGCGCTGGTCAAAATGGTCCGGTCGGTGGATCCCGTCGTCGACTTCGTCCGACGACATCCCGAGTGCCTAGCCGATGACCGCCTCGAGGACCGCTTCCGCGCAGCATTGGAGTCGTTTCATCAACGCGTCTCACGTGAAGGCGTCGGGTACGAGGACCAACAGCACTTCGCTATCACCACAACACGGTCCGACGAGAGACTGAAACGCCAACTGCTGCGGGCGGTCAGCGAAGACATTCTCGTCAGAGCCGACGAGATCCAACCCGCGCACGAGCGATGGTTCAAAGAAGACCGCCGGCAAGGCCGAGGGGCTTCGACGCCGAGCGAGAAGCGTCACGGGTGGCAACGTGACGAGTCTGGGTCGAGACGGACTTAGATCCGTCGTCTGAGCCCGTAACTTGTCGGACCCTCCTGGGACAATGGGTTCATACGGGAAGAGACCAGTCTCAAGGTGTACGCCACCGAGGCACTGCCACTTTCGGCGTTATCAGTGCGTCAAGTGGCAGGCGCCCTAGTCGAGGTCGTCCGCCCGCTAGTTGGCTCACGGGATCCGATCATCCTGCTCCGTGAACCAGCGCTGCACCCCGTGCGAGCTTTTGCTCGGCACGCTTTGAGAAAGGACGCCCACCATGACCAACCCCAATCTCACCCTGATCGCCGCCCTGCTCGACCGCTCTGGCTCAATGGAAGCCTGCAAGAGGGCGACCGAGACCAGCTTCGATGAGCTGATCGCCAAGCAGCGCTCCGAGCCCGGCGAGGCGATCGTGACGCTTTCGATCTTCGACGACGAGTACGAGAACGTCTACGCCAACGTGCCCATCGCCAACGTGGGCCCCCTGGGTCTGGTGCCGCGTTACATGACAGCGATGCTCGATGCCGTTGGCCGGTTCATCACCGAGATCGGCGAGCACCTGGCCACCCTTCCTGAGGAACAGCGCCCCGGCCACGTGATCCTGCTGATCATGACCGACGGCATGGAGAACGCCAGCAAGGAGTGGACCTATGACAGCGTCAAGAAGCTGATCACCCAGCAGCGCGAAAAGTACAACTGGACGTTCATGTTCCTGGGAGCCAACATCGACGCCGTGCATGTCGGCGATCGGATCGGAGTGCCGCAGCGCATGGCTATGACCTACAGCGCCGACGACGATGTCGCCGTCCATGCCGCCTATGCTTCGGCCGCTCGCGAGATCGCCTATTCCCGCTCGGGACGGTCTGCGGAATTCACCGATGAGGACCGGCGTCAGGCGCGGGGCGGAAGTCGCAGGAGGAATCGGAAGTAGTCTCCACGGCTGTCGAACCCTAATCTGCCTAACCTTTCGTCGGCCTAACGCGAATTGTCGCTGAGGCTGCGCGCATTGCACTCGGTGAGGAGCCAGGACGGAGCAAGATCCGGCCGGCCGACGTCCTTGCTGAAGTCAGGTTCCTCGCGCACCAAGATTTATCGTGCTCACGGGACCATCCGACGTTCATGCGTTGACGCGAGCGCTCGGACGCAGACGCCTTGTTGACGACTAGCACTACCGCGCGGCGCGCTAGCCCCTTGAAGCCGAGGACGTCCGTCCTACGAGCGGAGCGCAGCCTGGCCCCACAGGTCGCCATACCATCCCTGCGGTGCAGTCATCCTGTCCCCCTTCGCGATCCGCCAATGAACCGACGCATGTCAAACCGTCCTACCAGCCCGACCGCGCGGTCGCTTGGAGATGTTCAACTGAAGGACATCCCGAAGTCGAGCCCAAAATCGCTGCGCCATGTCGGTGGCGGACCCTACAATCGGCGCGTTGCCGTGTACTACCCACGGCATTGGGGGTGACATGACCGACACAACATCGGACAAATCATCTGGCGGCGCGTCTGTTGCAGCAGACGAAAACGCCGTTGGGCAGGTAGTCGGCACGGAGGACGCCACACCACTGGTCTTTCATGTGGCCGTCTATCCCGATGCATATCTTCAACTCGACGACGTAGTAGCGACCTGCCGCGACGTTCCGGGCAGGGGCAGCGTAACCACCTCGGGAATCGTCACAGACGTGCGCTCACGGCATGAAGGAGCTTCGTTCGGCAGCGACGTGTTCCTGATATCTGACGGTGTTCTTCCGGCACGGGTGCAAGAGGTCGCCGAAGTCACCACGACGAGGGTTGAACCCGAGTGCTACGTACCGCCAAGACCCGGTTCGATCGCACGCCGGGCCACCGGCAACGAGCGGTCGGAGGCCCTGTACTTCGACCAGATGGACCGCAAGATTCCGGTAGGCGTAGGACGCGACGGTGAGACCGTCTACGTCGACCTCGATTTCGTCGACGGCACCCGGGGCGCGCACATCTCCATCAGCGGGATCTCTGGTGTCGCCACCAAGACGTCATTCGCGTTGTTCCTGCTGCACTCGCTGTTCAACGGCGGCGTACTCAAGCACGCCCACAATACGAAGGCGCTGATCTTCTCGGTCAAGGGCGAAGACCTGCTGTTCTTGGACAAACCCAACGCGCGGCTCGCAGCTGTCGACGGCGATGACCTGCGCGCCGCCTATGCGGGCCTCGGCCTGCCGGCGCAGCCATTTCAGTCGGTCGGATTCTTTGCACCACCCACGCCAGGCGACAACAATGCGCGCCCCTACATTGCCGGTCGCACCGACGGCGTCGAGGCGTTCTGGTGGACGCTAGACGAGTTTTGCTCCGACGGACTCTTGCCGTACGTGTTCGCCGACGCCGAGGACGAACGCAACCAATACACCCTCGTCGTCCACAATGTGACGGCAAAACTTCGCCGCGAGGCGACTCCGGCAGGGAACGACGGTGCCGTCACCATCGACGGTCGACACTGCCGGACCTATCAGGACCTCGTTGACCTGATCTGCGAAAGGGTCACCGACCAAGCCACGATGCAAGACTGGGCCGGGCCCGCCATCGGCGCCGGCACCGCCAACGCCTTCGTGCGTCGCCTGCGTTCCAGCCAGAAGGCGTTGTCGGATCTGTTGCGTGGCGACATTCCACACCGCCCTGGCAGGCAGGTGACGACCGAACGTAGTCAGGTGACAGTCGTCGACCTACACCACCTGATGGAGCGGGCGCAGCGATTCGTGACCGGCGTCGTGCTGGCCCGCGAGACGGCGCGGAAGGAAGCCGCGGGGCCGGGCAGTCTGCTGTTCACCATGCTGGACGAGCTCAATAAGTACGCACCGCGGGAAGGGGCGAGCCCTATCAAGGACGTCCTGCTCGACATCGCCGAGCGCGGCCGCTCACTCGGCATCATTCTCATTGGCGCGCAACAAACGTCGAGCGAAGTCGAAAGACGCATCATCAGCAACAGCGCAATCAAGGTGGTGGGGCGGTTGGATTCCGCGGAAGCCTCCCGCCCCGAGTACGGCTTCCTACCTTCCAGTCAGCGCCTGCGTGCAACGATCGCCAAACCCGGGACCATGTTCGTCAACCAACCCTCGATCCCGGTGCCACTCGCAATTGAGTTTCCTTTTCCTGCTTGGGCGACAAGACTTTCCGAAGTTGGCGCCAACACTCCGTCGGGAAGCCCCTCGAGGGTCGCTCGAGGATTCCCGGCACGGGTCCCCACACCAGACGGCGCACCGTTCTAGACAGCCATTCGAGAACTTGCGATGAAATTCCTGCACACCTCTGACTGGCACATCGGCAAGTCACTGAAAGGCCGTAGCCGCCTCGACGAGCAGACACAGATTCTCAAGGAGATCGTCGATATCGCTTCGCGCGAATCTGTCGACGCTGTCCTCATTGCCGGTGATCTGTATGAAACCTCCGTCCCGTCTGCACAAGCGCAGCAACTCGTGGTACATGCCTTGATCGCGCTGAAACAGACCGGCGCCGAGGTCATTGCGATGGCCGGAAACCACGATCACGCTGTCACTTTCGATGCTTATCGTCCCTTAATGGCGGTCGCCGGAATCCACCTCGTCGGTCAGGTCCGCCCCGTCGATGCCGGAGGCGTCGTCTCCTTTGCTGCGCGCAGCACCGGAGAAGCGGTCAACGTTGCGGTGTTGCCCTTCCTGACCACACGCTATGCCGTTCGTGCGGCCGAACTGTTGCTTAATACGCCGTCCGAGCACGCGGGCGCCTATGACCAGCAGGTGCGCGACATGATCGAGCATCTAAAGACCGGATTCACCGACAACGCGGTCAACATCTTCATGGCCCACTTGACAATTACCAACGGCAAACTCGGTGGCGGTGAGCGTGCTGCCCAGACCATCTTCGACTACTTTGTGCCCGCAACGGCTTTCGGCAACGATCCGCACTACGTTGCGCTTGGGCATCTGCACCGGCGCCAGCAGATGCCCGCTGGGTGCCCGGTGCACTACAGCGGCTCGCCCATGGCTGTCGACTTTGGCGAAGAGGAGAACACGAATGTTGTGCTCTTGGTTGACGCTTCGCCTTCGACACCCGCGGTGGTAACTGAGGTAGCTCTCACGGCTGGACGACGGCTGCGCACCGTCCGCAGTACGGTGGCCGACCTCGAAGCCAACGCCGCATCCTACGGCGACGACTACCTGCGGATTTACGTTCAGGAACCCACCCGAGCCGGATTGCGCGACGAGGTCGTCGAGATACTGCCCAACACACTCGAGGTTCGCATCGACCCCGAATTCGCGGCAGCCCAGGCGCGTCCCGCACCGCCCGACCGCTCCAACAAATCATCCATCGAACTGTTCGACGAATTTTGCCGGGAGCGCCAGATCGACGATCCGAGGATCACGACGTTATTCGCACAACTGCTCGACGAACTCACAGCCGCCGACGCGAAGACGTCCTGACATGCGACCGATCCTCCTCGAACTCGACGGATTCTGCTCCTACCGCACGAAGGCCAGGATCGACTTCCGTGAAACGGATTTCTTCGTCCTGGTCGGCCCAACCGGATCCGGCAAGAGCACCGTGATCGACGCCATGGTGTTCGCGCTGTACGGCACCGTGCCCCGATGGGGCGAGCGGAACGCGGTGGCCCCGGCGCTCGCTCCCACGGTCAATCGCGGCGTCGTCCGGCTAATCTTCGATGCCGGTGGGAAACGCTATGTTGCTGCCCGCGACATCCGCCGGGTCGGACGTGGAAGTCCGTCGGTCAGGGAAGCGCGGATCGAACAGCTCCTGTCCGCCAACGCAACCGGGGAGCCTGACGAAGAGACCACTGTGCTGGCCACCGGACGGGCCGTCAACGCCACCGTTGAGGGAATCCTCGGATTGACGTTCGAGCAGTTCACCCAATCGGTAGCGCTGCCACAAGGAGAGTTCGCGCGATTCCTGCACGCCACCGACGCACAACGCCAAGACATCTTGAAGAATCTGCTCGGCTACAACATCTACGAGTCCATCCAGTCGGCCGCCTTCAGCCGCGCATCAGACGCCGAATCCAGAGCCAGCACCCTGGCGCGGCAGCTCGAGAACTACACAGACGCAACCGACGAACGGGTGGGATCCTTCCGCCACCGCCTCAACGAGCTGCAGAACTTCCGATCACATGTCACCACCGTGACAGTACCGGCGTTGAAGCAGGCAACGGCAGAGGCAAGACTTGCGCGTGACCAGGCGAGCCAGGCGGCCTCGGAACGGGAACGCTTGACCCGCGTCACGAAGCCGCCCGGCGTCGATGAACTCCAGACCGCACTTGCGCAACGCGAGAATACCGTCAGGTCTGCCCAGGCGCACCAAGATGCAATCGAGCTGCGCGACGGCGAAATTCGCGAGCAGCTCAAGACCGCTACGCCCCGCCGGCAGCTCGAACAAATCCTCGACAACTGGCAGGAACTCGCCACCATCGAGGCGCGATTGCCAACGCTAACCGAGCAGGAATCTCTGGCACGCACAGAACATGAGACCGCACAGCAAAAGCATGTGGCAGCAGATCAGGCGGTACGCGCCGCACGAGATGCCGCCACCCAGGCAGGAAAGACGGCGGAAGAACAGCGCAACCAGCTACAGACCGCCACGAATCACCTTTCGAAGGTGCAAGCTCTAGCGACACCGCCCGACATTCAAGCCATCGCACATGCTCTTGCTCGGGCGAATGATGCAGTCGCCGAGACCAATTCGGCCCTGGCAATCAGCGAGACCACACAACGGACTGCCAATGAAGCGTTGGACAGACTGCCCGACTCGGCGGTCCTGGCGAACGCCGCTGGCGACGTTGAACGCATAGTGGCCGCCATTGCCCTGGACACTGAACAGTCCGACGATCGCGAGGCAGCACTCGCTGCGATGACCGAAGCACAGGGAAGCCTCGACACCGCACAACAGAAGGTCACCGCGTGCGAACAAGCTCTGCGCGCTGCCGAACACGCCAATCAAGCTGCAGCGCTGCGTTCCGAACTTCAGGCAGGTGATGACTGCCCCGTGTGCGGAGCAACGATCACCGAACTCATGGGTGACGAGGGACCGGCTGACCTCCGGTCAGCCCGAGACGCGCTCACGTCGGCGAAGGCTGCAGCCGAGAAAGCGCAAACCGATTCGGCGCGCCTGCAGTCAACGCACCAACAGCTGATGGCGGTGAGAAGTGATCGGTTGCACCAGTGCGACGCCGTGCGCTCTCAACTGCTGAAGCTAATATCAGTGCTCGGAATCACGAATCCTCCGGCGGCGCTGGCTGAACAACTAGGTACTCAGGCATCAACGGAGCAACTCACGGCGCTTCGCGACGCTGCGACATCAGTTCAGGTCGAGATCGCTGACGCCACTTCACAACGATCCGCTGCAACCGAAAAGCGCCGCGCTGCCGACGCCGCTGTGCAGGCGGCACGCGAGGTCGCCGAAACCGCGCGTAGAGAGTTGAGTGAAGCGCAGACGCGTTCGCAGGAAGCGTTGAGCGCAGTGCAAGCCGCCCGCGATAGTGTCAGTGCCCTCGGCCCGCCGCAAGTCGACGGCTCCGATATTGCCGCGGCGTGGCAAACACTGATCGCGTGGGGGGAGGGACAAGCTGGCGCGCTCTCGAGTCAAGTTGACTCGCTGACGAACACGACCGGAGAAGCGCGTACTGCGGCCGAGCAGGCGACTGTCCTGTTGGGCGACGCTGAGGTCGCCTTAAGCGCGGCCATTACGGCGGTGAGTGATGCGGCGCTCGCAAGGCAGCGCGCGGCAACGGCACTCGAAAACACCCGAAAACGCCAAAGTGAACTGCTCGTTGCGCTGGAAGGCGCTCCGTCCTCCGAAAATGCAGCCAAACAGCTAGAGATCGTCCACGGTTGGGAACTACAACTCGAAGACGTTGGCACGCAGGTGACCGCCGCAAGAAGCGCGACGGCCGAAGCCCGCGACGCTTGTTCGACGGCGAAGGCTGCGGTGGAAGAAAACTGGCAGCACATGCGCCGAGTCCGCGACCAACTCGCGGGCATTGGCGCGCCGGAGATCAGCGGCTCGAATCTATCGGCGGCGTGGAAAGTCCTGCTGGACTGGGCGGAGACCGAAGCACAGATGAGAGCAGCAACAGTTGAGTCGCAAAGCCATCTGTTAGCGGAGGCCGAAGGTCGCGCTGGTGCGGCCGCAGATGCGCTCCGAGACGGGCTGGCGGCGCATGCTCTCGACGTCGCAGAAGACCTCGGTGCGGCAGAACTTGCCGACCAGGCGCCTGTACTGGTTTCGGCGGCAGTGGCGACCGCACAGGCTCAACTCGATCGGGCCGAAGAACGCAAGCGTGAGTCCGAAGCTATGCAGACCGAGATGGCAGCTGCGCGTGAATCCGCGGAGGTGGCACGGGAATTGTCGAAACAGATGCGGGCGAACAACTTTCCGCGCTGGCTGATCGCTGGAGCGCTCGATACGCTGCTTCAGGATGCGTCGGCTATTCTGCTCGACCTGTCTGGCGGCCAATTCGAGTTGACGCGTGATGAGGGGGACCTGCTGGTCGTCGACCACAACGACGCCGACATGACCCGACCAGTGAAGACCCTGTCGGGCGGCGAAACGTTCCAGGCGTCGCTGGCTCTTGCGCTCGCATTGTCCGAGCAGGTGACCTCGTTGTCGGCCGCCGGTGCCAGCCGGCTGGAATCGATCTTTCTGGACGAGGGCTTCGGCACCCTTGATGAGACGACACTTGATGTCGTTGCCAGTACCCTGGACACCTTGGCGTCGGCGGGATCGCGGATGGTCGGGGTCATCACACATGTGGCGGCGCTGGCCGAACGGATTCCGGTGCGATTCCAGGTAAATCGTGACAGCGCCGGTTCCCACATCGAGCGACTGGCTGTGTAGCAATGCGATTCAGCGTTGACGGTTGGGATCCGAGCTACGGCGCGGCAACCGATATGAATGAACTCGTCGAGACGGCCGCCAAAGTCGATGCGACGTTGGAGGTCTCGTCCTCTGAATGGTCACCGATTGCGCCCAGAGCGGACATCACTATTCCGGGCACTGTGCTGTTTGTCGACGGGGTGCGCAGAATCGATGCACGGGCTTGGATTGACGACGTCGATGCGCCAAATGGCGAGGGGCAGAGGGCCGTTCCTGGGTTGTGCGCTAGCTACGCCGCAGGGGTGGTGTGCGCTTCCAAACAAGGCGCCCACGTCATGAGTTCCGAGGTACGCCGAGGTCTTTTCACCGCGGCCAGCAGCGCGACAACCATTGAGACCAGTTGCGGACCGTATAAGTTGCGCCGGACAGTATCGAGTCCTGATCTACCGCCCGCGGCGTCTCTCACGAATGCCCTGCAGCAGGCGTTGGCTGAGCTCGAAGTCACGATGGCCGTCGAGGCCCGACATCAACGCGCAAAGAGTGCGCCGCGTGAGAATGATCTATTGGTCGTCGACGGACCATTGCGCGGGAAGGCGCATTTGGCGCGCACTCTCGGTTATGTCAAAACGCATGGGGTGCAATATCTTCCGTCAGCCATGAACGCTGTGGTTGCCGAACTGGCGACGGGTTGTCGCACACCCGTTTTCGCCGTCGCATCCGGCTGGGATCGGTATTCGTGGTACCTACGCCTGCCGTGCTTGCCAGCTGGCCCATGGGCCGGAATCGTCCGACTGGAGGCCGCGCCCGAGTTGAATCTCTCTGAAGTGATCGCATTGGCAAATGTGACTCAGATTTTGCTGGGCCGCTTCGCGTCTGTTGAGTACAAGGATGGACGCGCACCGCAGAATCTGACACCGATTGCTGGCCTCGAGAAGGACCTTCGGCACCGGCTTGGCCTTGGGCCCTTGCTGTATCGCGAGCTGAGGTCAGCAGCGTGGGCTGAGAGCTTGGCACGATGACTAGTCCTTCAGACCAAAGAATATTTGAGTTGGATGCCGTGAATTGAGGGGGCCGCAAGTGTTCGGACGCAGCGACGATGAATGGGACATACTGCTAGACAACGCAATAACAATCTTGAAGGAGGAGGCAGGACGAAGGGGAATGACATCCTATAGCAGGCTCAACACTGAGCTGGTGCGTCAGACTCGTCAGCCGGCTTTCGAGTTCTCGCTCGAACGAGACCGGACCGCGATGGGCAGGCTCCTAGGTCAGGTGGTGGAACAGACTCGCGCCGAGAACGGCGGAATGCTTTCGGCGATTGTCACCTACATAGACGGCACGGACCCCGGTCCTGGATTCTTCAAACTCGCAACGCACCTCGGCTTGCTTCCGCCATCAGCGACGCAGGAGGACAAGTTGACGTTCTGGTCCCAACAGGTCGCGAGGTTGCACGATTACTACGCACCGCCACGTCGGCGCCGCTCGGGAACGTGACCATCTTGGTGTGAGCGGTCTTTAGTTTGACCTAGCACCTTCGGCAATGTCAGTGCCCACATGGAGGACAGTTACCGCGAATCGATGCACCCGATACAGCACCGAGGGTGTTGCTTGCACGAACGTCACTTACAACGCTGACGCACAGCGCCGCAGGCCTAGTTGCTGCGGTCTTTGAATCGCCCTGGAAATCCCGGAGGCTCCTGACCTTGGAAACGAGGATGCAGGTATGCCGAAGGAACAATTGTCTGGGAAGCCCACGGCGC
>RXJD01000010.1 GCA_003987775.1 Mycobacterium sp.
GGCCCCGCCCGCGCCGCCGGTGCCGGCGAAACCGGTCGTCGTTCCCCCGTTGCCGCCACGCCCACCGTCGCCGCCGCGCCCGCCCGGGGTGACGGCATCGCCGCCGGCACCGCCGGCGCCGCCATTGCCGTTGGCACCGGCATTTCCGCCGGCGCCGCCCTGCTGGCCCGGCGCGCCGGAACCACCCCTGCCGCCGTTGCCGGACACCCAGCCACCGTCCCCGCCGTTCTCACCAGTGCCCGCCCTGCCGTCCGCGCCGTCGCCGATGATCGGCCGGTCCGTCAGCAGTTCGCTGGGGGCATTGACGAGGCCCATCAGGCCCGTCGCCAGCGGGCTGTCCAACAGCGGTTGCAGCAGCCCGGCGTTGCCGAACTCGATGCGCTCATATGCCGCCGCGCCCCGCTGGAATGCCTGGACAAACTGGTCATTCGCCGCTGCGGCCTGTGCGCTGGCCGCCTGGTATTCCTGGCCGAAGGTGCCGAACAGCCGCGCGATCGCCGCCGAGACCTCGTCGGCGGCCGCGGCCGCGATGCCCGTCGTCGGCGACGCCGCGGCCGCGCTGGCGGCCCGGATCGACTCGCCGATGTCGAACAGGTTCGTCGACGCCGCGGCCAGGGCCGCCGGTGTTGCAATGACGTAAGACATCGGCACCTCTGAATCAGTCTTCGGAAGCGGGCAAGTGTGCTGTGCAATCGATCGGACGGGGGATCATCGGCGCCTCTAGAACAGCGTGAGCGGGCCGGCAAAGCTGATCGGAATCCGGTCGATCGTGATCGACGGCAGATCGAACGCGGGCAAAGCACCGGACAGCGCCTGCCCCAACGGAATTCGCGGAATTGTCAGACCCGGGAAGGTCAGCGACGGGATGGTCACCGACAGCGGCAGGCCGACTTCGATCGGGTTCACGGGGATGGAGAATCCGGGAATGCCGCCGGGCGGGGTCGCCACCGGGAACCATTGTGTTCCCCACGCAGGCGTCGTGCTGGTGCTGGATCCGCCGAGATTGATCTGCGGGACAAGGCCGCCACTGAAATAGATCGCACCGGTGGTGGTCGCGAGGCCGGTCTTGATCTCATCGAAGTGCAGGGACGCGTCGACGAACAGCGGGGGGATGCTGATGGGCTGGACCGAGACGGGGCCAGCGGTGGCGCTCGGGTCGAGTCCCAGGTGGATAGCTGGTGTGGAGAAGGACGGAATGGTGATCGGACCGATGCCCCCGCCGAGGTCGAAGCCCAGCGGAATCGACGGAATGTGGAACGACGGCAGAACCGCCGGCCCGACGCCCCCGTTGGCGGTGACGTACAAGAGTTTGTACGGCGGCAGCAGATTGTCCGGGGTGGCCAGTCTGACGATGGCGTCGAGGTTGGCCTGGATGGCCGGAATGGTTCGAGCGGGAATGGTGAAGCCCTTGGGCCCCGCCGAGAGATTCAGGTCCAGCAGGTTGTTGGCCGGGAAGGTCAGTCCGTTCGGGAAGAGCGTGGCGCCGTCGACACCGCCCGGTAACCGGAAGCCCAGCGGGATCTTGTCGATCATGACGGCCGGCGTGTCGAACGCGTGCAATCCGCCGCTGAAGGTGATCGAATACGGATCCTGGGTCGCGCTGCCGAGGACGAGGGGGTTGACAAAGAGCAGGTCGGTCAGCGGACCCGAACCGATCGAGATATAGGCCCCCGTAGGGGCGGGGACCGGGTCCCAGGGCGCATTGCCGCTGGTCCATATGACGAATGGCGATATCTTCGTCGCCGCGGTCTTGAACGCGTCGAAATGGATGGTTGCCAACGGGTCGTTGAAGATCGCGGGAATCGTTTGGGACGGGATGCCGATCGGGCCCAGGCCGATGTCGCCGGTGATGTCGATGGGGATGTTCGGAAGCTCGATGGGCGGGATGGTGAAAGCCCCATGGCTCAGGCCGAAATTGAGGCCCAGAGGAATGGTGGGAATGGGGAGGTCCGGGATCTTTACCGGGCCCAGGCCGCCGGAGAACTGGAAATCGACCAGGTTGAGTGACGGGGGAATGCCGTCGATGGGGTTGAGCAGGGTGGCGTCGAGGTGCAGGTGCAGCGGAATGGGGTCGATCGTGTAGCCGTCCGGGAAGATCGTGAACGGCTGCAGGCCGCCGGTCAGCGTGTAGGTGACCGGAATCGGGTTCTGCGGGATGGACAGTCCACCGGGGAACAGGGTGAAGGCGGGGATGCCGCCGTGGGTGTCGATGGTCAGGGGAATCGGGGAGGTCGCGATTCGCGGGATGTTGATGTCCGGAAGGTTCAGCGTGATGCTGCCGGTCCGGGCATCGGTGGCCCCGTTCTGGACGAGGATGCCGGCGGTCGGTCCCAAGGTGTTCAGCTGCTGGCTGATCGTGAACTGCCCGAACGACCACGGGGGCAGGTTGTCGGGCTTGTATTGGGCGTTGAAGCCGATCGCCGGAAGCTGCAGCGTCGACGCGGTGGTGGCGGGGATGTTGAGCGGAATCACGATCTGCTGCGCCGGCATGTTGAGGCCCTCGAAGAGGGTGATGGCGGGCAGCGCCACGCTTTGGTGGATTTCCACCGGTATTGCGGGCACGTCGATCTGCGGCACGGTGAAGGGATTGATGTAAATGGTCTCGTTGATGTTGATCGGCAACCCTGGAACGTGAATGGGGTCGATGTGGACGGGGCCGAGGTTCTGATTGATGTCCAGAAGGGTGATCCCCAGACTGGGGTCGGCCAGATTCTGGTAGTCGCCCGTGAAAAGCGCGCCGATGTTGTGGTCGCCGGAGATCAATATCCCGTCATTGAAGTCACCCGAATTGGCCAATCCGACATTGCCGTCGCCGCTGTTGAACAGGCCGGAGTTGACATTGCCGGGGTTGAACGCGCCGAGGTTGGCGTTACCCGCGTTGAAGAAGCCCAGATTGCGCTCGCCGGCATTGCCCAGTCCGCTGCTGAAGTTGCCGGCGTTGAAGAGGCCGGTGCTGCCCAGACCGGAGTTGCCGATACCGACGTTGTTGCTGCCCGAGTTGAAGAAGCCGACGTTGTTGGTGCCGGAGTTGAACAGGCCGATGTTGCCGGTCCCGGAGTTCCAGCCGCCGAAACCGTTCTGGTTGTCGCCGACCAGCCCGATGCCGACGTTGCCGGTGCCGGTATTGCCGAACCCGATGTTGCCCGACCCGGCGTTGCCGAATCCGAAGTTGCCCGACCCGGCGTTGCCGAGGCCGACATTCTTGCCCACCAGGGCGCCTAGAGCACCGTTGCCCCAACCGATGTTGGCATCGCCGATATTTCCGCCACCCAGGTTGTAGCTGCCGATGTTGCCGTTGCCGAGGTTGAGGCTGCCCAGGTTGCCGCTGCCGAAGTTGTATACACCGGCGTTGCCCAGTCCCGCGTTCATTAACTGCTGCTGGAGCCAGGTCGTACCGGAGGTCAGCACGTCGCCCAGTTGCGGCCCGATGCTCCCCGGCAGGGCGAGGTTCGATCCGATCGGGATGGCGGGAATAAGTGTTTCCGGAATGGTGAACTGCGGTATTTCCGTCGCGAAGTTGAGCGGAATCGACTGTGTATAGCCGATGCCCGGGATGGTGGCGGCGGAGACGATGTCCAACGGAATATCGATCGGAATCGACCCGCCCAGCGAAAGCGGCGGAATGGCGATGGGCGACGTCATGAAATCGAGCGGCACCGTCATTGCATCGATACCCTGATTGACGACGAAGGCGAAGACGTTTCCTTCGAGTTGTCCGCCTATGACCGGTATGCCCCGGAGAGTGAACGGTATGGAACCGATGTTGACGTTTATGCCGATTGGCTCGGTGGTAAGGGTTCCGGTGGTGCCGAACGGCGGAATGACAATGGGCTCTTGCGTGACGAATCCATAGTTCGTGATGCCGTTCAAGCCCAGGCCGATGGCGGGGGTGGGAATAGTGGGTAAGCCGAGGTTCAGGTTGATGTTGCCGGTTCCCCCCGCACGGATCGCCTGAATGAGCGGCGCCGCCGGAATATGGATGGGACCGATGCTCCCGGTGGTGGGCACCGGGGTCGGCGAGAGCACCGTGGCGTTGATTCTGAACGGGAATTGATCGATGCGGAAGCCGTCCGGAAAAACGGTGAACGGATCGGAGCCGACGGAGAAATTAGTGAGGCTGACCGAGTTTTCCGGGAATGTGAGGCCACCCGGGAACAACGTCATGGGATTGATGCCGCCGTTGAGGCCCAGAGTGACGATGTTCTGTGCGGGAATGCTGATGTCGGGCAATGCCAGTGGGGTGGTCGCCAGATCGAGAGTCTGCGGACCGTAGAAAAGGGCGTCGACCGCGACGTTGATGTTTCTCAGAACGAGAGAAGGCAGGCCGCTGCCCAGACTCATGCTGGCGATGTCGATGCGTGCGTTCGGGCCGCTGATCGGGCCGAGCTGGAGCTGCCCGGTGAGATTGAGCGGGTCGAGAAGGTTGACCGAGGAAATGGTGTTCTGGGCCAGGGCCACGGTGCCCGTCGCGTGCAGCGGTATCTGCGGAATGGCGATCTCGGGAACGGTGAAGCTGCCGATGCTGACGGTCGCGTTGGTGATCGCGGCGTGCGCCTGCGGTATGGCGATGGGTGCGACGTGGACGGGCCCCACGATGCCATTGGCCGTGATCGTGAGGGGAATCGACGGAAGTGGGAACAGGGGCACCACGCGATCGGCGCGGACGACGGTATCCACTGACGCCGGGATCGCGTCGATGGTGATCCTCGGCGTGCTGAAGCCGTCGATCTGGCCGGCCGTGCTGATCGTCAGCGGAATGGCGTGCTCGGGCAGGGAGAATCCGGGGATGGTGAAGGCCCCGGTGCCGGCCTTGATGCCGACATCGAAGTGCAGCGGGGCATCGGGGATGCTCAAACCGCCCGGGAACAGCGTGAGCGCAGGGGTCGTGTAGCTCAGTTGCGCAGCGATGGGATTGACGCCGGGGTTGATGAAGACGCCCTGGCTCAGGAAGAGGGGCCCCGCCCACAGTCCGGACGTCTGAATGCCGCCTGGCACCAGATTGAATCCGGGAATGGTGATGATCTGGGTGGGGAACTCGATGGCCGGCACCAGGGTGATGGGCGACACCGTCAGGGGGCCGATGTCGATCGGAATGCTGAAGTCCACCAACGGGATTGCCGGGACGTGGATCGGTGGAACGGTCAGCGGCCCCAGCAGGAAGGTCTGGTGGAAGTTCAGTGGGATGGTCGGAAGGATCTGAATCGGTTCGATGGTGATCGGGCCGACGGCTCCGGCGACGTTCAGTTCCAGGGGAAGGGTGATCGGGAAGATGTCGAAGCTGGGGCCGGTAGCGCTGAAGAATCCGGTGAGCGGATTGCCCGCATTCAGCAGGCCGAGCAGACCGAGGTCAGCCGCAGCCGCTCCCGCGGCGCCGGAGGCGAGAGTCCGTGCGATACCGGCGCTGACGAATCCTGTGCCCGGCTGGCCCAGAATCCCGGGAAGGCCGCCCGGGACGGGCCCCGTACTCGAGACCGGCGCACCGGGGCCGCCGGCGATTCCCTGCGCCGTCGCGGCCACCGAGTCGGCGGCGGTCATCAGGCCGGAGATCCCGCCGAGCAACTGGGCCGGTCGGGTGAAGGACTGCAACCCCGACACCAGCGACGACGCGTCCAGGTGGTAGCCGGCCATGGCGGCCACGTCCTGAGCCCACATCGCCTCGTAGTCGAATTCGGTGGCGGCGAGCGCGGGCATGTTCTGGCCGAACAGGTTGGACAGCGCGAGGGACACGAACTGCGACCGGTTCGCCGCAATCACCGCCGGGTGCACCGTGGCCGCCAACGCTGCTTCGAAGGCACTCACCACCGCACGGGCCTGCACGGCCGATGACTCGGCCGCGGCCGCGGCCGCGGCCAGCCACCCCGCATACGGCGACGCGGCCGCCGCCATCGCTGCCGCCGACGGTCCCTGCCAGGACCCGGCTACCAACCCTGACGTGACCGAGTTGAACGATTCCGCGGCCGAGCCCAGTTCGGCGGACAGGCTCTCCCAGGCCGCGGCAGCCGTCAGCAAAGGTTCTGAACCTGCGCCGGCGTGCATCAGCGCGGAGTTGACCTCCGGCGGAAGAACGAAAAAGCTCAACTGCCCCACCTTTGCTGAAACATCGCGCAATCCCCATTCGATTGAGGAAAGTGAGCTTATATCTCGGCGGGTGCCGGCATTGTGCTATTCGAAAAAGCCGCTACGCGAAATGTGGGGAAACCGCAAAGGGTGTGCAGATTGCCCAAACTGGCTGTGCAGATTGCCTAGTGGAGCCGAAACTGATGGTCGCCCCCTGAAGGAATGGTAGGTGCTGCGCGGTCGGCAGCCGTTGATGTGCGTGCGGTGTGCGGGCTTAGTGCATTCTCACTGAAAAAGCGACTCGCGCGAATTCAGCGAGGGGCCGCTTTCGACGGAATGAATACATTATCGCTGCCGCGCGGGTGTACCACCTGCGGCCACCAGAACCACCGGCCCAGCAAAGTCGCGATCGACGGCATCAGCAGTGTGCGCACGATCAGGGTGTCCAGCAGCAGGCCGATACAGACGGTAGATCCGAACTGGCCGAGCACCCGCAGGTCGCTGCCGAGCATCGACGCCATGGTGAAGGCGAACACCAGACCGGCAGCGGTGACCACCCCGCCGGTGCCGGCCATGGACCGGATGATGCCCGTCTTGAGCCCGGCATGAATTTCTTCTTTGAACCGGGACACCAGCAGCAGGTTGTAGTCGGAGCCGACGGCCAACAGGATGATGACCGACAGCGCCATCACGATCCAGTGGATCTTGATACCGAACAGGTCCTGCCAGATCAGCACCGACAGCCCGAAGGACGCGGCGATGGAACTGGCCGCGGTGCCCACGATGACCAGGGCCGCCACCACGCTGCGGGTCAGCAGCAGCATGATCATGAAGATCAGCGTCAGCGCCGACACCACGGCGATCATCAGGTCGTACTTGGCGCCGTCGTGCATGTCCTTGAACGTCGCGGCCGTACCACCCAGGTACACCTTCGCATCGGACAGGGAGGATTGCTTGAGCCCCTCCTGCGCGGCGGTTCGCTCCGCGTCGACACGCGAAATGCCTTCCGGTGTCATCGGATCGCCCTGGTGGGTGATGAAGAATCGCGCCGACTTGCCGTCCGGCGACAGGAACATCCGCAGGCCGGTCTGGAAGTCGGGATTGTCGAACGCCTCGGGCGGTAGATAGAAGAAGTCGTCGTTCTTGGAGGCGTCGAAACTCTGGCCCATCACCACGGCGGTGTCGCTGAGCGCCTTCATCTGGTCCAGCATCGCCGAGAACGTGGCCTGCATGGTCAGCGTCAGGGCTTTCGTCGTCTTCATCGTGGTGATCATCGGCGGAATCAGCACCAGCATCGAGCGCGTGGCATCCGCCGTGCGCTGGATGTCTTTGGTCAGGAGGTCGAATTGCCCTGCCAATTGGTCGAATCCGTCCAGCGACTCGAACAGGGACCGCAAAGACCAGCAGATGGGAATGTCGAAGCAGTGCTTCTCCCAATAGAAGTAGCTGCGGATCGGGCGCCAGAAATCGTCGAAGTCGGCGATGTGGTCACGCAGGCGGTTGGTGATCTCGGCGGTTTCGGCGGTGGTTTTGGCGCTGTCGTCGGCGGCGTTGGACAGTTCCGACGTCACCTTATACATGCGCTCCATGGTCTCGATCATGAACTGCATCTCGTCGGCCATCTTGGTGATGTCCTTCATGCGGTCCTGCAGGAAGGCCATGTTCTGCATCGTCGTCTGGCTCTGCATGCTGTTTTGAAAAGGTATGGAGCTGTGCTGAATCGGGATACCCAGCGGTCTGGTGATGTCCTGCACCATGGCAATACCGATGGTGCGCATCACGTTCTTGGCCACCCGGTCCAGCACCAGCATGTCGGCCGGGTTGCGCATGTCGTGGTCGGCCTCGACCATCAGCATGTCCGGATCCATCCGCGCCTGCGAGAAGTGCCGGTCGGCGGCCTGCTGGCCGAGGTTGGACGGGGCCGACGCGGGCAGGTAGTAGCGGTCGTTGTAGCTCGTCACGTAGCTGGGCAGGGCCACCATCCCGATCAGGACGATCGCGGAGCTGACAGCGAGAATCGGTGCGGGCCAACGCACCACCGCGGTGCCGACCCGCCGCCACATGCGCCCTTGGCGCGCAGTGCTCTTGGATTCGAAGAGGTGGAACTTGCTTCCGGCGAAGACCACCGCCGGCCCGAGCGTCACCCCGGCCAGCACGACCACCAGCATGCCGATCGCCACGGGTGCACCCATGGTGTTGAACCAGGGCAGCCGGGTGAAACTCAGGCAGTACGTCGCACCGGCGATGGTCAGGCCCGAGCCCAGCACGACGGGAGCAACCCCGCGAAAGGTGGTGTAGTACGCGGTTTCTCGATCCTCGCCGGCACGCAGCGCTTCCTGATAGCGCCCGATCAGGAAGATGCCGTAGTCGGTGCCCGCTGCGATCGCCAGCATGGTCAGAATGTTGGCGGCGAAGGTGGTCAGTCCGAAGACGTTGTGGTAGCCCAGAACTGCCACGATTCCCCGTGACGAGGCCAGCGCGACGAAGGTCATGAACAACTGAACCAGGGTGGTGACGATCGATCGGTAGACCAGTAGCAGCATGATCGCGATCGCGCCCAGGGTGAACAGAGTGATGGTGGCCAGGCTGGCGTTGCCGATGATGTGCATGTCGTCGGACAACGCCGCGGGACCGGTCACATAGGACTTCACCCCGGGCGGTGGCGGATTGTGCTCCAACACCTTTCGGACCGCGTCGACGGAATCGTTGGCCAGCGTGGTGCCCTGGTTACCCGCGAGGTTCAGCATCACGTAGGCACCTTTGGCGTCGGCGCTCTGGGCACCCGCGGCGGTGAGCCGGTCACCCCAGAAGTCCTGGATGTGCTGGATGTGCTCGTGATCCTGGCGCAGTTGGCGGATGATGCCGTCGTAGTAGCGGTGAGCGTCGTCGCCCAGCGGCTGCTTGCTCTCCAGCACGATCATGACCGTGCTGTTGGAGTCGAACTCCTTGAAGTTGTGGCCGAGTCGCATCATCGCCACCATCGACGGGGCGTCGACGGGGGTCATCGGTGCGGAGTGTTGTTCGCTGACCTTTTCCAGCGTCGGAACGATGACGTTGACCAGAACCGTCAGCACCACCCAGGCGATGATGATCGGCACCGCGAAGATGCGGATGGTGTGGGGGATGAGGGGCCGGTGACCGCGCTCGGTGGTTGCGGCGGGCTCGACCGTGATCGGTGTGGTGTCGTCGGTGGCCGTCCTGTGGTTGAGGTCGCTCATGCCGACTTCACCAGGCAGAAGGTCTGGGGATTGACGCCGTCGGACTGTTTCTCTTCCTTGACCACGTTGTCGACCGTGATCCGGCAGCCGATCTGGCTGCCGTCGCTCTGCGCCACGATATTGGCGCTGACCGAGGGCAGTGTCGTCGAGATCGTGAACGTCCACGGCAGCGGCGCCGCGTTGACCTGGTGAGTGTTCGCGTCGGCATCCCAGTAGTTGATGTTCGCGGTGGCCCCGGCCGGCCCGAAGATGTCGTACTTCACCACCTTGGGGTTGAACTGGACGATCTCGATGCCCGCACCGGCGTTGGCGTTGAGGTCCTGGGATCCGAAGATCTTGTGCAGCCGCGACACGACCAGTCCGGAGACGGCCAGCACCACAATCAGAACCAGCGGTATCCATGCCTTGCGGAAAAAGCGGGTAGTGGGACCCGCGATCGCACCAGCCTTCATCGCCACCGCCTTTTACGAGTCTCCGGCCACCTGAAGGGTTGTAACGCGCCGTGGGACAGCTTGCTTCCCCCGGCGCCCCGCCAGAATATTTGCTCGGCTAAGTATGTTAGCCCTTAGTGGACGGCAGCGTTCCGTCAGGGGCCGGTACTGTGCCGCAGGACACAGTCAGTGCGCGACCCGGCCGGTGACCGGCGGCAGGTCGGCGAGCGTCACGATGCCCGGCCTGGCGGCCACCACGGCAGGCACGGCGTTGGTCACCGGCATCGCGGTGTAGATCATGCCCAGGCCCATGAATCCGGGTTCGGTCCAATCCCTCGGCGGCAGGCAGTGCAGCACCGTGCGCATGTTGGGCAGGCCGAACACCTGAATCACGTGTCCGTGCTCGAGTGGCTTGGGTGGCACGACGTGATCGCCCATCGTCCAGTTGAATCCGACGCTGACGACGTTGCGGTCGCCTTCCCAGGCGCGGTGATATCCGTAGACGCCACCGACGGTGCCGGCGGGGATGGTCATGAACCCCAAATCTGTGTCGCCGGTCGCGGCGGTGAAGGTGACGTCGAAGGTCATCCGGTCCACCCGCGCGCCGATGGCATCGGCCATCATCGCGGCCGACTCGGCGAACACCTCGCTTTCCCGTCGCACGCTCTCGGCCAGGCCGGGTGTGGCGGGGTCTTGGGAGAAGCCCATCGCGGTCTGGGTTCCCGCCGACTCATAGGTCGAGCAATCGACCGACTCGGTGATACGGATCTCGTCGACACGCTCGCAAGACGCCGAGAGCACCATGCCGACCATGTTCGTCATCCCCGGGTGCGCGCCGTTGCCGAAGATGCTCGAGTCGCCCCGTTCGCATGCCGCGAGGATGCGCTCGCGGTCCTGCGTAGTCTGCTTGCCGCCGGTGATCCACGCCGCGCTGGTGCACACGTTGACGCCCGATTCCAGCAACCGCACCAGCTCATCGATGTTGGGCCACAACGGGTTATAGCAACACGCGTCGGCGCCCAGCGCGATCAGCGCGTCGATGTCATTGGTCGCCTGCACCCCGGTCGGCTCCGGCCAGCCGGCCAGCTCGGCGGCGTCCACGCCTACCTTGTCCGCCCCGTGCGCGTAGACCCCGACGAGTTCCATGTCCGGGCGCCCGATGATGGCGTGCAACGAGCGGCGCCCGATGTTTCCGGTGGTCCACTGGATCACCCGCAGGGGACGGTCGGTGCTGGCTGTACTCATCGGGCTCCTTCGCTGTGACGGCAGCCATTATTGCCGCACCCGTCTTTTAGCGGGCACCCCGGTTCAGCACGGACATGGCGCCCGACAGGATCTGGGACAGCGGGTCGGCCCCCCCACCGAAGGTGGCTTGGGTGGCTGGCGCCGTGACGGCCGCCGGGTCGTAGCCGTTCACCGGGTCCACCTGGACCGGAGCGGTCAGTGGATCGTCGTTGCGCGTGTACCCGGCATTGACCATCGGCAGCAGCACCGCGTCGAGCTCGTTGAGCGTCTGCTCGGGCACGCCCGCGTACTGGAACGGCAACACCAGCGGCAGATGCCGTTCCGGGATCAGATAGGTGGTCGTCGTCGCGCCCCGGGAGTTGACCGTCGTCCGGATGTTCTGCGGCGGCACCATGCTCGGGTTGGTGAACGCCACCGCGGTGTGGCCGGTCATGAGCCCCACGAGCGTGTTGGCCAGCGACATCCAGTTGTCCGGCCGGTCGGGGAAGTCGGCGATCGAGTCATAGGCGGAGATGAACATCTTGGTGTCGTACTGGCTCTCGACGGGCGGCGGTACCGGATAGTCGAGCGCGGGAACCACACTGCCCACGGGGAACATGGCGGTCAGAAAGCTCTGGCCGAAGGCATGTCGCGCAACGGGGTCGCCGAAAGTGGCGAACGTCAGTTGATCGGGGGGCGGAGCGGTCGGATCGGTGGCGAGCCGGGCCTGCAGGGCGTTGAGTACGAGCGCACCCTCGGACAGGCCGATGGCCGTTCCCGGGCCGCCCTGGCGGATCGCCGCGTCCAGGTTGTCCGCCCCGGTGACGACCGATTCGCCGACACTCGGTCCGTCCGCGCCAAGGCCGGGAAACATCTCATCGAGCTTGCCGATACCCGGAAAAAGTCGTCCCAGCACGTGCCCCTGTACCTGGCCGGCGGGGTAGTCGACGATCTGGCGCCGCAGCCCGGGAAACCACTCGGCACCTTCGCGCCGGATGTACTCGTCGTACGGGATGCCCAATACGTGCGCGCCACCGAGTGCATACGCCGTCCCACCACCTGGTGGGGGATCGGCCGGCGTCTCGTCTGCGGTGGCCGTCGGGCCGCCGAAACACCCTGTGGCCGCGACGATTCCCAGCGCGGTAACCCCCGCGAGTAGCTTTTTCATCCCCACTCCTGGCCTGATCGGGGCCTGATCGGCTCGGTTCCGCGAGTCTCGCACACCCGCACGCGGTCCCGCTAATTCGGTCGTCACCCGGCGCGTCCGGACAGCGGCCGCCGCGTGTTCAGCCGTTTACCCAGTCGTGAAGGCCACCAGCTCGCCCGTCCGATCAGGGTGGCCACGGCCGGCACCGTGATGGTACGGACCAGGAAGGTGTCCAGCAGGATGCCGACACCGATCACGAAACCGCCCTGGACCACGGTGCCGATGCTCGAGAACAGCAGACCGCCCACCGAGGCCGCGAAGATCAGGCCGGCCGCGGTGATCACGCCGCCGGTCGAGCCCAGGGCGCGGATCACGCCGTACCGCACACTGCCTGGCGACTCGTCGCGCATTCGCGAGATGAAAAGCATGTTGTAGTCGGCACCCACCGCGACCAACACCACGAAAGCCAATGGTGGCACCGACCAGTGCAATTGCTGGCCGAGCAGGAATTGAAAGACCAGCACACCGATCCCCACCGCGGACAAGAACGAAACGACCACGGATCCAACCAAATACAGCGGCGCGACAACCGCACGCAGCAGCGCCATCAACGTCAGCAATACGACGATCAGGGTGACGGCGATGATGAATCGAATGTCGTGCCGGTAATAGTCGCGGGTGTCGCGCAGCGTGACGGGATATCCCGTCATCGAGATCGAAGCATCCGACAGGGCGGTGTTCGGTTGCGCGCTGCGCGCCGCGTCGGTGATGGCGTTGACCTGATCCATCGCTTCGGCGCTGAATGGGTTGAGTTTTGTTTGCACCAGATAGCGCACCGAATGTCCGTCCGGCGAAATGAAAAGCCGTGCCGCCTTCTTGAACTCGTCCATACGCAGTAGCTGTGCCGGAATGTTGAAACCGGCCATCGACGGTTCTGCGGCTTCGTTTTTCAAAGTCAGCAGGAATGCCGCCGCCTCACCGAGACCAGCGCCCAGTTCTTTGACCTGGCCGACGAGCTGTTCCACCCCGTCGGCCACTTGCCGGCTTCCGCCCGCGGCCCGGTCGGCACCGCGCTGGAGATTGTTCAGGCCGGCCTGCAGGCCACCGGGCTGGTCCAGGCCCATGGCATGCACCGCTTTGTTGAAGCTGGTCAGTGCGTTGCGTAGGCGGTCGACCGTCGCGTTCAGGGTCTGCCGGTCCTGGAAGGTTTCCATCTGGCGCGCCAGATCGTTGATCTGGTCGAGGCTGCCGTCGTCGCGTGCGGCGACCAGCCGTTCGAATTGCGCACGGGTGGCGCTGCACGAGGTGTTCAGGTCGCAGACCGGGTTGCCCTGCAGCGCCACCAGCACCGGGGCCACCCAGGCGAACATGTCTCGCACGGCGGTGAAGTTCAGGCCCATCGAGTTGCCGAGCGCATTGATGCTGTTGACCAGCTTGGCGGCGGTGGAGACCTCCCTGACCAGAGTGTCGCCACCGTACTGGTTCTTCATCGACGAGAACGAGTCGAGCAGTCCCTGCATGCCCGAAACCATCTGGCTGACCTGGCCGCGGACGTCGCCGAGGTTGTCAGCCAGCGTGTCGGCGCCTTTGGCCAGCCGGTTCAGGTCATCGTTGCGGTCGCTGATCATCGCCGAGCCCTCGCCCAGCCGCGCGCCGATGGCGCCCGCCTGATAGGTGGCCCGAAACTCCTCCGGCACCGCTCCGGTGGGCCGGGTGATGCCGCTGACGGCGGCGATGTTGGGCAGCTGGCTGACCCGGTCCGCCATCTGCTCCAGGTCGGCCAGGGCCCGCGGGGTGCGCAGGTCGTGCGGGGACTGGACCAGGATGTATTCGGGAATGGTCTGGTTCACCGAGAAGTGCCGGTCCAGCGCGGCGTAGCCGAGCGAGCTGGGAGCCGACGCCTGCACGGCCTTGCGGTCGTCGTAGTTGTACCGCACCAGGCCCGCGCAGCCGGCCAGGATGATCAACACCAGCACGCTGGCGACCAGGTGGGTCTTCGGCCGGCGCACGATGCGTATCCCGGAGCGTCGCCAGAACCCCGCGGTCAGCTCGCGCCGGGGCTTGACCCAGCCCCGTGGTCCCGCCACGACCAGGATCGCCGGCAGCAGCGTGACCGCTGCCAGGAACGCGACGCCGACGCCGATCGCCGAGGACACCCCGACCGTGGAGAACACGCCCATCCGGGCGAAGCTGATGCCCAGGAAGGTGAGCCCCACCGTGGCAGCGGAGGCGGCGATCACCTTTCCGATGGAAAGCAGCGCCCCCCGCACGGCGTCGTCGAAATCCGCGCCGCGCCGCAGATAGTCGTGATAGCGGCTGATGAGAAACACCGCATAATCGGTTCCCGCCCCGGCGATCATGGCGCTCAAGAAGACGATCGACTGGTTGGACACCCCCAGCCCGCTCGCCTGCGAGACTCCGCCGACCACGGCCTGAGCGATCACCATCGAGATGCCGATGGCAATCAGCGGCAGCAGCATGGTCACCGGGTTTCGGTAGACCAACAGCAACACGACGAGCACCAGAACAGCGATCGCGAGCTCGATCGGCAGTCGATCCTTCTCGCCCGCCACCGTCAGGTCGGCGACCGTGGCGGCCGGACCGGTCAGGTTCGCGGTCAGTGACGTGCCGGCGAGGTTCTGTTTGACCACACCGGTGACGTGCGTGAAGGCCGCGTAGGAGCGGGGAGTGCCCAGTTCGCCGGCGAGGCCGACCGGCAGCACCCAGGCCTTGCGGTCCTTGCTGGTCAGCACCGAACGCAGCGGGGGCGTGCTGACAAAGTCCTGCAACATGACGACGTTGCGGGTGTCCGCCCGCAGCGCGGTCACCAGCTTGCGGTAGGTGACTTCGTCGGCGGGCCCGAGGCCCTTCTCGTTGGTGAGGACCACCAGCAGCAGGTCCTCGTTGCCCGACTCGTGGAACGCCTCGGTCATCTTCCGTGTGGTGACGGCGGAGGGCGCATCGCTGGGCAGGATGGCGAGCGGGTGCTTTTCGGCCATGTCGCTCAGCGACGGCAACGTGAGAGGCAGTGCGACCGCCAGCGCCACCCAGAGCCCGATTACGGCCCAGGGCCAGCGCACCGCAAAATCGGCTAATCGTCGCAAATTGTCCCCACCTCAGGTTCTCGCGTTCCGCGCCCGCAGGCTACCGCCGTTGCCATCCGGCCGTTCATATTGTGTGTCGCCCCCGCCGCGACTTTGGGCATTTTCGCCGAACGGCGACCATAGAAATCCGCAGCCTCCGAAGATCTCCCAAGTCCTCCCAGACTACGTGACGCGTCCCCAATGCCCGCTATCGGCGACCCGCGTGCAGACGGATTTCATCGCCTCGACATATCGGGCGACTGATTTCTGCGCGATGGGATTGTCAGGGAACATGACGGCCATGGCGGTGCCCTGCTCATACCGGAATATGTAAATGGTCAATTGATAGGAATATCGCCGGTCTGAATAGATTCCGATGCTCTTCGCGGCACTCATTTCCGCAGCGGCGATCACGGCATTCAGTGGAGCCGCGCCCCCGTGCAGAAAATTGGTTACCGGAAAATTTGGCCGCGGCCATTCCAGCCACGGGGCAATTTCCAGCACCCGGTAATACGGCACCTTTGCCATGTCCAGGCTCGAATCGAACGATTCCTGTGCCGACCACGCGGCTTCTGCGAACGACGCCGCGGCGATGGGAATGATGATGGGTACCAGGCCGGTAAACCAGCCCTGGGTCATGAAATTCTCGTCGCTCTTGCGGGAGTCCCGGGGAGTCAGCGCGTAATAAGTGGATGCCCCGGTGAACTCGTGGTCCACCAGTGCCATGCAGGCGAAAAGGCCGCCGACGAAGCGCGCCCCGGCCGCCGTGCAGGCGGATTCGAATCGGGCGGTCTGTTCGGCGTCCATCAGGTTCTCGGTGACCATGTCGCTGTTGGTCAGCTCCAGCGGGTTTCCCAGCGGAAGGGGGAATTCGGGAAGGCTGCCATTGTTGTTCTCGGCGAAATCGATCCATTTACGGACCTGTGGCGAATCCAGGCCCAACTCCGAGGTGCGCTCGCGCTCGCGGACGCAGTAATCGTCGTAGCTGCCGGTGTCGGGCAGCGCCAGACCCTCGTTGCCGCCCACCATGGATGCGTACACGGCGTTGGATTCCAGCATCGTGATGCCGATCAGCGTCGCATCGCCGTGCACATGGTCGATGCTGGCGTAGAACGTGAAGTGATCGTCGCTCTGGATGATTCCGAACGAGAAGCAGCCCCACTGCAGCGGGTCCGGTGTCGCCACGACGTGGTCGTGTATCTGTTCGACGGTCAACTCGCCGTGATCGACGGGTATGAATTCGATGTGAGCTGAATCCGTCATCGTATGCCTGACGATGTCGCCGTTATCGTCGAACTCGAACCAGCTGCGGTACGTGTCATGTCGGCGCAGATATGTATTGAGCGCCTGGTTCATGATCGCAATATCGCAATGTCCGGGCGCCTCACAAGTGGCGATGAGCAGTCGCGAAAAGTCGAGACCGGCATCTTTTCTCTGGCGGTAATTCTGCAGATGCTGGCCTTGCATATAACTCACCGGCACCGAACTGACCGGTGCCAAACGTGCCTTTTCCCTCGCGGCCTGGGTCGGATGCCAGGAAATTACGGTGCCGGGGCGTACCGTCCAATCCTCGAGTGAGCCGATGGTGATTTTCCCGATTTGCAAATCTTCCTCCCGGGTCGCGCCACCTTTCGCTGGCAGCGGTCGGCGCCGATAACACGATAACCGCTTCGGCAATCACGGTACCGGCCACGTCGGAATGCGAGCGGCGACTCGCATTCGGCCACCGGCTATGGTAAAGGCTGGTACCCGAGCGCACGACGGCCGCGCCACCTGGTAATTTCCCGATGTCGGCGCGAGGTGCATTCCTGCTTGTAATAATCGCGGTGGGGAGATCCGTCTGCTGCTCGACCGGGCCGTGGCACAGAGGGAAACCAGTCTCCACCGGCCAAGCTAGAGAGGACAGTGCATGGCAACCGCCGATGCAGAGGTGACGGCGCCGCCAGCCGGGTTTGCGATAGTCGGCTACGCGGCCCGCTTCCCGGGCGCCGGCGATGCAGCCGAGTTCTGGGACCTGTTGCGCGAGGGGCGTGACGCCGTCTCGGAGGTGCCACCGGAGCGGTGGGACGCCGACGAGTTCTACGACCCGGACCCCGACGCGCCCGGGAAGGTGGTGACCCGGCGCGCGGGCTTCATCGACGATGTCACCGGCTTCGACGCTCCCTTCTTCGGGCTGTCGGCACGCGAGGTCAGGTTGATGGACCCGCAACACCGACTGCTGCTGGAGACGGCGTGGCGTGCGGTGGAGCATTCGGGTACCGCGCCGACGGCCCTGGCGAACACCAACACCGGGGTTTTCATCGGCCTCTCCACCCACGATTACCTGGGCATGGCCTCCGACGAACTGGACTATCCCGAGATCGAGGCCTACATGGCGATCGGGACGGCGGCGGCCGCGGCGGCGGGCCGGATCAGTTACCGGCTGGGATTGCAGGGCCCGGCGGTCACGGTGGACACGGCGTGCAGCTCGTCGCTGGTGGCGATCCATCAGGCATGCCAGGCGCTGCGGCTGGGTGAGTGCGATCTCGCGCTGGCCGGTGGCGCCAACGTGCTGCTGAGCCCGGCGACCATGATCACGTTCTCGCACGCGCACATGCTGGCGCCGGACGGCCGGTGCAAGACCTTCGATGCCGCCGCGGACGGCTACGTGCGCGGTGAGGGATGCGGTGTCATCGTCGTCAAGCGGCTTGCCGACGCGATCCGCGACGGCGACCGGATCCGCGCCGTCATCCGCGGCAGCGCGGTCAACCAGGACGGTGCCTCCGGCGGTCTGACCGTGCCCAACGGTGTTGCGCAGCAACGGGTCATCGCTGAGGCGCTGCAGCGGGCCGGCGTCGCGCCGGCCGACGTCGGGTATCTGGAGGCGCACGGGACCGGGACGTCGCTGGGCGACCCGATCGAAGTCCAGGCCGCCGGGGCCGTGCTCGGGGCCGGACGCGAGGGCGCGCCACCCCTGCTGATCGGGTCGGCCAAGACCAATATCGGGCATCTGGAGGCCGCGGCCGGGATCGCCGGCATCATGAAGGTCGTCCTCTCGCTGGAACACGAGCTGTTGCCGCCCCACCTGAACTTCCGGGACCCGTCGCCCCACATTCCCTGGGACCGGCTGGCGGTGCGGGTCGTCAAGGAGGCCACCCCCTGGGAACGCAACGGGCGCCGGCGTCTGGCCGGTGTCAGTTCGTTCGGTTTCTCCGGCACCAACGCGCACGTCATCCTCGAGGAAGCACCCGCGGGCCCGGTTCAGGCCGAGGCCGCACCCGATTCGGCGCCGCAAGGTTTCAGCGTGCTGCCGCTGTCGGCACGAACCCCCACAGCGTTGATCCAGCTCGCCGAGCAGTATCGCGGCTGGCTGAGCGAGCACCCCGAGGCCGCACTGGCCGACGTGAGCTTCTCGGCCGGCGTGCAGCGAGCCCATTTCGAGTACCGCGCCGCTCTGGTGGCCAATTCGACGGAATCGGCCCGGGAGTTGCTCGCTGCGCTTGCCGACGACCGCCCGGCGCCGGGACTGGTGCGCGGTGAGTGCGCCGACCCGCCGAAGACCGCGTGGCTGTTCCCCGGGCAGGGCAGCCAGTTCCCCGGCATGGCCCGCGAATTGTTCGACAACGAGCCGATTTTCGCCGACACGCTGACGCGGTGCGCGACCGTGGTGGCCGATGTGCTCGAAAGGCCGTTGCTGGACGTCATTTTCGAGACGGACAGCCCGGACGGCCAGGACATGTTGCGCCAGACCGCATACGCCCAGCCTGCGTTGTTCGCCGTGGAGATGGGCCTGGCCAGGCTCTGGCAGTCCTGGGGTTTTGAACCCGACGTGGTGCTGGGGCACAGCGTCGGTCAGTACTCGGCGGCCTGCGTGGCCGGCATGGTCAGCCTCGAGGACGGGGCGTTGTTGCTGGCCGAGCGGGGCCGCTTGTTCGGAGCGCTGCCGTCCGGCGGGCGGATGGCAGCGGTGTTCGCCGACAGCGAGCGGGTGGAAAGCCTCACCGAAGAGTTCCCACGTCTGTCGGTGGCCGCCTACAACGGCGCCAACACCGTGCTGTCCGGGCCGGGTGAGGAGCTGGGCCGGGCGGTGGCCCGGCTGCAGGCCGACGGCGTGCGCTGCGAATGGCTGGACACCAGCCACGCGTTCCACTCGGCACTGTTGGATCCGGCCCTCGATGAATTCGAGGCTTATGCCAACCGGTTCGAATTCCGTTCGCCGCAACGGATTCTGGTCTGCAACCGGACGGGGGCGGCGCTGGGCCGGCAGGTGAAACTGGACGGCCTGTACTGGCGCCGGCATGCCCGCCAGCCGGTGGAGTTCGCCAAGAGTGTCGCCACCCTGGCCGACCTCGGCTGCAAGCTGCTGCTGGAAGTCGGTCCGCAACCGGTGTTGACCGCGGCAGCGTTGCGGGCCTGGCCGGACCCGGCGACCGCGCCGCGCGCGATCGCGTCGATGCGCCGCAACGGCGACGAGCGCCGTCAGCTCACCGAAGCCGTCGCCGACGCCTACGTCGCCGGGCACCTGCCCCGATTCGGCGCGCTGCAGCAGGGACCGCGGCGCAAGCTGGATTTGCCCACGTACCCGTTCCAGCACCGCCAGTACTGGTTCCGGGACAACCGAGCTCAGCCGACCGTCAAGACCGACCGGTCGGCGGGCCTGCGCACCGAAGCCGTCCGGCTTCTCGAGGACGGCCGGATCGACGAACTCGCCGCGTTACTGGACGGGGCGGGTGGCAACCAGCAGACCGTGGATGTGCTGACAAGGCTTGCGGCGCAACACAATCAGCAGCGTGAGACTCAGTCCATCGCCGGGGACCGGTACGAGATCCGTTGGGAGAAGCGGGTTGTGCCGGCGGCCGGCGCGGATGCGTCCTGGTTGCTCATCGCCGACGACGCGGAGGCGGTGCGGCCGCTGGTGGACGTGCTGGCCGCGCGCGGGCATCAGCACCGCGTTCTCGGGTTACCGGGGTCCGACGCCGACGAACAACGACTGGAAGAGCTGCTGCGCGAGGCGGCCGCCGACGGGGCTGCGCTGCGCATCCTGGTGCTCTCGGCCATCGAAACGGACACCGCGCCCTCGATGCGGTCGTTGCTGCGGATGCAGCACCGGGTACTGGGCGGAGCGCGGCGTCTCTTCCGCGCCGCGGCGGCCGCCGAAGTCCGCCACCCGATCTGGCTGGTGACCTCCGGCGCGCAACGGGTTACCGACACCGACGCGGTGTCGCCGGTGCAGACCAGCCTGTGGGGTTTCGGCCGGGCCGCATCGCTGGAACACCCGCAGGTGTGGGGCGGGCTGGCGGATCTGTCCTCGGGCAGCGCGGACGAATGGTCGCGGCTGGTCGACGCCGCCGCGGGCGGGACCGAAGACCAGGTGGCGCTGCGCGACCAAGCGGTATACGTCCCGCGCCTGGCGCGGCGTGCCGGCGCACCGCCCGCAACACCGCTGGCGCTTCGCGCCGATGCGACCTACGTGGTGACGGGTGGGCTGGGCGCAGTCGGCCTGGAAATCGCCGGCTATCTGGCCGCACACGGCGCCCGGCACCTGGTCCTGACCGGCCGGCGGGCGCCGAAGGACGACACCCGGCAGCGCATCGACGCGCTACAACAGCAGACCGGTTGCGAATTCCGGATCGCGGCGGCCGACGTCGCCAACCCGCACGACGTCGATCGTCTGATCGCCATGGTGCGCGCCGAAATGCCGCCGCTGGCCGGCATCGTGCACGCCGCGGGCGAGATCGGGACCACCCCGCTGCGTAGCCTGGACGACGCCGAGGTTGATCGTGTGTTCGCCGGAAAAGTCTGGGGCGCATGGAATCTAAGTGAAGCTACCGCGGACATGCCGCTGGACTTCTTCCTCAGCACCTCCTCGATCGCGTCGGTGTGGGGCAGCTTCGGCCAGACGGCCTACAGTGCGGCCAACGCGTTCCTCGACGGCTTGGCCTGGCGGAACCACGCGCAGAACTATCTCAGCGCCAACTTCGGTCCCTGGTCGGCAGGCATGGCCGACGAGGAGGCCCGCGCCCAGCTGAAGAAGCGCGGCGTGGTCACCCTGGCGCCGGGCGACGCACTGGCCGGCATGGCCGAGCTCATCGTCACGCACTCGGCCCAGGGAGTGGTCGCCCGTATCGACTGGGCGCGCTTCCTGCCGATCTACCAGCAGACCGGCAAGCGGCCATTCCTGGCTGAGCTCGCGCGTGAGTTGCCCGAGACCGAGCCGGAGGTGACGGCCTCCGGAACCACGCGGCTGGTCGAGCAGCTCACGGTGGCCCCGGTGCAACAGCGCAAGAAGCTGGTCGTGGACTACCTGCGCGACGTCGTCGCGGAGGTGACGCGGGTCGATGCCGCGGAGATTCGGGACGAGGCCGGGTTCTTCGACCTCGGCATGGATTCCCTGATGGCCGTCGAATTGCGGCGCCGGGTCGAGCACGGCGTGGGCAAATCGCTGCCGGCGACGCTGGCGATGGACTACCCACGTCTGGTCGACGTGGCGGATTATCTGCTTACCGACGTGCTGCGGCTGAATGCTCCGGCGACGGCGAAAACCGTTACACCCGTGGCGACTTCGGCGACCGCAAGCGCCGTGGACGAGCCGATCGCGATCGTCGCGGTGGCCTGCCGCTTCCCGGGCGCGAACGATCCGGAGGCGTATTGGGAGCTGCTGGCCAACGGGGTCGATGCGATCCGCGAGATTCCGGATGACCGCTTTGACGTCGACGAGTACTACGACCCGGATCCAGAGACGCCGGGCAAGATCTACAGCCGCTGCGGGGGCTACCTCGAGGGGATCGACGGATTCGATCCCGAATTCTTCGGCATCTCGCCGCGCGAAGCCGTGTGGATGGACCCGCAGCAGCGGTTGATGCTCGAAATCGCCTGGGAGGGCCTGGAACGTGCCGGCTATTCGCCGGCGTCGTTGCGCGGCAGCCGAAGCGGCATCTTCGTCGGGGTGGCGGCCAACGAGTATTCACACCTGTTGACGGCCGAGTCCGTCGACAGCATCGAAGCCCACTTCATCACCGGCAACGCGCTCAACGCCATCGCCGGCCGGGTTGCCTTCGCGCTCGGGCTGGAGGGGCCGGCCGTGGCGGTGGATACCGCCTGCAGCTCGTCGCTGGTGGCCGTGCACGAGGCCTGCGGGGCGCTGCGCTCCGGGGACTGCGATCTGGTGCTGGCCGGCGGGGTCAACGTGTTGCTGAGCCCGGCGTCCCTCATCGCGGCCTCCCGCGCCCGGATGCTGTCCCCGGACGGCCGGTGCAAGACGTTCGACGCCGCCGCCGACGGCTACGTGCGCAGTGAAGGCTGCGGCATCCTGGTGCTCAAGCGGCTCAGCGACGCGGTGCGTGACGGCGATCGGGTCCAGGCGGTGATCCGGGGCAGCGCGGTCAACCAGGACGGCGCGTCCAGTGGCCTGACGGTGCCCAACGGTGGTGCGCAGCAACGGCTTATCGCCGCGACTCTGGCGCGGGCCCAGGTGGCCGGCACCGACGTCGATTACCTCGAGGCGCACGGCACCGGCACGTCGCTCGGTGACCCGATCGAAGTGCAGGCCGCCGCGGCGGCCTACGGCGCGGGGCGCGACCCGAACCACCCGCTGCTGATGGGTTCGGTGAAAACCAACATCGGCCACCTGGAGTCGGCCGCCGGGGTCGCGGGTCTGATCAAGATCGTGCTGTCCCTGCAGCACGAAGTGCTGCCTCGCAACCTGCATTTCGAGAACCCCTCGCCGCACATCCCGTGGAGTTCGCTCCCGGTCCGTGTCGTCGATCAGCCGACCCCGTGGCACGGCAACGGCCGGCCGCGCCGCGCCGGTGTCAGCTCCTTCGGGTTCACGGGCACCAACGCGCACGTCCTCATCGAGGAGGCCCCGCCGGCGCCGGCGGACGCGTCCGCCGAGGTCGCGGACGGCCCGGTGCATGTGCTGCCGTTGTCCGCGCGCTCCGAGCAGGCTCTGGTCTCAATGGCGCAGCGATACGCCTCCTGGCTGGACGCTCACCCGGACGTCGACATCAGCGACGTCTGCTACACCGCCGGTGTCGGCCGTTCGCATTTCGAACACCGGGGTGCGCTGGTGCTGGATTCCGGTACAGCGCCGGTACCGGGGACGCGCGACCTGTTGGAAGACCTTGCCGCAAATAGGCTGCGCCCCGGCGTATTGCGTGGCGTGTGCGGCGACCCGCCGACCACCGCGTGGTTGTTCACCGGCCAGGGCAGCCAGTACCCGGGCATGGCCCGCGAGCTTTTCGACACCGAGCCGGTGTTCGCCGAAACTGTGCAACGCTGCGCGGACGCGATCGACGGCATGCTGCCGCGCCCCTTGCTGGAGGTGTTGTTCGCCAGCGATCGCCAAATTGCGGAAACGTTGCGGCACACCTCCTTTGCCCAGCCGGCCCTGTTCGCGATCGAGATGGGCCTGGCCCGGCTGTGGCAGTCCTGGGGCATCGAGCCCGACGTGGTCCTCGGGCACAGCGTGGGCCAGTATGCGGCGGCGTGTGTGGCCGGAGTGTTCAGCCTCGAGGACGGGGCGCGGCTGATGGCCGAACGGGGCAGGCTGTTCGGCAGCCTGCCCGAGGGCGGGCGGATGGTGGCGATCTTCGCCGACGCGCGCCACGTGGAGGAGGTCGCCAGCGGGTCCGCGCAGGTGTCGGTCGCCGCGTACAACGGCCCCAACACCGTGTTGTCAGGTCCCGGTGCGGATCTCGAACAGCTCGTCGCCACGTTCAACGAAGAAGGCATTCGGTGCACCTGGCTGGACACCAGCCACGCCTTCCATTCGGCGTTGCTGGACCCGGTGCTCGACGAATTCGAGGCGTACGCGGCGGGGCTGGAGTTCAATGTGCCGACGCTGCCGCTGGTCTGCAACCGCACCGGCACGGTCCTTACCGCGGAAACCCCGCTCAACGGCCAGTATTGGCGCCGGCACTCGCGTCAGCCCGTACAGTTCGCCGACAGCGTGCGCACGGTGGCGGCGCTGGGATGCACGGTGCTGATGGAGATCGGCCCGCAACCGGTTCTCACCGCGGCCGCGGTGCAGGTCTGGCCGGAACATGCGGCGCCGCCGCGCGCCATCGTCTCGCTGCGCAAGGGCGCCGATGCCCGCCGGCAGATCTCCGAAGCCCTGGCGTCTGCGTACGTCGCCGGGCATCGGCCGGACTTCGCCGCCCGTTACCGGCGTCCGGGGCACCGGCTCGAGTTGCCCACCTATCCCTTCCAGCGCCGCCACTTCTGGCCCAAGAGTTCCGGCGTCACCCCTGGCGACGGCGCGGTGGTGTCGGGAATCCTGGGCAGTGCAAAGGATCTCGCGTCCGGCGACGCCGTCTACACCAGTCGGCTCTCGGTCAAGACGCAACCCTGGCTGTCCGATCACGTCATCTACGGCACGGTGGTGGTGCCCGGTGCGACCTACGCGGCGATGGCCCTGGCCGCCGTCGGCACTCCGGCGCACGTGCGGGACGTCTTCTTCTATGAGCCGATCATCCTGCCCGACAAGAGCTCTCGTGAGGTGCAGCTGACCCTGCACCCGCTCGAGGACGGCGGCGGCTGGACGTTCCGGGTGCACAGTCGCCCCTACGGTGTCCGCGAGTCGGAGTGGTCGCTGAATGCCGACGGCACCGTCCTGAGCGGTGTCGAGGACGAGCCGGCAACCGAGGCGGCGGATTCCATCGAGGCGGCGACCGAGCGGTTGAGCCGCACCCAGACCCAGCAGTTGTTCGACACCTTCGCCGACATGGAGTTGGCTTGGGGCCCAACGTGGTCCACATCTCTCAAGGCGCTGTGGGTCGGCGACGGCGAGGCCATCGGCGATGTCGCCATCGGCGAGGAACTGGCCGAGCAACTCGGCAGCGAGCCGATTCACCCGGTGCTGCTGGACCTGTGCACCGGGGTCGCCTTCCCCGCGTTCCCGGCGCTACTGGCCGCCGAGCACGGCGTCGCGGACCTGTTCCTCCCGCTGCGGTACGGCCGGGTAATGCTGAGCGAGCGGATGCCACGGCGGTTCTACTGCCGCGCACGCTGGCAGGCAGGCGGTCTGGACAGCGAGACGCAGGTCTTCGATCTCGATTTCGTGGACCGGGATGGGCGCCTGCTGGGCGGCATTCGCGAGTTCACCGTCAAGCGTGCACCGCGCGAGGCGTTGCTGCGCGGGCTCGGCGGCGACGCCACTCGTCTGCTCTACACCCTCGGCTGGAACGAGGTGCCGCCGCCGTCGTCGGATGCCGAGGACGGAGCGGCCGAGAATGCCGACACGTGGTTGATCGCCGGATTCGACGAGCTTGCGGCCGTCATACCGGACAGCGTGCGCGCGGACGGCACTGTCGACGCGGAGCAGTGGCTGCAGCTGTTCGCGCAGGCCCAGGAGCGTGGTGCGCCGGTCTCCGGCATCGTCTGGCGCAGTGGCCGGCGACCGCGTGCCGAGGAGTCCAGTGCGGAGTTCGCCGGACGGCTCGAAGGTGAGCTCGACCGGCTGCTGACTCTGGTGCGCACAGCGCTGGGCCAGCAGGACCTGAAACTGCCTGGCGGACTGTGGGTCGTGACCGAGCGGGCGGTGGCAACCGAACCCGGCGAGCCGGTCGACCCGGTGCAGGCGGCGTTGTGGGGGCTGGGGCGCACCGTCATCGCCGAGCAGCCGCAGTTGCGCTGCCGGCTGGTTGACCACGACGGGTCCGAGGACGCCGTACGGTGGCTCGCCAGACTGCTGGCCGCACCCGCCAGCGAACCCGAACTCGCTCTGCGGCAAGGGAAATTCCTGGTATCGCGGTTGCTGCCGTGGGCGCGCGGCGGGCATCTCTCGGTGCCACGCGGGACCGACTACGTCCTGGCGCCGACCGAACGCGGTGCCATCGACAACCTCCGCCTGGCCGAGGTGGAGGTCACCACTCCGGCTGCCGGCCAGGTGCAGGTCCGGGTGGAGGCAGCCGGTCTGAACTTCCGGGACGTGCTCAACGTGCTGGGTCTCTATCCCGGCGACCCGGGGCCGATCGGCGGCGACTTCTCCGGCATCGTCACCGAATTGGGTGAGGGCGTCACCGGAGTCGAGGTCGGCCAGCGCGTCTTCGGCTTCATGCAGGGCGCGTTCGCCAGCCGGGTCAACGTGCCGGCGCAGCTGGTGGCCCCGGTGCCCAAGGGCCTGGGTGCGATCGCCGCGGCGAGCATACCGGCGGCGGCGCTGACAGCCCGCCTGGCCTTCGACTGGGCCAAGCTGCGCCCCGGGGACCGGGTGCTGGTGCACGCCGCCAGCGGCGGCGTCGGCCTGGCCGCGGTGCAGATGGCGCGCCAGTGCGGTGCGACGGTGTTCGCCACCGCCAGCACCTATAAGCGCGCGATGCTGCGCGAGCTGGGTGTGGAGCACGTGTACGACTCGCGGACAACGGAATTCGCGGACCAGATTCTGGCCGACACGGACGGCGCCGGCGTCGACGTCGTGCTCAACAGCCTGACCAATGAGGGGTTCCTCGAGGCGACCGTGCGGGCGACGGCCCAGAACGGCCGGTTCGCCGAGATCGCCAAGCGCGACATCTGGACACCCGAGCAGATGGCGGCGGTGCGACCTGACATCGACTACGAGATCGTGGCGCTGGACGGGACCATCATGGCGGACCCGGAGCACATCCACCGGCTGCTGTGCGAGGTGTCCGACGGGCTGGGCAGCGGGGAGTGGGAACCGCTGCACGCCGAGATCTATCCGCTGACCGAAGCCAAGACGGCGTTCCGTCGCATGCAGCAGGCGCGGCACATCGGCAAGATCGTGCTGCAGATGCCCAGTCCGCTTGCCCCACGCGGTGATCGGACCTACCTGGTCACCGGCGGTCTGGGTGCGCTGGGTCTGCACACCGCCTCCTATCTCGCTCAGCTGGGAGCCGGCGACATCGTGCTGACCAGCCGGCATCTGCCCGACACGGAGGCGCAGCAGGCGATCGACGCCATCACCGAGCGCTACCGGTGCCGGATCCACATCTTCGGTGCCGACGTCGGTGACGAGTCACAGGTCGCGGAACTGCTGGAGCGGATCCGCGCCGAATTGCCGCCGCTGGCCGGCGTGGCACATCTGGCGGGTCTGCTCGATGACGCCCTGCTGCCTCAGCAAAGTCATGAGCGAATCCGGACGACGTTGGCGCCCAAGGCTTTTGCCGCGTGGCACCTGCACCGGTTGACCATGAACGACGACTTGGACTTCTTCATCATGTACTCGTCGATCTCCAGCGTTCTCGGTTCTCCGGGGCAGGCCAACTATGCGGCGTCCAACGCGCTGCTGGACGGCCTTGCCGCCGACCGCAATGCGCAGGGCCTGACCGCGACCAGCGTCAACTGGGGGCCGTGGGCGAAGGGCGGCATGGCCGCATCGCACGCCGCGCGCGTCAATCTCGGTGCGCAGGGCCTGATTCCGCTGGACCCCACGGCCGCGCTGAGTGCCCTCGGCGAGCTCTTCGCCGAGGGGACCGGGCAGGCGACCGTGATCAAGGCCAACTGGCAGCGCACGGCGAAGGTGCTCGGCGGGTCCCGTCCGCCGATACTCGACTACGTGCTGCCCAGTGCAGTCGCGGCCACCCAGGGCGACAGCGAGCTGCTGCGCCAGTTGCAGGAGATACCGGAATCGCAGCGAGCCGACTTCCTGACCGAGTACCTGCAGCAGGAGGTGCAGAGCTTCCTTCGGCTGGCCCAGCCGCCCGCGGCCACCAGCCGGTTCCTGGACCTGGGCACCGACTCGCTGATGGCGGTCGAGCTCCGCAACCGGTTGCTCGGGCAGTTCGGCGGCAAGCTGACGATCAGCGCTACCGTGGTCTTCGACTACCCGACGATCAGGTCGCTCGCCGAGTACCTGGCCGAGCAGCTACCGGAGATCATGGCCGGGTCAGACCCGGCGCCGGCCCCCGCACAGGTGGAAGCCGGTGCCCCGGAGTCGGCCTCCGAGCAGCCGGAAGCCGCCGATGCCCCGGAGCCGGCCTCCGAGCAGCCGGAGGCTGCCGAGCCCGCCGACGGTTAGTTGCTGATGTCGAAACCCGCCACGACCTTGGTGGGACGCACCCGCACCACCAGTTCGCCGGGAACCGCGTTGCGGCGGCCGTATTCCTCCGCCCGCTCGGCGCCCATGTACCGGGCGCCGGTGCGGGTGGCGACGGCCAGCAACTCCTGTGGGTCATCGCTCACCGTCGCCACGCCCTGAACCTGCACGAACGAGTAGGGCGGGTGCGGATCGTCGACGCAGATGACGGTCCGCGGATCCCGGTGCAGGGCGCGGCCTTTCGGTGTCTCACGATGGGTGGTGAACACCAGATCGTCGCCGTCGACGACGAACCACACCGGCGCCACCAGGGGCCGGCCGTCCGAGGCGACGAATCCGAGCATGCCGGTGCGGGTGCCCGCCGACAGGAACTCGACGACCCGCGCGGACAGTTCGGTCATCGCGTCAGATCTTGGCCAGGTCGTAGTCGCCGATGTGGTCGATGAGCACCCGCAGCTGGTCCGCGGTGGACCCCAGCGTGTGGTCGATCGCGGTGAGCCGGGCCGTGTAGTGGCCCACCGGGTATTCGGCGGTCATACCGATGCCGCCGTGCAGCTGGATTGCTTCCTGCCCGATGTGCCGGCCCGAGCGGCCGATCTGCAGCTTGGCCCGCGCGGCGATCACCGGGTCGTAGTTACCGTCGGCGATCGACATCGCGGCGTACAGGTTCATGCTGCGCGCCAGCTCCAGCGACACGTACATGTCGGCGGCCCGTTGGGTGAGCGTCTGGAACTTGTTCAGGGTGACCCCGAACTGCTTGCGCGTCTTGAGGTAATCGGTGGTCAGGCGCAGCGCCTCCTCCATGGCGCCCAGCGCCTCGGCGCACAGCGCTGACTGGATCCGGATGATGGCGTTGGCGACGGCCGCAGATGCGTCGGACCCGTCACCCAGCGGCTCGGCGGCCGCCTCGTCCAGGTCGATCTGGGCGCCGCGCTGACCGTCGAAGGTGCGGTATGGCGCACGCGTAACCGCCTCGGCGTCCACCAGGAACAGCCCGGTGCCGCCGTCCGGCAGCGCCGCGGTGACCACCAGCGTCTCGGCGCAGTCGCCGGCCAGCACCGGGTTCTTGCGTCCGCTGATCGTCCACGAATCACCCTGTTGCACAGCGCGAGTGGCCGGTTGGCCCGATCCGGTGCGCTGGCCCGGTTCGAGGTGGGCGAAGGCCAGCAGCCGCCGGCCCGCGGCGACCTCGTCCAGCAGTTCCTTCTGCGCGTCGTTGCCGAGTTCGGCGATCAGCGAACCGGGCGCCAGCGCGCCGTGCACGATCGGTTCGGGTGCCAGCCGGCGTCCCACCTCGACGAGCACCGCCATGATCTCCAGTTGCCCGGCCTCCTCGGGATCGAATCCGAGGCCCAGAATGCCGATCTCCGCCAGCTGGTTCCACACCTCGCGGCTCCAGCCCAGATCGGTGTCGATCGCCTTGTTGCGACTCTCGGCGTCGTAGCTGCGCGACAGCAGTTCCCGGGTGGTGTCGCGCAGCAGGGTCTGCTCTTCGCTCAACTGAAAGTCCATGACAGCCTCACAATCCGAGAATGGTCGAGGAGATGATGTTGCGCTGAACTTCGTTGCTACCGCCGTAGATCGACGTCTTGCGGTAGTTCAGGTACGTCGGGGCACTGGACTGTGCCCACTCCGGGGACGCGATGCCGTCCCCGCCCACCGGCAGCGCGTCCGGTCCGGCCACCTCGACCAGTAACTCGGTGGCGATCTGCTGCAGTTGGCTGCCGCGCAGCTTCAGCACCGATGACGCCGGGTTGGGTTTGCCGCCCGAGGAACTCGACACCACCCGGGCCTGGGTGAGTTCCAGAGCCAGTACCTCGTTCTCGGCCTCGGCCAGTCGTGCCGCGAACAGCGGGTCCTCGAGCAGCCCGTTCTCGGCGGCACGCCGCTTCACTTCGGCCAGGCGTACTTTGGTGCGGCCCACCTGGGCGATACCTGTGCGTTCGTTGCCGAGCAGGAACTTCGCGTAGCTCCAGCCCTGATTCTCTTCTCCGACAAGCTGATTGGCCGGGACGCGGGCGTCGGAGAAGAACACCTCGTTGACCTCGACGCTGCCGTCGATCAATTTGATCGGCCGTAGCGTGATGCCCGGGGTGTCCATCGACATCAGCAGGAATGAGATGCCGGCCTGGCGTTTGGGCGCCTGCGGGTCGGTGCGTACCAGGCAGAAGATCCAGTCCGCGTACTGGCCGAGTGTCGTCCAGGTCTTCTGCCCGTTGACGACGTAGCTGTCGCCGTCGCGGACCGCGGTGGTGCGCAACGAGGCCAGATCCGATCCGGCTTCGGGCTCGGAGAAGCCCTGGCACCACCAGATATCCAGGTTGGCCGTCGGCGGCAGGAACCGCTCCTTGACCTCCTGCGAGCCGAACTCGGCGATCACCGGGCCCACCATCTTGGTGTTGAAGTTCAACGGCTCTGGGACGCTGGCCAACTGCATCTCGTCGGTCCAGATCTGGAACTGGGTGGGCGTCCAGTCTTTTCCGCCCCATTCGACGGGCCAGCTCGGCACCGCGATCCCGTGCTCATGCAGCTGTTTGTGAGTGGCGACGATCTCGTCGCGGGTCAGGTGTCCACCTTCGCGGACCTTGTCCCGGATATCGGCGGGAATCTCGGTGGTGAAGAAGGTTCGCAGTTCGTCGCGGAACGCGGCTTCGTCGGGCGTGAGCGCCAGCTTCATCGGCAGCCTCCTGTATCCGGGGTCACCGCCGACGCAGGGGGTTACGGCGGTCCTGCACTGCACGTTAGGCGCTGCGCGACGGCATTCGCCAACCGGGTCGTGCAGGCACACCTCAGCACCGCCGGCGCCGCCGCCACCGGCTCATCCACAGATCGGGCTTGATCCACAGACGGCACGGTCCGCCCGGTGACGCGGGGCCGTTGTGGCGGTGGCCGCGCATACCGTCACGCCATGCGAACCGAACTACCCGCCGAGCGCCTGCAGCGCCGGCTGGCCGGCGACCCCGACCCGCAATCGGAGGACTCCGAACGCGATTGCGCCGAAGACGACCCGAACTCGTTGCTGCCGCGGTGGCTTCCCGACACGGCCACCCGGCGCAACTGGATGACTCGGCTGCGCGCAGATCCCGGCCGTGCCGGCGCCATCGCGCTGGCGGTCGTCGCTGCACTCGCGGTGCTGATCACCGTCTTCACCCTGGCCCGCGACCGCCCGGCCCCGGTGACATCGGCCAAACTCCCACCGGTAGAACGGGTTTCGTCAACCAAGCCCTCGGCCAGCACGGGGCCGGATCGGCCCGTGGTGGTCAGCGTCGTCGGCCTGGTGCACAAGCCGGGGCTGGTCACCCTGGCTCCGGGTGCGCGGATCGCTGACGCGCTCCAGGCCGCCGGGGGACCGGTCGACGGTGCCGACACCATCGGGCTCAATATGGCCCGGCCGCTGGGTGACGGTGAGCAGATCGTGGTCGGGCTGGCGCCGACGCCGGGCAAGCCGCCGGTGCTGGGCAGTTCCGTCGGCCCCGGTAGCCCCGCCGCGCAATCGCCTCCGGGCGGGCCCAGTACGTCTGGCAAGCCGAAGGCGGGTGCCCAGGCGGCGGTGGATCTGAACACCGCGACCGTCGAAGAACTGGACGGGCTTCCCGGAGTGGGTCCCGTCACGGCCGCGGCGATCGTGGCCTGGCGCCAGGCGCACGGCAGGTTCACCACGGTCGATCAGCTTGCCGAGGTCGACGGAATCGGACCGGCGCGGCTGGACAAGCTGCGCGCGCTGGTCCGTGTGTGAGTCCGGCAGGCCAGTGCCCGGCCGCTGCGGCCCCGCCGGCGGACGTGCGTCTGGTACCGGCCGCGCTGACCGCCTGGGTCGTGACGGCGGCCGGAACGGCGTGGCCGGTCGGCGGCACGCTGGCCTGCTGCTGCGCCGTGGTGGCCGCCGCCGCGGCCGTGCTGTGGCTGCGGGTGCGCTCCGGACCCGCAACGAGGACTGCCGCGCTGTGCGCCGGGCTGATGGCGGTCGGGGTGGTGGGCGCGGGGTACGGGATGGCGATCGCCCTGCGCGCCGGGGCGGTCGCGCACCACCCGATCACCACGGCGTTCGGCACCGTCGCGCCGGTGACCGTCGTACCCAGCGAGACCCCACGTCCGCTGGGGCGTGGCCGGATGATGTTCCGGGCCACCCTGCAGCGGTATGACGAGGACGAAATAAACGGTCGGGTAACGGTTTTCGCAAACGCTGCGGACCTCGATGCGGACGAGTTGACGGTGGGCCGGCCGGTGCGGGTGACCGCCCGCATCACCCGCCCGGCGCGCCGCGATCTGACGGTCGCGGTACTGACCGCGGTGGGCCGGCCGGAGCAGGGCCGGGCGCCGCCGGTATACCGGGCCGCGCACACGGTCCGCAGCCGGTTCGCGGTCGCCGTACACCGCGCGCTTCCGGCCGATCAGGCCGCGATGTTGCCTGCACTGGTGCTCGGCGACACGTCGCTGGTGGCCACGGGCACCAGCGATGAGTTCCGCGCGGCCGGGATGAGTCACCTGACGGCCGTATCGGGGGCCAACGTCACGATCGTGTGTGCCGCGATGCTGTTGTCCGCGCGGCTGGTCGGACCGCGGCCCGCCGTGCTGCTGGCCGCCGTGGCCCTGGTCGCCTTCGTGTTCGTGGTTCAACCGACGGCCAGCGTGTTGCGGGCCGCCGTGATGGCCGCCATCGCGTTGGTCGCGATGGTCTCTTCGCGCCGGCGCCAGGCGATTCCGGCGCTCTCTGCCACCGTGCTGCTGTTACTGGTGGCGGCTCCCCACCTGGCCGCCGATATCGGGTTCGCGCTGTCGGTGATCGCCACCGGGGCACTGGTGGTCGTGGCCCCCGGCTGGTCGCGCCGGCTGGTCGCTCGGGGCTGGCCGAAACCGCTGGCCGATGCGGTCGCGGTCGCCGGGGCGGCCCAGGTGGTGACCGCGCCGCTCGTCGCCGCCATCTCGGGCCGCTTCAGCGCGGTGGCCGTGCTGGCCAATCTGGCTGCTGCGCCGGTGATAGCGCCGATCACGGTGCTGGGAACCGCGGCCGCGGTGGCGGCGGTCTGCTGGCCGGCGGGTGCGCAGCTGCTGATCCGGTTCACCGGGCCCGAGGTGTGGTGGGTGCTGCACGTCGCGCACTGGGCCGCCGGCGTCCCTGGCGCGAGCGTTCCGGTGCCTGCCGGAGCTTCCGGTGTGCTGGTGGTCGGCTGCGCGACGGTCGTCGTCATCGTGCTGGCGCGCACGCGTCGCGGTCGACTGCTACTGGCCTGGGTGGCGGTCGGGTGCGCGCTGGCGTGGTCGGTGTCAGATGCCGTCGCACCCCCGTGACACCATCGTGGGGTGAGTGGGGAATCGTCGTTGCACCTGGTGCTGGGGGAAGAGGAACTGCTGATCGAGCGGGCTGTCGCGCAGATTCTGCGGTCGGCCCGGCAGCGGGCCGGCGCCGCCCCGGACGCGGGCATCGCCGACGTCCCGGTCAACCGGATGCGGGCAGGTGACGTCAGCACCTACGAGCTCAGCGAGCTGCTGAGCCCCTCCCTGTTCGCCGAGGAACGGATCGTGGTGCTCGAGGCCGCCGGCGAGGCGGGCAAGGAGGCGGCCGCATTGGTGGCGTCGGCCGCCGCGGACCTGCCCGCGGGCACCGTGCTGGTGGTGGTGCATTCCGGCGGCGGGCGGGCCAAGGCGCTGGCCTCGGACCTGCGGTCATTGGGTGCCCAGGTGCACCCGTGCGCTCGAATCACCAAGGCCGGCGAGCGCAGCGACTTCGTCCGGGGCGAATTCCGCGCGCTGAAGGTCAGGGTCGACGACGAGACCGTGACGGCGCTGCTGGATGCCGTGGGCTCCGATATCCGGGAGCTCGCCTCGGCCTGTTCGCAGCTGGTCGCCGACACCGGTGGGTCCGTCGATGCCGCCGCCGTCCGGCGCTACCACAGCGGCAAGGCGGAGGTGAAGGGCTTCGATATCGCCGACAAGGCTGTGGCTGGTGACGTCGCCGGCGCCGCCGAGGCGTTGCGGTGGGCGATGCTGCGCGGCGAGCCGCTGGTGGTCCTGGCCGACGCACTCGCTGAGGCGATCCACACCATCGGCGTGGTGATGCCGCTCAGCGGTGACCCGTACCGGCTTGCCGGGCAACTGAAGATGCCGCCGTGGCGGGTGCAGAAAGCACAGAAGCAGGCCCGGCGCTGGTCGCGCGATCGGCTGGCGGTTGCGTCGCGCGTGGTCGCCACCCTGAACGCGAACGTGAAGGGCGCAGTCGTGGACGCCGACTATGCGCTGGAATCCGCGGTACGGCAAGTCGCGGAGCTGGCCGCGAACTGACGGCTCTCCGGATTTAGCGGGAGAAGACTCAGCCGAGCTTGTTGAGCGAGCGCGCCAGCGCCGACTTCTTGTTGGCGGCCTGGTTCTTGTGGATGACGCCCTTGCTGGCCGCCTTGTCCAGCTTGCGGTTGGTCGACGCCAGCAGCTCGGCTGCCTTTTCCTTCTCGCCTGCGTGGGTGGCCTCGCGGAACGCCCGGATGGCCGTGCGGAGCGAAGACTTCACCGACTTGTTGCGCAGCCGCGCGCGCTCGTTAGTGCGGTTGCGCTTCTGCTGCGACTTGATGTTGGCCACGCGTCAGTTCCCTATCCCGTTTCGTTTTGGCTTTGCTCGGGGTACCTGCAACCCGATAGCGACTGCTCAGGTTATCAGTCGGTTACGTTTTCGCCCAAAAGCGGAACTCTCGGTCTGCCGGGATGGGGGAATTGAGGCAGCATGACACAGGTGAGTTTTCCGAACCAGATCGAGGCAACCCAGCGGCGGTCGCGCGTCCGTTCCGAGCGCATCTTCGAGGGCTACAACACCTCAGACGCCTATTCATTGGCCTTCGACGAGATGTTCGACGCGCAGGGCAACGTGCGCGGCCCCTACAAGGGCATCTACGCCGAACTCGCGCCCACGGACGCCTCCGAGCTCAAGGCCCGGGCCGACGCGCTGGGCCGCGCGTTCATCGATCAGGGCATCACGTTCTCCCTGTCCGGCCAGGAGCGGCCGTTTCCGCTGGACCTGGTGCCGCGGGTGATCTCAGCCGCCGAGTGGACGCGCCTGGAACGCGGCATCACCCAGCGGGTGAAAGCCCTCGAGATGTACCTCGACGACATCTACGGCGACCAGGACATCCTGCGTGACGGGGTGATCCCGCGCCGGCTGATCACCTCCTGCGAGCATTTCCACCGCGAGGCGGTAGGGATCGTCCCGCCCAACGGGGTGCGGATCCACGTCGCCGGGATCGACCTGATCCGCGACGAAAAGGGTGATTTCCGCGTCCTCGAGGACAACCTGCGCTCGCCGTCGGGTGTGTCGTACGTCATGGAAAACCGCCGCACCATGGCGCGGGTTTTCCCGAACCTGTTCGCCACCCACCGGGTCCGCACCGTCGACGACTACTCCTCGCACCTGCTGCGGGCGCTGCGCAACTCGGCGGCCACCAACGAGGCCGACCCCACCGTGGTGGTGCTGACCCCCGGCGTCTACAACTCGGCCTATTTCGAGCACTCGCTGCTGGCCCGCCAGATGGGCGTGGAACTCGTCGAGGGCCGCGACCTGTTCTGCCGCGACAACCAGGTCTACATGCGCACCACTGAGGGGGAGCGTCAGGTGGACGTCATCTACCGGCGCATCGACGACGCCTTCCTGGACCCGCTGCAGTTCCGGGCTGACTCGGTGCTGGGGGTGGCCGGGCTGGTCAACGCCGCCCGTGCCGGCAACGTTGTCATCTCCAGCTCGATCGGCAACGGCGTCGGCGACGACAAACTCGTCTACACCTACGTGCCGACCATCATCGAGTACTACCTGGGCGAGAAACCGCTGCTGGCCAACGTGGACACTTACCGCTGCTGGCTGGACGACGAACGCGAAGAAGTGCTCGACCGGGTCCGCGAACTGGTGATCAAGCCGGTGGAGGGGTCCGGCGGCTACGGCATCGTGTTCGGCCCGGAAGCCTCCGAGAAGGAACTCGCCGCGATCAGTAAGAAGATCCGCGACGATCCGCGCAGCTGGATCGCCCAGCCCATGATGGAACTCTCCACCGTGCCCACCCGGATCGAGGGCAACCTGGCGCCGCGCTACGTCGACCTGCGGCCGTTCGCCGTCAACGACGGCAACGAAGTGTGGGTGCTGCCCGGCGGGCTGACCCGCACCGCACTGGTCGAGGGATCGCGCGTGGTGAATTCCAGCCAGGGCGGCGGTTCCAAGGACACCTGGGTGCTGGCGCCGCGCACCTCGGTGGCCGCCCGCGAGCTGGGACGCGCCCAGGTGGTGCGGTCACTACCCAGGCCGGTGCCCGAACAGCACCCGGACGTCAACAGGCCGGCGCAGACCCAGCCCCTGCAGCAGCCACGCCAGACCCTCGACGGAGAGCCGAAGCGGGAACAGCAGCAGCAGCAACAACAGCAGCAGGTGATCGACTGATGCTGGCCCGTAACGCTGAGGCGCTGTACTGGATCGGCCGCTATGTCGAACGGGCCGACGACACCGCGCGCATTCTCGATGTCGCCGTGCACCAACTGCTCGAGGACTCCAGCGTCGACCCCGACCAGGCGTCCCGGCTGCTGCTGAAGGTGCTCGGCATCGAACCTCCCGACCACCGGCTCGACGTCTGGTCGTTGACGGACCTGGTGGCGTTTAGCCCCAACACCGACGGTGGGTGCTCGATCGTCGATGCGATCTCGGCGGCGCGGGAGAACGCCCGGTCGGCCCGCGAGGTCACCTCCAGCGAGACCTGGGAATGCATCAACACCACCTACCACGCGCTGCCCGAACGCGAGCGTGCCGCCAAACGCCTTGGGCCGCACGAGTTTCTGTCGTTCATCGAAGGCCGCGCGGCGATGTTCGCCGGGCTGGCCGACTCCACGCTGTCGCGCGACGACGGTTACCGCTTCATGGTGCTGGGCCGCGCGATCGAGCGGGTGGACATGACGGTGCGGCTGCTGCTGTCCCGGGTGGGGGACAGCGCCTCGTCGCCGGCGTGGGTGACGCTGCTGCGCTCGGCCGGGGCCCACGACACATATCTGCGCACCTATCGCGGTGCGCTGGACGCCGGCCGGGTGGTCGAGTTCATGTTGCTGGACCGGCTTTTTCCCCGCTCGGTCTTCTACTCGCTGCGGCTGGCCGAACACAATCTCGAAGAGCTGCTGCACAATCCGCAGAGCCGTATCGGCGCCACCACCGAAGCGCAGCGGCTGCTCGGTCAGGCGCGCAGCGAACTGGAGTTCGTCCAGCCCGGGGTGCTGCTCGAAACGCTGGAGAACCGGCTGGCGGGCTTGCAGCGAACCTGTCGAGATGTCGGAGATGCGTTGGCACTGCAGTACTTTCACGCCGCGCCCTGGGTGGCGTGGACGGACGCCCGGCAGCGTGACGTGTTGGCGGACGCGCTGGAAACTCAAGGAGAATCCTGATGTGGCGGATGCGGGTGGTGCACACCACCGGGTATGCGTACCGGTCGCCGGTGACAGCGTCCTACAACGAAGCGCGGCTCACGCCGCGCTCCAACACCCGCCAGAACGTCGTGCTGAACCGGGTGGAAACCATCCCGGCCACCCGGTCGTACCGCTACATCGACTACTGGGGCACGGCGGTCACGGCTTTCGACCTGCATGCGCCGCACACCGAACTGACGGTGACGTCCTCGTCGGTGGTGGAGACCGAGCGACCGGAGCCGCCGGCGGCCAAGACCAGCTGGGAGGAGCTGCAGTCAGGGGCCATCATCGACCGCTTCGACGAGGTGCTGCGGCCCACCGACTACACGCCGAACAGCAAACGTGTTGCCGCCGTGGGCAAGCGGATCACCAAGAACCACGACCCGGCCGAGGCGGTGGTCGCCGCAGCGCGGTGGGCGCGCAGCGAGCTGGACTACCTGCCCGGGACCACCGGTGTGCACTCGTCGGGGCTGGATGCGCTGGAAAAGGGCAAGGGAGTGTGCCAGGATTTCGCCCACCTGACGCTGATTCTGTTGCGCAGCATGGGGATTCCCGGACGCTACGTGTCCGGTTACCTGCATCCGAAGCCGGACGCCGCGATCGGCAAGACCGTAGCGGGCCGCAGCCACGCCTGGATCCAGGCGTGGGTCGGTGGCTGGCTGAATTACGACCCCACCAATGACACCGAGATCACCGAGCAATACATCAGCGTCGGGGTCGGCCGCGATTACGCCGACGTGTCGCCGCTGAAGGGCATCTATTCGGGGCTGGGCGCGACTGACCTCGACGTAGAGGTCGAGATCACCCGGCTGGCGTAGCGCCCGGTCAGGCCGACGGGCCCAGCAGGTCCCGCACGCCCTGCATCGACGAGGCTGCGGCGGCTTCGGCGTTGGCGTAGGCGTTGCCCCCGGCGGTCAACGCTTGGACGAACTGATCGTGGAAGGCCGCCATCTGGTTGCTGATGTCAACGTATCCCCGGGCGTGCGCATCCCAGAAGGTCGCGATGGCAGCCGACACCTGATCGGCGGCGGATGCGGGCACTCCTGCGGTCTGCTCGGCCGCGGTCGCATTGGATTCGCCGATGGTCGAGCCGATGCGGGCCAGGTTGCCTGCCGCGGCTGCCATCGCCTCCGGCCCTGCGACAAACCACGACATCCGGCATACCTCGAGTTCGGTGACGGCGGGCGACGATGGGCCGCCTTTTCGCCTCGCTAACTATTATTACGCGTCACGAGAGCCTATCGCTGCACAAATTTGTATTCGTGTGGGTTTCAGCCGTGTTTACCGGGGCTGCCGAACGTACCTGGTGCACCACCGGCCCCACCTGCACCATTGGTACCGGGAGCTATGCCTATCCCGCCCGGACCGCCGTTGCCGCCGTTGCCGATGAACTGCGCATCGCCACCCGCACCGCCCTGGCCGCCGTTGGGGTTGCCGACGATGCCGACGCCGCCGGCACCGCCGTTCCCGGCGTTGCCGATGAGCAGGGCGCCGCTGCCGCCCTGACCGCCGAAGCCGCCACCCGCGCCGCCTGTTCCGCCGTCTCCGGCGATGCCGAACAAGCCGACCAGGCCGCCCACCCCGCCGCTGCCGCCGGAGTTGGGGGTGGGCCCCAGGCCGGTGCCGCCGTCACCGCCGCCGCCGGCAAAGCCGAAGAGCAATGCCGAGCGGCCACCGTCGCCGCCGTTGCCACCGAAGGTGGTCCCGGTCCCGCCGGTGCCGCCGTGTCCGCCGTTGCCGAAGCCATATCCGGCTCCGCCGCCCGCACCGCCGTTGCCGCCGAAGTCCCCGTTCCCGCCACCGCCGCCGACGCCGCCGACACCGAACAGCGCCCCGCCGGCGCCGCCGTCGCCACCCTGACCACCCTGGTTGCCGCCGCCGTTGCCGCCGAGCCCGCCGAGGCCGCCGTTGCCGAACAACTGTGCGTCGCCGCCCATGCCTCCGGCCCCGGCGGCGCCGACTCCACCGGCCCCGCCGGCGCCTCCGGCACCACCATTGCCGTAGAAGAGGCCACCCGCGCCGCCGTTGCCGCCGATCCCGGCGGCGCTGGAAGCGGTGCCGGCCACCCCGGCGCCACCGGCTCCGCCGGCGCCGAGCAGCCACGCGCTACCGCCGTTTCCACCGGCGGCTCCCGCGGCACTGGTGCCGCCCGCGCCGCCGTTGCCGATCAGGCCCGCCGCGCCGCCGTTCCCGCCGGGGACACCCGCGAGGGTGCTGCTGCCGCCGCGGCCGCCGTTGCCGTAGAGCAGTCCGCCGGCCCCGCCGGCCTGGCCGATGCCGCCGACGGTTGCGCCGTCTGCGCCGTCACCGATCAGCGGCCGCCCGAGCAGCTGCTGGGTAGGCGCATTGATCACGCCGAGCAGCTCCTGCAGCGGCGACGCGGCCGCCGCCTCAGCGTTGGCGTAGGCGGCGCCGCTACCGGACAGCGCCCGGACGAACTGTTCGTGGAACGCCGACATCTGGGAGCTGATGTTCTGGTAACCCTGGGCGTGCGATCCCCAGAAGGCCGCGATCGCCGCCGAAACCTGGTCGGCCGCGGCTGCGGGGACCCCGGCCGTTTGCATCGCCGCGGCGATATTGGCCTCATCGATGGTCGAGCCGACGCCGGCCAGGCTGTTCGCGGCAGCCGCGACTGCCTCCGGCCCCACGGCGAACCACGACATGCGGCACCTTTCGACGAATCGGCAGGAGCGGATAGTACCGCGATGTCAGGCCGAAAACACCTATTTCCACCTGCACAAACATTTAGTGGCGCGGGTCTGCAAATCCGGAAGACACGGACCCCGCCCGGGCGCGATCAGCGTGGCGAAACTTCCACGCGGTGCAGGTCGTCGCCCAGCTCGATGCGTCCGCCGAACTCGGTGGCGGCCAGTGACCGCCACTGCTCTTCCTGCCCGGGCACGATGGCGGGCACGTAGTGGGTCAGGATCAGAGTGCTTACCCCGGCGCGTGCCGCGGTCGCGGCGGCTTCCTGCACCGACGAGTGGTAGTCGCAGACGTCCTTCACCCGTTGCTGCGGAACATGGGTCAGGATGTCTTTGCGGATCACGGTGTGCACCAGGGCGTCTGCGCCGGCACTCAATTCGTCCAGCGTCGCGCAGGGCACCGTGTCGCCTGCCAGCACCACCGACGCCCCGTCGAACTCGATGCGGAATCCGATCGTCGGTGCCACCGGACGATGGTCGGTGGGGGCCACCCGGATCGTCACGCCGTCGCGCTCCCAGACCGGCCCCTCGTTGTACTCATGGACCTCGATCGGCGGTGGCGCGTTCAGATCGGCGTGGTGGGCAATGCGGTAACCGATGTCGTGGCCGAACGCCTTCAGCGTCGCCTCGACCACGTCAGCGGTGCCCGGCGGCCCGATGATCTGCAGCGGCGGGGGATCCGGCGCGAAATTGGTCACCCAACTGGTGATCAGCACGTCGCCGAGTTCGGCGATGTGGTCGCTGTGCAGGTGGGTGAGCAGCAGCGCCGAGAGCCCGGCCGCTCCCACGCCGACCGCCGCCGCACGTTGCAGTACCCCCCGGCCGCAATCCACCAGGAACACCTGGCCGCCCGCGCGCACCAAAGTGGCGGGTCCGGCGCGGTTGGGATCGGGGATGGGGCTTCCGGTTCCGAGCAGGGTCACCTCGATCATGGACCCATCCTTACAAGCCGAGCGGATGTGTTCACCGCAATCGACCAATTCGGACACGGGTTCGGTTGCGTCCTTTTCCGCCGGGCGAGTTAGTCGTAGCCTGTGTGAATCAGATCACCATCGACGGGAGGCATTGATGCGGATCGCGGACGTCTTGCGGAACAAGGGTGCGGCGGTGACGACGATCAACCCGGATGCGACGGTCCGTGAACTGCTTGCCGGTCTTGCCGAACAGAACATCGGCGCCATGGTGGTGATGGGCGACGAGGGCGTGGTCGGCATCGTGTCCGAGCGCGACGTCGTGCGCCAACTGCACGTACACGGTCCCAGCGTGCTGTCGCGCCCCGTCTCCAAGATCATGACCAGCGCCGTTGCCACCTGCACCAAGTCCGACACCGTGGACAGCATCAGCGTGCTCATGACGGAGAACCGGGTGCGTCACGTGCCGGTGCTCGACGGCCGCAAGCTGATCGGCATCGTCAGCATCGGTGACGTCGTGAAGACGCGGATGGGTGAGCTCGAGGCCGAGCAGCAGCAGCTGCAGTCCTACATCACCCAGGGCTGAGTTTCACCGCAAGTTCCACCCGCTCGCGCAACCTCAGCGCCAGGAGTACTCGGCGCGCAGCCGGGCCGCGACCACCTCGAAGGTTTCGCGTTCCAGGATCGCGCCCTCGCGGCGGATGCCTTCCTCCGGCACGTCGAGAACCCGGTCCAGCCGCACCCAGCTCGGCCTGCCCTCGTAATCCCAGTCACCGGAACCGATGGCGACCCAATCCCGGTCGTCGGTGTGGCGTTCCTGGCTGGAGAGCATGAGCCCGAGGAGCACGGTGCGGTCCCGGCCCACCACCAGAACCGGCCGGTCCTTGCCGCGCGTCGGGTCGTCCTCGTAGACCACCCAGGTCCAGACGATCTCGCCCGGATCGGCCCGACCGTCAAGGTCGGGTGCGTAACTCACTTTGCGGGCCCGCTGCGCAGTCGGGAAGCTCGTTTTGGTCACCGGCCGGCCGGCGGTGATCTCGGTCGGCGGCGCCGGCAGACCCATCGCCATGATGTTCGCGGTGATCTTCACCGCCTGCTGGATGGTCTTCAGCGTCTCCTGCGTGTTCTGCAGGCGCTGAACGACCTTCGGAGCCTCGTTGACCAAGTTCTCCGCGAACCGCTGAAACGTCTTCCACTGTGACTTGCCGGACGACTTCTTACCCGGTGCCATGCTCGCAGCATAACCGCGCGATTGTGTCCCGGCTGCCGCGCACGGATACGCTGGGCATACTCGTTGACCGCCCGACCAGGAGATTTCCCATCGCCAGTTTCGCCGACACGACCTTCACCCCGCCGGCGCAGATTCGGAACTTCTGCATCATCGCTCACATCGACCACGGCAAGTCGACGCTGGCCGACCGGATGCTGCAGCTGACCGGGGTTGTCGACGAGCGCTCGATGCGCGCCCAGTACCTGGACCGGATGGACATCGAGCGCGAACGCGGCATCACCATCAAGGCGCAGAACGTGCGGCTGCCCTGGAACGTTGACGGCACGGATTACGTGCTGCATCTCATCGACACGCCCGGCCACGTCGACTTCACCTACGAGGTGTCCCGCGCCCTGGAAGCCTGCGAGGGCGCGGTCCTGCTGGTCGACGCCGCCCAGGGCATCGAAGCGCAGACGCTGGCCAATCTGTACCTGGCGCTGGACCGCGACCTGCACATCATTCCCGTACTCAACAAGATCGACCTGCCGGCCGCCGACCCGGATCGCTACGCCGGTGAGATCGCGCACATCATCGGCTGCGAACCCGGCGACGTGCTGCGCGTGTCCGGCAAAACCGGCGAGGGCGTCGCGGATCTGCTCGACCACGTGGTCCGCGAGGTGCCGCCGCCGCAGGGTGACGCCGACGCCCCCACCCGCGCGATGATCTTCGACTCCGTCTACGACATCTACCGCGGCGTGGTCACCTACGTCCGCGTGGTGGACGGCAAGATCGTCCCGCGCGAACGCATCGCGATGATGTCCACCGGCGCCACCCACGAACTGCTGGAAGTCGGCATCGTCTCACCCGAGCCGAAGCCGAGCCAGGGACTCGGTGTTGGCGAGGTGGGCTACCTGATCACCGGCGTCAAGGACGTCCGGCAGTCCAAAGTGGGTGACACGGTAACGACTGCCCGCCACGGCGCCACCGAAGCGCTGACCGGCTACCGCGAACCCAAACCGATGGTCTACTCCGGCCTCTATCCCGTCGACGGCAGTGACTACCCGAACCTGCGCGACGCCCTGGACAAGCTGCAACTCAACGACGCGGCGCTGACCTACGAGCCGGAAACCTCAGTGGCACTGGGCTTCGGGTTCCGCTGCGGCTTCCTGGGCCTGCTGCACATGGAGATCACCCGCGAACGCCTGGAGCGCGAATTCGACCTGGACCTGATCTCGACCTCACCCAACGTCGTCTACCGGGTGGTGAAAGAAGACAATACCGAGATCGTGGTGACGAACCCGTCGGACTGGCCGGAGGGCAAGATCCGCACCGTCTATGAACCCGTGGTGAAGACCACCATCATCGCGCCCAGCGAATTCATCGGCACCATCATGGAATTGAGCCAGTCGCGACGCGGCGAGTTGGGCGGCATGGACTATCTGTCGCCCGAACGGGTTGAGCTGCGTTACACAATGCCGTTGGGCGAGATCATCTTTGACTTCTTCGACTCGCTGAAGTCGCGCACCCGCGGGTACGCCAGCCTGGACTACGAAGAGGCCGGCGAACAGGAAGCGCAGCTGGTCAAGGTCGACATCCTGTTGCAGGGCGAGGCGGTCGACGCGTTCAGTGCGATCGTGCACAAGGACTCGGCGTTCGCCTACGGCAACAAGATGACCACCAAGCTCAAGGAGCTGATCCCGCGCCAGCAGTTCGAAGTGCCGGTGCAGGCTGCCATCGGGTCGAAAATCATTGCGCGCGAGAACATCCGGGCCATCCGCAAGGACGTGCTGTCCAAGTGCTACGGCGGCGACATCACCCGTAAGCGCAAACTGCTGGAAAAGCAGAAGGAAGGCAAGAAGCGGATGAAAACCATTGGGCGGGTTGACGTTCCGCAGGAAGCGTTCGTGGCAGCCTTGTCCACCGAATCGCCGGGGGACAAGGGCAAGAAGTAGCGCTCCGGCCGAAAGCAGGCCGCGACGCCCGGGCCGGGCTCAGACGGGCGCGTTGGCGGGCTGGAACGTCCCCGACCCGTCGGCTTCCTCCTCCGCCCGGATCACGTGCACCACCGCGTTGATCAACGCCAGGTGGGTGAACGCCTGCGGGAAGTTGCCCAGGTGCCGTCCGGTCCGCGGCTCGATCTCCTCGGCGTACAGGTGCAACGGGCTGGCATAGGCCAGTAGTCGCTCGCACAGCCGCTTGGCGCGCGCCACCTCACCGATCTCGACCAGCGCCGACACCAGCCAGAACGAGCAGATGGTGAAGGTGCCTTCCTCGCCGGACAGCCCGTCGTCGGTCTCGTGCACCCGGTACCGCAGCACCAGGCCTTCCTCGGTGAGCTCGTCGGCGATGGCCAGCACCGTGGCGCGCACTCGCGGGTCGTCGGGCGGAAGGAACCGGGTCAGCACGACCAGGAGCAGCGACGCGTCGAGGGCGTCGTTGCCGTAGCGCTGGGTGAACACACCCCGGGAGTCCACGCCGTGCTCCAGGATGTCGGCCTTGATCTCGTCGGCGATCTCGTGCCACTGCTGGGCATAGCTGAGTTCGCCCTGCTTCTCGGCCAGCTTGGCCCCACGGTCCAGCGCCACCCAGCACATCACCTTCGACGAGGTGAAGTGCTGTGGCTCGCCACGCACCTCCCAGATCCCGCGGTCGGGCTCCCGCCAGTGCTTGATTGCCTCTTCGACCTGCTTTTTCAGCACCGGCCACAGCGTCTCGGGAACCTGTTCGCGCGATTTGGCGTGCAGGTAGAACGAGTCGAGCACCGAACCCCAGATGTCGTGCTGCACCTGGTCGTAGGCGCCGTTGCCGATCCGGACCGGGCGCGCGTGGTCGTAGCCGGAGAGATGGTTGAGTTCCTCTTCGACCAGGCTGCGCTCCCCGCCGACCCCGTACATCACCTGCAGCGGGTGACGTTCATTGCTGTTGGCGCCGGAGACGTCGGCGATGAAGGCGAAAAAGTCGTCGGCCTCGCGGTCCAGGCCCAGCGTGTAGAGACCCCACAGTGCGAATGTCGAGTCGCGGATCCAGGAGTAGCGGTAGTCCCAGTTGCGCTCACCGTGCGGCGTCTCGGGCAGCGAGGTGGTGCTGGCGGCCAGCAGTGCGCCGGTCGGCGAGTACGTCAGGCCCTTCAAGGTCAGCGCGCTGCGCTGCAGGTAGGCGCGCCACGGGTGGTCCGGGAAGTTGCCGATATTGATCCACTGCCGCCAGCACTCGGTGGTCTGCCACATCTTGTCGGCGGCCTCTTGGTAGGTCTGCGGCGGCGGATGCTTGGTCCAGCTCAGCGCGACGAACACGTCGTCGCCCTCTTTCATCCGGGTACGGGCGCGCGCCTCGCGGCCCTCCAGCCCGATGCGCAGGTTGGTGGTCAGCCGCAGCGTCGGGTGGGCGTCAGGCTGCTTGCTGGCCCGGGCGATGGCCTCGCCGTACGCATTGGATGAGTACTCCCAGACCGCGCCGAGGCGGTGGTAGTCGAAGGCCGGTTCGCAACTCATCATCAGTTCGACGGTGCCGCTGACGCAGCGCACGGTGCGCAGCAGGATGTGCTCGGCATCCCAGTCCATCGGGGTGCGGCGATGCGTCCGGGAACGCCGTTCGATGTCGTGCCACGGCCCCATCACCAGCGCGTCGCGCACGATCAGCCAGCCGGTATGGGTCTGCCAGGTGGTCTCCATGATCAGGCTGCCGGGCAGGTAACGCCTCGCCGAGGGCACCGAGACGCCGTAGGGGCCGAGCCGGAAATGGCCGGCGCTGCGGTCCAGAATCGCGCCGAACACGCTGGGGGAGTCCGGGCGCGGCACACACAGCCACTCCACCGAGCCGGCCGGCGAGATCAGGCAGGTCGTCTCCCAATCCGACAGAAAGGCGTAATCGGCGATCGGCGGAAACGGGTTACGCGACGACGACGTGGACGGGTATGGCGCAATCGAGTCGAATTCGACGGGCATCGAAGGGTCGACCGTTTGAAGTTCAGTGGACGCGGAGACCGTCGGGGACTCCTCCGCCAAAGGGACCACCTCGTCGTTAGCTGTATCAGCGGCATCGGGGTGCAGGGCCATCCCGACATCATCGACCGTCGACCCGCTCTGCGTCCACCGCCGCAACCGAGGTGTTACGTGTGCGCAAACCCGTCCCGGCCACGACTAGGGTGGGCACGGTGAACGGCTTCCTCAATTGGTGGGACGGCGTTGAGCTGTGGCTCTCCGGCCTGCCGTTCGTGCTGCAGGCGCTGGCGGTGATGCCGGTGGTCCTCGGGCTGGCCTACCTGTTTGCGACGTTGCTGGACGCCGCGCTCGGAAAAGGAATCCAGTTGCTGCGCCGCGCCCGCCACTCCGACGAGACCTCCGGGTAATCACCATGCCCCGTTCGCACGTCACCCTTGTTCTGGTCGCGCTCGTGGCCTTGGTCATCGTCACCTGGCTCGTCACCCACTGATTTGCCCGCCAAATTGCCGACGGCGTGAACTCTGTTAGGCTTCGCGACATGCATGCCGCAGCCCCTGTTCTGGAGCGCCGCGTTTCGGCGTTCGGCTGCGCTGTTTTCGCCGTGGTGAGTTGCGCCGCGGTCGACGCACGCTGTTGTCGCTGACTCCTGAACCCGTGTGCGGTCTGGGATGGAGTTCGTGATCTCCGTCGTTACTGACTAATCGCCTTTCCGCAGCACGGGACCGCAATCCAGATGTCCCGTAATGAAAGGCAATCGATGTCGCAGAGGTTCTCCGACCTCAGGTCTCGATGGCGGCATTTTGCCGCCCTCGTCCTGATTACCGGTGTCGCTGCCGCGTGCAGCGGTGGTCCCAGCGATGTCGTCGGCGGCGGGGGACTGGCTGACGCGAAGTCGAGCATCACGCTGGTCGCCTATTCGGTCGCCGAACCTGGTTGGAGCGAGGTGATTCCGGCATTCAATGCCTCCGAAGAAGGCAAGGGTGTGCAGGTCATCACCTCCTTCGGCGCCTCCGGAGACCAGTCGCGCGGCGTCGCCGAAGGCAAGCCGGCCGACCTGGTGAATTTCTCGGTCGAGCCCGACATCACCCGGCTGGTCAAGGGCGGCAAGGTCGCCAAGGACTGGGACACCGGAGCCACCAGAGGCATCCCGTTCGGCTCGGTGGTGACGTTGGTGGTGCGCAAAGGAAACCCGAAGAACATTCACGACTGGGACGACCTGCTTCGCCCGGGCGTGGATGTGGTGACCCCCAGCCCGCTGAGTTCGGGCTCGGCCAAATGGAATTTATTGGCCCCGTATGCCGTCAAGAGTGAAGGCGGCCGGAACGGCCAGGCCGGTATCGAGTTTGTCAACCGATTGGTGAGGGAACACGTCAAAATGCGTCCAGGCTCGGGGCGAGAGGCGACGGACGTTTTCGTCCAGGGCAGTGGAGATGTGCTGATCAGCTACGAGAATGAGGCCATCGCCGCGGAGCGAGCCGGTAAGCCGGTCGAACACGTCACGCCGCCACAGACATTCAAGATCGAGAACCCGATGGCCGTGCTGAGCACCAGCACTCATCTCGCCGCCGCGACAGCCTTCAAGAACTTCCAGTACACCGCGGCCGCACAGACGCTGTGGGCGAAAGCCGGTTTTCGGCCGGTCGATCCCGCCGTCGCGGCGACGTTCCGGGACCAGTTCCCGGTGCCGCTGAAACTGTGGACCATTGCCGACCTGGGCGGGTGGGGCACCGTCGACCCGCAACTATTCGACAAGAACTCGGGCAGCATCACCAAGATCTACACGCAGGCCACCGGATGACCGCCGTGACGACAAACCCGAATCCCGAGGCGATCCGGCCGGAACTCGAGGACGATGGCCCGGCGCCGGCCGGTGGACGCACGGGCAGCACGTCGCTGCGGGTCGGCGTGGCGACCGTCTGGCTGTCGGTGATCGTGCTGCTGCCGCTGGCCGCCATCGTCTGGCAGGCCGTCGGCGGCGGTTGGGACGCCTTCCGGCTGGCCGTCACCTCGCACGCGGCACTTGAGTCCTTCCGCGTGACGCTGACCATTTCCGCCGGCGTCACACTGCTCAATACGGTGTTCGGGTTGCTGATCGCCTGGGTGTTGGTGCGCGACAACTTCTTTGGCAAGCGCATCGTCGACGCGGTGATCGACCTGCCGTTCGCGCTGCCGACCATCGTCGCCAGCCTGGTGATGCTGGCCCTCTACGGCAATCACAGCCCGGTCGGCCTGCACCTGCAGCACACCTCGTGGGGTGTGGGAGTTGCTTTGGCGTTCGTGACGCTGCCGTTCGTGGTGCGTGCCGTTCAGCCCGTGCTCCTGGAGATTGACCGCGAATCGGAGGAAGCGGCGGCGTCGCTGGGTGCCAGTGGACCGAAGATCTTCACCGCCGTCGTGCTGCCATCGTTATTGCCCGCCCTGTTGTCTGGTGCCGGACTGGCGTTTTCGCGCGCCATCGGCGAGTTCGGGTCGGTGGTGCTGATCGGCGGCGCGATACCTGGCAAGACCGAAGTGTCCTCGCAGTGGATCCGGACGTTGATCGAGAACGACGACCGCACCGGTGCGGCTGCGATATCCATTGTGCTGCTCTCGCTTTCGTTCATCGTGCTGTTCGTGCTGCGCCTCATCGGCTCCCGTGCGGCCCGGCGTGAGGAGTTGTCCGCGTGAACTCGTCCCGGACGGTCCGTTACCTGCTGCGCTACTCGGCGCTGGCGTATATCGCGGTGCTGCTGCTGGTTCCGGTGGTGCTGATCCTGTGGCGCACTTTTCAGCCCGGTCTGGGTCATTTCTACGACTGGGTCAGCACGCCGGCCGCCGTCTCGGCGCTGAACCTGTCCCTGTTGGTGGTGGCGATCGTGGTGCCGCTGAATGTGGTGTTCGGGATCCCGACCGCATTGGTGCTCGCGCGCAACCGTTTTCGTGGCAAGGGCGTTCTGCAGGCGGTGATCGACCTGCCGTTCGCGGTGTCGCCGGTGATCGTCGGTGTGGCGCTGATCGTGCTGTGGGGCAGCGCCGGCGCCCTCGGATTCGTCGAGCGCGACCTCGGCTTCAAGATCATCTTCGGCTTCCCCGGCATCGTGCTCGCCAGCATCTTCGTCACGCTGCCGTTCGTGGTGCGCGAGGTCGAACCGGTGCTGCACGAGCTGGGAACCGATCAGGAGCAGGCCGCCGCCACGCTGGGTTCGGGTTGGTGGCAGACGTTTTGGCGGATCACGCTGCCGTCCATTCGCTGGGGCCTGACCTACGGCATCGTGCTGACCATCGCGCGCACCCTCGGTGAGTACGGCGCGGTGATCATGGTGTCGTCCAACCTGCCCGGCGAGTCGCAGACGCTGACCCTGCTGGTGTCCGACCGCTACAACCGGGGCGCGGAGTACGGCGCGTACGCATTGTCGACGTTGTTGATGGGGGTCGCCGTGTTGGTGCTGATCGTTCAGGTGGTACTCGATGCCCGTCGGGCAAAAGCAAGTAAATAGCCGGACAAGGAGACTCGAAGCATGACTGGGACCGACCAGGGCAAGAACGCCATCGTTGTGCGGGACGCCTACAAGCACTACGGCGACTTCGTCGCGCTGGACCACGTGGACTTCGTGGTCCCCACCGGATCGCTGACCGCCTTGCTGGGGCCCAGTGGGTCGGGTAAGTCGACGCTGTTGCGCACCATCGCCGGCCTCGACCAGCCCGACTCCGGGACCGTCACGATCAACGGCCGCGAGGTCACCCGGGTGCCCCCGCAACGCCGGGGGATCGGGTTCGTCTTCCAGCACTACGCGGCGTTCAAACATCTGACGGTGCGCAACAACGTCGCCTTCGGGTTGAAGATCCGCAAACGTCCCAAGGCGGAGATCAACGAGAAAGTGGACCATCTGCTGGAAGTGGTGGGGCTCAGCGGTTTTCAGAACCGCTATCCCAACCAGCTGTCCGGCGGTCAGCGTCAGCGCATGGCGCTGGCCCGGGCGCTGGCCGTCGACCCGGAGGTGCTGCTGCTCGACGAGCCGTTCGGCGCCCTGGACGCCAAGGTGCGCGAGGACCTGCGGTCCTGGTTGCGGCGTCTGCACGACGAGGTGCACGTCACCACCGTGCTGGTCACCCACGACCAGGCCGAGGCGCTGGACGTCGCCGACCGGATCGCCGTGCTCAACAAGGGCCGCATCGAGCAGATCGGTTCTCCGACCGAGGTCTACGACGCTCCCCAGAACGCGTTCGTGATGTCCTTCCTGGGCGCGGTGTCGGCGCTCAACGGAGCACTGGTGCGCCCGCACGACATCCGGGTGGGCCGCAATCCGGAAATGGCGGTGGCCGGCGGCGACGGCACGGCGGAGTCGATCGGCGTCGTACGCGCCACCGTCGACCGGGTGGTGACACTCGGATTCGAGGTCCGCGTCGAATTGACCAGCGCCGCCTCCGGTGGGCCGTTCACCGCCCAGATCACCCGCGGTGACGCCGAGGCGCTGGCGCTCAAGGAGGGCGACGAGGTGTACGTGCGCGCCACCCGGGTGCCGCCGATCGCCGATGAGGTGCAGGTGGAGTCGACGCTCACCACCGCGTGATCGGCGGTGGAGCCGGTTAAGGCAGGCCCGCCAGCATCCACACGGCGACACCGGCGAACAGCACCGCGAACAGGATCACCGCGACGATTCCGGTCAGCACCATCGGGGTGAGGATCCGTTTCGGGCGTGGCTGTTGAGCGGACACTCCTGAGGTCTGCGCCGAGTCGGGCGGCGTCGAGCCGGGCGGGACACCGCCGCCGGGCTCGAGGCCCGGTACTTGAGCCGGATTGGGGTCTGGAGGCATAGCCGTCATGGGTGCGCGGGTACCCGGTCGCGCGCGCATCACACCGATGGGGTCGTGCCTCATCGAGCCTGCGGTCAGGGCGGGGTGTACTCGAACTTTGTCGCCACACGTGCAGACTCAGTGAGTCGGGGCCGCGCAGACGCGGCCGTGCCTCATCGAGCCTGCGGTCAGGGCGCGGTGTACTCGAACTTTGTCGCCACACGTGCCGACTCAGTGAGTCGGGGCCGCGCAGACGCGGCCGTGCCTCATCGAGCCTGCGGTCAGGGCGCGGTGTACTCGAACTTTGTCGCCACCCGTGCAGACTCAGTGAGTCGGGGCCGCGGCTGAGGCAAATTACGCGGCGGCGCGCTCCGAAGCGGCCTGATCGAAGCGGTCCAGCACCGTCTCGGCCACCAACGGATGCGCCCCCAGCGGCGCGGCCATACCGACCCCGGCCTCGTCCGCGAAGCGCTGCACCCGGTCCGGTATGCGACCCGGCGCCAGGAACCAGGGGGCGATGACCACCCGGGCTGCGCCCTGGTCGAGCAGCCGTTGCACCGATTCGGCCAGCGAGGGCTCCCGATGCGTTGCGAACGCGGTTGTGACTGCGGCCCAACGGGTTCCGGCTGCCAGGCGGGGCGCGACCTCGGCGGTACGGGCATTGGCCGCCGGGTTCGACGACCCGATGGCCACCACGAGCACGCCCAAGTTGTCGTCGAGTCGGGAGAACCCTGACTCCATGACCCGCCGGCGGGCCACCGAGATCAGCCGATCATCCTCACCCAGGACGCGGGCCTGACGGACTCGGTCACCGACGGAGCAATCGGCGATCTGTGCCGGGATGTCCACGCGCGCATGGTAAGCGTCGGCCAGCAGCAGGGGAGTGACGACGGCTTCGCCCGGGCACTCGGTGAGCACGTCGATCAGACTCGGCGAGTTGTGCTCACAGAAGGCGACCCGCACATCCAGGGCGGGCCGCAGCCGCGCCACCTGGCGTGCGACGGCCCGGGTGTTGGCCGCCGAACGAGGGTCCGCGCTACCGTGCGCGGTCAGCACGAGAGAGGTCACGACGCGTGCAGACCGCATTCGGTCTTCGACAACCCCTGCCACCGGCCACTGCGCGGGTCTGCGCCCTCGACCGGCTTGGCGGTGCACGGAGCGCAACCGATTGACGGATACCCTTCGTAGACAAGGGGATTGACCAACACGTCATGCTCGTCGATGTAGTTCTGCATGTCCTGATCCGACCAGGCCGCCAGCGGGTTGATCTTCACCAGCTTGAACGCCTCGTCGAAGCTGATCAGCGGGGCGTTGGCGCGGGTCGGCGCCTCGACCCGGCGGATGCCCGTCACCCACGCCGAGTAGCCGCGCAGCGCCTTGCCGAGTGGAACCACCTTGCGCAACCGGCAGCACTCGCCGGGGTCGCGGGCGAACAGGTCCTTGCCCAGCAGCTTGTCCTGCTCGGCGACCGTGTGCTCGGGGTTGACGTTGACGACGCGGATGTCGTAGACGGATTCGATCGCGTCACGGGTGCCGATGGTTTCCACGAAGTGATATCCCGTGTCCAGGAACAGCACCGGGACACCCGGTCGCACCTTGGCCGCCATGTCCACCAACACCGCGTCCTGCATGTTGGAGGCCACCACGTAGTTGCACGTCGCCCAGCCGCGGGGTCCGTTGACACCGCCGAAGTGCTTTTCGGTCCACTGCAACAGTTCGGTGGCGTTGGCGCCGGCGAGCTCGGCTGCGCCGCGCGCCGCCAGGTCGCGAAGTTCCTCTTCGGTCAATGTGGTCGCTTCACTCATCGCAAGTCGTCCTCCTCGGCCCGGACGGCCCACTGCGCGAAGCGCTCACCCTCGGTGCGGTGCTTGAGGAAGTTGCGGGTCACCCGGTCGATGTAGTCGCCCAGCTCCTCGCTGGTGACCTTGTGCTGACGCAGTTTTCGCCCGAATCCACTGTCCAGGCCCAGGCCGCCACCCAGGTGCACCTGGAATCCCTCGACCGAGCCGCCTTCCCCGTCGTCGACCATCTGCCCCTTGAAGCCGATGTCGGCGATCTGGATCCGGGCGCACGAGTTGGGGCAGCCGTTGATGTTGACGGTGATCGGCACATCGAGGCTGGAGTTGATGTCTTCCAGTCGCCGTTCCAGCTCGGGCACCAAAGACTGTGCGCGCACGCGGGTTTCGGCGAACGACAACTTGCAGTACTCGATTCCGCTGCACGCCATCAGGTTCCGGCGCCACTGCGACGGTCGCACCTGCAGGCCAAGGGCTTCCAGCCCCGCAACCGTCTGATCGACCTTGTCGTCGGGGATGTCGAGAATGACCAGCTTCTGATAGGGGGTGAAGCGGATCCGGTCGGAGCCGGCCTGCTCGGCGAGTTCGGCGATCGCGGTCAGGATGGTGCCGGAGACACGCCCGGCGATCGGGGACGCCCCGATGGCGTTGAGTCCGTTCTTCGTGCGTTGCACGCCGACATGGTCGATCGGGTGCGCAAGCGGAGCGGGCGCCGGGCCGTCGATCAACGGGCGCTTGAGGTACTCGGTCTCGAGAACCTGGCGGAACTTTTCGACACCCCAGTCCTTGACCAGGAACTTCAGCCGCGCCTTGGCTCGCAGTCGCCGGTAGCCGTAATCCCGGAAGATCGACGTCACGGCCTCCCAGACCTCGGGCACTTCCTGCAGCGGAACCCACACACCGAGCCGCTGCGCCAGCATCGGGTTGGTGGAAAGCCCACCGCCGACCCACAGGTCCAGGCCCGGTCCGTGCTCGGGATGGTTGACGCCGATGAACGCGATGTCGTTGATCTCGTGCGCGACATCTTGCAGCCCCGAGATGGCGGTCTTGTACTTGCGGGGCAGGTCGGCGTACTCGGGCTTGCCGATGTAGCGGCGCACGATCTCGTCGAGTGCCCAGGTCGGGTCGATCACCTCGTCGAGCGACTCGCCGGCCAGCGGCGAACCCAGCACCACACGGGGGCAGTCGCCACACGCCTCCGTGGTCTGCAGGCCGACCTCGTCCAGGCGCCGCCAGATCTCCGGGACGTTCTCCACCTCAATCCAGTGGTACTGGATGTTCTCCCTGTCGGAGATGTCGGCGGTATCGCGCGCGAACTCGGTCGAGATCTCACCCAGCGTGCGCAGGGCGGCCGCCGAGATCGCGCCTCCATCGCAGCGCACCCGCATCATGAAGTACTTGGCCTCCAGCAGATCCGCGTTGTCGTCGCCGGTGAACGAGCCGTCGTAGCCCTGCTCGCGCTGGGTGTAGAGGCCCCACCAGCGGAAGCGCCCGCGCAGGTCGCTCTTGTCGATGCTGTCGAATCCGCCTTTGGCGTAGATGTTCTCGATGCGCTCGCGCACCTCGAGCGGCGCGCCCGCTTTCTTCATCTCCTCGTTGGGGTTCAGCGGCTCGCGATTGCCCAGTGCCCACTGACCCTCGTTGCGGGGCGCCTTTGCGGGGCGTGCTGTGGTCATTCGGGTAACTCCTTCGCGGACATGCCGACTGGAACACGCGCAGCTCACCGTTGATTCCGGCGGCGCAGATCCGGCAGCCAGCAGGTGGTACGGGTGGGCTGGGTCTACGACATCAAGGCAGACAGCAACAGCTGCAGACACGCTTGAGGTCGATATGCCGCCGCGCCACCAGCGCTACACGCAGGTTCGAATTGGCGGCGATCACGGGTGCCATTCTGCCATGGATGCATACCACCCGCGCTAGCAGGTCAAATTTCTTCTCACGGTGATTAAAACTACCGCCCGAAGCTGGGTGATTCGGTAAACAAAACCCGGGAAAAGCCTGGGAAACGAGTCCCGCCGGGCACCCGTGCCAAGATTTGGCATGGCCCCAGCCGAGGCGCCGGCGGAATTGCCGGCCATCCAGTCCACCCCCGGACGACCGTTCGGTCTCTACGTCCACGTCCCGTTCTGCATCACCCGGTGCGGCTACTGCGACTTCAACACCTACACCCCGGCGGAGCTCGGCGGTGTCAACCCGGATGCCTGGCTCGCGGCCCTGCGCACCGAGCTGGAACTGGCCGCCGAGCGGCTTGCCGGTCCGTCGGTGGACACGGTATTCGTCGGTGGCGGCACTCCCTCGTTGCTGGGCGGCGCCCGCCTGACGACGTTGCTGGATATGGTGCGTGACCACTTCGCCCTCGCGCCGAACGCCGAGATCACGACCGAGGCCAATCCCGAGTCGACGTGGCCGGAGTTCTTCGAGGAGATTCGGGAGGCCGGCTACACCCGCGTGTCGCTGGGCATGCAGTCGGTGGTGCCGCAGGTGCTGGGAGTGTTGGACCGGGTGCACACGCCCAACCGCTCGGCAGCGGCCGCCCGGGAGGCGCTGGCGCTGGGTTTCGAGCACGTCAGCCTGGACCTGATGTACGGCACGCCCGGCGAAACCGACGACGACCTGCTGCGCTCGGTCGACGCGGCGGTGGAGACGGGTGTGGACCACGTATCGGCGTATGCACTGGTGGTCGAGGAAGGCACCGCGATGGCCAGGCGGGTCCGCAGCGGTGAACTCGAGCCGCCGGACGACGACGTGCTGGCGCGCCGCTACGAGTTGGTCGACGAACGGCTCTCCGCGGCCGGGCTGGGCTGGTACGAGGTGTCCAACTGGGCTCGGGCCGGCGGTGAGTGTCGGCACAATCTAGGGTATTGGGACCGCGGCGAGTGGTGGGGCGCCGGACCCGGCGCGCACAGCTATATGGGGAACGTCCGATGGTGGAATGTGAAGCACCCCAACACGTATGGGTCCAAACTTGCCGAAGGTGCGCTACCGGTGGCCGGCTTCGAGCAGTTGGGTGCAGACGCGCTGCACACCGAGGAGGTGTTGCTGCAGATCCGGCTGCGCCAGGGCTTGCCGCTGGCCCGGCTGAGTGCCGCCGAACGGGAGCGCGCCGAGGAGGTGGTCGCCGACGGGTTGCTGGAGTCTGACGGCGACCACCTGGTCCTCAGCGACCGGGGCCGGCTGCTTGCCGACGCGGTCGTGCGCACCCTGCTGGGCTGACGTCGATCAGACGCCGAACCACTGCTCGAAGACGCGGGCGATCTCGATGTAGAGCGGAATCCCGATCGTCACGTTGTAGGAGAACGTCAGGCCCAGGGACGCGGCCAGGGGCAGCGTCGGACTGGCTTCCGGGATCGCCAGCCGCTGCACCGCGGGGACGGCGATGTACGAGGCCGCGCCGCACAGGACGGCGAACAGCACATAGGTGCCGGGCTTGAAGTCGGAGTGGGTGAGGGCGGCGTAGCTGCAGGCGACCGCAATCCCAATGGTGGCAAAGAGATTGGGCACCAGCAGGCCGAAGAGGATGAAGCCGGGCCCGGCCGATCGCAGGTCCTTCAGCTTGCGCGACGCCGTCATGCCCATCTCGAGCAGGAACAGGCACAGCACGCCCTGGAAGGCCAGGACGAAGAACCGGTCGTCGTCGGCGACGACCTTCTGCCCCTGCAGACCACTGACCAGGCCGATGACGATGCCACCGATCAGCAGCACCAGCCCGGGGTTGAGGAAGACCTCCTGGAAGAGTTCGCGGGAGAAGATCGGCATCCGCTTGCCCCGGGGTGCGGGCGGCGTCTGGTCCGGCTCCCAGTCCGGATGGTCCAGCTTCTCCATCGACAGTTCGCGCTCGAGCTCGATCGCGCGCAGCGCTTCGGCGTCCAGGCTCTGGCCGGGTGCCGGCTTGGCGGGCGTGCCGGGGCCGATCGAGGCCCGCACCGGCGGGGTGTAGCCGGCCTCGTCAGGCATGTAGCCCGCCGCGTCCAGGCCGCGGTGCCGCAGGCGGGCAACCAGGTACAGGGCGACCAGGCAGCCCGGAATCTCCATGACCGCCAGCATCACCGGCATGTAGGCGTTGAAGGCGATGTTGACGGCGGTCAGCACGGCGACGCAGGTGGCGAAGGTACCGGCCGAGTCCGACCCGTAGTAGCCCGCGACGGTGGCCTTATCGACCGCGCGCATGGTGCTGAGCCTGCTCAGCAGCAGGTAGGCCAGCCCGCCGATTGCGAAGTTCAGGACGAACCCGAGCACCATGAAGCCCACGATGACGCCGATGCTGGAGGCGTTGATCTTGGCGAGTTCCTCGCCACCGTGCCAGCCGATGGCCAGCAGCAGGTACATGGTCAGGCCCTGGTAGATCACGTAGGGAAACTCGAACCGCACCTTGAGGATCGGAATCAGAAAACCGAAGTAGAAGAACAGCAGCAAAGGCTTGAACAGGTTGTGGGTGAAGTTTTCCCAGAACTCGTGCAGCATTGAGCACCTCTCGAGCATCCTGCGGCGATTCGAAGGAAGTACTGACCGTCTTGGCGACCACGAACATCCAGACAACGCAGCGAACTTAGCTTGGGCCGTTGACCGGTCGCCACTCAGAATCTGCGTCTAACAGCTGTTTTGGGGACAGTTTTCCTGGCGTTGCGACTACCGAAACACCGGCGTAACGAGCGGAAAGCGTAAGTGCGCTGGCTAACGCGTTTTGGGCCCTATTTGTGTGGACTAGGTACCAATTACCTGTTAATTCGCTGGGAGAATTCGTGTCGCGTCAGCGAACAGAGGACAGGCGCGACGACTTGACATCGATGTCGCGCTTGCGGTGCGTTACCGACAGCCATGCGGCGGGCGAGTAGTGGGTGGTGGTCTCTTCAAACCCGTCGACGGTGCATACCGTCAGCACCCCGGTCTCCTCGTTGAACGTCAAGTTCTCGACGTCGCCTTTGATCTCTTCACCGTCAGTCATTCGGATGACGAACATGGACGGTCCTCCCCAGTGGTGACGGCCGCGGTGGAGGGTGAATCCCCCCGCGGTTTTCCGTTGAGATGCTAGGAGCGCGGGGGGTTGTTGACTCGTCGCGCCGGCGGACGTGAGGTAAACGATCGGGAAACGTTTGGTGTGCGCCAACCGTCGGACGCGCCAGTCGGTGCCGGCCGATTCGGGGCCGCTGCCAGCACGAACACGTCACGAAGGGGCCGGGCGGCCGATCGCTGCCGGATATGCGTCGGATGTTAGTTCGCTATGAGGCCCGAACTGTCCTCATGGCGAAATGTGCCGGGGGTCGCGCGCCGGGTAATAGGTTAGGCTACATTTACTTACGTGACGGACACCGGCGTGCAGACAGGCTCTGTCATCGGGGCGTCGCTGTGTCTGCCTCTTCCTGCTGACGTCGAACCCGCCGACCTCGCCGCCGAATTGGCCGCGGTGCTGGTCGAGCCGCTCGGCGAGGAGTACCTGCTCTACGAACACGACGGCCAGTGGGTGCTGGCCGCGGGTGTGCAGGCGATGGTGGAGCTCGACAGCGACGAACTTCGGGTCATCCGCGATGGCGTTACCCGCCGGCAACAATGGACGGGGCGCCCCGGCGCCGTGCTCGGGGAAGCGGTTGACCGGCTGTTGCTGGAGACCGATGAGGCTTTCGGCTGGGTCGCCTTCGAATTCGGGGTCTACCGCTATGGCCTGCAGGCGCGGCTGGCGCCGCGCACCCCGCTGGCCCGGGTTTTCTGGCCCCGGCTGCGCATCGCGGTCACCGCCGACGACGTCCGGCTGTTCGGCGGCGGCACCCGGGAGCGGGAAGCGGTGGAGGGGCTGCTCACCGGGGGACTACGCGACTTACGACGCTCCCGTGCGATCGACCTGTCTACGGATCCGTCCGGCTACCGCAACCGGGTGGCGGTGGCCGTGAGCGAAATCGCCGCGGGCAGCTATCACAAGGTGATCCTGTCTCGCTGCCTGGAAGTGCCGTTCCCGCTTGACTTCCCGGCCACCTATCGGCTCGGCCGGCGGCACAACACACCGGTGCGGTCATTCTTGTTGCGGCTCGGTGGTATTCGCGCGCTGGGTTACAGCCCGGAACTGGTCACCTCGGTCCGGGCCGACGGCGTGGTGATCACCGAGCCACTGGCCGGCACTCGCGCGTTGGGGCGCGGTGCGGTGCCGGACAAGCAGGCTCGCGACGACCTGCAATCAGACTCCAAAGAGATTGTGGAACACGCTATCTCGGTTCGGACTTCGCTGCAGGAGGTGACCGAGATCGCGGCGCCCGGAACTGCGTCGGTCACCGACTTCATGGCGGTGCGCGAGCGCGGGAGTGTGCAGCACCTCGGATCCACCATCACCGGGCAGTTGAACCCGACGAGCGACCGGATGGTGGCGCTGGAAACCCTCTTCCCCGCGGTGACCGCCTCGGGAATTCCCAAAGCGGATGGTGTCGAAGCCATCCTGCGTCTCGACGAAGGTCCGCGCGGCCTGTATTCCGGTGCGGTGGTGAAGTTTTCGGCGGACGGTGCGCTCGATGCCGCATTGGCGTTGCGAGCGGCCTACGAACACGACGGCCGCACCTGGTTGCGGGCCGGAGCCGGCATCATCGAAGCCTCAAATCCCGAGCGGGAATTCGAGGAGACGTGCGAGAAGTTGTCGACACTGGCGCCTTATCTGGTGGAAAGTCACATTTAAGGCTCGCACCCCCCGGGTACGGCGCACTGTGATGTCGGCCACGGGAATTCATACCCCTGCATTCGTTCGGGACTTTAGGCACTCCCGGTGGGACTTTCGGCTCTATCTGACGCGGCCGTTCGCCAGCGAAGCTTCACTGCGCGGCGTTCGATATCGCGGAATGGACAGAAAGGGTCGCTAGGGCGTGAAGGCACTCGAGGTGGTGCGGGAATTCCCCGATGTCGACGTGACATCGTGTGGCCCGGTGACCGCCGTCCAGGCCGATCGGGTGGCGCAGGCGGTCGGTGAGGTTCTGGCCTCCCACGAGATCACCGGGGGCGCTCGGGTACGCCTCAAGACGGGAACTTGTGGCCGCGGTCCAATGGTGATGCAGGTGAACCTGTCGGTCGGCGAACTCCCGGCGCGCGTCGCCGCCGTCACCGCCGGCATCGACGATCTCTCGCCGGCGCTGGAAAGACTTGACCGTCATATCGGCCGGATGCTTGCGCCGTGGCAGCCCCGCCCATGGCCCGATCCAGCGCGCCGGATCCTGACGGTGGGTGACGATGCCGTCATCACCCGCCGCAAAAACGTTGCACTGCAACGCACCACGCCGCTGCAGGCGGTGGCCGTGATGGACGGTATGGACTACGACGCGCACCTGTTCACCGACGCGGAGACCGGTGAGGACGCACTGGTCTACCGGGCCGGACCGTCGGGATTGCGCCTGGCCCGCCAGTGGCATGTATTCCCACCGGGGTGGGCATGGTCACCGGGCATACCGGGACCACAGCTGCCGCTGATCGTGAATTCCCGTGCCACACCGACATTGAGCGAATCCGATGCAGTACGCCGCGCCTGCGAACACAGCTTGCCACTGCTGTTCTACACCGACCGGGAAACCGGTCGCGGTCACGTGTTGTACCCCCGCCATGACGGCAACCTCGGCCTGCTGGTGCCGACCAAGTAACCCAGGAGATGTCTGTGCCCAAAGAACTGACGAATCTGCAACTGCTGCAAGAACTTGAACCCGTCGCCGAGCGTCTGCTCAACCGGCACCTGTCGATGTTCAAGGAATGGAACCCGCACGACTACATCCCGTGGTCGGACGGCAAGAACTACTACGCCCTCGACGGTCAGGACTGGGAGCCGGGGCAGAGCCGGCTCTCCGATGTGGCCCAGGTGGCGATGGTGCAGAACCTGCTGACCGAGGACAACCTGCCGTCGTATCACCGCGAGATCTCCATGAACTTCAGCCTGGACGGCGCTTGGGGGCAGTGGGTCAACCGGTGGACCGCCGAGGAGAACCGGCACAGCACGGCGCTGCGCGACTACCTGGTGGTGACCCGCGCGGTCGACCCCGTCGAACTGGAAAAGCTGCGGATGGAGCAGATCACCCGCGGCTTCAGCCCCGGCCAGAACCAGCAGGGCGACATGTTCGCGGAAAGCCTGTTCGACTCGGTCATGTATGTCTCGTTTCAGGAACTGGCTACCCGCGTCTCACACCGAAACACCGGAAAAGCCTGCGACGACAGCATCGCCAACCAGTTGCTGGCCCGGGTGTCAGCGGACGAGAACCTGCACATGATCTTCTACCGCGATGTCAGCGCGGCCGGTCTGGACATCGCGCCCAACCAGGCGATGAAGTCGGTGCACAAAATCTTGCGCAACTTCAAAATGCCCGGGTACACCGTGCCGGAGTTCCGGCGCAAGGCGGTGGTGATCGCCGTCGGCGGGGTCTACGACCCGCGCATCCACCTCGACGAGGTGGTGATGCCGGTGCTGCGGAAGTGGCGGATCTTCGAACGCGAAGATTTCACCGGCGAAGCGGAGCGGATGCGTGACGATCTCGCGCTGTTGATCAAGGAACTCGAGCAGGCCTCGGAGAAGTTCGAGGAATCCAAGCAGCGCTATCTGGACCGGGAGGCGCGCAAGGCTGAGCGGATCACCGCCGCCCGCGTGCTCCGCACCGAGGGGACGCTGACGCTCAGCGGGCACTGACGTCGGACTCGGCCGAACGCTCGAGATACTCCGATAGCAGGCGGCTGACCAGTGTCTCGATGTTCGACTCGATCGACGACGCAAGGGTCGCGGTGACGGTCGCCACCGCCTGGGTGCGGAAGCGGACCAGCATGGTGATCAGTTCGGCGACCTCTGCGTCCGCCGGCAGCGCCTCGCCGGGTTTGATCCGATTCGCCACGTGCTCGAAACCGGCGCGGACCAGCAGGTCGCTGATCTCGTCGACCTTGGGCAGGATCTGCTCGTGCAGGTCGATCAGCTTGTCGATGCTCACGCCGTAACCGCGGACTTCGTTGAACGCCTCGATGAGCTTGGGCCGGGTGACGGTGGCCTGCTCACCGTCGACGCGGATGACCTGCAGTGCCACCAGCCGGTCGAAAGCGGTTGCGTCGTCGACGAGTTGGCGGGCCTGCGGCAGCGACATCGTCTGGGGTTTCTCGGTGGTCCAGGTGCCCACGATCGCGGTTTCCAGGCCCAGGACGTCGCCCAGATTCTTGCCTTCCTCCCACGCGCTGAGCATCTCCCGGACGTGAGCGATGTTGTAGCCGCGATCGAGCATCGAGGTGATCAGGCGCAGCCGGGTCAGGTGCGTGTCGTTGAACAGTGCGATCCGCCCGACCCGCAGCGGGGGCGGTAGCAGGCCGCGGTCCCGGTAGACGCGGATGTTGCGTGTCGTGGTCCCGGCCAGCCGGGCGAGTTCCTCGATCCGGTACTCGCCGGACGCCGCGGCGCCGTGTGGGTGTCGCACCGCGGCGTCGAAGAGCTGTGTCACAGCCGTTTCGACGAAATCGCGTGACTGGCGCCGCACGCGGTGCGGCGCCCGCCGCACGTTGTACAGCACGCTGGCAATCGTGCCGGGTTCTGGCCGGGGGGAGGTCATGCGCCGACGCGGGTGACCGCGTCGTAATGCCGATATCGGAAGTCGCCCATCTGGCGAAGATACTGGGTGGCGGTCCCCGGATACATGGAACCGTTGTACCCGTCCTTGGTCAGATACCAACTCGAACAGCCGGACATCCACGTCGTCCGGGTCAGCCGGCGCTGGATGTCCTGGTTGTGCCGGCGCTGGACGTCTTCGCGCACATCGAGGTAACACAGGTCCTTGTCGAGGATGGTGGTGATACCGCGCACCGCGTAGTCGAGCTGGCCTTCGATGTACACGAGCAGGGAGTTGTGGCCGGGGCCTGAGTTGGGTCCGGTCATGAAGAACAGGTTGGGGTACCCGTGCGCGTTGATGCTCTTGTAAGCCTGTGCGCCACGGGCCCATTCGTCGCTCAGCGAGCGACCGCCGAGGCCGGTGACCTCGAACGGGGGCCCGGTGAGGTGGACGTCGTAACCGGTGGCGAAGACGATGCAGTCCAGGTGGTGTTCGATGCCGTCGCTGGTGCGGATCCCGACCGGGCTCAGCGTCGCGATCGGCCAGTCGATCAGCTTGCAGTTCTCGCGCTGCAGCGCCGGGTAATAGTCGCTGGAGATCAGCATCCGTTTGCATCCGGGCGCGAAGTCGGGCGTCAGTTGCCGGCGCAACCAGGGATCTTTCACCTGGGCGCGGATATGGGCCTGGCCCAGCCGGGCCACCACCGAGGTCAGCGGGGTGTTCCACACCATCGCCGTCGCGGTGGCTTCGTGACCCCAGAACAGCAGTTGCCGGGCAAGTTGCTGGGTGGCGGGAACTTTCGCGAACAGTGCCTGCACCGCCGGTGGCGTGGCGACATCCAGCCGCGGCAGCACCCAGCCGGGCGTGCGCTGGAAGACTTTGACGAATCCAGCCTGCTTCACCAGTTCGGGGATGATCTGGATCGCGCTGGCGCCGGTGCCGATGACGGCAACCCGCTTGCCGGCGAAGTCGTATTCGGAATCCCACCGGGCACTGTGGATCTTGTGCCCCTGGTAGCTGTCCAGCCCACGGATGTCCGGGAAGCTGGCGTCCGACAGCGGCCCGGAGGCCAGCACGACGGTGCGCGCCCGAAACCGCTTGCGATTCTTGGTCGTTGCGGTCCACACGCCAGCCTTCTCGTCGAATCTCAGACCCGTCACCTCGTGACCGAACCGGATATGACGGCGGATGCCGAACCTGTTCGCCATCTCCTCGATGTGCCGATAGATCTCCGGGGCGGGGGAGTAGGTGCGCGACCACTTCGGGTTCTTGACGAACGAGTACGAGTACAGCAGCGACGGGACGTCGCAGCTGGCGCCCGGATACTGCGTGTCGCGCCAGGTACCGCCGACCCGGTCGGAGCGCTCCAGGATGATCACGTCCCCTGGTTTGTTCAGGCCGGCTTCGGCCAGCCGGATCGCCGCCCCGAGCCCGGTGAACCCGGCGCCGATGATGAGTGTGGAGTGGATGTCCGCCATCGTCAGGCCGCCGGCTCGTGGGTGAGTTCCCGCGACCAGCTCGGCATGGGCTTCAGCAGCGGCTTGGGGTAGTAGTCCGAGAGCCACACCATGGAATTGGCCAGCAGCTGGTAGGGGTGCCGGGGGTTGACCACCCACGAGGCATGCCGCTTGAGCAGTTTGTAGGTCGGCACGCGCCGGGTACGTTCGCCCCGTTCGCCGAGCTGCCTGAAACGGTTGACGGCGTTGAACAGTCGTTCGGGCTCCATTCCCATGCCGGCCATCTCATTGCGCACCCGGTTGAGCAGCGGGACGTACATGACCATCCCGATGATCAGACCCGGTGAGGCGAAGCGCCCGACCAGCTCGATGGCCAACCGGCGTGCGGTGGCGTGGCCGATCATTTCCAGCACCTCGAAGTCGACTGCGATGTGCCGTGATTCGTCGTTGTTGATCTTCTCGAACACCTGGTGGCAGACCGGGTCCTCCACCGAGTCCAGGAGGAACTTCAGCAACGCCCCGTCCAGCGCCACTTCCAGCATCGGAATCACCGTGCCCAGCACCGACAGCGGCATGTCGTCGGCGAAGGTGTCCAGCCATTCGATGGCCATCCGGATGTTGACGTTGGGCTCGGGGATCTCACCCTCGTCCAGCATGCCCCAGCGCTTCATCAGCGCCAGTTCGGCATTCGCGTGCCGCTGCTCCTCGGCATGGAAGTACCGGTAGATCTCGGCGATGGTCGGGTTGGGCGCCTTCTTGGCCAGTGCCGCGAACCCCCGGGCGCCGATGTTCTCGATCCAGCACAGGTCGGCCATGAAAGCCTTGAGCTTGGGCCGGAATTCGGGCCGGATGGTTTCGGCTCCCGGCGCCTCCCAGTCGATGTCTGCGAGTGCCCACTGCCGATCCTTGATCTTGGCGAGCATGGCTTCCATTTCGATGGCCACCAGCCCCCTCCTTTCAGGTGGACGGGTGTTTGAATTACCTGGTCACCCGCGATACCAGACCGACCGCGCGCGTATATGCGCCCGGGGCAAGGCGTTTGACGTTCCAGCCGAACTTGGCTTCGAGCTGGGGCATGCAGTAGAGATCGCCGCGATCGTTGGCGTCCAGGCAGATTCGGGCGACCTTCGCGGCGGAGAACCCGGTCCAGCGCATCACTTTGCTGGCCAGCGCACTGGACTCCTCGCTGATGCGCCCGGCCTGCAGACCTGATTCGACGATATTGGTCTTGACGAAGGTCGGGCACAGCACGGTGACATGTATTCCGGTGCCGGATAATTCGGCTGCCAGCGTCTCCGAGAGCGAGAGGACGCCGGCCTTGCTGACGTTGTAGGCGGCCATGCCTGGCGCGGCCCCGAATGCCGCCGCCGAGGCCACGTTGATGATTCCTCGTGCTGCCGGCCCCGACTCGCGCAGGATGGGTGTGAAGACATGACAGCCGTGGATCGGTCCCCACAGGTTCACCCCGAGCGTCCGCACCCAATTATCCAGCGGGATATCGCCGATCGGCTCGCCGCCGGCGCCGACGCCGGCGTTGTTGATCACCAGTGTCGGTGCCGTGCCGAACCACTCCTGCGCCTGGTCGGCCAATGCCCGGACGTCGTCGGCCTCGGAGACGTCGCAGCGCACCGCGATGGCTTCGGTGCCCCGTGCGGTGAGCTCGTCGACAGTCTGCCGGGCCGCGGCCAGATCGATGTCGCTGCACACCACGCGGCCGCCGCGGCGGCCGAGCTCGACGGCGAAGGCCGCGCCGATGCCGCTGCCCGCGCCGGTGACCACCGCCTTCGCCTGCCGGCTCGGGTGTTTTCCGCCGAGCAGCCTGTCCAATGGTCCCAACATCAAACCGCCTCTGTCGCAGTGCTGTTCGGTCGCGATACGGTGCCGTGGGCGAGCGCCCGGTGCACCGACGCCGGTGTAGTGATCGGTCGCGCCATGACGGTGCTCACCGCGATCGCTGTGGGCGACGTAGTGACCCGGCGTGCCGCAACGGCGTCGGTCATGCGACTGAGTCAATCGCAAATGGTGACATTCGTCAATGGCAGGTTTTGCCGGTATCCCGCGTGACAGCCGCCTCCGGGTCGGCAAGGTTCAGTTTCGTGCGCCGCGCAACGGCCACCCCGATGCCGGCCAGTACTGCGTCCGGGGTTTGTCGGCGGCCCTGGATCGCAAGAATTGTGCAAGCTGTGCGTGGCACGCTTCCTCCTGCAAGTCACCTGACCATGGGGTGAACGGTTTTCCCCTGCAGAAGGGAGCTCAGATGGACATCAAGAGAGTCTTCGCGGCTGTGTTGCTGCCAATCGGCGTAGCTTTTGCCGGTGTGGCACTGTCCGCCGGCACCGCCCACGCCAAACAATGGGGAGACGGCACCGACGGCCCATTCACCTGGTGCCCAGGCGATCCGCCGGTTCCCACTGGAAACATCCGAGTGAACCCGGTGATCTGGGACAACAACATCTGCCACGAATGGTGGTTGGTCGATTACGGGAAGGGCAATGTCGCGCAAAACATCTGGGACGGCCCCAACCCGCCGCCCAGAGAACCCACCCAAGGGTACGTTCCTCCGCCGCCGCTTCCGCCGGGGTTGTGCTGGCCAACTGGCGGCAGCTTCATTCCCGTCCCGATCCCTTGCCCGTAGTAGAGCGGGCCAGCGATGGCGTAGATCTGGTGCGGTGCCGGTAAGTTCCCTCATGCCATGCGGGACAGGAACTTTCGGTATCTACACACTCCGGCGCACAGTTCATCCGTGGATCGAGGCGAAGGATCGACGAGCGCGGAATGTCAGTGGTGACTCGTCCACCGCTTTTCTATGTGCGTCACGTAGCGAAGCTCCACCACGAACCACAGTGCTCCGGCAAGCGTGGCAAGCGCGGAAATCACGACGGTAGTCATAACCCAGTCCTGATGGCCATAGGCCGCCAGAGCCACAGTACAAATGAGCCCGGCGACGGCTACGGCAAAAAGAATTAACCCGGGCCACAATAAATTGTCTTTGAGCGTTAAACCCGCACGCGGTTGTGTCGTCCTATACCGGTCTGACGGGTCTCGATGCGTGTCTCCCATCATCACCCCAATCCGCGGTAGTCGCGTCTGATGAACTTGATTTTACTTCAGGGGGTAAACGCCAGCGAGAAGTAATTTGCCCGTTGTGCGCAGGGTGAGAACCGGCTTTCCCCGGAACTGGGTTGGTCTCGCTCTGGTCAGATCGAACCGACTTGGTCGCGGACAAACACCGGCCAGATGATTGCTCCGATTGTGGTCACCAGCCACACCACGACCGTGGCGGCGACCCACGACTCCACACCACGCAGATCCAGGCCGCGGGTGAATACCGAGGCGAGCCACATGGCGGTCACGGTCAACGCCAGGCCGGTGCCTCCCAGCACCAGCGACGCATATCTCTGTGGCAGCTTCAGGATCCACACCGACAGTGCCGCCTGTCCCACGGAAAACAGAGCTACCGCGAGAATGAACGCACCCGCCGACAAAGAGGACCCTGGAACCACCCACACGGCGAGTAACAGTCCGATCGCCCACGCCGCCATCAATACCAAATCACGCAGCAATCCTTGCCTCATGAATTAAGTCTATGACTCTCCTGAGGCTCGGCCTATAGTCCGAGAAACAATTCTCCTCGAGCCTGAATCGTTAGCGAGAATCCCAAAACTCAGCTGACGCTCTGCCGCCCGGGCCGCAACGGGCGGGAACGCACCAGCGTCGGCCACCAGAACCACGGCCCGAGAATCCTGATGAGGCAGGGCACGACGAACGAACGCACGATCAGCGTGTCGAGCAGCAGGCCGATGCACACCGTGGAGCCCATCTGACCGATGGTGCGCAGGTCGCTGCTCAGCATCGCCAGCATGGTGAATGCGAACACCAGCCCCGCGGACGTGACGACACCACCGGTGCTGCCGAGCGCACGGATGAGACCGGTGTTTATCCCGGCGTGCACTTCGTCCTTGACCCGCGCGATCAACAGCAGGTTGTAGTCAGAACCCACCGCCACCAGGATGATGAACGTCAGCGGCAAAATCAGCCAATGCAGGTGCAGGCCGATGAGATGCTGCCAGAAGAGCACGGAAAGCCCGAACGCGCCGGCGTAGGAGAATGCCACCGTGGCGGGAATAACCATGGCGGCGAACAAACTTCGCGTAATCACCATCATGATCAAGAAGATCAGCACGAAAGCGGCGATCGCCGCGATGAGTAGGTCGTTGGCGGCGTAGGCCTTGATGTCCTTGTCGTTGGATCCCGAACCGCCGATATAAACCCGCGCGCCGGCCAGCGAGGTCTCTTTGAGGATGGTGGTGATGGCGCCGGGGAACTGGTCGACGTGTTCCACCCCTTCGGGGCCCATGGCATTCCCCTCGTGGGTGACGATGAACCGCGCGGCCTTGCCGTCCGGTGACATCAGCAGCTTTATGCCGGTCTTGACGTCTTCGTTGTCGAAACCTTCCCGGGGTATATAGAAAAAGTCGTCACTGCGGGCGGCGTCGAAATCCAGGCCCACGTTGACCGAGTCGTTGAACGTCTGATCCGTCTGCATCGCCTGCAGGTCTGCGGATCCGTAGGACTTGACCAGGAGCGCGGCCAACGCCTCGGTGTCATCGGCGGTCAGTTTGAGCTGAGTGATGATCTGCGGCACGATCCTGTCGATCGCCTCGATGGAGGCTTTGGCGGCGTTGATGTCTTCGGCCAGCTTGTCGATGTTGTCGAGCGCGTCGAACACCGATCTGAACGCCCAGCAGACGGGGATGTCGAAACAGTGGCGTTCCCAATAGAAGTAACTCTTGATCGGCCGGAAGAAATCGTCGAGATTGGAGATCTGCGAATTCATCTGGTCGGTGATCTGTTGCAGATCCGCCACGGTGAGCGCTGTCTGATGCAGCTGGTCCGACATCTGCTGGAAGAAGTCAATCTCCTTGCGCAACACCGCGACAGAGTGAGTTTGGATCTGGGCTTGTTCGTCGGTGTTGGCGTTCTGCTGCATGCTGAACGGGAGCTGTTGACCGCTCCCGCTGCCCTGAGTGGTGAACAGATAGGGAATCTTGGCATGTTCCAGCGGCCGGCCCATGGGCCTGGTGATGCTTTGCACCATCGCGACTCCCGGCAGTCGGATGAGACTTCGGGCCACCCGGTCCAGCGAGATGAAATCGGCCGAGTTTCGCATGTCATGATCCGTCTCGATCATCAACATCTCGGAGAACAGCTTGCTTTTGGGGAAGTGCCGGTCTGCCGCCGCAAAGCCGAGGTTGGCGGGTGCATCGGCCGGCTGGTACTGACGGTCGTCGTAATTCTGCCGGTAGGTCGGCACAAAGACCGCCCCGATCATGACGATGGCGGAACTGGCCGCCAGGATCGGCACCGGCCAACGCACCACGCTCGCCCCGATCCGGCGATACAGGGTGGCCTTTGCCTTCGATTTCGGATCGAAGAGACCGAACAGGCTGCCCACGGTCAAAATGGCCGGCCCGAGCGTCATCGCCATCGCGATGGTGAACAGCATGCTGATGGCAACCGCCGGCCCCATCGTGTGGAAGTAGTTGAGCCGGGCAAAAGTCAGGCAGTAGCAAGCGCCCGCGATGGTCAGCCCCGAGCCGATGACGATGGGCGCGACACCCTTGTAAGCGATGTAGTACGCGTCTTCCCTGCTTTCGCCCGCCTGTCGTGCCTCGTGATACCGGCCGAGCAAGAAGATGCCGTAGTCAGTCCCCGCCCCCAGAGTCAGCGCGATCACGATGTTCACGGCGAACGACGAGAGTTCGATGTAGCCGAAGTGGCCGAGGGTCGAGATCACACCCTTAGCGACCAGCATCTCGATCAACACGCCGGCCAGAGGCACCAGCAGGGTGGAGAAGCGGCGGTAGACCAGCAGCAGCATCGCCAGGATCAGGAAGATCGTCACGATGGTGACGTTGTTCAGGCTTGCGTTCGCGATGCTCAGCGTGTCCGACGCGAGCGGAGCCGCGCCGCTGACGTACACCTTGAGCCCGGGTGGCGGCGGGTCCTTCTTGATGATGTCCCGAACGGCATTGACCGACGCATTGGCTTGTATCTGGCCGATGTCGCCGGCCAGCCGGAGCAACACGTAGGTGCACTTGCCATCGACGCTTTGCGCTCCCGCCGCCGTGAACGGCTTGCCCCACAGATCCATCACGTATTGCACGTGTGCGGTGTCGCGCTTGAGCCGAAGCATCAGATCGTCGTAGTAGTGATGGTCCTGGTCGCCCAGCAGCCGGTCGGCTTCGAACACGACCATGGTCAAGTTGGTCGAGTTGGATTCGTGGAACTTCTCCCCGATATGCAGCAACGCCCGCTGCGACGGGGCGTAATGCGGGACCATCGGTCCGGCGAGCTCCTCGGCCACCTTCTCTACCTGCGGCACAAAGGTGTTCGTTGTCACGGCGATCAGCGCCCAGCAGACGATGATCGGGATAGCAAGGGCGCGAACCATTCTCGGGAAGAACGGACGTTTGCGCCGGTGCTCGCTCATGCGGACTTCACAATGCAGAAGACATGGGCGTCCTGATGGTCATCGGACTGCTCGTTGCGGACCACACCATCCACCCGGATCCGGCAGCCGAGCTGACCGCCGTGAACCTGCGCCGAGATGCTGCCCGAAACCACGGTGAGCGTGGTCGTTTCGGTGTGTGACCACGGCAACGTCGTGATGTCGACCCGATGCGGATGCCCGTCGACGTCCGCGTAGACGAGCATCCCCCCGTCCCCGACGGAGCCGAACAACTCATAGGTGAGCTGTTTGGGGTTGAAGTCCGGGGGTGCCTGCGGCCCGTTGACGGTGGGGACGGGGGCGGGCTCGGAGAACTGGTGCACCTTCCACATGCCAATCAGGCCGGCACCGACCACGACGACGGCGACCAACGGCATCCAGGCGCGCTGCAACACAGCCCGGCGGGTCGCCATCAGGCCGGCACCGCCGTCCGCAGCGGTCTTTTCAGTCTCCTGCTGCTGAGCATGCGAAGCGCGAGGTTGGTGGAGGTCAGCATCGGGATCACTCCGAGAAATGTCCGCTCGGAGGGTCTGGCTCCGTGCAGATGTTCGAGGCTGCCGAAGACGTAGAAGCACCCGAGCATAAAGATCATCCCCGGGATGGCCAGGGCCATCGGCGAACTGCGGTCGGCGACGATCTGTCTGGCGTATGCCAACTCCTCGGCCGACATGGGTTCGCGTTTCCGCAGTTTTCGGATGACGGCTGTCGAGCTGCCCAGCTCTTCGCTCAGCTGAGTGGACTGCCGAACGCGCAGTCGTCTGACGTACAGCGAGGCAATGGTGGCCATCACCAGCATCAGCGCAAGGGAAATAACAGTCAGATAGCCGAACAGACCGGGAATCACGCGCATGTTCCCTTCCCCTCCGCCAGTAAACTTAGAGAACACTACCGTCTGCTATCGACGATTTCTAGAAGGTACCCCACGGGGCCCGCTTCGCTCAACGGCGGGCGGGGTCTGAGCAGTGCAGGGCTATGACGGCGTGAGCCGGGCGACGATGGCCTTCTTGTCGATCTTGCCGATTGCGGTGGTGGGTAGTGCCGCGAACGCGACGAGTTGGTCCAAGCGGGCGTGGCTGGCCAGCCCGCGCCGGTCCAGATGGCTGTTCAACTCCGCCAATGTCGCCGGCGTTCCGCTGAAAACAACTGCCGCACAGATTCTTTCGCCAAGATCAGGATCGGGCAGCGGGACCGCCGCCACCGACCAGACATCGGGGTGGGTCAGCAGTTGCTCTTCGATGTCCTGCGCGCCGATGGTCTCGCCGCATCGGCAGATGACGTCTTTGATCCGGCCGGTGACCACGAGGTAGCCGTCCTGGCGCAGCCGAACCAGATCTCCGCTGCGGTAGAAGCCCTCGGGGTCGAAGCTGCGTGCGTTGTCGCGCTCGGCGCGGAAGTAGCCGTTGATCGTGTAGGGCCCGCGCACCAGCAGTTCACCCTCGCCGCCCGTCGGCACCACTGCACCGGCCGCATCGACGATGCGCACTTCGTCGGCGGGGCTGAGCGGCCGGCCCTGGGTGTGCTCGAGGATCTCCGGCGGGTCGTCCAGCCGGGTGTAGTTCAGTAGTCCTTCTGCCATGCCGAACACCTGCTGCAGTCCCGGGCACAGCGCCTGGCGGACCTGGCGAGCGTCCTCAGGTTCCAGCTTCGACCCGCCGATCTGCAACAGCCGCAACGTCTTCGGCGTCACCGGCTCCCAATCACAGGCCTGCGCCCACAACTTGGCCAGTGCGGGAACCAGCGCGGTTACCGTGACGCGGTGGCGCTCGATGGCGGCGAAAGCGGCTTCCGGGCTGGGATCGTCACCGAAAACCACCGTCGCTCCGACGGTGATCGCGCCCAGGATGCCGGGGCAGGCCAGCGGGAAGTTGTGCGCCGCCGGCAGCACGGCCAGGTAGGTGTCGGCGCTGGTCAGTTCGCACAGTTGCGCGCTGGCGGTGGCGTTGTAGACGTAGTCGTCGTGCGTTCGGGGAATCAGCTTCGGCAGGCCGGTGGTGCCACCCGACACCAGCAGCAGCGCCGGGGATGCGGTGTCGACCAGCGGTTCCGGCGCGCTCCGGCCGGGCCGGCCGCACAGGACCGACCACGGCAGGAATGGACCGGGGTCCCCGTCGACGACGACGTGTCGCAGTCCCGGACATGCGGCGATCAGCTGCTCCGCCAGCTGCCGGTAGTCGAATCCGGCGGTGATGTCGGTGATGACCGCTCCGACCGCCCCACTGATCCGGGCGAAGTGAGTCAGCTCCGCCAGCCGGTGGCCGGGCAGGCACATCACCGGAATGGCGCCGGCACGAAGCAATCCGAACAACGCGACGGCGAAGCGGCGGGAATTGGGTAGCTGCACCAGCACGCGGTCGCCGGGGCCAAGGGGAAGCGCGGCGAACCCGGCGGCGGCCTCATCGGCGAGTGCGTCCAGTTCGGCGTAGGTGTGGCTGCCGGTGGCATCGACCACCGCCGGCCGGTCGGGCCAGCGCGCCGCCGCTTCGCTCAGCAGCGCCCCGAGGCTGCGACCGGACCAGTAGCCGGCGGCGCGGTAGGCGGCGGACCGGTCCGGCGGAAACGGCACGAACCCGTCATGCGGACCAGAGTCAGAAGACAAGTCGACAGCTCCCTTGGGGCGGGGGTGTATGGCCCGCGAATATAGGGTAGCGTACACAAAGTTAGGACAGGCTGAGCTAAGCCGGGAGGTGGGGTTGTGGGCGGCGCATCATTCGCCGGCGCACTGGCAGGCGGGCGACGCCGTCACCGTGCCTCAGAGTCGCGGTGGGTGCTCGATGGGTGAAACGCTCGCGATCGTCGGGGCCGGCGCAAAAGCCGTCGCCGTGGCCGCCAAAGCGGCGGTGCTGCGCGAGATGGGCGTCGAAACACCCGACATCGTCGCCCTGGAGCGCTCCGGCGTCGCGGCCAACTGGGTGGCCGGCGGTGGTTGGACCGACGGCCGGCAGCGGCTGGGAACCAGCCCCGAGAAAGACGTCGGCTTCCCGTACCGCTCGTCGCTCGTGCCGGGGCGCGACACCGAGGTCGACGAGCGGATGATGCGCTGGAGCTGGCAGGCGTATCTGGTTGCGATCGATCAATTCGTCGGTTGGGTGGACCGCGGCCGGCCCGCTCCCACGCACGACACCTGGGCGCGGTATCTGCGTTGGGTCGCCGAGATGGTCGGCCTGAAAGTCGTTCGGGGCGAACTGATTCAGATGTCGGTGCAGGGACCGCGCTGGAATTTGCGCACCCGCGACGCGACACTGGCGGCGGATGCGGTGATGATCACCGGGCCGGGTCAGCCGCAGCGGTCCATCCTGTCGGGCGATCCGCGGATGTTGTCCATCGCCCAGTTCTGGGAGCGGACGTCGCGACACAACCGGATCGTCGCCGAGAACGTGGCGGTGATCGGTGGTGGAGAGACCGCCGCGTCGATGCTCAATGAGCTCTTCCATCACCGTGTTTCGACGATCACGGCGATCTCACCCCAGGCCACCCTGTTCACCCGCGGTGAGGGATTCTTCGAGAACTCGCTGTTCTCCGATCCCACCCACTGGCGCAGTTTGACGCTGGCCGAACGCCGCGACTGCATAGCCCGCACCGACCGTGGCGTGTTCTCGGCCCGCGTGCAGGAATTCCTGCTCGCCGACGAGCGGATCAAGCATCTGCGCGGCCGGGTGGCGAAGGTCGTCGACCGCCACGAGCGCATCTGGATCACGCTGCAGACCGACCACTGCGGTGAAATGCAGGAAACCGTGCATGATTTCGACCTTGTCATCGACGGTTCGGGCGCCGACGCGCTCTGGTTCCTGCCGCTGCTGAGTCAGGACGCCGTCGATCTGCTGGAGCTGGAGTTGGGCGGCCCATTGACGGGCGAGCGGATCGAGGAGTCGATCGGTCCGGACCTGGCCGTGGCCGGTGTCACCCCGAGGTTGTTGCTGCCCAATCTGTCCGGACTGAATGAAGGTCCGGGCTTCCCGAATCTCAGTTGCCTGGGGCTGCTGTCCGACCGGGTGCTCGGTGCGGGTGGCGCCGCCGCCAATTCGCCGATCGGGAGAAGTGGTGCTGGTGCATACCAGCCCGTTTGACGACGCCGCCGGGCTGTTCTCGGTGGTGGTCAATGCCGAGGATCAGCACAGCTTGTGGCCGGTCGCCGTGCGAGTTCCCGCGGGCTGGCGGGTCGTCCTCGGCGAGGCAACCCGCGCGCAGTGCCTCGACTACGTGGAACGTAACTGGGCCGACATGCGCCCGCGAAGCCTGCGTGAGGCGGTCGGCTAAGCGTCCAGCTTGGCCAGGACTTCCGCGATCGACGCCCCGCCCAGCAGGTCGGCGACCTCCAGGTCGTGATTCAGCTCCATCTTGACGCGCCGCCGGAATTCCAGTGCCTGCAACGAGTCCAAGCCAATCGCCACCATCGGGATACCGGTGTCGATCGCCTCGACGCTGTCGGCCCCGATGGCTTGCGCCAACAGGCTCACCAACCGGTGCGACAGCCCGGACGTGATCTCCCGGTCCCGCGGGGGCGGTTCGGCCGTGCGGGGCGCGGCCGAATTCAGTTGCGACAGCAGCGAACCGCGGCCGCAGGCGTCCAGCACCGATCGTGCACGATCCAGCTCGAACGCGGCGATGATCATGTTGTCCCGCAACCCCGTCACGTCCACCGCGAGCGCGTCGGCTGGGTGCATCGGCACCACTCCCAGGCCGGCCAGCATCGACGATCCGGATTCTTCGAGATGGACCGCCCAGTGACCCCACTGCACCGAAACGCAATTCAGCCCCTCGGCCCGCAGCTGGTGCGCCATGGCGTCGAGCATGCGATTGCCTGCCGCGTACAGAGCCAGGCCGCGCCCGCCGACCGACGCGGAGATCGAGGAGCACAGCACCACGCGGCAGTCCGCCGTGCGGGGGAATGTGTCGAGTATCCGGGCGATGCCCACCACTTTGGCCTGCAGCGCATGGTCGACCGCCGCGGCGGTGATGTCCGGTAGCTCGATGCCCGAATACTCCACCGCGGCATGGATGATCAGATCCGCAGGCGTGGCGGAGGTTGCGAGCGCCGTCACCGCCGCGGCGTCGTGGAGGTCGCATGCGGCGACCCGGATCTCGGTGCCGGTGGCCGCCCGGATGCCCTGCAATCGCTGTGTCACAGCGGCGGTTTCGCCGCACCGGTTCAGCAGGGTGATCGCGCGGGCACCCCGGCGGGCGAGGTGGTCGCAGAATTCGAGTCCGAGCTTGCCGGTGCCGCCGACGATGAGGACGTGGCCGGGTTCGGCGGTGCCGGTCGGGTTCGCGTCTACGTCCACCACCCGCTTGGCGTAGAGGGCGCCACCGCGCAACGCGAGTTCGGATTCCTGCGCGGTATGCAGCGCGGCGAGGATCGCCACCGCGTCTGCCGGGCCGGCGGGAGCTGCGTCCGGGATATCGAGGTGGCGGAATCGGGTGCCCGGGTGTGCGGCGCCCACGCAGCGGAACCCGGCGCTGGCCCCCGCGTGTGCCGGATCGGGTGGCGGATCGCCGGCCAGCACCGTCTCGCCGCCCACGGTCACCAGCCAGTAGTCGGTGATTCCCTCCACCGCGCCCGGCCACCATCCACGTTGGGTGAAGAAGTCCGCCACTGCGTCCACCGATCCGGCCGCGTCACGTCGCGGCGTGGCCGGAAGAAGGACGACGCAGGTATCGAGATCTGCTGCGGCGGTGCGTATCTGGTCGGCACTGAGCACCCGCGCCGTGGCCCCTACGTCACCGGCGGCGACGGTCAGCGTGGCGGCGAGGTCCGCGGCCGCCCCGGTGTGGTCGATGATGCCGATGGTTCGCGGCGGCACCAGAGAGCGCCGGGACAGCCGCACCCACTGTTCGGCGAGCAGTCGTCGCCGATCGGGTGCCGGCGGGGTGGCAACCGGGGCGGCGACGGGCGCCCTGTGTGCTGCCGGGGACAGGCCCTGTTCGTAGGGCATCCAGAGCGTGATCTCGTTCATGGGCGTGTTGGGGAAATCGCGCAGCGGCAACGGGGGAGGGCCGTCGGACTGGATGGCGAGGCCGTCCCAGGAGTAGTTCAGGTCGTGCAGCGCACACCGGAGCACATTGCGGGTGAGCTCGTTGAGATCGGTGTCGGTGCGCGTCGACGTGCCGACTACCGTGCGCTCAGCGTCAGCGGCCGCCAGGTTCTCCTGGATCGCCAGTTGCAATGTCGGATGTTCGGCGAGTTCGACGTAGACGTCGATGTCGAACGACTGCGCGGCCGCGATCGCCTTGTCGAAGCGAACGGTGTTGCGCAGGTTCCAGAACCAGTACTGGTCGGCGGACTGGTCCGGTGCGATCGGACCGCCGAGCGTGGCGCCGACGCAGGCGATGTCGCTGTCGGTGAATGTCAGGCTGGACAGCTCGCGACGGGTACCGGCACGCAACTGTTCCTGGAGGTCGTTGATCAGACCGGTATGCGCCGGATACTGAACGCGGATCAACCGGGCGAAGACGCCGCGGGCGGTGCAGGTGTCCACGATGCTCTGCACGGCTGCTCGGTCGCCCGAAATGCCATGCATGCCAGGTGAATTGACCACCGAGAGCTGCGCCCAGCCGGGGCAGCGGGCCAGCAGGTCCTCACACGTCTCGCGGTCGGCGGCCAGCACCGCCATCGCGTAGTCACCGGCGGTGAACTCGTCGGCGGCGCGTGCCCGCAACGCGATCACCTGGACGGCGTCGGTCAGGGTGATCAGGCCGGACACATAGGCAGCGGCGATCTCGCCCTGGCTGTGCCCGACGGTGATGGTGGGCGCGACGCCGAATGATCGCCACATCGCCGCCAGCCCCGCCATCTGGGTGAACAACGCGGGTTGGACTGTGCTCGCGTCGTCGTCTCCCGCGAACTGGTCGTCGAGCAGGTAGCTCAGCGGGGACGTTCCGGTCGCGTCGGCGAAAGCCTGTGCGCAACGCTCGACCTCGGCCCGGAACGCCGGAATGGCCTCGTAACACCGCCTGCCCATGCCGGGCCGTTGGCTGCCTTGTCCCGGAAAGACATACGCGTAGCGGCGGGCCGTCGCGGCCGTATCGCCACGCATGACCAGGCGGTGCTCGCTGCCGTCGACGATCGAGTGCAGCGCCCCGACCAATTCGCCGCGGTCACGCACCGTCGCCAGAACGCGGTGCTTGCGGGCGATCCGGGTGCGAAAAAGCATGTCCGCGATCATGTCTGCGGTGGTCTCGGGGTGATCCCCCAGGTAGGCGAGCAGGGCGGCGGCGTCGACCGGTATGAGGTCGGGCGTATCCGAGGACAGCAGCACGGGGATGGTGCCGTTCGGCAGCCGGTAGCCGCTCACGCGTCGCTCTCCGCGGTCATCGCGACGATCGCGTGGGCGTTGGCGCCGCCGGCCCCGAACGACGACACGGCGCCGTAGCGAACCCCGTCTGTGGGTTGCCATTCGGACAGCTTGGTGGCCAGCCGGATGCCGGTCAGGTCCCAGTCCACCTTCCTGGACGGGTTGTCCGAGAACAGCGTTGGGGGAATGAAGCCATATTGTCCGGCGAGCAGGACTTTGATCAGTCCGAGAATTCCCGCTGCCGCTTGGGCGTGCCCGGCGTTGGACTTGATCGAGCCCAGCAGCGCCTCGGATCCGGCCGCGCCGTACGTCTTGAACAGCGCGAGCAATTCCACCGGGTCACCGGCAAGCGTTGCGGTGCCGTGCCCTTCGATCATGCCCACGTCCGCGGGATCGATGCCGGCGGCATCCAGCGTCTTGCGCACCACCTGTTCCTGGGCGTGCACCCGGGGGACCAGGATCGGTTTGCCTTTGCCGTTGTGGTTGGTGCGGGCGGCCAGAATGCGTCCGTAGATGCGGTGGCCGAGTTGCCGGGCGCGCGATTCCCGTTCCAGCAGCAGCATTCCCGCGCCTTCACCCCAGACGGTACCGGTGGCGTCCTCGGAGTAGGCGCGGCAATGGCCGTCGTCGGACAGCGCGTGCAGCTTGGCGAACTCGAAAAACGCTGCCGGCGAACCGAGTACGCACACGGCGCCGGCCAGCGCCCAGTCACACTCGTCCATGGCGATCGCGTTGACGGCCAGCTGCAGTGCCGTCAGCGAGGATCCGCAGGCGGAGTCGATGCACATGGACGGCCCGGTAAGGCCCAGGCCGTGCGAAATGCGGCCGGCCCCACCGAGTTGGCCCATGCCCACGGCGCGGTGCCCGCTGTAGTCGTCGGCGACGGCGGTCCGGGTGCCGTATTCGGTCATGGACATGCCGACGTAGCATCCGCCGAACTCCCCTTCGACCGAGCCGGGGTTGATGCCGGCGTTCTCCAGCGCCCGCCACGCGACCCGCATTGCAACCCGCTGCTGCGGGTGCATCACCAGTGCCTCGCGGTGGGTGATGCCGAAGAACGGGGGGTCGAATTGTGCTGCGCCGGAGAGGAATCCACCGGAGTCGGGGACCCGGCCCCAGCCGTCCGTCCCGGACAGCGACAGCAGATCTTCGACGGGCCAGCCGCGGTCACGCGGAAACGGGGAGAGCAACTCCCGCTGGTCGCACAGTGCCTGCCACAGGGCGGCCGGGGTGTCGATGCCACCCGGGGTCTCGACAGCCAGCCCGGCCACCACGACCGGATCGGTCACTGCGTCTGCTCCGGCTGTGCGCAGCCGGCCAGCAGTTCGGCGACGGCCTCGACGTGATCGTTGATGAAGAAGTGCCCGCCGTCGAACATCGTCACTTCGGCACTGCCGGTGTGCTTGCCCCACCCGTAGAGATCGCCGAGCGTGACGATGGGGTCCTGGTCACCGCCGAGCGCGTGGATGTGCGCCGAGATCGTGACGTCGTCCGAGCAGGTGTACGCATCGCAGGCGCAATAGTCGGCCTTGATGACGGGAAGCGCCAGCCGCATCAGATCGCGGTTGCCGAAGACGGCGGAGTTGGTGCCTTCCAGCGCCGTGAGGTGGTTGAGGATCGACTCGTCGTCGGTCGGATGCGGTGGCTTGGTGACGGCGTTACCCGGTGCGACGGCAGCGGAGACATAGAGTTCTCGCACGTCGATGCCCCGGGATTCGGCGATCCGAACGAACTCGAATGCGACCCAGCCGCCCATGCTGTGCCCGAAGGCCACCACGGGACCGCTGCCGCGGTGCTCCGACGTCACGAATTCTTCGAAGGCGCCCGCCGCGATCTCCGGCAGCGAAGTCAGCGGCGGTTCGGCGGCGCGGTCCTGACGGCCCGGGTATTGGAAGACCAGGACGCGGAAATGCCTGCTCAGCGCCTTGGAGAAGGAGCGGTAGGCCGAGGCGCCGGCGCCGGCATGCGGGAAGATCAGCAGTGTCGGGCTCTCGGGCGAATCAGGTTGGTGAAACTGCCTGATCCAACCCAGCGTGCGCGGCATGCAGCTCTACCTCTCCTCTTCAAACTAAGCGAAGGCTAACATAACCTATCGGGCGCCGCGGACTCGGGTACCGCCGCTGACCTCAGGATTCGCTCGTCCAGATGCGCCTCGGGGCTCGTCGCGCGGACGTATCAGCAGCGCCGCCCGCTTCTGGGGCAGGTCGATGTCCATGACGTGGCGGAAGCCCGCCAATGCGGCGACCCGGATCAGGCGCTCATTGGCGGCATCCGGTTCACCGATCACCCGGGTGGCGCGCGGGTCCGCATCCAGCTGCCAGCCGGAGACCACGCGCAACAGATCCGCCGCCAGGCGCCGTCCCCGGCACTCGGCCGGACCGAGCAGCAGGTGCACGCCGGCGTCGTGTTCGCGGGCGTCGTAGTACTGGGCAACCGGGTCGAGGTCGGCGCGGTAGAGCTCCCAGTAGCTCATCGGGACGCCGTTCAGCTCGCCCACATACGGGGTCGAATGCGTGCTGAGTTGCTGTTCGCGCAGGTAAGCCGCCACCTGCTCGCGCGGCCATGCCTTCTTCCAGTACCGCGCCACCTCGGGGTCGTTCATCCAGGAGTGCAGCGCTTCGAGGTCGCGGTCCAGGTCCAGCGCACGCAGCGTGAAGATGCCCGGGGTGCCGTCGTGCTCCGGCGTCGCGCGACGGTGCAGAAGATTCAGCGCTTCCGCTTCTGGCACGTTCCCTCCTGCACCGGCACCTGGCGCGGGACTGCCCGCATAGAGGCTTCAACTTAGCGAAGGCTAACATAAGCTGCTGGACGTGGGTCGAGGCGGAACACCCGAACGGAGGAGGACGTCTGTGCGCATCGTCGCCTGCTGCCATGGCGCCTCTTACGTGCGCGGCAGCCGCCTCGAATCCGACCGCAGCCCACGGGCGCGCGCCGCGTAAGACGATCTCAGGAGTGAAACCGACCATGGCCCCCGACGCCCAGACTGTGCAGCAACGCCGACGCGAGCTGCTGCGGCAGCGGATCGCCGAAAGTGGCCTGGCTGCAACAGAATCGGCCGACCGGCCGGCCATCTCGGCCGGAGAGCGCTGCGTTCTGTCCCCGGGACAACGCCGAATGTGGTTCGTGCAGGCCATGAATCCCGCCGATGCCACGCTGAACATCTGCGTCGCCTATCGCCTGACCGGCTCGGTGGACGAGACGCGTCTGCGGGCGGCCTTCGCTGATGTCGTTGCTCGGCATGCCAGCTTGCGCACCACCTATGGTGTGGACGCCGAGGGTGAGCCGTATCAGGTATTCCGGGACGACGTCGACGTGCCCTGGCACAGCACCGATCTCTCGGGCCACGGGCACATCGAGGCGCTGGCGCACAGCGAGTTCGGCCGGCCGTTCGATCTCGAGCGGGAGCTGCCGCTGCGGATTACCCTCGCGCGGACCGCCGTGGACGAATTCGTACTGCTGCTGGTGGTGCATCACATCTGCTGGGACGACGACTGCTGGGCCGTCTTCTTCACTGAGCTCAGTGTGGCGTACAACTCGTCCCTCACCGGTTCGGCGCCGCAGTACATCGCGGTCGAGGTGCTGGACGGCTCACCGCAGTGCGACGACACCGACGTCGGCTTTTGGCGTGACACCTTGTCTCCGTTGCCCGATCCGCTGGAGCTGCCGGGCCCACCGGCGTCGAACCCGTCCACCCGGGCGCGACACCGGACCGCAGCACTGCCCGCGGACCTCATGTCCCGGCTCGACAATTTCGCCCGGGAATGCGCCGCCACCCCGTTCATGGTGTTGCTGGCCGCCTACGGCGCACTGATCCGCCGTTACACCGGTGCCACGGATTTCCTGGTATCCGTTCCGGTCACCGAGCGCCGGGCCGCCGCCGCAGGGGCGATCGGATACTTCGGGAACACCCTGCTGTTGCGTATCCGCGTGCGCCCCGAGGACACGTTCGCCGCATTGGTCGAGGCCGTGCGGGACACCTGTCTGGAAGCCTTCGCCCATCAATCGGTCGGGATCGATCGCGTTGTGCGCGAGCTGAATCCGGAACGCAGCGCCGGGCACGACGGGCTGGATCGACTGGTCCGGCTGGGCTTCAGCATGCGCAAGAGCGTCGCCGGGCTCCAACTCGGGGGCGTCAGCACCGCACAGCTGGAACTGGGTGCGGTGACCGCACCGATCCCGCTCGCACTGGCGGTGGTGGCCGACCCGCTGGGGATGTCCGCCGAGATCGAATACCAGACCGACGTGTTCTGTGACGAGCTTGTCGGTCAACTGCTGCGGCACTATCGGGAGCTGCTCACCAGTGCGCTGGGAGCGCCGGGACGCCGGGTCGACACGCTGGATCTACTGGATGGCGCGGAGCGGCAAGTCCTGCTGAATCAGTCCCATGGAATCCTGGTCGAACGGTCGGCGAGCACGGCGGTCGCCGCCCTGGAATCGGCTGCCGCCGCCACTCCGGACGCCGTGGCCGTGGTATTCGAGGACACCGAGCTCAGTTACGCGCAGGTACACGCCCGCGCGAATCGCCTGGCGCACTGGCTGATCGGCAACGAGATCGGCCCCGACGACATCGTCGGCCTACGCATGACGACGTCGGTCGACTTCGTCGTCGCCGTGCTCGCAGTCCTGAAGGCCGGCGCCGCCTACCTGCCGATCGACCCGGCATTTCCCCCGGACCGCATCGACTACCTGCTCACCGACGCCGCGCCCACGATGGTGATCGGGCACGAGGACTTCGCCGCGGCCGAAGAGGCCGCCGCCGCATTGCCGGACACCGCGCCGACCGACGCCGACCGGGTCCGCCCGTTGCGCCCCGGCCACCTGGCCTATGTCATCTACACCTCCGGTTCCACCGGAGCACCCAAAGGCGTTGCGGTACCGCATCATGCCCTGGCCGAGCACATGGCGGGCTTCCTGGAGGAATGGAGCCTGACCGCCACCGACCGATTGCTGCAGACCTCCTCGGTGAGTTTCGACGCGTCGGTGATGGAGATCTTCGCGCCGTTGTCCGTCGGCGCCCGGCTCGTCGTGCCGAAAGCCGATGCCTTCAGCGACGTTTCCTATGTCGCGGAGCTGATCAGCCGGCACGGGGTCACCGTGCTGCACATGGTGCCCTCGATGTTGAGCACGCTGCTGCTGCTGCCGCAAGCGAGCCAATGGCGGCAGTTGCGCCATGTGCCGGTCGGCGGCGAAGCGCTGCCCGGTGAGGTGGCCGACAGGTTCGCCGGTCACTTCGATGCCACCCTGCGCAACCACTACGGTCCGACGGAGGCGGTCATCTGCGCCACGCACATGCCCGTCGAGGGACACCAGGGTTCGGGTGTGGTGCCCATCGGCGTGCCGAACCAGAATGTCTACGCCTACGTACTGGACCGCGAATTGCAGCTGGTTCCGGCCGAAGTGGTCGGCGAGCTGTACCTGGGCGGTGCCCAGCTGGCCCGCGGGTATCTGGGGCGTCCCGGTCTGACCGCGCAACGGTTCGTCGCCGACCCGTTCAATCCGGGGATGCGGCTGTACCGGACCGGGGATCTGGTCCGGCGCAACCTGGCCGGGAACCTGGAGTTCGTCGGCCGCGCCGACGAGCAGGTCAAGGTGCGCGGCTTCCGGATCGAACTCGGCGAAGTCGAATCCGTGATCGCCGCGCATCCGGCGGTGGGACACTGCCTGGTTCTCGCCGAGGAGACCGAAGTGGGGTCGCGGCTGGTTGCCTACGTGGTGCCGGCGACCGGACCGGACGGCCGTCGGATAGAGCTGGAAATCAACGACATTCACGCCCATGCCGCCGGCATGCTGCCGCAGTACATGGTGCCGACGGCGGCCGCGGTGATCCCCGAGATCCCGCTGACCGTGCACGGCAAGCTGGACAAACGGGCACTGCCCGCACCGGCCCCGGTGCATGCTCGTCGGTACCGGGCACCGGTGACGGCGACGGAGCGCCGGGTGTGCTCGATCTTCGGCCACCTCTTCGGGTTGGAGCGGGTCGGCGTCGACGACTCGTTCTTCGATCTGGGCGGCCACTCGCTGCTGGCGGCCCGCCTCGTCGCGCAGATCCGTGCCGAGGTCGGGGTGGACTGCAGCGTTCGCACCGTCTTCGACGCACCTACGCCGGCCGGCCTGGCGACCCGACTGGGCGAGCAGTTCCGCGCCGCGTTCGGCATCGACCTCGACAGTGTCGACGTAGACGACGAATTCGACCTGTCGGCAGCCCCGTCGGGCCGCCCGGAACTCGTCGCGACGATTCGGCCGGAACGGCCACCGTTGTCCTACTCCCAACTGGCCATGTGGTTCCAGCACCGGATGAGAGGCGCGAACGACGTCTTCAACCTCGGACTCACCCTGCGGTTCACCGGCTCCCTGGACGTCGCCGCACTGACCGATGCGCTCAACGACGTGGTGGCGCGGCATGAGGCGTTGCGCACGGTTTTCGTTGAGCACGAGGGCATTCCGTATCAGTCGGTGCACCCCACGCTGCGGCTGGACCTGCCGGCCGTCGAGGTGGGCGCCGAACACGTCGAAGCGAGAATCGCGGAGCTGCGTGGCTACCTGTTCGATCTGACGTCCGGTCCGCTGATCCGGCCCACCCTGCTGGTGATCGATCCCCGGACGCACGTCCTCGTCGTGCTCATCCACCACATCGTCACCGACCACACGTCGCTCGGCCTCATCTACGAAGACCTCGTCACCGCCTATCAGGCCCGGGCGACGGGCCGGGTGCCGCAGTGGGAGCCGCTGCCGTTGCAGTTCGTCGATTATGCGCTGTGGCAACGGGATACCTTCGACGCCCCAGGCGAGTGGGCGGCGGCCGAGTTGGCCCATTGGTGCGAGGTGCTGGCCGGACTGCCCGCCGAAATCCCGATGGCGGCCGACCGCTCGCGTCCGCTCGTGGTGGGCCGCCAAGCCGAGGTCGTGACGTTCACGGTGCCGGCGGCGCGGCGTACCCAGCTGACCCAACTCGCCGAGCAGGTGGGCGCCAGCGAGTTCATGGTCTACGAAGCCGCACTCGCGGTGTTGCTGCACCGCGTCGGCGCAGGAACTGATATCGCGATCGGCACACCGGTCGCGTCCCGTGACGACCTGGCGGTCGCCGGGGTGGACGGACCGTTCGCCAACGTGCTGGCGTTGCGCAACGACCTGTCGGGCGATCCCAGTCTGCGCACCGCACTCGAGCGTTGCCGCACCACCGTTCTGGATGCGTTGTCCCATCAGGAACTCCCCATCGACCGGCTGGTCGAGGCACTCAACCCGCCCCGCTCGAGCGCCCGAAATCACCCGTTCTTCCAGTGCTCGCTGCACTTCCGCACCGAGGACTGGGCCCAGTCGCCGCGTGAACTCGCGACCGCCGGAACAACGGTCGTGCCGATCCCCATGGAGTTCGAGGTCTCGCTGCTCGACCTCGACGTCAGCGTGGGTGTGCAGCCCGGCGGGGGACTCGAGGTACGAATCCTGGCCAGCGCCGATCTGTATGAGCCGCAGACGGTTCGGCACCTCGCCGACGGTTTCGGCGCCGTACTGGATGCATTCGTGACGGCGCCGGACCGGCCGGTTTCGGGGCTGGAACTGCTGCCCACCGATGTCATGGCCGCGCTGTCGGCGCCGCCGGCACCCCGGGAGATTCAGCGGGCCAATGTGGCGAACGGGTCGCCGGAAACCGAGCGCGCGTTGATTGCTCTGCTGGAAGAGCTGCTGGAGATCGCCGGTGTGGACCGGGAAGACAACTTCTTCGCGCTCGGCGGCGACAGTGTCATCGCCGTGCAGATGTCGGCGCGTGCCAACGCCGCGGGACTTGCCCTGGCTCCGGCGATGGTCTTCGAGTACATGACCATCGCCGAGGTGGCCGGCGCGGTGGACGCCGCCACGAATGCCGTGGCGGCGCAGCCGGTTTCCCCGGCCGGGGAACCAGTGTCGCAGAGCGCGCCGATGAGCGCGTCGGGTCTGGACGCTGACGCCCTGGCCGCGCTGACCGCCTCCTGGCAGCGGCAGTAGCGGGGGGACCGTGACGACGACCTCCCCGCCACAGATCGAGGATGTGCTGGCGCTCAGCCCATTACAGGAAGGGCTGTTCGCGCTGTCGCGGCTCGCCGAGGACCGCCTCGACATCTACACGATGCAGACCGTGGTCGACATCGACGGACCGCTGGATGTCGAGCTGTTGCGCCGCAGCGCGGCCGCGATGTTGGTGCGCCACCCCAACCTGCGCGCCGCGTTCTGGGACCGTGACGTGCCCAGGCCGGTTCAGATCGTGCCCACCCACGCGGAGCTGCCGTGGTCTGAACGCGTCGCCACGCCGGCGGAATTCGATGCGATAGCCCGTTCGGAGCGGCACCGACCCTTCGACCTGAGTCGCGGCCCCGCCCTGCGCGTGCTGTTGCTCACGGTGCCCGGTGAGACCCGGCGGCGGATGATCGTCACCGCCCACCACATTCTGATGGACGGGTGGGCACTCGGTGTGTTCTTCACCGAGATGCTCGCGGTGTACCAGGCGGGAGGCCGTCCGGACGCCTTGCCCGCGGCGCGCCCGTACCGCGACTACATCGCCTGGCTCGCAACGCAAGACAGGGCGGCGGCCACCAGTGAGTGGACGACGTATCTGCGGGGGGTGTCCGGCCCGCTGATGCTGGCCGACAGCACCGTCGCCGCCGGCGTCCCGGAGAAGTCGGATCTGCGGCTGCGGGCACAGGACACCGCCGCGCTGCGGGACTGGGCCGGCCGCAACGGGCTGACTCTCAATACGGCGGTGTTGTTCGCTTGGGCCGTGGTGCTCAGCCGGCTCACCGACCGCCGGGACGTGGTCTTCGGCACCGTCGTCTCCGGCCGCCCCGAGCAGCTGTCCGGTGTCGAGACGATGGTCGGGATGTTCATCAACACCGTTCCGGTGGTGCACACCGTGGCCGCCACCGTCCCGGTCGTCGAGCAATGCGCACGGCTGCAACGTGATTCGTCGGTGCTGCGCGGGATCGGCTACCTAAGCCTGTCGGAACTGCAACGCGCCCACGGCCGGGGCAGCCTGTTCGACACACTGTTCGTGTTCGAGAACGCGCCGCTGCAGGACGCCGTCCGCCCGGTCACCACCCCGGACGGCGCGCGCTTCGCCCCGGTCGCCGGCGAGAGCCTGACCCACTATCCGCTGACCGTGGTGTCACACCTGATCGAGGATGAGCTGATCGTGGTCGTGGAGGCGATACCGGACGCGCTGCCACACCTTTCGGGTGCACAGATCGGCGAGCGCCTGGCCGCGGTGCTGCGCCAACTGCCCGGCATCGGCGACCGAACCCCCGACGCACTGGACGTTCTGACCGTGGCCGAACGTGCCGGGTGGGAGTCCCACGCCGAGGTGGTTCGGCCACCGCAGGGCACGGTGTGGGAAGCGTTCGAGCGGCAGGCACGCGCCACCCCCGAGGCGGTCGCGTTGACGACCGGCGCGGGCGAAAGCTACAGCTACGCCGAACTGCACGCCGCGGCGGCGCGGCTCGCCGGAGAGCTGGGCGAGCGGGGGATAGGCCCGGAATCTGTTGTTGCGCTGGTGCTCCCGCGCTCCGCCCAGTCGATCGTGGCGGTCTTCGGGGTGCTGGGCGCCGGTGCCGCCTATCTGCCAGTGGATGTCACCCTGCCGGTCGCGCGGGTGGAATCCATGCTGCGGCAAGCGCACCCGGCGCTGGCGATCACCGACACCGGCAGTGTCGATCTGGTCGCTGCGCGACTACCGACCCTGATAATCGACGACCCGGCCGTGGCCGAACACATCTCGGGTCGCCGCGCTGTCGCTCCGGCGGCGCGACGCCGTCCCGGGGACAGTGCCTACGTCATTTTCACCTCCGGCTCCACCGGCGAGCCGAAAGGTGTGATCGGTACCCATACCGCGCTGTTGAGCTACCACGCCGACCACCGCGACCGCGTCTACCGGCCGGCCATGCAGCGCCTGGGCCGCCCGATGCGCATCGCTCACGCCTGGTCGATGAGCTTCGACGCCTCGTGGCAGCCCATGGTGGGTCTGCTCGACGGACACGCGATCCACCTGTTCGACGCGGAGGAGATGCGCGACGCCGACCGGCTGGTCAAGGCGATGGCCGAATACCAGATCGACATGATCGACACCACCCCCTCGATGCTCGTGCAGTTGCGGGCGGCGGGACTGCCGGACCACCACCTTGCGGTGCTGGCATTGGGCGGCGAAGCGATCAACAGCGTGCTGTGGCAGCAACTGTGTTCGCTGCCCGCCGGCGCTGTGTACAACTGCTACGGGCCCACCGAGACGACCGTCGAGGCTGTGGTGGCCGCCGTGCGCGACTACCCCGCACCGACCATCGGCACGCCAAACGCCGGAACCCGTTGCTACGTCCTTGATTCGGCCCTGCGCCCCGTTCCGCACGGCGTGGTGGGCGAGCTCTATCTGTCCGGTAACCAGCTGGCCCGCGGCTACGCCGGCCAGCCGGCGATGACGGCCGCCCGCTTCGTGGCCGATCCGTTCCGGCCCGGGCAGCGCATGTACCGGACCGGCGACCTGGTTCGCCGGCTGCCGCACGGCGGCCTCGCCTATCTGGGACGCGGCGACACCCAGGTCAAGATCCGCGGATACCGCGTGGAGATCGCGGAGATCGAGGGAGCGCTGCGCGCCCAGTCGGGCGTGCATGACGCGGCGGTGTCCGTGGTGCGGCGTGCCGGCGGCGCAACGCTGGTCGGTTTCGTGGTGTGGCAGGACATCACGGGACCACCACCGGCCGCGCTGCGCGCCGCGCTCGCCGATCGGCTCCCCGCATACATGGTCCCCGCGCGGATCGTGGCGCTGCCCACGCTGCCGGTCAATGCCAACGGCAAGCTTGACGGTCATACCCTCGACGAGTTGGCGCGCGACGAACTCGCTCCGGTATCCGGCGGCGCGGAAGCGCCATCCACCGACAGCGAACGCGTGCTGTGCGAGCTGTTCGCCGAACAGTTCAACGGGGTGACACCGCACCTGGACGACGACTTCTTCGAACTGGGGCTGGACAGCATCGTCGCGATCGGCCTGGTGCACAAGGCCAGGCGGCGCGGGCTGCCGCTCAGCCCGCGAATGCTGTTCACCGCGCCGACGATTCGCGAGCTTGCCGCCGTCGTCGACACCGCGGACGAGGCCGAAGCGGCGCCCGCCGACGCCGACTACGGTGAAGTGCCGCCGCTGCCGATCGTGTCCTGGGTGAACGAGCACGGCAACTACCGGCGGTTCACCAACACGGTTCTGCTGCGGCTGCCGACCGGGGTCGACCACGCCGCGATAGAGCAGTTGCTGCAACTCGTGCTCGATGGGCACGAATCGCTGCGGTCGATCCTGAGCGATACCCCCGACGGGCCCCGGCTTCTCACCCGGGAACCCGGTGTGGTCCGCGCCGCCGACCTGCTCTCCCGGGTGCCATTGTCCGCGGCGACCGACGCGGCATCGGTGGTGAGAACGTCGGCCCGACGGGCGATCGAGGAGATCGATCCCCGCGCCGGCGAGATGATGCGCGCGGTGTGGTTCGACGGTGCGGATCGTCAGATGCTGCTGCTGACCATCCACCACCTGGTGGTGGACGTGGTGTCCTGGCACATTCTGCTCAGCGACATCTCGGAGGGCTGGCGATCGGTGCGCGTCGGTGCCACCCCGAAGGCGTTGCCGGAGTTCACGTCCTACCGCCGGTGGTCGGAGTTGATGTGGGAGCGGGCGGCGGCGCCCGAGGTGATCGCCCAGCGCGAGTACTGGAGTGCGCAGCTGCGCCAGCCCGATCCCGCCCTCGGTGAGCGCCACCCGGACCCGACCCGCGACACCTGGTCCACACTGCGCGTCACGACCGTGGTGGCACCGGTCGACGTCAGCGAGCGGCTGGTGATGACCCTCAACCGCGACGACCGGATGCGCGAAATCCTGTTGTGCGCCGTGACGGTTCTGCTGGCGAGCTGGCGACGCCTGCGGGCGCAGGATCCGGGGTCGGGAGCGCTCGTCGCCCTGGACAGCCATGGACGCGCCGATGCCCTGCTGGACACCGACACCACGAACACCGTCGGGTGGTTCACCTCGGCATTCCCCGTACGACTCGGAGTGGGTGCGGCCGCGGTCGACATCGAGCGGCTCGAGGCCGATCCCCAATCGGCCCGGCTGTTGCTCGACTCGGTGACCGCCTGCGTTGATGCCGTTCCGTATGACGGCCTGGACTACGGATTGCTTCGCTATGTCAACCGCGTCCCGGAGCTGCAACACGCGCTGGAACCGCAGGTGTTGTTCAACTACCTGGGCCGCTTCGACCTCGGGGTGGTCACCGACGCACCGTGGACTCTGATCGACGGACACGAAATCGACGCGTTGCCAGTCGATCCCGAGCCCGACCTACCGCTGCGTTTTGCCCTGAACATGAGTCTGCTGGTGCGCGGTAGCGCGGCCGGTCACGAGCTGGTCAACACCATCCTGTGGAGTGAGGCGCTGTTCGGACCGGCAGATATCGACAGTCTGATCCAACTGTGGCAGCGCACCCTGGCCGCGCTTACTGCCGGACTGGAAGCCACGGCGTGACACAGGAAGGATCATCGACGGTGTTCGGCGACGAGTGGATCAGCAGGGACGAGATCAAGGCCACTATCGCGGCCCAACTCGGCTGCTCCGCCGACGAAGTCGCCGATGACGACGATCTCATCCAGCTGGGGCTGAACTCGATCCGCATGATGGCGATGGCCGGTGGCTGGCGCAAGCGCGGTGCCGGCGTGACCTTCGCCGAGTTGGCGGCGAACCCCACGGTCGGCGCGTGGCACGCCCTGCTCAGCGGCGAACAGGCGGTGCCGGCCATGCCGCCGGTAGCGGAAGAACCCACGCTCGACGACGAGGCGCCGTTCCCCCTGGCTCCCATGCAGCACGCGTACTGGATCGGCCGATCCGACGAACAGGAACTGGGCGGAGTCGCGGCCCATCTGTATGTCGAGTTCGACGGCGGCGCCATCGATGCGGTGCGGCTCGAACGCGCCGTCGCCGACCTCGTCACCTCCCATCCCATGCTGCGCACCCGATTCCTCCCGGACGGAACGCAGCAGACGTTGCCCCGGCCGGGTCGCCCGGTGTTCACCGTGGTGGATCTGCGGGGTCAGGAGCCGTCGACCGCCGATGCGGTGCTGGCGGAGATGCGGGATCGAAAAACCCATCAGCGGTTGGCAATTGACGATGGTCAGGTCATCGACGTCACGTTGACCCGCTACGATCCGGATCGCAGCCGGTTGCACCTGGACGTCGATATGCTGGCCGGCGACGCGATGAGTTATCGCGTGCTGATCTCCGAACTGGCCGGACTGTACCGGGGGGAAACGCCGTCGGCTCCCGGTTACAGCTATCAGCGCTACCGCATCGAGAACGAACAACGCCGAGTCAATGACGCGACGCGCGAACGGGACCGGCAGTGGTGGCAGCGGCGCCTGCCCGAGATGCCCGGAGCGCCCGAACTTCCCACCGCGCCGGCGGGCGACCGGGAAGCGCCGCACCGCACCGCGCGATACGACCACTGGCTGACGCCGGACGCCAAGAACCGGCTGATCTCCGGCGCACACACTCGCGGTGTCACCCCTGCCGTGGCCCTGGCGGCGGTTTTCGCCGACACCATCGGCGGGTGGTCGGCCCAGGACCGCTTCGTCCTCAACGTTCCGCTGTTTCACCGCGAAGCCGTGCACCCCGACATCGACCGGGTGATCGGTGATTTCACGTCGTCGATCATGCTCGAGGTAGACGTCAGCGAGAACATGTCGGTCGCCGACCGGGCCCGGGCGGTACAGCGCACCATGTACGAAAGTGGTTCGCACGCTTCATACTCCGGCTTGGAGGTGCTGCGTGATCTGGGCCGCCGGCGGGGCGAGCCGGTGTTGGCACCGGTGGTCTTCACCAGCGCGCTCGATCTCGGCGAACTGTTCGCGGACACCGTCATCCAGACATTCGGCGACCCGGTGTGGATCATCTCGCAGGGCCCCCAGGTGTTGCTGGACGTCCAGATCACCGAACTGCGTGGCGGTTTGTTGATCAACTGGGACGTCCGGGAGTCCGCATTTCCGGCCGGCATGGTCGGCGCCATGTTCGCCAGGTTCATCGCAGCGGTCGGACGCCTGGCCGAGGGCGAGGCAGGCTGGGAGGCCGAGGCCGCAGTGCGGCTACCCTGCGCGCAGGCCACGGTGCGGGCGGCCGTCAACGCCACTGACGGTCCGGTCACCGGACGGTGTTTGCACCAGGGCTTTTTCGAGTACGCCGACGCTCACCCGGACGACCCGGCCGTGGTGTGGGGGCTCGGCGAGGCGGCCGGCGCCTGGAGCTACGCGGAGTTGTCGCAGAGCTCGCGCGCGGTCGCCGGTGCGCTGCGCGCCTGCGGGGTGCGAGTCGGCGACGCCGTCGCGGTCCAGCTGCCCAAGGGGCGCGACCAGGTTCTGGCCGTGCTCGGCGTCCTGGCCGCCGGCGCGACCTATGTGCCGATCGGCTACGAGCAACCGGACGCGAGGCGCGCCAAGATTCTGCAGAGCGCCGATGTCGTCGCGGCGCTGAGTGTTCCGGGTGGCGACTTCGGTGCGGGCATTGCGTGTGTCGATATCGATGCCGCACGACATCATCGGGAACCGTTGCCCGACATCGTGGTACCGGACCCCGAGGCGATCGCCTATGTGCTGTTCACCTCGGGATCGACCGGCGTCCCCAAAGGAGTCGAGGTTGCGCACCGCGCCGCGATGAACACCATCGACGCCCTCAACGAGTGGTTCGACGTCGGCCCGGGAGATCGGGCGCTGGGTGTCTCGGCCCTGGAGTTCGATCTGTCCGTCTACGACATCTTCGGCATGTTCTCCGCCGGCGGGGCTGTCGCGGTCGTCGACTCCGGGCAGCCGGGAGCCGCCGATATGTGGGTGGAAGTGATTCGCCGGCATCGGGTTTCGATCCTCAACTGCGTTCCCGGCATCCTGGACATGATCCTGGAGGCCGGCGGAAGCGGCCTCGGCGACTCGCTGCGGGCGGTGCTGCTCGGGGGAGACTGGGTAGGAGCCGAGCTGGCCCGCCGGTTGCGGAAGCTGGCTCCGGGCTGCCGGTTCGCCGGCCTCGGGGGGGCAACGGAGACGGCGATCCACAGCACCATCTGCGAGGTGCCGGGTGAACCGCCGGCTCACTGGTCCACGGTGCCGTTCGGTGTTCCGCTGCGCAACGTCCGCTGCCGGGTGGTCTCACCCTCCGGCCGCGACTGCCTGGACTGGGTTCCGGGTGAACTCTGGGTGGGCGGTGCGAACGTCGCGGCAGGCTATCGCCACGATCCGCGACGCACCGCGGAACGGTTCGTCGAGCACGACGGTATCCGCTGGTACAGGACGGGTGACCTGGCACGGTACTGGCCCGACGGAACCGTCGAGTTCCTCGGGCGCGCCGACCATCAGGTGCAGATCCGCGGCTACCGTGTCGAACTCGGCGAGGTGGAGAACGCGCTGCGTGGCGTCCCGGGCGTTCGCCATGCCGTGGCAGCTCTCGTCGGCGCCAACGCACCCATGCTGGTCGCGGCCGTGGCAGGAGGCGCGGAGGGTGAGATCGACGGGGATGTCGCCGGCGCGGTCGCAGAGTTGTTGCCGAGCTACATGATTCCGGCCCGCATCGAAGTCCTCGAGCGGATTCCGCTGACGGCCAACGGCAAACTGGACCGTCGCGCCGTCGTCGCGCTCCTGCAGCCGCAACCCACCGAACGTGACACCGCCCCGCGCACCGACCTGGAGGCCGCGCTGAGCGAGATCGTTGCCGAGGTACTGGGCCTGGACGGTCCGAAATCGGTTGGGGTGCAAGATGACTTCTTCGCACTGGGGGGCGATTCGGTGCTGGCGACCACCGTCATCGCCCGCGTACGAGAGTGGCTGGACGTCGATCACGCGGTGGTGACCGACCTGTTCGCCACCCGCACCGTCGCAGGATTCGCCGCCCGGCTGGACAGCCGCGAAGCCGCCCGTGGCACGCCGCAACGACTGGCCCTCATCGCCCGCCACTACCTCGACATCGCGGCGCTCACCGACGAGGAGGTCTTGGCGCAGGACTAGGGAATTCGGGAGCCGACGATGATGCTGCCGACACTGCACTCCTGACGCTCGTCGACTCCGGTGGCTGCGGTGAAAGCCGCGGTGTCGGAGAACCCCTGCGCGCATACCCCGAGCCCCATGGCGGTCGCCGCCAGATAGATCGTCTGCATCAGCACGCCGACGTTCTTGAGGATGGTGGCGTAGGCGATCTGCTCGTAGGTCCACATCAGCCGGCCGCCGCGGGCCGCGATGACCAGCAGCACCTGCGGTTCCGCGCCACCGGACAGCGTCGCCGCCGCCGGCCTGATCAGCTGGGAAGTGGCCGGCGCATCAGCCGCGGCGACCCGGTGCAGCGCGTGGTCGAACGAATCATAGTGATACACACCAGGTTCCAGTCCGGCGACACTGCGCACCACCGGATAGACCTCGAGTTCATAGAGCCCCCCGCCGGAGGGATACGGCCGGGACAACAATTCTTCGCCCGCGTCCACCGCCTGGGTCGCGCGCGTCCGTGCGGTGCGATAGAGCAGCTCGCCCAGCTGCGCGGCGGTGATCGGTCGCTCGTCGTCGAAAGTCCTTGTGGTGACCCGGTCTTCGATCACCGCTGCCAGCGGTGGGTCCTGCGAGCGTCGGGCGGCAAGGTCGGGAACCGGCAGTGCGACCGGTTCGCCCGGATAGGCCCGTCGGCGCCCCGGCGGTTGCGCGAACCGCCCTTTCGCCCATTTCGTCGGGCCGAAGTCGTCCCAGGTGAGCGTGCGCTGCCCCAGCGTGCTGCGACGGTGAAACCACAAATCCGGTGCGGACCAGCTCAGCGCCTCGAAAGAGGAGTTCTCCTGCTCAGGGCCTACCAGCACGCCGGCCCAGCGCAGGTCGTCGACGAACTGTGCGGCGACCGTCGCCGGCAGATCGGGACAATCCGAGGCGCGCCCGCCGAGCAGCGGGAGCAATCGCGGCTGGTGGATGCGAACATCACACCAGCCCAGCGGGTTCTCCAGCACCAAGCTGTCCGAATCACTGTGCAGCACCGAAAATTTGGACATGATCGAGCCATCCGGCATCGGAGCCGGCCGCGCCGGAGGCTGGCCGAACGGAACTATCGAGTAGAGATCCGTCCCCTCGTCGCACACCGTGACGGTCAGGTAGCCGCGGGTGGCAAGGTGGTCGATCAGCGCTTCGATGCCGCGGGTGTCGGCCGGCGCCGCGCCCTCGGCCAGCTCGGTCACCGACCCCGGTCCGGCGTTCAGGTATTTCAGCGCCTTCGTCTGCTGGGGGGTCAACCGTGCCAGCTTTTCGCTGTGCGGGGGCTTGAGCAGGACCGCTCCGGCACCGGTCGTCAGACACGTGACGCCGGACCGAAACGCGAATCTGGTGTGCCCCGGGTACCTGCTGGCGAACATTCGGCCCCTCGGATTCATAGCTTGCGCACAGCCACGTCACAGCCGGTGCAATCGGGTCCGCGGCAGCGTGGACGTAACATAAACAAGCTACCAAACGAAACATCAGTCACAAGATGCGCAAATACACCACACGCGAGCGGTTCGGCACAGCGAGGTCCGCACGCTCCGCGCGAATTCGAGGGGGATCCGCATGACCATCAAGTCACTGGCAGTCGGTGCCGCAGCCGTAGCTGCAATCGGCGCCGCAGCCGCCGGGGTGACGTCGATCACCAGCCCCGCCGCATACCAGGTGCAGCCCGTCGTTTTCGGTGCGCCGCTGCCGCAGGACCCGGCACCGGCGCCGGCCGGCCTGCCCACCTCGGCGCAGCTGACCGGCATCCTCACCAGCCTTGCCGACCCCAACGTGCCGTTCGCGAACAAGAGTGATCTGGTCGAGGGCGGTATCGGCGGCACCGAGGCGCACATCGCCGACCACGAGCTGAAGAAGGCCGCGAAGAACGGCGACCTGCCGTTGTCGTTCAGCGTGGCGAACATCCAGCCGGCCGCCCCCAACTCGGCCACCGCCGACGTGGCCGTCTCGGGTCCGAAGCTGTCGCCGCCAATCACCCAGAGCGTGACGTTCGTCAACCAGGGCAGCTGGGTGCTGTCGCGCAGTTCCGCGATGGAGCTGTTGCAGGCCGCCTCGCGCTGACCCGCTCGGCTATCGATCGAGCCTGGCCAGGCGCTGCGGATCGGCCAGCACGTCGATCGCGGCGATGCGGTGCCCGCGAACCACGAAGCCCATCAGCGCGACTGGCCGGCCCGCGATCACGATGACCGCGCCGGCGGCCCCGTTGACGGTCGCGGCGCGCACCTCCCGCTCCGGCCCGGCATAACCGTGAGCCAGCTCGGCCACCCGGGCTGCGCCCTGTGCGCGGAAACCGGGGGCAGCGGCACCGAAATCGCCTCGCAGCACCACATCGGGGTGCAGCACCGCCACCAGGCGGTCGAAGTCGCCGCTGCGGCCGGCGGCGAAGAACGCGGCGACCACATCCCGCTGTGCGGCGAGGTCACCGTCGGGATCGGGCCTGGCCTCCTGAATCCGCCGCCGCGCGCGGCTGGCCAGTTTGCGCGTCGCCTCCGGCGATCGGTCGACGATCGGTGCGATCTGGTCGAAGGGGACCGCGAACGCGTCGTGCAGCACGAATGCCAGACGCTCATCCGGCTGCAGCGTGTCCAGCACCACGAACAGCGCCATGCCCACCGCGTCGGCCAGCATCGCCCGGTGTTCGGGGTCTGTTTCACCCGGTGCGTCAACCAGCGGATCCGGCAGCCGCGCCTGCAGCTCCTCGCCACCACGGGCTCGGCGGGTCCGCAGGATGTTCAGGCAGATCCGCGCGACCACCGTGGTGAGCCAAGCGTCCAGGTTCGCAATGCCCTCGGCCGCGCTGGTGCTCAGTCGCAGCCAGGCCTCCTGAACGGCGTCCTCGGCGTCGTCGACCGAACCCAGCATCCGGTAGGCGATCGCACCCAACTGTGGCCTGGCGTTCTCGAATCGCTCGGCCAGCGCCGCGGCATCAACCATGGCCGGTGTCGGGCAGCGCGCAGACCATGCCGTCGGACAGACCCGACGACCCGATCCCCAGCGCCAGGTTGAACCGCGCACGCAGGTTGCCCAGGGTCGCGACGTGGGTGAGCGCCACCAGCTGGGCGGTGTCGAAGTGCGCGCGCAATGCGTCGAAGAGCTCGTCGCTCACCTCGACCGGCGTCCGCGTGATGGTCGCGGCGTAGTCCAGAATCAGTTTCTCGACCTCCGAGAAACACGAAGCGTCGCGATGGTGCGAGAGCGCCAACAGCTCCTCGTCGGTGAATCCCAGCCCCCGCGCGATCTGCGAGCCGAGGTCGATGCAGAACTCACAATGCGCCGTCGTCGCCGACTTCAATTCGGCCAGGGCGCGCTGGCGCGGACTCAGGAGGTCCAGTTTCGCCTCGGCCTGCTCCAGTCGCCCGTAGGCCCGCAGCAGGTGAGGGATGTGCGCATACATCCGCAGCGGTTCCAGCATCGCGGCGGTCTCGCGTCCGGTCATCTGCTTGAACCGCCGCCTGGTGAAGTAGAAGGCGATCCGGGCGCCCAGTCCGGCGTCGCGGTCGCTGACTCCGGCGAGTCGAGGTTTCATGGCGTGCCTCCCGTATGTCGTCCAGTCCCTTACTAGATCGACACCTCGGCGCACGGAAACGTGACCGGCTAGTTCGGCGCGCCCATATCCATGTCGTAAACCCGGGCGTGCAGCACCACCCGGTTGCGCAGTGCCGCACGCACCGCGCGGTGCAGGCCGTCCTCCAGGTAGACGATGCCGCGCCACTTCACCGCATGCGGGAAAAGGTCCCCGTAGAAAGTGGAGTCCTCCGACAACAGGCGGTCCAGCGCCAGCACGGTCGTGGTGGTGACGAGTTCGTCGAGGCGGATCTGCTGCGGTGGAATCTGCGACCAGTCTTTATAGGACAGACCGTGTTCGGGATACGGCTTGCCGTCGCGCACTCCCTTGAAAATCATCGCTAGTCGCTTTCGCCTGGGTTACGCGTGCTTCTCGACCGGACCACCTGGAAAGGCTATCTGCCGCACCGAACAGGTGCGGCGTCAGCCACGGATCAGCCTTTGGCAGGTCAGATCCGGTTGAGACCGTAAAATGAACGCGGCCGGCTAGAGATGGGGGTGATGGGCAATGGGTAGCGCTGATGAGCGTCGCTTTCAGGTTCTGCACGCCATCGTCGCCGACTTCGTCGCCACGCACGAACCGATCGGATCGAAGTCGCTGGTGGAGCGCCACAACCTGGGCGTATCCAGCGCAACCATCCGCAATGACATGGCGGTACTCGAGGCAGAGGGTTACATCACCCAGCCGCACACCAGCTCCGGGCGGGTCCCCACGGAGAAGGGCTACCGCGAGTTCGTCGACCGCCTCCACGACGTCAAACCGCTGTCGTCGGCAGAGCGGCGCGCGATTCAGGGCTTCCTCGAGTCCGGTGTCGACCTCGACGACGTGCTGCGACGCGCGGTGCGCCTGCTGGCCCAGTTGACTCGCCAGGTGGCCGTGGTGCAGTACCCGACGCTGTCCACCTCGACCGTCCGGCACCTGGAAGTGATCGCGCTGACCCCGGCCCGCCTGCTGATGGTGGTCATCACCGACTCCGGACGGGTGGATCAGCGCATCGTCGAGCTCGGCGATGTCATCGAAGACCACCAGCTCTCCCAACTGCGGGAGATGCTCGGTCAGGCGCTGGTCGGCAAGCGGCTGTCCGCGGCTTCGGTCGCGGTCGCCGACCTCGCCGGCCGGCTGCACGCCGGCGACGGCCTGGGCGATGCCGTCGGTCGCTCCGCGACGGTGTTGCTCGAATCGTTGGTGGAACACACCGAAGAACGCCTGCTGTTGGGCGGTACCGCCAATCTGACCCGCAATGCCGCCGACTTCGGCGGGTCGCTGCGTTCCATCCTGGAGGCCCTGGAAGAACAGGTGGTGGTGCTGCGGCTGCTGGCGGCCCAGCAGGAGGCCGGCAAGGTCACGGTGCGCATCGGGCATGAGACCGAGGCCGAGCAGATGGCCGGCACCTCGATGGTGTCCACCGCATACGGCACCCATGACACTGTCTACGGCGGCATGGGTGTGTTGGGGCCTACCCGGATGGACTATCCGGGAACTATGGCCAGTGTTGCCGCGGTTGCTATGTATATCGGCGAAGTGCTGGGTGCTCGATGAGCGCGTACCCGGGACAAAAATTTTGGATGGCCGCCTGACTGGCGGTCACAACCAGCCTAGAAAGGCGAATCGTGGCACGCGATTACTACGGGCTACTCGGCGTCAGCAAGGGCGCCAACGACGCGGAGATCAAACGCGCCTACCGCAAGCTCGCGCGCGAACTGCACCCTGACGTCAATCCCGACGAGGAGGCGCAGGCGCGATTCAAAGACATCAGCGTCGCCTACGAGGTGCTCAGCGATCCGGAGAAGCGCCGCATCGTCGACCTCGGCGGCGACCCGATGGAGAACGCCGCTGCCGGCGGGGGCGGGTTCGGCGGCTTCGGCGGTCTCGGTGACGTCTTCGAGGCGTTCTTCGGCGGTGGCGCGGGGTTCGGCGGCGGTGGGGGCCGCGGTCCGATCGGCCGGGTGCGGCCGGGTTCGGACTCGCTGCTGCGGATGCGGCTCGACCTCGAGGAGTGCGCGACCGGGGTCACCAAGCAGGTCACCGTCGACACCGCGGTGTTGTGCGACCGATGCCAGGGCAAGGGCACCAACGGCGATTCCGCGCCCGTGCCCTGCGACACCTGTGCCGGTCGCGGCGAGGTGCAGACCGTGCAGCGTTCGCTGTTGGGTCAGATGCTGACGTCGCGGCCGTGCCCCACGTGCCGCGGGGTGGGGGTGGTGATTCCCGACCCGTGCTACCAGTGCATGGGCGACGGTAGGGTGCGTGCCCGCCGCGACATCACCGTCAAGATCCCGGCCGGCGTCGCCGAGGGGATGCGGGTCCGGCTCGCCGCCCAGGGTGAAGTCGGTCCCGGCGGTGGACCGGCCGGCGACCTCTACGTCGAGGTGCACGAGCAGGCCCACGACATCTTCGCCCGGGAGGGCGACAATCTGCACTGCACCGTGTCGGTGCCGATGGTCGACGCGGCGCTGGGTGTGAGCGTCAGCCTGGACGCCATCCTGGACGGCACCAGCGAGATCGTCATCCCCCCGGGCACGCAGCCGGGCGCGGTGATCACCCTGCGCGGCCGCGGGATGCCGCAACTGCGGTCCAGTACCCGCGGCGACCTGCATGTGCACGTCGAGGTGGTGGTTCCCACCCGGCTCGACCACCACGACACCGAACTGCTGCGCGAGCTCAAGAACCGCCGCAACCGCGACGTCGCCGAGGTGCGCTCGTCACACGCCAACAACGGTGGGCTCTTCAGCCGACTGCGCGAAACCTTCACCGGCCGCTGACCTTCCGGGGCTCCCATGGTGGCCACGCTGTTCTACGTCGATGCGCTGCCGGAGGTCGGCGCGCTGGCCGTGGTGGACGGCGACGAAGGTTTTCACGCGGCCACCGTGCGCCGGATCCGGCCCGGCGAGGAGCTGGTACTCGGTGACGGCGCCGGCGCGCTGGCCCGCTGTGTGGTGGAAGACGCTGGGCGCGAGGGACTTCGGGCCCGCGTGCACGCCCGCTGGACGCTGCAGCACAACGCGCCGCCGGTGACCGTCGTGCAGGCGCTGCCGAAATCCGAGCGCTCCGAGCTGGCCGTCGAGCTGGCCACCGAAGCCGGTGCCGATGCCTTCGTGGCCTGGCGCGCGGCGCGCTGCGTCGCGAATTGGGAAGGCGCGCGGGTGCAGAAGGGCCTGCGCCGGTGGGCGGCGGTGGCACGCTCGGCGGCGCGGCAGTCCCGTCGGGCGCACATCCCGCCGGTCGAGGGGGTGCTGTCCACCAAAGAGCTGATCGTGCGCGTCGAGGCCGAGGTCGCTGCCGGCGGCACGGTGTTCGCGCTGCATGAGTCGGCAACCCACAGGATCGCCGATGTTGCTGTGGCGCAAGCGAACTCGCTGATGTTGCTGGTCGGCCCGGAGGGTGGCATCGCGCCGGAGGAAATCGCCGCGCTGACCGGCGCTGGCGCGGTGACGGTGCGGTTGGGCCCCACCGTCCTGCGCACCTCGACCGCGGCCGCGGTGGCCTTGGGCGCATTGGGCGTGCTGACAACGCGCTGGGACGCACCACCACTCGACGGCGAAAGGAACGGTCATGAGTAGCGCCGCACCCGATTTGAGCGTGGTCTTCGACGAGCATGTCGCCAGTGAGTTCGTCACCAGGGACGTGCAGGCGACCATGGCCACCATGACGGCCGACCCGTTCGTCAACCACGTTCCCACCATGATGGGTGGCGTCGGCGCCGCCGCGGTGGCCGACTTCTACAGCCGGTACTTCATCGGGCACTGGCCCGAGGACACCACCATCACGCCGGTCTCCCGTACCGTCGGCGACGACCGCGTGGTCGAAGAGATGGTCATCTCGTTCACCCACGACATCCCGATGCCGACGTTCCTGCCGGGGGTGCCGCCGACCGGTCGCCCGGTGCTGCTCCCGCTGGTCGTGGTGATGGGCTTCGAGGGACCGCGCGTGGCATACGAGCGGATCTACTGGGATCAAGCCTCGCTGCTGGTGCAGGTCGGCGTGCTGGATCCGGCGTCGCTGCCGGTCACCGGAGCCGCCCAGGCGCACAAGGTGCTCGACAAAGATCTGCCGTCGAACACCCTGCTAGCCCGCTGACACGCGTTCGCTCAATGCGTCGACGCCGTCGCCGCTCAGCCGGTCCAGCGCCCACGGCCGCCCGGCAAGCGCCGACGCCAAATGCGCGGCGGTGCCGCTGACGGTCCGCCCGCCCTCGCCGTGGGTCCAATCCGCATCGGCCGCCCGCAGCGTCAGACCCCGGGCCCGTGCGGCCGCCGGTACAAACGGATTGGGCACCCGCACCTGAGTGTCGAGCACGGCAACCAGCGTCGGGAGCGGAATGCCTGGTTGCCTGCCCAGCGCGAGAACGATATCGAGTTCGTGGATGACGTGGTCTCCCAACAATAGTCGTCGGGGAAACACCCGCCCGATACCGCGAGGCTGGTGGATCAAGGCCAGGTACTCGTCGATCAATTCGGCAGGACTGCGCCGCTGCGCGACGCCGGCGGCCAGCGCGGCGTTGGCGCTGTCGAAAGATCCTCGTTGGCTTGCCATTCCGACAGCGAGTTCTCGCAACGACGCCCGGTAGCCGACGACCAGGTGTGCCAGCACCTCATGGTTGCTCCATTCGGTGCACAGGCTCGGCAGCGGCCATTCTGCGTCAGACAGGCTGCGGGCGACACCGACAAACCGAATATCGTTGCGGATTAACATGTCACGCGACACAGAGGTGCTCCTGGAGAAACGCCGTCTGGTCGGTGAGAAGCTGGCTGAGCAGCGGTGGATGGTAGATCTGGAAATGGTCGCCGTCGTAGTGCCGCGCGATGCCACGCGGCGCCCGTCGGGCCACCTCCTGGGCATGACGCGGATCCATCAACGTCTCCCGCTGGGAGACGCACACCAACAGCGGCGCCCCGATGCGGCGCGCCCCACGCTTGGCGCTGGTGACGGCGATTCCGACGACGCAGGACGCCGCGATGCGGTTGTCGAACGATCCGCCGGGATCGACGGTGGAGTTCCAGCCGTCCTCGGCTCCGGCAACGGTGACGGCGGCGATGCTGCCTGGTGGGCCGACGATCGGGACATACCGGCGCCGGCGTCCCAGCGCGCCCCGCGCGGCGTCTGCCACGACCGCCGGACCGATTCGCAGCGTCGACGCGAGACCCAGCCGCCGTAGCGTCGCCGGCCCGTCGACGATCGGGCACTGCACCACCACGGCGGCGATGTCGTCGCGTTCGGCGGCTACCCGCAGGACGTGCATCGCTCCCAAACTCGTACCCCACAGCGCAACCCGGTCCGCATCAATGTCAGGCAGCGCCCGGACGAACTCGATCGCAGAGATGAGGTCCTCGCGGTGACGGCGCAGGCTGAGCCTTTGTCGCGGAGTGCCGTCCGAGGCTCCCAGGCAGCGGTAGTCGAAGGCCAGGGTGGCCAGCCCCGCGTCGGCGAAATGCCGCTCGTAGCGGGATAGCGCCATGGTGTGGTTGGCGCCCAGTCCGTGTGCCAGGACGACCGCTGGGTGCGGACCAGGACCGGGCGGGCGGGTGAGCCACGCGGCGCAACGGGTGCCATGGGACTGGAACTCGGTGGTGAGGTGCATCATTCCTCCAATACGTACGATGTACGTGTTGTATCGTACGTACGATGTACGTGTCAACGGGGAGGGCTAGATGGCGCGGGCGCGCTTTACGGTTGCCGACATCGCCTCGGCCGCATTGCAGATCGTCGATCGGGACGGCCTGGGCGGGCTGAGCATGCGGTCGCTGGCAACCGTCCTCGAAACCGGCCCCATGACGCTGTACAACTACGTCAGGGACCGCGCTGAGCTGGAGGAGCTGGTCGCCGAGGCGGTGATCAGCGAGGTCAGGGTTCCGGCGCCCACCGACGATTGGTGTGCAGACGTCCGGGCGATCGCCGTGGCGATGTGGCAGACGATGCGGCGGCACCCCAATGCCGTCCCGCTGGTGCTCACCCGCCGCACCGTGTCGCCGTCGAGTTATGTGGCAGCAGACCGGCTGATCGGCGCACTCAAGCGAGCAGGACTCGCCGACGAGGATCTGCTGGCGAGCTTTCGGGCAGTGCTGGGACTGGTCATGGGAAGTGCCCAAGCGGAATTGGCGGGTCCGCTGGCCGGCGATGGACGAGACCGGGAGAATACCGCGGTGGCGGCGCGCATCGGCGGTCTGGCCGGTGCCGAACACCCGCACATCGCTGCCTTGGCGCAGGTCAGCCAGCAATCGACGGCCACGGCCGATTTTGAACGGGGCGTTGGCATCGTGTTGGCGGGCATCAAATCGCTGGGAAGCGGTCACCCGACGGCGGTAGACTGAGCCGGTCGTTCCCACCAAGCCCTATACGCCAGAAAGCAGGCAGCAGAAACCACGTGACGCCCCGCGAGACCCGCGCCGCTGATGCTGGTGTAGCCAGGCAGGCAGACGCCCAAGTTCGCAGCAGCATCGATATTCCGCCCGACCTCGTCGTGGGCCTGCTCGGTAGGGCCGACGAGAATTTGCGGGCCCTGGAACGGTCGCTGAAGTCCACCCTGCATGTACGCGGCAACGCGGTCAGCATGTCCGGCGAGCCGGCCGATGTCGCGCTGGCGGAACGGGCCGTCTCGGAACTGGTGGCGATCGTGTCCCGGGGCCAGGCGCTGACCCCGGAGGTGGTGCGGCACAGCGTGGCCATGCTCGTCGGCACCGGAAACGAGTCGCCGGCCGAGGTGCTCACCCTCGACATCCTGTCCCGCCGCGGAAAGACGATCCGGCCTAAGACCCTCAATCAGAAGCGCTATGTCGATGCGATCGACGCCAACACCATCGTCTTCGGGATCGGCCCGGCCGGTACCGGCAAGACCTACCTGGCCATGGCCAAGGCCGTGCACGCGCTGCAGACCAAGCAGGTCACCCGCATCATCCTGACCCGCCCCGCGGTGGAAGCCGGTGAGCGCCTCGGCTTTCTGCCGGGCACTCTGAGCGAGAAGATCGACCCCTATCTGCGGCCGTTGTATGACGCGCTCTACGACATGATGGACCCCGAACTGATCCCGAAGCTGATGTCGTCCGGGGTCATCGAGGTGGCGCCGCTGGCGTACATGCGTGGCCGCTCGCTGAATGACGCGTTCATCGTGCTCGACGAGGCGCAGAACACCACCGCCGAACAGATGAAGATGTTCCTCACCCGGCTGGGCTTCGGCTCGAAGATGGTGATCACCGGCGACGTCACGCAGATCGATCTGCCCGGCGGCGCCCAGTCGGGCCTGCGGGCGGCGGTCGACATCCTCGACGACATCGAGGACATCGAGATCGCCGAGCTGACCAGCCAGGACGTCGTCCGTCACCGCCTGGTGTCGGAGATCGTCGACGCCTACGCGCGGTACGAGGAGCCGGCCTCCGGCCTGAACCGGGCGGCTCGGCGGGCATCCGGCATTCGCAATCGTCGATGATGTGTTGCGTGAGCGTCTTATGAGTATCGAGGTATCGAACGAGTCGGGCATCGACGTCTCCGAAACCGAACTGGTCAGCGTGGCGAAGTTCGTCATCAACCGGATGGACGTCAACCCGGCCGCCGAGCTGTCCATGGTGCTGCTGGACACCGCGGCCATGGCCGATCTGCACATGCGCTGGATGGACCTGCCCGGGCCGACGGACGTGATGAGCTTCCCCATGGACGAGCTCGAGCCGGGGGGACGCCCCGACGCGCCCGAGCCCGGCCCGGCCATGCTGGGTGACATCGTGCTGTGCCCGGAATTCGCCGCCGAACAGGCCGCCGCGGCGGGCCACAGCCTCGGACACGAACTGGCGTTGCTGACCATCCACGGCGTGCTGCATCTGCTCGGCTACGACCACGGCGAACCCGACGAAGAGCGGGAGATGTTCGCCCTGCAGGACCGGCTGCTCGAGGAATGGGTGGCCGATCAGGTCGAGGCCTATCGCAACGACCGGCAGAACGAACGGGACCGCCGGCTGTTGGACAAGTCAAGGTTCTTCGACCAGCCGTGACCAGCTTTTATCAGCTGCTCGGCGTGATCGTGCTGATCGGTCTGGGCGGAATGTTCGCTGCGCTGGATGCGGCCGTCAACACGGTGTCGCTGGCCCGGGTGCACGAGTTGGTGCGCGACGAGCGGCCCGGCGCGCGGTCGCTGCTCAAGGTGATGGCCGACCGGCCGCGCTACATCAACCTGGTCGTGCTGCTCCGGATCGTCTGCGAGATCACCGCGACCGCACTGCTCGCGGTGTATTTCCAGCAGCACTTCAGCGTGGGCTGGGGTTTGTTCTGGGCCGCGGCCATCATGGTGGTGGTCAGCTTCGTCGTCATCGGCGTCGGCCCGCGCACCCTCGGCCGGCAGAATGCCTATTCCATCTCGCTGGCGACCGCGCTTCCGCTGCAAGTGATTTCCTGGCTGCTGATGCCGATCAGCCGGGTGCTGGTGCTGCTGGGAAACGCACTCACCCCGGGTCGCGGGTTCCGCAACGGGCCGTTCGCCTCGGAGATCGAGCTGCGCGAGGTCGTCGACCTGGCCCAGCAACGCGGCGTGGTCGCCGCCGACGAACGCCGCATGATCGAGTCGGTTTTCGAACTCGGCGACACCCCGGCACGGGAGGTGATGGTGCCGCGCACCGAGATGGTGTGGATCGAGGGTGACAAGTCGCCGAGTCAGGCGATGGCGCTGGCGGTCCGCAGCGGATACTCGCGCATCCCGGTGATCGGCGAGAACGTCGACGACATTCTCGGTGTGGTCTATTTGAAAGACCTTGTGCGGCACATCTTCTACTCGACCGACCGGGGCCGGGGGAGCACCGTGGCGCAGGTGATGCGCCCGGCGGTGTTCGTGCCGGACTCCAAGCCGCTGGACGCGCTGCTGCGGGAGATGCAGCGCGACCGGAATCACATGGCGCTGCTGGTCGACGAGTACGGGGCGATCGCCGGGCTGGTGAGTATCGAGGACGTGCTCGAGGAGATCGTCGGCGAGATCGCCGACGAATACGACCAGGCCGAGACGGCTCCAATAGAAGAGTTGGGGGACAAGCGCTTCCGGGTCTCGGCACGGCTGCCGATCGAGGATGTAGGCGAGTTGTACGGGGTGGAGTTCGACGACGATCTCGACGTCGACACGGTGGGCGGGTTGCTGGCACTGGAACTGGGCCGCGTCCCGCTGCCCGGCGCCGAGGTAGTGTCGCACGGCCTGCGCCTGCAGGCTGAAGGCGGCCGCGACCACCGGGGCCGGGTGCGGATCGGCACCGTGCTGCTGAGCCCGGTGGAAAATGAGGAGGACATCCAGTGACGCCGAACGTGCACCCATGGCGCGAAAGCGCGCCCGAAACCGCCGTGTGTTCACGTTCGACGAAGGCCGCGGGGTGAGCGAGTTCCGTTCCGGCTTCGTGTGTTTGATCGGCCGCCCCAATACCGGCAAGTCGACACTGACCAACGCGCTGGTGGGCGCGAAAGTGGCGATCACCTCGATGCGCCCGCAGACCACGCGGCACACCATCCGCGGGATCGTGCACCGCGAGAACTTCCAGATCATTCTCGTCGACACCCCCGGTCTGCACCGGCCCCGCACGTTGCTGGGTAAGCGGCTCAACGACCTGGTCCGCGACACCTACAGCGAGGTGGACGTCATCGGGCTGTGCATACCGGCTGATGAGCAGATAGGCCCGGGCGACCGGTGGATCGTCGAGCAGATCAGCTCGGTTGCCCCGAAGACCACCGTGGTGGCCATCGTCACCAAGATCGACAAGGTTCCCAGGGACCGGGTGGCCGCGCAGTTGGTGGCGGTCAGCGAGCTGCTGCCCAACGCCGCGGAAATCGTTCCGGTGTCCGCGGTTTCGGGCGATCAGGTTGACGTGCTGATCGATGTGCTGGCCGCCGCGTTGCCGCCCGGCCCCGCGTATTACCCCGACGGTGAGCTCACCGACGAGCCCGAGGAGGTGCTGATGGCCGAGCTGATCCGCGAGGCCGCACTCGAGGGTGTGCGCGACGAGCTGCCACATTCGCTGGCGGTGGTGATCGAGGAAGTGGAGCCACGCGAGGACCGGGACGACCTGATCGACGTGCACGCGGTGCTCTACGTGGAGCGCGACAGCCAGAAGGGCATCGTGATCGGCAAGGGTGGCGCCCGACTGCGGGAGGTGGGCACCGCGGCCCGCACCCAGATCGAGAAACTGCTGGGCACCAAGGTTTACCTCGACCTACGGGTCAAGGTCGCCAAGAACTGGCAACGCGATCCGAAACAGCTTGGCCGCCTAGGGTTTTAGACGCCGTCTGCCGGCCACGGCCGAGCGCGGTAACCGGCCGGCGCGGGAATGCCCGCTCAGCACGTCGCCAGCCTGCAGCACATCGAAATCCAGGTTGAGCCGCATCGGCCTGCGCACCGATTGCCGCCAGGTCAGCCGCGTGCCGTCTTGCCCTGGCACGCTCGAAACATCCTGCAGTGCAACGGTTTCGTCCTTGTAGGTGGCGGTGCCGGTGAGGCCCGCCGGTCCCTGGGTGAACACGTAGTGCACCTGCAGAGTGCCTATCGGAGTTTTGATGGTGACGTCCCAGTCGCTCTCGACGCTCAACTCACACCTCCCGTGGTTCCCGGCCGGCATTGCGCCACACAACGCCTCGTCGCTCGTACTCGAAGAGCTCTTCGACGGCGTGCGCGATCCGTGGGCCGTACCACCGGTCCAGCAGATGCAGCGCCAGGTCCAGCCCGGACGTCACCCCGCCCGAGGAGACCAGGTCGCCGTCGTCGACCACGCGGGCCGCCACCGCGTTGACCCCGGCCGCGTCCAGCAAGTCCAGGCCCAGGTGATGCGTCACCGCGTGGCGGCCTTCGATCAGTCCCGTCATCGCCATGATCACCGACCCCCCGCAGACCGCGGCCATGGTGATCTCCGGATTCTGAAAAGCTCTGGCCAACAACGGATTCAACTCCGTTCCGGCGGCCCGTGCCAGCAACACCGGAATGGTTTCCACGCCGTCGTCGGGGTCACCAGCGATCGGTCCGCTGGCGCCGGGCACCAGTACGCAACCCGCCCGATCCGGATCGAGCGCCGCGGAGGCGGGCAGGGTCAGGCCGAGGGTTCCGCTGGTGACGTTGCGGGCACCCTGCGCGGAGACCAGCGACACGGCCAGTTCGCCGCCGACGAACTCGCTGCCCGCGGCGAGCATTTCAAAGGGGCCGATGACATCCAGTGGGTCGAAGCCGTCGTAAAGCACTATTTGCGCCTGCATTCCGGCAATGGTGCTCGGTGTCGGCGTCGCGGACCAGTGGCCAAGCAGCCATTATGCGCCGGTATATTGCCAATCCATGCACGCAGTCGCCGTTCTTGCCGAACCGGACGTCATCGCGTTCGACCTGGCCATTGCGATAGAGACGTTCGGGCGCGCCCGGTTGGCCGACGGCGGACCCGGCTACCGCGTGCGCGTATGCGGTGCGCAACCGGTCGTCGCCGCTGGGCCGATCGGGATCACCACCGACTTCGGACTCGACGAGCTCTTGACCGCCGACACCATCATCGTGCCCGGACGCAACGACGTCAGCACTCCCGTCGGCGACGACGTCAGCACCGCGCTGAAAGCCGCTTATAGCAAGGGAATTCGGATAGCGTCGATCTGCAGTGGGGCCTTCACGCTGGCTGCGGCGGGAATACTGGACGGCAGACGCGCGACTACGCACTGGATGGCGGCCGAGTTCTTCGCGGCCGCCCATCCTGCTGTCCGGCTCGACGCCGACGCGCTGTACGTCGACGAAGGCCAGATTCTCACCTCCGCCGGCGCATCCGCGGGCCTGGACCTCTGCCTGCATATGGTGGCCCGCGACTACGGCTCGGCGGTGGCTGCCGACGCGGCTCGGTTGGCGGTAGCGCCGTTGCACCGTACCGGCGGCCAGGCGCAGTTCATCGTCCGCAACCGGCGCGAAGCCAATACCGAACTCGACGCGGTGTTGGCCTGGATCGAGAACAACGCGCACCAGTCCCTGACCCTGGCAGACCTCGCGCGGCACGCGTCCACCAGCGTGCGAACGCTGAACCGCAGCTTCCGGCGCGAGACCGGTCAGACACCCATGCAGTGGGTCAACGGCGTGCGGATCCGCCACGCCCAGGAGCTTCTCGAGGCGACCGACGACAGTGTCGAAAACATCGCTCGCCGAGTCGGATTCGCTTCGGCCGCGAATTTTCGCGAGCAGTTCCGCCGCATGTCGGGCGTCGCACCACTGAGCTACCGCAGCACCTTTCGTGAGCGTGCGGGCTGACTGCGCAGCGGGTTTCTAGGCGTAGAACGGGTTGAGGATCGGCGGGATGATCTGGTTGCCGGTCACGCCGGTGAGCCGGACGAAGATCTGAGCGGGAATGTTCAGCGCCTGGTAGACGCCGGCACCCAGCCACGACACCGGTAGCTGCAGGAACTGCGGCACCGAATCGACGATGCCCTGAATCGGGTCGAACACCAGGTACGGGATGGTGGCTGCGACGGTGCGCGCGTCCAGGTTGTAGTTCACGATGGGATCCGGCCAGCCCTGGGCGCCGAAGTCGGCGCTGACCGCACTGAACAGGTTGGCACCGGGATTGACGTAGGTGCCGTCGAAGACGGGGGACGTGAGAGGCGCACCCTGCATGTACGCCGGCGGGGTGATACCGAACTGATCGAGAATCGTCGGCGTCGTGCTGACGATCTGCCACGAGTTGTTGATCAGACCGTTCTGGCTGGGCAGAACCGAACCGGCCTGATCCCAGATGAGGAATGTTGCGGTCTCATACGGTGATTGGAAGCCGTGCCCGCGGTTGAACTGGTTGGGGTCGATGTGACCGTGGTCGGTGACCATCAGCACATCCCAATTCTCGCCGTTGTTGAGCTGCCAGTCGGCTACTGCGCCCAGCAACCCGCTGCCGCTGCCCAGCGTGCCGTTGCCGTAGTTGCCCAGGTTGGCGTCCATATTGCGGAGGGCCGCGGCGTACTCGGGGGAGGCCCCGCCGAAGGCGTGCCCCACTTCGTCAACACCTACAAAGTAGGAGAAGATGAAATTGCCCTTGCTCGGGTTTGCGGCCGTGATGGCGGCCTGGCTCAGGGTGCCGACCTGGTTGTTCGATGCGAACCAGAGCGGGTCGTTCTCCGAGTGTCCGACAAAGGTGATCTTGTCGGCCGGGAACGCACCGGCGCCCGCGATATCGGTGATGACCGGCCAGTTGGCGATCACCGTGGTGTCGATGTTGTTGCCGTAGGCGGCTTCGAGTTGGTTGTACACCGTCGGCCAGTTGTCGTATGTCCACGGCGTGAAGACGTTGTTGGTGACACCGGCGGTCTCGCTCCACACGCCGGTCTGAATGGTCGTCCACGAGGGGTTCGACACACTGGTGTGCCCGACGATCGTCGACGCGGAGGTGACGCCATCCGACATGAAGGCACGGAAGTTCACGTTGAGGGGGTCGGCCAGGACCCTGCTCAGATTCGTGCCGTCGGTGCCGATCAGCAGGAAATTTCGGTCCGGCGCCAACATCTGCAGGATATTGGCTTCTTCGGGGGTGACCATGTTCAGGTAGGTTCCGGGGCTGCCGGGCGCGCCCGGGTCGCCGAAGAAGGACAAGGCATATCCGCCGATCCCACCGGTGCCGGCGGGGACGAACACACCGCCGTAGCCCCCGGTGCCACCTGCTCCGCCGTTACCCCACAACAACCCACCCGTGCCGCCGGCGCCGCCGGTCCCGGTCCGGAAGCCGCCGGTGCCTCCGACGCCACCGTTACCGATCAGGCCCGCGTTGCCGCCGCGACCACCGGTCTGGCCTGCCAGCCCAGCAGAGCCACCCGCCCCGCCGTTGCCCCAGAGAATGCCACCGTCCCCACCGGCCTGCCCGGTACCGGGCGTGCCGTCGTACCCGTTGCCGATCAGCGGACGGCCCAGGAACAAGTTCGTCGGCGCGTTGATCGCGCCCAGCACCCCGTCGACGACCGGCTGCAACGGGCCGGCATTGATCACCTCCGCGGCCGCGTACGCCCCGCCGGCCGAGTTCACCGCCAGCACAAATTGCTCGTGGAACGCGGCCACCTGCTTGCTGAGTGCCTGATAGTCCAGGGCGTGGCCGGAGAACAGCGACGCAATCGCAGCCGACACCTCGTCAGCGGCAGCAGCCAGCACCGTGCTGGTCGGAGCCAGCGCCGAGAGGTTGGCCGCAGTGATCGACGAGCCGATGCCCGCGGCTTCAGCCGCCGCCAACGTCAACACATCCGGTGTGGCGAGTAGATACGACATCGTTGTCCTCCAACCCGTTGATTGAACGGCCACCGGAACATTGGGGCGCAGCCCATAATTACACGCTGCCAATACTTTGGACGCGAAGAAACAAAAGATTTGTGTAGAACCTGAAACGGTGCGGCTGCTGACCGCCGGTCGAACCGGCTCAACTGCGCGCACCTACCCCGCGGGGCAGACGCCAAAACCGTTGCGGTATAGGGGGATTCAGCCCCGCGGCTCCGGCACGCTGTGCAGTGGAGGGGTGCTGTTGCCGGTGTTCCACCAGACCTTGGGTTGTTTGGATGCCCAGCCGCTGAGCGCCTCGAGTTCGGCGGCCAGTGAGATCAGCATGCCTTCGCTGTTGGCCGGGCCCATCAGCTGCACACCGATGGGCAGTCCGTCTGAGGTGAACCCCGCCGGCACGTTGATCGACGGCCAGCCCAGCACGTTCCACGGCCAGGCGTACGGGCAGGCGGCGATGACGGCGCGGTCGGTGGCGATGCCACTCAACCGGTCGAAGGCCCGCGCCAGCGGAGGTGGCTGCGCGGTGGTTGGTGCGAGCACCACGTCGACGATGTTGAAGATCGACCCGACCCGGCGCTGATCGGCGGCCTCGTGGCGCCGCGCGGTGCGCAATGTCGCCTGCGACAGCATGTGCCCGGTGCGCATGTTGGACAGCGTGCGGGGGTCCCAGTTGACGTTCTCGCCGAGCCGTTCGCCCCAGCCCCACAGGCCGGCCATCGATCGGGCCAGAAAATCCCACGACAGCCGCACGCCGTAGTCCGGGTTGCCTTTCACCACGGTGTGGCCGAGCAATTCGAGTTGCTCGCCCACCTTCTGAATGGCGGCCAGGATCTCCGGATGCAACTTGGCCCGGAAGAAGGTGTACGGAATGCCGGTCGACAGCGCGATCCTCAGCGGGCCGGGTGCGATGCCGACGTAGTCGGACGCCGTGAGTGGGGGAGGTTTGTGCAGATCGCCCTCGACGTTGCCGGATGCCGCGTCCAGCACCAGTGCCGCGTCGGCGACGGTACGGGCCAGGACGCCGTTGACGGTGATGCCGTTGAAGGACTCCGGCTCCGGCCAGGTGGAGATGCGGCCACGCTGCGGCTTGATGCCCACCAGATGCGTCCATGCGGCCGGGATGCGGACGCTGCCGGCGCCGTCGGAGCCGATTGCCGCGGTCACCAGGCCCGCGGCCACCGCGGCTGCGCTACCACCCGACGAACCGCCCGGGGTGTGCCGGCGCGACCAGGGGTTGCGGGTGTGCCCGAAACCCGGCCCGCTGGTGAACGGCCACTGACCCAGTTCGCAGGTGTTGGTCTTGCCGACGATCACCGCGCCGGCCGCTCTGAGGCGACGCACCACCTCGCTGTCCTGGGCGGCAGGCGGGACGTACCCGTCGGTGCCGTACGCCGTTGGGACACCGGCGACGTCCACGTCGTCCTTCACCGCGATCGGAATGCCCAGCAGCGGTGCCGTGTCGCCGGCGGCGCGGCGCCGGTCGGCCGCCGCCGCATCGGCCAGCGCCGACTCGGTGAGCACCACCCGGAACGCGTTCAATGTGGACTGGCTCACATCGATGGCGTGCAGGGAGCGGCGGACCAGTTCGGCGGCCGTCACTTTCCTGGTCGCCAGCTGGTAGAGCAGGTCGGTTAACGTGGGCAAGCGCCGGTTGCCGGAGCCGGAATCGACCCCAGAAACGGACCCAGAAGCGCCAACCACGGGGTACGAGACTATCGGCGCGGATCCCCGCGATGTCGCGGCGGGGTGCAAAACTGTTGTGATGCGGCTGTATCGAGACCGGGCTGTTGTGCTGCGGCAGCACAAGCTCGGTGAAGCCGACCGGATCGTCACCCTGTTGACCCGTGATCACGGTCTGGTCCGTGCGGTGGCCAAGGGTGTGCGGCGCACCCGCAGCAAATTCGGCGCGCGGTTGGAGCCGTTCGCGCACATCGACGCGCAGCTGCACCCGGGCCGCAACCTCGACATCGTCACCCAGGTCGTCTCGATCGATGCCTTCGCCACCGACATCGTCAACGACTACGGCCGCTACACCTGCGGGTGCGCGATGCTGGAAACCGCCGAACGGCTGGCCGGAGAGGAGCGGGCGCCCGCGCCGGCGCTGCACCGGCTCACGGTGAGTGCGCTGCGGGCGGTCGCAGACGGGCGCCGCCCCCGTGAGCTGTTGCTGGATGCCTATCTACTGCGGGCCATGGGGACCGCCGGATGGGCGCCGGCCCTGACCGAGTGCGCCCGCTGCGCCACCCCGGGCCCGCATCGCGCGTTCCACATCGCCGCCGGCGGCAGCGTCTGCGCACACTGTCGTCCGGCCGGAGCCACCACGCCGCCGCTGGGTGTGCTGGATCTGATGTCGGCATTGCACGACGGCGATTGGGAAGCCGCCGAGCAGTCACCGCCGTCGCACCGTAGCTATGTCAGCGGGCTGGTGACCGCACATCTGCAATGGCATCTGGAGCGGCAACTCAAAACGCTGCCGCTGGTGGAGCGGGTCTACCGGGTGGATCACACGGTTGCCGAACGCCGCGCCGGGTTGATCGGGCAGGATGCCGAGTGTGGCTAAGAAGGCCGAACGACGGAATCCCACCGACTTCCCGCAACTTCCCCCCGCCCCACCGGACTATCCGACCTTCCCCGATACCTCGACGTGGCCGGTCGTTTTCCCCGAACTGCCGCCGTCGCCGGGCGGGGGACCGCGCCGGCCTCCGCAGCACACCTCCAAAGCCGTCGCACCCCGCATTCCCGCCGCCCAGTTGCCCAACCATGTCGCGATCGTGATGGACGGCAACGGGCGCTGGGCCACCCAGCGCGGGCTGCGCCGCACCGAGGGGCACAAGATGGGCGAAGCGGTCGTCATCGACATCGCTTGTGGCGCAGTCGAAATCGGCATCAAATGGCTTAGTCTTTACGCGTTCTCCACGGAGAATTGGAAGCGGTCGCCCGAAGAGGTCAAGTTTCTCATGGGCTTCAACCGTGACGTGGTGCGACGGCGGCGGGACATCCTGAACGAGATGGGCGTGAAGATCCGCTGGGTCGGCTCCGCACCACGGTTATGGCGCAGCGTCATCAACGAACTCGCCGTCGCGGAGGAAGTGACCAAGAACAACGACGTCATCACCATCAATTACTGCGTCAACTACGGGGGCCGCACGGAGATCGCGGAGGCCGCCCGAAGAATCGCGGCCGAAGCCGCGGCCGGTCGGCTCAACCCGGATCGTGTCAACGAGTCGACGATCTCCCGTCACATGCAGCGACCCGACATCCCCGATGTGGACCTCTTTCTGAGGACGTCGGGTGAGCACCGGTCCAGCAATTTCATGCTGTGGCAGGCGGCCTACGCCGAGTACGTCTTTCAGGACAAACTGTGGCCGGATTACGACCGCCGCGACCTGTGGGCGGCCTGCGAGGAGTACGCGTCCCGGAACCGCCGCTTCGGGAGTGCCTGATGGCCGCGCTGCCGGATCGGCTGGCGTCGATACTCGGGGAAATACTGTCCGTAGAGGTCGAGTCCGACGGTGCGCTCACCGTCCGCCACAACGGCACCTTCGCGTCGCTGCGGGTGGTGCGCATCGCCGACGACCTCGACCTGATGTCGCTGACACAGGTGCTGGCTTGGGATTTGCCGTTGACCAAGAAGATCCGCGACCAGGTGGCCAGGGAAGCGCGAGAGGTGAACTTCGGCGCGCTGACTCTTCTGGAGAAAGCTCCCGAGAAGGGAACCCGTGGCGCGAAAACCGGTGACGTGATGCTGCGCTACAACTTCCCCGGCGCCGGCCTCACCGACGACGCGCTTCGCACCCTGATTCTGTTGGTGCTCGACACCGGCGCCCGGATACGCGGCGAACTCACCGCCTGACCGTCGGCGCGGAAAGGGTCAGCGGCAGTCTGAACAGGTGCCGAAGATCTCGATGGTGTGACTCACATCGGAGTATCCGTATTTCGCGGCCACCTCGGCCGCCCACGACTCGACCTCGTGGTCGCCCACTTCGATGGTGGAACCGCAGCTGCGGCACACCAGATGGTGGTGATGATGCTCGGAGCACCGGCGGTACACCGACTCTCCGGTGTCGGTGCGCAGCGTGTCGACCATTCCGGCCGCGGCCATCGACTGCAGCGTGCGGTAGACGGTGGTCAGGCCGATGTTCTCACCGCGACGACGCAACTCGTCGTGCAGCTCCTGCGCCGAACGGAACTCGTCGAGTGTTTCCAGCAGCGTGGAGATGGCCGCTCGCTGGCGGGTGGAACGGACGGTGGTTCCTTCACTGGACGTCACGGTGCGTCCTCACCGGCGTGGGCCACCGCGTCGACCACGATATGGGCGAGGTGGTGGTCAGCCAGCCGGTACATCACTTCACGGCCGGACCGCTCCCCGGAGACCACCCCGGCAGCCTTGAGGATCTTCAGATGCTGACTCACCAGTGGCTGCGGGACACCCAGCGCGTCGACCAGTTCGTGCACACAGCGCTGGGATTCGCGCAGCTGCAACACGATCGCGATCCGCACCGGCGCGGCCAGCGCGCGCAGCAACTCACCGGCGGCGTCCAGGATCTCCCGCGGGGGCGGAGTCGGGTAGGCCGGATGCGAGGCGACACCGTCAGCGCTGTGCTCGTGATGACCGGCCAGTTCGTCATCGGCGGCAGGGGCGGAACTCGTTCCGGGCGACGTCACCGTGTCGAGTCACCACCTTTGGAGGTTCGGGGCATTGGGGCCGCTTCGTCGGAGTCGGTCAAAACCCAGCCCGCGGCTGCCCTCCACTGTCACATGCATGATGATGCATGTCAAAGACCGGACGCCGATCGCTACCATGACGGGTGATTTGCGGGCACCGGTCGTGGTGCACGTCTATGCCGAGTCCTCCGAAGGGAGCGCACACCCTCGTGGCGTCCGTCATCGAAACCGTAGTCAACCTGGCCAAGCGGCGCGGCTTCGTCTTCCCCTCGGGTGAGATCTACGGGGGCACCAAGTCGGCCTGGGATTACGGGCCGCTGGGCGTGGAGCTCAAGGAGAACATCAAGAAGCAGTGGTGGCGCTCGGTCGTCACCGGTCGCGACGACGTCGTCGGGCTCGATTCCTCGATCATCCTGCCGCGCGAGGTGTGGGTGGCATCCGGTCACGTCGAGGTGTTCAACGACCCGCTGGTCGAATGCCTGAACTGCCACAAGCGGCATCGCCAGGACCACATGCAAGAGGCGTATGCCGCCAAAAAGGGCGGTGATCCCGATTCGGTGCCGATGTCGGAGATCGTCTGCCCGGACTGCGGGACCAAGGGGCAGTGGACCGAGCCCCGCGAATTCAACATGATGCTCAAGACCTACCTGGGGCCGATCGAGACCGAGGAAGGGCTGCACTACCTGCGCCCGGAAACCGCGCAGGGCATCTTCGTCAATTTCGCCAATGTCATGACGACCGCGCGCAAGAAACCGCCGTTCGGGATCGGGCAGATCGGCAAGAGCTTCCGCAACGAGATCACCCCGGGCAACTTCATTTTCCGGACCCGCGAGTTCGAGCAGATGGAGATGGAGTTCTTCGTCGAGCCGTCCACTGCCAAGGAGTGGCACCAGTACTGGATCGACACCCGCCGTCAGTGGTACGTCGATCTGGGCATCGATCCGGAGAACCTGCGACTCTACGAGCACCCCAAAGAGAAGCTGTCGCACTACTCCGACCGCACCGTCGACATCGAGTACAAATTCGGTTTCCAGGGCAACCCGTGGGGCGAGCTGGAGGGCGTCGCAAACCGTACGGACTTCGACTTGTCAACGCACAGCAAGCATTCCGGCACCGAACTGTCGTTCTTCGACCAGGCCACCGACACCCGCTACACGCCGTACGTCATCGAACCCGCAGCCGGCCTGACCCGCTCTTTCATGGCGTTCCTGATCGACGCGTACACCGAGGACGAGGCGCCCAACGCCAAGGGTGGGGTGGACAAGCGTGCAGTGCTGCGACTGGACCCACGGTTGGCGCCGGTCAAGGCGGCGGTGTTGCCGCTGTCCCGGCATGCCGACCTGAGCCCGAAGGCCCGCGACCTGGCCGCCGAGTTGCGCAAATCCTGGAACATCGACTTCGACGACGCCGGAGCGATCGGCCGGCGCTACCGCCGCCAGGATGAGATCGGTACCCCCTACTGCGTGACCTTGGATTTCGACTCGCTTGAAGACAACGCGGTCACGGTGCGAGAGCGCGACGCGATGACGCAGGAGCGCGTGACGATCGACAACGTGGCCGACTACCTGGCTGTGCGACTCAAGGGCAGCTAGCGCAGTCCTCCCGCATCGTTCTCGTGAGCGCCTGAAGCCGCGGTGGGAAATTGCGGGTCAGTGAAATCACGTTCGCGCGTGAATTCTTCCGTGTTCGCGCCCGGAGTCAATTCTTCGTGAATGTATTGCGGCGCGGGGCGGTGTCCTTTCGGAGAGCCGGCCGCGGCCGCGCCAATCGGAGCGGGTGCGGCGCCATTTCTCGCGTCGGATCAATCGATTCCTGCTGAAGCGGCCCGGAGCCGCGTCAACACCGGCTCCTCTAATGCCGAAGTCGCCCGCACCGGCAGGTGCACCACCGCTTGCGCAGCGCGGGAATCTATTGAAGGCAGACGCCGGGCCGGGCGCAGGCCGGGATCGCACGGCATCGCGCTGCGAGTCCGGCCGCGGTGCTGACGACCGCGCGGCCAGCGGCAATTCCGGTTGGCAGGGTGCGGGATTCGGTCACTGGTGCTGCGTCGGCACGAACGTCACCATCGCGATCGGCGGCGACCCGACATCCCCGACCCCGGGCGGGGTCACCCGGGCATCCACGCCTCGGCAAAGCAGCGCGAAGGACCTTCTCGTGACGGGCGACGCGAGCTCAGGACTTCCCGTGTTCGGAACGACGAGTTCGGCTGCGCGCATTCCTGGTAACGGTCTGTCGATGAATTCGGGAATATGCTCCGGGAAGCGCAGATGACGGATTCTGGAATGGCATTTCAGAGTTTATCGGCAGGTCCCCGTGCACCCGCATTCCGCGGTGCCGGTGTCGAATTGGTGGACACCCGGCTGGACAGATGTCCGGAGAGGCGCAGGTCAGCACGGCCCTAACAAATTTTTCGACGTGATTTTGGCGAAACTACAGACTTTTACTGTGATCTGGCTTACGATCCGCCCAGGGGCTGGTTCGTGTTGCGAGCCGCCCGTGACTGGTCGGATCGGTTCGCTGGGGTTGGGGTTGCGATGATTTTGGACTTTGCGTGGTTGCCGCCGGAGATCAACTCGCTGCGGATGTTCGCGGGATCGGGCTCGGCTTCGCTGCACGGCGCGGCTGCGGCATGGGAGGGTTTGGCGTCCGACTTGTCTGCCTCGGCGTCGTCGTTCAATGCGGTGATCGCGGGTTTGACCGGTGGGCCGTGGGCCGGTCCGGCGTCGGCGTCGATGGCGGCTGCGGCGCTGCCATACGTGGACTGGCTGGGTACCGCGGGTGCCCAGGCTGCGGCGGCGGCCGCTCAGGCCAGGGCGGCGGCGACGGCGTTCGAGGGTGCGTTGACGGCGACGGTGCACCCGGCGGTGGTCGAGGCCAATCGCACCTCGTTGCTGACGTTGATCGCGACGAACTTCCTGGGGTTGAACACCCCGGCCATTTTCGCCAATGAATTCGATTACGTGGAGATGTGGGCCCAGGACGTGGCCGCGATGATCGGCTATCACGGTGGCGCGACGGCGGTGGCGGAGAGCCTGACCCCGTTCTCCATCCCACCGGTGGATCTGGCCGGGCTGGCCGCCAACGTCGGCGCCCAGGTCACCGGACTGGCCACCACGACATCGGCCGCCGTCAGTCCGATGGTGGAGAGCGCCGTGGCGGCGGGTGCGGGTCTGGCCACCGGCGTGCAGTCGCTCGCAGCGGGCTTGCCGATTCAGTCGCTGTCGTCGTTCGCCCAACTGGGCGCCATGCCCGCCAGCATGCTGATCGGCCCGCTGATGCAAGCGGGACAGTCGGCCACCAGCACGGCCGGACTGGCCGGCGCGACGGCTGCCGCCGACCTGGCCGACGTGCCGAAGTTCGTCGGTGACGTCGCACCCGCCGCGAAGGGCCTCGGCGGTGCCGCGCTCGGAGCTGGCATGGCGGGCGACCTGGGCAAGGCGCACCTCGTAGGGGCGATGTCGGTGCCTCCGACGTGGCAGGGTTCGGTCCCCAAGGCGATGGGCAGCTCGGCCATGGCCGGGTTGGGGGGCGCCATGCCGAATGCCGCAGCGATGGCAGGGGCGACCGGCGGCGGCATGCCGATGATGCCGATGCCGATGGGCATGGGCGGCGGCGCAGGAGGCGGAATGCCCGGCGGCATGATGGGTCGTGGCGGGGCCAGTCCGCACGTGGTGCAAAACCGGCCGAGTGTGATTCCGCGGACCGGCGTCGGATAAACATGAGTTTGTCGGGTTCGAATTAAATTCATATGTGGGCTTCTCGGTGGATCCTGAGCAGCCGGGAAGGATTCACCCGATGACCATCAATTACCAGTTCGGTGACGTCGACGCGCATGGCGCGCTGATCCGAGCGCAGGCCGCCAACTTGGAGGCTGAGCACCAGGCCATCGTTCGCGATGTGCTGGCTGCCGGTGACTTCTGGGGCGGTGCCGGTTCGGTGGCTTGCCAGGAGTTCATTGCCCAGTTGGGCCGCAATTTCCAGGTGATTTACGAGCAGGCCAACGCGCACGGCCAGAAGGTCCAGAGTGCCGGCAGCAACATGGCCCAGACCGACAGCGCTGTCGGCTCTAGCTGGGCCTGACCCACCGGCCGGGCGGACGATTTTTGGCGTCCGGGACCGGTCGGAAACCGAATATACTGAGCGAGAATCTAAGTCGATTCAGCGCGCGAATACCAAAATGTAGCCAGTTTGGCGAAAGCCCAGACTGCTGCATCGGATTGTTTTACGATCCGATAGGGGCAGGCTCGCGGGTCGGGTAGAAGTGATGATGGAGTGATGGAGCCGTTGGCGCGGCTGGCTGATATGGGGTTGCGATGATTTTGGACTTTGCCTGGTTGCCGCCGGAGATCAACTCGCTGCGGATTTACGCCGGGGCCGGGTCGTCTCCGCTGCACGTCGCGGCGGCCGCGTGGGAGAGTCTCGCGGCGGATCTGTCGGCCTCGGCATCGTCGTTCAATGCGGTGATCGCGGGGTTGACCGGTGGGCCGTGGGCTGGTCCGGCGTCGGCGTCGATGGCGGCTGCGGCGCTGCCATACGTGGACTGGCTGGGTACCGCGGGTGCCCAGGCTGCTGCTGCGGCGGCTCAGGCGCGGGCGGCGGCGACGGCGTTTGAGGGTGCGTTGACCGCGACGGTGCACCCGGCGGTGGTCGAGGCCAACCGGGTGTCGCTGGTGACGTTGATCGCGACGAACTTCCTCGGGTTGAACACCCCGGCCATTTTCGCCAACGAGTTCGATTACGTGGAGATGTGGGCGCAGGATGTGGCCGCGATGCTCGGCTACCACGGTGGCGCGACGGCAGTGGCGGAGAGCCTGACGCCGTTCTCCATCCCACCGGTGGATCTGGCCGGGCTGGCCGCCAACGTCGGCGCCCAGTTCACCGGACTGGCCACCACGGCATCTGCCGCGATGAGCCCCGCCGTGCAAGGCGTGATGTCCGCGGCTCCCGGTGTGGTGGCAGGGGTGCAGTCGGCAGCGGCATCGGTGCCGGTTCAGTCGCTGTCGTCGTTCGCCCAGTTGGGCGCGATGCCCGCCAGCATGCTGATCGGCCCGCTGATGCAGGCCGGCACATCCGCTTCCAGCACGGCCGGACTGGCCGGTGCGTCCACGGCCGCCGGGCTGGTCGACGCGCCGAAGTTCGTCGGTGACGTCAATCCGATGAAGGGCCTCGGCGCCGGCGGTGGCGCCGGCCTCGGTGGCGGCATGTCGGCAGGCTTGGGTAACGCTCGGCTGGTGGGTTCGATGTCGGTGCCGCCGACGTGGCAGGGTTCGGTCCCCAAGGGAATGACCAGCTCGGCGATGTCGGGCCTGGGTGCCAACGCCGCGGAGATGGCGCAGGCAGCCGGCGCTGCGGGCATGGGCGCCGGCGGCGGTATGCCGATGATGCCGATGCCGATGGGCGGTGCCGGTGCAGGTGGCGGTATGCCCGGCGGCATGATGGGCCGCGGCGGCGCGAGCCCGCACGTGGTGCAGAACCGGCCAAGCGTGATCCCGCGGACCGGCGTCGGATAAGCCGGGCGATCTCAGGCGCGGGCGACGTACGGGGGTGCGTCGCCCGCGCTTTTTCGTTGCGGCGCTCTTCTCAGCATGCTGGGGTCAGCGCGGTGGCGCGCCGGTCAATGTGGCCGATGCCGCGAGTCGTCAGGAACACGCTCAGCAGCCCGACCTGAGCGCCATGCCGCCGAGTCAGAACGCGGCCAGAGGCGCCAGGGTCCGTGGCCGCGACGACAGGTGACGCTCACTCCGATCCGTACCGGGTCTGATACCAGCGCGGAACCTGTGCCGGAGCGCCGTTCTTCCGGGTGACGGGACATAGTCCGCGCCGCGGATGATTTCTGGCGCGGCACTAAGAGTGACGTGGCCGAATAGGGTGTCCGGAACCCGTCGTGGGCGGCGCTGACCTCGCGCAATGCGCGGCGTCCAATAAAGGCGGCGTTGCGTGGATTCTTTTCAATGAGAGATCGGTCAGGAATTCTGCATTGACTAAATTGTTCCTTCGGCTTCCTTTACCGATCCGATTTGCATGGCAGCGATACCGCCGTCCGGCGTGGGGCCGTGTCGGCACCGGGCTGATCCCGGTGCACCCGGTGACTTACCGTCCCACCGATGCAGCGGCGCGCTTCGAGGGTGCGCGGGGCTCCGTCTCAGCGGGGGCATCGGGACCCTGATCCGTTGGGTCAGAGCGCCGGCGGCGATGTGCCCGATCCGCGCTCTCGGCCCGGTCCGGCAGAGCTCGGAGACGGCCCGCACCGGGCCGGACACGTGTTCAGCTCAGCCAGATATGAAGTTGACAGGTGTCCACACCTCGGGGTGGATCCTGCGGAAAACCGTGACCAGACCGCATACGGCGCCTGAGCGACGGTGAATTCCTGGATTTGGGGGATTTTTGTTGCCGGATTGTCTTACGATGCTGGGGCTCGGGTATCTACCATGGAGCACGAAGAAGTTGAGATCGGCACTGAAAGGGGACAGGCGTGCTTTTGCCTCTTGGTCCGCCCTTGCCGCCCGATTCTGTGGCGGCGAAACGGGGCGAGTCGGGCATGCTAGGCGGACTATCCGTTCCGCTCAGCTGGGGCACGGCAGTTCCACCAGACGACTACGACCACTGGTCGAAGGAGTCTGAATCAGGTGTCGAGGACGTCGTCGCGGTGCCAGGTGCGGTCGATCCGGAACCGATCGAACCGGCCAACGACGAGTGGGATGAATGGGCGGAGTGGAAACAGTGGGAAGCGGAGAACGCTGAACCTCGTTTCGAGATGCCACGCGGAAGCAGCGTGGTCCCGCATTCGCCGGCAGCCGGATGAGAGAAAGGGAAAGACTGTCGATGTTTACGGGTGATTAGCGGATCCGGAAAGTCCGGGCCCGGTAATCACATCAATCAAACTGGTTGAGTTTCTAGCAACACATCCACGAACCCAAAGGAGATAGCCAAGATGGCAACACGCTTTATGACCGACCCGCACGCTATGCGGGACATGGCGGGCCGCTTCGAAGTGCACGCCCAGACCGTTGAGGACGAGGCCCGTCGCATGTGGGCGTCCTCGCAGAACATCGCCGGCGCCGGCTGGAGCGGTATGGCTCAGGCGACCTCGCTGGACACGATGGGCCAGATGAACCAGGCCTTCCGCAACATTGTGAACATGCTGCACGGAGTGCGTGACGGACTCGTCCGCGACGCCAACAACTACGAGCAGCAAGAGCAGGCTTCGCAGCAGATCCTCAGCAGCTAGCCAGATGGCGGCGAAAGCCGCTGCAGCTTAAAAACTTTCACAAACTAAGGAGACCAGTTCAATGACCATTAACTACCAGTTCGGTGACGTCGACGCGCATGGCGCGCTGATCCGCGCCCAGGCCGCCAACTTGGAGGCCGAGCACCAGGCCATCGTTCGCGATGTGCTGGCTGCCGGTGACTTCTGGGGCGGCGCCGGTTCGGTGGCTTGCCAGGAGTTCATCGCCCAGTTGGGCCGTAACTTCCAGGTGATCTACGAGCAGGCCAACGCTCACGGCCAGAAGGTCCAGAGCGCCGGCAGCAACATGGCGCAGACCGACAGCGCCGTCGGGTCCAGCTGGGCCTGAGAGAAGTTCTCGGTTCGCGGCGGCGCATCGGTACGCCGGTGCGCCTGTCGCGGGCCACTTGAACTGAACAAGACTGCGCACGCCTACCCCGCGGTGGGCGTGCGCAGTTTTTTTGTGCTCGGGGTGCGGGCCTACCGTCTCGGGGTGCGGGCTCAGAACCGTCCGCCGCCACCCATGAAGCCGCCGCCGGATGATCCACCCGACGAACCCGACGACCCGCCGAACGATGTCGGGCTCCAGCCTCCGAAGCCACCTCGCAGGCCGCCGCTGAGCAGGTCGCCGATGATGATGCCGCCGAGCATGGCGCCGGTGTCGCCGTCGCCGCGATGGGCATAGGCGCGCTGCGCCGCCTGGACGTCGGCATTGGCCAGTGACTGAGCCTGCGCGGCCAGCGTCGAAGCGCCGTTGGCGTATGCGATGGCTTCGGGCAGATTGTTCGACCTCCGGGCGTGAGCGGCCTCGAGCTGACGCTTGGCCTCGGCCAGCCGGGTCCGGGCTTCCGGCCCGATACTGCCGCGGCGGGTGTCGATGTACTCCGATACCGCATGGACCCTCGACTCGGCGGTGAACAGCGCCTGCTCCAAGGACCGTCTCAGCCGTTCGGCGTTCGCCTGCTCCTGCGCGACAGTGGTCAGCATCTGGTTGAGCTCCGCGTCGGCCTTGGACAACCGGGCGAATGCGCCCAGTGGGTCGGCGGCGCTGCGGCCGCCGCCTGAGCTGTCCAGAGCGCGCGCGGCGGCGTCGCGTGCGGCTATCAGCTCACCGGTGTGCGCCGACTGGTTGCTCTGAGTCTTCTGTAGCTGCTCGTTGGCGCGCTTGATGGCTGCCTGGATGTCCGTCAGGACCGACGGCAGGTTCGCCACGGCGTGCTGGATGTCGCCGGCTGCGCTGTCGACCGCGTCGAGGAGCGAACGTGCCTGCCCCAGAGCGGATTCGGCGGCGCGGACCGCGTCCACCAGGCGACTCTGCTGCCCCGCGACGGCCTGGCCGGCCAACTCACGGGCGGCGCCGATGTTGCGGTCGGCGAACTCCAGGCGCTCTCGGGCGGTGCTCACGTTCGCCGAGACAGAAGTCAAAGCGGTAGCGCCGAATTCGTTGTGCAGCTGGGCCAGGTGTCGTTCCGCGGGGTCGATCCGGGCGGTGAGTTCGACGAACTGCTGGGTCAGCGCGTCGAGCCGGGTTGGGGCGTTGATCACCAGATCGCGCAACTGCTCGAACGCCTCGGTCTGTGATTCCAGTTCGCGGTCGGCATTGGCCGCCGACACGATCACCCGGGTGAGCAGTTCGCGGCGCTGCGCCGGTGTCTCGGGCGTGCTGTCGTCGAGTTGCTGGCGCACCGTGAAAGCTTGCGCCAGAGCGGCTTTCGCTTTGTTCACGGCCTGGGTGAAGGCTTCGGTCCGTGCCTCCCCGAATTCCTCGATCGCCAGCGCGAGCTCGTTGGAGCTGGTGCGTACCGCGTTGTCGACCTCCACGACCTTGCTTCGGGACAAGTCGTCGAGGATGTCCAGCGGGACCGCGGCCAGCGCCGTCGCGTCCGTGGGGTCGACCCGCCGGGCGGCGGCCACGGCGTTGGCGCGCCGGCGGCGTGCCCGACGGCGCATCACCAGCAGCAGGATCACCACGGCCAGGACGATGAGGCCCAGCGCCCCCAGCAGCAGATAGCGGCCGGTCGAGCTCGGCGTCTGATCGAGTCCCTGTGCCGCGGCGATGGCCGCGGCGCTCCACTGGGCATTGCGCAGCGCGGGTTCGATCTGGTTGTGCCGCAGGCTGTCTACCTGACTCGGGGTGACGCCCTGCATCCCGTTGGGCACCAGAAATGAGTACGCCCGCCCGCCGGTGGACACCGCCAGCAGCGCGTCGTAGTTGCCCAGCTCGCTGGTCCGGAAGGTGCGCTGACCCCAGTTCTCCGCGCTCGCCCCGGAGAAGTTGTCGACATAGACCACCCAAAGCCGGATGTGCCGGCTGGCGTAGAGCTTGTCCACGGCCGCGGTGACGGCGGCACGATCGGAATCGCCGAGCACTCCCGCGTTGTCGGTGAGGTAGTCCGCCAACCGCAGCGGGGGTTGCGCGACGGCAGGGGGCGCCAACAGCGTTCCCCCGCTGAGCGCGACCGTCACCATCGTCAGGAACACGCCGATCAGGCGAGCAATGCGCATACCGCTAATTAAACGTCGGGGAAGCGCGGTGCGGTGACCGCGGTGTGGAAGACCGTCAGGCCGGTCCGCCCCCGCCGGCACCCAGGGTGCGCTGCATGTCGCCCTTCATGGCCACCAACTGCGCATTCCAGTAACCCCAGCCGTGCTGGCCGCTGCCGTCGATGTTGAACGTTGCATTGTGGCCACCGGCCGCGTTGTAGGCGTTCTTGAAATCGACGTTGCTCTGCAGCACCACCTGCTCGATGATCTGGCCCGGCAAGCTGCCGCCTCCGCCGCCCAACTCCGACGGGGTGCCGTTGCCGCTGTAGATCCACAGCCGCGTGTTGTTGCCGGCCAGCCTGCCGGCCTGCACGGTGGGATCGTGGCGCTGCCAGCCCGGACCACCGGACGGTCCCCACATGTCCTCGGGGTTGTAGCCGCCTTCGTCGTTCATTGCCAGCTTGATCAGGGTGGGCCCGTTGCCGCTGGACGGGGTCAGGTAGGCCGACAGCGCGCTGGCGTAGGCGAACTGCCCGGGATGGTAGGCGGCCAGGATCAGCGCCGAGGACCCCGACATCGACACACCGACCACCGCGTTGCGGGTCGAGCGGACGCCCTTGCCCGCCAGGTAGCCGGGCAGCTCACTGGTCAGGAATGTCTCCCACTTGTAGGTCGCGCCATTGGCCGACCCGTACCAGTCGGCGTAGAAGCTGGAGCGACCGCCGACCGGCATGACCACCGACATGCCCGATCCCTGGTACTCGTCGAACGCGTTCGTTTCGATGTCCCAGCCGTTGCGGTCGTCGCGCGCACGTAAGCCGTCCAGCAGGTAGACCGCCGGCGCCCCGCCCTGCTGGAACTCGACGGTGATGTCCCGACCCATCGCCGCCGACGGGACCTGCAGGAATTCGGGCGCGGCGGCCCGGGCGGCCGGTTCGTTGCCGGTGATGCCCAGCAGCCCCGGAAGCGCTGCGGCCGCGATGCCTGCCGTGGCCAGCCGGCGCATCCAGCGTCTCTTGCTCGTGTACATATGTAACTCCTGTCGCCACCTGCGTCGGCTTTCGGCCAGCCTGGATCCGACCCAGTGATCGAGTTGATACCCACAACCAGGTGCTCTAACCGCCGCCGACACGGGCGGGCGGCGCGGGACACACCCGGCCGGGTTCGCCCTGGCAGACTGTGGGTCGGTGAGCACCGATCAGCACGACCCCTACGACGACTTCGACCGCGCGCGGCGGGTACTCGAAGCGCCGAAAACCGCGGGTCTGCCGGGTACCGAAGGTCAACACCGCAGCGACTTCGCGCGTGACCGGGCGCGGGTGCTGCACAGCGCGGCGCTGCGCCGGCTGGCCGACAAAACTCAGGTCGTCGGGCCCCGCGAGGGCGACACTCCGCGCACCCGGCTCACCCATTCCCTGGAGGTCGCCCAGATCGGGCGCGGCATGGCGATCCCGCTGGGCTGCGATCTGGACCTGGTCGAACTGGCGGGCCTGGCCCACGACATCGGCCACCCGCCGTACGGGCACAACGGCGAGCGGGCGCTCAACGAAGTCGCCGCCGCCTACGGTGGTTTCGAGGGCAATGCGCAGAACTTCCGCATCCTAACCAGCCTCGAGCCGAAAGTGCTTGACGCACAAGGACGCAGCGCCGGCTTGAACCTGACGCGCGCGGCCCTGGATGCGGTGACCAAGTATCCGTGGCCGCGGACCGAAGGCGAGCGCAAGTTCGGTTTCTACGACGACGACCGCGCGGCCGCCGACTGGGTGCGTCACGGTGCTCCCGCGCGGCGGACCTGCCTTGAGGCGCAGGTGATGGACTGGGCCGACGATGTCGCCTACTCGGTGCACGACGTCGAAGACGGGGTCGTGTCCGAGCGGATCGACCTGCGCGTGCTGGCCGACGAGAACGAGGCGGCCGCGCTGGCCAAGCTGGGGGAGTGCGAGTTCCCGCGGCTCAAGGCCGACGATCTCGTTCAGGCGGCGCAACGGCTGTCGGGACTGCCGGTGGTTGCCTCGGTCGGTAAGTACGACGCGACGCTGACGGCCGCCGTCGCGCTCAAACGGTTGACCAGCGAGCTGGTCGGCCGGTTCGCCACCGCCGCGATCGCCACCACCCGCGCGGCATCCGGACCGGGGCCGTTGGTCCGCTACCAGGCCGATCTACAAGTGCCGGACATGGTGCGCGCCGAGGTGGCGCTGCTGAAGATCCTGGCACTGCAGTTCATCATGTCGGACCCGCGGCACCTCGAAACACAAGCTGAACAGCGCGAACGCATCCATCGCGTGGCGCACTGGCTGCACGCCGGCGCCCCGCACACCCTCGATCCGGTGTTCGCGGCGGCGTTCAACGCCGCCACCGACGACGGTGCGCGGCTGCGGGTTGTCGTCGACCAGATCGCGTCCTACACCGAGGGGCGGCTGGAACGGATCGACGCCGGCCAACTCGGCGGGTTCACGGCCTAGACTGAGCCCGTGTCGAGTCCGGCGGGTGCAAGGGATGCGGGCCGTGGCGGGGGCCGGTCGAGGATCTCCGATCGCGACATCGCCGCCATCCGGGAGGGCGCCCGGATCGAAGACGTCGTCGGTGACTACGTCCAGTTGCGCCGTGCCGGTGCCGACTCGATGAAGGGCCTGTGCCCTTTTCACAACGAGAAGTCACCCTCGTTTCACGTCCGGCCCAATCACGGCCACTTCCACTGCTTCGGCTGCGGCGAAGGCGGCGACGTGTACGCCTTCATCCAGAAGATCGAACACGTGAGCTTCGTGGAGGCGGTCGAACTGCTGGCCGACCGGATCGGGCACACCATCAGCTACACCGGATCGGCCACCAGCGTGCAGCGCGACCGGGGCAGTCGCAGCCGGCTGATCGCGGCCAACGCGGCCGCCGCCGAGTTCTACGCGCAGGCGCTGCAGTCCGACGAGGCCGCGCCGGCCCGCAAGTATCTGACCGATCGCAGCTTCGACGCCGAGGCCGCCCGCCGGTTCGGCTGCGGCTTCGCGCCGTCGGGTTGGGAAACCCTGACAAAACACCTGCAGCGCAAGGGTTTTGAGTTCAAAGAACTGGAAGCCGCCGGCCTTTCCCGGCAGGGCCGCCGGGGCCCGATGGACCGCTTCCACCGGCGGCTGCTGTGGCCCATCCGCACCTCGTCGGGTGAGGTGATCGGGTTCGGGGCGCGGCGGCTGTTCGACGACGACCCGATGGAAGCCAAGTACGTCAACACCCCCGAGACGCTGCTCTACAAGAAGTCGCAAGTGATGTTCGGGATCGACCTGGCCAAACGCGACATCGCCAAGGGCCACCAGGCGGTGGTCGTCGAGGGTTACACCGACGTGATGGCGATGCACATGGCCGGGGTGACCACCGCGGTGGCATCGTGCGGTACCGCTTTCGGCGAAGACCACCTGGCGATGCTGCGCCGGTTGATGATGGACGACAGTTTCTTCCGCGGCGAGCTGATCTACGTTTTCGACGGCGACGAAGCGGGCAAGGCTGCCGCGCTCAAGGCATTCGACGGTGAGCAGAACCTGGCCGGCCAGTCGTTCGTGGCCGTGGCACCCGACGGGATGGATCCGTGCGACCTGCGCCTGAAGTCCGGCGACGGCGCGCTGCGCGACCTGGTGGCCCGGCGAACGCCGTTGTTCGAGTTCGCGATTCGCACCGCGCTCGGGGAACTGGACCTGGACAGCGCCGAGGGCCGGGTGGCCGCCTTGCGCCGGTGCGTGCCGATGGTGAGTCAGATCAAGGACTCGACCCTGCGCGACGAGTACGCCCGTCAGCTGGCCGGCTGGGTCGGCTGGGATGACGTCGCGCAGGTTGTCGACCGGGTGCGCAGCCAGGCGAAGAAGACGGCGGGCGCCGGGCAGCAGGGTTCCGGCGGCAGGACACCGCGGCGCGGCGCGCAGCAGCCCGCTCAGGCCGCGCCTGAGGCCGTCGCCGCAGCGGCCGCCGCCGCCCGCCCCGACCCGCGTGACCCGACGCTGTGGCCGCAGCGTGAGGCCCTCAAATCGGCTCTGCAGTTCCCGGCCCTGGCCGGGCCCGTGTTCGACACCCTGACGGTCGAGAGCTTCACCCACCCCGGCTATGCGGCCGTGCGGGCGGCCATCGAGGCCGCCGGCGGCACGTCGGCCGGGGTCAGCGGTGCGCAATGGCTGGACATCGTCCGCCAGCACACGAACTCGGCGCTCACCGCGGGTCTAGTGAGCGAGCTGGGTGTCGAGGTGATCCGGGCCGAGGACGAGCAGCTGCCGCGGTATATCTCCGGGGTGCTGGCGCGGCTGCAGGAGGTGTGGATGGGCCGCCAGATCGCCGAGGTCAAGTCCAAGCTGCAGCGCATGTCGCCGATCGAGCAGGGCGACGAGTACCACGCGTTATTCGGCGACCTGGTCGCGATGGAGGCCTACCGGCGCAGCCTGCTGGAACAGGCCAGCGGCAACGACCTCACTGCCTGAGGCTCAGCGCGAGGCCCGCACCGGCGGCTGGACCGCATCGACGTCCAGGTCGTCCACTTGGCGTTCGACGACTGCGGTCTGGCTGTCGATCTCGGTCAGCGTCACAAAGCCCGTGTCGGGAGAGATCCGGTTCGCGATCTTGCGACGGCCCCCTTCGATCATCGATCTGGCGACGGGGCTGCCGGTGAGCGCGCGGTAGGTGCCGACGATCTGTTCATAGCGGCGGCGCCCGGCCTTGGTGCCCAGCACGTAGCCCACGCCCAACACGGCGACATACCCGATCAAAGCGATCCCTCCGAGAAGAAGTGCGTTCGTTCCATCCTGCCCTATCCATCCGGAAAGTGGCGTGCCCGATCCGGGCTCCGGGCCCGAAACGGCTCAGCTGGTGCCGGTTGACTCCGGGCGCAACCAGTACGCTAGAGTCGTCCCGCGGTCAGCACCAGCATTCGCTGGACTGATAGTCCCCTGTAGCTCAACTGGCAGAGCATTCGGCTGTTAACCGAAGGGTTGAAGGTTCGAGTCCTTCCGGGGGAGCCGGCGTGGCTTCACAGCCACCTGTTGACCGGCCGCTGCTTGGCAGCGGCGCCGGCTTCCGTCAGGAATTCCTCGCCCCATTCGCGCTGGGCGCCCCGCTCTGCAGCCACCCCGGCGGTCTGGGCGTTGGCGTGCCGGCCGGCCAGATTGACCAGTGCCCCGGCCATCGCGAACAGCGGCACCTGCTGGCGCTCGCTGGCGCTCAGGAGCTCGCGGAACGCCGATTGGGTGCTGCAGCGGCGCCAGCCCACCAGGATGCCCACGGCCGTGTCGATCACCCGCGTGGTCTGAAGCTGGTCTGAGAGACCTTCGCTCATGTCTCGATGTCCTGTCGTTGATGGAGTCAGCGAATACGTTGCGGTGCAACGTGTTAGACGTTTCGCTGAATTGCGTCAGGCGATCGGCAGACAACAGAGCGGTAGGTGGGCCCCCGGCATCATGCCACCATAAGGCATCGGGCCCACGCGGCGGCTACGTTCAATGTGTTTGGCTCGCAGAAGGTTTTACCCTTGCGAAACCCGTTGCGGTACTCGCGCTGCGAGATTCGCGCCGTCAGGCTGCGGGAGCCCGCCGGAATCGGGCGACCAGCGGGTACATCTGGCAGCCCAGGCAGATGCCGAAGGCGGCGTTGAGGAAGGCGGCGAACAGGGCGAAAGCGGTCGCGACCGCACCGACGAGTTGCAGCCCGGCGGCGAAACCGAACACCCCGACGAAGGCGAAGATCAGCCCGACCAGCTGGGCGAACTTCAGCGGCGCCACCGGCTCGCGCTCGCTGACCGGGCTCAGCCGCGGAGCCACCAGCTTGGCGAACAGCAACCCGTACGGACTGTTGCGGGGCCCTCGCACGGCGCTGATCGCGAAGACCACGGCCTGAGCGGCCAGGATCACGGCCGCGGCGCGGTAGCTGACTACCGACACCACTAGCGTCACCACCAGCACGGTGCTGGTGACCCACGCCGCGAAGCGTGGTCCCCGGACGTCTACCTGGTTGATATCCGATGACATCAACTACTCCTCTCGCTGAAGTTCAGACCCTAAGTGGTTGCAGCGCCGCCTGCAGGTCGGCGGCTTTGGGGACGCCGGCGCTGCGATAACGCTGCCGGCCCTGCGCGTCGAAAATGAAGGTGGTGGGCAGCGACAGCACCGACAGGCGCTTAGCGGCCGCCGGGTTCGCGTCGATGTCCACCTCGATGTGGGCAACGTCGGGTAGATCGGCGCACACCTGGTCGACCACACGGCGCACCGCGGCACACGGTCCACACCAGTCGGCGCTGAAATGCAGCACGGTCGGACCGGTCTCGGACAAGCCCAGATCGGAGTTGTCCTGCTCGGCACCGGCCTTCGCGTCACGCAGCACGCCCGAGCGCTGGTTGACCACGCAGCCGATCAGGCAGGCGGCAACCAATGCCGCGGCAATGGCCAGTCCGGCGATGACGACAGAACTCACGAGCGCACCAACACTTTTCTCGAACCGATATTTCCTAGGCGGACTAGATGGAGAAGTCCTCGCCGTACCAGACGCCCGCCTCGGGCGGCCGGATGACGCGGTCGGCCGACGCGCCCGGCTGCTGGCCGTTCGGCGTATCGGACCGGCCGCCCTCCAGCCGGGCCACCCGGGTGAGCAGCGATTTCAGGCTGACGCCCACCAGGTCAGGCAGCTTTGACTCGTCCTCGCTGGCCGGTCCGGGACGGCTGACGATCTGCCCGGGAACACCGACGACGACGGCGCTGGCCGGCACCTCCTTGACGACGACGGAGTTGGCGCCGATCCGGCTGTCGTCGCCGATCTTGATCGCGCCCAGAACCTTGGCGCCCGCGCCGATGGTGACCCGGTCCCCGATGGTGGGGTGCCGTTTGCCTCGGTCTCGGCCGGTGCCCCCGAGGGTGACGCCGTGGAAGATAGTGACGTCTTCGCCGACTTCGGCGGTTTCCCCGATCACCACGCCGGTGGCGTGGTCGATGAACAACCCAGGCCCGATCTTGGCTCCCGGGTGGATGTCGACGCCGGTCAGGATCCGGGTGAGCTCGCCCAGCGCCCGGGCGGCCAGCCGGGCACCGCGCCGCCACAACCAGTGGCTGATCCGGTGTCCCCAGACCGCGTGCACGCCTGGGTAGGTGAGGATCACCTCCCACGCCGTGGGTTCGGCCGGATCCCGCTCCCGGGCCACTCGGATGTCGCGCCGTATGGCATCCAGCATGGCTAGTCGCTCAGATCGGAGAACAGCACGGTGCTCAGATAGCGCTCACCGGACGAGGGCAGGATGACCACGACGAGCTTTCCGGCGTTCTCGGGCCGCCGGGCCACTTTGAGAGCGGCCGCCACGGCAGCTCCTGACGAGATGCCGACCAGCAATCCCTCCTCGGCGGCCAGCCTCCGGGCCAGGGCCAGCGCCTCTTCGTTCTCGACGGTGACGACCTCGTCGACCAGACCCATGTCCAGCACCGGCGGAATGAACCCGGCACCGATGCCCTGGATGGGGTGTGGTCCCTTCTGGCCGCCGGACAGTACCGGCGAGGCCGAAGGTTCCACGGCGACGAACTGCACCGAGGGCTTGCGTTCCTTGATGGTTTGCGCGACCCCGGTGATGGTGCCACCCGTTCCGACCCCCGACACGAAGATGTCGATCTTGCCGTCGGTGTCCTTCCAGATCTCTTCGGCGGTGGTCACCGCGTGGACGGCCGGGTTGGCCGGGTTCTCGAACTGCTGCGGCATGAAGTAGCGCTCGTCGCTCTTGGCCAGTTCCTCGGCCTTCGCGATAGCACCCGCCATGCCTTCGGGTCCGGGGGTCAGCACCAGTTCGGCACCGTAGGCGCGCAGCAGAATCCGCCGCTCCGTGCTCATCGTCTCCGGCATGGTGAGCACGCACTTGTATCCGCGTGCGGCAGCCACCATGGCCAGCGCGATGCCGGTGTTCCCGCTGGTGGGTTCGACGATGATGGTGTCCGGCTTGATCAGGCCGGCCTTCTCGGCGGCGTCGATCATGGCTACCCCGATGCGGTCCTTCACGCTGCCGCCGGGATTGAACGATTCGAGCTTGGCGACCACGTCGGCCACCGCGCCATCGGTGACCCGGCGCAGCCGGACCAGCGGCGTGTTGCCGATCAGTTGGGTGATGTTCTCCGCGATGGTCATCCACATTCTCCAACGACGTCGGGGCAGGGCTGGTCGGCATCCCAGGTGATGTCGAACTCAATTGTCACGTGCGTAGGGGTGGTGAGTGCAACCGGTGTCAGGCGGTGGGATGGCCCTGCTAACGCCACCCCGGTCACGACTCGTCCACTCAGAAGGTGGGACGTGGTTGCCGTCAGGGTTATTCCCGGGCTGCCGGGAGTGAAACGTAGGTAGAAGTCGGTGCCCGGCTTGATCGCGCCCGTGATCGTGCCTCCGTCGGCATCGACGACCTGCAGGCCGGCGGCCGGTCCTAGTGTCAGCGGAACGCGGGCCTGGAAAGGCCCGACGAGTTCGGAGTCGGCCACCGCCGCGCCGTGCAGAAGGGCATCCCTGGAGGTGCGCTGGGAGGTGTACGCACCGGCCAGCAGGTAGTTGTAAAGGTGCACGATCCGGTCGGCGTTGCGGTAATGCCCGGTGCCGGTCAGCCAGAAGTCGACGTGATCGATGGCGGGTGCGTTCTCGGCGCTGACCAGTCGGTAGTACCGGTAGCCGCGGGCCCCGCGGCCGTGGCTGCTGCTGGACACGGTGCTCCCGACCCCCAGCGTGCGCTGGTAGCGGCCCTTGCCGGCGTCGATGGCGAGCTGCGAGCCCGACACGTCGTGCCAGGTGACGCCGTCAGAGGACTTCTGCAGCCGGACGCTGACGTGCGCGTCCGAGGACGACCACAGCGAGTAGCCCCCGAGTTGTGGTTGCCCGTCGAATTCGAAGGTGAGTGCGCCGGGTCCGCGGTGCACTGCGACCGGAGCATGCAGGGGCCGGGTGTCCAGGTCCAGGCCGTTGGTGAAATGCCAGACCGCCGCCTGGGTGCCTGCGATGGCTTCGTGCTCGGCGATGTTGGAAGACCCGAGCGGATAGCCGGCCTGCCGAAGCCGCCGGCTGAGCTCCACGGTGGACCGCATCGGGAAGGAGTGCCGCAGGATCCATTCCACCTCGGCTTCGCACCCGCGGGTGCTCAGATGCGGCAGTGCCGCCCAGGTGCCCACCCGGTAGGGCGACGGGTGGTGCGGCGCGATGCCGGCGAAATCCAGCGAGTACGCCTGCAGGTTGGGGTTGAGCCTGATGAGGTCGGTACGGGCGGAGCTGCCGTCGGTGAACACCACTTTGTCGACGGTGTGGGAGTAGGTACCGCCGCGGTACCGGGTCATGCGGGACGGCTCGGTGGCCGGCCGCACCCGTACCCGCTGGCGGGTCGTCACCGGCGCCGAAGTGCGGCTGGGTATGGATAAAACGGTCATGGACGGTTGCTCTTCCTGAAGGCAGATAGCGCGCGACGAAACCCGGAAAAAGGGGAGCGCGGTGATTACTGGACGGTCAGAATTCGTCAGGAATCAACAGGAACAACAACAACAACAATTCACGGCGGAACAGCGCGTGAGGACAAAGCGCAGCTGGACGGCCTGTTGCATGCGGTCCACTATAAAGCATCGGTGAAATATGACGGTTCGGCTCAGCCTCATTTTTAACCCTTGGCTGGTGCACAGTCGCCTGCGTAGGCTCGGCGGGCACTTTCGCAACCGGTGGGGCATGATGGCTTCCGCGGTGCCCGTCGCAGGCTCGACCATGCAGGGAAAGGACGATCATGACCTCATCAGCTCAAGGGTCGCAGAACGAGTCGCAGGCGCTCGGTGACCTGGCGGCCCGCCAGCTCGCCAACGCCACCAAGACCGTTCCGCAGCTTTCCACGATTACGCCGCGCTGGCTGTTGCACCTGCTGAGCTGGGTGCCGGTGGAGGCCGGTATCTACCGCGTGAACCGCGTGATCAACCCCGAGCAGGTCGCGGTCAAAGCCGAAGCCGGCGCCAGCATCGACGAGCCGCTGCCCGAGACCTACGTCGACTACGAGACCAGCCCGCGTGAGTACACCCTGCGCACCATCTCCACCTTGCTGGACATCCACACCCGGGTATCCGACCTGTACTCCAGCCCGCACGACCAGATCGCCCAGCAGTTGCGGCTGACCATCGAGACCATCAAAGAGCGTCAAGAGTCCGAACTGGTGAACAATCCCGAATACGGGCTGCTGGCGCAGGCGGCGCCCGAGCAGACCATCCAGACGCTGGGCGGCGCGCCCACGCCCGATGACCTCGACGCGCTGATCACCAAGGTCTGGAAGACGCCGAGCTTCTTCCTGACCCACCCCCTCGGTGTGGCGGCGTTCGGCCGCGAGGCCACCTACCGCGGCGTTCCCCCGGTGGTCGTCAGCCTGTTCGGCGCGCAGTTCATCACCTGGCGGGGCATCCCGATCATCCCGTCCGACAAGGTGCCGGTAGAAGACGGCAAGACGAAGATCATCCTGGTGCGCACCGGGGAGGAGCGCCAGGGCGTGGTGGGCCTGTTCCAGCCGGGCCTGGTCGGAGAGCAGGCGCCGGGCCTGTCGGTGCGCTTCACCGGTATCAACAAGTCGGCGATCGCGACCTACCTGGTCACGCTCTACACATCTCTGGCCGTGCTCACCGACGATGCTCTCGCTGTGCTCGACGACGTCGCGGTGGACCAGTTCCATGAGTACAAGTGAGCACCGTTCGCTAGACGCCGAGAGCGACCTGCCAGTCAGCGCGGCAGAACTCGCGGCGCTGGCCAGTCAGCTCTACGCGGCGAGCATCCGGCCGGGGCCGGACAGCCTGCCGCAGGCGGTGCCGGTGGCGCCCCGCGGGAACGTACCGGACACCACGGCCGCGACGTCCGCGGGCGCGGCGGCCTTCGGGACGTCCGATCCGCTGCCGAACCCGGTTCCGTTCATCGGCGTCTCCGATATTTATCTCCCCGCACCGTCGTCCCCCGGTCCGGAGGCCGTGCCGCCGGAGACGGTGCCGGTGGCACCGCGCGGGAACGTCCCGGACACCACCGCCGCGCCCGCGGCGGCGCAAGCTGGCGCGTCGGTGGCAGATCCGTTCCTGCCCGCCGATTTCAGCGTCTTCGCGGTGCCGGCATCGGGGATCGTGCCGACGATTCCCGGGGTGCTGGCCGGCGCGCCACCCAGCACGCCGGTGGCGCCGAGGGGGTCGGCGCCGGGGTGGCCGGGGGAGGCTCCGTCGGTCGCCGATCTGGGCTGGTCTGATGCGCCCACCGTGGAACGGACCGGCGATGAGGCCAACTACCACTTCCTGGTATCGGAGCCGGTGCCGCGGGTGCCCGACGACCATGAGGTGTTCGATGTCAACGCGATTCGGGCCGACTTCCCGATCCTGAAGGAGACGGTCAACGGAAAGCCGCTGATCTGGTTCGACAACGCCGCCACCACCCAGAAGCCGCAAGCGGTGATCGATCGGCTGGCGTATTTCTACACCCACGAGAACTCCAACATTCACCGCGCCGCACACGAGCTGGCGGCGCGGGCCACGGACGCCTACGAGGAAGCCCGCGACACAGTCCGGCGGTATATCGGGGCGGCGAAGTCCGAACAGAACATCTTCGTGCGGGGCACCACTGAGGCGATCAACCTGGTGGCCTACGCCTGGGGCGGCAAGCACCTGAAACCTGGTGACGAGATTGTCATCACCCACTTGGAGCACCACGCGAACATCGTTCCCTGGCAGTTGATTTCGCAGCAGACCGGCGCGGTCCTGAAGGTCGCCCCGGTGGACGAGGCCGGCAACCTGTTGCTGTCGGAGTTCGAGGACCTGCTCGGCCCGAAGACCAAACTCGTTGCCGCCACTCAGGTTTCGAACGCGCTGGGTACGGTGACGCCGGTCGAGAAGATCGTGCAGCTGGGTCATCGCTATGGCGCGCGGGTCCTCATCGATGGCGCGCAGTCGATTCCGCACCTGCCGATCGACGTCGCCGGGCTCGGTGTCGACTTCTTCGTGTTCTCCGGACACAAGATCTACGGCCCCACCGGCATCGGTGTGCTGTACGGCAGTGAAGAGGCGCTGGCCGAGACGCCGCCATGGCAGGGCGGGGGCAACATGATCGCCGACGTCACGCTGGAACGTTCGCTGTACCAGGGACTGCCCAACAAGTTCGAGGCCGGCACCGGCAACATCGCCGATGCCGTGGGGCTGGGCGAGGCGCTGCGCTACGTCGAGAAGGTGGGTATCGAGCGCATCGCGGCCTATGAGCACGCCTTGCTGGAGTACGCGACGCCGCGGCTGGCGGACATCCCCGGGGTGCGACTGGTGGGTACGGCGGATGAGAAGGCCAGCGTGCTGTCTTTCGTGCTGGCCGGGCACGAGTCGCTCGAGGTCGGCAAGGCGCTCAATGCCGAGGGCATTGCGGTGCGGGCCGGGCATCACTGTGCGCAACCGATCTTGCGACGCTATGGTCTGGAAGCGACCGTTCGCCCCTCATTTGCGTTCTACAACACCTTTGCGGAGATCGACGTGTTTCTGCGCGCGGTGCGCCGCATTGCCGAAGGCGGCGCGAACGTAGGCTGATTCGCACGCGCCCCACAGTTGTTTTCCGACTGATTCCAAAGCTGGGAACCGATTCGCGGTGTTCGTAAGCTGGCGTCGTGTTTCTATCTGCATTCAGGCGGCGCGGCGTGGCCCCGGCATTGAATGCGGTAAAGCTGTTGTGGGGCAGGGGATTACGAGGCATTGCGATTTTATTCGTAATGCCGGCGTAACGGGATCGCCATGAGCCTGATGCAGCTGTGGATTTGCCCGGGGGGGTGCAGAACGTGACGACATCGACATCGGTCCTCGCAAAGCCGATGACCGCGCTGGGTGATTTCTTCAAGCTTTGCGCCGAAACGTTCGTGGTCATGGTGCGACGGCCGTGGGCTTGGCGCGAGATTCTCGAGCAGATTTGGTTCGTCGCGCGCGTTTCCATTTTCCCGACCATCATGTTGTCGATTCCCTACACGGTGCTCATCGTGTTCGTGCTGAACATCCTGCTGGTCGAAATCGGTGCCGGCGATCTTTCGGGTGCCGGGGCGGGGCTTGCGTCGGTGACGCAGGTGGGGCCGGTGGTCACGGCGATGGTCGTCTCAGGGGCTGGGTCCACGGCGATGTGCGCCGATCTGGGTGCGCGCACCATCCGCGAGGAAATCGACGCGATGAAAGTGATCGGCGTCAACCCGATTCAGGCACTGGTGGTTCCACGCGTCATCGCCGCCACCTTCGTTGCGGTGCTGCTGTATTCGGTGGTCGCGGTCACCGGTCTGGCCGGCAGCTATGTCTTCGTCGTCTTCGTCCAGCACGTCACGCCGGGGGCATTCGTCGCCGGTATGACGCTGCTCACCGGGCTGCCTCAGGTGGTGATCTCGTTGATCAAGGCGACGTTGTTCGGAATTTCCGCGGGCCTGATCGCCTGCTACAAAGGCCTCTCGGTCGGCGGCGGGCCCGCGGGCGTGGGGAGCGCCGTCAACGAGACGGTGGTGTTCTCGTTCATGGCGTTGTTCTTCATCAACATTCTGACCACGGCGCTCGGTGTGAAGGTGACCGCCAGATGAGCGCCACGATCGACGGCGCCGAGCGCAGCGGTGCCATGGGGGCACGGCCCCAGAAGTGGGAGTCACGCCCGCCGGTCAACGGCGGCCAGCGCCGGCAGACGACCGCACTCGTCGACGAACCGTCATGGTGGTCAACGCTGGGACCCCGGCTGACCGATTCGACCCGCAAGTTGGGCGAGCAGACCGCCTTCTACGGACGTGCCCTGCTCAACATCGGTGAGGCGGTACGCCGCTATCCGGGCGAACTCCTGCGCCTGATCGCTGAAATGGGTATGGGCACCGGCGCATTGGCGGTGATAGGCGGAACCGTCGGCATCATCGGCTTTTTGACGTTGACCACCGGCGCCCTGGTCGCGGTGCAGGGTTACGACACGCTCTCCAACATCGGCGTCGAAGCGCTGACCGGTTTCCTTTCGGCATTCCTGAACGTGCGGATGATCGCACCCTGCACGGCCGGCCTCGCGCTGGCGGCCACCATCGGTGCCGGCGCTACCGCGCAACTGGGCGCTATGCGAATCAACGAAGAGATCGACGCGCTGGAAGTGATGGGCATTCGCGCCATTACCTACCTGGCGTCGACGCGCATCATCGCCGGTGTCCTGGTGGTTATTCCGCTCTATGCGGTCGCCGTGCTCATGTCGTTCATCGCGGCGAAATTCCTGACGATCTCCGTGTACGGCCAGTCCCGCGGCGTCTACGAGCACTACTTCGCCACGTTCCTGCACCCGAACGATCTGTTGTGGTCGTTCCTGTCGGCGCTGACGATGGCCACCGGGGTGATGGTCGTGCACACCTACTACGGGTTCACCGCGTCGGGTGGCCCGGCCGGCGTGGGTGAGGCGGTCGGTCGCTCGGTGCGGTCATCGATGATCGTCACCGCCTTTGTCTGCCTGATGATTTCGCTGTCCGTCTACGGGCAGCACGGCAACTTCAACCTGTCGGGCTGACGCTATGAGTAACGACAACCTTCGCGGCGCGTTGCGCCCGAACAGGGTCAGGACCAGCAGGATCGATCCGATCTGGTTCGCGCCGATTCTATTCATCGTCGTCCTGGGCCTCATCGCCTTCACCACCGGCGCATTCTCCGGCAAATTCCAGCAGAGCATCCCACTCACTCTGGTCTCGGACCGGGCGGGGCTGGTGATGGAACAGGGCGCCAAGGTCAAGTTGCGCGGAGTGCAGATCGGCCAGGTCGCCACGATCGGCACCGACGTGAAATCCGCTCAGCTGCAACTGAAGATGCAGCCCGATGCCTTCAAATTCCTGCCGAGCAATGTCGAGGCCGAGATCAGATCGACCACCGCGTTCGGGTCGAAGTACGTCGACCTGATCGTGCCGGAGCATCCGAGCCCGGTTGCGCTGAAGCCCGGTGCGGTCTTGCACTCCCGCAACGTGACCGTCGAGGTGAACACGGTTTTCGAGAACCTGCAGTCGCTGGTGACCGCGATCGACCCCGCCAAGCTGAACGCGATTCTGTCGGCGTTCGCACAGTCGGTGCGCGATAAGGGTGATCGGATCGGGCAGGCGATCACCGACGCCAACAACCTGCTGCTGGCCGTCAACCCGCGGCTGGACACCATCCACACCGACTGGAAACTGTTCGGCAAGACCGCCGCAGTGTATTCCGCTGCGGCACAGAATATTCTGTCGATCCTCGATTCCGCGGCGACCACCAGCACCACGATCACCGAGAACCAGCAGTCACTGGACGCGCTGCTGATGTCGGCCATCGGCTTCAGCCAGACCGGCATCGGCGTCATCGGTCGCAACGAAGGCAACATCGTGCAGGCGATCAACCTGCTCGACCCGACCACGCGGCTGCTGGACATGTACTCGCCGACCTACACCTGCCTGTTCCAGGGCGCGCAGTGGTACGTCGAGCACGGCGGCCGGCACACGTTGGGCGGCAACGGTTATTCGTTCATCATGGACGCCGGCCTGCTATTCGGTGACGACCCGTACCGCTACCCCAAACACCTGCCGAAGGTGAACGCCACCGGAGGTCCCGGCGGAAAGCCCAGCTGCGGTTCGCTGCCCGACCCGAGCGCCAACTACCCGGTGCGCGCGCTGGTCACCGATACCGGGTGGGGCGCCGCCCCGAATGAGATCCGTACCAACCTCGCCGTCGGTAACCCCTGGTGGTCCAACTACTTTCCGACTACCAAGAATCCTCCCGAGCCACCGCGCTACTTCTACCGCGGAGGGCAGCCGCCGCCATGAGTGCAGAAGGAAGGCCGGGCACCTTCAAGATCTGGGCCCGGGTCGCGCTGTTCACGGTCGTGTGCCTGGTGTTCACGTTTGCCTTGATCGCCGTATTCGGACAGCTACGGTTCGAGGACCGCACCGGCTATCACGCGGTCTTCACCAACATCTCCGGATTGAAGTCCGGCAATTTCGTGCGCATCGCCGGCGCAGAGGTGGGCAAGGTCGGCGACATCGACCTGCATCGCGACGGCACCGTGACTGTCGACTTCGCGATCGATAAGGGCGTGCGACTCACCGAGGGCACCCGGGCCGTGGTCCGCTACGAAAACCTGATCGGCGACCGGTATCTCGCGCTCGAACAGGGCGCGGGACCGCCGCGTCGCCTGGCTGCGGGTGGGACGATTCCGCTGGCGCGCACCGCGCCGGCCCTGGACGTCGACGCGCTGATCGGCGGTTTCCGGCCGTTGTTCCGTGCGTTGGATCCCGATCAGGTCAACGCGCTGTCCGGGCAGTTGCTGCGTATCTTCCAGGGACAGGGCGGCACCTTGTCCTCGGTTTTGGCGCAGACAGCGACACTCACCTCCACGCTGGCCGGACGCAGCGAGTTGATCACCGAGTTGATCACCAACCTGAACACCGTCCTGCACACCTTCGCCACGCGGGATCGCGAATTCTCCACCGGGCTGGACAAACTCGCCGAATTCGTCGACGGTCTGGCACAACGGAAGACCGACATCTCCACCGGCCTGGCCTATGTCAACGCCGCCGCCGGGTCGATCGCCGACCTGATGGTGCAGGCACGCGAGCCGATCAAGAACGTCGTGCACGAGACCGACCGCACCTCCGGCCAGATCCTCGCCGACGGCCCCTACGTGGACGGCCTGCTCAAGAGCCTTCCCGACGTCTACCAGGTGCTGTCCCGGCAGGGGCTCAACGGCGACTACTTCGGCTTCTACTTCTGCGAAGTCCTGCTCAAGCTCAATGGCAAGGGAGGCAACCCGATCTACGTCAAGTTGCTGAACCAGCCCTCCGGGCGGTGCACGCCGAAATGAGCCGCTCGAAAAGCACATCGGGAAAGGGCCGCAGCTCGCTGTGGCTGGGCGTGATGGGCACCGTGCTGTTGACCTGCGTGGTGATCGTCGCCTTCCAGTACGACAAACTGCCGTTCGTCAACGGCTACAACAACTACGCCGCCTACTTCTCCGAGGCCGGCGGCATCAAACCCGGCAACCAGGTGCGGGTTTCGGGGGTGGGTGTCGGGAGGGTCTCCGACGTCCGCCTGGACGGCACCAGAGTCCGAATCGGTTTCACCGTCCGCAAGGGCGTCGAGCTCGGTGACCGCACCGAGGCGGCGATCAAGACCGAGACGATTCTGGGATCCAAGATGCTGGAGCTGACGCCACGCGGCGACAAGCGGCTTGCAGACACCATCCCGCTGGAACGCACCACCTCGCCGTACGACCTGCCTGATGCGCTGGGCGACCTCACTACCCAGATCAGCGGCTTGAACACCACCCAATTGTCTTCGGCGCTGACCACTTTGGCCGACACCTTCAAGGAGACGCCGGCGAATCTGCGTCCGGCGCTGGAGGGGGTGGCCCGGTTCTCCGACACCCTGAACAATCGGGACGCGCAGTTGCGCAGCCTGCTGGCCAATGCCAACAGCGTCTCGGGCGTCCTCGGCCGCCGCAGCCAGCAGATCGCCACCCTGGTGTCGAATTCGAATGCGCTGCTGGTCGCCCTGCTGCAGGAACGCGATTCGATAGACGCGCTGATGAACAACCTCACCGCAGTGTCGCATCAGATCTCGGGTCTGGTCGCCGACAATCGGACTCAACTCAAACCGGCACTCGACAAGCTCAACGGCGTGCTCGAGATACTCGACAACCGCAAGGAAGACCTGCAGCGGACCCTGCCGAAATTCAAGCGGTACGCGATGTCCTTCGGTGAAGTACTGGGTTCCGGACCGTTCTTCAAAGCCTATGTCGCCAACCTGATTCCGGGTCAGCTCAGTGGACCCATCCTCGACTCCCGGATGTATGACCGCTACCTGGACCCCAACCAGGGCCTGCCGTCCGAGTCGGTGGACCCGCCCACCGGGAGCCCACCGGTGCCGCCGGAGGCCGCGCCGGTGCCGCTGTGGTCGCAACCACCGTCGCCCGGTCCCGCCCCGGGCCCGCCCCCTGAGCCGGCGGAAACGGGTGGCCGGTGAACATCAACCGCAGCATTCTGCGCAAGGTGACCGCCGCAAGCCTGGCCGTCACTCTCATCGTCTCCTCCCTCCTGGTGGGCCGAAATCTGTGGAAGGAGGTCGAGAAGAACACGTACTCGGCCTATTTCGCCAACGCCAACGGCCTGTTCGTCGGTGACGAGATCCGCATCCTCGGCGTCGGTGTCGGCACGGTGGACCGGATCGAACCGCAGCCGGCCAGTTCGAAGGTCATCTTCTCCGTCGACAAGCAGTATCCGATCCCGGCCGACGCCCGGGCCGCGATCCTGTCGCCGTCGCTGGTGACCTCGCGGGCGATTCAACTCGTGCCGGCGTACTCCGGTGGACCCAAACTGGCTGCGGGAGCGTCTATTCCGTTGAACCGAACCGCGGTGCCGGTCGAATGGGACGACTTCCGCAGGCAGTTGGAGAAACTGACCGAATCGCTGCAGCCCAGCACCCCGGGCGGAGTCAATTCGATTGGTGAGCTGGTCAACTCGACAGCCGACAACCTGCGCGGCGAGGGCGATACCGCCCGCGACACCATCATCAAGCTGTCGGCCGCGATCTCGGCGCTCGGCGATCACGCCGACGACATCTTCAGCACGGTGCGCAACCTGCAACTGCTGGTCTCCGCACTGTATTCGAGCAGTGACCTGTTGGCGTCGTTCAACCGGAACCTGGCCAGTGTGACGACCGTACTGTCCAATTCGCCCAACGAGGTCGCCAACGCGGTGGCAGGTCTCGATGGCGCGCTGTCCGACCTGCGTGGTTTTCTGGCGGAGAACCGGGAGTCGATCGGCGTCACCTTTGACCGGTTCAGTTCGATCACGACCGCGCTCAACGACAGTCGCGCCGACATCAAGCAGATCCTGCACGTGGTGCCGACGGTGTTCCAGAACTTCACCAACATCTACCAGCCGGCGCAGGGCGCGATGACCGGCATCATCGCGCTCAACAATTTCGCCGACATCCCGCAATGGATCTGCAGTTCCATCGAGGCCGCGTCTCGCCAGGGTCTGGACCGGGTGTCCAAGCTGTGCCTGCAGTACGTCGAGCCGATCATCAAGAACCGGATCTACAACTACGTACCCGCCGGGCTGAACCCGTTCGTCGGCCCGCAGGCCCGCCCCAACGAGATCACCTACAGTGACGACCGGCTCCGGCCCGACTATCAGGCCCCGCCGCCGCCGGAGCCGCTGCCGGCTGAGCAGCCGGCACAGGCTCCGACCGTTCCCGATCCGAGCCTGGGCCTGCAGGGCCTGATGGTTCCGCAAGGCGCCGGTTCATGAGGCGCGGCGTGCTGGCGTCGATCACCGTGGCGTGCCTTGCGGTGCTTCCGGGATGCGATTGGCACGGCCTGAATTCCCTGAAGCTGCCGGGTACCTCGGGCGGAGGTCCCGGCGCCTACACGATCCAGGCGGAACTGCCCGATGTGGTGAACATCCAGGAGAACACCCGGGTCCGAGTCGATGACGTGAACGTCGGCAACGTCACGAAGATCGAAGTGCAGGACTGGCACGCGCTGGTCACCATGCGGATCAACGGCGACATCCGGCTGCCGGCCAACGCCACGGCCAAGATCGGGCAGACCAGCCTGCTCGGTTCGATGCACATCGAACTGGCGCCGCCGAAAGACGAACCGCCGGTGGGGCAACTGAAGAACGGTTCGGTCATCCCGCTATCGCATGCCAGCATGTACCCCACCACCGAGCAGACGCTGGCCTCGGTCTCGGTGCTGTTGAACGGCGGGGGCCTGGCCCAGCTGCAGGAGATCACCCAGTCGATCGCCAAGGCTTTCGCCGGTCGCGAGAACGACATGCGAAGCCTGCTGCACCAGATTGACGAGTTCATCGCCGGCACGAACAAGCAGACCGACGACATCATCGCGGCGTCGGAGAATCTCAACTCGCTCGTTGGTCAGTTCGCTGCCAAGGACCCGGCCGTCGACCGGGCGTTGACCACGGTGCCGAAAGCCTTGGCGGTGTTGGCCAGAGAACGCGGCCAGATCGCGGACGCGATCGACCAACTCGGCAAGTTCAGCGCCCTCGCGGCGGATACCGTGCGCCAGAGCAAGGAATCGCTGGTGAACAACCTGCGCCAGATCGCTCCGGTGCTGCGCCGGCTGGCCGATGCCGGGCCCGCGCTGACCAAGGGTCTGGACGGCCTGGCGACCTACCCGTGGCCCACCTCGACGGTCACCAACTGGTTTCGCGGCGACTATGCGAACCTGACGATGATCGTCGATCTGACGTTGAGCCGCATCGACACCGGGATCTTCACCGGTTCGCGGTGGGAGGGCAACCTCACCCAACTCGAGATGCAGTGGGGACGCACCATCGGCATGCAGCCCAGCCCCGCGACCGGGGGCAATCCGCTCACCTTCCCCTACCACGACGGGGGATACTGATGCTGCGCCTGAACCGCAAGACCTGGATCCAGCTGGCCGTGCTGTCCCTCGTCACGATCGTCTCCTGTGGCGCAATGGCTTTCAACTACATGAAGCTGCCCGAGACGCTGTTCGGCATCGGCGAGTACACCGTCACCGTCGACCTGCCGCAGTCCGGCGGGCTCTACGAGAACTCGGTCGTGACCTACCGTGGCACCGACGTGGGACAGGTCAGGTCGGTCGATGTCACCGCCACCGGGGTGCGTGCGGTGCTCGCTATGCGGTCCGGGGTCGAGGTGCCCGCGGACGTGCAGGCGTCGGTGCACAGCCGCTCGGCGGTCGGGGAGCAGTTCATCGAACTCACGCCGAAGCCGGGAAGCCGTCCCCGCCTGCTGCGTTCCGGAGATGTCATTCCGGCCGGCCAGGTCGATGTCCCCGTCGACATCGGACGCCTGCTGGATATGACCAACCGGGCGCTGCAGGCCATTCCGCGTGACAACCTGCGCACGGTGACGGATGAGGCCAACCGGGCGGTCGGTGGCCTCGGGCCGGAACTGTCTCGAATCGTCGACGGCTCAACGGCATTGGCCATTGCCGGCGGACGCACCGTGGACCCGCTGGCCACGCTGATCGATCAGGCCCCGCCCGTGCTGAACTCACAGGTGCAGACCTCGGATGCGATCGCGACCTGGGCGCAGCGGGCCGCGGCCATCACCGCGCAGTTCCAGGCGCAGGATGCCGCGCTGCGAGATCTGTTGACGCAGGGCAGTTCCGGTCTGGAAGAAGGCCGCGCCACGCTGGACCGAATAGCTCCGGCGGTACCGGTGTTGTTCGCCAACCTGGTCAGCCTCGGCGACATCGCCTACGTGTACCGCCACGACATCGAGCAGATCCTGGTGCTGCTGCCGCAGGGTATTGCCGTCATGGCGGGGTCTCTGGTGCCCAACGCCGGGACCAAACAGGACTACACCGGCTTCTATCTCGACTTCAATCTGAACATGAACCTCCCGCCGCCCTGCACCACCGGTTTCCTGCCGCCGACTCAGCGCCGCTCGCCGGCCAGCGTCGATGCTCCCGATCGGCCGGCGGCGGAGCTGTATTGCCGGTTGCCGCAGGACTCCGAACTCAATGTCCGTGGCGCACGCAATATTCCGTGCGAGACCAAACCCTGGAAACGTGCCCCCACCGTCGAGATGTGCGAAAGCGACGAGGAGTATGTGCCGCTCAATGACGGCTACAACTGGAAGGGCGATCCCAACGCCACCACCACCGGCCAGGGTGTGCCGCAATACCCACCGGGACAGGATCCGCGGCTACCACCACCGCGCGGTACCGCGCCGGCGCCACCACCACCGCCGCCACCGCAGCCCGTGGCGGTGGCAACCTACGACCCGTCCTCCGGTGAGTACATCGGGCCGGACGGGCACCGCTACACCGAGGCCGATCTGGCGCACCCCCGTGCCAAGAACTGGCAGTCACTGCTGGTGCCGCCGTCGTGAGTAAGGAGCAACATGGCCGACGAGCCTGACACCGACGCCGTCGACGAGGTGGATACCGACCCGTCACAAACCGACCCGGAATCACAAGCCGACCCGGAATCGCAAGGCGGCGAGGACATTCAAACCGGCGATGAATCCGGGGCCGACGAGGAATCCCCGCCCGACGAAGAGAGCCGGGCCGACGAGGCCCGCCGGCGGTTCCGGCTGCGCAGTCACCTCGCTCAGCCCACCCGCGCGCTGATCGCCAGCGCGGTCGTCGTGGCCGCACTGGCCGGACTGACGGGCTGGCTGGGCTACCGTGCCTACCAGGAACGTGAGGCCCAGGCGCAGCGCGATCTGTTCGTACAGACCGCGCGCCAGGGCGCGGTGAACCTCACGTCGATCAGCTACACCGAGATCGACTCGGACGTGCAACGGATCCTCGATATGGCCACCGGAGCGTTCCGCGACGATTTCGAGCACCGGTCAAAGCCCTTCGTGGAGCTTGTCAAAGCGGCGCAGTCGATCTCCGAGGGAACGGTGACCGACGCCGGTCTGGAATCCCAGCACGGCGACTCGGCGCAGGTGCTGGTCGCGGTGGCGGTGAAGTCGCGCACCGCCGGGGGAGAGGAGGCGCCCCGGGAGTGGCGGATGAAGATCGAGGTGAAGGCCGTCGGCGACGAGGCCAAGATGTCCAACGTGGTGTTCGTGCCATGACGACACTGAGCGAAAGGACTGAGGACACCGTCACCGAAACCCCCGGCCCGACAGACGAAGACGAGACCACGCAGCAGCAACCCCAGGACCTCGAGGAGCTCGATGACGTCAAGGACCGCGACGAACCCGCCGACGAGCCGACCACTGATGACGAGCCCGACGACGCGGCCGGGGGCAGGAAGATCGCGTGGTCGCGCGTTGTCGCTTACGGCCTGCTACCCGCACTGGCGCTATTGCTGGCGCTGACGGCCGGCTACTTCAAGTGGGTAGCCGTGTCGGGAACCGACGTCGCGCGTGCCCGCACCGAGTCGATGCGGGTGGCCAGCGAAGACGCGGTCGCCATGCTGTCCTACAACCCGGATACCGCCGAGAAGCAGCTCACCGCCGCCCGCGATCGGCTGACCGGAGATTTCAAGGACGCCTACACCGCGCTGACGCGTCAGGTCGTCATTCCGGGCGCGAAGGAGAAGCGCATCTCGGCCGTGGCGAAAGTCAATGCCGCTGCGTCGGTTTCGGCTACCGCTGAGCATGCCGTCGTGCTGTTGTTCGTCGATCAGACGGTCACCATCGGTGACGGCGGCGCACCCACCGATACCCAACCGGTCATCCGGGTGACATTGGAGAAGGTCGACGGCCGATGGCTGGTCTCGCATTTCGACCCGGTATGAGCAGAAGCGGGTTTGTGGTCGCCGTATCCGTCACTGCGGCAGCAGCATTGGCGATCCCGTCGGCGAACGCCGATAACAAGCGACTCAACGACGCCGTCGTCTCCGGTGTCTACACCATTCAGCATCAGGCCGGCTGCATCAACGACGTCGTGATGAACAACTCGCTCTATCTGGCCGCACAGTGGCACGCCGACGACATGATGGCCAACCGGAACATCAACGACGACATCGGATCCGACGGCTCCACGCCACAGGACCGGGCCAATGCCGCCGGCTTCCGGGGACGCGTGACGGAAACGGTCGCCATCAACCCGGCGCTCTCGATCAGCAGCTTCGAGCTGATGAACCAGTGGTACAACAACCCCGATTACCTGGCCATCATGCGGGATTGCGCGAATACCGCGATGGGTGTCTGGTCCGCCAACAGCCTGGACCGCACCGTGGTGGTGGCCCTGTACGGGCAGCCGGCCGCGCCGAGACGCTAGTCGTAGACCGGCGACCACATCCGGTCGAGCACGGCCTGCCGCACGTCGTCGTAGGTTCTGGTGGCGACACCGTCGTCGACCGCGGCGTGGTACACGGCCTCGGCCACCAGCGCCGAGATGTCGCGCAGATTCTGCACGTCAGGTAGCAGCGAGTCGCCGGCCGCAGCCGGGTTGGCTTGTTGCGCCACGGCTTTGGCTGAGGCATGGAGCATCGATTGGGTGACCCGCCGCGCGCCGGCGACGATGATGCCCAGGCCGATGCCGGGGAACACCAGCACGTTGTTGGCCTGGCCGATGGTGTAGGTCGTGCCCTCGTGGACGACCGGCGCAATCGGGCTGCCGGTGGCCACCAGCGCCCGCCCGTCCGTCCACTGCACCAGGTCGGCCGGCATCGCCTCCATCCGCGACGTCGGGTTGGACAGCGGGAAGATCATCGGCCGCTCGCAGTGAGCCGCCATCTCCTGCACGGCTTCACGGGTGAATGCACCATGTACCGCGGAGCAGCCGAGCAGCACGGTCGGCGCGGCGAGCTTGATCGCGTCAAGGAGTCCGACGTGCTGGTCTGCGGCCACGCCGAGCTGCTCGCGGTTCTTGGCATAGGGGACCTGGAAGTCGCGCAGATCGTCCATGTCGTCGAACAGCAGACCCTGGCGGTCGATCGGCCAGATCTGTGCGGTGGCCTGCTCGGGGGCGGCGCCGTCGGCGATCATCGCGTCGCGGATCTGGTCGGCGACGCCGAGCCCCGCGGTGCCGGCGCCGAAGACGACGATGCGCTGATCACGCAGCGGCACGCCGGTTTCCCGGCATCCGCCGTAGACCGCGGCCAACACCACCGCGCCGGTTCCCTGCATGTCGTCGTTGAACACCAGGTAGTCGTCGCCGTAGGTCTGCAGGATCTTGCGTGCGTTGGCGGGACCGAAGTCCTCGAAGTGCAGGATCGCCTGCGGGTACAGCCGGTGCGCCGTCTCGATGTAGCGCCTGATGAAGTCGTCGTACTGGTCTCCGCGCCGACGGGCGTGCCGGTTGCCCAGGTAGAACGGGTCCTGCAGCAGTTGCTCGTTATCGGTGCCGACGTCCAGCGACACCGCCAGGCAGCGCCGCGGATCGATGCCACCACCGGCGGTGTAGAGCGCCAGCTTGCCGACGGTGATCTGGATGCCGCCTACTCCCCAGTCGCCGATGCCCAGGATCGCCTCGGCATCGGTGCACACGATCAGGTCGATGTCGTCGGGGCCCTGCCCGAGCGTCGCGAAGGCCTCGGCGATCTCGTCGGGAGCGTCGATGCTCAGGAACAGTCCGCGCTGACCGCGATACTCGTCGGAGAAGCGCTGAATCGCCTCGCCGACCGTGGGCGTGTACACCACCGGCATCAGTTCGGGCAGGTGATCGGTGAGGACCTTGTAGTACAGCAGCTCATGCCGGTAGTGCAGCTGTTCGAGCAGTAGATTACGACCCAAATCTGTTGCCATGCTTTGTAATTGGTGCCAAACCCGATCCGCCTGCTGGTCCAGGGTGAGCACCGCGGAGGGGAGTCTGCCGGTCAGCCCGAGTCGGCGCCGCTGTTCGTGGGTGAAGCCGACACCGCGGTTGAGGCTCGGTGTCGAGAGTGCCTCCGGGAACCGGGGCACGCAGGCATCGCTCATCTCCAGCTCCATCCGTGACTAGGGTGCGTCACGTCACGTTAGCGCTGAAGGAGAAACCGGGGGTTACCAGCCGGAGGCGGATTTGCGCGTGTCTTGATTGAGGTCGGGGTGATCCGTCATGTCGCAGATGCATACGTCCTGGGCCCGGCGGCGGAATCGCCCGGCGCGTTCGAACTTCAGGTGCTGGGCATAGACCTTGTCGCGCTGCTTCTGGGAGAACGCAAAGTCCAGGTTGACCGGCAACCCGGCCCAGTCGACCTGTTCAGCGGGTGTGTTGGAACCCTGGCGGGCCCGGCAGTGCCGGGGACAGACCGTGTGCATGCCGGTCCCTGATGGACCATCAGACTCCCGAGCCACGCGTACGACCCTCCCTCGAGTGCACGTTCTCTTGGGTGAATGGTGCGACGCCCATGTTTCAGCTGAAGGCGTGTGACGTTTCCGTCAAATTACGGGGTTACCCAGCTTCCGGGCTCAGTACACATCGCGGTGGTAGCGCTTGTCGGTACGCAGTGTCTGCACGAAGGCCTTGGCGGCGTCCGCATCGAGTTTGCCGTGCTGGGCCGCGATATCGCAGAGTGCCTGCTCAACGTCCTTAGCCATCGGGTCGGCACTGCCGCAGACGTATAGCTGAGCGCCGTCCTGCAGCCACGCCCACAGTTCGGGGCCGCGCTTGCGCATCAGGTGCTGCACGTACACCTTGTCCTGCTGGTCGCGGGAAAATGCCAGGTCGAGTTCGGTGAGCAACCCGTCGGCGTGCATCGCCTGGATCTCGTCGCGGTAGTAGAAGTCGGTGGCGGCGTGCTGCTCGCCGAAGAACAGCCAGTTGGGTCCGGTGTGGCCCAGCGCACGCCGCTCCTGAAGGAATCCGCGGAACGGGGCGATCCCGGTGCCGGGTCCGATCATGATCATGGGTGTCTGCGGGTCACCGGGAGGCCGGAAGTTCTTCGACGTACGCACGTAGACCGCGATCCGGTCACTGGGCGAGCGGTCGGCCAGATAGGTGGAGCACACCCCGCGCCGCGGCACCCCCTGAAAGTTGTACCGCACCGGCGAGACGGTGAGGTGGACCTCACCGGGGTGCACCTTGGGGCTCGACGAAATCGAATAGAGCCGCGGCTGAAGCGGTTTGAGCACAGCGAGCCACTCGTCGACGGACGCGTGCACCGGCGCCTGCCCGAGCAGGTCCACCGACTGGCGCCCCCAGGACCAATCCGCCAGCGCAGTCCTGTTCTCCGGACGCATCAACTCGCTCAGCCGCGCCGCCGCGTCGGCGTTGCTGGTCCGCTGCTGCACGAAACGCAGCAGGTCGGGGCTGATGTGCGCGATCTCGAACCGGTCGGTCAGGGCGGTGCGCAGCGACATCGCGCCGTGGTCGGCGACCTCCACCTCGGTGCGGCCATCCAGGCCGGTGACGGTCAGCCACTCGTCGACGAACTGCTCGTTGTTGTGCGGCCACACGCCGAGCGCGTCGCCGGCCTCGTAGTGCACCGTTGCCTCCGGCACGTCGAAGACCAGCTGGCGCACGTCTTTGGCCGAGCGGGGCCGGCTCAGGGTGACGTTGCGGATCACACCGGTGACCAGGGGACGCTTCTTGGTGTACGCGTTCGTGCTGGCCACGGGGATGGCCCGCTTCGTGACGGGGCTTCCGGATTCCGGCGGTTGCGACAACGCGGCCACGACGTTGTCGAGCCAGCGCGCCGCGGCCTCCTCGTAGTCGGGCTCGCAGTCGACACGGTCGGTGATGCGGGTCGCGCCCAGCGCGGCGAGCCGTTCGTCGAGCCGGCGCCCATGACCGCAGAAGTCGTCGTAGTTGGAGTCGCCGAGGGCCAGCACGCCATAGCGGGTTTCGCCCAGCAGAGGTGCGCCCTGGTCCGACAGCGCCTGCCACAAACCGGCCCCGTTGTCAGGGGGATCGCCGTCACCGGTGGTGCTGGTGACCAGCAGCAACTCGCTGACGCGCGGCAGATCGCCGACCGGGAAATCGTCCATCGCATGCACGGCGACCGGCAGCGAGGCGTGGGTCAGACGCGCGGCCAGCTCGCTTGCGAGTTCCTCGGCATTGCCGGTCTGTGAGGCCCACAGCAGCACCACGGGTGCCCGGCTCTGGGCGGTTTCGGGTTCCCGGACGGCGTCCGGTGCCGGCGCCGGGGTGCGCGAGCATATCCCCGCGATCACGCCGTCCAGCCACAGTCGGGTTCGGGTATCGAACGGTGCGCTGGCCGGCAAGGTGGGCAGTCCGGTCATCGGCCGCCCGGCCTCCACCCGCAACCCGGCCAGCAGCCCCGCCAGGTAGGCGCGACCGTGCGGGTCGAACTCGGGTGCGGGTTCGGTTGCCACGCCCAGGAATTCGGCGATCGCGTCGATCTGCGCCAGGCTGACGTGCGCAGGTTCGGGTTCCGGGCGGCCACTGCGCTGCGGTTCGACCGGAGCACGGCCGGCGACCTTCGTCAGAGTGACCGCGCAGGCCTTGTATTCCGGCTGGCGCGAGATGGGGTCGACGGCGTCATTGGTGACCGCGTTGATCGAAAGGTATTCGCCGAACGAGTCGTTCCAGTGAAACGGCGCGAAGCAGTTACCCGGTCGCACCCGGTCGGTGACGACGGCGGGCAGGACCGCACGCCCGCGCCGGGACGCGATCTCCACCCGATCCCCGTCGCTGATATGTTGGCGGGCCGCATCTTCGGGGTGAATCTCCACGAACGGGCCGGGATTGAGCTTGTTGAGCTTGGCTACCTTGCCCGTCTTGGTCATGGTGTGCCACTGGTGCGGCAGGCGGCCGGTGTTGAGCAGGAACGGGTAATCCTGGTCCGGCATCTCTTCGGGCGACAGATGCGGGCGGGCGAAGAAGACGGCCCGACCGTGCGGGGTCGGGAATGCGAGGCGGGGTACGTGTCCGTCCTCCCGGACGACCAGAGCCTGGCTGACACCGTCGTTGAGGTATCGGATCGGGTTGCGGTCGTCGGGGCTGTCGGGTGGGCAGGGCCACTGCACAGGCGTCTGGCGTAAGCGTGCGTAGCTGATGCCGCGGATGTCGTAACCGGTTCTGGGGTTGCTGAACCGCTTGATCTCCTCGAACACCTCTTCGCTGGAGCTGTAGCTGAACCAGTCGGAAAACCCCATCGCACAGGCGATCCGGGCGATGATCTGCCAGTCGGGCAACGCCTGAGCCGGTGGATCGACCGCCTTCTGGAACAGAGTCAGGTTGCGCTCGGAGTTGACCATCACTCCGTCGGACTCCGTCCACAGTGCGGCCGGCAGCACCACATCCGCGTATTCGTTGGTCTCGGTCTCCAGATAGGCGTCCTGGGTGATCACCAGTTCGGCCTGCTCCAGACCGGCCAGCACCGTCTTCCGGTTGGCCACGGTGGCAACGGGATTGGTGCACATGATCCAGCACGCCTTGATCTGTCCGTCGGCCATGCGGGTGAACATGTCGATCACACCGTCGCTGACGTCGGTGCGCAACGACCCGCGGGCAATGCCCCACTGGTCCTCGGTGAACTCCCGGTCTTCGGTGCTGGTCACCGCCCGCTGGCCCGGCAAACCCGGCCCCATGTAACCCATTTCGCGTCCGCCCATCGCATTGGGCTGGCCGGTGAGCGAGAACGGGCCGCTGCCGGGCCGGCAGATTGCTCCGGTCGCCAGATGCAGGTTGCAGATCGCGTTGGTGTTCCAGGTGCCGTGCGTGCTCTGGTTGAGGCCCATCGTCCAGCAGCTCATCCAATTCGCGGCTTCACCGATCCAGCGAGCCGCGGTGCGGATGTCGTCGGCGGGAATGCCGGTGATGTCGCTGACGTGGTCCGGGGTGAACTGTTCCAGGAAGCTGGGCATCACCTCCCAGCCGGTGGTGAATTCGGCGATGAAGTCCGGATCGGTATGCCCGTTGCGCACGATCAGGTGCAGTAAGCCGTTGAGCAGCGCGAGATCCGAGCCGGGGGCGATCTGCAGGAACAGATCGGCCTTGGCGGCGGTCGCGGTGCGGCGTGGGTCGACGACGATCAGTTTCGCACCGGCTTTGACCCGTTCCATCATGCGCAGGAACAGGATCGGATGACAGTCGGCCATGTTGGCGCCGATGACCAAGAACACGTCGGCGTGGTCGAAGTCTTGGTAGGACCCGGGCGGTCCGTCGGCGCCCAGCGACAGCTTGTAGCCCGAACTGGCGCCGGCCATGCACAGGCGCGAGTTCGACTCGATCTGGTTGGTGCCGATAAAACCCTTGGCCAGCTTGTTCGCCAGGTACTGGGCTTCCAGTGACATCTGTCCCGAGACGTACAGGGCAACGGCGTCGGGTCCGTGCTTGTCGATGATGCCCCGTAACCGCTTGGCGGAGCGCATGATCGCCGTGTCGGTGTCGACGGGTTCGAAGGGCTGACCACGGTCGGTCCGCGCGTATGCCGACTCGGCTCGTCCCGGTGCCGCAAGAAAATCAGCGGTGGTCGCCCCTTTGGTGCACAACCGCCCGAAGTTGGCCGGATGATCTTCTTGTCCAAGTGTTTTGGCGATGTGACGGCGGCCGCTTTCGGGATCCGTTGTGAGCTGCAACACCATGCCGCATCCGACGCCGCAGTAGGCGCACATGGTGCGCACCGCATCGTCGTGGGAGTGCATGTTGGTTGTCCGACCTCTCGTCTCGCGCACACGGACCTGCGGAAAATCGTCCGGTAGTGATGTTTCGGTGCGGATCACCTGAGGTTTCAGCGGCTTTACGGACTTCTCGCAGCGGGATGTGGCGTGGTGTGCGGTGTCGGTAATTCGGCACGAAATTCGGGGTGGTGCCCGGCGCCGGCCTCACGGCGACCGCGGTCTTCGTTGACCGGTGATCTTCGCCGAGGTTACCCACGCCGAGCCCCGCGAAAGGCCCTGCACCTGCGGTTTTGACCAAACCCGACGGACATTCACAGTGCGCGTCCAGCTGCGGGCCCCGTTCGTTAAGCTCGCGAGGTGCGTTGTCGGTTCGGTGCTGCCCTGCTCATGCTGGGGATGGCGGTCACAGGGTGTGACGACCACGCATCGGCGCCGCCGCAGGCGAAGCCGGCCTCCTGCAAGGAGTCAGACAGTCCCACCGCCGACACGGTGCGCCGGGCCATCGCCGCCGTCCCGGTCGAGGTGCCGGGTTCTGCCTGGGTGGAGTTCGCGCGCGGTCACACCAGGAAATGCCGGCTGAACTGGGTGCAGATCATCCCGACCATCGCCTCGGAGTCGACGCCGCAACAGCTGCTGTTCTTCGACCGCAACACCCCGCTGGGTTCGCCCACCCCGAACCCCAAGCCCTACATCACGGTGCTGGCGCCGGCCGACGACACCGTGACCGTGCAGTACCAGTGGCGTAACGGCAGCGACGAGGAATGCTGTCCCACTGGCAAAGGCACGGTGAAATTCGAGATCGGGCCGGACGGCAGGCTCAAGGCGCTCGGTCCCATCCCGCACCAGCCGCCCAGCTAACCGCCGGTCGCCGCCCCCTTCAGCACTTCTACAGCACACCTACAGCAGTTTCAGGCTGCTTACGGCGTGCTTGACCCAGGTTCCGCTGGCACGCTTGGTCTTCCGTGCGAGAGATCGTGCACGAAAGACGAAGGAGGGTCATGGACCTGCAGACGCTGCCGCGGCGAGCGGAGTCGTGTGAAGTCGTTGCGGCCAATGTTCGTGGCCCACGTCACATCTCACACTGGGACGCCGAGGATGTGGTGGCCTGGGAGGCCGGGAACAAGCTCATCGCGCGACGGAACCTGTTGTGGTCGGTCGTCACCGTTCACCTGGGCTACTCGGTGTGGACGCTGTGGCCGGTGATGGAACTGTTCATGCCGCAGAACGTGTACGGATTCTCGACGGGCGACAAGCTGCTGCTGGTCATTACCGCGGCCCTGGTCGGTGCGTGCCTGCGCATGCCCTACTCGGTGGCCACTGCGGTCCTGGGCGGGCGAAAGTGGGCGATCATTTCGTCGGCAGCATTGATCGTCCCGGTGGTCGGCACGATGGTGTTGCTGATGCATCCCGGTCTGCCGTTGTGGCCGTACCTGATCTGCGCCGCGCTCACCGGATTGGGCGGCGGCAACTTCGCGGCCTCGATGAGCAACGCCAACGCCTTCTATCCGCAGCGTCTCAAGGGCTCCGCCCTCGGATTGGCCGGCGGCGTCGGCAATCTCGGGGTACCGGCGATCCAGTTGGTCGGGCTGCTGGTGATCGCCACCGCGGGTGACCGCAAGCCCTACCTGGTGTGCGGGCTGTATGCGGTGTCGCTGGTGATCGCATGCATCGGGGTGACCCGATCGATGAATACCGTTGCGCAGCATCACGTCAAGCCGGAAAAGCTGCGGCCGATCATCGCGGTGATGTTCGCCACCCGCGACACGTGGCTGCTCTCGCTGCTCTACCTCGGCACGTTCGGCTCGTTCATCGGATTCTCCTTCGCGTTCGGCCAGGTGCTGCAGAACAACTTCGTGGCCGGTGGGGAAACCGTCGCCCAAGCCAGTCTGCACGCCGCCGAACTCGCCTTCCTGGGCCCGTTGTTGGCAGCTGTGGCAAGGGTTTACGGCGGCCGGCTGGCCGACCGCATCGGTGGCAGCCGCCTGACGCTGATGGTGTTCACCGGCATGACGTTCACCGCGGGACTACTGATCGTCGCCAGCGCCCACCAGCACCGCCAGCACGGCGGCGCCGCCATGGCCGGCTACTTCGCCTGCTTCATAGCCCTTTTCGTGCTGTCCGGGCTGGGCAACGGATCGGTCTACAAAATGATCCCGACGATCTTCGAGGCCTGCAGTCGCTCGCTCGACATCACCGAAGCCGATCGCCGGGAATGGTCGCGGATCATCTCCGGCGTCGTCATCGGGTTCGTGGCATCGGTCGGCGCGCTCGGCGGGGTCGGAATCGACCTCGCGCTGCGGGCGTCGTACCAGAGCACCGGTGCGGGCACCGAGGCATTCTGGATCTTCATGTGCGGCTACGCCGCGGCCGCCGCGCTGACCTGGCAGGCCTACGTCCGCCGCGCCGTCACCCCGGTGGTGCAGTCGGCGGAACTCGTTGTGAGCAAGGCTTAGTCGGGGAGGTTCTCCGGGTGCAGCATCTCTGCGTAGCGCAGCTGCTCCGGGATGCCGAACCCGTCGACCAGCGTCCGGGCGTGCGGGCGCAGCACCCGGCACCGGTCGTTGATGCCCCGGGTGACCGCCTTGGCGCGCTCGGTCGACAGGTACCGGTGCTCGATGAACCACGCCTTGTCCTCTTCGATCACCGACAACGCGTAGAGGTCGCACACCACCCCCAGCAGCTCGCGCGCCTTCCGGTCCGGGCATGACTCGATGCCGGCGACGAAGGCCTCCAGCACCACCGTGTCGATGTGCGCCTTCGCGGCGTGCAACACGTGGTCCTGCACCGTGTTGAAAGCGTCGAAGGCCGACATCTCCTTGGATTTGCCTTGCAGGCGGCGCGCCACCGACGACAGCAGGTAGTCCTCGCGGTCTTCGAACATCTGCACCTGGGTGCCGCGGTTGAACAGGCTGCCTTCTTCCTCGTTGTCCTGTCTGGCGTCGACGATGCGCTGCATGATCGCTTCGGCCGCAGTGCGTTTCTTCACCCGGTCGCCCACCGTGTTCGCCGCGAAACGCACCCACTCGACCGGGCTCATGCTCTTGATGTCGTCGGCGTAGGCGGTGAGCAGTTCCTTGGCCACCAGCTGGGTCAGCACATGGTTGTCACCCTCGAAGGTGGTGAACACGTCGGTGTCGGCCCGCAGGGCGATCAGCCGGTTCTCGGCCATGTAGCCCGCGCCGCCGCATGCCTCTCGGGCCTCCTGGATGGCCCGGGACGCGTGCCAGGTGTTGGCCGCCTTCAGCCCGGCGGCACGCGCCTCCAGCTCACGCTGTTCTTCGGCGTCCACCACGTCGGAGGTCTGCAGGTCGTGGCATTTGGACACCAACTCGTTCTGGGCGAACTGCAGCGCGTAGGACCGGGCGATCAGCGGGAACAGCCGCCGCTGGTGCACCAGGTAGTCCATGATCAGCACTTCGTTGTCATCATCGCCGGGCGCGCTGAATTGCCTGCGCTGCAACGCATAACGGGTGGCGATGTCCAGCGCGACGTGCGCCGCGTTACCGGCGCTGCCACCCACGGTCACCCGGCCCCGGATCAACGTGCCGATCATCGTGAAGAACCGCCGGTTGGCGTTGTCGATCGGCGAGGTGTAGGTGCCGTCCGGTTCGACCTCGCCGTACTTGTTGAGCAGGTTGACTCGCGGCACCCGGACGTTGTCGAACATGATGCGGCCGTTGTCGACGCCGGGCAGGCCGCCCTTGTAGTGGCAGTCCGAGGTGGTGACCCCCGGCAGGTCGTTACCGTCGGCGTCACGCAGCGGGACCAGCACGCAGTGCACGCCGTGATTGACCGGCTTGCCGTCCTTAAGGGTGATCAGTTGCGCGAAAACCGCTGCGATGGTTGCGGTCTCGGCCGCGCCGCCGATGTAGTCCTTGCGCGACGTCGGGGTGGGGGAGTTGATGACGAACTCTTCGGTTTCGGCGTCGTAGGTGGCCGTCGTCTCCAGCGACTGGACGTCGCTGCCGTGTCCGGTCTCGGTCATCGCGAAACAGCCGAGCAGGTCGAGGGTGATGATGTCCCGCACGTAAGAGGAGTGGCGTTCGGTGCCCAGGTTCTCCACGGCGCCGCCGAACAGGCCCCACTGGACACCGGCCTTGACCATCAGGGACAGATCCGACATGGCCAGCATCTCGATCATCGTGACCGCCGCTCCGACGTCACCGGTGCCGCCGTGCTCCTTGCGGAACCCTTCGTCCGACACGCCGGCGGCCGCCATCATCTGCATCTGCTCGGCGACCTTCGCGCGGGCGATGACAGTGTTCGGGGTGTGGTGCGGACGGAAAGCCTCGTGCGAGAGCTTGGCCCGCGTCTCGTTCTTCACGTCCCGCCAACGCCCGTCGAGCGCGTCGCGGATGTAGTCGGCAGTGCTTTTGGTGTCGGATGCCATGACCCGACCGTAGCCCGTCGCCTGCTCTGCCGGAACAGGTCAGCCCTATGAACACAGTGTGTCGCAGAAATCTTTCAGTGATGTCGTGCTTCGTCGTGTTCGTTGCCGTCAGCCACGACCACGCCGAGCACCGTCGGGCAGGGTACCCGGGCATTTTGATCTGATTCCGGCACAAGGGAATTGGCCAGCGCACCGATAGTTGGCGCACTATGGCGACGCTATCGTGCGGCAAAGCGGAGCGGGGCTGGCGTGTGCGACTAGGGGCACATGAAGCTGATCGGCGGGCACTGCCTGATGGTGATCGCCTCGATGGGCGGATTGTCGCCGTCCCACATGGAGATCGGCATGCCCTGCGAGGTCAGGTTGCCCATCCCGTAGTTGGTCGCATACCAGGTGTGGCAGACGCTCCAGTCCCAGTCGACGAACTGGTTCGTCACATAGGGCATCTGCTTAGGGTTGCCCGGGCACCACCGGTGCGGCTGCGTTGTGTCCGCGTGGGCGACACCCAGACCCAGGCCGGTGAGTACCGCGGACCCGGCCAGCGCTGAGGCCGCGAGGACTTTCCTGGTTGTGTTGGCCAGTCGCATGACGGCTCTCCTTTGTTCCCACACGCAGGCGCGGGAAACACCCCACAGGTGGTTCGCGCGCCAGTGCATTCGAGCCATTGTCAGGTCATCAAATGGCTCTTGATCTCTGTTTGGATGGAGATTATTGGCGCTGGTTTGCGAAATTCTTGCGCCCGGACGTGCCAATTGCGGGCTTGCGGGTTACCAGTTGTGCTGTGCAGCGCGGGCACCGCGCGCCGTTTACGTCGGGCAGTCAGGCCTTGTCGCGGCGTGGCGACGTGGCCGCCGGACGCAACCGGTAGCGAACGAACCCGAGCCACACCAGGGCGAGCAGTCCCAGCATGAGCATGTCGAACACCCACCAGCCCGAATAGTGACTCCACATCGCGTTGTGATCGGCCAGCTTGTCGATCCGTCGCAAGTCCACGGTGGCTGCGGCGGCCGCAAAGCCCCATTGAGCCGGAATGAACCAGGAGACCTGGTCGTAACCCCAGGTACCCACCAGCGAGACGAGTCCGCCCGCGAACAACAGTGAGGCCAGCAACGCCGGGATCAATAGGGGCAGCACCTCGGCCATCGACTTGCCCAGCGAGGACAACGCGAGCCCCACGATCGCCGACACGACGGCCGTCGCCGCCACGGTGACGTACAGCTCGATGCCCGCTGCCAGTGGGGAAGTGCCGAACAGCGCCGCGCCATGCTTGGGCCCGCCTTTGCCTACGATCACGATGGCGGTCAGGACGGCGGCCTGCGCCGCGGCGATCAGGCCGAAGACGGCGAGTTTGGCCATCAGGTAGGCCGATGCCGACAGTCCGATCGTCTGCTCCCGCCGGAAGATCCGGCGTTCGGAGACCAGGCTCCCGATCGTCAGTACGGTGCCCATGAGGACCGCGGCGAAGTTGAGCGCGGCCAGGATCTCGATCGCTTCGTGCGCATTCGCCGACGACGGGCCGGACCGGCTCAACCCGGAATTCCCGGGGATCAGCAGCGTCAGCGCGCCGAGGGCGAAGGGCAGCGCAAGCAGCAACAGCGAAAAGACGAGGCTGGCGGCCAGCAGCCGCAACTGCCGACGGGCCACCAGCCGGAACTGACGTTTGACGCCGGGCACGGGTGCGAGCCGCTGTGGTCTGGCGATCGACGGCGGCGTCGGCGAGACCGCAGCCTGTTGTCTGATCAGGAAGGCGTGGTGCGCGCCGTGCGGGTCCGCGCTGATTCGCCCGAAGATCTCCAGCCAGTCGGTGGTGCCCAGCGCCGAGTCGATGTGCGAGGGCGGCCCGGCGAACGCCAACTGGCCCGCCGGCGTGAGCAGCAGCACCTGGTCGCACATGTTGAGGTAGGCCGGCGACGTGCCGGACACCACCACCACGCAGCCGAGGTCGGCCTGGCGGCGTAGCAGCGCCATCACGTGGTTCTCCTGGACCGGGTCAAGCCCGGCCCCCGGCCCCTCGACCACCAGCAGCGACGGCCTGGTCAGCAGTTCGACCGCCAGCGACACGCACCGGCGCGCTTCGGGCGGCAACTTGGCGACCCGGGTCGTGCGATGCGGCGTGAGTTCGAGTTCGTCGAGGACCTGGTGCACGACCCGGTCACGGTTCTCCGGCGAGGTGTCCGGCGGCAGCCGCAGCTCGGCCGCATATGCGAGGGCGCGCTCCACGGTGAGCCGGGGGTGCACCCGGTTGTCGCGCGGAACCACCCCGATGCGCAGGCGCATCACGTCGGGCTCGGCGTGCGCGTCGTGGCCGTCGACGGTCAGCAGACCCGAACTCACCGGCCGGCTGCCGGCGAGCAGACCGGTCAGGGCGAAATTGCGTGCCGCCGACGGCCCGACCACGGCGATCAGGGAGCCCGGGGGCGCCGTGAACGTCACGTTCGACAGCACCTCGCGGCCATCCACAGTAAGTCCCAGCTGATACCCGGCGACGCCGATGGTGCGCGCGCCCGGCAGCAGCGGCAACCGGCTGGTCTGGGGCGGGAGCTCGTCGGGTCTGTTGTCGCCGGGCAGCAGTTTCCGGCCCGCCTCGGTCATCCGCTCGAGCAGGCCCGGGCCCGTGGCCGGGGCGTCGTCCGGTGCCGGCGGGGCGGCAGATTCGTCCGCCGGCACGTACCGGAATGGCCTGGTGGGTCGCTCCAGCGGGGAGTGCTCGACGGGGCCATATACGGCGGCGGGCTGGGCCGGGATGCTGGTCGTCGCGGGTTCTTCGACGGGCTGCGCCGGGATGCTGGTGGTGGGTGGGTCCGCCGGTGCGGCGGGGATGCTGGTGGTGGCGGGTTCCCCGATGGGTTGCGCCGGGATGCTGGTGGTGGGTGGGTCTGCCGGTGCGGCGGGGATGCTGGTGGTAGCGGGTTCGGCGTCGTGCGCCCGAACAGGTTGCGGCAGCGGAGTTTTGACTCCCAGCGGATCGGTGGTCGGGGGCGGGGCGTCGTCGGGTGCGGTGACCTCGAAGCGCAGCCGCGGCCCGCGCTGCGGGTCGCCGATCGCAATCGTCTGACCGTCCCGGATATCGATGGTCGACATCCGCGCCCCATCCAGAAACAAGCCTTGATGGCTCTGATCGACGGCCAGCCAGTGGGTACCGGCGAAGCGCAGCACCACATCGGGGACGGGTTGTGTGTCGGGGCCGCCGGGGTCCAGTCGGACGTCGCAATGTCCGCCGTGCCCCACGATCACGTCGCGGCCCGGCGCGAAGACGTACCGCATCGATCCGACCCACACGGTCAACGGGGAGACGTCAGGGATGGCCGTCACCTTTCATCGTGGAGTGCTGACTCAAGTGTCTACCCGCTGAGGCGGTCCCTCCACTCGCAATGACCGGATCAGAGTGTGTGGCGGCCCGGTGTGGTAGCGGAGTTTTCCAGCAGACGCCGCAGCACCTCGACGGCTTCCGTCAGCACCTGACGGTCGCCGGGGTCGAGACGGGCCAGCTGCGGTGCGATGGCGGCGGCCCGGTCCCTGCGCACCGCGTTGAGTGTGTGAACACCATTGGGGGTGATCTTGATACGGACCGCGCGGGCGTCGCCGGGGTCGATGGTCCGGGACACCAGCCCGGCATCCTCGAGCCGGCGCACCTGAGTCGTCATCGTCGGCTGGGAACAGTGGTCCACCGCGGCCAGGTCGCCGATGCGGGCTTCCCCCTGGGCCTCGATGGTTGCCAGCAGCCGGGCCTGTGCCGACGGCAAGGGCATCTGGATCCGCTGGGTGGCCAGCCGGTTCAACCGCGCGACCACTGCCAACAGGTCGGCTCCCAGACCGTGCGCGACGTCAGCGTCTTTTGCCGCGGCGGACGAAGTCATACATCCATCGTTGCATAGCTTTGCTATGCGAGACCAATCGTGAAAGGCGTCACCCCAAATGCCCGGCGGCCCGTGTGCTGGTCACCCTGCGACGAGCGGACCTGGCAGAATCGGTCGAGTGAGCGAGACCGGGCCACCCCCTTCGCGCGCTCGGGGTGGACCGCTGCGACCGAGTGAACTGGCGCAAGCATCGGTGATGGCTGCGCTGTGCGCGGTGACCGCCATCATCTCCGTCGTGGTGCCGTTCGCCGCGGGGCTCGCGCTGCTCGGCACCGTGCCCACCGGGTTGCTGGCCTACCGCTATCGCCTGCGCGTGCTGATCACCGCGACGGTCGCGGCCAGCGTCATCGCCTTCATCATCGCCGGCGGCGGGGGATTGATGGGCGTCATCCAGAGCGCCTATATCGGGGGGCTCACCGGAATCATCAAGCGGCGGGGACGCGGCACGCCCACCGTCGTGGTGTCGTCGGTGATTGCCGGCCTGGTGTTCGGCGCCGCCAACGTCGGGATATTGATGGTGCTGACGCGCCTGCGGCACCTGATGCGCGACGCGATCAGCGCGAACGTGAACGGGCTGGCCTCGTTCTTCGGCCGGGTCGGCTTGCAGGATGCCGGGTTCTGGCTCAAGAAGCTCTACGCCGGCGCTCTGCACTACTGGCAGTTGGTCCTGCTCGGCGCGGTGGCTCTCGGGGTCGTCTTCATCTCTCTGATCGGGTGGTGGGCGCTGTCCCGGCTGCTGGAACGGATGCGGGGCATCCCGGACGTGCACAAGCTGGACGCTCCGCAGGGCGATGTCCCCGACGCCACCGTCGGCCCGGTCCCGGTGCGGCTGGACCACGTGCGATTCCGCTACCCCGGAGCCGGCCAGGACGCGCTGCGCGAGATCAGCCTGGACATCGGCGAGGCCGAACACGTCGCGATCACCGGCGCCAATGGCTCCGGCAAGACCACGCTGATGCTGATTCTGGCCGGCCGGGAGCCCACGTCGGGCACGGTGCAGCGGCCAGGGGCGGTGGGGCTGGGCAAGCTCGGCGGCACCGCCGTCGTCCTGCAACATCCCGAGAGTCAGGTGCTCGGCACCCGCGTCGCCGACGACGTGGTCTGGGGGCTGCCGCCGGGGACCACGACCGACGTCGAGAAGTTGCTGCGCGAGGTGGGACTGGAAGATCTGGCCGAGCGCGACACGGGCAGCCTTTCCGGCGGTGAACTGCAGCGCCTGGCGCTCGCGGCCGCGCTGGCCCGCGAGCCCGCCATGCTGATTGCCGACGAGGTCACCACCATGGTGGACCAGCAGGGCCGCGAGGGCCTGCTGAATGTGTTGTCCGGCCTGACGAAACGGCACAAGACGGCGTTGGTGCACATCACGCACTACAACAACGAGGCCGAATCTGCCGACCGGACAATCAAACTCAGTGATTCCCCGGACAACTCCGGGATGGTGCAGCCCGCCGGAGACGCGCAGCTGCCGACCGTGGGAGTGGGCGGAACACGCAGCGGGTCGACGCTCGAACTCGTGGGTGTCGGGCACGAATACGGCATCGGAACCCCGTGGGCCAAGACGGCGTTGCGCGACATCAACTTCGTCGTGGAGCAGGGTGACGGCGTGCTCATCCACGGAGGCAACGGCTCGGGCAAGTCGACGCTGGCGTGGGTGATGGCGGGTTTGACGACCCCGACGAGTGGTGTCTGCCTGCTCGACGGCCGCCCCACCGACGAGCAGGTGGGCGCGGTGGCGCTGTCGTTCCAGGCGGCACGGCTGCAGCTGATGCGCAGTCGCGTCGACTTGGAAGTGGCCTCAGCGGCCGGTTTTTCGCACAAGGACCGCGACCGGGTCATCTCGGCACTCGGCGTGGTCGGACTCGACCCTGCGCTGGCCGGCCGCAGCATTGACAAGCTCAGTGGCGGCCAGATGCGCCGGGTGGTCCTGGCCGGGCTGCTCGCCTGCAAGCCGAAAGCCCTTATTCTGGACGAGCCGCTGGCCGGCCTGGACGCCGAAAGTCAGCGCGGCCTCCTGCGCCTGCTGGAGGATCTGCGGCGGGAGCGGGGTCTGACGGTGGTGGTCATCTCGCACGACCTCGTCGGGATGGAAAGCCTCTGTCCGCGCACCCTGCACCTGCGTGACGGTGCTCTGCAGCCGGCCTCGACGTCCGGCGTACGACCGGGGGGCGTGGCGTGACGACGACGTCTCATCCGCGGCAGCGAGAGAACCGCCGACCCGGTCGCCCGGTGGTGTTGCTGGTTCCCATTCCCGGCTCCTCGCCCATCCACGAACTGTGGGCCGGGACGAAGCTGTTGGTGGTGTTCGGCATTTCGGTGCTGCTGGCGTTCTACCCGGGTTGGGTGACCATCGGGTGCGCCGCGGCCCTGGTGCTGGCGGCGATCTGGATCGCCCGTATCCCGCGCGGTGCGCTGCCGTCGATACCCCGCTGGCTGTGGATCGTGATCTTCATCGGTGGTTTCACCGCGGCGCTGGCCGGCGGTGATCCGCTGGTCTCGGTATCCGGGCTTGAGCTAGGACTCGGCGGTTTCCTGAACTTTCTGCGGATCACCGCGCTGACACTGGTGCTGCTGGCGCTGGGCGGCCTGGTGTCCTACACCACCAACGTCGCCGAAATCGGGCCTGCGGTGGCCACTTTGGGCCGGCCGCTGCGGCTGCTGCGGCTGCCGATCGACGAGTGGGCGGTGGCACTGGCGTTGGCGTTGCGCGCCTTCCCCATGTTGATCGACGAGTTCCAGGTGTTGTACGCGGCGCGGCGGCTGCGGCCGAAACCGGTGCCGCGCAGTCGCAGAGGGAAGCGCCAGCAACGCCGGATGGAGGTCATCGACCTCCTCGCGGCCACCATCACCGTGACGCTGCGCCGCGCTGACGAGATGGGCGATGCCATCACCGCGCGCGGCGGCACCGGTCAGTTGTCGGCCCACCCGCGGCGGCCCAGGCTGGCGGACTGGCTGACGATCACGACCGCCGCGCTGGTCTGCGGCGCGGGTGTGGCGATTCAGACGATCCTTTCCGCGCACTAGTCGATCACGGCCGCATCCGGTCGATCAGGTTCGAGAGCACCACGATGCTTTCACTGCGCTCGATGTCGGCGCTGGATCTGATGCGTTCCAGCGCGGTCTCCAGGTGCCGCATGTCCCGGGCTAGTACGTGCAGGATCGCGTCGGATGTGCCGGTGACGGTGGCTGCGCTGACCACCTCGGGGATGTCCACCCACGCCTCGCGCAACTTCTCCGGCGCAATCCGGCCGTGGCAGAACACCTGGACATAGGCCTCGGTGTTCCAGCCGAGCGCGTTGTGGTCGACGACGGTGGTGAAGCCCCGGATCACCCCGCTGTCGAGCATCCGGTCGACGCGGCGCTTGACCGCCGGTGCGGAGAGGTTCACTTTCTGACTGATCTCGGCGAAGGTGGCCCGGGCATGCTCGGCCAGTTCGACCAGGATGCGCTCGTCCGTGTCGTCGAGTCGGTCCATACCACACCTCCGTCAGTCGTGTGCGCAACAGATCGTCACTGTGCGAAGCCTAGCGCAATAAATCAACGGTAAGTGCGCAATGTAGTTCGTTTGCTTGCGCCATAGCGGCCCCATAGCGTTGATATTTATGACGGACAACTATGTGGACGCCCGATTCGCGCCGGGGGCCCGGCACGTCACGGGGCGCGACCGCACTCCGACCGCCCGGCATTATGCGATGACACCGCCGACCTTCTTCGCCGTCGAATACGCGATCAACCCGTGGATGGACACCAGTACGCCGGTCGACGTCGGGCGCGCCACGGCCCAGTGGGAACGGCTGCGCCAAACCTATGTTCGGCTGGGCCACCGGGTCGATGTGGTCGAGCCCGTGGCAGGCCTGCCGGACATGGTGTACGCCGCCAACGGCGGTTTCGTCGCCCAGGAGGTCGCCGTCGTGGCCAGGTTCCGGTTCGCTGAGCGTGCCGACGAGTCCCGGGCCTACGCGAACTGGATGGCCTCGATCGGCTACCGGCCCGTGTCCACCCGTCACGTCAACGAAGGCCAGGGTGATCTGCTGCTGGTCGGCGATATGGTGCTGGCAGGCTACGGGTTTCGCACCGACCCTCGCGCGCACGCCGAGATCGCCGCTGCGCTGCGAATGCCGGTGGTGTCGCTCGAACTGGTGGATCCGCGCTTCTACCATCTCGATACCGCGCTGGCCGTGCTCGACGAGCACACCATCGCGTACTACCCGCCGGCGTTCAGCGAATCGGCTCAGACCCAGTTGCGGGCGTTGTTCCCCGAGGCCATCACCGTCGGCACCCCCGACGCATACCTCTTCGGGCTCAACGCCGTCTCCGACGGCTACCACGTTGTACTGCCTTCCGCGGCAACGGGATTCGCACAACAGCTACGGGCGTACGGCTTCGAGCCGATCGGCGTCGACCTGTCCGAACTGCTCAAGGGCGGCGGCTCGGTGAAGTGCTGCACATTGGAGGTGCACTCGTGACCATTCTGGCGGACCTGACCGACACGGCCATCGCGCTGGTGGAAAGGCATGCAGCGCACAACTATTCACCGTTGCCGGTGGTGGCTGCCAGCGCCGAAGGGGCCTGGATCATTGATGTGGACGGCCGTCGCTACCTGGACTGTCTGGCCGCCTACTCGGCGGTCAACTTCGGCCATCGCCACCCCGAGATCATCGCGACGGCTCACGCCCAGCTCGATACGGTCACGCTGGTCAGCCGCGCCTTCCACTCCGACCGCCTCGGTCCCTTCTGCGCGGCACTGGCCGAGTTGTGCGAAAAGGACATGGTGTTGCCGATGAATTCGGGCGCCGAGGCGGTCGAGAGCGGCCTGAAGGTCGCCCGCAAATGGGGCACCGATGTCAAGGGCGTCCCGGCCGGCAAAGCCAACATTATCGTGGCGGACAACAACTTCCACGGCCGCACGATCAGCATCGTCAGCTTCTCCTCGGACCCGGTGGCGCGTGGCGGATTCGGTCCGTTCACCCCCGGATTCCGCTCCGTGCCGTTCGGCGACGCAACCGCCCTGGCCGGGGCGATCGACGAGCACACGGTCGCGGTGCTGCTCGAGCCGATCCAGGGCGAGGCGGGCATCATCGTGCCGCCGGACGACTACCTGCCCGCGGTGCGTGCGCTGTGCAGCGAGCACAACGTGCTGATGATCGCCGACGAGATCCAATCGGGATTGGCGCGTACCGGTTACACCTTCGCCTGTGACCGGTGGGGCGTGGTGCCCGACGTCTACCTCCTCGGCAAGGCGCTGGGCGGGGGCGTCGTCCCGCTGTCGGCGGTGGTCGCCGACCGGGACGTCCTCGGCGTGCTCAATCCCGGTGAACACGGCTCGACGTTCGGGGGCAACCCGCTGGCGGCTGCGATCGGCACCACCGTGGTGGACATGCTGGCACGCGGCGATTTCCAGTACCGCTCGGCCAGACTGGGTGCGCACCTGCACGAGGGGTTGAGTGCGCTGGTCGGTCATGGCGTGACGGCGGTGCGCGGCTTCGGGTTGTGGGCTGGTGTCGATATCGACCCGGAGCTGGGTTCCGGTAAGCAGATCAGCCTGCGGCTGGCCGATCGCGGAGTGCTGGTCAAGGACACCCACGACTGGACGCTGCGGTTCGCTCCGCCGCTGGTGATCACCGCCTCGGAGATCGACTGGCTGGTGGGGCAGTTCGCCGCCGTGCTGCGGGAGGCCCATACTTAGCTGACACAGCGATGGGAGGCGCAGTTGCCGACTACTTCGATCCCCCTGCGGGAACAGATGCTGCGCCGCCGCCCGGTAGGTGGTGCGCCCGTCGCACAGGGGGCCGCTTCTGAGCTCAAACGCAGCTTCGGCACCTTCCAGCTCACCCTCTTCGGCGTGGGGTCGACCGTCGGAACCGGAATCTTCTTCGTGCTGTCCCAAGCGGTGCCCGAGGCCGGGCCCGGCGTGCTCGTCTCCTTTCTGGTGGCCGGCATCGCGGCCGGGCTGGCCGCGATCTGCTACGCCGAATTGGCCTCCGCCGTGCCGGTTTCCGGCTCGTCATACTCGTACGCCTACACCACCCTGGGCGAGGCGGTGGCCATGGTCGTGGCGGCGTGCCTGCTGCTGGAATACGGAGTGGCCACCGCGGCGGTGGCCGTCGGCTGGAGTGGTTACCTCAACAAGCTGCTGCACAACCTGCTGGGAGTCGAACTGCCACACGCCTTGTCGGCGGCACCATGGGACAAGACGCCACCGGGTGTCTCGCACGGTTGGGTCAACCTGCCGGCGGTCATCCTGATCGTCTTGTGCGCGCTGTTGTTGATCCGTGGCGCCAGCGAATCGGCCAAGGTGAACACGATCATGGTGCTGATCAAGCTCGGCGTGCTAGGTCTGTTCGCGGTGATCGCCTTCACCGCCTTCAACGACGACCACCTCAAGAACTTCGCGCCGTTCGGTGTCGCCGGCATCGGCACGGCGGCGGGCACCATCTTCTTCTCCTACATCGGCCTGGACGCCGTCTCGACCGCGGGTGACGAGGTGAAGGACCCGCAGAAGACCATGCCGCGCGCATTGATCTCGGCGCTGGTCGTGGTAACCGGCGTCTACCTGCTGGTCGCGCTGTCCGCGCTCGGCACTCAGCCGTGGCAGGACTTCGGTGCCCAGGAGAATGCCGGGCTGGCCACCATTCTCGACAACGTCACGCACAGTCGATGGGCCGGCACGGTGCTGGCCGCGGGCGCGGTCATCTCGATCTTCACCGTCACGCTGGTCACCATGTACGGCATGACCCGCATCCTGTTCGCGATGGGCCGCGACGGCTTGTTACCCGCCCGGTTCGCGACGGTGAATCCGACGACCATGACCCCGGTGAACAACACCGTCATCGTCGCGGTCGCCGCGGGACTGCTCGCGGCGTTCGTGCCGCTGGACAAGCTGGCGGACATGGTGTCCATCGGTACCTTGACGGCGTTCATCGTGGTGTCCCTGGGCGTGATCATCCTGCGCGTGCGCGAACCCGATCTGCCGCGTGCCTTCCGGGTCCCGGGATATCCTGTGACACCGCTGCTTTCGGTGCTGGCCTGCGGGTACATCCTGGCAAGCCTGCACTGGTATACCTGGCTGGCGTTCAGCGGCTGGATCGCGGTAACGCTGATCTACTACTTCGTGTGGGGCCGGCATCACAGCGCCTTGAATGAGAACCCGCCGTGAGCGTCGTCGTCGGATACCGGGCCGACAAGGTAGGCCTTTCGGGGCTGTACCTGGCGGTCGGCATCGCCCGGACACTGCAGACGTCGCTGACGGTGGCGACCATCGTGCCCAAGGGCTGGCCCACGCCGTCGCTGGCCCGCGTCGACGCCGAATACGAGCACTGGGCCGAGCATCTCGCCGAGAACTCCGCCAATGAAGCCCGGGCCTTTCTGTCCCCGTTGACCGAGGGGCTCAAGGTCAACTACCGGCAGTGTGCACACCGCTCGGTATCGACGGGATTGCTCGAAGTGGCCGAGGAGGTGGGCGCGGAGATGCTGGTGCTCGGCTCGCTGCCGAGCGTGCGGCGCGTGCAGATGGTGGTCGGTACCACCGCCGACTGGCTGCTGCACTCCTCGCCGGTGCCGGTGGCGATCAGCTCGCCCGGATACCACTCGACGACAGGCAGATTGACCCGCCTGACATGCGCCTACTCCGCGATCCCGCAGGCGGTGAGCGTGGTGCGCCAGTGCGCGGCGTACGCCGAGCGGATGGGAGTACCGCTGCGGGTGATGACCTTCGCCGTCCGGGGCCGGACGATGTATCCACCCGATGTGGGACTGGACGCCGAGGACAGCATCCTCGAGGCGTGGGCGGTGCAGGCGCGCGACGTGCTGGAGTCGCTGAAGGCCGACGGCGTCGTGGGCAAAGGCGTTGCGCTGCAGGTGGTTACCGCGCGCAGCTGGGTCGAGGCGCTGCACAGCGCGGACTGGGTCGACGGCGAGATCCTGACGCTGGGCACGTCGCCGGGCGGCGATATCCGGCGAGTGTTCCTCGGCGTCCGCAGCGGCAAGATTATTCGCCACAGCCCGGTGCCGGTGCTGGTGCTGCCCGGCTGACGTCGCTAACGCGTCTCCACCCGGTAGACGTCGACAGGCTCCGGCAGTCCCTTGAGCTGGTGTGCGCCAAAGCTTTCGAACAGCAGCCCCGAGCCCGCCGACAGATCGCGGACGGTGCGGCTGGCGAGCACCTCACCGGACCCGGCCATCGCTCCGATGCGGGCGCCGATGTGAACCGCCAGGCCGCTCCACTCCTCGCCTCGCCGCTCGCACTCACCGGTATGGATGCCGGCGCGGATCGGGATATTGCGGGCGGCGAGGGCGGGCACCAACTGCAGCGCGCAGCGAGCCGCCTTCGTCGGCGCATCGAACAACGCGAAAATTCCGTCGCCGGTGTGGCTGACGCGTGTTCCGCCGTAGCGCGAGAGCAGGCTGTCCACCACGCTGTCGTGGCTGTTGAGCTGGTGGCGCCATGCCGCGTCGCCCACCGCGCTGAGTTTCTCCGTCGAACTGACGATGTCGGTGAACAGCACCGTCTTGAGGACCCGCTCGTCGGCGGGAGCGCCTGAGGTCTCCGTGAAGAATTCGTTGGCCGCTGCACCCAGCTCATCGAGGACGTCGAAGGGGGTGTGCGGGCCCGGCGACAACAGGTCGAAACGGGCGTTGGGTATGGCGGCGGCGAGTGCCGCCGCGGATTCCACCGGCACCAAGCGATCACCGTGACGAGCCAGAACCAGGGTCGGCACCTGCACGGCGCCGAGAACGGCACGTACGTCGGTCTCCATGAACGCCTGCCACCAAAGCTTGGCCATCGAAGGACTGGACACCGAACGTTGCAGCTTGCCGAACAGTTGCCGGACACCGGAGACCTCGGCGGCCGTCCCGTAGAAAATCTCGGCCAATGCGCCTCGGCCCCAGTCTCTTTCGACTTCGTCGAGCTGGGATTGCACCTCGGCAGGGGAGAACCCCCACGGATAGTCGGGCGGATCCTGGGAAAAACGGGCGGCGCTGCCGAACAACCCGAGCCGGCTGACCCGATCGGGGTGGGTGGCGGTGTACAGGATGCTCACGGCGCCGCCTTCGCTGGTACCGAACAGGCTGACCCGCTCGATGCCCACCGCTTCGACTATCGCGGCGAGATCCTCGACGCGTTCGTTCAGCGACAACAAGTGTGTCGCAGGATCGGAGATGCCGCTGCCGCGCCGGTCCCACACGACCAGGCGCATCTGCTGCGACGTCAGTTCGATGGCGCGCAGGTAGGGACTGTCGGGTTCGTCGATGGTGTCGACGTTGCCGACCACCCACCCCGGCACCCAGATGAGCGTCGGACCGGATTCGCCGAAGATCCGGTACGCCAGGCGCACGTCGCCGTTGCGGGCGTAGCGCACGCCGTCGTCACTCATACGGAGATGGTGGCACCTCGCGGGTCCGGGAGAGTAACACGGGTTCGCGACTGAACAGATCACCAAATTCATGCATCAGTTGAACAAATCAGCTGATATGTTCATTGCAGCAGACGACGACGTCCGCGGCCAGACGATGACGGAGGAGGTTCGCGATGGCGAACATGGTGAAGCTGAATACCGGCGGTGACGTCGCGGTATGGCGGGACCGGAAGCGATACCTATGGCCCCTTGGCCTGATCCTTCCGACGTCCCTGCTGGCGGCCGTCGGGATGGCCTGGCTATTCGGCCGGCTCGGATGGGCCGCTGCCACGCCGGTGCTGTGGTGGGTCGGACCGATTCTGCTCTACGTGCTGTTGCCGATTCTCGACACCTTCTTCGGCGCCGACGACCAGAATCCGCCCGACGACGTGATCGAGTACCTGGAGAACGACAAGTACTACCGGTACTGCACTTATGCGTTCATACCCCTGCAGATGGCCAGCCTCGTCGTGGCGTGCTACCTCTGGTCGGCGCACGACCTGAGCTGGCTGGGAATCAGCGGCGGCCTGGGCCTGATCTCCAAGATCGGGGTCATGGTGACGATGGGTGTGATCGGCGGGGTCGGCATCAACACCGCGCACGAAATGGGCCACAAGCGCGAGGAACTGGAGCGCTGGCTGTCCAAGGTGACGCTCGCCCAGACCCTCTACGGGCACTTCTACATCGAACACAACCGCGGCCACCACGTCCGCGTCTCCACCCCGGAGGACCCGGCCAGCGCACGCTTCGGTGAGAGTTTCTGGATGTTCCTGCCGCGCAGCGTCTTCGGCTCGCTGAAGTCGGCATGGGAACTGGAGAAGACGCGGATGCAGCGACTTGGCAAGTCCGCGTGGAGTATTCACAACGACGTGCTCAACGCGTGGGTGATGTCTTTGGTGCTGTTCGGCGCGCTGACGGCCGCTTTCGGATGGCAGGTGTTGCCGTTCCTGATCATTCAGGCGGCCTACGGTGCGTCGCTGCTGGAATCGGTGAACTTCCTCGAGCACTACGGACTGTTGCGGCAGAAGACGCCGTCGGGACGTTACGAACGCTGCGCCCCGGTGCACAGCTGGAATTCCGACCACATCGTCACCAACGTCTTCCTGTACCACCTGCAGCGCCACAGCGACCACCACGCCAACCCGGTGCGGCGTTACCAGACCCTGCGCAGCATGGACGGGGCGCCGAATCTGCCGAGTGGATATGCCACGTTGATCGGGTTGACCTACTTCCCTCCGCTGTGGCGCCGGCTGATGGACCATCGCGTCATGGCGCACTACGGCGGCGACATCAGCCGGGTGAACGTCGATCCGCGCAAGCGTGACAAGGTCCTCGCCAGGTACGGAGCCTCTTGATGGCCGCCTATAAATGCCCTGATTGCGACTATGTCTACGACGAAGCTACGGGTGCGCCTCATCTGGGCTATCCGGCGGGAACCAGCTGGGACGACGTGGAGGATGGCTGGCGCTGCCCGGACTGCGGCGTCCGAGAGAAGTTCGACTTCAACCCGCGGCGCGCCCACTCGACGGCAGGAGCTGAGCCCGATGCGCAATAGTCTCGGGTGGATGGTTGAGCCGACTTCCCCGCGAAACCGCAGCCCGTATCAGAACAACGCCGTTGCCTTGATGCGCAACGGGGTGCTGGACGCGATGCAGCGGTTGCTTGTCGAACGCAGGTGGTCGACGATCACCATGGCCGATGTCGCCAAGGCGGCGGGCATCAGCCGGGGCACCCTCTACAACGAGTTCGGTACGCGGAGGGGTCTGGCGCGCAACTACGCGCTGCGGCTGACCGACAGCATCATCATCGGGATGGAGGCGGCGGTCCATGATCATCCCGACGATGGCTACGGCACCCTGCACTCGGCATTCAGCCAATTCTTCACCCATGCCGACACCGATCCGCTGGTGCGGGCGTTGCGGACTGAAGACGCGCCCAATGACCTACTCCGGATGATCACCGTCGAAAGCCAATTCATCGTTGATTACGCCGCGGAACACCTGGCCGAGATCTTCCAGCGAAGCTGGGTGGGGGCCGAAGCCTTTGATGCCCATGTACTCGGCCGGACCATCGCCCGGTCCGCGCTGAGCTTTCTCGCCCTGCCGCCGGTCGGTGCCGAGGACGCGGCGACGACCATCGCCCACGTTCTGGCGCCGTTCCTCAACTCGATCCGGCGGGACTAGTCACCGGTCCGCGCCACCTACCGGGAGGCGGCGGCGTTGGCCGCGGCCTGGGCCTGCTGCAGCGTCGTCGCGATATCGCCTCGGCCCAGGAACATGTCGTCGAAAAAGGGCTGCAGGGCCTCGTTTCCGGCGGCGAATCCCACCCCGCCGGGCGCCGGGATCCGTGGCCCGCCCAGGACCGCGAAGAACGGCCCGACGTCCACGCCCCTGGCCTTCCAGTACGCGAAGTAGCCCGGCTGGGCCGACAGCACCGCCGGGATGGCCGCGCCTTCGCGGCCCAGATAGGCGTTGCCTTCGCTGCTGCCCATCCAGGCCAGCACCTGGCGCACGGCATCGGGGTGCTTGGATGCCGAATTGCCCGCTGCGGCAATCCCGTTGGTGACCGTGACGCGGCCCTTGGGGCCGATCGGCATCATCGCCACCCCCCAGTGGAAGGTGGCGTCGCGCGCCACCGCGGCCAGGCTGTAGGTCCCGGACTGGAACAGCGCCATCTTGCCGGCCAGGAACTGGTTGCGGGAGAAGTCGCCGTTGTCGTTGGTGTCGGAGGCCGGCGGTGCGACGTGGTCGGTGTTGATCAGTCCCACGAGGTAGCGGAAAGCCAGCAGCGACTCGGGATTGTCGAACGCGAACTCGTTGCCGCGCTGGAACACTCCGCCGGCCGAGCCGATGTAGTTGAGGTAGATCGCCTGCGGGTCGTTGGCGGCGTTGTATCCCCACTGACGCACCCGCCGGGGCTCGAAACCCGGTGTGCCGGCGAGGTGCCCGTCGGCGTCGACGGTCAGGCGGGCCAGCAGCGGCCGCAGGGTGTCGTCGCTGCCTGGGCTCCAGCGCAGGGTGTCCAGCACGGCGGGATCGACGCCGGCCGCGGCCAGGAGGTCGGCGTTGTAGAACACCGCGATGCCGGCGTCGGTGAGTTGCGGCACCCCCCATAGGACGCCGTTGCGGGTGAACTGCTCGGTGACCGCCGGGTCCCAGCCCTGGTCCGGCCCCTCGATCTTGATCAGGCGGCCGCTGTCGGCGTACGCGTCGAGGTAGGCGTTGGACACCCAGAAGATGTCGTCGGCGCTGCCGCCGGCCACGTCGGTGCGCAGGGTGTCGAAGTAGTTCGAGAACGCCACCATGTTGGTGCGCACCTCGATGTCGGGGTGCGTGCGCGTGAAAGCCCGGAAGGACTCCTGGTAGACCCGCGCGATGGGTTCCGCCCACAGTCGCACCGTCACCACGATCTTGCCGTTGTCCCCGGCGCGGCCCATCAGAATCGCCGTCGTCATCAGCAACGCGGCGGTCAGCGTGAGCGCCAGCGCGAACACGGTCGAGAATCTTGGCTTAGTCACGTGAGCCCTCGCTCGCGGGCCGCCGTCGAGATTGCCGTGAGGGTCGTGATCCCGCGTGATTCGCAGCCGTGGGGGCAATCTCGGCGCAACCCCGGCTCACTTGAGTCCCGAGACCAGAATCGAGGACACGATGTGCCGCTGGAACGCCAGGAACAGCACGATCAGCGGCACGATCGCGACCGTCGTCGCCGCCATCACCAGCGTCCACTGCGAGTTGTAGCGGGACTGCAGGTCGGCGGTGGCCACCGTCAGCACCCGCCACTTGCGGCCGCTGGTGATCACCAGCGGCCACATGAAGTTGTTCCACTGCGAGACCACGGTGATCATCGTCAGCGCGGCCAGCACCGGCTTGCTCGACGGCAGGATCACATGCACCAGCACGTCCAGCGTGTTGGCGCCGTCCAGATGCGCGGCGTTGATCAGGTCATCGGGGATGATCCGGAAATGCTCGCGCAGCAGGAAGATCGCATACGGCGAGCCGAACATGAACGGAATCACCAACGCCCAGAAGGTGTTTCGCAGTCCCATCTGGGCCATCATCAGATACAGCGGCACCACCGTCACCGTGCCCGGCACCATCAGGGTCGCGACGTAGACCCAGAACAGGGCGTCACGGCCGGGGAAGTGCAGCCGCGCGAACGCGTAACCGGCCAGCACCGAGAAGGTCATCTGCCCCAGCAGGATCACCGTGGTCATCAGCGCGGTGACCGCCGCCGCGCGGCCGAACCCGGTGCCCACCAGGTCGGTGTAATTGGTCAGGGTCGGCGGGTGCGGCCACTGCAGCGGGGAACCGGTGGCGAACTGGTGCTCGGAGGTGAACGAGGTGAGTAACCCGAGAGCGAACGGCGCCACCGTGATCAGCGCACCGGCGAGCAGTCCGGCGTAGATCAGCCCCAACGACGCCCTAGACGAGGTCATAGCTGATCCGTCTGCGGAAGTAGAGGTGCTGAACGAAGGTGACGCCGACCAGGATGACGAACAGCACGACGGCCATCACCGCGGCGCGGCCGATCGACGCCGCACCGAACGCCTCGGAGTAGATCTGGTGGGCCACCAGGTCGGTGCTGCCCTCTGGGCCCCCGCCGGTCAACGCGTAGACGGTGTCGAAAACCTGTGCGGTGCTGACGATCCCGGTGACCAGGACGAAGAACGTGGTGGGCCGCAGCATGGGCAGGGTGATGCGCCAGAACCGCTGCCACACGCCGGCGCCGTCGGTGCGCGCGGCGTTGTGCACGTCCTCCGGGATCGCCAGCAGGCCGGCCAGGAAGGACAGCGAGACGTAGCCGACGTTGGTCCAGATGACGACGGCCGACACCATCGGCAGGGCGAGGTCGGGGTTGGTCAGCCACTCGATGCGCCGTCCGAGCAGGGTGCTGACCGCGCCGTCGGTGGGCGCCAGAATCCAGCGCCACAACACCGCGATCGCCAGTGGCGCGCAGATCCACGGCAGCACGTACAGCGTGCGGAACAACCCGCTACCCGGAAGCCGCGGGGCCAGCAGCAGGGCGGCCAGCAGGCCCAACGCCGTCTGCGCCGGCACGACGAGCGCGACGAAGATCGCGGTGACCACCAGCGAGTCGGCGAAGTCGCCGTCGTGCAGTACCGAGCGCCAGTTCGCGAAGCCGACATAGTGCAGCGGCCCCAGCAGGTCCCAGCGATAGAGGCTGAGCCACACCACCACCAGGATCGGCAGCAGCAGGAAGGCGACGACGCCGAACAGGCTGGGCGCCAGCAATGCGTAGGCCAGCGCGGTGGAGCGGCGTGGCGCGTCGGGCATGAATGTATTAAAGCCGGTCGTTACGGTGTACCCGTGACACCGAACCGGGGAATCGACGCCGACTTCCTTGACCTGCCGCGGCAGCAGTTGGCGGATGCCGCGTTGTCTGCGGCGAGAGCGGCCGGGGCCAGTTATGCAGACCTGCGGATTCACCGCATCAGCACCGAGATAGTCCAGCTGCGCGACGGCGAACTCGAGACCGCCGTCCTGTCCCGCGACATCGGGCTGGCCGTGCGGGTGATCGTCGCGGGCACGTGGGGTTTCGCCTCCCACGCCGAGTTGTCGCCGGAGGTGGCGGCCCGCACCGCGCGGCACGCCGTGCAGGTGGCCACGATCCTGGCGGCGCTGAACACCGAACAGGTCAGGCTCGCCGCCGAGCCGGTCTACACCGACGCGATGTGGGCGTCGGACTACCAGATCGACCCGTTCGGCGTTCCGGCGTCCGAGAAGATCAGCGTGCTCGAGGAGTACTCCCGGCGGCTGCTGGACGCCGACGGCGTCGACCACGTGTCGGCCACCTTCAACGCCGCCAAGGAACAGACCTTCTACGCCGACACCTTCGGATCCTCGATCACCCAGCAACGGGCGCGGCTGCAGCCGCAACTCGAGGCGACGACCGTCAACGCCAAGGCGGGCAACTTCGAGTCGATGCGCACGCTGGCGCCCCCCATGGCGCGCGGCTGGGAGCTGGTGGCCGGCGACGACATCTGGAACTGGTCCGCCGAGCTCGCGGAGTTGCCCGACCTGCTCTACGAGAAGGTGCATGCGCCCTCGGTGGTGCCGGGCCCCACCGACCTGGTGATCGACCCCAGCAATCTGTGGCTCACCATCCACGAATCCATCGGCCACGCAACGGAATACGACCGAGCCATCGGCTACGAGGCCGCGTATGCGGGTACGTCGTTCGCGACTCCGGACAAACTCGGCACCATGCAGTACGGCTCACCGGTGATGAACGTGACCGCCGACCGCACCGTCGATTTCGGTTTGGCCACAGTCGGTTACGACGACGAAGGGGTCGCCGCCCAGAGCTGGGACCTGGTGCGCGACGGCGTGTTCGTCGGCTATCAACTCGACCGGGTGTTCGCTCCGAGACTGGGGGAGCCACGCTCGAACGGGTGCTCCTACGCCGACTCCGCCCACCACGTGCCGATCCAGCGAATGGCCAACGTCTCGCTGCAGCCGGGACCGGAGGACCTGAGTACCGAGGATTTGATCAGCCGGGTCGACGACGGCATCTACATCGTCGGCGACAAGTCGTGGTCGATTGACATGCAGCGCTACAACTTTCAGTTCACCGGGCAGCGGTTCTACCGCATCCGCGACGGTCGTCTGTACGGGCAGTTGCGTGACGTGGCCTACCAGGCGACCACCACCGACTTCTGGAATGCGATGGAAGCGGTGGGCGGCCGGTCGACGTGGCGACTGGGCGGCGCGCTCAATTGCGGCAAGGCCCAACCCGGTCAGATCGCACCGGTCAGCCACGGCTGCCCGTCGGCGTTGTTCCGCGGCATCAACGTGCTCAACACCCGGACCGAGGGCGGCCGATGATCACACCTCAGCACGTCATCAACATCGTCCTGGACGAGGCCGCCAAGATCGGGCGTGCCGACGAGACCATGGTGCTGGTCACCGACAAGGTCGAGGCGACGCTGCGTTGGGCGAACAGCACGATGACCACCAACGGCGTCGCGGTCACCCGCAGTGTGACCGTGATTTCCATTGTGCGCGAAGGTGATAGGGCCTTCGTGGGAACCGTGGTGACGGGCGAGGCGGACCCGACGGTGCTGCCCGGGCTGGTGGCGTCATCGCAGGATGCGGCCCGCACCGCCCCGGAGGCCGGGGACGCGGCGCCGCTGCTCGGCGGCTCTGGGGAGCCCGCCGACTGGGACGCTCCGGTACCCGGCACCGGGACGGGGGTGTTCAGCGGTATCACCGGTCCGCTGTGCACGGGTTTCCGGGGCAGCGACCGGTTGTTCGGCTATGCGCACCACAGTGTTTCGACGACATTCCTGGCGTCGTCGACCGGCCTGCGGCGGCGCTACACCCAACCGTCGGGGTCTATCGAGCTCAACGCCAAGCGCGGTGACGCCAGCGCCTGGGCGGGCATCGGCACCGCGGATTTCCTTGACGTGCCTATCGATTCGCTGCTTGCGGAACTCTCCACGCGACTGGGCTGGGCGTCGCGCACGGTGGAACTGCCCGCCGGCCGATACGAGACGATCATGCCGCCCTCCACGGTCGCCGACATGATGATCTACCTGGCCTGGAAAATGGCCGGGCGCGGCGCCCAGGAGGGCCGCACCGCGCTCTCGGCGCCCGGCGGCGGGACCCGGGTGGGGGAGCGGCTGACGGATCTGCCGCTCACCATGTTCTCCGACCCGATGGCTCCGGGCCTGGCGTGCACCCCTTTTGTTGCGGTGAGCAACTCCTCAGAGACCATGTCGGTCTTCGACAACGGCATGGAGATCAACCAGGTCGACTGGGTCCGCAACGGCGTGATCAACGCACTGGCCTATCCGCGCGCTACGGCGGCGCGCTTCGACGCGCCGGTCGCGGTTGCCTGCGACAACATCATCATGACCGGCGGATCGGCCGAACTGGCCGACATGATCGCCTCCACCGAGCGGGGACTGCTGTTGACCACGCTCTGGTATATCCGCGAGGTCGAGCCCACCACCCTGCTTCTGACGGGTCTGACGCGCGACGGGGTGTACCTCATCGAGGACGGCGAGGTGACCGGCGCGGTCAACAACTTCCGGTTCAACGAAAGCCCGCTGGATCTGTTGCGGCGGGCGACCGAGGCGGGCGTCAGCGAGAAGACGCTGCCCCGCGAGTGGGGCGATTGGGCCACCCGGGCGGCGATGCCGTCACTGCGGATACCCGACTTCCATATGTCGTCGGTCAGTCAGGCGCAGTAGCGTACGAAAGATGTCCCTTCCTGCTGACCAGCTGACCAGGCTGGTCGCGTTCTCCGGTGGGCGTCTGTCGGGTTTGGTGCGCCAGGTGTGCGCCCAGACCATGTCGCTGCCGCCCCTGCCAAACCCTGTTGCCGTCGACGCGCCCGAGTCCGACGCCGAAACGGTCGTCGCCGAATTCGCCGAGCAGTTCAGCGCCGACGTCTCGGCGATCACCGTCGAGCAACGGGCGCTGCTGTTCAAACACCTGGGCGACAACACTTTTCGCGTTGTCGTCGCGATGTTCATCGCCGACTTCGTGCCGCGGGTGCGGGCCGGGTTCGAGGCCCTGGGTGTCGGCTCGGAATACCTGGAATGGGTGAACGGGCCGATCGCCTGGGACACCGCGCGGGATCCCTCGGATGAGTTGTTCAGCCGATTTCTGCCCAGGGTGGCCCGCGAGCGTGCCCTGGACCCGGTGACCTCGGAGCTGGTGCGACTGCGTGGCGCGACCGCGCACAACTGCCGCCTGTGCAAGTCGCTGCGCGAGGGACACGCACTGGATGCGGGCGGTACGGAGTCGCTGTACGACGAGATTGCGCAGTTCCAGACGTCGGCCGTATTGGATGAACGCGCAAAGTCAGCGCTGCGGTATGCGGATGCGTTAATTTGGACCCCTGCGCACCTCGCCGTCGACGATGCCGCCGAGGTGCGCTCCCGGTTCTCGCCGGACGAGGCCGTGGAATTGACGTTCGACATCATGCGCAATGCGAGCAACAAGATCGCCGTGTCGTTGGGCGCCGATGCGCCGCGTGTGGAGTCCGGGACCGAGCGGTACCTGATCGACGTCGACGGTCAGACGGTTTTCAGCTGACCCCTACGCAGGCGCTTGTCCAGCGCGTCGACGGCGAGCAGGACCGGCATCGACGCGAGTGCCGCGACCCACCCCCACAGCGGCGGATTCCACTGGCCCAATAGCCGCGCGATCGGCGGCACCCACAGCTCGACCAGGGAGATCGCCAGGCCGGTCAGCGCCGCGGGTACCAGCAGCCGGTTGGTGAACCAGCCCAGCGCCCCCGGCCACCGGGACGACGATCGGCAGGCGAAGACGTTGGCCGTCTGGGCCAGGACGACCGTGATGAAGGCCGCGCCGGATGCCGCCGCCAGCTCGTGCCCGGCGGGGAACGCGTTGCCGGGGCGCCAGCCGAGGGCCCACAGGGACACAACGAAGGCGGCCAGCGACAGGACCGCTTCGAGCGGACCCAGCAGGCCGAAGGCCCGGCGCAACACGGTGCGGTTCATCAGGCGGCCGTGCACCGGGGGCCCTTCGAGCAGGTGCCTGGCAGGTGGCTCGGCGCCGAGTGCGACCGCGGACAGGGTGTCGGTGCCGAGGTCGAGCGCGATGATCTGCAGGACGCCGAGCGCCAGGGGGAAGAACCCGCCGGAGAGCGCCCAGACCAGGAACGGCGCCAGCTCGGCGACGTTGTCGGTGAGGTGGTAGGTCAGGAAGCGGCGGATGTTGACGAAGGTCGCGCGGCCCTGCTCGATGCCGGCGACGATGCCGGCGAAGGAGTCGTCGAGCAGGACCAGGTCGGCCGCCGCGCGGGCGACGTCGGTGCCGGACCGGCCCATCGCCACCCCGATATCGGATTCATGCAGTGCCGGAGCGTCGTTGACGCCGTCTCCCGTCATCGCCACCACGTGACCCCGGGAACGCAGCGCGCGGGCGATGCGCAGCTTGTCCTCCGGTGACACCCGGGCGATGACGACGCCGTCGTGGTCCAGCAGAGTCGCCAGTTCCTGCTGATCCTCAGGCAGCTCGGATCCCGAGAGCACCGGCGAGTCGGGGAACCGCAGGCCCACCTCGTCGCCGATGGCGGTCGCGGTCGCCGGATGGTCACCGGTCACCATCGCCACCTTGACGCCGGCCGTGCGACAGGCGCGCAGGGATGCGGACACGTCGTCACGAGGCGGGTCCTGCAGCGCCACCAGGCCCAGCAGGCGCAACCCGTGCTCGCAGTCGGTCTGATCGCGCGGTGTGCGGCCGTTGCGCGGGGCCGCGGCGACGGCGAGCACCCGCAGACCGCGCGCAGTGAGGGCCTCCATCGCCTGGTGGGGCGCCGGATCGTCGTCGCAGAGCGGGAGTACGGCGTCCGGCGCGCCCTTGACCACGATCTCGTCGGCCAGCACCACGGCCATCCGGCGCAGCCGGGGGTCGAAGGGAAACCGCAACTCGGCCGGCCCGGTGCGGCGGTCCTCGACGGTGTCCACCCCCAGTCGGCGGGCGAGGGTGTCCAGGGCCGCTTCCATGGGATCGCCGTGCGCCCGCCACTGACCGTCGACCTCTTCGGCGTATCCGGTGGAGCAGCGTTCGGCGGCCAGCGCCAGCCTCCGGGCGGCGCCCTGGGCGTCGGGGGAGGATGGCGTCAGGGTGGCCGTCGGTCCGTAACCTGCTCCGTCGACGCTGACTGTGCCGGCGGGCGTCCATGTTTCGACGACGGTCATCTGGTTGCGGGTGAGGGTGCCGGTTTTGTCGGTGCAGATGAACGTGGTCGAGCCGAGTGTTTCGACCGCCTCGAGGTTGCGCACCAGGATCTGCCGCTTGGCCATCTGCTCCGAGCCCCAGGCCAGCGACAGCGTCACCGTCGGCAACAGCGCCTCCGGGACCAGAGCCACCGTGACACCGATCGCGAACACGAAGGCCTGCTGCACCGGGTTGCCGATCAGCAGGCAGACGAGCAGGAACAGCACGCCCACGCTGACCGAGATCGCCGCGGTGAGCCGGACGACGCCGTTCAGGCCGCGCGTCAGCGGGGTGTCGGGTTTCGTGGTCGACGTCGACAGGCGGGCGATCCCGGCCAGTCGCGTCCGTTCGCCGATCGCGGTGACCCGGGCGCGCGAGTCGCCCTCGACGACGAAGGTGCCGGCGAAGAGCGCTTCGCCCTCGGCGACGGAGTTGGCCTGGCTCTCGCCGGTGAGCATCGAGGAGTCGACGAGCAACCGATTCTCGGCAAGCACCACCGCGTCGGCGGGCACCCGGTCGCCGCTTTCCAGCAACAGCACGTCGTCGACCACCACGTCCTCGGCCTCGATCAGACGCCGCCGGCCGTCGCGGAAGACTGTTACGCGGGTTGGCAGCATCTCCTGCAGTCGGTCGGCCGCGCGATCCGCCCGGGCCTGCTGAATCAGGGCGAAGACGCCGTTGAGGACGATCACGGCGATGATCGCGATGCTGAGTTGGGGGAGCTTCGCGAAGAAGGCCAGCGCCGCGGCTGTCCACAGCAATACGGCGAAGAAGTGCGTCAGTTCGCCGAGCATGCGACGGAATACGGACGGCCGCTTCGCCGCGGGCAAGGTGTTGGCGCCGTCGCGCGCCCGGCGCTCGGTCGCCTCCGACGTGGTCAGCCCTGCTGTGGTCACAGCGGCCATGTTCTCCCCTCGTTCGCCGGGTGGGCAGGGGCCGTACCGAATGACTTTATCTTTGGTATCGAGGCACCGCGGCCCGGAAACTGGTGGCCCTCAGCGCGGTTCACGGTATCGTGAGCAAACAAATCAAGATCGCAACAGCAGCGAGGAGTCATGGCGGTTAGAGCGGCTTTCGCCATCATGCTAGTCGCAATGTTCGCGCTGACCGGCTGCTCCGGATCGGGTGGTAAACCGGCGCGGCAAACGCCGACCGGTCATGACAACCCATCGCGCCTACCGCCGATCTACCCGGGGACCACGGTGTCGTTCCCACCGTCCACCTCGCCTGAGGCGTCATCTCCGAGCCCTACGTCGTCGTCGGCTCCGGTTTCGCGCACCATCCCGGGTGACGGGACCTTCCGGACCGGAGTGGATCTGGTGCCGGGCACCTACCGTTCGCAAGGTGGCGACTCCTGCTACTGGGAGCGACTGCGGGGCTTCGGTGGACAGACCGCCGACATCATCGCCAACGGGGCGGGCATCCTGCCCCAGACGGTGACGATCGCGCCGACCGACGCGGGGTTCCGGTCCCAGGGCTGTGCTCCGTGGACGCTGGTGACGGACAGCGCAACGACGACGACCACAACAACCACCACAACGACGACCACATCCGTCGCCCTGCCGGCGGGTGCTCAGGCCTGCCCGCCGACGTCCGGGCCGGCCGGCGGCTTCGCACACTCCGCGGTCGGATCCGCCGACACGTCATGCCCGTTCGCCGAACAGGTGCGGCTCGCCTACGGCGCCGGTGGTCCGGCCAGCGTGACACCTCGCCAGGTCGAAGCCGACAGTCCGGTGACCGGCCAGCACTACTCCATGACCTGCGCCTCGAACGGCTCGATGGTGGTGTGCAACGGCGGCAACGGCGCCGTTGTGTACGTGTATTGAGTTGTCTGTCGACGGGTACCGTCTGTGCATGCCTTTTCTGCGTGAGAGTGCCATTCGCGGCCGGCGGCTGCGGCCGCACGAAGCCCTGGGGGAGCGGATCGCGATGAGCCGTCTCGGCGCGCAGCTGGGGATGCATCTGGCTCCCCGGATCGACAAGGTGCTCATTCCGCGGACCAACGGACGGCTGAGCACCGCCGGCGTGAACCGGACGGGGCTGGTGACCTCGACCGGCGCGAAGTCCGGCAGGCCGCGCACGAATCCGCTGACACTGATTGAGGATTCGGACGGGCTGCTGGCGATCGGCTCCAACTACGGGCGGCCCTCGCACCCGGGATGGAGTGCCAACCTGTTGGCGCACCCCGAATGCACCGTCGAGTACCAGGGGCCGCCGCGGCAGTATCGCGCCGAGTTACTGACCGGGCAGGCGCGCGCCGATGCGTGGGCCAAGGCGGTCGACTTCTTCATCGGGTACGAGAACTATCGTGCCCGGTGCGCGCCGCGGGAGATCAGAGTGTTCCGGCTGCGGCCGGTGTAGGGCTGATTCAGAGCGTTCTGGCTGTGGCCCTGCGGCGCACCCTGGTGAGCGCGGTCTTCAGACCCCGCCGGCGTCCGGCTATCAGGTCAGCCTCAACGGGCGTGAGGTGTGCGAACATTCGCTCGCTCCGGGTTTCCGGCGCGTTGTCAGCGGTGGCCCGCAGAAATCTGTTCGGCAGCGACAACTTCGCGACGGTGCGCCACGTCCTGCCGTACTGAACGGCGAAAGATGCTGTGGTGTAAGGCAAGTCGTATTTCTCGCACAGCGCTCGCACTCGCACCGAGGCTTCGCGCAGCCGGTTGCTCGGCAGATCGGGGAACAGATGGTGTTCGATCTGATGGCACAGGTTGCCGCTCAAGAACCGCAACACGGGCCCTGCGTCGAAGTTGGCACTGCCCAACATCTGGCGCAGATACCATTCGCCCCTGGTTTCACCGGCCATGTCGGTCTTGGTGAATTTCTCTGCGCCGTCGGGGAAATGGCCGCACACGATGACCGCGTGCGCCCAGATGCTGCGGATCACATTGGCGACCGCGTTGGCTTTCAGCGTCGAGGTGTAGGTGGCGGCCGGTGACAGCGCGGTGAGGGCGGGGAACGCGACGTAATCCTTGACGATCTGCCGGCTGACCTTGGTGACGAACTCGCGCGTCCGCTGCCGGGCGATGTCGCCGTCGGGGCCGTCCTCGAAGTACTTTTCCAGGTCGACGGTCTGCAGGCCGATCGCCCACTCGAACGCGAGCGCGAGTATGAGGTTGTACGGCAGGTTTCCGATGTTGTAGGGCTGCCACTGCTGGTCGCGGGTGACTCGCAGAATGAAATAGCCCACGTCGTCATCCATGTCGAGGATGTTGGTGTACTTGTGGTGCTGGAAGTTGTGGGCGTTGCGCCAGTGCTTGGACGCCGCGTTCATGTCCCACTCCCATGTGGTGGAGTGGATCTCCGGATCGTTCATCCAGTTCCACTGGCCGTGCATGACGTTGTGGCCGATCTCCATGTTCTCGATGATCTTGGCCACCGCGAGGGCCGCGGTTCCTGCCCATTTGGCCGGGCGTTTTGCGCTGCCGGCGAGCAAGACCCGCGCGGTGAGTTCCAGGGCGCGCTGGGCGGCGATGGTGCGGCGGATGTAGCGGGCATCGCGCGCGCCCAGGGACTCCTCGATGTCGCGCCGGATGGCGTCGAGTTCAGTGCCCAGATTCTCGATGTCGGCATCGGTCAGGTGGGCGAAGGCCGCAACCTCCGTGATCGCCATGTATTTCCCCTGTTGGTGTCGGTTCAGTGCCCGCGGCTGATCGGCAGAGTCGGCGGAGCCCCCCTTGCTGGGCCGACCAATGAGGCTAATCGTTGTGCGGGTTCTTCGCGCGTCGAGGACGTACCGCTGCGCTGCGTCCAATGCCTCTGCGCGCCAAAGTTGTTCGTCTGTCCAGCCTAACTGTCGCGAGATGAGGCGGGTGTTGGTGCTACTTAAGTGGCGGCTTTGTATGTGCGGGTGCCGCCGTCACCAGGCCCTTGGGACTGAGGTTTCAGCTTAGGCGGTGGCGTCGGGATGTGGCGCCAGGACACGCGTGCCGGGTCGCGATTAGGGCGTCCGACCAGCGTGTTGTCACTGGCAGCCGGCGGGCGAGCTAAGGTCTAGGTCGTGCTCGGCGACGCTGCGGCGTCTCGGGGGCGGTAGCTCAGTTGGTTAGAGCCGCGGACTCATAATCCGTTGGTCGCGGGTTCGAGCCCCGCCCGCCCTACTTCAGAGGTGTATGACGTCGGTTGATGCTTGACAGTTATTTCGGTTGATCCTTGACACTCCGGTCGCATCGGCCGGTGGCGTGTCCGCATCAGATGCCCGCTGAGGTCGAGTTGCACGGCCCGGCACCTGGACGGAACCGGTTCCGGCCCCGTACTGAGCACCTACGGCCTCGGCGAGATCGGAAGAGGCCCGGTGGCCGCGGAGTAGTCTGCGGATTGCCGCCGAACCGATTGAGGAGCGCCAGTGTGAGCCTGCAATTGACCGACGAACAGAACGGCATGGTCGACACGCTCCGGCAGTTCGCCGCCCGGGAGTGTGGCACCCGGGACAAGCGACTCGAACTCACCAACGGCGGTACGACGCACCACAATCCGGATGTCGCTCGCAAGCTGGCCGATCTGGGATTCCTGGGGCTGTCGATCCCGGAGGAGTACGGTGGCGCCGGCGGCGGTCTGTTCGACGCGTGCCTGCTCGTCGAGGAACTGGCCTACAACCAGATCCCGGTCGGAAGTTACGCCGTCACGCTGATCGTCTCGCACATCTACCTGAACTTCGCCTCGGAGGATCTCAAGAAGGAGATCCTCGGTGGGGTGGTCGCCGGCGGGGCGACGTCGATCGCGATGTCGGAGCCCGGCTCGGGGTCCGACGTGGCCTCGCTGCGCTGCAAAGCCGAAAAGGTCGACGGCAGCTACCGCCTGAACGGCCAGAAGATGTGGATCTCCAACGCGCACTACTCCGACCACGTCCTGCTGGTCGCCCGCACCGCCGACACCGGGGACAAGCACCAGGGCATCTCGATGTTCTCGGTGCCGACGTCGACCCCCGGTGTCGAGATCCGGCCGATTCCCACCATGGGCGCGGAAGTCAACGACGTGTTCTTCACCGACGCCGCAATCGGGCGGGATCGGCTCATCGGGACCGAGGGCCAGGGTTGGCTGCAACTGATCGCGGGCCTGAACACCGAACGGGTCATCGTCGGGGCGCTGGCCCTGGGGCAGGCCCGGCGCGCCTTCGACGACACCCTCGACTACGTCAAGACCCGCCAGCAGTTCGGCCGGCCGGTGGGCACCTTCCAGGCGCTCTCGCACCGGTTGGCCGAGCTGGCCACCGAGATCGAGTGCACCCGTCTGCTGGTGCACGACATCGCGCAGCGCGTCGACGAGAATCCCGGCAAGCTCATGCCGCAGGAGGCCTCGATGGTCAAGCTGAAAGCCACGGAGATCGCCAAACGTGCTGCCTTGGAAGGCATTCAGATGATGGGTGGCATGGGCTACGCCACTGAGGGCGGCATGGAGGAGCAGTTCCGCGCCGCGGTCGTCGGCACCATCGCCGGCGGCAGCAGTGAGATCCAGCGCGACATTATCGCCAAGACGCTGGGATTGTGACCGGCTCCGGGCCTACGCAGTGCCCCCACGCCGGGATGCGAACGCGCGCAGTGCCGCCCGGTGGTCCTCGGTCATCAGGCTGATCACCTGGGAGCGCATCTCGGTCTCCAGATGCTCGCGCAGGCCGCCCGCGCCGATGCTGGCGTTGAGGAGTTGCTTCGACATCTGCACCCCGAGGCGGGGCTGGGCCGCGATCTTCGCGGCCATCGTGATCGACGACTGCACCGGATCGTCCACGACGTGCTGGACGAGTCCAAGCCGAAGACCGTCCTGCGCGCCGATGGTCCCCCCGGTGTAGAAGACCTCGGCCGCGGCCCCCGCCCCGATCAACCTCGGCAGCAGCCACGAGAGCCCCATGTCCCCGATGGTGACGCCGAGTTTGACGAAGGGCGCCATGAAGGCGGCGTCGGGCGCGCAGATCCGGATGTCGGCCGCGGCGGCCAGGGCGAAGCCGCCGCCCACCGCGGGGCCGCTCACCGCCGCGATCACCGGTTGCGGTATCTCCCGCATGGCCAGCGCGCACGAGACGGCGTCGCGCATGGCCGAGAACGCCACGTGGACCGGATCCCGATCTGGCGCGGCCGGATTCGCATCGGTGAGATCCATGCCGGCGCAGAAAGCCGGGCCTACGCCGGAGAAGACGATCGCGCCGCAGTCCTCGCGTTCACCCAGCGCCCGGAACGCTCGGGTGAGCACACCGAGGGTCGTCGTGGTCAGCGCGTTGAACTTCTCCGGCCGATTGAACAGAACGACGCCGACGCCGTCGTCGCGAAGTTCCACGGACAGTCCTTCGAAGGCGTCCGGTTCGAATGCGGTCATGGTGCCCCACCTCCTTGTCTCGGCGCACACACCCTACGCACGGCGGCATCGTCACCGATCAGAACGTGGCACTGTCAAACTGCTCGCACGGCGGAACCAGGCCGGAGAGCTGCGGGCCCGCCCCGGATCTCCGGGGTATCGCCAACTGGGCTGAATACTCCCGACAATCAACCGGTCACGCTGAAGTCCTTGCGCGGCAACGTCGTTCTGATCCGGCGTCTGCCGCCGGCGCTTGCTTGACAGTTGTTTCGGTTGATCGTTGACACTCCCTGGACGAGGGAGTGAGCATGGCCGAGCGGCGGGATTAGCCCGCGACGCCCCCGATTGCCGATGGGTTGTCGACTTGTCAGGTGTCCGAAAAGTCACGTCACTCGCTGTCAGGACTGACCGCTCAGACCGGTGCCCCCACCAAACCATTTGGCGCCGGCACCACCTTCGCCACCAGCACCACCGACACCGACGATGGCGCCTTTGCCGCCGCGGCCTCCCATGTTGGCATCCCAGTTGTTACCGGTGGCCCCGCCCGCCCCGCCGGCGGAACCGTCTGCGCCGGCCCCGCCGTTGGCAACCCCGGCGCCAAGGAACGCATTTATCGCGAGGGCGCCACCGCCGCCGCCGCCGCCGGTGCCGGCTCCGCCAATTCCGGGGTTGCCGCCCTGGCCGGTGCCGGGTGCGACACAGGAGGCCCAACCGCCCACACCGCCTGTGCCGCCGACACCCGCGGGGGAGGCGGCCCCGCCGCCGCCACCGCCGCCGCCGCCGATGGCGACACCGTTGTCCGTGACACCGCCGCCCCCGCCGCCGCCGCCTGCGCCCCCGAATCCGCCTGTGTTCCCAGACGCGGTGCCACCGGCGCCGCCGCCCCCGCCGTGGCCGCCTCCGGCGGCCAATCTGAAGCTCAAGCCGTCGACTTCAAAGGCGCCACCGCCCGTGCCGCCGACACCGCCCGTGCCGCCGGTGCCGCCGCCGCCACCGCCACCGGTGCCGCCGGTGCCGCCACCGCCGGCGCGGCCGCCTAACCCGCCGCCGCCACCGCCACCGCCGACGAGCACGTCGCCGGTGCCCGAAATACCCATGTTGAAGCCGCCGGTGCCTCCAGCGCCGCCGGTCCCGCCGCCGCCGCCGGTGCCGTTGATACCAGTGCCGCTGGAGTTGCCCCCGAAGCCACCGGCGCCGCCGACACCACCGTTGCCGCCGAAACCGCCGAAGCTGAACCCGCTGTGGGCGTTGCCCGCGCCACCCGTGCCGCCTGCACCGCCGGCGCCGCCGGTACCGCCTAGGCCGCCGCTGCCCGGGTGCCCCAACAACATTCCGCCGGCGCCACCTGCTCCTCCTGCGCCGGCGGCACCGCCAGCCCCGCCGGTGCCACCATTGCCAGCCACGATGTGGGCTGCGTCTGGTGTCGCGCCCGCGCCACCTGTCCCGCCGGGTCCACCGGCGCCGCCTGTGCCGCCCGCCCCGCCGAATCCGCCCAGCAGCGCCTGGTTGGCGCCGCCGGCGCCACCTTGACCGCCGGCCCCGCCTACGAAACCCGTCCCGCCGTTCCCTTGTGCCACGGTGCTGTCGACGCCCGCATGACCGCCCCCGCCGCTACCACCGGCCCCGCCGGTTCCACCCGCGCCGTTCAACGACAACAGCTGTATGTTTGCCCCGCCGACTCCACCGTTTCCGCCGGGCGCACCAGTCCCGCCAGTCCCGCCAGGCCCGCCCGCTCCTCCATTACCGCCTCCGATCCACCCATTGGCGCCCCCGGCCCCGCCGTTACCGCCGATCCCTCCCGACGAGCCGCCGATCCCGCCGGCCCCACCGTTACCGCCGTGGCCCCACAGGCCGGCCGCGCCGCCGGCCCCGCCGCTACCGCCGGCCCCGTTGCCAGTGCCTGGCTTGCCCGACCCACCGTTGCCGCCGTTGCCGATCAGCCACCCGCCGGCCCCGCCGGCTTGTCCGGTACCCGGCAGTCCGTTGGCGCCGTCACCGATCAGTGGGCGCCCGGTCAGCGTCAGGAAGGGTGCATTGATCGCGCCCATTACCGCGTCCTGCGCGGCCTGCAGCGGTGAAGCGGCGGCGGCCTCCGCGCTGGCATACGAGCCGGCACTTGTGGCCAGAGCCCGCACAAATTCGTCACTGAACGCGGTCGCCTGCGCCTTGAGCGCCTGGTACTCCTGGCCGTGGGCGGAAAACAGCGCCGCGACGGCCGCCGACACCTCGTCCCCGGCAGCGGCCAGCACCTGCGTTGTCGAGGTTGCCGCCACCGTATGTGCGGCCCGAAGCGCCGACTCGATACGGGCCAAATCGGCTGCGGCCGTGGTCATCAACTCCGGCGCCACAATCACAAACGACATGTCGGTTCCTTCGGCTCGGTGACATCTGTGCCCGAACGTCGCCAGCCATCGGCTCGCATCAGAGGTTGTCCGCGGTCCGCGGTCATGGTGTCTTCCTCCGTGTGGCTCGGCGGCAACAGCACGACCCAAGCGTTGCCCTATCCGACGGAGGTGTCTTAGGTAGTCCACTACTTCAATCGCCGCACTGAACGGATCCACGCGTAATTTGACAGCCCCGCGAACGTTGGGCGCGGTGGCAGCCCGGCGGCAGACACTTCTGGGTATGAGCGTCATCGTGGGCACGGTCGTCGGCGGCAGCAAGATGAAGTTCAACGTGATCAATGACACCGTTAAGGTCGCTCGGTGGTCGGCGGCTCCGAAAGCGACCTGTAATCCGTGAAAAGCGGCTCTGAGCCCCGCCCGCCCCGCCTCAGACGTGCACATTCAAAACTTAGATTTGGGACTCATCGGTTATCCATCGTTCAGGTGGATCCGCTGACCTGTGCCCAGGCGTCCCGTACGGCGCGTAGGGCGTCCCTCGCCGTGACCTGGAGGCGGGTTTGTCAATGTCTTCGCTCAGCCGCCCGTGCGGCAGGTGGGTGCGTGCCAATGCTGTGCCACCGATGAAGTGGATGCTGTCGCCGAAGTCCCGGGCCAGGAACGCCAAGAGGTGAGAGATGAGGTGATCACGTTCGACCTGTTCAGCTGCGACACCGAATTGTTCTGCGACGGAGGCCTTTTCGTCGCTGTTCACTGATGGGTCCAGCCCCTGGCGCGCTTCAGTGATGCGCCACGTCGCTGTTCGATCGCCAATGCCTTCAGGCGGTCCTCATCGCTGCGCTCGTACAGCGCCGCGACGGCGGCCGGAACATCGATTTCGGCGTCGCCGAGTTCAGGGCGGTGGGCAAGATCCAGGATTGTCTGCTCGGGTGTGGTAACCAGGGTCGATCCGAGTTCGGTCTCGTAGCGTTCGGCGTCCAATCGTTGGGTGTCCCGCTTGACGAAGCGGACAACCGCAGTGCGGTCAGACAACACGATGGGGCGATGCTGGGCTGGGACGGCGACGGTCGCTGTGGCCAGTGCGCGTGGAATCACTCCGTAAAGCCGTGCGGCGCTGACGCCCATGACGACTATGTCGTCCGGGCCGTAGATCGCCGAAGCGATACCTGCCGCAGCGGTTTCCAGGCCCGGCATCCAGCTGCGTCCCACCAGTTCCCGCGGCACGACGACGTAGTAGCCGTCGGTGAGACGGTGCAGGAGTCCGCGTTCGCGCAGACGGGCCACCTCAGCAGCGGGGTACGCGTAGGTGTGTTTCGCCTGCGCGGGGCGGAACGTGCCGAGTGGATGCGCGGCCAGGCGAGTGGGGACCGCTGTGCTGTGCTTTCGCGCCATGATCGCTCCTTTACTACGCAAACCATAGGCTAAAAACCTATTAAATGCATACTGGAAGCTCCGCGCCGCGACGTCGGCGGTGGTGATCGACGGACTACGTCACGGAACCGCGCACCGGCGATCTCGAGCTCAAGATCGGCCTGCACGCCGGCCCGTGCATCGCGGTGGACCTGAACGAGCGCCTCGACTATTTCGGCCAGACAGTGAACATTGCGGCCCGCGTCCAGGCGATCGCGGACTCGCGCCAGATCGTCTGCACCGACCATGTGCGTGAGGCGCCGGGTGCGGCCGAGGTGATAACCGAACTGAACCCGGTAGGCGCGCGCGAGAGGGCGGCTCTCAAAGGGGTCGACGGTCACGTTGGTGTCTGGCGCTATCGGTAGGTCGGCACCGTGCCGCGCGGCGCGGGTCTCGAACTATCGTGCGCCACTGGGCATTTCATTACCCGACCAGCACCCCTGAACGTCGTGGCCCTGGCTATCCCCGCAAAACCTCAGGACTACGCGGGCTTGCGGGCCGAGTTATCCGTGCTGGCCGTTGGGACCGGCTCGTCGCCGTCTGTCCGGGCCACCCCCGCGGCGAGGTGCTTCAGCAGCTCGGCCTGGATCAGCCGACGTCCGGGCGCGAGCCGGTGCGAGAGCCCGTTCAGCAGGATCAGCGTGCGCCCGACGAGCGCGAAGTCCTCCGGGATCTTGCGCAGGCTCGTCTCGCCCAGTATCTCGAAGAAGCCGGCCTCGGTGTCGCTGTCGCCGATCATCATCAGCATCAGCGTGCGCAGGTTGTCGGGTTTCATCGACGCGACGTCGAAGCCAAGCTGCTCGGCCGCAGCCAACGCGGATCGCGAGTCGCCGATCATCGCAGAGACCATCATCGTCGCGACGAGCCGCGCGAATCCCGGCGGCAGCTCCTTGGCCAAGCCGAAATCGAGAAGGCCGATCCGGGCGTCGGGCAGGATCAGCAGGTTCCCGGGGTGCGGATCGCCGTGGAAGAAGCCTTGTTCGAAGATCATGGTGCCGTAGAGCGCGCCGATCTTGCGCGCGATCTCCGCGAGCTTGTGGCCCGCTGCGACAAGCTCTTTCGTACGCGCGACCTGAATGCCTTCGAGATACTCGAGCACGATCACGTTGTCGCCGCACAGCTCTGGATGGACGCGGGGGACGACCACGAAGGGGACGTCAGTGAGGTTCTTCGCGAGCCGCTCGGTCGAGCGCACCTCGCGCCGGAAGTCGAGCTCAAACTCGATGAAGCGCGTCGTCTCGGTGACGAGCGCTCGCAGGTCGATGCGCCGCTGGACGAGCATGACGATCCTCACGACGCGGCGCAGCATGCCGAGGTCGAGCGGAATGATCTTCGGGATCTCGGGATAGCGGATCTTGAGGACGACCTGGCTGCCGTCGCGCAGCGTCGCGCGGTGCACCTGCGCCAACGAAGCGGCGGCGAGGGCCCGGCGGTCGATCGTCGCGAAGACCTCATCAAGAGGGCGGCCGAGGTCGCGCTCGACGAGCGGCCGCAGCGTCTCGAAGGGGCGCGGCGGCACTGCGTCGTGAAACTGGCTCAGTTCCTCGATGAAGGGCGCCGGGAAGAAGTCGGCCCGTGCGCCCTGGATCTGGGCGGCCTTGGTGAAGGCTCCGGCCAGCGAGAGCGCGACGCGCTTGATCTCGCGGGCCGCTGCGCCGTGCGCGCGCTGCCAGTCGGCGTCGTTCGTAGGCCACAGCGCGCTTCGATCGCGCGCCAGGAGCGCCAGGTAGCGGGGCAGGACGCGCACGACCGCAAGCGCCACGCGCAGGACTCGGACGATTCGGAAGTGCCGGATCACGAAGCCGCAGCGCGCCTTTGCTATCGATGTACCGATAGGAGAGGCGCTACGCGCGCGCTTGGGGCGATCGTGAACACGGTGTTATTGTGGCCGGTTAGTTGGTCATTCTCAACACGTGCTCGCCCAGAGGACCCCGCCATGACGTCTCGTGTCTGGCAGCGCTCGGCGCCTTCTCGCGACCGGTCGTCACCCCCTCCTTCTCCTGACGGCTCCGCTGACTTCGACCTGTTCCTGCCGCTGCGTAGCGCCGGCTCGCTCGAGAACCCCTACCCGGTTTACTCCCTGATCCGCACCGTACGGCCCGTGCTCGAGGTGCCGGTCCCGAACTACGCCGGCCCCGGCGTGTGGATGCTGACGCGCTACCGCGACGTCCACTCGGTGTTGCGCGACCCGCGTTTCTCGGTCGAGCGCCTGCGCGCGCCCCTCGTGCGCGACAACCTCGACCGGATGCCGGAGTTTCTGCGCCGGAGCGCCACGGGCATGCGCTCGATGCTGGTCATGGACCCGCCAGACCACACGCGCGTCCGCAAGCTCGTCAACAATGCCTTCACGCCCAAGCGCGTCGCCGCGCTGCGCGGTCACATCGAGGCGATCGTCGGCGAACTCGCCGACGAGGCGCAGGCGAAAGGCACCTTCGACCTGATTCACGACGTCGCCGAGCCGCTCCCGGCCATCGTGATCGCTGAGCTGCTCGGCGTCCCGGCGGAGGACCACCGTCAGTTCCGTCAGTGGTCGAGCGCGATGATCAACGGCTTCGGATCACCCAGCGCCGAGGCACGCGCGACCAGCGCGGAGGCGGCGCGCCAGGTCTTCGACTACCTCGCCGATATCATCGCTGCCCGCCGCCGCGCCCCGCGCGAGGACCTGATCAGCGCGATGATCGCGGCCCAGGAGGAGCGCGACGCGCTCACCGATGCAGAGCTGCTCGCGACCGGCAACCTGCTGCTGCTCGCCGGCCATGAGACAACAACGAACTTGATCGGCAACGGCACGCTCGCCCTGTTGCGCGAGCCCGATCAGTGGAAGCGGCTGTGCGAGGAGCCCGCGCTGCTCCCGACCGCAATCGAAGAGCTGCTCCGCTACGACGGGCCCGTGCAGGCGACGGTGCGCGTCGCGCTTGAAGACGTCGAGATCGACGACCAGGTCATCCCGGAGGGCTCGCTCGTGCTGGTGAACATCGGCTCGGCAAACCACGACCCCGACACGTTCAAGGACCCAGACCAGCTCGACCTCGCGCGCGCCCCAAACCCACACCTCGCGTTCGGGTTCGGCACGCACTTCTGCCTCGGTGCCCCGCTCGCGCGGCTCGAGGCGCGGCTCGCCTTCGACGCACTGACGAAGCGGTTCCCGGGGCTCTCGCTCGTGGATGACCTGCCGGTGTACCGGACGAATCCGGTACTGCGCGGGCTCACGCGCCTCAAGGTGGCGGCGTAGGCGCAACGCATTACAGCCCCCGCTCAAATCAGGTATGGCGCTGGCTGACGGTGACATCCGGGATCAGTGGCGTGGCGAGTAGCGTCAGCTCTCGTGGAGATCTCCTGCGCGTTTGCGACGTCGTCGACCACTCCCCAACACGTCCAGCTGGCTGAAGAGCTGGGCTACACACGTGCATGGCTCTACGACTCGCCGGCGCTCTACCCTGACGTGTGGATGGTGCTGAGCCGGTGCGCCGAGCGCACGACTCGCATCGGCCTCGGTCCCGGGGTGCTTGTCCCCAGCCTGCGACATCCGATGGTCAATGCTGCCGCGATCGCCGAGCTCGCGGATCAGGCACCCAATCGTGTGGCCGTCGCGATCGGCTCGGGGTTCACGGGGCGCTTCACGCTGGGGCAGCGACCGATGCCGTGGCGGCGCGTCGCCGAGTACGTCCGCTGTCTCAAGGCGCTACTGGCAGGCGATCCGGCCGAGTGGGACGGTGCCACGATCCAAATGCTGCAGCTTCCCGGCTTCGGCGCGCCGCGGCCGCTGGCTGTGCCCATTCTGATCGGTGCGGACGGTCCCAAAGGGTTGGCGGTGGCGGCCGAGCTGGGCGACGGCGTCTTTTCCGCGGCCGTCCCTCAGCCGGACGCCGTGAAGGCGGCCGACTGGCGCGCGTTGCTGGCGTTCGGCACCGTCCTAGACGACGGTGAGGAGTTGACGTCGCCGCGGGTGGTCGCTGCCGCCGGCCCGGCCGCTGTGGTGCTCTACCACGCGATGTACGAACGGGGCGGCGCAGCGGCCGTCGACTCGTTGCCTGGTGGACGTGGCTGGCGCGCAGCGATTGAGGCTGTGCCCCAACACGAACGGCATCTCGCGATCCACGCCGGTCATCTCGTCGAGGCGAACCCTCGGGACGCACCTCACGTCGCGGAGCTGGTCCCGATGGCGAGCTCGATGGCTTTGACGGCGACCCGTGACGAGATGCCGGGCAAGATCGCCGCGTTGGGTGCTTCGGGCGTCACCGAAGTGGCGTATCAGCCGGCGGGTCCGGATATCGAGCGTGAACTACGTGCGTTTGCCGCCGCTGCCGGCCTGACCGGCGTCGGCAACTAGCGGCAGCGCCAATCACGCACTGCCACAACGTAGTTGCGGGCCGCCGTGTCGAATGCGGCCGGCCGCCGATGTAGTCGTGCGATCGAACCGGCGGCACATTGACACGACTCCGTAGGGAGCCGCCTTCCACACGTAATGTGGCACCGATGGACGGTGTTGCAGAACTGGTACCGGTGCTACCGGCGCACCGCTTTGATGAAGGCGCCCTCGCACGGCACCTGCGCGGCCAACTGCCGGGCTTCGACGGTCCATTGAGCGTTCGCCAGTTCCAAGGCGGACAGAGCAACCCGACCTTTCACCTGCACACCGCCGAGGGTGAGTACGTCCTTCGCAAGAAGCCCCCGGGCACGTTGTTGCCGCGGGCGCATGACGTGCAACGCGAACACCGCGTGATGTCGGCGTTGCGCGACACCGATGTGCCGGTACCCCGCATGCGCGTGCTGTGCAACGACGAATCCGTCATTGGCACAGCTTTTTTCATCATGGATTACGTCCCCGGGCGCATCTTTCACGACCCGGCGCTACCCAACAGCAGTCCGGCACAGCGTGCGGCGATCTACGATGACCTCGCTCGGGTGCTCGCCGCGCTGCATGGTGTGGACTGGCGTGCAGCAGGACTGGAGGGGTTCGGCCGGCCGGAGGGGTACTTGCAGCGTCAGGTGGCGCTGTGGACGAGGCAGTGGCAGGGCGCGCGCGTGGAAGACATGCCGGAGATGGACATGCTGGCGCAATGGCTGCCAGAACACCTGCCATCGGACAATGAGCCGTCGTGCATCGCGCACGGCGACTACCGCTTGGGTAATGTCCTGATCCATCCGAGCGAGCCCCGGATTGTTGCGGTCTTGGACTGGGAACTGGCAACCATCGGCCATCCGTTGGCCGACCTCGGCTATACCTGTCTGACTTACCATCTTTCGCCGGAATTCAGCGGCACCAAAGGCGTGGCGGGACAGGACCTCACGGGCACCGGCATACCCGATGAGCAAGCCTTCGTGGCGAGCTACTGTCGGCACGCGGACCGGGAGCCACCCCGGTCGCTCGACGCCTTCATCGTGTTCTCCATGTTCCGCCTCGCCTCCATCACCGCTGGCGTGTGGCGGCGCGGGCTCGATGGCAATGCGGCCGACTCCCGGGCCGGCACATCAGAGGTTCGGGACCGCTACCGCGCCCTGGCGCGGATGGCGTGGGCTTTGGCGCAACGACTTTCGGATGGGTGAGGCGGCCCGACTTGCCATTTCTCCGTTCGGCAGCCTTGTTCGGCCAATGCGCGGCAAGGAAGGCTGCGCGAGGGGTTGAAGGAGCAAGATTCATTTGGCTCAAATTTATTGCAGTACAAGTGATTTAACAGTGACGAACGTGCATTCACAGCTCGAGCACCGCATAATACGGACACTGTGAGCGATGGATAGCCGATCTGCGGTAGGTGCTGCGAAGTTGCGTACTTTTCTTGGATGGGTGGCGCGCACGAGTGTCCGACTGCCGAGCACAGGAGGTCGCCCAACCGACGAGCACATTGACAACAGCCAGGATGATGCTGGGCTACGCCGGACCCGAGGGCGCGGCCATTAACGGCGACGAGGAGACTGTTTCTGAGCGCCTCGATGAACTGGCCGCGGCGGGCGTCGGCGTGTTTGTCGGAATTGTCTTCGACCCGTCCCGAGAGGTGCCTGAACGGAGCGTTCGTCGCTGCTAATGAGGGACCAGAGTGCCCAAAACGGACCTGGGAAGGAACTGGCATGACAGCAGAAACCGGGACAGCGTTGCGGATCTGCCCGCTGTGCGAGGCGACCTGCGGCCTTACATTGACCATCGTCGACGGCAGGGTGGTCGGTGCTCGCGGCGACCGTGATGACGTGTTCAGTGCGGGTTTCATCTGTCCGAAGGGCGCGAGCTTCGGCGAGCTCGATAACGATCCCGACCGGTTGACCGGGCCCCTCGTCCGGCGTGAGGGAGTGCTGACCGAAACCAGCTGGGAGGAGGCCTACGCGGTCGTCGCAGACCGCCTGGGTGAGGTTATTCGCGAGCACGGCGGCCCATCCGTCGGCGTCTACTTCGGTAATCCGAGCGCACACACCGTCGCGGGTAGCCTGTACGCGCCGTTGGTCATTCGCGGTCTTGGCACCCGGCAGGTGTACAGCGCGAGCACGCTCGATCAGATGCCCAAGCACGTCGCGCTCGGCCTGATGTTCGGCAGCCCGGTCGCGTTCACGGTGCCCGATCTCGATCGCACCGACTATCTGGTCATCATCGGCGCCAATCCATTGGTGTCCAACGGCAGTTTGGCCACCGCCCCCGACTTCCCCGGTAAGCTGCGTGCGCTGCGTAAACGCGGGGGCAAGCTCGTCGTCATCGATCCCGCCCGCACGCGGACGGCCGAACTGGCTGACCGCCACCTCGCACCGCGACCCGGCACCGACGCCGTATTGCTGTTCGCCATCGTGCACGCGCTTTTCGAAGAGGGCCTTGTCGCAGAAGACCTCGGCGGAATCGCGCAGCACGTCAACGGCGTCGACGAAATCCGCGCACTGTCCGATGAATTCGCGCCGGAGGCTGTCGCTTCGCACTGCGGAATATCCGCTGATGACATTCGCGTGCTGGCCCGCGAGATAGCGGCGGCGCCGACTGCGGCCGTGTATGGCCGAATGGGTACCTCCACCGTGGAATTCGGTGCGATTGCCAGCTGGCTGGTAGACGCAATCAACATCCTGACCGGAAACCTCGACCGACCGGGCGGAGCGATGTTCCCGCTCGGCGCGACGGCGCCCACACCCCGCCCGCCGAAACCGGGCCGAGGGTTCCGAATCGGGCGTTGGCACAGCCGAGTCTCGGGCCACCCCGAGGTGATGTCGGAGCTTCCCGCCGCCGCGCTCGCCGAGGAGATCGACACCGCGGGGGAGGGTCAGATCAAGGCGATGATCACGATCGCCGGAAACCCCGTATTGTCGGCGCCCGACGGCGATCGGCTCGACCGCGCGCTCGACAGCGTTGATTTCATGCTCAGCATCGACCCCTACCTCAACGAGACCACCCGTCACGCCGACGTGATCCTGCCGCCGCCCCCGCCGGCGCAGAGCGCCCACTTCGACTTCGCGCTCAACAACCTCGCGGTGCACAACAACGTGCGCTACTCACCGCCCGCTCTGCCGCTGGACGCACGGCCCGACGAGCCGGAGATCCTGTCGCGCATCGCACTGATTCTCTATGGCCTGGCACCGGACGGCGACGTCGCGTTGGTTGACGATCAGGTGATTGCGACGACGTTGACCAAGGAGGTCGCCGACGCGGACTCACCCGTCGCCGGACGCGCGGTCGACGAATTGACCGCGATGCTTGCCCACGGCCCCGGCTACGAACGACGCCTGGACATGATGCTCCGGCTCGGGCCCTACGGCGATGCCTTCGGCGCCAACCCCGACGGGCTCACTCTGGAACGGCTCAAGGCCGCGCCGCACGGCATCGACTTAGGTCCGTTGCAACCACGCCTTCCCGAGGTACTCCGAACCCAAACGGCGCGAATCGAACTCGCGCCCGAGCCGCTGATCGCCGACGTGGCGCGGCTGCGCGACTCGGTCGGGCTCCGCCAAGGCCCGTTCATGCTGATCGGCCGGCGCCATCTTCGCTCCAACAACAGCTGGATGCATAACGTGCCGGCGCTGTCAGGCGGCACCAACCGCTGCACCCTGCAGATCCATCCGGACGACGCCGCCGACCTCGGGCTCAGCGATATTGCGGTGATCAAGGGCCCGGGCGGTGACCTCATTGCTCCGGTCGAGGTGACCGATGCCATGCGGCGGGGCGTCGTCTCGCTGCCGCATGGGTGGGGACACGATCGCGGCGGCACGGGGCAGAAGCTCGCGGCAAGCCAGCCCGGTGTCAACGTCAACCAACTCAACGACGGCACTCATCTCGACCCGCTATCAGGCACGGCCGTGCTCAACGGCATCCCGGTCGACATTGCCCCTGCGGGCTGATGAGTAGGCGCTTCGCTCACGCAGCCGATGGTGGGCGCACGATACAGAGTGGGTCGCGATTCAGATTCGCGTGGCGAGGCAACGCGCCCAGGCGCAATGAACGCTCTGCTCATGTGGTCTCCGGCGGTGACTGGCTGGCGCTCGCCGAGAAATTCGGCTTGACGTCGCAGCTGGAAGACATAGCCACCCGTTGAGCGCGATTGCGGGTGGCCGCGCCAGCAAAGGGTTGCTTGCACTGCCGCAGCACGGGTACCCGCATGGGCACCATGACCGAAACGTCCTACCGAAGCATCGATGACATCGACCCGTGCGTGCGTGTTTACGGCACGCGGGTTCACAATCTACGAGGGATCGACCTCGTGGCACCTCGTGACGCATTGGTCGCGTTCACCGGCATCTCTGGATCCGGGAAATCGTCGCTGGCGTTCGGGACCATCTATGCCGAGGCCCAACGCCGCTACTTCGAATCGGTCGCTCCGTACGCCCGTCGCCTGCTCCTACCAACGGGCGCACCAAAGGTGGATGACATCACCGGGCTGCCGCCCGCCGTCGCGTTGCAGCAGCGTCGTGGCTCGGCGACCTCGCGGTCGACGGTCGGCACCGTTACCACTCTGTCGAATCTGTTGAGGATGCTGTTCTCCCGCGCCGGAACCTACCCTTCGGGGGCCACAGAACGACTTGACTCCGACGCCTTCTCCCCGAACACCGCGGTCGGGGCGTGCCCGGAATGTCACGGGCTCGGGCGAATCCACCGGATGACCGAAGAGACACTCGTGCCAGACCCGTCGCTGAGCATTCGGGAGGGGGCCGTGGCAGCCTGGCCAGGGGCCTGGCAGGGACAAAACCTGCGCGACATCCTGATCACGCTGGGCTACGACATCGACAAGCCATGGCGGAAACTCCCCAAGCGGCAACGCAACTGGATATTGTTCACCGACGAGCAGCCGACAGTCGAGATCGATCCGACGCAGCATCCCGTGCAGGCCGACTATTACTACAACGGCACGTTCACCAGCGCTGAGCGTCATGTCCGCCACACGTTGGCCAATTCGCACAGCGCGAAAATGCGCCGCCGCGTGCTGCAGTTCGTCGACAGCGTCGACTGCCCGCTGTGCGACGGATCCGGGCTCAGGCCCGAAGCGCTGAAAGTGACATTCGCCGGCCGCACAATCGCGCAGTACGCGGCGATGCCGTTGACCGATCTGGCAGAGACGCTGCGCCCGACGGCATCTCGCAGCGATGCCGCTGCCGCATACGAGTCGGCGGAATCCGGCGAGCTCACGGAAGTGGCGACCATGATCGCCGCCGACCTGGTCGCACGCCTGCAAATACTGATCGATCTCGGCCTCGGCTACCTCACGCTCAGCCGCCGCACGCCAACCGTCTCACCCGGCGAACTGCAGCGCTTGCGGCTGGCTACCCAACTGCGTGCCGGCCTGTTCGGCGTGCTCTATGTGCTCGACGAACCGTCCGCCGGACTCCACCCCGCCGACGCCGAGCCACTGCTCGATGTACTCGATCGGCTACGGCGGGCGGGCAATTCGTTGTTCGTGGTCGAACACGACATGGACGTGGTCCGTCGTGCCGATTGGATCGTCGACGTCGGACCCGGGGCCGGCGAGTTGGGCGGGCAGCTCCTCTACAGCGGCCCGGTAGCGGGTCTGGCGGACGTCGAGGAATCGGTCACTCGCAGATACCTTTTCGGCGGCTCGGAGCGGGCGCCACGTCCGCCCCGCGCGCAGTCCGGGCGATTGCGACTTCGCGATATCTCCTTCCACAATTTGAGAGACCTCGACGTCGATCTGCCCTTGGGTCTGTACACCGCCGTCACCGGAGTCTCCGGTTCAGGTAAGTCGACGCTGGTGGTCAAGGTCCTCGGCGATGTCGTGAACAGCCATCTCGGAACGGCACGTGCGGCCGAGTCCGCCGAATCCGACGACGACGAAGCCGGCAGTGAGGTCATCGATCTTGATCGCGACGCGAGCGTGGGTGTCAGGGCAGACGGAGTCGAGGAGATCGACCGATTGGTAGTGGTCGACCAGCGCCCGATCGGGCGGACGCCGCGCTCGACGTTGGCGACCTATACCGGATTGTTTGATGCCGTGCGCCGTGAGTTCGCCGCGACCGCCGCGGCGCGTCGACGCGGTTGGACCGCGGGCAGGTTTTCCTTCAACGTGGCGGACGGCCGCTGTCCCACCTGTCAGGGGGAGGGGTTTGTAGCGGTCGAATTGTTGTTTCTGCCAGGCACATACGGCACCTGTCCGTCGTGTCGTGGCGCGCGGTACTCCGACGAGACACTCGAGGTGCGCTATCGCGACAGGACGATCGCCGACGTGCTCGCGATGACGGTCGATGAGGCCTTCGAGTTCCTTGCCGACGTCGCCAGCGCATCGCGGAGCCTGACCACGCTGCGGGAGGTGGGGCTGGGTTATCTCCGTCTTGGACAGCCCGCGACCGAGCTGTCGGGCGGTGAGGCGCAGCGGATCAAGCTCGCCTCCGAATTACAGCGACCCCGGCGCGGGCATACCCTCTACGTCCTCGACGAGCCGACCACAGGGCTACATCCGGCCGACGTGGATCTGCTCGACGCGCAGCTGCATCGTCTGGTCGAGGCGGGCAACACCGTCGTGGTGGCAGAACACGACATGCGCATGGTCGCGGGCGCCGACTGGGTGATCGACCTTGGTCCCGGCGCCGGCAGCAATGGTGGCAGGGTGATTGCGGTGGGCCCGCCACGAACGGTGGCAAGGGCCGAAAACAGTCGTACCGCACCTTATCTCGCGAAGTGGCTGGCGCAGTCTGCTATCGCCTGAGAAGCGGACGCGTATGTGTCTTCGACGCCTCCGCAAGGACGGCCGTTCAGCTGCTGTGCGCCGTCCGCGCCGAAAGACGAAGTCAGTGCCCTGCGACGGCCTGCACCAGCATGGTCGCCGATGGGCTCGACAACACCCAGTTACCGTTTTGATTGACGAACATGAGGGGCTTCGTGACCGGTGCCGGCAGCTTTGGCCCTGAGACGGCCACGTCGGACATCACCGTAGCCGGACCGTTCTGTTGGATGTTGGAGACGGCAAACGACAACGGGAGCTGCCCGTTGCGATATGCCACTCTCAGCTCGTGATCCATCTCATGGCCCTCACCCGACCCGATGCCGCCTTCGACGAGGCCATCTTTGGTCCGGTATGACACGCCCGGATTGGAAAGGTCATTGAGGATGCCGGTCAACTGGTCAGTGGTCGGCAGGTTCAGTGCCGACGCGGGTTGCGGATCCTGCGGTAGCGGCGCGCCGGTCGAGACCAGTTGCACCTGAGGCGGATTCGAAGGCGCGATGCCCGCTGCGTCGTATGCCAGCCCGGTGACACCACCACCAACGACGGCCAGTGCAGCTGCGCTGAGCGCAACGGATTTCATGGACTTCACGGTTCCCCCCTGTTTTCGCACGGACGTGCGGGACCGTTTCCCGCATCTGTATGCCGACAACTTCTGCTGGGCACATCGTGCATCAATATGACGGTCCAAAACTGCTCTGCCTCAATCGGTATCAGGCTGTTAGGGAACTGTAGTGCGGCTGCTCATCCCCGACGCATGGCGAAAACACCGATTCGTGGGGGCGTAAGGGGGTAGACCCCGACCCGTGATAGCCGTGTGCGACGTCAGGGCTGACCGGCGCCCCCGTCATTGCTGTTGCCAACCGCGCCGTGCCCGCCGGATCCGCCGAGGCCAGCGGTGCCGCCGTCACCTCCGCTGTTGACGAATGCACCACCGTTGGCGCCGAGGCCAGCCGTCCCTCCACCGGCACCGTCGGTGCCGGTGCCACCGGCGAACCCGTTCGGGGAGATCACGACGCCGCCGCCACCGCCGCCACCACCGGTGCCGCTGCCGCCACTACCCCCGGCGCCGAAAGCACCAGTCAAACCCAACGGAATGTGGGCCGCGGAGCCACCGTTGCCTCCGGCTCCCGCGTTGCCTCCGGCGGTGGCGGCTGCCCCGCCGCCGCCTCCGCCTCCGCCCGCAACTCGATTTGTCAGCGCAGCCACTGCAGTACCGCCCGCGCCGCCGCCGCCCCCGGCGCCGCCCGACCCGCCAAGGGCACCCGTCCCGCCACCGCCACCGTCGCCGCCGTGCCCGATGGCTACGGTGTTGCTGCCGTTTACGGTTGTCGCGTTGCCCCCGGTGCCGCCGGTGCCCCCGGTGCCGCCGGCGCCGTCGCCGCCGGCGTAGGCGCCGCCGCCACCGGCGTGGCCGCCACTCCCGCCGGCTCCGCCGCCACCCCCGCCGCCGCCGAAGACCGCGTTACCACTGGCTGTGCCGGTCTGGCCGGCACCGCCGGTACCGCCGGTGCCGCCGTGACCCCCGCCGCCGCCGGTGCCGTTGACGCCGCTGCCGCTGGAGTTGCCGCCGGCCCCACCGGCGCCGCCGTTGCCACCGTGGCCACCTATGCCGGCGTAGCCCTTGGAAAGGGCGCCGTCGGCGGCGCCGCCGGTACCGCCCGTGCCTCCGCCGCCCCCGGTGCCGCCCCCGCCACCGGCGCCGGCCTGCCCGAGGAACCCGCTAAACAACCCTGCGACGGATCCGTTCGCAGCGCCGCCGGCCCCACCAGCACCGGCGTCACCGCCATCGCCACCAACACCCCCGCTGCCCCCGATCAGGGTGGGCAAGTTGTTGACGCCGTCTGCGCCGGTGCCGCCGTTCCCGCCCGCGCCGCCGTTGCCGCCGATGCCTCCCGCCCCGCCGGCCCCGCCGAGCAGGGCCTGGTTCGCGCCGCCCGCACCACCGTGGCCGCCGGCTCCGCCATGCCCGCCGTCCGCGCCAGCCCCGATCACCGGGCCTGGAGGGAGTAGCCCGCCATACCCGCCGGTGCCACCCACGCCGCCGGCACCCCCGGCACCGCCGAACAGCGAGATCAGTTGCCGGTTAGCTCCGCCGGCCCCTCCATCCCCGCCATGCCCGCCACCCCCGAACGGGCCGGTGATGCCGTTGCCGCCGGCCCCGCCTGCCCCGGGCGCACCCCCGCCGATCCACCCGTTGAGTCCTCCCGCCCCGCCGTTTCCGCCTGCCGGACTGGAGATGGGCTTGCCGTTTCCACCGGCCCCGCCGTCACCGCCGTGGCCCCACAAGCCGGCCGATCCGCCGGCCCCGCCGTCCTTCCCGAGCGCGCCGGACCCACCGTTGCCGCCGTTGCCGATCAGCCACCCGCCGTCGCCGCCGGCCTGCCCGGTTCCCGGCGCCCCATCGGCTCCGTTGCCGAACAGGGGACGACCCGTCAGCACTTTGACCGGGTCGTAATTGAATAACCCGGTGGTCTGGATTTGACCGACCAGGCTCGTCAGCGGGTCCGCAGCGGCCGCCGCGTTGGCCGCCTCCGCGGTCGCATACGCCCCCGCGCCCGACGTCAGCGTCTGAACGAAGTGCTCGTGAAACAGCGCCGCCTGCGCGCTGATCGCCTGATAGTGCTGGCCACAGGCGCGGAACAGCTCAGAGATCACAGACGAAACCTCATCTGCACCCGCCGCCAGCACCACTGTCGTCGAGCCTGACGCCTCTGCAGCGGCAGCACGGAGCGCCGACCCGATGCTGCCCAAATCCGCCGCAGCCGCACCCACCAGCTCCGGTGCCACGCTCATAAACGACATGGTGTCCCCTTACATCGGCGCGATAAGACCTCACACAACGCTTGAGCAGGGGCCTGCTCGCGTCGGTGATCTGATGTTGCCGCAGGCAACGCGTGCGCAGCAGAGGCCGAAATACCCACATTGCCCCGTTGCCCCCGACCGCGACCGCTATCGCGTGCGACGGACCCGGCTTTGTCGGCCAACACGTCAATCCCGTTCGCAAAACTTACGTAGTCAACTACTCAAGCCCTCAGCGATATGCCTGGATACGGTCTGCTTTCGAGCAACCGGATGGCCAACGACGCGGGAGCGAGGACAGCAATGTCGTATGTATTTGCGGTACCGGAGTCGGTGAGCTCGGCGGCCACGGACATGGCGCGGATCGGTTCCATGCTGCGCACCGCACATGCGGAGGCGGCGGCCTCGACGAGCACCGTCCTCAGCGCCGCCGCGGATGAGGTTTCGGCCGCGATCGCCTCCCTGTTTTCCGGCTACGGGCAGGAGTATCAGGCGCTCAGCGCCCGGATGTGGGCGCTTCAGGACCAGTTCGCGGCGGCTATCACGGGCGCGGGGGCCGCCTATGCCGCGGCCGAAGCGGCCAACGCAAACCCACTGGAAGCCCTCACGCAAGGCGTGCTGAACGTGATCAATGCCCCCACCAACGCGTTGCTGGGCCGTCCGCTGATCGGCAACGGTGTCGACGGCGCCGCCGGGACCGGCCAGAACGGCGGACCGGGCGGGCTGTTGTTCGGCAACGGCGGCAACGGCGGTTCGGGGGTTGCCGGTGGCGGAACCGGCGGGCGCGGCGGTGATGCGGGGCTGTTCGGCGACGGTGGCCGCGGCGGAGCCGGCGGAACCGGGGTGACCGGGGTTCAAGGTGTCGACACCGTCACGCGCAACGGGGGCGTTGGCGGGATCGGCGGTCGGGGAGGGGCGGGCGGCACCGGCGGGCTGTTGGGAGGCAACGGCGGTGCGGGCGGAGCGGGCGGCGCCGGCGGCTGGGGCGGTTACGGCGCCACTGCTCCGAATGCGTTCGTTGCCGGCGGCACCGGGGGCAACGGTGGTGCCGGGGGTATGGGCGGGGCCGGCGGGGTGCACTTATCCCCGTTCGGCCTGGACGGCGCCGCAGGCCAGATGGGCGACGGTGGCCGTGGTGGTAACGGCGGCAGCGGATCCATCTACGGTGGCACCGGGGGCCTCGGCGGTGATGGGGGAGTCGGAGCGACCGGCGGTCGCGGCGGCGACGGTGGCAGCGTCGGCGCCGAAGCAAGCGGCATCAACAACACCAGCGTCGCCGGCGGTAACGGCGGCCACGGCGGCACCGGCACGGCAGGCGCCGGTGGGGCCGGCGGCAACGGTGGCAGTGCATTCATCAGGGCGGGCGGAGGAACCGGAAACGCCATCGGCGGCCAGGGCGGGGCCGGCGGCAGCGGCAGTACCGTAGGCGGCGCCGGCGGTGACGGGGGACCCGGCTCACTCATGGGATATAACTATGGCCCCGGCGGCGGCAGCGGCTACGCCATCGGCGGAGCCGGCGGTACCGGCGGGACCGGGCCGATAGGTGGTCATGGCGGTGACGCCGCTTACGCATTGAACTGGGGTAGCGGAACCGCCACCGGCGGCAACGGCGGTTACGGCGGCACTGGCAACCCCGGGCACGGCGGAAGCGGCGGTGACGGCGGCGACGCCCAGGCGACCACTCTGGCCAAAGCCTCCGCGGGTTTTGCCGGTCTCCCCGGTACCGGGGGAGGCGGCTCAGCCGGCAAAGCGGGAACGGCCAGCCAACTCTAGGTCAGGTAGTGGCCGCTATTGAAACGGCGCCTCAGTGGCAAAGCCCATACGGCGCAGGCGACCTCAGCTCATCGAAAACAGCTGCTGCAGCACAACCACGCTCGCAACACGCTGCAGACCGCCCTCCACCGCGATGCGCTGATCGTCTGGGGACTCGAGCAATTGATCGAGCGCTGCGGAAACCCTGTTCATGTCGTAGATGGGCTGGTCCTTCGCCGCTTGCGAAGCAAAGGTGTCCCGGTAGAAGACGAGCATCGGGTCGCTCGGGTCGCGGGTCGGCGGCGTGGTGAAGGGATGTTTCTGGCGGTCGTAAACCTCCGGTATCAGCACGTCTTTCGCCGCTTCGCGCAGGACGTGCTTCTCGCGAATCCCCTTGACTTTCATATGGACTGGCACGCGGGCCGCGGCCTCGGCGACGCGATGGTCCAGGAACGGTACCCGGCCTTCGATGGAGTGGGCCATCTCCATCCGATCGGCGAGGTAGTTCAGAATGAAGTTCGGCAGGACCGTTTTCGCGTTGATGTACAGCATCTGGTTCAGGTGGTCGCGACCGGCGACGCGTTGCGCAATCGGCAGGCGATCCAGCGCGGCGATCAGCGGCTGAAACGCCCGAACCGATGGTGGAAGGTCGTCGCGGAGCAGTGGTGCCACGCTATTGGTTTGCGCGGCACCAACATTGAGTGTCGCCGGCAGCCAGCCGAGCCTGCGCTCGACCGCCTGCATTTCGGGACTGCTGACTTGGTTCGGCATCATCAGCGCGCGAGTCGCGGCATTGGCGCCGAGCATCTCGTCCAGGAGTGTCAATCTCTCGTCGGCGCTCAGTGTCGCGTCGTGGTTCAGCGCGTCGACCCGGTAGTACGGATACCCTCCCAGCATCTCGTCGGCGCCCTCGCCGGTGAACACCACTTTGATGCCGGCGGCTCTGACGGCACGGCTGAGTAGGTATTTGGCTACGCCATGTCCGTTGAACATCTGAGTTTCGGCATGCCAGACCGCGTCTGCGAATGAGTCCGCGATCTCTCGTCCGGTAATCGGTATGGGGTGGTACGTCGCGCCGACCCGTTTGGCCTGTTCTTCGGCGACGCGGGCCTCGTCGTAGAGCGGGTTCTCGAAGGTGAGCGTGAAGGCGCGAATCGGCCGGTTCGTCTCCTGCTGAGCGAGCCCCAGGACCGCGCAGGAGTCGATGCCGCCACTGAGATACGACGCGACCTCCACATCGGCAATCAGCCTCTGCCGCACCGCATCCCGGAGAGCCTGACGAAATTCGTCGACGATCTCGGATTCATTTCGCGGGTCCGCGCGCATCTGATCAGCAGTCGGCATCTCCCAATCCCAGTACGGGTAAATGCGGACAGCACCCTCTCGCGCAATCGCATAGCAGCCCGGCGGCACGGTACTGATGCCGGCGAACTCGGTCTTCTCGTGGGATCGTCCGAACCCTCCGGTAGCGCCCTCGAGATCCCACTTGGCGGGCACGCCGAGCGCCAACAGCGCCTTGATCTCCGAGGCGAAATAGACATCACCGTCCACCGCCGCGTAGTACAGCGGTTTGACACCGAAGCGATCGCGGATCGCATACATCGCTCGTTGGCGTTCGTCGGCAATGATCACCGCGAACTCGCCGCGCAGTTGTGTCGCGGCCTGGACGCCGCGCTCGGCGTAGAGGTGCAGCGCGATCTCGCTGTCGCTGTCAGAGGAGAAGCGATAGCCGCGTGCCCGGAGTTGCTCGCGGATTTCGCGGTAGCCGTAGAACTCGCCGTTGACGACGAGGTGGACCATGCCGTCGGGGCTCGTCATCGGCTGACTTCCGTTGTTCAGACCGATGATCGACAACCGCGTGTGTCCGAGCGTCCATTGCCCGTCCCGCGATGTCCAGGTGCCGGAGCCATCCGGCCCACGATGCTCCAAGAGCTTGAGCGCGGCATCACGCCGCTCAGTCGGAAGACCCCGGAGCGTCATCGCAGCGAATATCCCGCACATCGTTGTGCCCTCCGCAATCGTTCCCGGTCGCCCCGCGCCGACCTTCAGCGTCGGCACGCTCACACGCCACCGGCTTGGCGGCGCAGCCATTTGAGCCTAACGCGGGGAATTTTCCCGATCGCCGATGGCGGCGCCGGGGTGAGCTACGTGGCCCTGTCATACGGCTCGCGACAAGCGGCCACCGCGACTAATGTGCTGCTGCACAGATAATTTGGCGGCTCTGCGCCCATCCCGGAAGCGAGTCCCACTTCTGCGACGCTTCTCGGTTTAAGGCAGCTAGTTTCCCTCGAGCCCGTATTTTGGCGCCACCTCGATGAGCTGGCCGGCCGCCAGGAGGTCCTTCACCCTGGTGTTGCCGAGGAAGTATTGGATGCCGCCACCCGGCTGCCCGGCGAATCCCTTGATCTTCCCCGACTGCACCGTCAGGTCCTTCACGACGCAGTAGACGTGGTAGTTGGCTTCCGGAGAGCCCTTGTAGGTGTTGAGGGACGACGGGGGCAAAGCCCGAGCGGCGAACGGCGTGTGCTTTTCGTTCGCAAGGAAGTTTGCTTCATCGGGCTGCCCGAACCGGTCGAACAGATGCCCCTTCTTCATCGTGAACGGCGTGGCGGGTCCGTCGAAGCCGAAGTTCGTCGGCCACTTCCAACCCCTGGTGGCGTCGTAGTACGTGTCGAGGAATGCTTTCGGTTGCAGCGCGGGTGTTCCCAGTCGTTGGTAGTCGACCAGCAGCTTTTTCACCGCTCCGGTGGGCAACGTGGCCGGACCTAGCAGATTGCCCGAATACGGGTCGGGAACGGGGAAAGGCTGCGAGTTCTCCGCTGCAGGCTCGCCGGTGCCAGCTTCCGGGCACTGCTTGTCCGCGCTGGCAGTGGCCGGAAACAAAAGAGACAACACCAGCGCGATCAGCGCGCTGACAACGAGGGAACGGCGCCGCATCCACGGACTCCTTCAGATTTGCTGTTAAGCCTGAAATGCACCCTAGCTGATGGCAACTCAGCCGTCTCGCGAACTGCGTCCAGCGCTCGAGCAACGGAGTTGAAGCAACGATTGGGTCCGAACAGCGTCGCCAGGAGAGTCCTACCACCACCACCGCCGCGGTGTCCGCGCAACGATAGATCAGACGTCAAATAAAAATACGTATGACCAAGTTGAGGGGAGTGGCGCTTCTAGCTGGCATTATTCTGGCGCATCTTGACCATATCTCATAGTGGTCATACGCTTCAGGCATAAATGTCGGTAACCTGCCTGTCGGGGCGCCAGAAAGTGGAGACATCGATGACCGTGAACAGCACCGCTCCCAACGTCTTCGACGCCGGCCTGCCCACGCTCGACTACAACCTCACCGCGACTCCGCAGGACATCGTTGAGGACGTCCGGATCGCGCAATCGCGTGCGCCCATCGCCATCGGGCCGATCGGCCCGGAAATACTGTCCTACGAACTGGCGCGGGAAATGCTGCGGGACAGTAGGTTTCGCATGCCGCCGGGCATCACGCTGGCGGCGCAGGGTGTCACGTCGGGGCCGCTGTACGACAAATTGATGAGCAGCCTCCTGGGACTCGACGGTCCACCGCACACCCGCCTACGCAAACTCGTTTCGCGAGCGTTCACGCCTCGTGCGACAGCGCGTCTGCAAGACACGATCCACGAGGTGGTGAATGGGCTGATCGACCACGTGATCGACGCCGGACGTTGTGACGTCGTGGCCGACATCGCGCGGCCGTATCCCACGCCCATCATGTGCGCGCTCCTCGGTGCGCCCCGCGCGGATTGGCAGCTTTTCTCGGAATGGACCGATGAAGTGTTCAAAGCCTTCAGTTTCCAGACCGACGCCAACTTCGACGAAGCCGCGATCATGCGGGCGTGGAGCGAACTCGACGCGTATGTGGACGACATGGTCGCCGCCCGCCGGAACACTTTGACCGATGACCTGCTCTCCGAGCTCATACGCGCCGAGAGCGACGGTGAACGGCTCAATCTCGACGAACTGCGGATGCTGGTCGCCGGCTTCTTGATGGCGGGCACGGATACCACGCGTAACCAGTTGGCCGCGTCGGTGCAGGTGCTGTGTGACCATCCGGACCAATGGGCAAAGTTGGGTGAACAACCAGAGCTTGCGATGCAGGCGGTCGAGGAAAGCATGCGGCATTCACCGGCGGTCTGTCTGGCGCCGCGCGCCGCCACCGAGGATGTCGAATTCGCCGGCTACACATTCCCGGCCGGGACCTTTGTACTCGTGAATACCTTTGCAGCCAACCGCGATCCAGCGATCTACGCCGATGCTGACCGCTTCGACATCGCGCGACAGGACTTGCCCGCGATTCTGACGTTCGGCGGCGGTGCGCACTACTGCCTGGGGGCCAACCTCGCACGCCGGGAACTGGCAGATGCACTGACGATCCTCACCCGGCGCTTATCGGCACCGCATCGCGTCGGATCGGCCCCGTGGAAGTCCTTGCTGGGAATGTCCGGTCCGTTGACGCTGACGATCGAGTTCGACGCCGAACGGCTGGTGACCGCGGATGCGTAGCCGCGGTTGGGCGGGAGCGACGCCCGCCTCAGATGAGGAGGCGATCGCCCGCATCCTGGATGCGGTAGACGAGGTGGTCGCTGAGCACGGACCAGCGATACGGCTTGCCGACGTCGCCCGGAAACTCGGGGTCACCCGGCAGACGGTGTACCGCTACTTTCCCAACGCGGATGCACTGCTGATGGCCAGCGGTATGCGTGCGGTCGACGGATTCCTCGATCAGGTCGTAGAACACCTCCGCGGGATCAACGATCCGGTCACCGCCGTCGTCGAATGCGTATCGTTCGGAGTCGAAAACCTCGGTGGGGATCCGCAATTGGAGAGCCTGTTGACCGAACGGCACGAGGGCGAAGCCGTCACCTCGCTGACTTCCGACACCGCGATCACCTTCTGCTTGTCGGTCTTTCACCGCCTCGATGTCGATTGGACGCTGCACGGCTTCGACGTCGCCGCGCTGGGTGAGCTTGCCGAAATGACCCTGCGGACCGTGCAGTCCCTCCTGACCGATCCCGGGCAGCGGCAGCGCGACGGAGTCGCATTGCGCCGCTTTGTCACGCGATGGCTCGGGCCGTCGATCCTCTATCAACGGATGACGTGGCTATCGGCCGATGAACGACCCAAATCCTCGGACCGGCAGATTGAAATGGAAATACGCACTCCGCTGCCTCAGGAATAGTGGGGCTGAGGCGTCGCCAATTACGCCCGCCCCACCTTAAATTCCCCATCAGCTGCTAATGCGCTCGCGCAATGTTCGAGGTTAAGCCTCGTACGCCCGCGCCGACCCGGCGGTCCGGTCGGTTTGGGGCCGGTATGCGGGCGTGCCAGCAAACTCGCCGGGTTTGGCGGGCCGTGTAGTCCCGCCAGCCCTGTCCGCGCGTGGTAACGCCGTTAAGGCGCGCGGCTCTAGGTGCCTCCGTTGCCGCCGGGGCCGCCGCCGCCGCCGTCGCCGCCATCAGGGTTCCGGTTCCCGCCGGTCGGGCCGCCGCCGCCGCCGCCCGAGGAGCCACCAATGCCAGGTGTGCCGCTGCCGCTCGCGCCGCCTTTACCGCCGGTGCCTCCGCCGCCCCCGGTGCCGCCGGTGCCCCAGAAGTTGGGATCGCCGAACTTGTTGCCGTTGCCGCCGTCGCCGCCACTGCCGCCACTGCCGCCTTTGGCGCCGGAGGTGCCGAAGAATTGGTCTTCACCGCCTTTGCCGCCGGTCCCGCCGCTTCCACCGGCGCCTCCGTTTCCGCCGTCGCCGTTATAGGTATTGACAATAAGGTTCGGTCCGCCATTGCCGCCTTTGCCGCCGTTCCCGCCGGTCCCACCGACTGTCGCGTTGCCGGCGGTGCCGCCATTGATGGCGTTACCGCCGTTACCGCCGGCGCCGCCGCTGCCGCCGCTGCCGCCGGCGCCACCGTCATAACCATCGATATTCGGGTTGCCGTTGTTGCCATTGCCGCCGTTGCCGCCGTTGCCGGCGATGCCGCCGCTGCCACCCTTAGCGCCGTTGCCAGTGCCGCCGTTGCCGGCGTTGCCGCCGGCTCCGCCGCCGCCACCGTTGCCGCCGTTGCCACCGGTCCCGCTGCTGTTGCCGCCGTTGCCGCCGTTGCCGCCGTCGGCGCCGTGTCCTCCTTGGCCGCCTGCACCGCCGTCAAAGCCGCCGTCGCCGCCGTTGCCTCCGTTGCCGCCTGCGCCGGCGGTGCCGCCGTTGCCGCCGGGGTGCCCGAACGTGCCGGCTGTCCCGCCGTTGCCGCCGCCGCCACCGACGCCGGCGTCGCCGCCGGCGCCGCCGGCGCCGCCGCCGTTGAGCACACCTAAGGCGAAGCCACCGTTTCCGCCGGTGCCGCCGTTGCCGCCGGTAGCGCCGTTGCCGCCGTGATATTCGTCCGGCAAGGCGGAGTTCCCGGCGTTGCCGCCTTTGCCGCCGCTGCCGCCATTGCCCGCGTTGCCGCCGATTCCGGCGATGGCGCCGTTGCCGTTGCCGCCGTTGCCCCCATTACCGCCGGTGCCGCCGGTGCCGCCATGGCCGCCATCGTGGCTGCTGTTGCCGTTGCCGTTGCCGCCGCTGCCGCCGTCACCGCCGTCACCGGCATTTCCGCCCTTGCCGCCGCCTTGGCCGCCGTTGCCGCCATTGCCGCCGAACCCGCCATTGCCGGCGGCGCCGCCCTTACCGCCGTTCGTGACATTGCTTTCGCCGCCTGCGCCGCCTGAGCCGCCGGCGCCGCCGTTGCCGCCACCGCCGGCGTTGCCTCCGCCGGAGAGGGCGTTGCCCGTGTCGGTGGCATTTCGCGCATTGCCTCCGCTGCCGCCGGTACCGCCGATGCCGCCTTTACCCCCCGTTCCGCCGCTCCAGCCGTCCGTCACTAGGTCATTGGCGCCTTTGCCGCCGCTGCCCCCTGCGCCTCCGTTGCCGGCTTTGCCGCCGGTGCCAGCTGTTGCGCCGTAACCGTTGCCTCCAGTGCCTCCGTTGCCGCCGGCGCCACCGTTGCCACCGGGACCGCCGTCTCGGCCGGCGGCGGCGCTGCCGGAGCCGCCGGTCCCGCCGTTGTTGCCATCGCCGCCACTGCCGGCGTTTCCGCCCTTGCCCCCGCCGAGGCCGCCGGCGCCGCCGTTGCCGCCGTTGCCGCCGTTGCCGCCGAAGCCGCCGAAGCCGCCGGTGCCGCCAATTCCTGGGTCGCTGCCGGTGCCACCGAATCCAGCGTTGCCGCCGTCGCCCCCGTTGCCGGCGTTGCCGCCACCGACGCCGCCGACGCCGTTTCCGCCGCTTCCGCCGCTGCCGCCCTTGCCGCCGTTGCCGCCGTTACCGCCTGCAGTGCCGTTCTGGGAGAATCCCAAAGGGTTTTTACCGTCTGCGCCATTTCCGCCGTTGCCGGCGTCGCCGCCATTGCCGCCGTTGCCGGCGATGCCGCCCAGGCCCTTGGTGCCGCCGGGGCCGTTGCCGGCTTCTCCGCCCAAGCCCGCGTTGCCACCGGGACCGCCGATTCCGCCGTCGCCGCCGTTTCCGCCGTTGGCTCCGGCCCCGGTGCCCGTGCCGTATGTGGGTCCGTTGCCGCCGCTGCCGCCGTTGCCGCCATTGGCGCCGTTGCCGCCCTTGCCGCCGCTGCCGGCGGTTCCGCCATTGGCGGCGCCACCCTGGCCGCCTTGGCCACCGTTGCCGCCGGCGCCGCCATTGCCTCCGGCTTCGCCGTCGGTGGTACCGACCTTGTCGGTGCCGTCGGCGGCTGAGCCGGCGTTGCCGCCCGTGCCGCCGTTTCCGCCGGTGCCCGCCTTGCCGCCGGTTCCTGCGCCGCCGGAACCTGTACCGGCCAAGCCGGCCTTCCCTGCGCCGCCGCCGGCGCCGCCCTTGCCGCCGTTGCCGCCGTTGCCGCCGTCAGTGCCAGCGTCGGACAGGCCGGTGCCGCCGACGCCGCCGAGTCCGCCGTTGCCGCCGTTGCCGCCGCCGCCGTTGGTACCACCGACGCCGGCCGAGCCGCCGGTTCCGCCTTGGCCGCCGTCCCCGCCGGCGCCACCGGTGCCGCCGTTGATTTGGACGCCCATGCCGTCTTTTCCGGCGGCGCCATCGCCGCCGTTTCCGCCGAGCCCGCCGTTGCCGCCGTTGCCAGAGGTGCCGGCGGAACCGCCTGCGCCGCCGGTCCCGGCGACGCCGGCGATTCCGGCGTTGCCTCCGGCCCCACCCATGCCGCCCTTGCCGCCGGGGGCGCCCAAGGTGACGGGGGCCGCCCCGCCGTCCCCGCCGGTGCCACCCACGCCGCCGCTGCCGCCGTTGCCGCCGCTGCCGTTGACGCCACCGGGCCCGCTGGCGCCGCCGGCCCCCCCATTCCCACCGGCGCCGCCGGCGGGGCCGGCGTTGCCGTCCGCCCCGGCCCCCACCGCGTCCGCGGTGCCGCCGTTGCCGCCATAGCTGCCGTTACCGCCGTGACCGCCGCTGCCGTAGCCACCCGCGGTCCCGCCGATGCCACCGATGCCGTTGCTGCCGCCGGCTCCGGCGTTACCGCCGTCACCGCCATTGCCGCCCGCACCACCGGCCAGGGCGCCGGTGCCGTCGGCGCCATGACCGCCATCGCCGCCTGCCGCGCCGCTGCCGCCCAGGCCGCCATTGCCGTTGATGGCCAGATTGCTGCCGTTGCCGCCCACCCCGGCGGCCCCACCGGCGCCACCGCGGCCGCCGCTGCCGCCGCTGTGACCGTTGAATTGCGCGATCCCGCCGTTGCCGGCCGCGCCGCCGCCGC
>RXJD01000114.1 GCA_003987775.1 Mycobacterium sp.
GGCTCATCGGCCAGCAACCGGCGACCCATCCCGGCCCACTGCGATCCCCGCCCCGAATAAACGAACACCGTCCCCGCCCCCGCAGCCGTGGCCTGCGGGCCGACCACACCCGGTGCGGGTGTCCCGGCGGCCAGCGCGCGCAATCCGGAGACCGCATGTTCGCGGTCGCGGGCGACCACGGTCCCGAACCGCGCCTGCCGGGCGCGGTGGTGGTGCAGCGTGTGCGCGATGTCGGCCAGCGGGACGTCGGTGCCGGCCCTCTCCAGCCAATCGGCCAACACCCCCGCGGTGGCGGCCACCCGCTGCGGCGTCTTGCCGGAGACCACCAGCGTCGAGACCGCCGCACCGGTATCCACCTGCGCCGCAACGGTATTAGGCGCCTGCTCGATCACCACATGCGAGTTGGTCCCGCTGAGCCCGAACGAGGACACGGCCGCGCGGCGCGGGCCCGAGCCGTCGGGCCACGGGGTGCCCTCGGTCGGCACGAACAGCCGGGTCGACGACGCGTCGATCGCCGGGTTCCACCGGGTGAAGTGCAGGTTGCGCGGAATGTAGCCGTGCTCGACGGCCAGAATCGCCTTGATCAGTCCCGCGACACCGGCCGCCGCTTCGAGGTGGCCCAGGTTGGTCTTCACCGCCCCGAGTGCGCAGCGGCCCTCACCTCTTCCGTAGGTGGCCGACAGTGACTCGAACTCGATCGGGTCACCCAGGATGGTTCCAGTGCCGTGCGCTTCGACATAGTGCACGCTCTCGGCGGCCACGTCGGCCTGCTTGAGGGCGGTGGTGATCACGTCTCGTTGCGCCAGGGCGTTCGGGGCGGTCATGCCGTTGGACCGGCCGTCCTGATTGACCGCCGATCCGCGGATCAGCGCCAGGATCCGGTCGCCGTCGCGGGTGGCGTCGGACAACCGCTTGAGCACCACCACGCCGCAGCCTTCCCCGCGGGTGAAGCCGTCGGCCATCGCATCGAAGGCTTTCGAGCGGCCGGTCGGGGACAGTGCCGACCATTTGGAGACCGCGATCGCGGCGAACGGTGACAGCGCCAGCTGCACCCCGCCGGCCAGCGCCACGTCGCTCTCCCGCAGCCGCAGGGATTGGCAGGCCAGGTGCACCGCCACCAGCGACGACGAACACGCGGTGTCCACCGCCACCGCCGGGCCGCGCAGGCCGAGCAGGTAGGCGATGCGGCCCACCGCGGCCGCGTGTGGGGTGCCGGTGGACAGGTAGGCGTCGATCTCGGCGCGGCGCTCGATGTTGACGATGGTGTAGTCCCACGTCGACAAGCCCATGATGGCGGCGGTTCGGCTGCCGCTCAGCGAATCCGGTGCCAGCCCGGCGTTTTCCAGCGACTCCCAGGCCACCTCCAGCAGGACGCGGTGCTGCGGGTCCATGGCGGCGGCCTCGCGCGGGGTGATGCCGAAGAAGTCGGCGTCGAATCCCGCCACGTCGTCGATGAACCCGCCCCACTTGGTGGTCATCTTGCCCGGGGTCTCCGGATCCGGGTCGTAGAACGCGTCGGCGTCCCAACGGTCGGCGGGCACCTCACCGATGGTGTCCCGGCCGTCGAGCAGCAGTTGCCAGAAGTCCTGCGGCCCATGCACATTCCCGGGCAGCCGGCAGCCCATCCCGATCACCGCGATCGGCTCGGCGACGTCGGTGGGGAAGGCCGTGCCCGCACGCACCAGTTCGCGCGCGAGAACCTCGCGGGCCTTCGGGGACATTTGGGCGGCGCGTTCGGCCAGACTCGTCATTACTCCGCGCCTTCCGTCGCTGCTTCCAGCTCACTGGCCGCAACCAGGTCCGACAGCAGATCCAGTTCCTCGTCCGATAACTCGGGCTCCTCCTCGGCAGACTCGGCCTGGGGGGCGTCCTCCTGGTAACCCAGTCGCTCGCACAGGGCGCCGGCCAGGTCGGTGATGGTCGGGTAAGCCCAGACCAGCGCCACCGGCAGGGTGGTGCCCAGGCTCGCCTCCAGCCGGTTGCGCAGTTCCAGCGCCATCAGCGAGTCCAGGCCCAGCTGCTCCATCGGAAGGTCGTGGTCGATCTGGTCGGTCGAGCGCAGCACCGCCCGGATCTCGTCGGCGATGGCTGTGGCGAGCCGCCTCGGGCGGTCGGCGGGATCGGTCGCGTCCAGTTCGGCACGGATCCGGCCGCCGCCGGTGCGCTGCTCGACGGTGATCGACTCTCGCAGCGTGGCGAACAACGACGATCCCGCTGCGGCGGGGAAGGATTGGAACCACTGCCGCGCGTCGAGCGCGAACACGCCGGTGCGCGCCCGGTCGGCGGCGAGCACCAACTCCAGCGCCGCCAGGCCCTGCGCCGGGGTGATCATCGAGACGCCGAGGTCGGCGAAGAACTGCGCGCGGCCCACTTGCGCCCAAGGGCCCCAGTTGATTCCGGCTGCCGGCAGGCCGTGGGCACGTCGGTAGGCGACCAGCCCGTCGATCCAGGAGTTCGCCGAGGCGTAGGAGCCCTGCCCGGGTGCGCCGACCAGGGAGGAGACCGACGAGAACGACACCCACCAGTCCAGGCCGGCATCCTTGGTCGCTTCGTGCAGCCACCAGCCGCCGGCCACCTTCGGGGCGAACACCCGCGCCGACGCGGCGTCGGACATGTTGAGCACGATCTCGTCGGCCAGCACCATCGCGCTGTGTACCACGCCGGCCAGCCGGAAGCCGGCGTCGCCGACGGCGGCCACCAGGCGCCGGGAGGTATCGGGATCAGCGAGGTCCCCGGTGACGACCTCGACGCGGGCGCCCGCGGCGTTGAGACCGTCGATCGCGGCCTGCATCTCCGGACCGGGTGCCGAACGTCCGTTGAGCACAACCAGTCCCGCGCCCTGCTCGGCAAGCCACCGGGCGGTGACGAAGCCCAGCCCGCCGAGGCCGCCGGTCACCACATAGCCGCCGTCCGGCCGGACCAGTGGCGGTGCCGGACGCGGTGCGAGTGCGGTGATGCGGCCTGTCTGCGGGATGGACAGCGTGACGCGACCGGGGTGCTTGCCTGTTGCCCGCAGGGCGTCGACCGCGTGCTCGAGATCGAATTCCGTGACCGGCAGCGGCGCCAACCGGCCGGCGGCCGCGTGCCCCAGAATCTCTTCGAGGTAGGCGCGGTAGCGCGTGGGTTGCAGACGCAGGTTCAGCCCGATGTCCACGACCGCAAACGAAGCACTGCGGGCCAGCGCCTCCAGGCCGAGCGAGGTGTCGGCCCCGCCCAGTTGAATGAACCGCCCACCCGCGGCCAGCAGCTGTACACCCGTGTGAATCGCCTCTCCCGGAAGCGAATTGAGGACAATGTCAACCGGCTCCGCGGGCGCGCTGGTATGCACCTGCGCGCCGATCATGGTGGCAATGGCTACCGCCGCCAGTTCCACGCCGTCACCGCCGGCCTGGATCAGCACCTTCTCACCGGGCGCCAGCCGCCCGACCGTGCACAGCGCATGCCATGCCGTCAGATAGGGCAACCCGAAGCCGGCCGCCTCGGCGTCCGACACGACGTCGGGGACGGGGACGACGAGGTCGGCGTCCGCGACGAGGTGAGAACCGAGCGGCCCGGAACCGAATGCGATTACGCGCCTGCCGCTTTCGACCAGCCCAAGGCATTCGGTGACCTCGCCGCCGTGGTTCAGCGGGGCTTTCAGGACGCGGACCTCGAGCTGGTTGTCACCCGGCTCGGGGCGGCCGGCCGCGCGCACCTGCAGTTCGCTGTCGAGTACGAAGGCACCGCCGGCATCGATATCCACTGTGCTGAAACGGTTTTCCGGGATCAGCCCGCCGGACACCACCGGCGTCGCCACCAAGCGGCTCACATACCGTTGCCCGGCGCGCAGAGCCACCTCGTCCTGATCGGAGCCGGCCAGCAGCTCGTCGGCCAGACCGGCGAGCGCGGGTGTGCCGTCCGAGTCGAGGTCGACCACCGTCGTCTTCAGTTCGGGGTGCTCGAAGGTCAGCACCCGCGCGACGCCGCGAAGCTGCGTCTGCGCGAGGGTCACCGACTCGGCGGGGCCGAGCTGTTGGGCGCCGCGGGTGACGATCCACAGTCGCGGGCTGTTGCGTGCGCCCACCCGCGACACCGTCCTGACGATGTCGGCGATCCGCTGCGTGCGGGCGCGGGCGAGGTCGAGTTGGGCCGGCAGGGGGAGAGCCTCATCGGCGGAGCGGGGCGGGCACACCACCACGATGCCGTCCCACGAGATATCGCGCCGACCGATCGCCGCGCGCATGGCCTCGTCGTCGGAAACGGTTTCGCAACAGGCGATTCGGCCGGTGAGTTCCGCATGCAGGGCGGCCGTGACGTCGTCGGAGCCGACCAGCAACAGCGCCCCGGGCGCAGCGGCCTGCCCATCCAGGGCCGCAGCCGCCCAGTGCACGGAGAACAACCGGTTCTCGAGTTCTCTCGTCCCGGACCGCAGTACCGCCATCTCGACCCGCTCGATATCCAGCACCGGCCGGCCGTCGTCGTCGAGCAGCGACACCCGGCCGGCCAGGCGGTCCGGGTCGTCGGTCGGGGCGAGCGAGGCGATCGCGGTCACGCCGTCCAGCACGTCGCCGTAGACCCGGACGCCGGTGAAACCCACCGGCAGCACGATCGCCGGCTGGGCGCCGGTGGTCAGTTCCGTGGCCGGCCGGGTCGCGCCGAGGGTCTGCATCGCGATGTCCATCATGACCGGGTGCAGCAGGAACTTGCGGGCTCCGGTCTTGGCCGTCGCCGGCAGTCGCACCTGCGCGCGGGCGGCGCCGGACGGCAGCAGCGACAACCCGGCGATGCCCTGGAATGCCGCCCCGTGCTGTTGCCCGGCGGCGCGCAGGCGTCGATACAGCTCCTCGGGATCGACGGGTGTGCCCGCCACGACGGGCTCCGCAGGCTCCGGTGCGGCGGGTGAAGCCGGCGCCAGCGTGGCGGTGGCATGTTTGATCCAGCCGGAACCTGAGCTGCGAGTGCGTATTTCGACCCGGCAGGACTGGTCGTCACCGGTGAGCGTGGTGGCGATCATGGTGTTGTCGGTGACGTGCATCAGCTGATCGAGGGTGAGTTCGCGGATCATCCAGGACGCGCCGGCGAAGGTCTCGGTCGCCGCGGCCAGGGCGATGTCCGCATAGGCGGCTCCGGGCAGCACACAGACACCGTCCACGCAGTGGTCGCCCAGCCAGAGCAGGTCGGGGCTGATCGCGCATTCCCACACCCGGGTGCCGTTGGTGGGGTCCTCGGCGCCGGAGCCCAGCAGGGGATGGCCCGCTGTCGCGGTGGTTGAGCCCGCGTCGATCCAGTGCCGGGTGTGCTGCCACGGGGTGCCCGGCAACAGCGGGTGCGGCTCGGGCGGATGCGGTGTGTCGGGCGGCCGGGTGCCGTGCGTCGCGCTGACGTTGGTGTGAAAGGTGACGGTGTCGTCGGTGTCGCGCTGCAACGTGCCCAGCACGCGCGCGTTCGCTTCGCCGAGTGTGTCGGTGATCGCGTAGGTGAGCAGTGGGTGCGGGCTGACCTCGACGAAGGTGTGGTGGCTCTGTGCCGCCAGACTGACGGCCTGGTGAAACCGGACCGGGTTGCGCAGGTTCGCCGTCCAGTAGTCGGCGCCGAGCAGGGCCGGGGTCGGTCCCTGGACGGCGGTGGTGATGATCGGGATGGCGGACGGCCGGGGCTGGAGATCGGCGAGCGCGGAGCGCAATTCGGGCAGGATCGGGTCGATGATGGGGTGGTGCGAGGCGACGTCGACGTCGATGCGCCGCGCCAGCAGGTCCCTGGTGGCGACCGCGGCGATCACCGCGTCCACCTGATCCGGCGGCCCGGCGATCACCGACTGGCGCGGTGAGGCGTGCACCGCGAGGGTCAACTCCGGGTAAGCGGCGATCGCCGCCGCAGTGTCGGAGGCGTCGAGTTCCAGCAGGGCCATCGCACCCTGACCGGCCAGTGCCGCCATCAGCCGCGAGCGGGTGGCGATCACCTTCAGGCCGTCGGCGGGGGAGAGTGCACCGGCCACCACGGCAGCCGATACCTCGCCCATCGAGTGGCCGATCACCGCATCGGGCTTGACGCCGTAGTGGCGCCACAGTGCGGTCAGTGCCAGCTGAACTCCGACCAGCACCGGCTGAATGTTCTCGATGCCCACCAGTTCGCGGCCCTCAGTCAGGGTCTGGTGCAGTGAAAAGCCTACCTGCGCAACGAAATCGGGCTCCAGTTCGGCCACCGCCGCGGCGAACGCGGGTTCGTCGGCCAGCAGTTGGCGGCCCATGCCGATCCATTGGGAACCTTGGCCGGAGTAGACGAACACCGTGCCGGGCGCGGCGGAGCCGTCGTTGCAGACAGGGTCGGCGGCCACGGCCCGCAACCCCGCGATCGCCTGTGCCCGGTCCCGGGCCACTACGGTGGCGAACTTGACCTGCCGGGCGCGGTGGTGGTTCAGGGTGTGCGCGACGTCGGCCGCCGCGATGTCTGTGCCCGGGCCTTCCCACCAGTCGGCCAGGGCCGCCGCGGTGGCCGCGATCCGCTGCGGTGTTTTGCCCGATATCACCAGGGTGCACACCGGCGCTTGCGGAACAGGCTGTGGCACAACTGGATCAGGTGCCTGCTCGAGTACCACATGCGCGTTCGTGCCGCTGACGCCGAACGAGGACACTCCGGCGCGGCGCGGGCCCTCGGTGGCAGGCCAGGCCATCCCGTCCGCCGCGATCACCAGCCGGGACACCCCCTCGCTGACGTGCGGTGTCAGCTGCCGGAAGTTGAGGTGCCGCGGGATATGCCGGTGACCCAGTGCCAGCACGGTTTTGATGAACCCGGCGATGCCGGCCGCGGCCTCGAGGTGGCCCAGGTTGGTCTTGACCGAACCCAGCACCAGCGGTTGCCGCCCGGCGCGCTCGCTGAAAACCTTGCTCAGCGAATCGAGTTCGATCGGGTCGCCCAGGGGGGTCCCGGTGCCGTGTGCCTCGACGTAGTCGATGTCGGCGGGCGCGAGTTCGGCTGTCGCCAGGGCTTTGCGCAACAACGCCTGCTGCGCGGGGCCGTTGGGCACCGTCACGCCGCTGCTGGCGCCGTCCTGGTTGACCGCCGAACCGCGCACCACGGCCAGGATGCGGTTGCCGTCACGCTGGGCGTCGGTCAGCCGCTTGAGCACCACGACTCCGGCGCCCTCGCTGCGCACATAACCGTCAGCAGCGGCGTCGAAGGTCTTGCATTGGCCCTCCGGGGACAACATGCCCCACCGGGAGCAGGCGATGCTGGGTCCCGGGCTCAGCAGCAGGTTGGTGCCCCCGACCAGGGCCATGTCGCTCTCCCGGGACCGCAGGCTCTGCGACGCCAGGTGGATCGCCACCAGCGACGACGAGCAGGCGGTGTCGACGACCACCGCGGGACCCTGTGCGCCAAGGAAATACGCCAGCCGGCCCGCGGTGAAGTTGAGCGCGTTGCCGGTGGGGATGTAGGCGTCGAGGTCCTCGGGCCGCAATTGACCGGCCAGGGTCACCATGTAGTCGTACGAGGTGACCCCGACGAAGACGGACGTCTGGGTGCCGCGAATGGTGTGCGGGGCAACGCCGGAGTTCTCCAATGCCTCCCAGGCGACTTCGAGCAGTAACCGCTGCTGTGGGTCCATCGCCGCGGCTTCGCGGGGAGAGATGGCGAAGAACTCGGCGTCGAACTCCTCGGGCTGCCAGCCGGTGAGGAACCCACCTTCGCGGCTGCAGATGGTGCCCGGCACGGTGTGGTCGTCGGTGTAGTAGGCGTCGGCGTCCCAGCGTTGTCCGGGCACCCGGATGATGCCGCTCCGCCCGTCGCGCAACAGGTCCCAGAACTCCTCCGGGTTGGTCACCCCGCCCGGGAACCGACAGCCGATGCCGACGACGGCGATCGGCTCACGGTGGGACGCCTCGGCGACCTCAAGACGTACGGTGAGATCGTCGATCTTGCGCAGCGCCTCGGTGATGATCGCCCGGCGGTCTGGTGTCGGGGCATTCTGACTAGTCACAGCGGTCAGCTCAGCCTCTCCGAAAGGTGCTGCAGCAACTCGTCCTCGCTCAGGTCGTCGTACGTGTCGTGCGGCGCCTCTTCGGCTGCCGTCGCAAGCTCGGCGAATTCCGGCAGCACGGTCGCCAGGTAGTCGGTCAGGCCGTAGACCGTCGGATAGTCGAAAACCACTGAGGCGGGCAGATGTTCGCCGAGGCTGTCGGACAACGCCCGCTGCAGCGTCACGCTCATCAACGAGTCCATGCCGAGCTGGAAGAATCCGGTGGACGGGTCGAGAGTCTCGGTGGCCGGCATGCCCATGACCGTGGCGGCCAGCAGGCCGACGTGGTCGAGCAGCATGTCGTGGCGCCGGTGTGCGTCGGCGGTGCGCAACGCCTTGCGGAATTCGCTTTCCGGCAGCGCGGCATCCGCCGAGGCGGGGAGCAGGTCATCGACGATGCGCAGCGATCCGCGGGTGCGGAATGCCGCGGCCAGCAGGGGCCAATCGGCGGCGACGACCGCGGTGCGCACCGCGGCGTCCGGGCTCATCACGAAAGACAGCGCGCCGATGGCGGTTTCGTCGTCCATCGGCACCAGCCCGGATTCGGCGCTGACCTGGCTGGCGTCGCGTTGCGCGTCAGCCAGCGATTTCCACAATCCCCAGTCGACGACGGTTGCCGGCAACCCCATGGTGCGCCGCGCGTAGGCGAAGGTGTCCAGAAAAGTACTGGTCGCGGTGTAGTGCGCGAGCCAGCGGGAACCGAGCAGACCGGAGACGGAGGAGAACAACACGAAGTGCCGCAGCGGGTTTCCGGTCAGCTGCCGCAGCGACAGCCGGTGCAGCAGCGCCGCGGCGTCCAGTTTGGGACGGAACATGGCGGCCACGTCGTCCTGGGACATCTCGCTGAGCAGCACCGGTCCACCGGCGAACGCCGCCAGATAGATGCCCTCGAGGGGCGGCAGGTCGGCCCCGAACCGGTCGAACAGCGCGCCCATCGCGTCGGCGTCGGTCGCGTCGGCTGACACTTCGATGAGCTGCGTTCCGGCCGTGCGCAATTCGTCGGCCAGCTGTTGCAGCGCGCCGGGTTTACGGGCCACCGCGACGATGGTGGTGGCACCCATCCGGGCGAGCTGGCGGATCAGGTGCGGCCCGATGTTGCCGGTCGCACCGATGACCAGGTGGCTGGTGTCGCCGCCGAGCTGTGCCTGCGGAGAGCCCGCGTCCTGCGGTCGCCAGTGCAGCCGCGGGACGTGGCGGCCGCCCGACCGGTACACCGCCTGGTCCTCGCCGTCTCCGGCGCCGGCGGCCTCGACCACGCGCTGCGCGGCGATCTCGGCGGGCATCGTGTGGTCGACGTCGATCAGAGCGCCCCAGATCTCGGGGTGTTCGAGGGCCAGCGAGCGGCCCAGGCCCCACAGCACCGCGTGGGCGGGATTGGCCCGATCGCCTTGCGCGATCGGCTGGGCGTTGCGGGTCATGATGAACAGCCTGCGTGGCGGGCCGCCGGCCACCAGCGCCGCGGCGAGCCGGCGGGCGGCGCCGAAAATCCGATACGCAGCCGGGATGTCGAGCAGCTCATCGCCGCTCGGCGGTGCATACAGCACGTTGTCCACGCCGTGCAGCGCATCGGGCAGGTCGGCGGCACCATCGGGCAGCTCGGTCACCCGCGAGCCCGTGGCGGCACCCATGGCGGCGACCAGGGCGGGATCGCCCGCCACCAGCCAGGTCTGGCCGCCTGCTGTCTCGGCGGCGGGCGCCGGACGCAGCGGCCAGTCCAGCTGGTAACTCCATGCCTCGACGGTGTCTGCGGATCGCTGTATCCGGTTGCGCGCCGGACGTTCCGGGCCGGCGGCCTCCAGGTCGATCCAGTGGTGGGTGTGCTGCCACGGGGTGGTGGGGATGGCCGGGTGCGGCTCGGGCGGGTGCGGGGTGTCCGCCGGCCGCACCGTGTAGAGACTGGTGCGGAATGTGACGGTGTCGTCGGCGTCGCGCGTCAAGGTGCCGACGGCGCGGTAGCCGGGGCCGGGCACGGTTTCGGCGATGGCCTGGGTGAGCAGCGGGTGGGCGCTGATCTCGACAAAAGTGTGGTGCCGCTCGGCCGCCGCCGCGATGGCCTGCTGGAAGCGCACCGGGTTGCGCATGTTGGTGGCCCAGTGCTCGGCATCGAAAGTGGGCGTCTGGTCCAGATTTTCGTACGTCGTCGACAGGATCGGCAGGGCCGGCCGGCGCGGCGCCAGATCCGCCAGCTCCGCACGCATTGCCGGCTGCAGCGCGTCCATCGCCGGGTTGTGCGGAGCCACCTCGATATTCACCCGGCCGGCGAAGCGATTCTGGGCGCGCACCGCCGCGACCAATTCGTCGATCTGGCCGGTGGGACCGGAGATCACCGTCTGCCGGGGTGAGTTGTAGATGCCCAGCGTCACCTCGGGGTAGCCGGCGATCAGCGTCTCGGTGGCTTCGGCGTCGAGCCCGAGCATGGCCATGCCGCCCTGCCCGGACAGCGGTGCCATCAGGCGCGAGCGGGTGGCCGTGACCCGCAGGCCCTCGGCGGGTGTGAGCGCGCCGGCCACCACCGCGGCGGCCACCTCACCCATCGAGTGCCCGATCACCAGGTCGGGCTGCACGCCGTAGGAGCGCCACAGCCGGGTCAGCGCGAGTTGCATGCCGATCAGGCCCAGCTGGATCTGCTCGATGCCGGCCAGTTCCCGGCCCTCGGCCAGCACATCACGCAGCGAGAAGCCGGCCTGTTCGGCGAAGACCGGTTCCAGTTCCGCCACCGCGTCGGTGAAGGCCGGTTCCTCAGCCAGCAGCCGGCGGCCCATGCCCGCCCATTGCGAGCCGCGTCCGGAGTACACGAACACGATGCCCTGTCCAGGCGAATCATCCTGGTAATTAACAAGGTTCGGCGCATGCTGACCGGCGGCCAGGGCGCGCAGCGCGGTCACTGCCTGGCCGCGGTCGCGGGCCACCACGGTCGCGACCCGGCTGTGACGGGTGCGGTGGTGGTTGAGGGTGTGGGCGACGTCAGCGACGGCCGCGTCGGTGACGTCCAGCCAGTCGGCCAGGATTCCGGCCGTCGCCGCCATCCGCTGCGGGGTCTTGCCCGAAACCACCAGTGCCGACACCCCGGTGCCGGCGGTGGCCGACGGCGCCAGGTCGGGTCCCTGCTCGATGACGACGTGTGCGTTGGTGCCGCCCAGCCCGAACGAGGACACCGCCGCGCGGCGGGGGCCTCCGGTGCCCGGCCACGGGCTGTTCTCGGTGGGCACGAAGAACCGGGTCGCCGCGGCGTTGATCGCCGGATTCCATTGCGAGAAATGGAGATTCGGCGGGATCTGGCCGCGTTGGACCGCCAGCGCGGCCTTGATGAAGCCGGCGATCCCGGCGGCCGCCTCGAGGTGACCGAGGTTGGTCTTGACCGCGCCGAGCGCACACGCGCCGCCGTCACCCTTGGTAAGACCGTATGTCGCTGCCAGCGCCTCGAATTCGATCGGGTCACCGAGGACCGTTCCGGTTCCATGCGCCTCGACGTAGTTGACGCTCTCGGGCGCCACGTCGCCGGACCGTAGCGCGTCGGCGATCACGTCGCACTGCGCGGCCGTGTTCGGCGCGGTGACCCCGTTGGAGCGGCCGTCCTGGTTGACCGCGGACCCGCGTACCACCGCCAGCACCCGGTCGCCGTCGCGCACCGCGTCGGTCAGTCGCTTGAGCACCACGACGCCGGCGCCCTCACCGCGCACGAAACCGTCGGCGGCCGCGTCGAAGCTGGCGCAGCGGCCATGCGGGGACAGCAGGCCCCAGGCGGAAATGGCGATCTGGGTCTCCGGGCGCAGCGTGACGCTCACGCCACCGGCCAGCGCCACATCGGTTTCCCGCAACCGCAGACTCTGGCAGGCCAGGTGCACCGCCACCAGCGACGACGAGCACGCGGTGTCCACCGCCACCGCCGGGCCCCGCAGCCCCAGCAGATACGAGATGCGGCCGACGGTGATGCTGTGCGCGTTTCCGGTTCCGGTATAGGCGTCCACCGTGTCGGGGTTGGCGGCCAGCATGGACTGGTACTCGTTGAAGTAGACGCCCATCATGACCCCGGCGCGGGTACCGGACAGCGAATCCGTCGGTATGCCTGCGTGTTCGAGGGCTTCCCACGCCACCTCGAGCAGCATCCGCTGCTGGGGATCCATCGCCGCGGCTTCGCGCGGGGTGATGCCGAAGAACTCGGCGTCGAAACCGGCGATGTCGGGCACGAACCCGCCCCACCTCGTGGTCATGTGCCCCGGTGTCAGCGGGTCGGGGTCGAAGAACGCCTCGGCGTCCCACCGGTCGGCGGGCACCGGCGAGATGGCGTCGCGGCCCTCCACCAGCAGGTCCCAGAAGCTGTCCGGACCGGTGACACCACCGGGGAACCGGCAGCCGATCCCGACCACCGCGATCGGCTCGGCCACCGCGATCCGCGAGATCTTCTCGAACTCGCCTGACAGTGCGGCGCGTTGCTGCGCACTCATACCGGAAATCCGGCTGAAAGCCGTGCGCATCACGAAGGCCTTTCGGCCTCGGACGACGTCGACTCGATGCGGTCAAAGAGGCTGTCCAGCACGCTGCCGGCCGACGCGGAGAGCGCGGCCATCTGGTCTTCGCCCGAATCCTGCTCGGGTGCAACCCGATTGGCCAGATAGGCCGCCAGCGCGGCGACGGTGGGATGGTTGAACAGCATGGTCGCCGACAGTTCGATGCCCACGAACTGCTCGGCTTCGCGCCGAATCGCCATCGCCATCAGCGAATTCAGCCCGAGTTCGGCGAAGGGACGGTGACTGTCCAGGTCGTTCTCGGGCAGTCGGAGCTCGCGCGCGATGATGCCACGCAGCCCATTCTCGAATTCTGCGCGCAGGTCCGACGCCGAATACGCCGACCAGTCCCGGGCCGGGATCAAATAGTTGTCGTCGAGCGCAGATCCGTCCGCGGTCGAGGGAACCGGCAGCACCACCGCCTGTGCCACATCGTAGCCGTCGACGTGCTCCCACGCGGTGAATGCCTCTTCCGGCGTGATGTCACGCGACCCCAGGCGGGCCAGCTCGTCGCTCACGATCTGGGCATCCGCGGCGAAACCGAGTCCGCGCCAGGCCACCCAGTCCAGACTCATGGTGTGGCAACCCTGCTGGTGCCGCGACCGCGCCAGCGCGTCCAGGTAGGAGTTGGCCGCTGCGTAGGACCCCTGTCCCGGGATTCCGAATACCGTTGCGGCCGAGGACGTCAGGAAGAAGAAGTCGACGCTGCCCGGCGGGAACACGTCGTGCAGCACCTGGCTGCCACCGATCTTGGACCACATCACCTCGCGCACGGCGTCGTCGGTCATGGTGGTCACCAGTTGGTCGCGCGTGACGCCGGCCGCGTGGATGACCCCGCGGATCGGTGCGGCACCGTCGGTGTCCCGTCGGTCCAGCAGGGCCTGCAACTGGTCGCGGCAGCCGATGTCGACGGCGACGGCTTCGACTGCGACGCCGCGCATTTCCAGGGCGCGGATCGCGTCGATCTTGTGCCGCAGTCCCGCGTCCAGGGTCGCGAGTTCCCAGTTCCGTCTGGGCGGCAACGGGGTGCGGCCGGTCAGCACCAGCCGCCGGGCGCCGCGGTCGGCCAGCCAGCCGGCCATCAGCAGCCCGAGCGCGCCCATGCCGCCGGTGATCAGATATGCCGCATCCGCCCTGCACTGCACCGGCTTGCGTACTGGTTCGCCGCGCAGCGCCGCCAGCGCCGGTGCGAGCACGACGCCGTCGCGCAGCACCAGGATCGACTTGCTCGGATGCTGGATGAGCTCGGCGAGGCCGCCGGCTGACTCTGACTCTGGTTCTGGCTCTGGCTCTGGCTCTGGCTCGGCGAGATCGACCAGCCCGCCCCACAAGTCGGGGTGCTCGGCCGCGATCACGCCGGCCAGGCCCCACAGGAAACTCTGCCGCAGCGCGGACGCGGTCGCCGACTCGTGCACTCCCCGGGTGACGATCCACAGCGTGACCCGGTCGGTGCGCTGTGCCAGGGCGCGGACCGCGGCGCTGAGTTCCGCGCACGCCCGGACGGCGAAGTCGACGTCGGTCGCGTCGGCGGGCCGGGACTCAGCGACATACAGCACGTACCGTGCGTCGGACACGGCGCCTGGCCCGAAACCCTGCTGCGCCAACCCGTCCCGCAGTGCGCCGCCGTCGTCGCCGAGGATCGCCAGGGTGCCGGGACCCAGCGCATCGCCGCGGTCGACGCGCGGCTGCCATTCCAGGATGTGGGCGAAGGTGCGCGCGTCCGAGTGCTCGGCGGCCGGAGCGGCGGCGAGGTCCAGCGCCCGGTAGCGAAGGGACTGTACCGACAGCAACGGTGCGTGGCCGTGGGCCCCGGCGACGACGTCGACCGTGATGCCCTCGGCGTCGCGGCCCATGTTGGTCACCAGCACTGCGCCGCGGGGGCCGGTGCCGTCTTCGCGCAGCCACACCCGTTCGATGGAGGCCGGAACATACAGGCGTGCATCGTCGATCTCCGACAGCGCCCCGACGATCACGGCGGCGTCGAGCAGTGGCCCGATGGAACCGTCGGGCAGCGACTCGGGCAGCTCGATCGCCGCCTGCACGCCGTTGGCGGTGGGCTGCCAGGAGTCCAGGGTCCACTTGAACGGCAGACCGTCGACGCCGCGCAGCGCGAGCTGTCCGGTGACGTCAGGCATGTCGTCGTCATCGAGCAGGGGCCGGGTCCGGTGGGCAATGACGGGTCCGGATTCCGGCGGGGCCGCTGCAAGTTGTGCGGTCACATGGCGTGTCCAGCGGTCGGTGTCGGCCGGGCGCGAGGCCAGGCTGATCGACTGGTCGTCGGCCACCACCTGGATCAGCCGCGGTTGATCGGCGAAGACGGGCTGGTCGAATCGCACAGCGGACAGCGATGGGTAGCCCAGTTCGCTTGCGGCGCAGAGCAATGTGCGCAGTACGACGGAGGCGGGAACCACCTCGGCGCCGTGGAAGCGGTGCCGGCCGCGGTACGGCTTGGCGTCGGGAGCGAGCCGGGCCTGCCACAGGTGTGACGGCAGACCACCGGCCACGGTGGTGACCCTGCTGTGCCGGCCGAGCAGCGTGCCGGGAGACGGCGCCGCGATCACGGAATCGGCAGGTCGTCGGGGGTCGATCCAGTGCCGGGAATGTTGCCACGGCGTGCTGGGCAGCGGCGGGTGCGGTTCCGGCGGATGCGGAGTGTGCGGCGGGTGGGCGCTGTGGACCGTGTTGACGGCGGTGTGGAACGTGATCGTGTCATCGGTGTCGCGTTGCAGCGTGCCGATGCTGGTGTACCGGGTGCCGTGCTGCGCGCTGTGCAGGGTGTCGATGACGGCGTGGGTGAGCAGTGGGTGCGCGCTGACCTCGATGAAGGTGTGGTGCTGCTCGCCGGCCCGCTCAATGGCCTGCTGGAAGTGCACCGGGTTGCGCATGTTGACGGCCCAGTGTTCGGCGTCGAATACCGCTGTGATGTCGGGGTTTTCGTAGGTGGTGGA
>RXJD01000005.1 GCA_003987775.1 Mycobacterium sp.
GCCAACCCGAAGGTGGCACCGATTCTATGAGCCAGACACCAGGTGATCAGGATCCAACCACCGCGATACGCGGCGACCTCACTTTGACACTGAGGGTGATTCTATAACCGTGCGCGAACGGGTTTTTGCCACGCGCATCGGTGGGCTACCGCGTTTTCAGCTCGACGAACGGCGGACGTACCACTTCACACTCGACCGCGCGGCCCCGGACATCGACGGTGATTTGCTGGCCGTCCTGCACTCCGGCGTCGGAGTCGATCAGCGCCAGCGCGATCCCCAGCTGCAGCGTCGGTGAGAAAGTGCCGGACGTGGTGGTGCCCACGGGCTTATCGCCGTCGAGCACCGTCAGTCCCGGCCGCAACACCCCGCGGCCGGTGGTGCGCAGACCGCGCAGCAGCCTGCGCGGCCCGGCTTCCTTCTCGGCGAGCAACGCGTCACGGCCGAAGAACGCGTCCTTCTTCCAGCCAATCGCCCAGCCGCAGCGAGCCTGCAGCGGCGAGATGTCCAGCGACAGTTCATGTCCGTGCAGCGGGTAGCCCATCTCGGTGCGCAGGGTGTCGCGCGCGCCCAGACCCGCAGGTTGACCCCCGGCGTCAGCGACCGCCGCTACCAGCGCGTCGAACACGACCCCCGCCGAATCCCACGGCGGCAGCAGCTCGTAGCCGTGCTCGCCGGTGTAACCCGTGCGGCAAACCCGCACCGGCACCTTCGAATAGGTCGCATCCGCGTAGCCCATGTAGTCCATTTCGGTCGGCAGCCCGAGCGCGGCAAGGACCTCAGTGGACCGCGGCCCCTGCACGGCGAGCACCGCATAGTCGCGGTGCAGGTCGGTGATGGCGAGGTCGGCCGGTGCCGCGGCCTGCAGCGCCGCCACCACCGCGGCGGTGTTGGCGGCATTGGGCACCAGGAAGATCTCGTCGTCGTCGACGTAGTAGGCGATCAGGTCGTCGATGACACCCCCGGATTCGTTGCAGCACAACGTGTACTGCGCCTTGCCCGGGCCGATGCGGCGCAAGTCGTTGGTGAGTGCGGAGTTCACGAACTGCGCCGCACCCGGGCCTCGGACCAGCGCCTTGCCCAGGTGGCTCACATCGAACAGACCGACGGCGTTGCGGGTGGCGTTGTGCTCGCCGACGGTTCCGGCGTACGACACCGGCATCAGCCAGCCACCGAACTCGGCGAAACTCGCACCGAGCTCGCGATGACGGTCTTCCAGCGGTCCCTTGAGCAACTCCGGCGCATCGGTCACGGCCGTCACCCTAGTCGGGCGACGATGCGGGCCGCCAAAGGCCCGTTGCGGAGCACGACCATCGTCGCAGTCGGGCGACGATGCGGGCCGCCAAAGGCCCGTTGCGGAGCACGACCATCGTCGCAGTCGGGCGACGATGCGGGCCGCCAAAGGCCCGTTGAGCGACAACGACGCGACCCTCGGACATTGCAGAAGGCTTCGTTTGCTCGTTCAGCGCCAGATCTGGTGTTCCCGCGCCATACTCACTCACAGGACCGCGGCGAAGGCCCCACCGGATCCTCCGCCTCGCGGTCCGACGGCCGCAGGAGGGAGTGCATGGATTCGCCGGTTCTGAAAAACCAGCCTGCCATCGGCTCAACGGCCACCGCTCTGTCTGACGCCGACGATGCGCGCAGGGCAGATCACCTCCCTAGCCAGATGGTGGAGGCCTGTGTCGGCCTGGATTCGAACGGGCGGGTGCTGGAGTGGAATCGCGCCGCGGTCGCGATGTTGGGCTGGACGCCAGAGGAGGCGGTGGGCCGGCATCTGACCGAGGTCGTGGGAGTCTGCGATGGCGAGCACAGCGATTGGGCGTTGCAGGAACTGCTGGACTATGCCCACACCGATCAGACACCGGTTGTCGGCAACGTCGTTGCGCACGTCGCGCACGCAAAAGACGGCAGCAAACTACCGGTAGAAGTGTTCGTCACCGCGGTCCGTTCCGGCCCGAAAGTGAAGCTGCATGCCCTCATTCGCGACATGACCGCGGTTTCGGAGACTCGAACCCGTCAGGGCGATACCGACGCCATCTTCAAGGCCGTGTTCGATAGCGCTCCCATTGGTATTGCCGTTGTCGGCCTCGACGGCAGCTTCCGGTGGGTCAACCAGCAGCTGTGCCGGATCACCGGATACGACGAGCGGGAACTGACCCAGCTGACGTTTCAAGACATCACGTTTCCCGATGATCTGAACTCTGACCTCCATGAAGCCACCAGGCTCCTGCACGGTGAGATCAGCAGTTATCAAATGGACAAGCGCTATTACGCCAAGGATGGACACCTCATCTGGATCCATCTCTCGGGTTCGATGGTGCGTGACGCGGATGGTCAGCCTCTGCACTTCATCGCCCTCGTTGAGGACATCTCCGCACGCAAACGCGACGAAGAACTGCTCAGGCAGCAGGCAACGCGCGATCCCCTGACCGGGGTTCTCAATCGCGCGCGATTCACCGAGGAACTGGCCCGCTATGGAGCGCTGCTCAGTCGAGATGGCCACGAGGACGAGGCGGCGGTGTTCATGATCGACCTCGACGGCCTCAAGCGGATCAACGACCAGTACGGCCATGCCGCGGGAGACAGCTACATCAAGAGCGTGGCCCAGATCATCAGCCGCCAACTGCGCCTGTCTGATGTATTTGCCCGCATTGGCGGGGATGAGTTCGCCGCACTACTACCGCATACCTCCGCCGAGAAGGCTCAGGAGCTAGCCCAGACGCTGGTTGAGCGGGTACGGACCCACTCCCCTGGAAGTGTCACCATCGGGGTCAGCGTGATCGCTCCTGGGCAACTGGGCAGCGACGCTCTGCAACGTGCGGACCAAGCCCTCTATCGGGCGAAGCAACACGGCGGCGGATACGCTTGCGAGCCCTGAGGCCAACCACTTTCTGTTGCTGCTTCCGCAGCGCGAGCTCATAACAAATGATATGGTAAGCGGCCCAACGCATTTCACCGATGCCGCGCTCGCCTGGCCAAATTCTTGGACGGCCGCACGCTCGCAGCACAATGCCGCCTTCGATTCCGCCTGGGCGCGCAACTAATTTCAGCATGCTGGCGCGGCATGCCCTGCGGAAAAAGCTGATCGTCGCAGTCGTGTGACCGATGCGGGCCCAGAAAAGCCGGGGCGGGAGGTGAGCAATCCCCCTCAAGCGCGTCGCTGCTGGCACACTTAGGCAGGTGTTCGATTGGGATGCGATGGAAGCCGCCGGAATCGCCAACCCGCGGGAGCGCGCCGATCTGATCAAGTACCTCGACGACCTCGGATTCACGCTCGACGAGATGGTGGAGGCCGAACGCCGGGGCCGGTTGTTCGGCCTGGCCGGCGACGTACTGCAGTGGTCCGGTGCCCCGATCTACACCGTGGAAGCAGCGGCCGACCAACTCGGATTGACCGCCGGACAGGTCGCGCATGCCTGGGGGTTGTTGGGTCTGACCTTTGCCGGCCCTGACGTGCCGGCGTTCAGTCAGGCCGACGTCGACGCCCTGGCGACCTGGGTGGGGTTGAAGGCGGTCGTGGGCGAGGACGGGGCGCTGGGCCTGCTGCGGGTCCTCGGCGCCGCGATGGCCCGGCTCGCCGAGGCGGAGTCCACGCTGATCCGCGCCGGCACCCCGGACATCCAGATGACGCACACCAACGACGAGTTCGCTACGGCGCAGGCCTACCGATCGGTTGCCGAGTTCGTTCCGCGGATCGGGGCGCTGATCGACATCGTGCACCGCCACCACCTGACCAGCGCGCGCACCCACTTCGAGGGCGTTATCCGCGACACGTCGTCGAGTGTGGTGTGCGGCATCGGTTTTGCCGACCTGTCGGGTTTCACTGCCCTCACCCAGGCGCTCACCCCCGCCCAGTTGTCGGAGTTGCTCAACGAGTTCGCCGGCGCGGTGTCGGACGTGGTCCACGCCGACGGCGGTCGGGTCGTGAAGTTCATCGGCGACGAGGTGATGTGGGTGAGCGCGTCGCCGGTGCAGCTCGCCAACGCCGCCGTTGATCTCGTCGAGCATCCGCAGGCACGCGCCGAGGGCCTGCAGGTCCGCGCCGGCCTTGCCTTCGGCACGGTCCTGGCGATCAACGGCGACTATTTCGGCAACGCAGTCAATCTGGCCGCGCGCCTGGTGGCCGCGGCGGCGCCGGGCCAGATCCTGACCGACGCGGCGCTGCACGAGCAGCTGCCAGATTGGCCCGCGAAACCGCACGGCCCGTTGACTCTGAAGGGTTTTGACGTCCCGGTGGCGGCTTTCGAGTTACGCGCCGCCAACGGCGGTGAGGACGCCGGCGACGTACGTACCCTTTGCGGTGCGTAGGCACGACCGTCAGGGGTGGCAACCCGACTGTCCGACTCTTACCTGCGAAGCGGAAGCTATCCCATCTCCGGCCGCCCACGCGCCCGGCATCGTCGCCCGACTAAGTTAAGCCCGTGACCACCTCTGCTTCGGGCTACGCGGCCCCCACCGTCAACGTTGCGACATCCCTGCCTAAACGCGGTGTAGGTTCCTCGGTCCTGCTGGTACCGGTCGTCTCGACCGGCGACAAGGACGAGCCGGGAGCCACCGTCGCCGCCGGCACCGCACTGTTGCCCGCCGAGGCGGTGGCCGAGATCGAGGCCGGCCTGAAGGCGCTGGGCGCCACCGGCGGGTCCGAGCAGGTGCACCGACTGGTGGTGCCGTCGCTGCCGGTGGCCAGTGTGGCCACCATCGGCCTGGGCAAGAAGCGCGACGAGTGGCCGGCTGACCTGGTCCGTCGGGCAGCGGGGGCCGCGGCTCGATCGCTCGGCACCGCGGAAGCCGTGATCACCACGCTGGCCGAGCTGCCCGGCGACGGAAGCTGCGAGGCCGCCGTCGAGGGCCTCATCCTGGGCAGCTACCGGTTCAGCGCGTTCCGCAGCGCCAAGACCGCTCCCAAAGACGCCGGGCTACGCAAGATCACGGTGCTGTCGACCGCCCGGGATGCCAAGAAGCGCAGCACGCACGGCGCGGCAGTCGCCGCCGCCGTGGCCACCGCCCGCGATTTCGTGAACACTCCGCCAAGTCACCTTTTCCCGGGCGAATTCGCTTCCCGCGCAAAGGCTTTGGGAGAATCGGCGGGCCTTGAGGTAGAGGTGCTCGACGAGAAGGCACTGAAGAAGGCGGGCTTCGGCGGCCTGATCGGGGTGGGTCAGGGTTCTTCCCGGCCGCCCAGGCTGGTGCGGCTGATCCATCGCGGGTCGCGACTGGCGAAGAACCCGAAGCGGGCCAAGACGGTCGCCCTGGTCGGCAAGGGCGTCACATTCGACACCGGCGGAATCTCGATCAAACCCGCCGCGTCGATGCACTACATGACCTCCGACATGGGCGGGGCGGCCGCGGTGATCGCGACGGTGGCGCTGGCCGCCCAGCTGCAACTGCCGATCGACGTGATCGCCACGGTGCCGATGGCCGAGAACATGCCGTCCGGCACGGCACAACGGCCCGGCGACGTGCTGACCCAGTACGGCGGCATCACCGTCGAGGTACAGAACACCGACGCCGAGGGCCGGCTCATCCTGGCCGACGCCATTGTGCGGGCGTGTGAGGACAAACCGGACTACCTGATCGAGACATCCACGCTCACCGGCGCGCAGACGGTGGCCCTCGGTGCCCGTATCCCCGGGGTGATGGGCAGCGAAGAGTTCCGCGACCGGGTCGCGGGGATCTCTCAGCGGGTGGGCGAAAACGGCTGGCCGATGCCACTTCCCGACGAACTCAAGGACGACCTGAAGTCGACAGTGGCAGACCTGTCCAACGTCAGCGGACAGCGTTTCGCCGGCATGTTGGTGGCCGGAGTGTTCCTGCGTGAGTTCGTCGCCGAGTCGGTGCAGTGGGCGCACATCGATGTGGCCGGACCTGCCTACAACACCGGCAGCCCATGGGGATGCACACCCAAGGGGGCAACCGGTGTTCCGACGCGGACCATGTTCGCCGTGCTCGAGGACATCGTCAGCAACGGGTAAGGGGCTAGCGCCATGGGCCCCGCGTCAGTTCGTCTACCGGATCGGCGACGCCCATGGCTACTTGACCTGGCTGGGATTGAGACGTTCGGCCAAAGCGCCGAGGCGCCACAGGCACTCACGGTTGCGCGGGTACACCGCCGCCAGCGCCATCTGGTCGGGCAGCAGGCGTGCCGGTCCGCTGACCGGCACCTCGATCATCTCGATCCGGCATCCGTCCGGAACATCGCTGAGCCGCAGCGTGATTCGAGCCGCGCCGAATAGTCCCAACCGGGCGTTGAGCACCAGTTCCGCACCGGGCGTGCAGCTCTCGACCTCGGTCTTGTCGTTGATCACCAATGGCCACACCCCCACCGAGTGCTTGATCGCCGAACCGGGCTCCGGCCAGTTTGCGTCGACGGCACGAGTCCGACTGTTGCCCACCACCCATTGGGTGTACGTCCAGCCGTTGGCGATGACGTCCCACACCGCCTGCCGCGACGCCGTCACGTCTCGGATCGTGGTCAATTCCTTCGTCAAAGTCATCACAGGTCCTTCCGCGTCGGAATCTCCACCGCGGAGTACCCCGGCCGCCGGAAAGTACCGCAACCGGGTCCTGGCAAACATTTTGCGGGTTGAACTCAAATCGGTGCGGCTATTACCCCGTCAGCAGGAAACTCCTCGGGAAAGGCCGAAAAGTGACTGTACGACGGTTGATCATCGCGGTGAGTGCCGTGCTCTTGGTGGCCGGCGTGATCGGCTTGCTGGTGCCGGTTCAGGTATCCAACAGCAACGGCGGAACGGTGTCATGCGGGAACGGATTCGCCACGGACCTCTCCGGAGCCCGGGCCGCCAATGACCGCAATGGAGCGAATATCCCGATCCTCAACGAGATCATCCCGCACACCGACTTCGTGGCTCAGTGCGAGTCCCCGGTGTCGGGCCGGCGGATGTGGACGATCCCGCTGACGGTGATCGGCATCGTCGGCGTAGCGGGGGCGCTGCTCGTGCGGCGCACCAGAGGCGCGCCGGTCGACATCTAGATCACTTTCATCCGCGCGGTGCTGCGCAATGCCTGGGGCAGCACCCGGGATACGCCATACAGCGCGTAGGCCTCGAAGGTAACCGGCCGGATCGGCTTGTTCTTCTTGACCGCGGACACGATCGCGTTGGCGACCTTGTCCGGTCCGTAGCTGCGCAGATCGAACATCTTGTCCAGCTGACCCCGCCGACCGTCGACCTTCTCGTCGTCCGGTGTGCCGGCGTGGAATTGGGTCGTCGCGATGATGTTTGTGTCGATGACACCGGGGCAGATCGTGGTCAGACCCACGTCGGCGGCATCGAGTTCGGCGCGCAGGCAGTCGGAGAACATGAACGTCGCCGCCTTCGACGTGCAGTACGCGCTGAGGGACTGCAGGGGTGCGTAGGCCGCCATCGACGACACGTTCACGATGTGCCCACCAGTGCCACGCTCGACCAGGCGCTTGCCGAATGCCCGGCAACCGTTCACCACCCCACCGAGGTTGACGTCCAGCACGCGGTCGAACTGCTCGGCCGGGGTGTCCAGGAAGCCGCCCGCCTGGCCGATGCCGGCGTTGTTGACCACGATGTCGGGCAGGCCGTGCTCCGCGCATACCCGCTCGGCGAACGACTCGACAGCATCGGCGTCGGAGACGTCGAGCACATAGGGGTGCGCGACACCGCCTCGCGCGGTGATCTGGGCGGCGGTCTCCTTGACGGTGGCCTCGTCGATATCACTGATCACGACTTCGGCGCCCTCGCGCGAGAACGCGATCGCTGTTTCGCGACCGATGCCGCTTCCCGCGCCGGTGACCGACACCAACGTGTCGCCGAAGTAGCCCCGCGGGCGGCCCACCTGCGCCCTCAGCATCGCCCGGCTGGGCTGCTTGCCCTCCATCAGATCGGCGAAGTCGTGCACCGCCGCCGCCATCACCTGCGGATGCGACATCGGCGAGAAATGGCCCGCCCGGATGTCGCGCCGCCACAGCCGCGGCACCCAGCGCGCGGTCTCGTCGTATCCGTGCGGCCGGACGTACTTGTCCCTGGTGTTGACGATGAGCTGCACCGGCGTGTCGATGACGCGCACGCCCTGGCGGCGGAATGTGCCGGAAAACGAACGCCAGTAGTTCGCGGGATAGGTTTTCACCGAGGTCGCCGCGTCGCTGGGCAGCTTCTCGGAGTGGTGAATCTGCTCGACGGGGATGTTGTCGACGATGTTGCGCCGCACCGCCGCCCTCGACAGCGCCAGCCGCAGCAGCAGCGGCGCCAGTACCGGTACCGAGAAGAAGGCCATGTAGGTCAGCCGCAGCACCTGGCTGATCGCCTGAGTGAGCTTGCGGACCCGCCAGGGCTGGCGCAGAGCACCGAAGATGAAGCTGACCAGCTGGTCCTGCGCCGGGCCTGACACCGAAGTGAAGGATGCCACCCGGTCTGCTGCGCCGGCCCGGCCCAGGTAGTCCCAGACCGCCACCGAGCCCCAGTCGTGGGCCAGCACGTGCACCGGCTGTCCGGGGCTCAACTCGCTGATCACCGCGGCGAAGTCGTCGGCCATCCGGGCGGTGCTGTAAGCCGATACCGGTTTGGGCGCCGACGACAGGCCGACCCCGCGGTTGTCGAACCGCAGGATCCGGAACCGTTGTGCCAGCAACGGCACGACGCCGTCCCACAACACATGTGAGTCCGGCCAGCCGTGCACCAGCACCACGGTTGGCCCTTCGCGATTGCCCTCTTCGTAGACCGCAATCCGGACACCGTCCGCGCTGTCGACGAACTGTTGGGGTGCATGTTGTGTTGCCGGCATCAAACCTCCGCACCTGCCACGCGTAATTGGGATCGATTCGGGAACCAGTGGCCACACGGTAGCAAGGCCGACTGTCACGACACGCACCCCAAGTCGCCGCGCCCTGAATGTGGGTGGCTGGTGGCAGAGTGAAAGGATAGGTTTTGACCTCGACACGGTTGCCCACCCGGATTCTGACGGTGTGGTAAGCCAGAGGTCTACCTGCGCCGATCCGACGACCGTTCGAGGAGTCAACTCAGATGGCCTTCTCCGTCCAGATGCCGGCACTTGGTGAAAGCGTCACCGAGGGAACGGTCACCCGCTGGCTCAAACAGGAAGGCGACACGGTCGAAGTCGACGAGCCGCTCGTCGAGGTCTCGACCGACAAGGTGGACACCGAGATCCCGTCGCCGGCCGCGGGCGTGCTCACCAAGATCATCGCCCAGGAAGACGACACGGTAGAGGTCGGTGGCGACCTGGCCGTCATCGGCGACTCGGCCGACGACGCCGGTGACGGAGGCGACGCAGGCGGCGAAGCCGCCTCGGAGCCCGCCCAGGAGGAACCACAGGAGGAGGCTCAGGAATCCTCGTCATCCGAGGAACCGGAGCAGGCCGAACCCGAAAGTGAGCCGGAGCCCGAGCCAGCGAAGTCCAGCGGTGGCAGCGGCGACGCGACGCCGGTCGTGATGCCCGAACTGGGCGAGTCGGTGACCGAGGGCACGGTCACGCGATGGCTGAAGAAGGTCGGCGACTCGGTCCAGGTGGACGAGCCGCTCGTGGAGGTGTCGACCGACAAGGTCGACACCGAGATCCCGTCACCGGTGGCTGGTGTCCTGGTCAGCATCACCGCCGAGGAAGACGACGTGGTGCAGGTCGGCGGCGAGCTGGCCAAGGTCGGTAGTTCCGATTCGGGCGCGGCCTCGGCTCCCGCGCCGAAACCCGAGCCCAGCGAGGAGAAGGCGGAGGCCGAGCCAGAGCCCGAGCCAGAGCCAGAGCCAGAGCCAGAGCCTGAGCCCGAAGCCAAGAAGGAACCCGAACCCAAGCCGGAGCCCAAGGAAGAACCCAAGCCCGAACCCAAAGAAGAGCCCAAGCCCGAGCCCAAGCAAGAAGCCAAGCCGGAGCCACAAGCCGAGCCCTCGTCCGACGGCGGCCCCTATGTGACGCCGCTGGTACGCAAACTCGCCGCCGAGCACAAGGTCGACCTGGCCGAAGTGACCGGCACCGGCGTGGGCGGGCGGATTCGCAAGCAGGACGTGCTGGCGGCCGCGGAGAAGAAGCAGCAACCCAAGGAAGAGGCCAAGCCCGCCGCTCAGCCCTCTGCCCCGGCGGCGAAGCCGGCTGCCGCGGCCGCGTCGGCGCCGTCACTGGCCCACTTGCGCGGAACCAAGCAGAAGGCCAGCCGGATCCGTCAGATCACCGCCGCCAAGACGCGCGAATCTCTGCAGGCCACCGCGCAGCTCACCCAGACCCACGAGGTCGACATGACCAAGATCGTGGCGCTGCGCAACCGGGCGAAGGCAGCGTTCGCCGAGCGCGAAGGGGTGAACCTGACGTTCCTGCCGTTCATCGCGCGGGCCGTCATCGACGCCCTCAAAATCCACCCCAACGTCAACGCCAGCTACAACGAGGAAACCAAGGAGATCACCTACTACGACGCCGAGCACCTCGGGTTCGCCGTCGACACCGAGCAGGGCCTCCTCTCCCCCGTCATCCACAACGCCGGCGACCTGTCGCTGGCCGGATTGGCGCGGGCCATCGCCGACATCGCCAACCGCGCACGGACGGGCAACCTCAAGCCCGACGAGCTGTCCGGCGGCACGTTCACCATCACCAACATCGGTAGCCAGGGCGCGTTGTTCGACACCCCGATTCTGGTGCCACCGCAGGCCGCCATGCTGGGCACCGGGGCCATCGTCAAACGTCCCCGGGTGATCGTCGACGAATTCGGCAACGAGTCCATCGGTGTCCGGTCGATCAGCTACCTGCCGCTGACCTACGACCACCGGCTGATCGACGGCGCGGACGCCGGGCGCTTCCTGACCACGATCAAGCACCGGCTCGAAGAAGGAGCCTTCGAGGCCGATCTAGGGCTGTAGAAGGATTCCCGAGCCGTGGCCAAAGCGGTAATCGCGATAGCGGGTTCGTCTGGCTTGATCGGTTCGGCGCTGACCGCTGCGCTGCGCGCGTCCGACCATGACGTGCTGCGCATCGTCCGTCGTACGCCGGCGAATTCCGAAGAGCTGCACTGGAATCCGGAGAGCGGCGAATTCGACCCGGACGCGCTCGCAGACGTCGACGTGGTGGTTAACCTGTGTGGCGTCAACGTCGGCCAGCGCCGGTGGTCAGGTGCGTTCAAACAGAGCCTGCGCGACAGCCGGCTCGCGCCGACCGAGGTACTGGCCGCGGCTGTCGCCGACGCAGGGGTCGGCACGCTGATCAACGCGAGCGCGGTCGGCTATTACGGCGACACCAGAGACCGCGTGGTCGACGAGAACGATGCCGCCGGGCGGGGCTTTCTCGCCCAGTTGTGCGTCGACTGGGAGGCGGCCACCTTGCCCGCGCAGTACGAAGGCGCCCGGGTAGTGCTGGCCCGGACGGGTGTCGTGCTGGCCCCCTCGGGCGGCGCCCTGCGGATGATGCGGCCGGTGTTCTCGGTGGGCCTGGGCGCTCGACTGGGTAGCGGCCGTCAGTACATGTCGTGGATCAGCCTTGAAGACGAGGTCCGGGCATTGCTGTTCGCCATCTCCAATCCAACGTTGTCCGGTCCGGTCAACCTGACCGGACCGGCGCCGGTGACCAATGCAGAGTTCACCACCGCCTTCGGCCGGGCGGTCAACCGCCCGACGCCGATGGCCGTGCCGGGGTTCGCGGTCCACGCCGCACTCGGAGAATTTGCCGACGAGGGTCTGCTCACCGGTCAGCGCGCCATTCCGACAGCCTTAGAACAAGCGGGTTTTCAGTTCCACCACAACACAATTGGCGAGGCACTCGATTACGCCACGGCCCGTCGTGAACAGGACTAGATACCTCCGCTGAACCCATTCCCGACCAGCGGTTTCTGCGGTATCTTGCTTCCGGCGTGATTAGCCGACACGACGGACAGGTGGAGAAGCGTGACTGCCTCGGTTTTTCATGACGTGAAAAAGGAGGGGCCGCTGTATGCGCTCTTCCTCAACTGCACCCTGAAGAAGGGGCCGGCGGTTTCCAATACCGAGGCGCTGTGCAATCTGCTCATCGAACGACTACGAGCCCACGAACCGGACATCGAAACCGAGATCGTCCGCGTCGTGGACTACAACGTCAAGCCCGGTATCGGAAACGACGAAGGCGACGGCGACGAATGGCCGATGATTCTGGAAAAAGTCAAGCGCTGCAACATCATTGTGCCCGCCATGCCGATCTGGATGGGCGTGCGGTCGTCGGTGATGCAGCGCGTGATCGAGCGTCTGGACGGCACCACCAAGACGGTGATGTGTGAGCGCACCGGCCAGTTCCCGCTGTACGGAACGGTCGCGGGCTGTGTGGTCACCGGCAACGAGGACGGCAGCCACGACTGCGTCGCGAACACCTTCGCCAACCTGTTGCACTTCGGAGTGACCGTGCCGCCCAACACCGATCTCTACTGGGTCGGCGATGCCGGGCCGGGAGCCAGCTATATCGAGGCGGGCGGCGAACTGTCGCCGTATGTGCGGCGCAACGCCGAACTGACCGCGCTCAACCTGCTCTTCGGCGCGAAGCTGCTGCGGGACAACCCGTACACCGTCAACATCGCCCGGCACAACGCGATCATGATGCAGCGCAACGAAGTCAAGGCCGCCGCGATGAAGCTTGCGATCAGCTACCTGCGCGAGAACATGCCGGACTGAGCACTCGTCGAGCAGCGACGCGGCAATGCAGGGTGATCCGCTCCCGAGTATCAGCGAGGCCGACGCGACCGGGCGCGTCGCCGATCTCTACGACGACATCCGCAAGACCCTGGGGATGTCTTTCGTCAACCTGGTGTGGCGTCACCTGGCGTCCGTTCCAGACGGCCTGGAGTGGACCTGGGCGACGATGAAGCCGCTGTTCGCCAACGGCACCGTGTACTCGGAGGCCGACGCGCTGCGCGCCGCACCGGATCTGCCGCCGGTGCCCCGGTTCTCCACCGCGGCGCTCCGTGCGGTCGGAATTGACGCCGATCAAGAAATAGCGATCAGAGCAACCCTTTCCGGCTACGACAGGGGTAACCCGCTGAACACGGTGGCATTTTGCGCAGTGCTGGCCCGCCTGAACGGATCCACACCATCGCCGTGCCCGCCGGTGCGCCCACCGTCCCGTGCACCTTCGGCGCTACCTGTGCCTCCGCCACTGAATTTCGACCAGATGCCGACCCATGTTGCGGAATTGGTGCGCAGCGTCAACCTGATCGGAGCGCGCGGGCAGGAACAAACCCTGCAGGTCAGCCTGCCCAGAAATCTGGCCCGTTGGCCCAGCATGTTGGTGCTCTACTACGCGGCCCTGCAGCCGCTGCACGACAGCGGGTCGCTGCTCACCGCCGTCGACTGTGTGGTTGATGACGCCAGGCGCCGCGGCGTCACAGTCAGCGGAGCCCTGGGCCGTACCGGCCTTCCCGACCCCGCTACGACGGCAGCCGTGCGGGCTTCGCTGGAGCAGCTGATACCTCATGCGATGGGCCGCATGATTCCGGTGGTGAGTCTGCTGCTGCGGATGCTGCCAGCTGGTCCCCAAGAAAACATCCGCTGATTGGAGAGGTGAAAGCATGGAGTTGACCGAATTGGTTGCGGGTCTCGGAGTGGCCGACGTGGTCGACGCGATGACGATGACGCATGCGCACCGTGCTCACATCATCGAGCTCGACAGCCCCGATCCCAGCCGGGTCCTCGTCGGCCCGGCGGTGACGATTTCCTATCTGCCGGTGCGGAAGGATCTGATGGATCCGGAGCGGCACAGCCTCGGACCGGCCATCTACCGGGCCGTCGCCAAACATGATCCCGCTGGGGCGGTGCTCGTGATGGCCTCCAACGGCTATCAACACACGTCGCTGGGCGGGGGCACCAAGCTCAGCCGGGTGGAAAACCTCGGCATGGCAGGCATTCTCGCCGATGGCAAGCTCCGCGACTACGAAGAGCTGAACACCTACCGGTTCGCCACCTACAGCCGCGGCGAGACGGTGCGGGCCGGCGGGAACGAAGTCCAGCCCTACCTGGCCGACGTCCCGATCGCCGTCGGTGGCGTCACCGTCGTACCCGGCGACGTCATCTTCGCCAAAGGTTCGACGGCCGTGGTGATTCCGGGCGGTGAGGCCGAAGCGATCCTGACCAAGGCGCGCAACATCATGCACAAGATGGACGCCGCCAAAGAAAGCCTCAAGCGCGAAGACCCCGAGACAGTCCTCAGTCAGGGCAGCGGCGAACTGTGAGCGCGCCGGCGAACACCAGCGAACAGCTGGTCGCCGCCCTGGCCGCCGAAGGCGTCGAGTACGTCTTCGGCATTCCGGGCGATGAAAACCTGCATTTCATGGAGGCGCTCCGCAAAGACGGCCGGATCACTTTCGTGCTCTTTCGCCACGAACAGGCCGCCGGTTTCGCCGCGGCCGCCTACGGGCGGCTCACCGGCAAGCTCGCCGTCGCCATGTCGACCCTGGGCGCCGGTGCCATGAACCTGACGACGCCGGTGGCCCACGCCTATTTGGCGGCTATGCCGATGCTGGTGATCACGGGGCAGAAGGCGGTGCGCGACAACAGGATGGGCCAGTACCAGCTGGTCGACGTGGTCGATGTGATGCGCCCGATCACCAAGTTCGCCGCCAAGATCCCATCCGGTCCGATGGCCGGGTCGCTGGTGCGCCAGGCGATGATGTCAGCACTGGAAGGGCGTCAGGGTCCGGCGCACCTCGAGTTGCCCGACGATGTGGCCCGGGATTCCGAACTCGGCCCGTCAGTCCCGTGCCGGCACAGCCAGATCCCGGTTGCAACCCAGGAGAGCATCGACGCCGCGGCCCAACTGATTCACCAGGCACGCCGGCCACTGATCATGGTCGGCGGCGGCACCCGCGCCAACCGCCCCGAGGTCGCGGCGGCCGTGCGGGAACTGATCGACAAGACTCAGATCCCATTCGTCGCGACGATGATGGGCAAAGGCGTCGCCAACGAGGATCACCCCCGCTACGTCGGGTGTTCGATCATGCCCGCCGATTACCCGAACTGCGCTATCCAGGCCGCCGATCTGATCCTCAACATCGGTCATGACGTCATGGAGAAGCCCACTCTGTTCATGCGGGCCGACGGCACCCAGACCGTCATCCACCTCAATCCCTTTGCCGCCAGAGGCGACAACAGCTACTTCCCCCAAGCTCAGATCGTCGGTGAGATGGCCGATGCCGTGCGACGGCTCACCGCACAGCTGGCCCCTGATCCCGACTGGGATCACGACGGCTTCCTCCGACTGGCCGAGCAGACACGGCGCAGTATCCAAGACTCGGCAACCGACACGTCGTTTCCGGCCAAGCAGGGCCATCTCATCGCAACGTTGCGGGACTTCATGGCCGACGACGACATCCTGTCACTCGACAACGGTATTCACATGATGTGGGCGACAAGGAATTTCAATGCCCGCCAACCCAACACCATGTTGATCGACCACGCTCTTGGATCGATGGGGATCAGCCTGCCGGCCGCCATCGCGGCCAAGCTCGTCCATCCCGCACGCAAGGTTGTGGTGCTCACCGGCGACGGCGGGTTTGCGATGAACATCCAGGATCTCGAGACAGCGGTGCGGCTGCGGCTGGATCTGATTGTGGTGGTGTTCAACGACAAGAGCCTGGGGATGATCGCGATGAAACAGGTTGCCGACGGTTACCAGCGGTACGGCGTCGATTTCGACAACCCCGACTTCGTCGCCCTGGCACGCAGTTACGGCGCCACCGGGCACCGACTGCGGGATCCGGCCCAGTTCCGTGCCCTGCTCGAGGAGGCCGCCGCAGCGGGCGGCGTGCACATCATCGATGCCCCGGTTGACCCGCATGCGAACCTCGCCCTGATGCAGGAGATGCGGTCGGTCGACTGTGCGGGTGTCGTTTAGCCTCGCGCAGCCTGCGTCCCAGAATCACCTTCCCGCCACGGCCAGCGCCCGGTCATCTCCACGGTCAGCGAGAGACTCAGGAACGTCCGGATGGCCACGACCCCGGCCAGTGCCGCGACGTGCTGTGCGTTGGGGGTGACGACGATTGTCTTGACGATGTCGCCGGCCACCAGAAATTCCAGGCCGATCAGAATCGAGCGTCCCAGGTTGTTGCGGAGGTCGCGGTAGGCCTGGTCCGGCGAACGCGCAAACCGTACAAGGAAGAGCGCACAGGCGATCACGCAACCGATCACGATCACCGAGACTCCTGCGACGTCGATGGCAGAGCCGACGTGGTCCACGATCTGCAGCAGAACCATGGCAGGCAGATTAACGGTGCTGGAGCCTCTGGGCGGGCGCTTCGCGTAACGTCGCTGGAGTGACGGGTTCAATCCGGTCCAGCCCCGCCCCGATCGACGTACGGCAGCTCGGCACGATCGACTACCGCGACGCCTGGCAGTTTCAACGCGAGCTTGCCGACGCGCGGGTCGCCGGCGGTTCCGACACACTCCTGCTGCTCGAACATCCCGCGGTCTACACCGCCGGCCGGCGCACCGAACCCCAGGAACGGCCGGTCGATGGCACCCCGGTCGTCGACACCGATCGCGGCGGCAAGATCACCTGGCACGGCCCCGGCCAGTTGGTGGGCTACCCGATCATCGGACTGGCCGAGCCCCTCGACGTGGTGAACTACGTGCGGGTCCTCGAGGAAGCACTGATCAAGGTGTGTGGCGATCTCGGTCTGGAAACCGGGCGGGTGGACGGACGCTCCGGGGTGTGGGTTGCCGGCCGGCCCGCCCGTAAGGTAGCGGCGATCGGGGTGCGGGTGGCGCGCTCGACGACGTTGCACGGGTTCGCGCTCAACTGCGACTGCGACCTGGCGTCGTTCACCACGATCGTGCCGTGCGGGATCACCGACGCCGGAGTCACGACGTTGTCCGCCGAGCTCGGCCGCCGCATCCCCGTCAACGACGTCCGGGCCGCCGTCGCCGATGCCGTGTGCGACGCCCTGAACGGTCTGTTGCCGGTACGGGATCACGAGGCCGGCCGCGTAGCATCGAGTACGTGACTGTCGCTCCCCAGGGTCGGAAACTGCTGCGTCTGGAAGTGCGCAATGCCCAGACTCCGATCGAGCGCAAGCCGCCGTGGATTAAGACCCGGGCCCGGATGGGTCCGGAGTACACCGAACTCAAAAGCCTCGTCCGGCGCGAGGGCCTGCACACCGTGTGCGAAGAGGCCGGCTGCCCCAACATCTTCGAATGCTGGGAGGACCGGGAGGCGACCTTCCTGATCGGCGGCGACCAGTGCACCCGCCGGTGCGATTTCTGCCAGATCGACACCGGCAAGCCCGCCGACCTCGACCGCGACGAGCCGCGCCGGGTGGCCGAGAGCGTGCAGACGATGGGCCTCCGCTACGCCACCATTACCGGCGTCGCCCGCGACGACCTGCCCGACGGCGGCGCCTGGTTGTACGCCGAAACGGTGCGGGCGATCAAGGAGCTCAACCCGTCGACCGGCGTTGAACTGCTGGTTCCGGACTTCAACGGCGAACCGACCCGCCTGGCCGAGGTCTTCGAGTCCCGGCCGGAAGTGTTGGCGCACAACGTCGAAACGGTGCCGCGCATCTTCAAGCGAATCCGTCCGGCCTTCACTTACCAGCGCAGTCTGGACGTGCTCACCGCGGCGCGGGAGGTCGGTCTGGTCACCAAGAGCAACCTGATCCTCGGCCTGGGCGAGACTCCCGACGAGGTGCACACCGCGCTGGCCGACCTGCACAACGCCGGCTGCGACATCATCACGATCACTCAGTATCTGCGGCCCACGGCACGCCACCATCCGGTGGAGCGCTGGGTGACCCCGGATGAGTTCGTCGAGTTCGCGCGATTCGCCGAAGGACTGGGCTTCGCCGGCGTGTTGGCCGGGCCGCTGGTTCGGTCCTCCTACCGGGCCGGCCGACTCTACGAGCAGGCCCGCGCGTCGCGAACCTCGGCGCCCGGATAACCGGCGCATACGTATCCTTGACAACTATGGCGAAATCCCGAACTGCTGCTGAGAACAAGGCCGCCAAGGCCGAGGCGGCGGCCGCCCGCAAGGCTGCTTCCAAACAACGCCGAGCTCAGCTCTGGCAGGCGTTCAACATGCAGCGCAAGCAGGACAAGCGCCTGCTGCCGTACATGATCGGCGCGTTCGTGCTGATCGTGGCCGTCAGCGTGGCCGTCGGCGTGTGGGCCGGCGGACTGACCATGATCATGATGATCCCGATCGGTCTGCTGCTCGGCGCACTGGTGGCGTTCATCATCTTCGGCCGACGGGCCCAGCGCAGCATTTTCAAGCAGGCCGAAGGTCAGACCGGCGCAGCCGCATGGGTACTGGACAACCTGCGGGGCAAGTGGCGGGTGACGCCCGGAGTGGCCGCGACAGGACACTTCGACGCGGTGCACCGGGTGATCGGCCGGCCCGGCGTCATCCTGGTCGGCGAGGGCTCGGCGACTCGCGTCAAACCATTACTCGCACAGGAGAAGAAGCGTACGGCCCGGGTGGTCGGCGAAGTGCCGATCTACGACATCATCGTGGGCAACGGCGACGGCGAGGTTGCACTGGCCAAGCTGGAGCGCCACCTGAACCGCCTTCCGGCCAATATCACCGTCAAGCAAATGGATACATTGGAATCCCGGCTGGCCGCGCTCGGGTCGCGGGCCGGCGCCGCCATGATGCCAAAGGGCCCGCTGCCAAACTCCGGAAAAATGCGCGGCGTGCAGCGTACGGTGCGCCGCAAGTAATTCGGCAAAGCGCGGTCCAACCCGTCGACCGCCCGCCCAATTGAATTCAATCGACAATGACCGGTAATTTCGCCGCTTTCATAGCTGGGTTCGCGTCCTCCCGATTCCGGACACCGCTCTGCCCCCTGACTGCCTGGGTTTTCTGCACATCGCCGGATACCTTCGCGCTGTAAAGCCGTTTTACAAATACGCGACAAATACCGCGAAAAGCCATTTATGTATAGCCGCTTCACATTGACGTCGAAGGTAATAAGTTCTTTATAACGTTTTGATAAACTAGTGTGAATTTCGCCATAACTCGCCGTACGTTTGCGCCTGATATTTCGGGCAAATTCGAAGCGACTCGTCGGCAGCCGGGTCTCTACGGTGGGAGGACAGCAGTGTCGTTTGTGATCGTTTCGACGGAGACTGTGGCGGCGGCCGCCTCGAATCTGGCAAGCATCGGGTCCGCAATCACCGAAGCCAACGTTGCGGCAACGACGGCCACGACGGAGGTGCTGGCCGCCGGTGCCGACGAAGTGTCGGCGGCCGTCGCGGCGCTGTTCAGCGGGCACGGCGAGATGTACCGCTCCGTCAGCGCCCAGGCGACGGCATTTCACGAGGAATTCGTGCGCATCCTGAGCGCGGGCGGCATCGCCTACGGCAGTGCGGACGCGGTCAACGCCTCGTTGCAGACGATCCAGCAGAACCTGCTCGGGGCGATCAACGCCCCCACTCAGACGTTGCTCGGCCGACCGCTGATCGGTAACGGCGCCAACGGGTTGCCCGGTACCGGACAGAACGGCGGAGCGGGTGGCCTGCTCTTCGGCAATGGCGGCAACGGTGGCTCGGGGGCGATCGGCCAAAACGGCGGCACCGGTGGCGCCGCCGGCCTATTCGGTAACGGCGGGGCCGGCGGAGCCGGCGGACAGGGCGCGAACGGAGGCGCCGGAGGCACCAGTGGGTGGTTGTACGGCAACGGCGGGTCCGGCGGTATCGGCGGACTGGGGCTCGGCGGGTCCGGCGGAGCCGGTGGGGCCGGTGGCAACGCGATGGGCCTGATCGGAACTGGCGGCGCCGGCGGAACAGGTGGACTCGGCACGGTCGGTGGTGCCGGCGGCAGCGGCGGCAGCGGCGGCCTGCTCTTCGGTGTCGGCGGCAACGGCGGCGCGGGCGGCGTCGGTGCCGGCGGGGTCGGTGGGGCCGGCGGTAACGGCGGCAACGTCTTCGGGCTCATCGGCAACGGCGGCGCGGGCGGCGTCGGCGGACAAACCGGCGACGGAACGGTAGCGGCGCCGGCCGGTGGCAACGGCGGTACCGGCGGGTGGCTGTTCGGCAACGGCGGCGCCGGTGGCGCGGGCGGATACAACATCTTCGGGGGCCCGGGCGGCGCGGGCGGCGCCGGCGGCAACGTGCTCGGCCTGATCGGCGACGGCGGTGCCGGCGGCGCCGGCGGGTACACCACGACGGGCGTTGCCGGGGCCGGAGGTGCCGGCGGCGGCAGCGGGCACCTGCTGGGCAATGGCGGAATCGGCGGAAACGGCGGCATGGCGACCGCCGCCGGAGGCACCGGCGGGGCCGGCGGGGCCGGCGGTAACGCGCTCACCGTCGTCGGCAACGGCGGGGGTGGCGGTCTCGGCGGCAATGGTGTCGCGGGCAGCGGTGGCGCCGGCGGCAGCGGCGGCAACGGCGGCCTGGTGATCGGCTTCGGCGGCAATGGCGCAGCCGGCGGCCTCGGTGCCGCCGGGTTCGGCGGGGTCGGCGGCAACGGCGGCAATGCGATCGGACTGATCGGCGATGGCGGCGCCGGCGGCGTCGGCGGGCAGAGCGCTACCGCCATCACACAGGCAGCGGCCTCCGGCGGCAACGGTGGCACCGGTGGTCTGTTGTTCGGAAACGGCGGAGCGGGCGCCGCCGGCGGGTACAACACGCTCGGCGGAGCGGGTGGCGCCGGCGGTCGCGGCGGCAGCGTGCTGGGACTGATCGGTGACGGCGGGGCCGGCGGGGCCGGCGGGGCCACCACGAACGGAACGGGCGGTACTGGCGGCGGCGGCGGTGTCAGCGGGCGCCTGTTCGGAAACGGCGGACTGGCCGGCAACGGCGGCACCGCGACCAGCGTCGGTGGCACCGGCGGGGTCGGCGGCTCCGGCGGCAACTCGGTCGCGCTGGTCGGCAACGGCGGAGCCGGCGGGGTCGGCGGTTACGGCGTATTCGGCAGCGGTGGGGCCGGCGGCAGTGGCGGTACCAGCGGTCTGCTCTTCGGCTTCGGCGGCAACGGCGGACTCGGCGGCATCGGCGGTGGCGTAGCCGGGGTCGGCGGGGCCGGCGGCAACGGCGGCGGAGCGGTGGGGCTTATCGGCAACGGCGGCAACGGCGGACTGGGCGGCTTCGGCTTCACCGGCGGCGCGCACGGCGGTAGCGGTGGCAACGGCGGCGTGCTGTGGGGCAACGGTGGCGACGGCGGCGGGGGCGGCCAGCTCGGCGGTGCCGGCGGTAACGGCGGCAACGCCGGGATGTGGTTCGGCAACGGCGGGGCCGGCGGTGATGGTTATGCCGGCGACAACGGCGTCATCAAGGGCGGCAACGGGGGCAGCGGCGGTCGCGCCGCCTCCGGAATCGGTTTCGGCGGCAACGGCGGCAGCGGTGGTCTCAACACGGGCGCCGGCGGCGGCACCGGCGGTGCCGGCGGCCAGGGCAGCGCGCTGCCAGGAACGGGCGGCAGCGCCGGCGCCAACGGGTGAGCGTCAGCGGCGTAGCACCGCGGTCCTGGTCAACCGGTCCTGCAAGCCCCGCCCGTCGGAATCGGTGAACAGCGGCGGGACCACCAGAAAGATCAGCAATCCGCGGACCAGCGCGCGGCCGATGCCGATCGGCAGCCGGCCGTCCGTTGCCGCCACCTGAATACGCAGCGCAAGCTGACCCGGCGAGAATCCGAACAGCCGCACCGACACCGCGCCGATCACCAGCCACACCAGCGCTTGCACCGTCGACAACAACGCGTCGGAAATTGCTCCGAAGGTCAGCGCCAGCAGCGCCAGCCCGCCGGCGATCAACCAGTCGACCAGTAACGCCAACAGGCGGCGTCCCATGGGGGCCACCGAGCCCGGGCCGGTGCGCGGCAGGCCGAGCGTTTCGCCGGGGTAACCGGCAGGTGATTCCGGCGTCATCGACGGTGTCCGGCGAAGTCGGCCGCCCGTGGTTGGCATCGCCCATTCAGCATCGACGGCGGACCAGTTACGATCTTGCGGGCCATGGCCTTCACAATAGGGCCCGGCGGTCACCGGGCGCTGTTGCGGCCGCTGTGGTACGTAACCTCTGCGCAACACGGGGTTGACTGACGGGCAACAACTGCTCCCTAGCGTCGGCCGCGAATCACCAAGTAAAGGAGCCTTCACGTGACGGAAAAGACGCCCGACGACGTCTTCAAACTTGCCAAAGACGAAAACGTCGAGTTTGTCGACGTCCGTTTCTGCGACCTGCCCGGCATCATGCAGCACTTCACCATTCCGATCTCGTTCTTCGACAACAGCGTGTTCGAGGACGGCCTGGCCTTCGACGGCTCGTCGATCCGTGGTTTCCAGTCGATCCACGAGTCCGACATGCTGCTGCTGCCGGACCCGGAGACGGCCCAGATCGACCTGTTCACGCAGGCCAAGACGCTGAACCTGAACTTCTTCGTGCACGACCCGTTCACCCTCGAGCCGTACTCCCGCGACCCGCGCAACGTCGCCCGCAAGGCCGAGAACTACCTGATCAGCACCGGTATCGCCGACACGGCGTACTTCGGTGCCGAGGCCGAGTTCTACATCTTCGACTCGGTGAGCTTCGACTCGCGCACCAATGGCTCGTTCTACGAGGTGGACGCCATCTCGGGTTGGTGGAACACCGGTGCAGCCAACGAGGCCGACGGCAGCCCCAACCGCGGTTACAAGGTCCGCCCCAAGGGTGGCTACTTCCCGGTGGCGCCCGTCGACCACTACGTCGACCTGCGCAGCAAGATGCTGCAGAACCTGATCGCGGCCGGCTTCAGCCTGGAGAAGGGCCACCACGAGGTGGGCACCGGCGGCCAGGCCGAGATCAACTACAAGTTCAACACGCTGCTGCACGCGGCCGACGACATGCAGCTGTACAAGTACATCGTCAAGAACACCGCCTGGGCCAACGGCAAGACCGTGACGTTCATGCCCAAGCCGCTGTTCGGTGACAACGGCTCCGGCATGCACACCCACCAGTCGCTGTGGAAGGACGGCAGCCCGCTGATGTACGACGAGACCGGTTACGCCGGCCTGTCGGACACCGCCCGCCACTACATCGGTGGCCTGCTGCACCACGCCCCGTCGCTGCTGGCGTTCACCAACCCGACGGTGAACTCCTACAAGCGTCTGGTGCCGGGCTATGAGGCCCCGATCAACCTGGTGTACAGCCAGCGGAACCGGAGTGCGTGCGTACGTATCCCGATCACCGGCAGCAACCCCAAGGCCAAGCGCCTCGAGTTCCGTTGCCCCGACTCCTCGGGTAACCCGTACCTGGCGTTCGCGGCGATGCTGATGGCCGGCCTGGACGGCATCAAGAACAAGATCGAGCCGCAGGCGCCGGTCGACAAGGACCTCTACGAGCTGCCGCCGGAGGAAGCTGCGAACATCCCGCAGGCACCGACTCAGCTCTCCGCGGTGATCGACAAGCTCGAGGAGGACCACGAGTACCTCACCGAGGGCGGCGTGTTCACGCCCGACCTCATCGAGACGTGGATCAACTTCAAGCGGGAGAACGAGATCCTGCCGGTGCAGATCCGGCCGACCCCGTACGAGTTTGCGCTGTACTACGACGTCTAAGTGACGTCGAAGTCCGACGCCGGTCCTACAGCCTGAGTAGGCCAGGACAGCGACGAGCCACCCGCGCCGCGATCGCTTCGCCGATCGCCGCGCGGGTGGTTTCGTTTGGGCGCCGGGACCAACGGCCGCCGGCAAGCACCATGGTGCAAGCGCGGCGGTTATGAGATTCTGCCGATGTGCCTGCTCCGCCGGCCGCTGCTCCTTCGGGAGTGGTGACGTTCCTCTTCACCGATATCGAGGGCTCCACCCGTCGGTGGGAGGCTGACGCCGCTGCGATGCGCGCCGCTCTGAGCGCTCATGACGAGGTATTGCACCACACGATCCAGACCCACGGCGGCTTCGTGTTCAAGCACACCGGCGACGGTGTCTGTGCGGCCTTCGCCTCGCCCTGCTCCGCCGTGGAAGCTGCGGTGGCTGCACAGCGCAAGCTGGACCTGCCGGTGCGAATGGGGTTGGCCACCGGTGAAGCCGAACTGCGCGAGGCCGATTATTTCGGGGTGGTGCTCAATCGTGCGGCGCGGGTCATGGCCGCCGGGCATGGCGGGCAGATCCTGGTGGCCGAGTCGACCGCATGTCTGCTGAGCGGCGTGGACCTCATCGATCTGGGACCACGTCGGTTGCGGGATCTCCCCGTGCCGGTCGGCCTGTTTCAGGTCCGGGCTGCGGGCTTGCGGACGGAGTTTCCGCCGTTGCGGGCGCTGGATACGGGTCCGGGAAATCTGCGGCCTACCGGCACGAGTCTGATCGGGCGCGAAGCCGACGTCGCCGCGGTCGAGACGGTGGTCGGCAAGCACCGGCTGGTGACGCTGACCGGCGTGGGCGGTGTCGGCAAGACGCGCCTGGCGGTGGAAGTCGCGACGCATCTCGCTGATGTGTTCCCGGACGGGGTTTGGTTGTTCGAGCTGGCCGCGGTCACCGACCCGGCCGCGGTGCCCAGTGCCGTCGCGGCGGTGCTCGGCATCACCCAGCAACCGGGCAACACCATCACCCAATCGGTGGCCGCCGCGTTGGAGGGCCGGGTCCGGCTGTTGGTCTTCGACAATTGCGAGCACGTTCTCGACGCCGCCGCCGACCTGATCGACGCGATACTGGCGCACTCGGCGACCGTGCGAATCCTTGCCACCAGCCGCGAAGGCCTCGCAATACCCGACGAGCAGGTGTGGCCGGTGCGCCCGCTGGACGCCGAAGCGGGCATCGACTCTGCGGCGGTGACCCTGTTCGTCGAACGTGCCCGAGGCATAGCGTCGGGGTTCTCGATGGTCGAGGACGGCGAGGCCGCCGCGGTCACCGAGATCTGCCGGCGCCTGGACGGAATTCCCCTGGCGATCGAACTGGCCGCCTCGCGGATGGCGTCGATGACAGCCGGAGAAATGCGTGACCGTCTAGATCACCGATTCAGGCTGCTGGTCGGCTCCCGGCGCGGCCTCGAACGCCATCACACGCTGCGCCAAGCCGTGGCCTGGTCCTACGATCTCCTCGACGATGCCGAACAGGCAGTGTTGAACCGCTGTTCGGTGTTCGCCGGCGGATTCGATCTGCACAGCGCCTGCGCGGTAGCGGGATCCGCCGAACTCGACGAGTACGCCGTCCTCGAGATACTCGACGCCCTGGTGCGCAAATCGTTGCTTCTCGCCGACCGATCCGCTTCGCGCACCAGGTTTTCGATGCTGGAGACGATCCGTCAGTTCGCCGAGGAACAACTCGGTGCCCGCGGTGCGTCCGTCGAGGCGTGGACGGCGCACTCGCGGTACTTCGCCGGACGGGAAGCCGACGTCATGGCCCTGTGGAACAGCCCGCACCAGCGTGCGGCGTATGACTGGTTCACGGCCGAGCGGGCCAACTTGCGCACCGCTTTTCGTTGGGCACGAGAACACGATGACCTGGACTCGGCAGCGGCCATCGCGGCCTACGCGGCGTTGCTCGGACCCTTTCTCGAGAACTACGAACCGATCACGTGGGCCGAAGAACTCATCGAAGCCCTCCGCGATGTCGAACATCCCCGACTCGCGGCCGTCTGTATCGGGGCGTCGCTATGCGTGCTCGTCGGACGCTTCGACGACGCCGTGCGCTACAGCGAGATCGGCCAGGAGGTCGTCGCGACTGCCAGCGACACCGTGTCCTACTTCGGTGAGCCCTGGCTCGGCAGTGCGTATCTGTTTGTCGGCCGGCCCGATCGGTATGTGGAGCTGTGCCGCGCGCAGCTGGCACGCACCGGCGACACCAACACCTTCGCGAAGGCGAACCTGGTGTTCGCTCTGGCCGCCGCCGGTCTGACGGACGAGGCGACATCAGCCGCCGACGGCCTCATTGATGCCGCTGAGGCGACGGGCAATCCGTGGGTGCTCGCCTACGCACTTTTCGCATGGGGCTTTTCCTTCCGCGATATCGATTCCGGCCGCGCGATCGATGCGTTTCGCCGCGGCGTGCTCGTCTCGCACGACAGCGGCAACCGCTTTTTTGAAACACAGTTCTCGTACTGGCGGTGCGGCATCGAGGCCGAACACGGAGACCCGGTGGCGACGTTGGGCTACCTTGCCGTGGCCATCCGCAACAACCACGAATCGGGCAACATCGGCATGTTGCATAACCCCCTGGCCACCCTGGCCATCGTTCTTGACCGGCTCCGCCGCTACGAACCGGCGGCCACCATAGCCGGTTTCGCAGCGCGCAATCCCATGGTTGCGGTGTCATTACCTGAACTCGCGACAGTCACAACCCACCTACGCGAGACTCTTGGCGACCATGCCTTCGAATCGCTCGCCCGGGCGGGTGAACTGATGACCACCAACGCCCTCGTGACGTACGCCTGCGACCAAATCGACCAGACCCGAACAGAACTCGAACACTTCGTCTAGAACGCGGACGGCCCGTCGAAGGTGCCCTGCCCCGAGCGGTGTGAGGGAGTCATTCCGACATCTCCGAGATCACACTGCAGAGCGCGGTGCAGTTCAGATAACCTCGCCTACGCTTGACACCGGACCACTATGTTGCGCCGGAACGGACCAAGCCAGTGCCTGAGGATGCCTTTTTCGAATCTGGCGGAATACGTTGCGCGGCTGACTTTTACCGGCCCGACACTGGTGAGGAGAAGGCGCCGTGCGTAGTGATGGGACATGGGGGTAGCGGCACCAAGCGACTCGGACTCCCCCACTACGCCGAACGGTTCGCCGCAGCGGGACTGGCGGTCCTGGCGTTCGATTATCGGCACTTCGGAGCCAGCGACGGCGAGCCGCGACAAGTCATCAACATCGCAGAACAACACGAAGACTATCGGGCAGCGGTGCGCTTCGCGCGGGATCTTTCGGGCGTCGACCCGGCCCGGATCGCCCTGTGGGGCACCTCCCTCAGCGGGGGCCACGTATTGACGGTGGCCTCCGAAGACCCGACAATCGCCGCGGTGGTCGCGCAGGTTCCCGTCATCGACGGCTGGCATCGCGGCCGTGACTTACGTCAACGGCTGACCTGGGATATCACCTGGCGCACAGCACAATTCACCGCCGCGGCCCTGCGAGATATCGTCCACGACCGGGCCGGACGGGCACCGCACCTGGTGCCGGTGGTCGCCGAACCCGGTCACGTCGCGGTATTCACCGAAACCGACGCGAAGGCAGCGTTCGACGAACTCGGCGGCGAATCCGTAGGCTGGCGTAACGCGTTGGCGCCACGCATGATCTTCGACCTGCCTCGCTACCGCACCGGGACTGCTGAAAGACTGCACATGCCGGTTCTGATGTGTCTCGCAGACCGGGATTTACAGGCTTCAGCCACCTTCGCGGCCAAGCTCGCGGCGCGCATGCCGAACGTGGAGATCCATCATTATCCGGTCGGCCACTTCGACGTCTACCTGGAACCTCTGCGCAACGAGATCGCTTGCACGCAAGCCGAATTCCTGCACCGCCAACTAAGCCGATGAATGCGGTGATCCGGCTTTACCCGCTGAACAGCTAAGCGGTGCGGGTCAGTTCATCGGCCGGCTGCGGCAGCGTCTCCTCAGCCGCAGCGAACCAGCCGAGATATCCCAGCCCGGCACCGATCGCGGTGTAAACAGCGGCCTCGGTCCACATGTACCCGACGCCCCACCTTCTGCCGAGAAAAGTCGGCTCGCTGACGAGGCCGGCCGACGTCGCCATCGCGTACCCCGCGTGCGCCCAGCCCAATGCCCCGAAGAAGCCCGATAGGAATTTGCAGACTTCGCGATTCATGGCCAATCCTCCCGCCACCATGTCAGAGACGAATTCAATCGTCAGCCCCGCTGGGCAGGCTCGCCAAGAGTCCTTAGTCCCCCACCTGACCCCCACAGTTTCCGCTCAGCGACGGCTGACAGGATCGGAGGCGCACCCACACCCCGACGGCAGGAGTCCCCATGACCGTATTCAGCGGGTTGCCGGCGCACGTGCTGCTCGTTCATTTCCTGGTCGTGCTGGTGCCACTGACCGCGGTGCTCGAGATCCTCTGCGCGTTGTGGCCGGCCGTGCGCCGCGGGCAGATCGTATGGCTCAATGTGGCGCTGTCGATCGTCGTCATGGTGTTGACGCCGATCACCGTCGAGGCCGGTGAGTGGCTCTACGATCTGCGCCGCAACCCCGACCCGATCCTGGAGCAACACGCGGAGCGCGGCAGCTGGATGGTCTATTTCGCCGTGGCCCTGCTGGTCGTCGCCATCGCGCTGGCCGTGCTGCACGTGGTCGAACGCCGATCCGACGAGCCACGGCGGGTCGCCAAAGCTGCCGTCTCAGTGCTCGCGGTGGTGGTGGGCATCGCGTCGATGATCCAGATCTACCGGGTCGGTGACACCGGCGCCCGCTCGGTGTGGGGCAACGAGATTGCGCATCTGCGTCAGGTCACCAACAAGAAGTGACAGCCCGCATCAATTGACCGAGATGGTCGAGCGCGCCGGCATATTCGTGCTCGGGCGGGGTGCCGTAGCCGACCACGATTCCTGCGCTACGCGATCCGGCGCCGTGCCAGAACGGGCCCAGACCCGTCAGTGCGACGTTGCGCCTGCGTGCGAGCTGCAACGCAGCGGTCTCGGCGCGATCCGCCGGCAGCGAGATCACGGCGTGTAGTCCGGCGGAAATGCCCTGCACCGCCATCTCGGGTGCGCAGCCGGCCAGGCATTCCACCAGCGCGTCGCGGCGATCGCGGTATCGGCGACGCATGCGCCGCACGTGGCGGTCCAGCGCACCAGACTCGATCAGCTCCGCCAGCGCCACCTGCGCCAACACATCTGTGCCTCGGTCGGCCCGCCGCTTGGCCTCGGTCACCGCCTCGACCAGCCCGCCGGGCACCACCAGCCAGCCCAGCCGCAGCCCCGGCGCCAGGCTCTTGCTGGCGCTTCCGGCGTAGACGACCTGTTCGGGGGCAAGGCCCTGCAGTGCGCCGACGGGGTGGCGGTCATACCGGAACTCACCGTCGTAGTCGTCTTCGATGACATATGCGCCGCGCTCCGCGGCGATCCGGGTGAACGCGGTGCGCCGGCGGGCGTCGAGCGTCATCCCCAGCGGAGCCTGGTGGGCCGGGGTGAGCACCGCCGCTGCCGCCGATACCGGCCATTCGTCCGGGTTCGCGCCACTTCCGTCGACATCGAGGGGATGGACCGTGAGTCCGGCCGACTCGGCGATCGCGCGGTGGTCGGGAAGACAGGGGTTCTCCAGCGCAACCGATCGGGCACCACGGCAGGCCAGCGCGTCGCATACCAGCCGTAAGCCCTGGGTGAATCCACTGCAGATCACGATGTGCTCGCTGCTGGTGAGCACGCCCCGAACCCGGCCCAGATAGTCCGCCAGTACCGCACGCAGACGCGCGGACCCGCGCGGGTCACCCGGGCCGAGTTCGGCGTGTGCGGTGACGTGCAGAGCGCGCCGCAGCGCACGTAGCCACTCCTCGCGCGGGAACATACTCAGATCCGGACGGCCCAACCGGAAATCAGCCACGACACGCGGCGCGGCAGGTTGGGCGCTGGCACGGGCCGGCGCCAACGAACCCTGTGCCACTTCGGTTGCCGCGCCCGGCCGGGTCCGCAGGTATCCCTCGGCCGCGAGTTGCGAGTACACCTCCACGACGGTTCCGCGGGCGATCTCGAGTTGCGTCGCCAACGCCCGCGAGGACGGCAACCACTGTCCCGGAGCCAGACGACCGTCCCGGATCGCTTGTCGCAGCGCACTTTCCAGCGCCACCCGGCGGCCCCGGCCGGGTGGCAGGTCCAGGTGGAGATCAAGCCCTCCGGGCTCACTGGTCCATGAAATAGACATCGAATTGGACCTTATCGATGAACTGGTTCTTTCGTAAGGTCGCAGACATGACGGCACCCACCGCAACACGTCGACGTCTCGACCGGACGGCAAGCCTGACGGCGCAGGTCAACGCGGCTCAGCGCGCCGCGGAATCCATGCGCCCACCCAGTCGCCGGCTGATCGAGGACCCACAGTCACGCCACTTCGTCGAGCATCCGGCGTTGCGGGCCGCACTGGCGCACCCGGTTACCGCCGATGCCGCACTTCGGGTGTTCGACCGGGTATGGGGCGGCCTGCACGCCCACATCGCGCTGCGGGTGCGCTACGCCGACGACGCCTGCTCCGCTGCGGTCGACGCGGGCCTCGACCAGCTGGTGCTGCTCGGCGCGGGTTTCGACACCTCCTGCTTGCGGCTCGCCGACGCCGCGGTGACGGTGTTCGAGGTCGACGCACCCGCCACCCAGGCGCATAAACGGCCGGTGGTCGAGCGGCTCGCGCCACGTGCCCAAACAGTCTGGGTATCCTGCGATTTCGAGCACGACGTGCTACACCGGCGGCTGCTGGAGGCCGGCTTCGACCCCGTCCGGCCCAGTCTGATCGTCTGGCTCGGCGTCAGCATGTATCTCACCTCCGAGGCCATCGACGCGACTTTGAGCGACCTGCAGAAGCTCTGCGCACCCGGCAGTCGATTGATCGTCGACTACCTCCGCGACGGTGTCGTCTCGGCTCGCACACCGTGGCCGGGCGCCAACCGCATCACCCGGTTGGTGGCCCGGCGCGGCGAGCCCTATCGCTCCGACTTCACCGAAGACGGTCTCGATGCTCTCCTCGCTCGCCACGGATTCCGATCGACCGAACACATCGGTGTCGCCGGGCTGCTGAGGCGCTACGACCCGGCGAACAGGAGCCGGCTGGCCACCGATGACTGGCTGGCCGTCGCGACGGCGTATCGGCAGTGACGCCGGGAGCCTCAGAATTTGGGGCGATGCGCGATGATGCCGCGGGACATCCGCACCGGGGTTCCGTCCACCACCTCCACAACCTCCAGCCAGGCGCCCGGGGCCACGAAGTGCCGGCTGATGTCCTCGCGCTTCATCGAGATGACCAGCACGCCCGCGTCGGTCACCTCGAAGGTGTCGAAGGCACCGTAGTCACGGGCTTCTCCGTTGGCGAAAACGACCGTGAAAGCCATATCGGGAGTATCGCGGGCGGCCTCAGCCGTCGAGCGCGAGGTCCTCGCGAAAGCGCCGCAGCCCGTCGATCTTCTCGGACAGGGTCGCTTCCGGGCCGGCGTAGAACATCCACGGCATGGTGATGATGCCGGTGATGCCCGCTTCCTCGGCGCGCCGGTAGTGCTCGACGGTGAACGCGTCGGTCAGCGGGGTCAGGATGGTGAAACCCTCCATCGACAAACCGTTTTCGGCGCGCAGCTTCCGCAGCTTGTCCACCGCCTCGATCGCACGTTCGGTGTTGATCAGGTCCCCGATCCACCCGTCATAGCGGGCGGCGCGGCGCAACGCGATGTCACTGAGCCCGCCGACGTAGACCGGAATCGGGGGTGGCGTCGGCTGCATCTCCAGGCGCGGCGCGTGGTAGAACGTGCCGTCGAACTCGGTCCAGCCCGGCGACCACAGCTCGCGCATCAGGTCGATCATTTCCTCGGTCCGCTTGCCGCGCGCCGCGAACTGTTCCCCCATCAGCTCGAACTCCTCGCGGCACCAGCCCACCCCGATTCCGAGTTCGATCCGGCCCGACGCCAGAAGTGCCGCGGTGCCAATGGCTTTCGCCGCTGAATACGGATTACGCATGGCTGGGATGTAGACCGTGGTGACGAACTTCAGCCGCGTCGTGACCTGCGCGAGGGCACCGACGAGCACCCACGGGTCGGGCCAGTCGGTGAAGGGCTGCCAGCGACGCGACCCGTCTTTGGTGTACGGGTAGGGCGTCTGCAGTGTCTCCAGGTTGACGACGTGATCGGGTATGCCCAACCCGTCGTAGCCGAGTTCGTCTGCGGCCTTGGCGATCTCGATGATGTCGGGCGTGTTCAGGAAGGCGCTGCTGACGTAGAACCTCACTGTCCGTTCCCGCCGTCGCGCGCCCAGGCCGGTTCGATGAAGACGCCTTCGGATTCGACGGTGATTCCCTCGGCATCCGAAATGAACCCGCGCGCAAACACTTTGACGCCCTCCCTGCGGTCTATCCAGGCTTCGGAGCGCAGCGGACCCAAGGGCGTGCCGCGCAGATACTTCACGGTGATCGTTCCGGTGAACCGTGCCTTGGAGAGGCCCTCGCTGGCTGCCTCACCGAGCATGTGGTCGAGCACCAGGGCGCTGACTCCGCCGTGCACCAGCTTCGGCGGCCCCTCGTAGGCCTGGCCGAGCGCGAAGTCGGCCCAGCAACGCCCGCCACCGTCGTGGTGTACCACCAGCGGCGGGGCGATCGGGTTGCATGCGCCGACGACGGCGTTGCCCAACGGCAGCGGACGGCCGTCGACGCGGTAGCTCACCCCGACGGGCCGGGTGCGTTGCCGCAGCGACCGGGTGACCGCCTCGATCGCGGCCTGGGCCTGGGCGACGGTGTCGGCGTCGACCTCGGTGCGAACGGTGGCGTCGAGGAGGTCGCGGACGGCGTCGGCCAGCGGTGCGTACAGGGCGGTCACCCGGTCGGCTTCGGGCGCACTGAGCACCTCGAACAGGGCGCCCAGCGCTCCGGCATCCTGGGTCAACTTCCGAACACCTTGCGCACCACGGCTTTTGCCCGCCTTGTCACCCGAAGATAGTTGTCCAAAAATTCGCCGCCGTCGTCGTTGTGCCAGCCCGCCGCCACGGCGACGGCGTTGAGCTGACGCCCCGGCCCGGGCAACTGGTCGGTGGGCTTGCCGCGGACCAGTACCAGGGCATTGCGGGCCCGCGTCGCCGTGAGCCACGCCTGGCGCAACAGTTCGACCTCTTCCTGGTCGACCAGACCGTATTCGGCGATGACATCCAGGGACTGCAGCGTGGACGTGTTGTGCAGAGCCTGGATCTCGTGCGCATGCCGGAGCTGCAGCAACTGAACCGTCCATTCGATGTCGGCCAGTCCCCCGCGCCCCAGCTTCGTGTGGGTGTTGGGATCGGCGCCGCGCGGCAACCGCTCGGACTCGATGCGCGCCTTGATGCGGCGGATCTCGTGCACCGCCTCGGCCGACACGCCGTCGGGCGGGTAGCGCGTCTTGTCGACCATCAGCAGGAAGCGCTGACCCAGTTCCAGGTCACCGGCCACGGCGTGGGCCCGCAGCAGCGCCTGAATCTCCCACGGCTGCGCCCACTGCGCGTAATAGGCCTCGTAGGACGCCAGCGTGCGGACCAGCGGACCGTTGCGACCCTCCGGTCGCAGGTTGGCATCGACCTCCAGCGGCGGGTCGACGCTGGGCTGGCCCAACTGCTTTCGGACCTGCTCGGCGATCGAGTTGGCCCATTTCATCGCGTGCGAATCCGCGGCGCCGTTGGCCGTTTCGCAGACAAACATGACATCGGCATCCGAGCCGTAGCCCAACTCGGCACCACCGAGGCGACCCATCCCGATCACCGCGATCACCGCGGGGGCGCGGCCGTCCTCGGGCAAATTGGCCCGGATCGTCGCATCCAGCGCGGCCTGCAGCACGGCCACCCAGATCGAGGTGAGCGCGGCGCACACGTCGGTGACCTCGAGCATGCCCAGCAAGTCCGCCGAGCCGACGCGCGCGAGCTCCCGACGGCGCAGGGTGCGGGCGGCGGCGATGGCCCGGGCCGGGTCGGCGTGGCGTCCCGCAGAGGCAACCAGCGCCCGCGCCACCGCGGCGGGTTCGGCCTCGAGCAGCATCGGGCCAGAGGGCCGGTCGCCGTAGTTCTGGATCACCTCAGGTGCGCGCATCAGCAGATCCGGCACGTAGGCGGAGGTGCCCAGCACATGCATGAGGCGCTTGCCCACCGTCGGCTTGTCGCGCAACGTCGCCAGGTACCAGCTCTGCGAGGACAGCGCCTCGCTGAGCCGCCGATACGCCAGCAGCCCGGTGTCCGGATCTGGGGCATAGGACAGCCAGTCCAGCAGGCGCGGCAGCAGCACGGATTGCACCCGGCCGCGCCGCCCACTCTGATTCACCAACGCCGACATGTGCTTCAGGGCAATTTGCGGGCCCTCGTAACCGAGCGCGGCCAGCTGACGCTCCGCCGCATCGGACGTCATGCGGCCGCCGACGATCTCCAGCCCGGCGTGGCCGATCGACTCCAGCAGCGGCTGGTAGAACAGCTTGGCATGCAGCCGGGACACCCGGACGTTCTGGTGTTTGAGTTCCTCGCGCAGCACCCCGGCCGCGTCGTGGCGGCCGTCGGGCCGGATGTGCGCGGCGCGCGCCAGCCAGCGCACCGCCTCCTCGTCTCCGGGCTCCGGCAGCAGGTGGGTGCGCTTGAGCCGTTGCAGCTGCAGCCGATGCTCGAGCAGCCGCAGGAACTCGTAGGAGGCGATCATGTTCGCCGCGTCCTCGCGGCCGATGTAGCCCCCCTCGCCCAGCGCGGCCAGCGCGTCCACCGTGGACGCGACATGTAGTGATTCGTCGCCGCGTCCGTGTACCAGCTGCAGCAGCTGGGCGGCGAACTCGACATCACGAAGGCCACCGCTGCCGAGCTTCAGTTCGCGGCCGCGGATGTCGGCGGGCACCAGTTGCTCCACCCGGCGCCGCATGGCCTGCACCTCGGAGACGAAATCCTCACGCTCGCACGCCGTCCACACCATCGGCGTCAGCGCCTCGAGGTAGCGCCGGCCGAGTTCGGCGTCACCGACCGCGGCCCGCGCCTTCATCAGCGCCTGGAACTCCCAGGTCTTCGCCCAGCGCTGGTAGTAGGCGATGTGCGACTCGACCGTCCGGACCAATTCACCGTGGCGCCCCTCAGGGCGCAGCGCGGCGTCCACCTCGAAGAACGCCGACGACGCGAGCCGCATCATCTCGCTGGCCACCCTGGTGGTGATCGCGTCCGCGCGCTCCCCGACGAAGATCACGTCTACGTCGCTGACGTAGTTCAGTTCGCGCGCACCGCATTTACCCATCGCGATGACGGCCAGCCGGGGTGGGGTGCGGTCGCCGCACACCGACTCTTCGGCCACCCGCAGTGCCGCGGCCAGCGCGGCGTCGGCGGTGTCGGCCAGCTGCGCGGCGACGGTGACGAACGGCAGCACCGGCTCGTCCTCGACCGTCGCGGCCAGGTCGAGTGCCGCGAGCACCAGCAGCTGGTCGCGGTACACCGAGCGCAGCCGGTGCACGATCGTGCCCGGCGCACCCGAGCATTCCTCGACGCAGCGCAGGAAGGTCTGGTTCAGCTTCTCGCGGCTGGGCAGTTTGACCTTGCCGCGCAGCAACTTCCAGGAATGTGGGTTGGCAATGACATGGTCACCCAGCGCCAGCGAGGAACCCAGCACGGCGAACAGCCGACCGCGCAGGCTGCGCTCGGTGAGCAGCGCAATGCTCAGCTCGTCCCAGCCGGTGTCAGGGTTCTCGGACAGCCGGACCAGGGCGCGCAGTGCGGCGTCGGCATCGGGGGCACGCGAGAGCGCCCAGAGCAGATCGACGTGCGCCTGGTCGTCGTGTTTGTCCCAACCCAGCTGCGCCAGCCGGTCGCCCGCGGGCGGATCCATCAAGCCGAGCCGGCCGACGCTGGGCAACCTGGGTCGCTGCGTCGCGGGCTTGGTCACGACTCCCGCCGACGACGATGCATCGCGAAGCGATGAGAAGGAGTGGCGCCCACGATACTGACGGTAGCGCAACCGCTCCGGCGTGATTGCCGCCCGGGTTACAGCGACAGGTAGGAGCGCAGCTCGAATGGCGTGACGTGGCTGCGGTAGTTCTCCCATTCGCTGCGCTTGTTGCGCAGGAAGAAGTCAAAGACGTGCTCTCCCAACGCCTCCGCGACCAGTTCGGACGCCTCCATGGCGCGCAGCGCGTTGTCCAGGCTGGACGGCAACTCGCGGTAGCCCATGGTGCGGCGTTCCTCGGGCGTGAGGTCCCAGACGTTGTCCTCGGCCTGCGGGCCCAGCACGTAGCCCTTCTCCACCCCGCGCAGGCCGGCGGCCAGCAGCACCGCGAAGGCAAGGTAGGGGTTGCACGCGGAGTCGGGGCTGCGCACCTCGATCCGCCGGGAGGACGTCTTGTGCGGCGTGTACATCGGTACCCGCACCAACGCCGAGCGGTTGGCCGCGCCCCAAGACGCAGCGGTGGGGGCCTCGCCGCCGTGCACCAGCCGCTTGTAGGAGTTCACCCACTGGTTGGTCACGGCACTGATCTCCGAGGCGTGCTCGAGGATCCCGGCGATGAACGACTTACCGACCTCCGACAACTGCAGCGGATCGTCGTCACTGTGGAAAGCGTTGACGTCGCCTTCGAAAAGGCTCATGTGGGTGTGCATCGCAGAACCCGCGTGCTGGCCGAACGGCTTGGGCATGAACGTGGCCCGCACACCTTCTTCCAGCGCAACCTCTTTCATGATGTACCGGAAGGTCATCACGTTGTCGGCCATCGACAGCGCGTCGGCGAACCGCAGGTCGATCTCCTGCTGACCGGGCGCGCCCTCGTGGTGACTGAACTCCACCGAGATGCCCATGAATTCCAGCGCCTCGATCGCATGGCGACGGAACTTGGATGCCGACTCGTGCACGGCCTGGTCGAAATACCCGGCGTTGTCGATCGGAACGGGTTCGGTGCCGTCCTCGGCGCCCGGCTTGAGCAAGAAGAACTCGATTTCGGGGTGCACGTAGCAGGAGAAGCCGAGGTCGTTGGCCTTCTGCAGTTGACGGCGCAGCACGTGGCGCGGGTCGGCCCACGACGGCGACCCGTCGGGCATGGTGATGTCGCAGAACATCCGCGCGGAGTGATGGTGGCCGGTCCGGGTGGCCCAGGGCAGCACCTGGAACGTGGAGGGATCCGGGTGCGCGACGGTGTCGGACTCCGAGACGCGTGCGAAGCCCTCGATGGAGGACCCGTCGAAGCCGATGCCTTCCTCGAAGGCGCCCTCGAGTTCAGCCGGCGCTATCGCGACCGACTTGAGGAATCCGAGCACATCCGTGAACCACAGCCGCACGAAACGGATGTCGCGCTCTTCCAGTGTGCGCAGGACGAATTCCTTCTGCCGATCCATACCCGCACACTAGGCACGCTCTGTTAAATCCGTGTTACCGATGCCACGCCAGACACGTTGCGGATACTCAGGCCTGGCAGCGAAGGTTCGGCGGCGGCAGCGTCAAATCCAGGAAGTAACGCACGATCACGCTGTCCACACACTGGTTGCCGTCGAAGACCACGGTGTGCTGGGTCCCGTCGAAGGAGATCAGCGAGCCGCCCAGTTGCCGGGCCAGATCCACGCCTGCCTGGTAGGGGGTGGCCGGATCGTGGGTGGTGGAGACCACGACGACCTTGCCGGGCGGGGCCGGCGACGCGGCATGCGGGGCCGAGGTCGCCGGCACCGGCCAGAGCGCGCAGATGTCACGCGGGGCGGCGCCGGTGAATTGGCCATAGCTCAGGAAGGGAGCCACCTGACGGATGCGTTGATCCGCTGAAACCCAGGACGCGGGATCTGTCGGCGTCGGCGCGTCGACACATCGAATCGCGTTGAACGCATCCTGACCGTTGTCGTAGTGGCCCTGTTTGTCGCGGCCGTTGTAGTCGTCGGCCAGCAACAGCAGGTCACCCGCGTCGGTTCCGCGCTGCAGTCCCAAAAGGCCGCTGGTCAGGTACTTCCAGTGCTGCGGCGTGTAGAGCGCGTTGATGGTGCCGGTGGTGGCGTCTGCGTAGCTCAGGCCGCGCGGATCGGACGTCTTGCCCAGCCTGGTCGCCAGCGGATCGATCAGGGCGTGGTAGCGGGTGACCCATTGGGCCGGGTCGGTGCCCAGCGGGCAGGCCGTCGATTTGGCGCAGTCGGCCGCGTAGTCGTTGAAAGCCGTTTGGAATCCGGCCATCTGGTTGACCGTCTCGTCGATGGGGTTGATCGTCGGGTCGATGGCACCGTCGAGCACCATGGCCCGCACATGGGGCGCGAACCGCTCGATATAGGCGGTTCCCAGCTCGGTGCCGTAGCTGTAGCCGAGGTAGTTGATCTGCTCGTCGCCGAGCGCCTGCCGCACCATGTCCATGTCGCGCGCGGCCGACGCGGTGCCGGTGTTGGCCAGGAACGGTAGTCCCATCCGTTCGGCACAGTGCTGGGCCAGCTCGCGGTACACCTGCTCGATGTGGGCCACCCCGGTCGGGCTGTAGTCGACCATCGGGTCGCGCCGGTAGGCGTCGAACTCCGCGTCCGAGCGGCAGCGCAATGCCGGTGTCGAATGACCTACTCCGCGTGGGTCGAATCCCACCAGGTCGAAGTGCTGGCTGATCTCGGAGTTCTTGAGATCGGGCGCCATGCCCACCACCATGTCGACGGCCGAGGCTCCGGGTCCGCCGGGGTTGACCAACAGAGAGCCGATCCGCTGACCGGTCGCCGGGACGCGGATCACGGCCAACTTCGCCTGTGCCCCAGTGGGTTTGTCGTAATCGACGGGAACCGACACTGTCGTGCAGCGCGCGGTGGGGATGTCTGCGGTGTCGCCGACGAATGCGTTGCAGGGACCCCAACTCTGTTGCGGGGTCGTGGCGGCCGCGGGGACCTGGGCCTGACCGGTGCCGGTGTCGGGTTCGGGGGTCGCTGCGGCGAGCGGGAGTGCCGACGACTGCAGAAGCACCAGTCCGGACGACAACAGCGCCGAGCTCACCAGTCTCAGGCGCAACATGGCGGAAATCGTCTCACTTCAAATAGGCCGGTTGGACGCGGAACAATTACGCCTTGGTCACTAATCGATACGGACGGCGCGTCGCGCCGGGTGTCGCAGGGGACGGCGCGTCTGGCCGGGTGTCGATCTCCCAGCGCCTTGCGCCGACTGTGAATTTCCCGACCGGACACGCCGACGGGTCGTCGCAGACGTCACAGTGGACAGGTCAGCAGGTCGCGCCACTGGGTGGTGTGGTGCCGTTGATCAGATAGGACGTGATGTAGTCGTCGACGCAGTTCTCGCCCTGGAACACCACCGTGTGCTGGGTTCCGTTGTAGGTCAACAGCGAACCCTTCAACTGGGAGGCCAGGTCGACGCCGGCCTGGTACGGCGTGGCGGGGTCGTGGGTGGTCGATACGACGATCGTCGGAGCCAGCCCGGGTGCGGAGACGGCGTGCGGCCGACTGGTCGGCGGCACCGGCCAGAATGCGCAGGTGCCCAGCGGCGCGTCGCCGGTGAACTTGCCGTAGCTCATGAACGGTGCCAGCTCCCGGGACCGGCGGTCTTCGTCGATGACCTTGGCGCGATCGGTGATCGGTGGCTGGTCAACGCAGTTGATCGCCACGCGGGCATCGGTGGAGTTGTTGTAGTGCCCCTTGGAATCGCGGCGCATGTACATGTCGGCCAGCGCGAGCATCGTGTCGCCGCGTTGTTCGTCGGCCAGCTCCTTGAGACCGTCGGTGAGGTGATGCCACAGATTCGGCGAGTACAGCGCCATGATGGTGCCGACGATGGCATCGCTGTAGCTCAGTCCGCGCGGATCCTTGGTCTTCGCCGGGCGGCTCACCGCCAGGTTGTCCGGGTCGACCAGCGGGTCGACCAGGTTGTGGTAGACCTCGACGGCCTTGTTCGGGTCGTTGCCCAGCGGGCAGCTCGAGTCTTTGGCGCAGTCGGCGGCATAGTCGTTGAACGCGTCCTGAAATCCCTTGGCCTGCCGCAGGTCTGCCTCGATCGGGTCGGCGTTGGGGTCGACCGCGCCGTCGAGGATCATCGACCGCACGTTCTGCGGGAAGGCCTCTGCGTAGGCCGACCCGATGCGGGTCCCGTACGAGTAGCCGAGGTAGCTCAGTTTTGCGTCGCCCAGAGCCTTGCGGATGGCGTCGAGGTCCTTGGCGACGTTGACGGTTCCCACATTGGCCAGAAAGTTTTTGCCCATCTTGTCGACGCAGCGCTGCACGAACTGCTTGGTCTCGTTTTCCATGCGGGCCACCCCGGCCTGGCTGTAGTCGACCTGAGGTTCGGCACGCAACCGGTCGTTGTCGGCGTCGGAGTTGCACCAGATCGCCGGGCGCGAGCTGGACACGCCGCGCGGGTCGAAGCCGACCAGGTCGAACCGTTCGTGCACCCGCTTGGGCAGGCTCTGGAAGACGCCCAGCGCGGCCTCGATTCCGGATTCGCCGGGACCGCCGGGGTTGATGACCAGCGAGCCGATCTTCTCGCCGCTGGCCGGGAACCGGATCAACGCCAGCGACGCCACGTCACCGTCGGGGTGGTCGTAGTCGACGGGCACGGCGAGCTTGCCGCACATGGCGTGGCCGGGAATCTTCGCGTTCGGATTCGAGCTGCGGCACGGCGTCCACACCACGGGCTGGCCCAGCCGCGGCTCGGACATGTGCGCCTTGCCGGCGACGACGCGCACACAACCCGACAGGACCAGCACCACGGAGGCCAGCGCGGTCCAGATCAGCAGCGTGCGCGCGAACTTGTCGCGGCGAGTTGGGCACATGGCACCATATGCTGCCAGAGCCGACACAAGACGCAGGTTAGCGGCCGATTACCGGGCGCCGAGCCGCGTCACAGCCTGGATGGGCCTCCAACACCAGATTCTCTGGCAGCGGTCACGCGCGCCCGTCGTGTCCTTTGCCACCTACCGTGCTGAAGGATCCGCCGCCGGCACCTCCGTTACCCGCTGTGCCACCATTGCCACCCGGGTTCTGGGCACCGCCGGCCGGTGGCCCCCCTGTCCCGCCGGCGGCACCATCGCTACCCGGCTTACCGTCGCTGCGAGCGAAGGTGTCGCTGAAGGCGCCGCTGCCGCCACCGCCGCCGACACCATTCCCGCCAGCGCCGCCGGACCCGCCGCTGTTAGTGCTGGTTGAGGTCTGCACATTGCCGCCCTGTCCGCCATTGCCTGCCACCCCGCCAACCCCACTTGCGCCCCCACCGCCGCCACCACCGGCAACCAGCGATCCCGTGCCTTGCGTGACAGCGCCCCCACCGCCACCGCCGCCGGTTCCGCCAGACGCCAGGGTTCCGCCACCGCCGGTGCCTCCGGCGCCGCCCGCGGCGAAGCTCGTGTTGCCGATAAGGCTGACAAACGCTGTGCCGCCGGTGCCGCCGGTGCCGCCGCCACCGCCCAGACCGCTAATGCCGCCACCGCCGGTTCCTGTGCCGGCGCTGCCGCCAATGCCCCCCGCGCCGCCGCCACCACCGCCACCGCCAACGACGCGTATCGACGGGTGGTAATTGTCGCCACCCCTCCCGCCGTCACCGCCACTCCCGCCGATGCCACCGGTGCCGTTGGTCCCGCCGTTGGGTGTGCCCCCGCCAGCGCCTCCGGCCCCACCGTTACCGCCGTCACCCCCATCGCCGCCGAACGTATTCCCGAAGCCGGATCCGGTTCCGCCGGCACCCCCAATACCGCCTTTGCCGCCATGCCCGCCGTTACCAGCTGTCCCGCCCGCGAACGCGTTACCCCCGGCGCCACCCGCGCCGCCATCACCGCCGGTAGCACCCGGAATCTTTGACCCACCGGGATTACCGGCGGCCCCGGCACCACCGTCACCGGCGTCGCCGCCGGTACCGCCAATCCGGCCCGCACCGCCGGCACCACCGTCACCGCCTCTACCGCCATCCAGCGCGACACCCGTGGCGCTCGTACCACCGGCGCCACCGCCGCCGCCATGACCCCCGTTCCCGCCGATACCCGCCAAGCCTGCCGCGCCAGCGGATCCCAGAACGGCGGACCCGCCCGCACCACCCAGGCCGGCGTTACCACCAGCTCCGCCGTCGCCACCAACACCGCCCGGTATTCCGAATGCGGCACCGTTGACTCCGGCAAGGCCGTCGCCGCCCACGCCACCGTTTCCGCCCGCGCCCCCTGCACCGGCGATGCTGAACAGCCCGAATTCACTGCCACCAGCACCACCCTGACCACCAGCACCGCCGACGCCACCGGCCAAGCCGGTCGTCGCGTTACCCAACGCGCCCGCACCCCCGACACCACCCGCGCCGCCGGCGCCGCCGCCCCAACCGATCAATGTCCGGCCGGCACCACCAGCGCCGCCCACTCCGCCGGTACCGCCGGCGCCCGTCGGGCCCGTGCCTGCGCCGCCAGCGCCGCCGACACCGCCGGCTCCACCGAACCCGCCCAGGTACCCGCCGGCGCCCCCGCTGCCGCCGACCCCGCCGAAGCCGCCACCCGGCCCGACGCCACCGGCACCACCTGCACCACCATTGCCGAAGAGCAGCGCGGAGCCGCCCGCTCCCCCGCTCGCGCCGATGCCACCGGCCCCTCCGGCACCACCGTTACCGAACAGACCCGCTGCGCCGCCGGCCCCGCCGGCCTGCCCGGGCGCGGCACCGGAACCCCCGTTGCCGCCGTCTCCGTACAACAGGCCCCCGGCGCCACCGGGCTGACCAGGCGCACCATTTGCGCCGTTGCCGATGAGCGGACGCCCCAACAGAGCGTTGGTCGGCGCGTTGATCACACCCAAAATGACGTCTTCGAACGTCTGCAGCGGCGATGCCGCGGCGGCCTCGGCGCCCGCGTAGGCCAGCCCCGCAGAGCTCACCGCTGCCGCGAATCGCTCGTGAAACAACGTCGCCTGCGCACTGAGAGCCTGGAACTCCTGACCGAATTCGCCGAACAGGTTCGCGACCGCCGCCGACACCTCATCTTGAGCGGCAGCGGCGATCTGCGTTGTCGAGCTGGCCGCCGCCGCTTTGGCCTGCCCGATCGTCGTCATGACGCGGGTCAGATCAGCAGATGCCGCGCTGATGTCTGCGGGCAAGGCCAACACGAAAGAGGTCATCGGGAGTTTCCCTTCGCCAGGCTCAGCTCAAAGCTGAGCACATTCTCAACCGAGTCGGCACTTTACTCGATGAACTGGGAAATGATACGAGAAAAATTCAATTTATTTTGTTCGAGTCGGGCGAACTCTTCGTTTGGGTTCAAGCATCGAAGAAAGGTGCTCTAACCTGCGCTTTGATGCCTATGAATACAAGCACAACGGGCTAATAAGCCAGCTCAGTCTGCATACCGTCGTTCAAATACGGCTGGCATTGATAATGGCAGGTGGTCGACCAAAACGGGCACTGCCGGCCCGCCATCATGCGATTCTGATCGGTGGCTGCTGCCTCCACGTTTCAGCAAGCCAGACGACAGAATTTGCGACCGATCGGTGCGGTCGTGCCGAAAAGGCTACCGGCAGGTAGCTTCGCGCAATTTCGCTTTCAACGCTCAGTCCGGACATAGAGATAGGCCGGAGCAAGACGTTTCCCCCTGAGCGGCGGCGTAAGAACCGACCAGCAGATACTCAGACGTCATGTATTCAAAGCTGCGCGGTCGCGACTCTCCATTCTGCACCGGCCATGCGGGCTTCTGGTGCGATTCTCTTATATCACCCGTTGCGCCGGCTCGACAACGAAAAGGGCCGGCAATTGGAACCGAATTCCCGCTCCTCCGAAGACCAACCGGGGCCGAGGATTGGCTCTATCGGCCGCGTCCGGTCGACTGAGATCAAGACCCGTGGCGCACCACACGATGCATCGATCTTGACAAGATGGCAGACTGGGGACGTCAGACGAACCCGGGGACCCAGCCAAGGGCCACGAGGATCGACCCGACCATCACCTGAGGACAATGATGTCTGAGAACGTTTACGGCTCCAGCCCCGCTTCAGCCCCTCAAGCGCCCCAGCCCAAGATTCGCACCCACCATCTGCAGAAGTGGAAGGCGGAAGGTCACCGCTGGGGCATGCTGACGGCCTACGACTACTCGACCGCGCGGGTCTTCGACGAGGCAGGCATTCCGGTGCTGCTGGTCGGCGACTCGGCGGCCAATGTCGTGTACGGCTACGACACCACGGTGCCGATCTCGATCGACGAACTCATCCCGCTGGTCCGCGGCGTGGTGCGGGGTGCCCCGCACGCGCTGGTTGTCGCCGACCTGCCGTTCGGCAGCTATGAGGCGGGGCCCGCGGCCGCGCTGGCGGCCGCCACCCGATTCATGAAGGAAGGCGGCGCCCACGCCGTCAAGCTGGAAGGTGGCGAGCGGGTCGCCGAGCAGATCGCGTGCCTGAGCGCGGCCGGCATCCCGGTCATGGCCCACATCGGTTTCACCCCGCAGAGCGTCAACACCCTCGGCGGATTCAAGGTCCAAGGGCGCGGCGACGCCGCTGAACAGACCATCGCCGACGCCATCGCCGTCGCCGAAGCCGGCGCATTCGCCGTGGTCATGGAGATGGTGCCCGCCGAACTGGCCACTCAGATCACTGGCAAGCTCACCATCCCCACGATCGGGATCGGCGCCGGGCCCAACTGCGACGGCCAGGTCCTGGTGTGGCAGGACATGGCCGGGATGAGCGGCGGCAAGTCTGCCCGCTTCGTCAAGCGGTTCGCCGACGTGGGTGCCGAATTAAGCCGCGCCGCAAGGCAATACGCCGAGGAAGTGGCCACCGGCGCGTTCCCGGCCGAAGAGCACTGCTTCTAACCGGACTAGGACGTGGGCGCCGGCGCCCCGCACCGGGCCCGGAAGTCCGTGACCGGTTGCCGGATGCCCTGTAGGTCGGCGTGCACATCCGGATTGGCATCCATGTATTGCTGCAGCCTGTCGCGCATCTCTTCGCGGGTGAGACCCTTCAGGCTGGTGAAGAAGTCGTTGACGTCCGGATGCGCGAACAGGTAGGCCGAGGTGGACGCGGCCACACCGGCCGATATTCCGGCGAGGTCGGCCGCGGTACAGTTCGGCGGCGCCGGCTCCGGGTCCGCTCCTGCCGATCCTGCGGCACCGAAAAGCATTGCGGCACTTGCCGCGCCGGCAGCGATTCCGCCGGCGACCACGCGGGTCATCAACATGGAAAGCTCCTTTACACTCGCGACCGGCGTCCCGACGACCGGTACCACATCGCACACGATAGGTGGTACGTCCGGCACGTCGATACGAACATGCCGTAGGCGGCGCGGCAACCTCCGTGTGGCAGGCTATGGGGGCCTATCGTTCGGCGCCGACAAGCCACTCTGCTCGGCCGCAACGTGTTCTCACGGAGAAGAAATGCCTGCTAAAGCGCCAAAGACGGCGCGACATCTGGAGGTCGAACGAAAGTTCGACGTGGTCGAGTCGACGGTCTCCCCCTCGTTCGAGGGCATCGCAGCGGTGTCCCGCGTGGACAAATCCCCCACCCATGAACTGGACGCGGTCTATTTCGACACCGCGACGCAGGACCTGGCGCGCAACCGCATCACCCTGCGCCGGCGCACCGGTGGACACGACGCCGGCTGGCACCTGAAGTTGCCTGCGGGAGCGGACGCGCGCACCGAGGTGCACGCCCCGATCGACGCATCCGACGTCAAAGACACGGTGCCGGCCGAGTTGCTTGACGTGGTGCTCGCCATCGTGCGCGACCACCCGGTCGCACCCGTGGCACGCATCACCACCCGGCGCGAAAGCCAGGTCCTCTACGACGACAAGGGCAACGCGCTGGCGGAGTTCTCCGACGACCACGTCACCGCATGGTCAGCCTCCAGCGACTCCGACACCGGCCCCGCCGAGCAGCAGTGGCGCGAATGGGAAGTCGAGGTCCTCGATGCCGACTCCGACAAGAAGCGCTCGGCCGGCCATGAGCTGCTGAATCGGCTGAGCAATCGGTTGCTGGACGCCGGCGCCTCCCCCGCCGGACACGGCTCGAAGCTGAGCCGGGTGCTGGACTCGGATGGTCCGGCCAAGCAGACGCCCGCTCCCCCATCCGATCCGGTGCACCGCGCGGTGGCCGAGCAGGTAGAGGAGCTGCTGAAGTGGGACCGTGCCGTGCGCGCGGACGCGCACGACTCCGTCCACCAGATGCGGGTCACCATCCGCAAGATCCGCAGCCTGCTCAAGGATTCCCAGGACTCGTTCGGACTGGCCGACGGCGCATGGGTTCTCGACGAACTGCGCGAGCTGGCCGGGATCCTGGGTGTGGCGCGCGACGCCGAAGTACTCGCCGAGCGTTACGAGCGCCAGCTGAGTCGGTTGGCGCCCGAACTGGTTCGCGGACCGGTGGCCGAGCGGCTCGTCAACGGAGCCCAGCGCCGTTACCAGCTCGGTCTTCGGCGCTCGCTGGCCGCGATGCGCTCCAAGCGGTACTTCCGCCTGCTGGACGCACTCGACGCGATGGTGGCCGAGCCTCCGGCCACCGCGTTCGGTCAGGAACCGCGTCCGGTGACCATCGATGCGGCCTACAAGCGCGTCCGCAAGGCCACCAAAGCCTTCAAGGCCGCCGAAGCCGCACACGCCGAAGACGCCGATGAGACGCTGCACGTGATCCGCAAGCGGGCCAAGCGCCTGCGCTACACCGCTTCCGCCACCGGTGCGAGTCAGGTTGCGCAGCAAGCCAAGGCGATTCAGACCGTACTCGGCGATCACCAGGACAGCGTGGTCAGCCGCGAACACCTGCTGTCCCAGGCCCACGCGGCGCACCTCGCGGGCGAAGACACCTTCACCTACGGCCTGCTCTACCGGCAGGAGAGCGAGATCGCCGAAGTCAGTCGCGAACAGCTGGGTTCGGCACTGCACAAGCTGGACAAGGCGGTGCGCAAGAGCCGGCATTGAGAGACAGCCGGCATTGAGCGCAGAAGGCGGACGAGTTGGCCTGTAAGCCGGATTCTGTTCCCCACCGCCGCGGCTTTAATCCACGGCGGCACGGCGACGACCATCCATCTGGACACACCGTTGCCGGGTGCCTCGAGCGGCCTACCCGCAGACTCGGGCGAGCAGCCCTCGAACGTCTGCGCGGCCGCACTTTTGGTGCGGCCTTCTTGGCCTTGCTTCGGGTGGGGTTTGCCTAGCCACCCCGGTCACCCGGGATGCTGGTGCGCTCTTACCGCACCGTTTCACCCTTACCACCGCAGCGGTGGCGGTCTGTTTTCTGTGGCACTGTCCCGCGAGTCACCTCGGATTGCTGTTAGCAATCACCCTGCTCTGTGAAGTCCGGACTTTCCTCGACTCGTATCGGCACCTCTCGGACCGACTCGAGCCGCGGCCGTCCAGCCAACTCGTCCGCGACGAACACGGTACCCCTTGAACAGGGCACAGGCCAGGTCCGGTCTCCTATCGTGGACAGCGCGGTTCGACCACGCACGCGACGACGGGAGGCGGCCCAATGACCCGGTGGGACACCCGTGTCGACTCCGCGGACTGGAGCGCGATCAGAACGGAACTCGACGAATACGGCGGCGCGCTGTTGCCTCGGTTGGTGACGGCCGGCGAGGCGAACCTGCTGCGTGCCCTCTACGCCGATGACAGCCTGTTCCGCAAGACGATCGACATGGCGCCGAAACGGTACGGAGCCGGACAGTACCGCTACTTCAGCGCTCCGTACCCCGAGCCGATCGAAGCGCTCAAGCAGGCCCTCTATCCCCGGCTGTTGCCGATTGCCCGCGACTGGTGGACCAAGTTGGCCCGCGCCACCCCGTGGCCGGACAGCCTCGACGATTGGCTGACGGCCTGCCACCGCGCCGGCCAGACGCGATCGACGGCCCTGATGTTGCGCTACGGCGCCGACGACTGGAATGCCCTACATCAAGACCTGTACGGGGACTTGGTTTTTCCACTCCAGGTGGTGATCAATCTCAGTGAACCCGCTGTCGATTACACCGGTGGGGAATTCCTGCTCGTCGAACAGCGATTTCGGGCGCAATCCCGAGGCACCGCAACGCAGTTGCCTCAGGGGCACGGGTACGTCTTCACCACTCGCGACCGGCCGGTGCGCTCCAGCCGCGGCTGGTCGGCCGCACCCGTGCGCCACGGCATTTCGACGGTTCGTTCCGGTGAACGTTTTGCACTCGGCTTGATCTTTCACGACGCCGCCTAGCTCATTAGATCTGGCGGACCGCAGCAGTCAAGCGCTGCAACACATTCCGGGCAACCGCGATATCAGCTTCCGCGATGTCGGAAGTGAGCGCCTGGTGCGCCGCCCACGACCGGTCCGTGATGGCCGCCAATGTCCGTCGACCGTCGGGGGTCAGCATCAGCAGCGGCGACGAGCGGTGGTCGGGGTTGGGCGCCCACTGCGCCAGCCCGTCGTCGACCAGGTTGTTGGCGATGCGTTGCACTCCCTGCCGTGAGACGCCGAGCCGGCGGGCGGCACGGGGCACCGGCGTCGCATCATCGGAGATCGCGCTGAGTAGCTGCCAGCGAGCCTGCGTCTGGCCTGCTGTTTTGGCGACAGCCTCGCCGGACTTGCGCAGCGCACCCGCCGCCTCGTAGATGTCGGCGACCAGCAGGGCCATATCGTCGGCCATCGCACTCCTTTGACAATATGTTGTCAATTTAGCAATATGGTGTCACTGCCAGATTGGAGCAGAAACGTGAGCAGCGCAATCATTAATCTTCAGAACGCACACGAGCGGGCGGCGGCACTGCGGCCGCGATCACACGGGTTTCCCTACCTGGCCGAGGTGCTGCGCCAGGCTGGGGTGAAGCGATACCACCACTCGATCCCGTCGGGCTCCACCCTCTACCTCACCGACGACGGACCGGTCGTGATGCAAGGAGACCCGGTCGTCGCGGGCATCGCCGACGTGGCGCCCTGGAACCGGGATGCGGTGGTCACCGCGATCCGCACCGATCAGGCCGGCGACAGCACCTACCCGCAGTTCGCCCAATCATGCTGGGAGGCCGGCGTGGTGCACTACGACGTCGACTTGCTGGGGCGCACCTGTACCTACACGGGCGTGGCGGGCGAGCAGTATGTCGAGTCCTACCCGCGCGTCGAGGTCGGTTAGAGATATCCCGTCTGGTTCACCAGGCGCACCGACGAAGCGCCGTCGGGATAGAACTCGGCGATACTCAACGAGGCCAGATCCAGATGCAGCCGGTACAAGATGCCCGACCCGGCGTCCAGCGCCATGCGCAGCATCGACTTGATCGGCGTGACGTGGGAGACCACCAGCACATTGGCGCCCGGGTGGTTGGCGATGATCCGGTCGCGGCCACGCCGGACCCGCCGCAGCACGTCGTCGAAGCTCTCACCACCCGGCGGCAACGCACCGGTGTCGTACAACCATCGCCGGTGCAATTCCGGGTCGCGCGCGGCGGCCTCGGTAAAAGTGAGGCCTTCCCACGCTCCAAAGTCGGTCTCGATCAGGTCCTCATCGACGGTGACTTCCAGGCCGAGCGCCCTGGCCGCCGTCGTCGCGGTGTCGTAGGCCCGCTGCAACGGCGACGAGATCACCGCCGCGATCCCGCGCCGCTGGGTAAGGTAGCGCGCGGCCAAACCAGCTTGCCGCCAACCGATTTCGTTCAACGGCGGATTGCCGCGCCCGGAATAGCGGCGCTGCGCCGAAAACTCGGTCTGCCCGTGCCGTAACAACAGCAACCGGGTGGGGTTGCCGAGCGCGCCGGTCCAACCCGGGCCCTTGTTCGCGTCGGACGGGACCTCCTCCGCCGCGGCCTGCCGCGCCGCTTCGGTGACCGGCACGGCCACCTTGTCCACCCGGCGATCAGTCAGCGCCGCCGCGTCCATCGCCTCGTTCGCGAGCCGGTCTGCATAGGCGTTCTGCTCGCGCGGGACCCAGGAGAAACTGATCCGGCGAAACTGTGTCGCGAGGGTGCGCGCCTGGCCGTGCAACTCCACCAGATCCGGGTGCTTGACCCGCCACCGCCCTGACATCTGCTCGACCACCAGCTTGGAGTCCATCAGCACCTGAACCTCGACGGCACCCAGGTTCAGGGCGTCGTCCAGGCCGGCGATCAGGCCCCGGTATTCAGCGACGTTGTTGGTGGCGCGTCCGATCGCCTGTTTGGTCTCGGCCAGCACGGTCCGGCGATCGGCGCTCCACACCACCGCTCCGTACCCGGCCGGCCCGGGATTACCCCGCGACCCGCCGTCCGCCTCGAGTACCACTTTCATTGTTCAAAACCCTTGATGCGCAATAAGATCGCGCCACACTCCGGGCACCGCTGCACCTCGTCCTCGGCGGCCGCGGTGATGCGGGCCAACTCGCCGCGACCGATCTCGATCCGGCACGCGCCGCACCGGTGACCCTGCAACTGCCCGGCTCCCGGCCCTCCTCCGGCACGCAACCGCTCGTACAACGCCGAGAGGTCGGAGTTCAGGCCGGCGCTCAGGGCGTCTCGGCGCGACCCGTGCTCGGCGCGGGTCGCTTCCAGTTCGGCGAGTGCGCCGTCGAGAGCCTGCTGGGCGGTGGCCAATTCGGACTGCAGCAGATCGGTGGTCCCGGTCTCGGCGTCCTGCTGCGCCTGCAACTCCTCACGGCGCTCCATCAGCTCCAAGAGCGAGTCTTCCAGGGTGGCCTGACGACGTTGCAGGGATTCCAGCTCATGCTGCAGGTCGGCCTGATGCTTGGCGTCGGTGGCACCCGAGCTGAGCAACGAGCGGTCCCGGTCTTCCCGCTTGCGTACCGCGTCGACCTCGGCCTCGAGACGTGCTATCTGAGCGTCCAAGTCCTCCAACGCGATTCGGACGGCACCGAGCCGGTCGCTGGCCGCGGTGTGTTCGCCGCGCACCCGCTCATAGGCGGCGCGCTCGGCCAGATGAGTGCTGCGGTGCGCAAGCCGGGACAGCTCAGCGTCGAGCTTCGCCAGTTCCAGTAGCGAACGCTGCTGTGCTACATCGGCCTTCATCACTGATCTCCACGTCTCTTTCTCAGCACTCAGTTATCACGTTCCAAGGGTCGGTGCGGACGGTGGATACCCGCACCGGCAACGATCCGAATCTGGATCGCAGCACTTCGGCCGCCTGGGCGCACCACGGGAATTCACTGGCCCAGTGCGCGACATCGATCAAGGCCACCGCTGAGGCCCGGCGATGCTCGTCGGCAGGATGGTGCCGTAGGTCGGATGTGACGTAAGCCTGCACGTCCGCCTTGGCTACCGCACCCAGGAACGAATCGCCGGCGCCCCCGCAGACCGCCACTCGCGATACCGGGAGATCCGGGTCGCCGGCCGCGCGCACCCCCCACGACGTCTGTGGCAGGGCGGCGTTGACGCGCGTGACGAAGTCACGCAACGGCTCGGGCCGCGACAGCGAGCCGATGCGGCCCAGTCCGGTCCCGGCCGGCGGTGGCTCCAGCGCGAGGATGTCGAATGCCGGCTCTTCGTAGGGGTGCGCGGCGCGCATTGCCGCCAGCACTGCCCCGCGTGCCCGGGCCGGCGCAATCACCTCGACCCGATCCTCGACGACGTGCTCGACGGCACCGACGCTGCCGATCGCCGGAGCGGCACCCTCGTGGGGCAGGAACTGGCCGGTGCCGGTGACGGTCCAGCTGCAGTGGGAGTAATCGCCAATGTGTCCGGCGCCCGCGGCAAACACCGCTTCGCGCACCCCTTCTGCGTTGTCCACCGGGACGTAGATGACCCATTTGTCCAAATTGGAAACGCCGGGTGAGGTGTCGAGAATTCCCTCGACGGTCAGGCCCAGCGCGTCCGCCAGCGCGTCGGACACCCCGGGCGCGGCCGAGTCCGCGTTGGTGTGGGCGGTGAACAACGAACGCCCGGTCCTGATCAGCCGGTGGATCAGCGCGCCCTTGGGCGTGCTGGCGGCAACCGTGTCGACACCGCGCAACAGCAGCGGGTGATGGGCCAGCAGCAGTCCGTTGTCGGGCACCTCGTCGACCACTTCGGCCGTCGCGTCGATCGCGACGGTCACCGATTGCACCTCGTCTGCGGGGTCTCCGCACACCAGGCCCACCGAATCCCACGACTCAGCCAGACGCGGGGGGTACGCCGCGTCCAGCACCTCGATGAGGTCGGCCAGTCGCACGCTCATCGGCAGCCACCGCTGCGCACAGCTGCGGGAGCGATCGACTCGACCAGCTCCGGCCACTCCGGACGCACCGCGGCCCGCAGATAAGTTTCGTCCAGCCCAACGAAAGTATCGCAGCGCCTTATCGCAATTCCCTTGTCCCGCAACCGATTTCTGATCTGACCAGCATCGGGGCTACGGAACAACACGAAGGGCGCGCAGCCGTCGACCACCTCGAGTCCCGCCGCTTGCAGGCCAGTCGCCATCGCCGCGCGTACGGCCACCGACCGGGCGGCGTCGGCGGCGGCTTCGGCGACGGCCTGGGGGGTGCAGCAGGCCGCGATGGCTGCGAGTTGCAGGGTGCCGACTGGCCAATGCGCACGCTGGGCGGTCAGCCGGGCCAGCAAACCGGGCTCCCCGAGCGCATAACCCACCCGCAACCCGGCCAGCCCCCATGTCTTGGTCAGGCTGCGCAGCACCAGCACGTCCGGCAGGGCGTCACCGGCCAGCGAGTGCGGCTCACCGGGAATCGAGTCGGCAAACGCCTCGTCGACCACCACGATCCGTCCGGGCCGGCGCAGCGCGAGCAACTGGTCACGCGAGTGCAGCACGGACGTCGGGTTGGTGGGGTTCCCGATCACCACCAGGTCGGCGTCGTCGGGCACCTTCGTGGCGAGCGAGGCCGCGTCGAGGGTGAACGGGGGTTGCAGGACGACATGGTGCACTGGAATCCCGGCCGCGCTCAGCGCCGCCTCGGGCTCGGTGAAGGACGGCGCGATGATTGCCGCACGGCGCGGGCGCAGGTTGCTCAGCAACGCGAAACCTTCGGCTGCGCCGGCCAGCGGCAATACTTCGTCGCGGGCCCGACGGTGCCGGGCGGCCATCGCATCCTGCGCGCTGCGCACGTCGTCAGCGCTCGGGTAGCGGGCCAGGTCTGGCAGCCGCGCACTCAACTCCTGCATCAGCCATGACGGCGGCTGGGCGCGACGGACGTTGACGGCGAAATCCAGCATCCCGGGCATGGCGTCCTGATCGCCGTGATAGCGCGCGCGGGCAACACGACTCGACGCGACGGGGTCAAGACCTGCCATCACAGAAACACTAGTGCGCGCAGCGAAGGCCCAAGCGCCGAGTACCGCCTGGCATCAGCGCAGCAGGCTCTGGATATCGGCGACGTTGAGATACCCCGCTTCGGCGATGGAGAGCACTTCCAACAGTCCGGCCATTGTCAGGATCGCCGTGTTGGCCGCGATCGGGTCACCGATCGCGTGAATCAGGCTGCCTTGCTCGATTCCGCTGAAGAACAGGCCGGCGTCGTAAACAGGAAGGCTCAGTGCGGCGGCGGTGAGGATGTCGGCCGTCGGCAGCAGGACGGCGTAGTCCGTTGAGATGATCGACGCGACCGTATTGACGACGTTGGCCGGCGTCGGCGCCAGCGCACCCGGCGCCGGACCCAGCAGCGCGGGCAGCAGATCGGGCCACAAGGGTTGAGCAGACGGCGGCGCTGTGAAGACGGTGGACAGATCCACCAGGAAGTCGTGCACACCCTGTTGGGTACCGAGCGCCAGAGCATTCAGCACGGTGGCCGGATTCACCGACGGAAAAAGACCAAACGGGGTGGGCACGTTGGCCGCGGTCGTGGACCAGCCGTAGGCCGGGTCGCCATAACCGAGATTGACGATGACCCGCAGGTCAGGCTGCAACAGGTCGGCCAACGGTGTGCCGATGAAAGGCAGGGCGCGCAGCGGATCCAGCAGCGGCAGGTTGGGCGTCGGAATCATCTTGTAGGTGGTCATCGTCGGGCCCTGCGTGCCGAGTGTGACGGCGGTGTCGACCTGAGCCTGGGTCAGGTGCGGGTAGCCGAAGTGCACCGCGCCGATACCGAAGAAGGCGTTGAGGTCCGAGACGATATTGAGGGGATACCGGGGGAAGTCGGCCAAACCGTCGTATTCGCGGGTGTAGATGGTGGTGGTGTAGACATTGTCCGGGGTCGCCCCGACCATGCTCACGCCCAGCGACGGCAGGGTGAGGCCGACGAAGCGTTGCAGCAGGCCGCCGTTGGGATTCATCGGGTCACCGATCAGGACGAAGTCCAGGTCGGCGGGGCTCGGTGCGCCGGCGCCCAGTGCCACGAGTTGTCGCATTTCGAGCGAGGCGATCTCCGCGCTCTGGGGGCACCTCCGAAATCAGGCCCCCGCGTGTTGCGACACAATTCTGACAAACGGTCAGCCCGCGCGCCCGGTTTTCGCGCCGAGTCGCCTCCCGGGCGGCGCCCGCCCGCGATCAACGACAATGGACACCGTGACACGCTCGATCGCAGGCCAGAAGGCCGAACTGGTGATCTTCGACCTCGACGGCACCCTGACCGATTCGGCGGCCGGAATCGTGGCCAGCTTCCGGCATGCGCTCACCCACATCGGCGCCGCGATTCCCGAGGGTGACCTGGCCGCCCAGATCGTCGGGCCGCCGATGGACGAAACGTTCCACGCCATGGAACTCGACGGGCGCGCCGATGAGGCATTCGCAGCCTTCCGCGCCGAGTACGGCAGCCGGGGCTGGGCGATCAACAGCCTGTTCGACGGCATCGCGCCGCTGCTGGCCGATCTCGAGGCCGCCGGGGTGCGGCTGGCCGTGGCCACCTCCAAGCTGGAGCCGACGGCCCGCCGCATCCTCGCCCACTTCGCACTCGACCAGCACTTCGAAGTCATCGCCGGCGCCAGTCCCGATGGCACCCGCAAGTCCAAGACCGACGTCCTGGCCCACGCACTGGCGCAGCTGCAGCCACTTCCCGAGCGCGTTCTGATGGTCGGTGACCGCAGTCACGACGTGCACGGGGCGGCCGCGCACGGCATCGACACCGTGGTCGTGGGCTGGGGCTACGGGCGGGGCGACTTCGCCGACCCGATCGCGTTGACCGGCGTGACCCACGTCGAGACGATCGACGAACTGCGGAGGGCGTTGGGTGTCTGATCCACGGCTGCACGTGACGTTCGTCTGCTCGGGCAACATCTGTCGTTCGCCGATGGCCGAGAAGATGTTCGCCCATCAGATCTCCGAACGCGGTCTCGGCGACGTCGTACGCGTCACCAGTGCCGGCACCGGCAACTGGCACGCCGGCGAAGGGGCCGACCGGCGCGCCAAGCGGGTATTGCGCGACCACGGCTACCCCACCGACCACCGCGCAGCCCAGGTGGACGACGACCACCTTTCCGCCGACCTGGTGATCGCGCTCGGGCGCAACCATCAGCGACTGCTCCGTGATCTGGGGGTGGAGGACGACCGGCTGCGGATGCTGCGCTCGTTCGATCCCCGCTCGGGCGCCCACACCCCCGACGTCGAAGACCCCTACTACGGAGACCACAGCGACTTCGAGACGGCGTTCGTCGTCATCGAGGCCGCGCTGCCGGGCCTGCACGCGTGGGTCGACGAGAGACTTGCGCAGAACGGTTACGGCTGATGGTCAGGCGCTTGCGGTTCCTGCTGCGGCCGGGCTGGGTGGCGCTGATTCTGGTGTGTGTCGCGTTCACCTACCTGTGTTTCACCGTGCTCGCGCCGTGGCAGCTGGGGAAGAACACCAGGACCTCACGGGAGAATCAGCAGATCGCCGACTCCCTGAACACGCCGGCCGTTGCCTTGAAAACTCTTCTTCCTCAGCAAGATTCGACAGCACCTGGCGCTCAGTGGCGGCAGGTGACGGCCACCGGACACTATCTGTCGGACGTGCACGTGCTGGCCCGGTTGCGGGTGGTGGACGGCGATCAGGCCTTCGAGGTGCTGATGCCGTTCGTCGTCGATGACGGCCCGACCGTGCTCGTCGACCGCGGCTACGTGCGGCCCGAGCAGGGTTCCCACGTGCCGCCGATCCCGCCGGCGCCCACCCAGTCGGTGACCATCACCGCGCGGCTGCGCGATTCGGAGCCGGCGGTGCAGGGCAAGGACCCGTTCACCCGGGACGGCTACCAGCAGGTGTACTCGGTGAACACGGCACAGGTCTCGGCTCTGACCAGAGTGCCGCTGGCGGGGTCCTATCTGCAGCTGATCGAGAACCAGCCCGGTGGACTCGGCGTCATCGGAGTGCCGCATCTGGACGCCGGACCGTATCTCTCGTACGGCATTCAATGGGTGCTCTTCGGCGTCCTCGCACCGATCGCCCTGGGATATTTCGTCTATTCGGAGGTACGCGCACGGCGCCGGGACAAGCAGGGGTTGGCGGTTGCCGAGCCGAAGCCGACCGCGATGACCGTAGAAGACAAGCTCGCCGACCGCTACGGCCGACGGCGCTGAAGCGCGGTCGACGAGCGTGTCCTGACGGCGGAAGAACCTCGAAAACTTCTCCCTGAGAACATGTTCGGTGCAATACCGGCCAGCGCGACCAGCGCAACGGCACCTGCCTGCACCAGCTGTGACAGTCGCACCGCGCGGCGCAGGTCGCCTGCCTTCGGCGTCCGCCCGTCGCCCAGCGTCGGCCGGATCTGCAATTCGTGGCGGTACTGGGTGGGGCCCCCGAGTCGCACCCCGAGCGCGCCCGCGAACGCGGCCTCGACCACCCCGGCGTTAGGGCTGGGATGCCGGCTCGCGTCGCGTCGCCAGGCCCGCACCGCCGCGACGGGCGAGCCGCCGATCAACGGCGCGCACACGACCACCAGCGCGGCGGTCACCCGCGCTCCGAGGAAATTAGCCAGATCATCCAATCGTGCTGCGGCCCAACCGAATCGGAGATACCGGGGCGATCGGTATCCGACCATCGCATCGAGGGTGTTGACCGCGCGATAGACCAGCACCGCGGGCGCTCCGCCGGCCACGGCCCACAGCAGCGCCGCCACCTGGGCGTCGGAGGTGTTCTCGGCTACCGACTCCAGCGCCGCGCGGGCCAGTCCCGCCTCATCCAGCGCGGCCGGATCCCGTCCGCACAGCGACGGCAGTAAGCGTCGTGCACCATCGAAATCGCCGCCGTCCAGCAACCCTGCCATGCGACTGCCGGTACGGGCCAGTGACGTCCCGCCCAACGACACCCAGGTCGCCAGCGCGGCGGCCGTCGCGGGGCCCGCGCGACGCTGCACGGCCACACCGAGCAGTCCGACGCCGCCCACCAGCAGGCCGACGTGCACTACTCCGGCCGTTTCACTGTCGCGGTAGCTGACCTGTTCCAGCTTGGCCGCTGCTGCCCCGAATAATGCGACGGGATGGGCCCGCATTGGGTCTGCGAACATCAAGTCGGCCAGATAACCCGCCACGACGCCGAGTACCCGGGCCTGCCCCGCCTTCACGAACACCCGGGCAGCGTCTCACACCGCAGATGAGCGGCTAGATGACCACCACGACGACGAGCAGGGTGATCAGGACGATGAACTGCGCAGCCAGCATCCACCACATCTCCGGGACGGAGTTGAACGCGGCCTGAGAGCGTCCGAGCTGGAAAAAATTCGCCAACTTGGCCGCCGAGACATCGGGCTCGCCGACTGACGGTTCGATTGACATGTGTGCAAGATGCCCGTTTCTAGCCGATCTAACCTTAATCGGCGGTGAACTCGGTCACAGGTCCAGGCGCAGGCCCAGCTCGCGCCGATGAAATGACGCAGATCACGAGCAGCGACGGGCCTCAACCACGCCTTTTGCGCACACGATCACGCCTGGCTCCCCCCGCTAGGAGCGTCTAATCGGCCGGGTTCGCCGGAGGGCCGGTCGCTGGGCAAACCGGTGGTGGTCTGGTCCACCGTCACGACCCACCGGTCGAGCCGCCATACGCCGTGCCGCTTGACGGCCGTGAAGTCGTAGCAACCCGTCAGATCGGGCACCGGCGAACCGCCACCCCGGATCGCAAACACCTGGACATAACAGTGTCCGGTCACTTCCCCGTCGGTCTGGCTTGTCATCCAGAGCGAGTTCACCGCGTGGCGTCGTGTGTTGTGTTCGGCCCTGAACGCTGACTTCCTGGCGGCGAGCAGTTTCATGACGACGTCGATGCGCTCGGATAACACTCGACCTTCATGCAACAGGACCAGTTCCGGTGATTCGGTGAACAAAGCGCGGAATTCATCGAGGCGGTCGTGGTCATAGGTGTAGGCGTAGGCGCCCAACAGGTTGATCACCGCAAGTCGATCGGCGACATCGAAGTGTGCATCTCCGGCGTCCCTGCCGGCCGCTAGCAACAGTTGCTCGTCGAGCATATTCACCCTCTTCTCCGGGAGAGCTGACATATTGTCAATCAGAGTTGACATTCCAAATGGTAAGTCTCAGTCAGCTTTTGTCAACTAGGGTTGTCAAACTGGCTTACGGCGTGGTCCGCAACCGTCGGATCGCCCGACACCATGTCTGCCAGTGACCGTGCCGTGCGTGGACGATCTCGACCCGAGGCGCTGTCGCGCGTGGTCTACTCGAGGACATGAGCCAGGACCCGCGATGAAGCGCCCGGTCAGCCGCGTCGCCGACCTGCTGAACCCGGCGGCGTTGTTGTTGCCGGCGGCGAATGTGATCATGCAGCTGTCCCGGCCGGGCGTCGGGTACGGCGTCCTGGAAAGCCCGGTGGACAGCGGCAACGTCTACAAGCACCCCTTCAAACGGGCCCGTACCACCGGGACGTATCTCGCGGTGGCCACCATCGGCACGGACTCCGATCGCAAACTGATCAGGAAGGCCGTCGACGTCGCCCACCGGCAGGTCCGCTCCACGGCGTCGAGCCCGGTGGCCTATCGCGCCTTCGATCCCGCGCTGCAGCTGTGGGTCGCCGCCTGCCTGTACCGCTACTACGTCGAGCAGCACGAGTTCCTGCACGGGCCGCTCGATGATGCGGCCGCCGACGCCGTCTACCAGGACGCCAAACGACTGGGCACCACCCTGCAGGTGCCCGAGCGGCTCTGGCCGGCCGACCGGGTCGCCTTCGACGAGTACTGGAAGCGGTCGTTGGACGAACTGCAGATCGACCCGCCGGTGCGGGAACACCTGCATGGGGTGGCCTCGATGGCGTTCCTGCCGTGGCCGCTGCGCACGCTGGCCGGACCGTTCAACTTGTTTGCGACGACGGGGTTTCTGGCGCCGGAGTTCCGGGCGATGATGCGGCTGGACTGGTCGGAGTCCCAGCAGTCCCGGTTCGAGCTGCTGCTCTCGACGCTGCGGGTGGCCGACCGGCTGATACCGCACCGGGCCTGGATTCTTGTCTATCGGATGTACTTGTGGGACATGAGGTTTCGCGCACGCCGAGGCTGGCGGGTGGTCTAGCCGGCACCCGGCTCATGCCGAGTGGGAGACACCCGACGCGCGGCGGATTCATGCCCGGCGGCAACGCACGTCAGCGTACGGTCGCGAAGAACTTACGCACGTCGTCCACGAACAGCTCGGGCTGCTCGAACGCGGCGAAGTGCCCGCCGCGCGGCATGGTGGTCCAGTGGGTGATGTTGAAGTTCGGTTCGCACCAGCGGCGCGGAGCCCGCAGGATCTCTTTCGGGAAAGACGCGACGCCCGTGGGCAATTCGACGCGGGTGGTGTCCCCCCACTTCTTGAAGCTCTCCCAGTACAGCCGCGCGGAGGACGCCGCTGTCTCGGTCACCCAGTACAGCATCACGTTGTCCAGCAACTCATCTCGCGTAAGAACGTTCTCCGGGTGCCCGTCGCAATCCATCCACGCCTGGAACTTCTCGACGATCCAGGCCAGCTGACCCACCGGCGAATCGACCAGCCCGTACCCCACCGTCTGCGGCCGCGTCGACTGCTGCTTGGAATACCCCGTCCCGTTCTTGCGGTGCTCAGCCAGCGCGGCCAGCGCCTGCTGCTCCTCGGGCGTCGGGTTGGCCATCGTCTCGGCGGTGGGCGTACCCAACGGCATGTTCAGATGGATCGCGGCGCAGTTGCCGCCCCCCGAACCGGCATTGCGACCGATCTGACTGGTGACCGCCGAGCCCCAGTCACCACCCTGCGCGCCGTAGCGGTCGTAGCCCAACCGCTGCATCAACTCTTCCCAGACCAGCGCGATCTTCTCCACACCCCAGCCGGTGCGGCCCGGCTTACCCGAGAACCCGTACCCCGGCAGCGACGGACACACCACGTGGAAGGCGTCCTCGGCCCGTCCACCGTGGGCGGTCGGGTTGGTCAGCGGCTCGATCACCTTGTGGAACTCCACGATCGACCCCGGCCAGCCGTGGGTGATCAGCAGCGGGAAGGCGTCGTCGTGCGGCGAACGCTGGTGGATGAAGTGGATGTCCAGACCGTCGAACTGGTCCACGAAGTGGTCGAAGCGGTTCAGCGCCGCCTCGCGGGCGCGCCAGTCGTAGTCGGTGGACCAGTAGGCGGCCAGATCCCGGGTGTATCGCAACGGGATGCCCTGGCTCCAGTCGTCCACGCATTCGGCTTCCGGCCACCGGGTGCGCTGCAGCCGCAGGCGCAGATCGTCGAGTACGTCGTCGGGAACGTCGATGCGAAACGGCTTCACCCGGTCGACCCTACTTTTGTGTCGCGTCCTTGATCAGCGTGCTGATCTGCTCGAGCAGTTCACGCATGTCGGCGCGCATGGCATCCACCGCCGCATACAGGTCGGCCTTGGTTGCCGGCTGCTGGTCCGACGACAACGGCCGCACCGGCGGCCCCGATGTCTTGCGTGCTGCGCTGTCGCTCTGAGAACCAGGTAGGTCACCCACGGTGTCGAGCGTGCCATACCCGGTCAGGCACGTCCACGAAGGGCAGCTTTTAGTGGCGGGTCACCGATCTGGGCGCAACTGTTCACGAAGCGCCGCATTCTCGGCCTGCAGGGCTGAAAGTCGTTGGCGCAACGAGGCGAGCTGCGGTTCAAGCTCCGCGGCGGTGAAGCGGGCAGTGATGTGCTGGTGACAGTTCCAGTCGTAGGCCTCGACGTCGACGACGACGGCGCGCTCCACGACCGCGTCATAACTGACTTCGGCAAGCTGGGCGATCAGGACGGGGTCGTCGTCGGCGGCAACGACACGGGCTCGCCCGAAGATCTTCAGGCGCCGCTTGTGCGCGTAATCCATTGCGATGATCGCGACCCGGTTGTCCCCGGCGACATTGCCGGTGCTGATGTACTGCAGGTTGCCGCGAAAGTCGGCCCAGCCGATGGTGTGGTCGTCGATGACGCGAAGGAAACCGGGCGGCCCACCCCGGAACTGGACGTAGGGCCAGCCCGTCGCTCCGACGCTGGCCAGATAGAAGCTGTCGCGTTCGCCGAGGTAATCCCGCTCGTCATCGGTCAGCGGGTCGGCGCCGGGGACGGCCTTGGCCTGAACCCGTTTGCGATCGTAGAAGGCATCGCTGCCGTACTGATGCTGCACGGCTCGGACGTCATCGGTGAACGCGATCAGACCGTAGTGTTTGCTCATCGCGCACCCGCCTACTCTGTGTGGCCTCGGGAGTACGTTCGTTCACGCGGCCGGCGTCGGCCCACAACAACCCGTGCGGGGCAACGGTCATGGTAACGCGCCGAGAGTGCGGTGGCATCCGAAGCCATCGGGCGCAACACCGCCGAGTCGGCCTCGAAACTCCTGTGCGTGATATGCCGCTGAGCCCTTGGCGCCCTTGCCCTTGGTGAGGCTGACCTAACTACGGATACTCTTGGTTATCACCCGCGTGCGGGCGTGTCGGCAATCCGGAGGTACCAACGATGCCCAACAGCCGGTTGGAGCGATCAGCGCCGAAGTCCCGGCCTGGTCAGGACCGCCGGCCGACCCTCGCCGACCTGGCTCCCGGCACCGGCGCCAAGATCGTCGCGTTCGACCCAGCCATTGCGCCGGATATTGCAAATCGCCTGCGCCACTTGGGTTTCCGACCCGGAGTCCAAGTCATTAAGCTGCGCACCGCCCCGCTCGGCGACCCTGCGGTGTACCGGCTGCTGGGTTACGACACGTGCTTGCGGCGCCGGGAAGCCGCCCAGATCGAGATCACCGAGCAGTCATGACCGCGTCCTGCCACGACGACGGGGGTGCGGTCGCCGCCCCGCCCGGCCTGTCCCGGACGGCGCTGATCGGCAGCCCCAACGCCGGCAAGACCACCGTGTTCAACCAGCTCACCGGGATGAGGGCACGCACCGGCAACTACCCCGGTGTCACCGTCGCCCGCCGGGTAGGCACCGGGAAGTTCCGCAGCGAGGACGAAACGACGACGTTCCTCGTCGAGGACGTCCCGGGGTGTTACAGCCTGCACCCCGTCAGCCCGGACGAACAGGTGGTCGCCGACCTGCTGCGCGGGGAATTGCCTGGCATCACCGCACCGGATGCGCTCGCTGTGGTCGTCGATGTCACCGTCCTGGAGCGGTCGCTGTCGCTGGTGTCGCAGGTACTCGCACTGGGCAAGCCCACCCTGCTCATCCTCACCATGGGAGACGAACTTGCGGCCCGCGGTGGCCAGCTGGACACCGAAAAATTCGCCGCCGCGCTGGGCATCCCGGTGGTGAGCGTGATCGGCAGCCGCGGCAAGGGGTTCGAACCGCTACGGGCACTGCTGGCCGCGCCGCAGACCTGGCAGCGCGTCGCCATCCCGCCACCGTCCGACGACGCCGAATACCAGAGCTGGATCGCCTCGATCCTCCATGCCGGCCGGTACCGGGCACCTGAGCCGGACCGCCGCAGCGCGCGGATCGACCGGGTGCTGTTGCACCCCGTGTGGGGTTCGTTGTTCTTCGTCGCGGTGATGTTCGCGTTCTTCCAGATCGTCTTCACCCTGGCAGCGCCGTTGCAGGACCTGATCGAGAAGTCGTTCAGCTGGCTGGGCACCCTGGTGGACGACCACATCAGCAACGGCGCGATCGCGGGACTGCTCGGCCACGGGGTGATCGGCGGAGTTGGCGCCGTCCTGGTCTTCATCCCGCAGATCGTGCTGATGTTCCTGCTGATCTCGCTGCTGGAAAACATCGGCTACATGACGCGCGCCGCGTTCCTGGTGGACCGCATCATGGCGACCACCGGACTGGACGGCCGCGCCTTCGTGGCGATGCTGTCATCGCTGGCGTGCGCAGTGCCCGCCATCATGGCCACCCGCACCATTCCGTCGTCACGAGACCGGCTCGCCACCTGCATGGCCGCGCCGTTGATGACATGTTCGGCCCGCCTGCCGGTGTACATCCTGCTGATCGGGATGCTGGTCAGTCCGCAGGACAGGTGGGGGCCGGTCTCGATGCAGGGCGTGGTCATGTTCGGCATGTACCTGCTCGGCGGCGTCTCGGCGATGCTCACCGCCTGGCTGTTCAAATCGGTGGTGCTCGGCGGGGATCTGCTGCCGTTCTACATGGAGATGCCGCCCTACCGATTCCCGTCGCTCAAGTCGGTCGTGATGACCGTGTGGGACTCGGCAAAGGTGTTCCTGCGCAAGGCCGGAACCATCATCCTGGGCACTTCTGTCGTGTTGTGGTTTCTGCTCAACCTGCCGACGCGCACCGCGGAGACCGCCGGTATGGACCAGGCCGCGGCTTCGGCCTACGTCGTCAACCATTCCTTCGCCGCCGGCCTGGGCAAGATTCTCGAACCGCTGTTCGCGCCGCTGGGTTTCGACTGGCGCGTCTGCGTCGGCCTGATCGGCGCGATGGCCGCCCGCGAAGTGTTCGTGGCCACGCTGGGGCAGATCTTCGCCACCGGCGAATCCGGCGACCTGGTCTCGGCCGCGCATTCGGCCGTCTTCACCTCCGGCCCGCATCACGGGGAGCTGGTGTTCACCGCGCCGACGATCATGGCGCTGCTCGTGTTCTTCGCCTACGCCCTGCAATGCATGTCGACGATCGCCACGCTGCGGCGCGAGACCAACTCGTGGCGCTGGCCGCTGGTGGCGTGGGGTTACATGTTCGTGCTCGCCTGGGTGGCGGCGTTCGCCGCCCGGCACATCACCATGTGGCTGACGGGTTGATCGTGACGGTTCCGCTGCTGCACCCGCAGACCACCGACGACCCCCGCCTGATGCGGTGGCTGACCGGGACACGGCAGCTGCCCGATGTCCCGCCGCAGTTGACCGCGCTGATCACCGAGGGCGTGCTGGAACGGGCGGAGGTAGGCGCCGGCGAGGTGCGAACGCGGTTGTGCGCCAACAGATCCTGGGAGGTCGACGGTCCCCGGGTGCGCTCAGCGCTGTTCGATGCGCTGTCCGGTCAGACCCCCGACGTCAGCGAACAGGAGTTGCGCGACGGGATCGACGAGATTCTGGCGCGCGACGTGTCGCCGATCGCCGCCTCGCACGGAGGCGCGATCAAGGTGCACTCGGTGCACGACGGTGTTCTCACCGTGGAACTGACCGGAGCCTGCCTGGGCTGCCCGCTGAGCGGTCGCACCCTGGGCGACCTGGTGACCCGCAGCGTGCAGGCGCGCTACCCGCAGATCCGCGAGGTCCGGGCGACCCAGCCGCGCCGCACGTGGCTGAAACTGAAACGGCGGTAGCGCGCGCGTTGCCTCAACTGGCCGGGCAACCCTCGCGGTTGACCCCGTCGAGCGCCTTGGGCGCGCCCTCGATCGCCTTGTGCACCACGTCGAGCACCTGCGGATCCCAGGTGAGCGCGGTGGGCCAGTCCAACCCGGCGGCGTTGGACACGAAGATGCTGTGGGTGTCGTCGAAGGTGTAACAGCGCCGGTGCGGCAGCACCGGATCGCCGACGTCCTTGGCCAGCGCGCTCTGCAACGCCACCAGACCGTCGTTGGGCCACACCGCGGGGTTCACCTGACTGGGCTTGGTGAACTTCTTGCCGCCGATCAGCACGACAGGGATCTTGTCCAGCACACCGGACTGGAAGTCGTTCCAGCCGTTCTTGCCCATCAGGAAAGCCTGGTTCACCTCACGGCCGGAGCCGGCCATCAGTCGCAGCACCTCGTCCTTGAATCCGTTCATCGCCTTCTCGCAGAACGTGTCTCCGAGGCAATCGGTGAGCGGAAGGATGCCGTTGGCATAGTCGGACAGATACGAGCCCTGCCACGGGGTGCCGATCGTGGTCAGCGAGCGGATATGCAGCGGGGAATTCGTGCTCGACAGCACCCGGATCGCGGCACGCGAGTAGAGACCGCCCATCGAGTGGGCAACCAGGTCGACGTCGTTGACCCCTTTGTCGGTGTGCAGGTAGGTGAGGAACCGGGCGAGGTGCTCACCGGCGGTGTCGATACTTCCGGTGGAGTCGACGGTCATGTTCTCCGGCAGCGTCACCGGGCAGATCCCGAACGGGCCGAATCCGGTTTGGTCGACCACCTGCCCGCGCCCGGCCATCGCCGGCGAGGTGTAGACGGTGTACGCCTGCTTCAGCAGGTATTCGCGGATCGCGGTGTCGGTGTTGCCCGCCGCCAGTCCGGTTGCGCATGCCTGGTCCGGGGTGGTGAACGGGCTGGTGGCATCTCCCCCGGAGACGATCACCACGGCCTGAGCGGCCGGACGTTTGCCCGATGATGCATCTTTGTTCCCGCAGCCGGCGAGCATCGTCACCACCACCACAACCAGCACCAGAAGTCGTCGCACGCCACAGGATGCTAGACCCCGCATCGCGGGTTCTTGGTCAAACAGCCAAAGCCGGTGAGGTTTCGATCGGGAACCGATGCCCGATCTCAGACGGTGTCCGATCCGGGCACCCGCGCCGCCGCGGACCCGACGTGGTTCATCCGCCGGATGATCGCGTACTTGTGGACTTCGGTGGGCCCGTCGTAGAGCCGGAATCCCCGGATGTCCCGGAAAATCATCTCGATCGGCGTTTCGTCGGTAACGCCGATTCCACCCATGACCTGTATGCAACGGTCGACGACCTTGAACAGCTCCTCGGACACGAATGCCTTGCTGATCGAACTCTCGTGCCGGCCTTTGTGCCCCTGGTCCAGGATCCACGCCGTGTGCCAGATCGCCAACCGACACTGGGTGAGGGCAATTTCGTTGTCCGCCAACATGAATCCGACGCCCTGGTGATCGATGATCGGGGCGCCGAACGCCGTCCGGGTCTTCGCGTGCTCCAGGGCGATGTGCTGGGCACGTGAGGCGGCCCCCAGCCAGCGCATGGCGTGGGTGAGACGTGCCGGTGCCAGGCGCATCTGGGCGTAGCGCATCGCTTCGCCGACTTCGCCGAGCACATTCGACGCGGGCACCCGCAGGTCGTCGAAGACGACGACGCCGTGCCCTTCGACATAGTTGCGGTCCATGGAGTTCATCACCCGCTCGATGACAATCCCTCCAGAACCGGGGTCATCACCCTTAGCCAGGAACAACGTTGGCCCGTTACGGTTTTCGTCACCGACCACGTTGGCCATAACGATCCAGGTTCCCGCGCCGTTGGCGCCGGTGATGAGCCACTTGCGGCCGCTGATGACGTAGGAGTCGCCGTCGCGTCGCGCTTCGGTGCGCAGTTGCGACGGATCCGAACCTGCTCCACCGGGCTCGGTCATCGCAAACACCGATCGGACGGTGCCGTCCAGGACGGGTTTCAGGAAGACCTCGGCCTGCTCGTCGGTCGTCAGCTTGTCGAGCAGAAACATGTTCCCCTCGTCGGGCGCGGCGCAGTTCATCGCGACCGGCCCGAGCGTGGACCACCCGGCCGCCTCGTAGATTACCGACTGTTCGATGTGCGAAATGCCTTTTCCGCCGAATCGTGTGGAGGCCTGCGGGGTCAGAAGTCCTTCCTTGCGTGCCAATTCCACAAGCTCGCGGCGCAGGTCGTCGTTGGGGCCGTGCTGGGTGAGCCGCGGATCGCGCTCGTAGGGGACGATCGCGTCGATGACGAATCGGCGGACCCGCTCGCCGAGTGCCGTCAGTTCCGGGGGTACGGAGAAGTCGATCACGGAGCCATCCTTTTGGGTTGTGGGCGATCAGATGTCTTCTGCCGAAAGGGAATCGGCGGTCACCGTCAGAACAGATGTGGCAATGCGGTTGAACGCGGCGTACTGCGGGCCGACGAGCGCGCCACGTTGGTGCAGCACGAATAGCTGCTGCCAGGCGATCGCGAGGCGCAGCCGGCCCAACACCAGGTAGAAGCCGACCGGCACCGCTTCCCGTCCGGCCGCAACAAAGTACTTCGCCGCGAGCGCTTTCCGGTCCGGGAAGCCCGGCTGCAGGGACGGGGCCAATCCGAGGTCGCGAATGACGTCCGCGTCGTCGGCCTGCGCCCAATAGGACAGCGTGACGCCGAGATCGAAGAGCGGATCGCCCAGCGTCGACATGTCCCAATCGATCACCGCGGCAGCCGCGCCGGTGGCATCGAAGATGACGTTGTCAAACTTGAAATCGTTGTGCAGCACAGTGGGTTTGATCGACGGGTCGGGTGCAGCGGCGCCCAGCCAGGTCACGATGTGCTCGACCGTCGTCGGCGGTGTTCCGTCGAACGCGTTGTGCGCCCGCCGGTTCCAGCCGGCAATCTGTCGCGCGATGAAGCCTTGGGGCCGCCCGAGCTCGGCGAGCTCAGGGTGGGTGTCGAGGTCGATCGAATGCAGGTCCGCCAAGGCCGTCACGAATTCGTCGGCGAGCCTGGCGCTGGGGATGGCGGCGAGTTGCTCGGGAATCGTGTCCGACACGACTGTGCCGGGGCGGTATTCGATCAGCTGAAAGGGGCCTCCGAGTACCGAGGCATCGTCACAGAAGGCCACTGCCCGCGGCGCGCGGCGGTAGTGCGCGTGCAGGCGACTCAGCACCCGGAATTCTCGCGCCATATCGCTGGCGCCCTCGGCCAGCTGTCCGCCCGGCGGCCGGCGCAACACCACGGGTTGGCCGTCCACCGAGATCAGGTAGTTCAGATTGGCCAGACCGTTGGCGAACTGACGCGGCTCAACGGCGTCGAGCACCATCCCGCGGCCACGCAGCCAGGCGCCCAGCGCTTCCCAGTTCTGCGGCGAGCACTCGGCACGGAAACACTGCTGTTCAAGGGCGGCACCGGCGAGATCGTGGCGTGCGGTCATCGGGCTCCTTTTAGACAGATCGCGTCCTACCGGACACTACGTCCGACGCCGATCGCGGGAACACGCCGCCCGAGCGTGCCGATAGCGCGCGGGCGCCCCTGACCCGCGCGAGCAGGCGCAAAATCACCTCATTTCGGCCCGAAATGGGTGATTTTGCGTCTGTTCGCCACGTGAAAAGTGGGCGCGGACGGTATCGAACCGCCGACCGCTGGTGTGTAAAACCAGAGCTCTACCACTGAGCTACGCGCCCTTATGCCCCGGCGCAGGCTACACGCCGAAAGCCCAACCACCCAAAACTAAACGCGCAACGCCGCCAGCGCCTGGGTCCACACCGCACGATCGCGGGCCTCGCCGGGCTGCTTCATCTCGGCGAACCGGATGATGCCCTCCTTGTCCACCACGAAGGTGCCGCGGTTGGAGATGCCGGCCACCTCGTTGAACACCCCGTAGGCCTGACTGACCTCGCCGTGCGGCCAGAAGTCCGACAGCACCGGAAACAGGAACCCGCTCTGCACCGCCCAGATCTTGTGGGTGGGCGGCGGCCCCACCGAGATGGCCAGCACCGCGCTGTCGTCGTTCTCGAACTCCGGCAGGTTGTCCCGCACCTGGTCCAGCTCGCCCTGGCAGATTCCGGTGAACGCCAGCGGGAAGAACACCAGCAGCACGTTCTTGGCGCCGCGATAGCCGCTGAGCGTGACAGGCTGCTGGTTCTGGTCGCGCAGCGTGAAGTCGGGGGCGGTTGCTCCGACGTCGAGCATCAGCGCTTACCGGTCCGCGACTTCGGCTGAACCAATCTGCTGGCCGCCCAGTTGCCCAGGTTGACCGACGACGTGGGCATCAGGCCCGCAGTCGGGGCTGCCTCGGCGATGTCGGCGGGCAGGACGTGCCCCGGCCGGCCGGTCTTGGGCGTCAGCACCCAGATGACGCCGTCCTCGGCCAGCGGGCTGATTGCGTCCATCAGCAGGTCAACCAGGTCGCCGTCACCGTCGCGGTACCACATCAGGACGACATCGACGACCTCGTCGGTGTCCTCGTCGAGCAATTCGCTGCCGCAGGCATCCTCGACATCAGCGCGGATGTCGTCGTCGGTGTCTTCGTCCCAACCCCACTCTTGGACGACTTGGTCCCGTTGGATGCCCAGTTTGCGAGCGTGATCCGCCGCGACCACCGTGGAACCTCCTAAACAGACGAGAGCAAGACAACCGAGAGCGACGAACGTAATCGTCGCACAGGCACTAGTAGCTTCATACGGCTAACCCACGCACATTTTCAACGCCTTTGTCTTGGCGTCGTTGAGCCGGTCCACCCGCCGGTTGAACTCACCGGTCGAGGCGTGGGTGCCGATCGCGTTGGCGACCTGCCGAGCAGCGTCGTTGTAGGTGTTCATCGCGTCGCGCATCTGGCCCGGCAGCGCGTCACTGTAGCTGTTCTCCACCGCCGAGGCGCTGGCGTTCAGCGCGTCGATGGCCGGGCCTTCGGCCGGCCCGGTGTTCTTGCCGCCGTTGAAGGCCGCGACGAAGGCGTTCACCTTGTCGATCGCTTCCTTGCTGGTGGTGGCGAGCGTGTCGCAGGAGGTGCGAATCGCCCTGGTCGTCACCGAGGCGATGCGCTGGGATTCGCGGACGCTGGACGTCACCGACGACGCCGAAACCGACGCGGACACCGAGGACCGGTAGGCGGGGGCGACCTTGGTGTCCGGCGCCCCGGTCCCCTCGGTCACCTTGGTACAGCCGACAATGCCGATCGCCACCACAGCGACGGACCCGAGAGCCAGGGCGCCTCGCCTGGGGAACGCCCCCACGCGCCTGCGAGGGACGGCACGCCATCCGATGAGCACGGGACCTGACGTTACCGGGTCGCGATCCCAACTGCCCCATTAGCACCGACTTCGGTGTGGCACCGGCGAGCGGCACACGGGTACCCGCCGGGCACGCCGGTGCGGCACGATAGAGGGACGACCACTCGAGCATCACCCATGCCAACTACAGGAGCGGAAGTTGACCACCGAGTTCGCCCGCAACGATCTGGCCAAAAACCCAAGCAGCACAAGCGAACCCGATCGCGTCCGGGTGATTCGCGAGGGTGTCGCGTCGTATCTGCCCGACATCGACCCCGAGGAAACCGCGGAGTGGCTGGAGTCGTTCGACGACCTGCTGGCCCGCTCGGGGCCGGCGCGGGCCCGGTATCTGATGCTGCGCATGCTCGAGCGAGCCAGCGAGCAGCGGGTCTCCATCCCGGCGCTAACGTCGACCGACTACGTCAACACCATCCCCACCGAACTGGAACCGTGGTTCCCCGGTGACGAGGACGTGGAACGCCGCTTCCGCACCTGGATCAGGTGGAACGCGGCCATCATGGTGCACCGCGCGCAGCGACCCGGGGTGGGCGTCGGCGGCCACATCTCGACGTATGCCTCCTCGGCGGCGCTCTACGAGGTGGGCTTCAACCACTTCTTCCGGGGCAAGTCGCACCCAGGCGGCGGCGACCAGGTGTTCATCCAGGGGCACGCCTCCCCCGGCATCTACGCACGCGCCTTCCTCGAGGGCCGGCTGAGTTCGGACCGCCTGGACGGCTTCCGCCAGGAACACAGCCACGCCGGCGGCGGCCTGCCCTCCTACCCGCACCCGCGCCTGATGCGCGACTTCTGGGAATTCCCCACCGTGTCGATGGGGCTGGGCCCGATGAACGCCATCTACCAGGCCCGGTTCAACCACTATCTGCACGACCGCGGCATCAAGGACACCACCGACCAGCACGTCTGGGCCTTCCTGGGCGACGGCGAGATGGACGAGCCGGAAAGCCGCGGACTGATCCAGGTGGCGGCCAACGAAGCGCTGGACAACCTCACCTTCGTGATCAACTGCAACCTGCAGCGCCTGGACGGCCCGGTGCGCGGCAACGGCAAGATCATCCAGGAGCTGGAGTCGTTCTTCCGCGGGGCCGGCTGGAACGTCATCAAGGTCGTGTGGGGCCGCGAATGGGATGCGCTGCTGCACGCCGACCGCGACGGCGCGCTGGTGAACCTGATGAACACCACTCCCGACGGGGATTTCCAGACCTACAAAGCCAACGACGGCGCCTACGTGCGCGACCACTTCTTCGGCCGCGACCCGCGCACCAAGGCGCTGGTCGAGAAGATGAGCGACTCCGAGATCTGGAACCTCAAGCGCGGCGGCCACGACTACCGCAAGGTCTACGCCGCCTACCACGCCGCAGTCGCGCACAAGGGGCAGCCCACGGTGATCCTGGCCAAGACCATCAAGGGCTACTCGCTGGGCGCGCACTTCCAGGGCCGCAATGCCACCCACCAGATGAAAAAGCTTGCGGCTGAGGACCTCAAGCACTTCCGCGACGCCATGCGGATCCCCATCACCGATGCCCAGCTCGAGGAAGACCCGTACCTGCCGCCGTACTACCACCCCGGCCCGGACGCCCCGGAAATCCGCTACCTACTGGACCGGCGCCGCACCCTGGGCGGCTTCGTCCCCGAACGCCGGACCAAGGCCAAGGCGCTCAAGCTGCCCAGTCGCGATGTGTACAAGGCGCTGAAGAAGGGATCGGGCAACCAGGAGGTCGCCACCACCATGGCGCTGGTGCGCACCTTCAAGGAACTGTTGCGGGACAAGGAGATCGGTCACCGCATCGTCCCCATCATCCCGGACGAGGCACGTACCTTCGGGATGGACTCCTGGTTCCCGTCGCTGAAGATCTACAACCGCAACGGCCAGCTCTACACCGCCGTCGATGCCGAACTGATGCTGGCGTACAAAGAGAGCGAAGTAGGCCAGATCCTGCACGAGGGCATCAACGAGGCCGGCTCGGTGGGTTCGTTCACCGCGGTCGGCACCTCCTACGCCACCCACGACGAGCCGATGATCCCGCTCTACATCTTCTATTCGATGTTCGGGTTCCAGCGCACCGGCGACAGCCTGTGGGCCGCGGCCGACCAGATGGCCCGCGGCTTCGTCCTGGGCGCCACCGCCGGACGGACCACCCTGGTGGGCGAGGGCCTGCAGCACGCCGACGGGCATTCCTTGCTGCTGGCGGCCACCAATCCGGCCGTGGTGTCCTACGACCCGGCGTTCGCCTACGAGATCGCCTACATCGTGGAAAGCGGTCTGGCCAGGATGTTCGGCAAGGACCCGGAGAACGTCTACTTCTACATCACCCTCTACAACGAGCCCTACCCGCAGCCGCCGGAGCCGGAGAACTTCGACCCCGAAGGCCTGCTGCGCGGCATCTACCGTTACCGCGCGGCCTCGGAAAAGGACTCGGAGAAGCGCACGGCCCAGATCCTGGTGTCCGGGGTCGCGATGCCCTCGGCGCTCAAAGCCGCCGAGATGCTCGCCGACGAATGGGACGTGGCCGCCGACGTGTGGTCGGTGACCAGCTGGGGCGAGCTCAACCGGGACGGTGTGGAGATCGAGAAGCACCGGCTGCGCCACCCGGACGAGCCGGCGGGCGAGGCGTACGTGACAAAGGTGCTCAAAGACACCCGCGGCCCGGTGGTCGCGGTGTCGGACTGGATGCGCGGGGTCCCCGAGCAGATCCGGCCATGGGTGCCCGGCACCTACGTGACGCTGGGTACCGACGGGTTCGGATTCTCCGACACCCGACCGGCCGCGCGGCGCTACTTCAACACCGACGCGGAGTCGACCGTGGTCGCGGTGCTCGAGGCACTGGCCCGCGACGGGGAGATCGACCCGTCGGTGGCCGTCACCGCCGCACGCCAGTACAAGATCGACGACGTCCAGGCCGCCCCGGAGCAGACCTCCGACCCGGGCGTCGCCTAGGCCCCGCTCGTTCTCTCGCCGAATGTGCGGCCCGCCGCACCGTCGGTGCCGAGTGTGCGGCTAGGCCCACACTCGCGCCGAAGCGCCAGGGGCCTTTAGCGGACCCCGACAGAAAAGGGGCGTAGCTTTTAGGGGTGGGCGACAACAACTTGGCGCAGCAGCTTGGGCGTCCCCGGTCGCCGCTGGAGCTGCTCGATACCGTGCCGGACTCTTTACTACGCAGGTTGAAGCAGTACTCGGGCCGGCTGGCCACCGAAGCCGTCTCAGCCATGCAGGAACGGCTGCCGTTCTTCGCCGACTTGGAAGCCTCCCAGCGCGCCAGCGTGGCACTGGTCGTCCAGACGGCGGTGGTCAACTTCGTCGAGTGGATGCAGGACCCGCACAGCGACGTCAGCTACACCGCGCAGGCCTTCGAACTGGTGCCGCAAGACCTCACCCGGCGCATTGCGCTGCGCCACACCGTGGACATGGTGCGGGTCACCATGGAGTTCTTCGAAGAGGTGGTGCCGCTGCTGGCCCGCTCTGAAGAGCAGTTGACCGCACTGACGGTCGGGATCTTGAAGTACAGCCGCGACCTGGCCTTCACCGCCGCCTCGGCCTATGCCGACGCCGCCGAGGCGCGCGGCAACTGGGACAGCCGGATGGAGGCCAGCGTCGTCGACGCGGTCGTCCGCGGCGACACCGGCCCGGAGCTGCTCTCCCGGGCAGCGGCGCTGAACTGGGACACCACCGCGCCGGCCACCGTCATCGTGGGAACCCCGGCACCGGGACGCGCCGACGGCGAGGCCGGCAGCGAGCGGGCCAGCCAGCATCTGCGTGACATCGCCACGCGACACGGCCGGGCGGCCCTCACCGACGTGCACGGCACCTGGCTCGTCGCGATCGTCTCGGGTCAGCTGTCGCTCACCGACAAGTTTCTCAAGGACCTGCTGATCGCCTTCGCCGACGAACCGGTGGTGATCGGGCCGACGGCGCCCATGCTCACCGCCGCCTACCACAGCGCCAGTGAGGCCATCTCCGGCATGAACGCGGTCGCCGGCTGGCGCGGGGCCCCCCGCCCGGTGCTGGCCCGCGAACTGCTCCCGGAACGGGCCCTGATGGGCGACGCGTCGGCGATCGTGGCGCTGCACACCGACGTCATGCGCCCGCTGGCCGACGCCGGGCCGACGCTGGTCGAAACCTTGGACGCTTTCTTAGATTCTGGCGGTGCTATTGAGGCTTGTGCCAGGAAGTTGTTCGTTCATCCAAACACCGTGCGCTATCGGCTCAAGCGGATCACCGACTTCACCGGGCGTGATCCCACCCAACCGCGCGACGCCTACGTCCTCCGCGTGGCGGCGACGGTCGGCCAGCTCAACTACCCGACGCAGAGTTCCAGCGCCGCCAGTACGTCGGTCCCGCAGCTTCCGTCGCCGGTCAGAGGGGGTTCCGGCGCCGTTTCCGGCCGAAAGTGATTTAGATGACAGATAGCGGGTGTATCTCAAACATGTAGCTTACGGAGCTATTTTGTAGGAGATCTACAAAAACCTAAGACGAGGTTCATAATCTGTTACACCCCGCAAAACCGTCTTCACAGTGTTCTCTTAGACACGTGATCGCTTTGCTTGCGCCCGGACAGGGCTCCCAGACTGAGGGAATGCTGTCGCCATGGCTGGAACTGCCAGGCGCAGCAGACCAGATTTCGGCATGGTCGACGGCCAGCGGCCTGGATCTGGCCCGGCTCGGTACCACGGCATCGACCGAGGAGATCACCGACACCGCCATCGCCCAGCCCCTGATCGTTGCGGCCACCCTGCTGGCCCACCAGGAGCTGACCCGGCGCGGGCTGCTGTCGGGACAGGACCTCATCATCGCGGGCCACTCCGTCGGCGAGATCGCGGCCTACGCGATCGCCGGGGTGCTGGCCGCCGATGACGCCGTCATGCTGGCCGCCACCCGCGGCGCCGAGATGGCCAAGGCATGCGCAGCCGAGCCCACCGGCATGTCGGCCGTGCTCGGCGGCGACGAGTCGGAGGTGCTCACCCGTCTCGAGCAGCTCGACCTGGTTCCCGCCAACCGCAACGCCGCCGGCCAGATCGTCGCCGCCGGCCGGCTGACCGCGCTGGAGAAGCTTGCCGAGGACCCGCCGGCCAAGGCCCGGGTCCGCGCGCTGGGCGTCGCGGGCGCGTTCCACACCGAATTCATGGCCCCCGCCCTGGAGGGCTACGCCGCAGCGGCTGCCGGCATCGCGACCGCCGAGCCGACGGCCACGCTGCTGTCCAACTACGACGGAAAGCCGGTGACCTCTGCCGCCGCGGCGATGCAGACCCTGGTTTCTCAGCTGACCCGGCCGGTGCGCTGGGACCTGTGCACTGCCACCATGCGTGAGCAGAATGTGACGGCGATCGTGGAGTTCCCGCCCGCGGGCACTCTGACCGGTATCGCCAAACGCGAACTTCGGGGGGTTCCGACGCGAGCCGTCAAGTCACCCGCAGATCTGGACGAGTTGGCGAACATCTAATCGCCCGCTCTACCCCAGAGCCCAATAAGCACGTCAAATCGGTTTACACACAACACATTACGAAGGGAACTAACTGTGGCCGTCAGTCAGGAAGAAATCATCGCCGGTATCGCCGAGATCATCGAAGAGGTCACCGGTATCGAGCCTTCGGAGGTCACCCCGGAGAAGTCGTTCGTCGACGACCTGGACATCGACTCGCTGTCGATGGTGGAGATCGCCGTGCAGACCGAGGACAAGTACGGCGTGAAGATCCCGGACGAGGACCTCGCCGGCCTGCGCACCGTCGGTGACGTCGTCGCCTACATCCAGAAGCTCGAGGAAGAGAACCCCGAGGCTGCCGAGGCGCTGCGCGCCAAGCTGGAGACCGACAACCCCGAGGCGGCTGCCAACGTCAAGGCGAGGCTGGAAGCAGACAGCAAGTGACCAAGCCTTCCACTGCTAATGGCGGTTACCCCAGCGTTGTGGTAACCGCCGTCGCGGCGACGACATGTCTCGCGCCGGACATCGAGAGCACGTGGAAGAGCTTGCTGGCCGGCGAAAGCGGTATCCACGTCCTCGAAGACGAATTCGTCTCCAAATGGGACCTGCCCGCCAAAATTGGCGGACACCTCAAGGAACCGGTCGACAACCACATGGGCCGCCTGGACATGCGACGGATGTCGTATGTCCAGCGGCTCGCCAAGTGGTTGAGCGGCCAGTTGTGGGAGACCGCCGGCAGCCCCGAGGTTGATCCCGATCGCTTCAGCGTCGTGGTCGGCACCGGATTGGGCGGCGCCGAGCGGATCGTCGAGAGCTATGACCTGATGAACGAGGGTGGCCCCCGCAAGGTGTCGCCGCTCGCCGTTCAGATGATCATGCCCAACGGCGCCGCGGCGGTGGTGGGCCTGCAACTCGGTGCCCGCGCCGGTGTCATCACCCCGGTTTCGGCCTGTTCGTCAGGGTCGGAGGCCATCGCGCACGCGTGGCGTCAGATCGTGATGGGTGACGCCGACTTCGCGGTGTGCGGCGGTGTCGAGGGACCGATCGAGGCGCTGCCGATCGCCGCGTTCTCGATGATGCGGGCCATGTCGACGCGCAACGACGAGCCCGAGCGGGCGTCGCGGCCGTTCGACAAGGACCGGGACGGATTCGTCTTCGGCGAGGCCGGAGCGATGATGATCATCGAGACCGAGGAGCACGCCAAGGCTCGTGGCGCCAAGCCGCTGGCCCGGTTGATGGGTGCCGGTATCACCTCGGATGCCTTCCACATGGTCGCTCCCGCTGCCGACGGCACCCGTGCCGGCGGAGCGATGCGACGGGCGATGGAGTTGGCGGGCCTGTCCCCCAGCGACATCGACCATGTCAATGCGCACGGCACTGCCACACCTATCGGTGACAGTGCCGAGGCCAACGCCATCCGGGTCGCCGGATGCGAAAACGCCGCTGTCTACGCGCCGAAATCGGCGCTCGGACATTCGATCGGCGCCGTCGGCGCACTCGAATCGGCCCTCACGGTGCTGACCCTTCGGGACGGAGTCATACCACCGACATTGAACTATGAGACCCCGGACCCCGAGATCGATCTTGACGTGGTCGCCGGCGAGCCTCGCTACGGCGAGTACCGCTACGCGATCAACAACTCATTCGGGTTCGGCGGCCACAACGTGGCGCTCGCGTTTGGGCGCTACTGAGGCACGGGGTTCGGCGATGATGCGGGCCGCACCCGGCCCGTGCCGGACGAATACGGAAGGAACGTGGCACAAGCCATGACAGAGCTGGTTACCGGGAAAGCATTCCCGAATATTGTCGTTACCGGCATTGCCATGACGACCGCACTGGCAACCGACGCCGAGAACACGTGGAAGTGCTTGCTCGACGGGCAAAGTGGGATTCGGGTCCTCGAGGACGACTTCGTCGAGGAGTTCGACCTGCCGGTGAAGATCGGCGGGCACCTGCTGGAGGAGTTCGACAGTCAACTGACGCGAATCGAGCTGCGCCGCACGGGTTACCTGCAGCGGATGTCCACCATCCTGGGCCGGCGGGTCTGGGAGAACGCCGGTTCACCGGAGGTCGACACCAACCGGCTGATGGTGTCCATCGGCACCGGGCTGGGTTCCGCCGAAGAGCTCGTCTTCGGGTACGACGAAATGCGGGTGCGTGGCTTCCGGGCCATCTCGCCGTTGACCGTGCAGAAGTACATGCCCAACGGCGCGGCCGCGGCGGTGGGCTTGGAGCGCCACGCCAAAGCCGGTGTGATGACCCCGATTTCGGCGTGTGCGTCCGGAGCCGAGGGCATCGCCCGGGCGTGGCAGCAGGTTGCGCTCGGCGAGGCCGACATCGCGATCTGCGGTGGTGTGGAAACCAAGATCGAGGCGGTGCCGATCGCGGGGTTCGCCAACATGCGAATCGTCATGTCCACCAACAACGACGACCCGCAAGGCGCCTGTCGCCCGTTCGACAAGGACCGCGACGGCTTCGTGTTCGGTGAGGCCGCCGCGTTGATGGTGATCGAGACCGAGGAACACGCCAAGGCCCGCGGCGCCAACATCCTGGCCCGCATCATGGGCGCCAGCATCACCTCGGACGGCTTCCACATGGTGGCGCCCGACCCCAACGGGATTCGCGCCGGACACGCGATCACGCGGGCAATCCAGCTCGCCGGTCTGCAGCCGAGCGACATCGGCCACGTCAACGCGCACGCCACCGGCACTCAGGTCGGCGACGTGGCCGAGGGCAGGGCGATCAACAACGCGCTCGGCAGCAACAAGCCGGCGGTGTTCGCCCCGAAGGGTGCTCTCGGGCACTCGGTGGGTGCGGTCGGTGCCGTGGAGTCCATCCTGACCGTGCTTGCATTGCGGGATCAGGTCATTCCGCCGACACTGAACCTGGTCAACCTCGACCCCGAGATCGACCTCGACGTGGTGGCGGGCAAGCCCCGGTCCGGCAACTTCGAGTACGCGATCAACAACTCGTTCGGGTTCGGCGGTCACAACGTGGCGATCGCGTTCGGGCGTTACTAGAAAGCTCCAAGGATCACGGGATAAACCCAGAGCACCACAGGCGAATTAGGAGATCTGCGATGACAATCATGGCCCCTGAGGCGGTTGGCGAGTCGCTCGACCCCCGCGATCCGCTGCTGCGTTTGAGCAACTTCCTCGACGACGGCAGCATCGAGCTGCTCCACGAGCGGGACCGCTCGGGTGTGCTGGCCGCGGCGGGCACCGTCAACGGCGTACGCACCGTTGCCTTCTGCACCGACGGCACCGTCATGGGCGGCGCCATGGGAGTCGAGGGTTGCGCCCACATCGTCAACGCGTACGACACCGCCATCGAGGAGCAGTGCCCGATCGTGGGCATCTGGCACTCGGGTGGCGCACGGCTTGCCGAGGGCGTCAAAGCGCTGCACGCGGTCGGGCTGACCTTCGAGGCCATGATCCGGGCGTCCGGCTACATCCCGCAGATCTCGGTGGTCGTCGGCTTCGCCGCCGGCGGCGCCGCCTACGGGCCGGCCCTGACCGACGTCATCGTGATGGCGCCGGAGAGCCGGGTCTTCGTCACCGGGCCCGACGTGGTCCGCAGCGTCACCGGCGAGGACGTCGACATGGCGTCCCTCGGTGGGCCCGAAACCCACCACAAGAAGTCCGGGGTGTGCCACATCGTCGCCGACGACGAACTCGACGCCTTCGAGCGTGGTCGCCGGCTGGTCGGATTGTTCTGCCAGCAGGGACATTTCGACCGCAGCAAGGCCGAGGCCGGCGACACCGACATCAGGGCGCTGCTGCCTGAGTCGTCGCGACGGGCTTACGACGTGCACCCGATCGTCAGCGCCGTGCTCGACTCGGACGCGCCTTTCGAGGAATTCCAGGCCAAGTGGGCGCCGTCGATGGTGGTCGGCCTGGGCCGCTTGTCGGGCCGGACGGTCGGCGTGCTGGCGAACAACCCGCTGCGCCTGGGCGGTTGCTTGAACTCCGAAAGTGCCGAGAAGGCAGCGCGTTTCGTGCGGTTGTGCGACGCGTTCGGTATCCCGCTGGTGGTCATCGTCGACGTGCCGGGGTATCTGCCCGGTGTCGACCAGGAGTGGGGTGGCGTGGTGCGCCGCGGCGCGAAGCTGCTGCACGCCTTCGGTGAGGCGACGGTTCCGCGGGTCACCCTGGTGACGCGAAAGATCTACGGCGGGGCCTACATTGCGATGAACTCCCGCTCGCTGAACGCGACGAAGGTGTTCGCCTGGCCGGACGCCGAGGTTGCGGTGATGGGCGCCAAGGCGGCCGTCGGCATCCTGCACAAGCGCAAGCTGGCCGCCGCACCGGACCACGAGCGTGAGGCCCTGCACGACGAGTTGGCCGCTGAGCACGAGCGCATCGCCGGTGGTGTGGACAGCGCCATCGACATCGGTGTGGTCGACGAGAAGATCGACCCGTCGCATACCCGCAGCAAGCTCACCGAGGCGCTGGCGCAGGCGCCGGCTCGCCGCGGACGCCACAAGAACATCCCGCTGTAAATCCTCGCGAGCGGGGCCAGCTCCCTACGCGAGCAGGGGGCACCACCCACTCGCGAGCAGACGCAAAATCGCACGATTTCCTTCGGGAAACGTGCGATTTTGCGACTGCTCACCCGTGCGCCAGGATCGCGCTCAGCGCCTGTTGCAGTGCGCCGGCCGGGTCGTCCGGCATCTCCTCCACTCTCCATCCCACGAAATCGTCGGGGCGCACCAGCAGCGCTCCCGTCGCGCCTAAACCGTTGACGTCCAACCACTCTGGCTCATCGATGCGGTGCATGGCGACCTGGAGACCGGCCGCTGCGGCACGCCACCGCTCGTCGGCAGACAGCAGCGTGAACCGGGGTCCCAGCAGGTCGAGCGTCGACAACCGCTTCCCGTCGCGCTGCAGCCACACGTGTGGAACTCGGGTGCCGGGCTGTCCGCGCAACTCCTGCACCAGCTCCAACGCCCCGGGATCGGGATCGTCGGTCAGCACCGCAGCCGACCGATACCGGTAGCCGATCAGCAGCTCGAACATCGAGCACTCCTGCTCGGGCGCTAAACGTGGCCGCTGGTCTCCCAATTCGAGAGTGGCCAGCGTGGGGCCCGTCAGTGACTGGTGGGCGGCGAACCGGCCGACCGGGTGCCGTTCGCTGTGATAACTCGACAGCAGCGCCGGTCCGGCCCGGCCCTGCAGCACCGCTGCCAGCTTCCAGGCGAGGTTGTGCGCACTCTGAATGGCAGTGTTGGCTCCGCCGGCTTTGAAGGGCGGCATGGTATGCGCGCAATCGCCGACCAGAAGGACACGGCCACAACAGAATTGATCTGCAACCTGTTCATAGGGCTGCCACGAGGCGACCTCGATGATCTGTACCTCGGCCCGCTGTCCGATTGCCGCGGTCACCAATTCGGCGCACCGCTCGGGCGTGAACTGTTGGGCCGTTTCACCTTTGGCGGGAAAATAGGTCGTGATGAACATGCCGCGGTCCTCATCGACCGCGAGGAAGATGCCGGGCGCAGCCTGATTGCTGATCTGCACCGCATCGCCGTTGGTGAGATCCGGAGCGAACCGGCGCCATGCACAGCGAAAGTAGATGAACACCACAAAGATCGGCAACGCGCCATAGCCGGAAGTCGGTATCGACAGCGCCTTGCGGATCGGGCTGTGCACCCCGTCGGCCGCAATCAGATACTCGGCCCACACTGTCTGCGATCGCCCGGATTCCCGGTCGGCAAGGATCGCCGAGACACCGTCGCCGTCCTGCTCGAACGACACCAATGTGGTTCCATAGCGCACTTCACTGCCGCGACTTCGCGTCGCTCGCAACAACATCGGCTCCGACTCGCTCTGCGGGCAGTACTGCGCGGCGGGCTCGGGACTCACCGCGTCCAGGCCGGCGAATATCGCATCCATATCGATCGCCGGGTGCCCCGGGGCCGTGCTGGCCAGGGTCGGCTTGACCACCATGGTTGACACCCGCTCCGCCACGGCGTGCACCTCGTCGCCCAGACCGAGCCCGCGCAGAATTTCCAGACTACGAAAGCTCAGGTTGCGCGCCTTGGGATAGACGAAGGTCTCGTGCCGCCGATCAACCAGCAACGAGCGCACGCCGTGCTGGGCAAGCAACGCCGACATCGCCAGCCCGCCCACCCCGGCGCCGACAATCAATACCCGACGGTCCTCCCCCGTCATGGCTAGGAACCTACAACTCGCGCGCTGTGGCCGCGAGGGTCAGCCGACACCTGCCAGGAACTCCTCAGCTACCGCGACCGCCTTCTCGCGGTCACGCGGCACCAGACCGATGCGGGTCCGGCGATCGAGAATGTCACCGACGTCCAGTGCGCCCTCGTGGGTCACGGCGTACTCGAACTCCGCCCGCGTCACGTCGATGCCGTCGGCAACCGGCTCGGTCGGCCGCTCGCAGGTGGCCACCGCAACCACGTTGGCCGCCTCAGCGCCGTACCGCGCCACCATGGACGCCGGCACGTTACCCGGCCCCGCGGCAGGGCCCGGGTTGGCCGACGCCCCGATCAGCGGCAGGTTGCGGGTCCGGCACTGCCCGGCGCGCAACGTGCGCAGCTCGATCGCTCGGTTGAGCACATCCTCTGCCATGTAACGGTATTCGGTGAGTTTGCCACCCACCACGCTGATCACACCGGTCGGCGATTCGAAGATGGCGTGATCGCGCGACACATCGGCGGTGCGGCCTTCGCCGGTGTCGATCAGCGGCCGCAGCCCGGCGTAGGAGCCGATCACATCCGATGACGAGACCGTGGTGCCCAGCGCGGTGTTCACCGTGTCCAGCAGGAAGGCGATCTCTGCCGAAGAGGGCTCCGGGACATCGGGAATCGGGCCGGGCGCATCCTCGTCGGTCAGCCCGAGGTAGATCCGGCCGAGTTGCTCGGGCATGGCGAACACAAACCTGTTCACCTCGCCCGGGATCGGAATGGTCAGCGCCGCAGTCGGATTGCCGAACGCCGCCGCGTCGAACACCAGATGGGTTCCGCGGCTGGGCCGTAGCTTCAAGGCCGGGTCGATGTCACCGCCCCACACCCCGGCCGCATTGATCACCGCGCCGGCCTTCACCTCGAACGACTCGCCGGTCCGCTGGTCGGTCAGCCGCACCGAGGTGGCGGTGGCCTCCGAGGCGGCCACATAGGTCAAGATCCGGGCGCCGTGCTGGGCCGCGGTGCGCGCCACGGCCGTCACCAGCCGCGCATCGTCGATCAACTGCCCGTCGTAGTTGAGCAGTCCCCCCGCCAGGCCGTCGCGCTTCACCGTGGGTGCCAGCTCGACCACCCGGCTTGCCGAGATCCGCCGCGACCGGGGCAACGTCGAGGACGACGTGCCCGCCATCACCCGCAGCGCGTCACCGGCCAGAAAGCCGACCCGCACCAGGGCACGGTTGAAGTGGTTCATCGCCGGCAGCAGGGGAACCAGCTGCGGCATCGCGTGCACCAGATGAGGGGCGTTGCGCGACATCAGGATTCCGCGCTCGATGGCGCTGCGGCGCGCGATGCCGATATTGCCGCTGGCCAGGTAGCGCAGACCGCCGTGCACCAGTTTCGAACTCCACCGGCTGGTGCCGAACGCGAGGTCGTGTTTCTCCACCAGCGCGGTGCGCAGGCCGCGCGACGCGGCGTCCAGGGCGATGCCGACGCCGGTGATGCCACCACCGATGACGACGACGTCGAGCTCGGCGCCGTCGGCCAGGGCGGTGAGGTCTGCGGTGCGACGAGCGGCGTTGAGCGCGGTCAGGTTCTCCATCACGACAGGTATCCGTTCAGTGTGTAGGCGAGTTGGGTGGCCAGGGCCTCGTCGTCGAGGATCGGTTTGACGATGTCGGCGGATTGGATGGTGGACTGGGCGATCAGCAGAATCATGGTCGCGAACTGACGGGGGTCACCGGGCCGGACGGTGCCGGCCCGCTGCGCCTCGGCCAGCCGCTGGGCCAGCCCTTCGATCAGGAACTGCTGGCTGGCACCCAGGCGCTCGGTGATGTAGACCCGGGCCAGCTCCGAGTGCATCACCGACATGATCAGCTCGTCGCGGCGCAACCGGTCGGCCACCGCCACCACCTGCCGGACCAGCGCCTCCCGGTCGTTGCCGGCAAAAGGCACCTCGCGCATCACGTTGGTGATGTGGTCGGTCAGCAGCGTCGACATGATCGACTGCGTGTCCGGCCATCGGCGGTAGACAGTCGGACGGCTCACGCCGGCGCGGCGGGCGATCTCGGCGAGAGTCACCCGGTCGGCACCGAAATCGACCACGCAGCTGGCCGCCGCAGCTAATATTCGGTCCCCGGTATCCAAATTTGGGTCATTACTCATTGACACCATGTGTAATACTGTAACGCATGACGCACCTTGAGGAACTCCTTCCGCCGATGAAATGGAACGCGTGGGGGGATCCCGCCGCGGCCAAGCCACTCTCCGATGGAATCCGCGGTCTGCTGAAGCAGGTTGTGGGCCTTGAAGATTCGGATGAGGACGAGCTGCAGCCCAACGAGGTGAAGCTGCGCGAATGCGCCCTGTCGCAGGAAGCCCGGGACGGGCTCGCCAAGATCGTCGGCAGCGAGTACTTCCGTACCGCTGACCGCGACCGGTTGCTGCGCGCCGGCGGCAAGTCCACCCCCGACATGCTGCGCCGCAAAGACCGCGGCGTCCAGGATGCGCCCGACGCGGTGCTGCTCCCCGGCGATGACGACACGATCTTGGAAATATTGCGCTACTGCTCCGACCACGGCATCGCAGTCGTCCCGTTCGGCGGCGGCACCAACGTCACCGGGGGCCTGGATCCCACCCGCGGGCAGTTCGCCGCCGTCATCTCGCTGGATCTGCGTCGCTTCGACGAGTTGCACTCCCTGGACCCGGTGTCGGGCATCGCGGAACTGGGCGGCGGCGTCACCGGCCCGGACGCCGAACGCCTGCTCGGCGAACACGGTTTCTCCCTCGGGCACTTCCCGCAGAGCTTCGAGTACGCCACCATCGGCGGTTTCGCGGCGACCCGCTCGTCCGGCCAGGACTCCGCCGGCTACGGCCGGTTCAACGACATGATCATCGGACTGCGCATGGTCACCCCCGTCGGCATCTGGGACCTGGGGCGGGTGGCGGCTTCGGCCGCCGGTCCGGATCTGCGCCAGCTGGCCATCGGCTCCGAAGGCACCCTGGGGGTCATCACCAAGGTGCGATTGCGGGTGCACCCCGTCCCGGAGACCACCCGCTACGAGGCGTGGTCGTTCCCGGACTTCGCAACCGGGGTCGCCGCATTGCGTGCCATCACCCAGACCGGCACCGGCCCCACCGTGGTGCGCCTTTCGGATGAGGCGGAGACCGGCATCAACCTCGCCACTCACGAGACGATCGGTGAAAACCAAAGCAGCGGTGGATGTCTGGGTCTGACGCTGTTCGAGGGCACCAAGGAGCACGCCGAGAGCCGGCACGCCGAGACCCGGGCGCTGCTGGAAGCCAGCGGCGGCACCTCGCTGGGCGAAGGCCCGGCCAAGACGTGGGAGCACGGCCGGTTCAGCGCTCCGTACCTGCGCGACTCACTGCTGGCCGCGGGCGCGCTCTGCGAGACGCTGGAGACCGCCACCGACTGGTCCAACATTCCCGCCCTCAAGGCCGCCGTCACCGAGGCGCTGACCAGTTCGCTGGGCGAGTCGGGCACCCCGGCGCTGGTGATGTGCCACGTGTCGCACGTCTACCCCACCGGCGCCTCGCTGTACTTCACCGTGGTCGCCGGCCAGCGCGGCAATCCGGTCGAGCAGTGGTGGGCGGCGAAGAAGGCGGCGTGTGACGCGATCATGGCCACCGGTGGCACCATCACCCACCACCATGCCGTCGGAGCCGACCACCGGGCATGGATGCGAGACGAAGTGGGCGACCTCGGGGTGCAATTGTTGCGCGCGGCCAAGGCCACCCTGGATCCAGCCGGAATTCTCAACCCCGGCAAACTGATTCCGTGACGCAGCAGTCCTCCGTCCTGAGCCGACGCGAGATCGCCAAGGTCACCGCGCTGACCAATCCCCTGTCGGGACACGGTGCCGCGATCGAGGCGGCGCAACGCGCGATCGCCCGGTTCCACAAACGCGGCATCGAAGTCGTCGAGATCATCGGCGACGGCGCCGAAGACGCACGCTTTCTGGTCGCCGCGGCGCTGGAGAAGGGCACTGACGCGGTCGTCGTCACCGGCGGCGACGGCGTCATCTCCAACGCCCTGCAGGTGCTGGCGCAAACCGATGTGCCGCTGGGGATCATCCCGGCGGGCACCGGTAACGACCACGCGCGTGAATTCGGTATCCCCACCAAGGATCCCGAAGCCGCGGCGGACATCGTGGTGGACGGCTGGACGGAAACCATTGACCTGGGCCGGATCCGCGACCAGCACGGCGTCAACAAGTGGTTCGGCACCGTGGCGGCAACGGGATTCGACTCGCTGGTGACCGATCGGGCGAACCGGATGACCTGGCCGCACGGGCGGATGCGGTACTACATCGCCATGTTCGCCGAGCTGTCGCAATTGCGGTTGCTGCCGTTCCGGCTGGTGCTCGACGGGCAGCAGGTGATCGAAACCGACCTCACCATGACAGCGTTCGGCAACACCCGCAGCTACGGCGGCGGGATGCTGATCTGCCCGAACGCCGACCGGTCGGACGGCCTGCTGGATCTGACCATGGTGCGGTCAGAGTCGCGCACGAAGCTGATCCGCTTCTTCCCCACCGCCCTCAAAGGCACGCATGTGGGGCTCGACGAGGTCACCACCGCGCGGGCCAAGACCGTCGAAGTCGAATGCCCCGGCATCAACGTGTACGCCGACGGCGACTTCGCCTGTCCGCTGCCGGCCGAGATCTCCGCGGTTCCGGCCGCGCTACAGGTGCTGAGGCCGGCCCACAAGGTGTAACGAACCGGTCACGCGACGCGACATGTTCAGCATGTCAGTGTTCGTCAAGACCGGGTTGGCCGCGGTAGCGGCCATAGGGATTCCGTTGTGCGTGGCGCCGGTGGCGCACGCGGGTGAAGTCGCCTCCTGGAACGGTGAATACCTCGTCGTGCTCGGCGCCAACGCCAAATCGGGCACCAGCGTGGCAGCGGGCCAGCCCGAATTCGCCCACCGCTCCACCGTCTCCTTCACCTCCAGCTGCGCCGCGGGCGTCTGCGTCGCCACGGTCGACAATCCGCCGGTACCGAAGAACGAATCGATGCCCCGGACAATCGAATTCACCTGGAACGGCTCGCAATGGGTGCGCGAGATGACCTGGAAATGGGACTGCCTGCTGCCGGACGGCACCATCGAATACGACCCGGCCAAATCGATAACCGTCTACACCCCAGGGCAATACGGCATTCTCACCGGCGTCTTCCACACCGATATCGCCAGCGGCACCTGCGCGGGCAATGTCGATATGCCGGTGTCGGCCAAGCCGATATCAGGGCCCGTCACCTAAGTGCCCGTCCGCGAGACGGCGTCGATCAGCACGCACTGATCGACCATTTCGCGCACGTTCCCGCGACGTAATCCACGTCCGCCGCACCACTGCGTGAGCATAACGCGCAAAACCCTGCAATCGTCGTTTACTCCGGCTATCGACCACAACCGTGACTGCTCGCCGCCGAATTCCTAGGTTTGTGATCAACCGATTGGCAGGCGCGCTCCGCCCAACCACGCAGAGGATTTCCGCCGGCGAAATCCAGGCACCCCAGTGGTTTTGCCTGCCATACACGGCCGGCACACGCGAAAGGGATCGAGCGATGGTAGGACTGGGCACGATCAACGAATGGCGACCGCCGCACGGGCTGGTCACCACCTGGACGGCCACCCCGGCGGCACGCGCCGCGGCACGGACGGCGCCGCACAGCACTCTGGCTCCCAGTTACCAACGGGAGCAGCACCTTCGGTCGGCCCTGGCCGCTCGGGAAGCCGGCCACACCCTGCCCCGGTTGATGGTCGTGGCCTGGGACATCGCCGGCACCTGCGACATCGGCGCAATGACGGCCGCGATCAACACCCATGTGCGCCGCCACGACAGCTACCACGACTGGTTCGAATTCGACGGTGCGGCAATCCTGCGCCGGCGCATCGAGAACCCCGATGTCATCGCCTTCCACCCGGTCCAATTCGGCCGGATGGGCACCGAACAGATACGCAACCATGCGCTGACCAGCACCCCGGGCACGCTGGAGTGGGGCTGCATCACCTTCGGGGTCATCCAGCACGCCGACTACTTCACCTTCTACACCAGCGTCGACCATCTCTACATCGACGGCATGTCGGCCGGACTGATCTTCTTCGATATCCATCTCTCCTATGACGCGCTGACGCAGAACCCGGCGCAGCAACCGGTCACTCCGGAGATCGCCAGCTATCGGCGTTACGCGGCGCGGCAGCACGAGCGGATAGCGCGCCTGACGCTCACGTCGCCAGAGGTCAGGGAGTGGATCTCCTTCATGGAGGGCACCGGTGGACACTGGCCCCGTTTTCCGCTTCCGCTCGGGGACGTCGATGTCACCACCACGGGCGACTTCCTGACGGTCGACCTGCTCGACGCCGCCGGGACGGAATCGTTCGACGCCGCCTGCCGGGCCGCCGGTGCACGCTTCAGTGGCGGTGTCCTGGCCTGTGCCGCGCAGGCCGAGCATGACCTGACCGGCGCCACGACCTTCTACGGATTCACCCCCTACGACACCCGTACGCCCGGCCTGGACACTCTCACCGTCGGCTGGTTCGCCAGCCTGGTACCGATCAGTGTCTCCATCGGCTCCGGATCCTTCCCCCGGATGGCCCGCGCCGCGCAGGAATCGTTCGACGCCGCCAAGCGTCTGGCCGGTGTCCCGTTCGACCGGGTACTGCAACTGGCGACGCCGGAACAGCTGGGAATCGTGCCCCCCGAGCGTTCGGAATCGATGGTGTCGTTCATCGACGTCCGCAAGCTACCCCTGGCGCCCTTGTTCGAACAAACGAACTTCGGCGCCTACGGCGACAATCTGTCACGCGGCGGGGTCAACGTCTGGATCACCCGTCATGCCGACAAGACCACCGCGACCATCTCCTTTCCGGATAACCCGGAGGCACGCACGTCGGTACGCCGCTACCTCTCGGCATTGGCCGGAGCCTTCGCACGCATCGTCGCCCCGGCTACCCCGCCGTGGCTGGAAGAGGTTGCCGAGCATGCGAACTCGGGGCAGGGCATTCCGGTCATCAGCAAGGGATCGGTGTGAGTACCGTGGGCACTGTCGTCGATCTGGTCGACCACACCTTCTTCCGCATCGAGCGGGCCGCCGAGGTCACCAACGTGATCCAGTGCGCCTGGGTGTATGACCGCCCCGTCGCCATCGACGGCCTGAGGCGGTTCCATCACCATCTGCAGCGCGGCAGACTGGCCCGCCGAATCGAGCGCTCGCCACTGCCGTTCGGGCGTCCCCGCTGGGTCTCCCCCTGGCAGCAGAACCAGCTGGAGATCGCCGAGGAGCGTTGTCCACGCGCCGATTTCGACACGTGGCTGGCCCGGCAAGCCGACACCCCGCTGGATGCCGAGCACGGACCCGGCTGGCACCTGGCGGTAGTGCCCTTCAGCGACGGCGGCGCGGGCGTGAGTCTGGTTGCGTCGCATTGCCTTACCGATGCCGTCGGGCTGTGCGAAGCGCTCGCGGATGCGGCGCAGGGCCGCGATCTCCCACGGCGCTGGCCGGCAGCCGGGTCCCGCCCGCGGCCGCAGGCCCTGCGCGAAGACGTCTGGCAAACCGTGCGTGACGTCCCGGCCATCGGTAAGGCAGCCGCCGTCGCGGCACAGTTCGCGTGGCGCAACCGGCGGGACGGCGGACAGGTCGCCACACCGACCGGACCATCTGCCCGCATCACCATCCCCACCGCAACCGCCTTCGTCGACGCCGACCAGTGGGACTCCCGCGCCGGCGATCTCGGCGGGACCAGCAACACGTTGCTGGTCGCGGTGGCCGCCCGCATGGCCCAGCGGATGGGACGGACCACCGCGGACGGTGCGGTCGCGGTGACGATGGCCGTCAGCCAACGCGCCCCCGGCGACACCCGCGCCAACGCCATCACCAATGTGGACTTCACGGTAAACCCCACGCACGCCGCGACGGATCTCCGCGAGATCCGCACTGCCACAAAGCAAGCGCTGATCCGGTGCGCGGAGCAGCCCGAACAGCGCTGGCGCCTGCTGCCGCTGGTTCCGGTGATACCCGAGCGACTGGGCCGACGATGGGTCGATGCCGCCGCCACCAGTGCGGTCAGCGTCGGGGCATCCAACGTCGGGATCATCGATCCGGCCGTGAACCGGCCGGACGGCACCGACGCCGACCACTTCGCGATGAGGTCGCTCACCGCGCATGCCACTACCGCGATGACGGACCGCTCCGGCGGGCTGCTGTCGGTGCTCTCGGGCCGCGTGCGGGGCACGGTCTTCGTCTCGGTCGTCTCCTATCAGCGGGACGGCCGCAACTCCAACAGCTTTGTCAACGGCCTTGTTTCGGATGTGCTGAGCGAATTCGCGCTCAGCACGACGACCGGATGGCCGGTGCAGGAAAGGATCCTCGGCAGATGAGCAACGTCCTTGATCTGGTCGATCAGACCTTCTTTCGTCTCGAACAAGCCGCCGGCGTCGGCCAGTGCGTGTGGGTGTACAACCGCCCGGTGGACATCGACGGGCTGCGCCGATTCCACCACCACCTGCTGCAGGGACGGCTGGCGCGCAGCATCGAACGCTCACCGTTGCCGTTCGGCCGCCACCGCTGGGTGTCTCAGCGCGGGCCGTCCGCACTGCAGATCGCTCACCAGCCCCGGCCCCGTGCGGAATTCGACGCCTGGCTGACTGAGCAGGTCAACACCCCGCTGGATGCCGAGTTCGGACCGGGTTGGCACCTTGCGGTGTTGCCGTTCACCGACGGCGGCACCGGGGTCAGCCTGGTGCTCAGCCATTGCCTCACCGACGGTGTCGGCGGCGCCATCGCGGTGGCCGAGGCGGCGTGCGGCCGGGAGCCGTCCGCGCACTGGCCTGCCGCCGGCTCCCGCACCCGCTGGCGTGCGCTGCGCGAAGACGCCCGGCAGACCGCCCGCGACATGCCCGCCGTCTGCCGGGCCCTCGCCGCCGCCGCCCGGTTCGCCCGGCAGAACCGCGGCCGGGCCACCCCGATCCTCCCGATCGCCGGCGCCGACGAACCGTACACCGCCCCCACCACAACGGTTTTCGTCGACGCCGGGGAATGGGAAGCTCGCGCACACGCGCTCGGCGGAACCAGCAACACGTTGTTCGCGGCGGTGGCGGTCAAGCTCGCACACCGGGTCGGACGGGTGGCTGCCGACGGCACGGTCGCCGTGGCGATACCCGTCAACGAACGCACCGCCGATGACACCCGCGCCAACGCCGTCACGATGGTGAACATCACGGTGGACCCGGCCATCGCGGCCGCCGACCTGCGCGTCATCCGGGCCGCCGTCAAGCATGCGCTGACCGGCTACCGGGAACTGCCCGACGAGCGGCGGACACTGCTGCCCCTGATCCCCTGGCTGCCACGGCGGCTCACCCGCCGGCTGGTGGGGGTCGCCACCGGCGGCGCGACCAATGTCGTCGTCGCGTCCAACCTAGGCACGGCGCCGCCGGCCCTGAGCCGGCCAGACGGCACCGACGCCGACTACGTCGCCGTGCGGTCGGTCTACCCGGATCTGACCGAGGCGATGCTGGGCCAGATCGGCGGCCTGCTGTCGTTGCACGCGATGACGGTGGGCCGGCGGATCGCGATCTCGGTGCTCGGCTATCAACCGGGCCAGATCAACGCCAATACCGCTCTCCAACAGCATATTTCGTGCGTGCTGGACGAGTTTTCGCTCACCGCGACCACATCCGACGACCTGACCACCGCGAAAGGTTCCCGATCATGAGCGACGTTCTGGACCTCTATGACCAAACCCAGTTTCTGGGCCAGCGCGCCACCGGAGCGACCAACCTCCTGCAGTGCTTCTGGCTCTACGACCGCGCCGTCGACCTCGACGGGCTGCGACGATTCCACCGCCACCTGCAGCACGGCCCGCTGGCGCGCAGCGTCGAACGCTCACCCCTGCCGTTCGGCCGCCATCGCTGGGTCTCACCCCGCCACGACTGCGAGCTTGAGATCGCCGAAACACCCCGGCCGCGTGCCCTGTTCGAGTCCTGGCTGGCCGAGCAGGCCGACGTCGCGCTCGATGCCGAACACGGGCCGGGATGGCATCTCGCGGTGCTGCCCTTCACCGACGGCGGGGCCGGAGTGAGCCTGGTGGTCACGCACTGCCTCACCGATGGAGTCGGGCTGTGCACGGCGCTGGCGGACGCGGCCTCCGGGCGGCACAGCCCGTTCCGGTGGTCGGCCGCCGGTTCCCGACCCCGGTGGCACGCGCTGTACCAAGACGCGGGTCAGACCCTGCGCGACATCCCGGCCATCGGGCGCGCCGTCGTCGTCATCGCCAGAGCGGCTCGGCGGCAGCAAGATTCGGCCGCACCGCCACCGCAAGACAGATCCGACGAGCCCGTGACGCTCCCGACGGCGACGATCTTCGTCGACGCCGACCAGTGGGACGCCCGCGCCGCAGCGCTCGGCGGGACCCCCAACACGCTGCTCGCGGGCGTCGCGGCCCGCCTCGCCCAGCGGGTGGGCCGGCTGACCGCCGACGGCACGGTTGCCCTGACCGTGCCGGTGAACGAACGCACGACCGGCGATACCCGGGCCAACGCGATCACCAACGTCGACTTCGCGGTCGCGCCGACGACAACGGACCTGCGGCCGCTGCGGGCCGCGATCAAGGACGCGCTGACCAGCGCCGCCACGTCGAAAAACGAGCGCTGGCAACTGCTGCCCCTGGTTCCTTTGCTGCCGCAATGGCTGGTGCGCCGCTGGGTCGGTCTCTCGGCCAGCGGCGCGGCCAGCGTGATCGCCTCCAACCTCGGAGCGATCGATGCAGCCGCCCTGCGGCCGGACGGCACCGAGGCCGACCATTTCGCGATGAAGTCACTGGCGCCGGGGGTGACCTCGGGGATCATGGACCGATTGGGCGGGTTGCTGATGGTGCTGTCCGGCCGCACGGGCCGGCACGTCTTCGTCTCGGTGCTGGCCTACCAGCAGGGCCGCCCCAACTCCACGCCCGAACTGCGACACCATCTTTCGGATGTGCTGACCGACTTCTCGCTGACCGCCGCAGAACTGTCCCAGCTGGCGGACCAGGAGGCGTCCCGGCGATGAGTAACGTCCTCGATCTGATGGACCAGGCCGCGTTTCTGGCCGAGCGGGCCACGGGCTCCACGAATGTGCTGCAGTGCGCCTGGCTCTACCAGGGCGGCGTCGATCTCGACGGTCTGCGCCGATTCCACCACCACCTGCAGCGGGGACGCCTCGCGCGGCGCATCGAACGCTCACCGCTACCCTTCGGCCGCCACCGCTGGGTGTCCACACCCGCCCAGCCCGAGCTCGAGATCATCGAATCACCCCGTCCGCGTGAGCATTTCGACAGCTGGCTGGACGAACAGGCGGACATCGCGCTGGACCCGGAACGCGGACCTGGCTGGCATTTGGCGGTGCTCCCGTTCACCGACGGTGGCGCTGGGGTGAGTTTTGTGACCACGCACTGCCTCACCGATGGCGTCGGCATCTGCGCCGCATTGGCCGACGCCGCCTGCGGGCACGACGATCCGGTCAGCTGGCCGGCCGCCCGCTCGCGGCGGCGGTGGCGGGCACTTCGCGAGGACGCCCGCCAGACCCGGCGCGACCTGCCCGCCACCCGGCGGGCTCTGCGAGACGCCGCACGTCTGGCACGCGGCACCCACCGGACCGCCACCGCACGGCCGGCCCGGTCTCCGCGGTCACCCCAGCGCGTGGCGCTGGCGACGGCGACGGTGCATATCTATGGCGACTGGTGGGACGCTCGCGCCCGGGCGCTCGGCGGCACCGGCAACGCGCTGCTGGCGGCGGTCACCGCCCGGCTTGCCCGGCGGACCGGACGCGTTACCGACGCGGGCTGCGCCACCGTGGCGATACCGGTCAACGAGCGGGTCGACGGCGATACCCGGGCCAACGCCATCACGGCCGTCGACGTCGAGGTGGACTCCACCACGGTGACGACGGACCTGACCCCGGTCCGGGCCGCCATCAAGGACGCGCTGGTTCGCCGCGGCACCACGCCCGACGAGCGCTCGGCGCTGCTCCCTCTGACTCCGTGGGTGCCGCGGTGGGCGGTTCGACGGATGGTCGGCGTGGCCCTCGGGGGTGCGACGACCAGCGGATCCTCCAACCTCGGCGTGATCGACCCGGCGGTCAACCGGCCGGACGGCACCGACGCCGACTGCATGGCCATGAGGTCGCTGTATCCGCGGTCTACCGCGGCGACGATGCGCCCGACCGGCGGCCTGCTGGGGCTCGTGTCCGGGCGTGTCAACGGGCAGATTTTCCTCTCGGCGCTGTCCCATCAGCCCTGCGATCGCAACTCGAATGCCCAACTGCTCAAGGACATTTCGGAGGTTCTGCGGGAATTCGGCATCCCTTCCGCCGCGGGCTGGCCGGCGGCAGAGCACAATGCGCACAACCTCGCCAAACGTGGCTAAGTCCGACTATCGCTGACAAGCGCGACCGGGCGCCGGGGCGACCGTAGCTTCGGTGTCAACACGACGCCCGCCGGCAGGCTGTGCACCTGCCGGGGCGGGCGTGCCTACGCCTGACCGAGAAGGACGTCACCATGTTGAAACGCTTCGCCCCTGCGCGGACCTCGATGCCGATCGGCGTGTTCTCGGTGTTGGGACGGGTCGCCGTGCGCGCACCCTGGGTGGTCATCGCCGCCTGGATCGTCGTCGTCGCAGCGCTGGCCGCCACCCTGACACCGCTGACCACGGTGGTCGAGAGCCGGCCGCTGCAGCCGTTGCCGCCCAGCGCCATGGCGGCAGCCGATCAGATGGCCAAGGACTTCGGCGAGTCCGCACAGAACCTGCTGCTGGTCGTCCTCACCGACAACCGGGGGTTGCAACCCGGTGACGAGGACACCTACCGGAAGCTGGCCGCCACGTTGCGCAGTCAGACCGCTGATGTGGCCAATGTGCAGGACGTCCTCACCACGCCCGCGTTGCGTGCCTTCATGGCCAGCGCCGACCACAAGGCCATCTATCTGGCCGTGAGCCTCAAGGCGCCGGCCGGGTCCCCGGAATCGTCGCAGGCCTACCAACGGATCGCGCAGATCGCCGAACGCGCCACTGCCGGTTCGTCGCTGACCGCGGCGGTGACGGGGCAGGCGGCGATGGTCGGCGACATGTCGATCCTCACCACCCATGACATGCACATCATCGAAATCGCTACGGCCATCCTGGTGCTGCTCATCCTGATGGCGATTTATCGGCGGCCGATGACCGTGCTGCTGCCGTTGCTCACCATCGGCATCTCGGTGGCCACCTCCCAGGGCGTGGTGTCCGGCCTGGCTCAACTGGGGCTCGGGGTATCGGCGCTCACGGTCGCGCTGATGACGGCGATGATCGTGGGCGCCGGCACCGACTACGCCGTGTTCCTGATCAGCCGCTATCACGAGCACATCCGCGCCGGCAGCGATTCCGACCAGGCGGTGTGCAAGGCGCTGAGCTCGATCGGCGAAGTCATCGCGGCGTCGGCGGCCACCGTCGCGGTCACCTTCCTGTGCATGGTGTTCACCCGGCTGCCCGCATTCACCAGTATCGGCCCGGCCCTTGCGGTTTCGATCGCGATCGCATTCTTCGCGGCCGTCACCCTGTTGCCCGCCATCCTGGTGCTCGCCGGCCGGCGCGGCTGGGTGGCCCCGCGCCCCGGGCTGACCGACCGGCTGTGGCGGCGCTCTGCCGTCGCGATCGTGCGCCGGCCGAAGGCCCACCTGGTGGTGAGCCTGGCCGTACTGCTCACGCTGGCCGGCTGCGCGGCCTTGCTGCGGCCCACCTTCAACGATCGCCTGCAGCTACCGCAGTCGGCGCCCAGCAACGTCGGCTTCACTACGATGGCGGCGCACTATTCGATGAATGCGCTACTGCCGCAGTACATCTACGTGCGCTCACCCCATGACCTGCGGACCTCACGGGCGCTGGCCGACCTGGACCAGATGGCACAGCGGGTGTCCCAGCTGCCCGACATCGCCGCGGTGCGCGGCGTCACCCGGCCCGACGGTCAGCCGCTCGACCAGGCCAAGCTCAGCGTGCAGGCCGGTGCCGTGGGCTCCAAGCTCGCGGACGCCTCGACCCAGATCAGCGACAAGACCGACGACCTCGATGCGCTGACCAACGGGGCCGACCAACTGGCCGCGGCGCTCGCCCAGGTTCGCGACCAGATCCGCGGCGCCAGCGAGCCGGTGGCACAGGTGACCGGCACGCTCAACGGAGTGCAGCAGCAGCTCACCGGGGCCGCCAACCTCCTGGACCATCTTCGCGGGCTCGCCAACGGAGCCGTCACAGCGGGCAACGTCGCCGGGAACCCGGTCCTGGATGCCCTGGCCAACAGTCCGTTCTGCGCCGACGATACGACGTGCCGCTCGCGCCTGGTGCCGTCGGCGATGCAGAACCTGCAGGCCGCGGTGCAGAACGTGAGCGCGATGCTCGCGAGCGCGGACAACAGCCTGCGCACCGCGAGCTCCGGAGCCGCCGGCATCACCCAGCGGATCGCACAACTGCAGGCGGCAGCCGACAAGCTGGCCGACGGCAGCCAGCAGCTGGCGCGCGGCGTGCGGACGCTCGTCGAGCAGACGAAGAAGATGGGCTCGGGCATGAATCAAGCGGCCGATCTGCTGCTGTCGATGAAACGTGATGCGGCACAACCCGGCATGGCCGGCATGTACATCCCGCCCACGGTGCTCACCTCGCAGGACTTCAAGAACGCCGCACGGATGTTCATCTCTCCCGACGGGCACTCGGTGCGCTACATGGTGGAGACGAAGCTGGACCCGTTCAGCCCGGCGGCGATGGATCAGGTGGCCTCCATCCTCGACACCGCGCGCAGTGCGCAGCCGAACACCTCGCTGGCGGACGCGTCGATCTCGATGGTCGGCACCACCCCGATGTACAGCACGCTGCGCCAGTACTACGACCGGGACGTGACCCTGATCATCATCGCCACCCTGGTCGTGGTCTTCCTCATCCTGGTGCTGCTGCTGCGCGCCCTGGTGGCACCGCTGTATCTGATTGCCTCCGTGGTGATCTCGTACATGTCGGCGGTCGGACTGGGGGTGGTCTTCTTCCAGTTCGTGTTGCACCAGGCGATCTATTGGAACGTGCAGGCGACGGCGTTCATCGTGTTGGTCGCGGTGGGGGCGGACTACAACCTGCTGCTGATCACCCGCATCCGGGAAGAGGCGGAGGCCGGAATCCGCTCGGGCATCATCCGGGCGGTGCGCTCGACCGGTGGCGTGATCACCTCGGCGGGCATCATCTTCGCCGCGTCGATGTTCGGGCTGATGTTCGCCAGCATGTCCACCCTGGCGCAGACCGGTTTCATCATCGGCGCGGGTCTGCTGGTCGACACGTTCGTCGTGCGCACCATCACGGTGCCGGCGATGGCGGCACTGGTCGGGCGGGCCAACTGGTGGCCTTCCCGGCGCGAGCAGACACAAACTCGCGTGGGAGCGGCTGCTCCAACGCGAGTTTGTGTCTGCTCGGCAAGCGGGGGCTAGCCCACTCCCCGGCTCAGCCAGGTGACCTCGCCGGCGTCGCCGCCGTCGCGGTACGGCTCGAGCGCCTCGTCCCACGCGGTGCCCAGCACTGAATCCATCTCGGCGGCAAGGGTGTCGGCGCCCTGCGCCATCAACGTCCGCAACCGCATCTCGCCCACCATGATGTCGCCGTTGGCGCTCATCGGCCCGCTCCACAACCCCAGCTGCGGAGTGTGGCTGAACCGGTGTCCGTCGACACCGGGGCTGGGGTCCTCGGTCACTTCAAACCGCAGAACCGACCATGAGCGCAGCGCGTTCGCCAGACGGGCACCTGTCCCGACGGGACCCACCCAATTGGTGACCGCGCGCAACTGCCCGGGCATGGCCGGCTGCGGAGTCCACACCAAATTCGCCTTGGCTTGCAAGGTCGACGACAACGCCCACTCGACATGCGGGCACACCGCCGCTGGCGAGGCGTGGACGTACACCACACCAGCCGTCACGTCGGCGAACTGATTCGACGCACGCATCTTCTTGCTCCTTCGGTTTCACGAGGGACGTCTTCCCCAACGACCTGGTGAACCCGATCAAGCAGATACTGCGCGATATCTTTTCTTGTGTCTTGCGTGTCTATTGTGCCCTGTGATGCCTGTGTTGCGCTAGTGTGCATTTTCCTTTGACGCGTACTTGCTGAGCACCGCGTCGGACAGCGCCGGCCACGGCTGCAACGCCCACTGTCCGAAGTCGCGGTCGGTGAGCACCACCAGGGCCAGGTCCGCGTCGGGATCGACCCAGATGAAGCCGCCTGACTGGCCGAAATGACCGTAGGTGCGCACCGAGTTGCCCGCGCCCGTCCAGTGCGGGGACTTCGAGTCGCGCAGCTCGAATCCCAGGCCCCAGTCGTTGGGCCGCTGGGAGCCGTATCCGGGCAGCACCCCGTCCAGACCCGGGAACTGCACGCTGGTCGCGTCGGCGTGCATCTGTTCCGAGACCGTCGCCGGGCGCAGCAGGTCGCCCGCGAACCGGACCAGGTCGTCGACCGTGGAGGCTGCGCCGTAGCCGGCGGTGTCGGCGCCCCCGTCGAGTCGCGTCGAAGTCATGCCGAGCGGCTCGCATACCGCCTCGGTGAGGTAGCGGCCGAACTCGATGCCGGACTCGCGCTCGATGGTCTGGGCGAGCACGGCGAACCCGTAGTTGGAGTAGATGCGGCGCGCTCCCGGGCGGGCCAGCACATCGCCGGAAAGCATGGCAAGACCCGAGGCATGCGCCAGCAGGTGACGGATGGTGGAGCCGGGCGGGCCGGCCTCGGTGTCGAGCTCGACGACGCCTTCCTCCACCGCGACCTGCGCGGCCCGTGCCACGATCGGCTTGGTGACCGATGCCAGCGCGAAGACGCGCGCGGTGTCGCCGTGGGAGGCCAGCACCCCCTTCGGTCCGACCACCGCGGCGGCGGCGTTCGGGACCGGCCAGTCGTCCAGGACGTCGAGGGCGGCCATCTATTTGCGGGCGATGTAGTAGTTGTTGATCGGGTCCGACTCGACCTCGGCCACCACGACGTCGCCGAAGCCGGCGTCGCCGAGCATCGAGGTGGCCAGCTGCGTGCCCCACGCCGCTCCCAGCCCGGCTCCGCCGTGTGCCAGCGACACCGTCATGCAGTGCATCAACGACACCGTGTAGAGGTAGGTGCTCATCGGTACGCCGACGTTCTCCTCGAGTCGGCTCGATGCCTTGATGTCTGCCATCAGGAACACACCGCCCGGCCGCAATGCGCGGTAGATGTTCTCCAGCACCCGCGCCGGCTGGGCCTGGTCGTGGATGGCGTCGAAGACCACGATGACGTCGTAGGCCGCCTCCCTGTCCAGCGTCGGCAGGTCGTGGCTTTCGAAAGCCGCATTCGTCAGGCCGAGCCGCGCTGCCTCGTCGCGGCCGGCGGCGATGGCCTCCTCGGAAAAGTCGATGCCGGTGAACCGGCTGGCCGGAAACGCCTGCGCCATCACATTCACGGCATGCCCACTGCCGCAACCGAAGTCAGCGACGTCGGCGCCGGCGCGCAGACGTTCCGGCAGGCCGTCCACCAGGGGCAGCACCACGTCGATGAGCCCGGCGTCGAACACCACACCACTCTGCTGGGCCATCAATGTGTGGAAGCGGGGATATTCGCTGTACGGCAGACCGCCGCCGGCCCGGAAGCAGCCGAGGATCTTCTGTTCGACCTCGCTGAGCAGCGGCACGAACTGTGCGACCAGCGCGAGGTTGTCCGGCCCGGCCGCACTGGTCAGTACCGCCGCACGGTGGGCGGGCAAACTATAGGTCCCGGTCTCGGCGTCGTAGTCGACGACGCGGCCGGTTGTCATGCCGCCCAACCACTCTCGGACGTAACGCTCGTCGAGCTGGGCGGCCTCGGCGATCTCCGCGCTAGTGGATGGCGCCAATCGAGCCATGGTCTCCAGGAGTCCGGTCTGGTGCCCCAGACTCAGGAGCAGCGTCAGGCTTGCGTTGTCGATCGTCGAGACCATTCGGTCGGCGAACGCCTCCACGGTTTCAGGGACGGTTTCGGTGCCGGTCTCGGGTGCCGTCATGGCAAGCGACGCTACACCGTAGGTTGGGGGCCATGAGTCAGACAGTGCGCGGCGTCATTTCGCGGAGCAAAGGGCAACCCGTCGAGTTGGTCGACATCGTCATCCCCGACCCCGGACCGGGCGAGGCCGTCGTCGACATCACCGCCTGCGGCGTGTGCCACACCGACCTGACCTACCGCGAGGGCGGCATCAACGACGAGTACCCCTTCCTGCTCGGGCACGAGGCCGCCGGCACGGTCGAAGCGGTCGGTCCCGGCGTCACCCACGTCGAACCCGGTGACTTCGTGATCCTGAACTGGCGTGCGGTGTGCGGTCAGTGCCGGGCCTGCCGTAGAGGCCGGCCGCACCTGTGCTTCGACACCTTCAACGCCGAGCAGAAGATGACGCTGACCGACGGCACCGAACTCACTCCCGCCCTTGGCATCGGAGCGTTCGCCGACAAGACATTGGTGGCGGCCGGGCAGTGCACCAAAGTCAATCCGGAAGCCGATCCGGCCGTCGTGGGCCTGCTCGGGTGCGGGGTGATGGCCGGCCTCGGCGCGGCGATCAACACCGGTGGCGTCACACGTGACGACACGGTTGCGGTGATCGGCTGCGGCGGGGTGGGTGACGCCGCGATCGCCGGCGCCGCGCTGGTCGGAGCGAAGAAGATCATCGCCGTCGACACCGACAACAAGAAATTGGAGTGGGCGCGCAAGTTCGGCGCCACCCACACAGTCAACGCCCGAGAGTTTGATGTCGTGGAGACCATCCAGGACCTCACCGGTGGCTTCGGGGTCGACGTCGTGGTGGACGCCGTCGGGCGGCCCGAGACCTGGAAGCAGGCCTTCTACGCCCGCGACCTCGCCGGGACCGTGGTGCTGGTGGGGGTGCCGACCCCGGACATGCGCCTGGACATGCCGTTGGTGGACTTCTTCTCCCGCGGCGGCTCGCTCAAGTCGTCGTGGTACGGCGACTGCCTGCCCGAGCGCGACTTCCCCACCCTGGTCGACCTCTACCTGCAGGGCCGGCTGCCGCTGGAGAAGTTTGTCTCCGAGCGAATCGGGCTAGACGGCATCGAGGAGGCGTTTCACAAGATGCATGACGGCGAGGTATTACGTTCGGTGGTGATTCTCTGATGGTGGTCATCGACCGGCTGGTCACTCACGGCACCTTCGAACTCGACGGCGGCAGTTGGGAAGTCGACAACAACATCTGGTTGGTCGGCGACAATTCCAACGTGGTGGTGTTCGACGCCGCCCACGACGCGGCGCCGATCATCGAGGCCGTGGACGGGCGCCATGTGGTGGCGGTGGTGTGCACACATGGGCACAACGACCACGTGACGGTGGCGCCCGAACTCGGCAAGGAGCTCGACGCGCCGGTGCTGCTGCACCCCGCGGACGAGGTGCTGTGGCGAATGACGCATCCGGACAGCGACTTTCGGCCGATCTCCGAAAGTGAGGCGCTGAAGGTGGGCGGCACCGAGATACGCGCCATCCACACGCCGGGGCACTCCCCCGGATCGGTGTGCTGGTACATCCACGACCTCGGCGTGGTGTTCAGCGGCGACACGCTGTTCTCCGGCGGGCCCGGCGCGACCGGCCGTTCGTACTCGGATTTCCCGACGATCCTGCAGTCGATCTCCGAGCGCCTGGGCAAGCTGCCCGGCGACACCGTCGTGCACACCGGCCACGGGGACAGCACGACGATCGGCGACGAGATCGTGCACTACGAGGAGTGGGAGAAGCGGGGCCACTAGGCCGGTTCAGCGTCATCGCCGGGCGTGCACTCAATGCCGCCGCTACCGGCGTGTCGCTGTACATCCGGGCACGCTCGCGCCACGGCACCACCCGCACGAAGGCGTAGGCCCCTACAGCCCGTCGAGGATCCGGCGCTTCTCCTGCTGGAACTCGTCTTCCGTCAACGCCCCCGAATCACGCAGCGCGGAAAGAGTTTTCAGCCGCTCCACACGCACGCCCTCGCCGGTGGGCTCGTAAGCCACCGCCGGCGCCGCGAAAGCGACGGGTGATCCGGAGGACGGCACCGGGCACCGCCGGGCCCGCCCCAGCCAGATGATCGAGAGCGTCAGGTCGACCAGTCCGACGACGAACAGGGCCACGAACACCCAGACGAGGTAGCCGTACGAGCTCTGATGGCCGAAAGCCAGTCGCGGATTGATGTAACCGTTGACCTGGCCGTCGGTGATGACGTTGTAGGTGCCCTCGGCCGGCACCCGCACGTTCCACACCCGGATGTGGGCGTCGTTGTTCACCGTCGTTGTGCTGCCGATGCTTTCGGTGACCTCGGGCTGCGCCACTCCGTCCGGCGGAGTGATCGAGATGCGTAGCGGCGGCACCGGCAACCCGCCGCCGTCGGTCCCGCCGATCACCAGCGTGTGCAGGCTGACGGTGGCCTCCCCTTTGGGCAGGTGCACGCTGCCGGTGCCCGGGACGGGGACCTCACCGTAGGCGTCGAAGTCATCCAGGAAGAACACATTGAGTACCAGCGTGGTGATGAAGCCGGCGACCGCCACCACCAGCGTCACAACCGCCAGGATCAACGAGACCTTGGCGACCCGTCTGCTATTCATCCAGGCAGTGTGTCACGACCGGCGGCGACGGGGGACACTGTTTGCGACCGCAGACGACGCAACCGGAAAAGGAGTTCTCCCATGGCCAGCGATCTCGTCGCAACGGTGCCCGATCTGTCCGGCAAGCTGGCGGTTGTCACCGGATCCAACAGCGGCCTGGGATTCGGTCTGGCCAAGCGTCTCGCGGCGGGCGGCGCCGACGTCGTGATGGCCATCCGCAACCAGGCCAAGGGTGAGGCCGCCATCGAAGAGATCCGCAAAACCCTGCCCGATGCCAGCCTGACGATCAAGTCGCTGGACCTGTCGTCGCTGGCCTCTGTCGCCGCCCTGGGTGCACAGCTCAACACTGACGGCCGCCCGATCGACATCCTGATCAACAACGCCGGCGTCATGACCCCACCCGAGCGCGACACCACCGCCGACGGCTTCGAATTGCAGTTCGGCAGTAACCATCTCGGCCACTTCGCACTCACCGGCCACGTGCTGCCGCTGCTGCGCGCGGCGCCGGCCCCGCGGGTGGTCTCGCTGAGTAGCATCGCCGCCCGCCGTGGCCGCATCCACTTCGACGACCTGCAGTTCGAGAAGTCCTACGCCTCGATGTCGGCCTACGGCCAGTCGAAGCTGGCGACGCTGATGTTCGCCCGCGAGTTGGACCGGCGCAGCCGGCGCGGTGGCTGGGGCATCATGTCCAACGCCGCCCATCCGGGGCTCACCAAGACGAACCTGCAGATCAGCGGGCCGTCGCACGGTCGGGACAAACCCGCGCTGATGCAGCGCCTGTACACGACGTCCTGGAAGTACGCACCTTTCCTGTGGCAGGAGATCGACGAGGGCATCCTGCCGGCGCTGTACGCGGCGGTCACACCCGGCGCCGAGGGCGGCGCGTTCTACGGGCCGCGCGGGTTCTACGAGGCCGCCGGCGGCGGTGTCACCGAGGCCAAGGTGCCCGCGCGCGCCGCCAATGACGATGACTGCAAACGACTTTGGGAGATTTCGGAAAGGCTCACCGGTGTCAGCTACCCCTCGTCGCACTGACCGGCAGCCCAAGGTCCGCCTGCCCGAATCAAGCGTCGTGGTGCGGCCGGAACCGATGGACTCCGCGACCTACACCCAGTCGTCGCGTCTGCAGGCGGCGGGACTGCTGCCGGCCGTCGCGCTGTTCGAACAGGCGGCGCAGCAGGTTCCGCTGCCCAAACCTCCGCAACCGGTCGTCATCGCCGATTACGGTGCGGCCACAGGCCACAACTCGCTGCGGCCCATGGCCACCGCGGTCGACGTGTTGCGCGCACGCACCCGCCACGACCACGCCATCCTGGTGGTGCACACCGACGTGCCGGAGAACGACTTCACCGCCCTGTTCAACACGCTGTCCGACGACCCGGACAGTTACCTCAACAACGACACGGCCAGCTTCACCTCGGCCATCGGCCGGTCCTTCTATCAGCAGATCCTGCCCACCGGCACCGTCAACCTCGGGTGGTCGTCCTGGGCGATCCAATGGCTGAGCCGCGTCCCCGAAGGTGCGCCGGAAGTCGCCGACCATGTGCAGATCGCCTACAGCAGCAGCGCCGAAGCGCGGCGCGCATACCAACACCAGTCCGCGCTGGACTGGAATGACTTCGTCGCGTTCCGGGGCCGGGAGCTGTGCCCCGGCGGCCGGTTGGTGGTGCTCACCATGGCCCTCGACGAAGACGGCGAATTCGGTTATCGACCGCTGAACGAGGCTTTGATGGCGACGCTGGAGGAGCTTGCCGAACAGGGTCTGCTGCGCCGGGAAGAGATGCGGCGCATGGTGATTCCCGTCGTCGCCCGCACCGAGAAGGACTTCCGCGCCCCGTTCGCACCGCGCGGCTGGTTCGAGGGCCTGACGATCGAGCATCTCGAGATGTTCAATGCCGACGACCGGTTCTGGGCGAGGTTCCAAAAGGATTCAGACGCAGAGGCTTTCGGCGCGCAGTGGGCGGCGTTCGCCCGGGCCGCCCTGTTTCCGACGCTGCGGGCAGGGTTGAGCGGCGGATTCAACGATCCGCGGGGGACGGACTTCGTCGAGCGGCTCGAAGCCGGTGTGGCCGAGCGGCTGGCCAAGGCACCCGAGCCCATGCGGATTCCGCTCGCGTCCCTGGTGCTGGCCAAGCGGGATTCGCAGTAACGGGAGTTTCGGCCCGACGTCGATGTGGTAACCCTCACTTTGGGTCGGGTCGCAGAGCAACTCCATAAGGGGGCCACACGTATGAGCGCGCACGAGGACGAATCGGCTGGTCAGGACGCCAGCAAGACCGACGAGGGTGCCGTTAGTACGGCCGAGGCCGACGAGAACGACAACGAGAACAGCGGCGGCGTCCAGGACACCACCGAAAAGCCGGAGCCGGACGACGAGGCCAAGGAAAAGGCCGCCGAAATGATGACGGCTTACGAGGACAAGCCGACGCTGGTGATGCCCGGGTCGGGCAAGACCATCACCGGGACCGCGGTCAACGAGTGGCTCGACGACGACGGCAACCCCAAGTACGCCGACGACGAGGACTCGCCGGCGGCGAAGGCCAAGTCAGAGGGATCCGACGCCGCCAAGGGAGAACCGGCGGACGGAAACGATGCGGGCACAGACCGGGCCGACGACGACGGCGACAACGAAGGCGGCAGCCGGGCCAAGAACACCGCCGAGAGTGAGCGCGCCTCTGAAGCCGACGAAACGGCGGAGGACGAGAACAAGTCGATCGAGCAGCTCAACGAAGAAGCCGAACAACGCGTCAAAGACAACCTGGAGAAGGACAAAGAGTTCAACAAGGAGATCATCGAGGCGACCAAGCAGGACCGCGAGGACCGGGAGAAGGCCTCGGAAAAGGCGGAGGCTTAGCGCCAGCTGATCCCGGGGATCTGCGGTAGCCCCGGAATCTGGGGGATCTGCGGAATCGCCGGTGGCGCAGGTGGATTCGGATTGCCAGGGCCTGGCAGCTGAGGTATCTGCGGCACCGGCGGTTGGGTGGTCACCGGCGGCTGGGTGGTCCCTGGCGGCTGGGTGGTCCCTGGCGGCTGGGTAGTGACCGGCGGTTGGGTGGTCGCCGGCGGTGGCGCCGGCGCCTCGCTCGTGGGCGCCGGCGCTTGGGTGGCCGGTGGCGCCTGCTGTGTCTGCGGAGGCGGGGCGGGCGCCTGGGTCGTGGGCGCGGGCTCGGGCGTCGACGCCGGCGGCGGCTCCGGACTGGGGCTCGCGGAGGTGGCCGGCGCCGGGGGCGCGGAGCTGCGAGGGGTGGTGTTCACCCCGGGCGACTTGGTCCCTTTGCTGTCGTGCGACGTCAGCCCGATAGCCACTGCGGTTCCGACCAGCAGGACCGCCACCACCGTGCTGACGATGATCACCGCCGGCAGGCGGTACCACGGAATCGGCGAGGGTTTCTGCTCGGGCTCCGGGCGCTCGTCGTGTTCGAACTTCATCTGCGGCCGGGCGGCCGTGTAGCCCGATCCGGATCCCGACCCGACTGCCGGCATCACCCGGGACTCGTCCTGAGCTTCCGACCAGGCCAGCGCGGGCTGCATCGCCGATACCGGTGCCGCGGCGGGCACGTCCTCGTATTCCTCGGCGGGCGGCTCCGGCGCCGGCACCGCGGGCGGCGCGGCGGGCGTCAACATGGTGGCGCTGGTGTCACCCGGGCCCCGGGCGGCGCGCAGGGCGGCACCGATGGCGGCGGTCAGGTGGGGGCGCGGCGTGGTGATCACCGGCACCCCGAACCGCCCGGACAGCGACGTCGTCACCGCCGGGATGTTCGCCCCGCCGCCGAAGGTGACGATCGCGACCAATCCTGTTGCGTTGCGCCGCAACGTTTCTTCGAGGACCGCCATTACTCCGGCCAGCGAGTCGCGGATCGTCTCCTCGAGTTCGTTGCGGGTGAGCCGAATTTCCCCGCGCAGTCCCGGCACCGCTTCGGCCAGCGTGGTCGCCGTCGTCGCCGAGAGCCGCTCCTTGGCGGCGCGGCAGGCGGCTCGCAGCCGCGTCAGCGATCCGATCGCCGCGGTGGCCGTCGGATCGAACGAGCCCGTCGCGGGCATCTCGGACATGACGTAGCTCAACAGCGCCTGATCCACCAGATCACCGGAGAAGTCGTGATGGCGGACCGTGGGACCCAGCGGTTGATAGTCGCCGCTCGCGTCGACCAGGGTGATGCTGGTTCCGCTGCCACCGAAATCGCACACCGCGACCGTTCCCCGCGCCGGTATGCCGGGATTGGCCCGCACCGCGAACACCGCGGCTGCGGCGTCGGGAATCAGGGTGACCGGCGTGGCCTGGTGCGACCATTCCGCCACCCGGCTCACCGCACCGCCCAGCGCGTCGACCGCGGCCGGCGCCCAGTGCGCCGGGTAGGTCACCGCCACATTGTCGGGCAGTGCGCGCCCGCCGGTGGCCGCATAGGCCAGGGCCCGCAACCCGTCGGCAACCAGGGCTTCGCTGCGGTGCACGGAACCGTCTGCCGCCACGATGCCGACCCGGTCGCCCACCCGGTCGACGAAGTCGGTGATCACCAGGCCGGGTTCGTCCAGCCGGGGATTCTCCGAGGGGATCCCGACCTCAGGCGGACGTTGCCGGTACAGGGTCAGCACGGGTTTGCGGGTGATGGCATGGTCGGGCGTGACGGCAGCCAGGTTGGTGGCACCGATCGACAGACCCAGTGCGGGCCTAGCTCCATCTGCCATCTGGCCTCACCCCCGTGTCGCCCAGCTCATTTTCTCGGTAAAACCTATAGGCACTCTCAGTATCAGCTATGCGCGAGCTGTATGAGCGCTGGTCAGCGGATCGTACCTGCGCCCGGGATGAGGGGCAGATCCAGCGCGGTCACCCAGCCCGGCGACAGCTCGTTGACCGCGGGAACGGCGTTGAGCGCCCGCAGGCCGGTGGCCAGGCATCCGGCGGCCGCAGCGTCGCGGCCCGAGCCGTCGGTGAAGCGGAACGCGGTTTCCTGGAAGATACTGGGGGTTCCTTCGATGTCCACCCGGTACACGTCGTTGTCGTGGCCGGTCGGCCAGTCCGGGGCAGCGTCGAGCCCGATCCGGTTGACGTGCTCGAGCTGGATCCGCGTCTCCCCCCGGTAGAGGCCGTTGATGGTGAACCGGACGGCGGCGACGTTGCCCGCCTTGATCACGCCCTTGGCCGACGGGCGGTCAGTAGGAGTCACCCACTTGTCCCAGGTGGTGGTCATCTCGTCGAGCATGATTCCGGCGGCGTGCGCGATCATCGGAACGGTGGCGCCCCACGCGAAGATCAGCACGTCGCGGTTTTCCAGCATCGGGCTGAACTCGGGTTCGCGGCCGATGCCCATCTCCCGCTCATAGTCGCCTTCATAGTTGGTGTAGTCCAGCAACTCCGAGGCGCGCACCCGCTTCACTTCGGAGCACAGGCCCATCAAGGTCATCGGGAACAGGTCGTTGGCGAAGCCGGGGTCGATGCCGGTGGTGAAACAGGACGACTCCCCCAGCTCGCAGGCCTGGGTGATCGGGGTGATCCAGTTCGGCGGGTTCTGCGGCATGGTCGGCCAGATCCACGGCGTCATCGCCGTGGAGCACACGTCGATACCGGCCCGCAGGAACCGGGTGATCAACGAGATGTTGTCCTTGGCGTGCATCGCCGTCGGGCCGTAGTGCACCAGAGCGTCGGGTTTGAGCGCGATCAGCGCGTCGACGTCGTCGGTGGCGGTGACGCCGACCGGTTCGGCCATGCCGCAGATGTCGCCCACGTCGCGGCCGACCTTGTCCGGGTTGCTGACGCCCACACCGACCAGCTCGAACAACGGATGCTTGACGATCTCGGGGATCACCATCCGCCCCACGAAGCCGGTGCCCCACACCACCACTCGCTTAACGCCACTCTGCGTCATCAATCGGCCACCTCTTTCGTTTATCGCTTCACCCTAAGCGGGCAGCCAGGGGACATCTAGCATCGGACCGTGCGAGCGGTCCCGGCGTTGAGCCCGTGGCGGTTCGTCGACGCGACAGGACTGGTGGTCGCGGTGGTCACCGACATCGGCGAGGCCGCGGCGCTCGCCTCCGGTTGGCGCTACGACCGGTTCGGTGCCAAAACCCTTGTCGCACTGCCGGTCCTGTCCATCCTGGTGGCCCTGACGGCGTTCGGTCGCAGTGTTGCGCTGGTGATCGCAGGCGCTCTGCTGTGGGGCGCCGCCGTGGGGATCCAGGAGTCGGCCCTGCGCGCGGTGGTCGCCGACCTGGTGATGGCTCCGGTCAAAGCGGGCAAACCTCTGGTGTGGCGCCGCGGGTGATGACACGATGACAACCATGACCATCCGTCGCGCAGCTTCGATCCTGATTGCCACCGGCACCGCCTTCGGGGCCACCTACGGTGTGGCGCACGCGGATCCTTTCAAGCCACCGGGTGCCTTCCCCCAGGTCCACTATGAGGTCAGCGGCACCGGCATGGCCGAATACATCTCGTACCAGACGCAATCCGGACAGCAGCGGGCCGTCAATGTGCCGTTGCCCTGGTCCACGGACTTCCAGGGTTTCGGCGGTCAGGTCTACGTGTTGAGCGCGCAGGGGCAGGGCACCATCGCCTGCAAGATCGTGTTGGACGGCAACGTGGTCAATGACGCGCACTCGACAGGGGCGCCGGGAAAGGCCATCTGCTCGCACTGACACGGTCTAGGCTCGCCGGTGGCACACCTCCTCAACGGTGAGGGGGCAAAGGAGGATGCATGAACCTCAAGACTGACGCGCACTCGGGCCTCAAGCCCAAGGTGAACGGGACGCCGCCGCCGGAGATTCCGCTGGCCGACATCGCGCTGGGTTCGCTGGACTTCTGGGCCCTCGACGACGACTATCGCGACGGCGCCTTTGCCACTCTGCGCCGCGAGGCCCCCATTTCGTTCTGGCCCGCGATCGAGATGGAAGGGTTCACCGGCGGCAACGGGCACTGGGCGCTGACCAGGCTGGACGACGTGTTCTTCGCCAGCCGCCATCCAGAGGTCTTCAGCTCCAGCCCGAACATCACCATCAACGACCAGACGCCGGAACTGGCCGAGTACTTCGGTTCGATGATCGTGATGGACGATCCGCGTCACCAACGGCTGCGCTCCATCGTCAGCCGGGCCTTCACCCCGAAGGTGGTGGCACGCATCGAGGCGTCGGTGCGCGACCGCGCGCACCAGTTGGTGACGTCGATGATGGCCAATCACCCCGACCGGCAGGCCGACCTGGTCAGCGAGATCGCCGGACCGCTGCCACTGCAGATCATCTGCGACATGATGGGCATCCCCGAGGAAGACCACCAGAAGATCTTCCACTGGACCAATGTCATCCTCGGCTTCGGCGATCCCGACCTGGCCACCGATTTCGGTGAGTTTCTTCAGGTTTCGATGGACATCGGCGCGTACGCCACCGCGATGGCCGACGACCGGCGCAGCGCGCGGGTAGAGCATCACGACGACCTGACCACCGCGCTGGTGGAAGCCGAGGTCAACGGCGAGCGCCTCTCGTCGTCGGAGATCGCGATGTTCTTCATCCTGCTGGTGGTGGCCGGCAACGAGACCACCCGCAACGCGATCAGCCACGGGGTGCTCGCGCTGTCGCGCTATCCCGAGGAGCGGGACAAGTGGTGGGCCGACTACGAGGGCCTGGCCCACACCGCGACCGAGGAGATCGTGCGGTGGGCCTCACCGGTGGTGTACATGCGCCGCACGCTGACCCGCGATTTCGAGCTGTCCGGCACGAAACTGGCTGAGGGCGACAAGGTTACGCTGTGGTACTGCTCGGCCAACCGGGACGAGTCGAAGTTCGCCGACCCGTGGCGGTTCGACGTGGCACGCAACCCCAACCCGCATGTCGGGTTCGGCGGTGGCGGTGCTCACTTCTGCCTGGGCGCCAACCTGGCCCGCCGCGAGATCCGGGTGGTGTTCGACGAGTTGCGCCGCGAGATGCCGGAGATCGTGGCCACGGCCGAGCCGCGCCGACTGCTGTCACAGTTCATCCACGGCATCAAGGTGTTGCCGGTCACCTGGTAGCGGGTCCTGCCTCCAGGTCATAGATGTACAGCACCCGCGGATAGACCGTCAGCCACTGCGGTGGTTGCGGAATTCGTTGCACACCAGTCGCTTTGGTGGCAAGCCAGGCCAGCGCCTGCCGGTATTCGTCGAGGCGTGCCGGACGGGACGGGTACCGGTGGTAGCGCGCGAAGGCCTGCACGTGCGCCTGCAATGCGAGCTTGCCGACCAACCCCTCAGGCATGTCTTCGAACACGATGACACGCCGGCGTGCCACGCGGTCACACTCGGCGATCAGCCGGACCGGGTCGTGGCTGTGGTGCAGCACCTCGCTGAGGATCACGTGGTCAAAGGAGTTGTCGGAGAACGGGATCGATGTTCCGTCGAACTCGGTGAAGGAGATGTCGGCCTGCCGGGCGTCCTTGACGTCGATGCCGGTTGGGACCGCCCCGTACATCTCCCGCAGGTAGGACGAGAGAAGTCCGGTCCCGCAACCGACGTCGAGGACGCTGTCGCCGCGGCCGACGTAATCGGCGAGGGATTCGGCCTGTTCGCGTAACCGCACGGCGGGCTGCATGACGTGCTGGGCTTCGGAGAGGCGGCGGCGGAACATCTCGGCTCAACCTAGCACGCGCGAAAGCGCTTCCCGGCCGGCGTTGTGCGCCTAGACTCCCGCTGCGGAGGAGGGTGCCGGGTTCGTGAACGTCAGACGTATCGCGTTCGCGTGCATGGTGGGTACCACCGTCGAGTTCTACGATTTCTACATCTACGGCACCGCCGCGGCGTTGACGTTCCCCAAGGTCTTCTTCCCGGACCTCAGCCCCGGTCTGGCCACGGTCGCCTCGATGGGCACCTTCGCCGCCGCGTTCGTGTCCCGTCCCGTGGGCGGCGCGGTGTTCGGCCACTTCGGTGACCGCATCGGACGCAAGGCGACCCTGGTCGCCACGTTGCTGATCATGGGTTTGTCCACGGTGGCGGTGGGCCTTACCCCGGGTGCCGCCACGATCGGTGTGGCGGCGCCGTTGATCGTGCTGACGCTGCGCCTGTTGCAGGGCATCGCGGTCGGTGGCGAGTGGGCCGGGTCGGCGTTGCTGGCCGCCGAATACGCGCCGACGGACCAGCGCGGCCGCTACGGCGTGTTCACGGCGATCGGTGCCGGGATCGCGATGGTGCTGACCGGCGTGACTTTCCTGCTCGTCAACGCCACCGTCGGGGAGACGAGTCCGGCGTTCCAGAACTGGGGATGGCGAATCCCGTTCCTGCTCAGTGGGTTACTGGTGGCGTTCGCGTTGTACGTGCGGGTCAGCATCGAGGAGACCCCGGTATTCGCGAAGCAGAACGCGCCACCGCGGGTGCCGCTCGCCGACGTCCTGCGCCGGCAGTGGCGCGCGGTGTTGCTGGCGTCAGGCAGCTTCGTCGCGCTGTTCGCCTTTGTCTTCATGGCGGGCACCTATCTGACCGGTTATGCCCACAGCCAGTTAGGGCTCTCCCGCACCGCGATCCTGGTCGCCGGATTACTCGGCGGGCTGGCGTGGACGGTGGTGGTCCCGGTGTCGGCCCGGATGTCCGACCGGGTCGGGCGCCGTCCCGTCATCCTGTCCGGCTGGGCAGTCGCGTTGCCGTGGTCGTTCGCCGTGCTGCCGTTGATCGATGTCGGCACCCCGATGCTGTTCGCGGCGGCGATCGTGGGCACCTATGCGATCGCCGCGTTCGCCTACGCCCCGATGACGTCGTTTGTGCCTGAGCTGTTCACGACCTCGCACCGATACACCGGCGCCGGGCTGGCGATCAACGTCTCCGGCATCCTCGGCGGCGCCGTTCCGCCGCTGATCGCCGAACCGCTGAGCGCGCGCTACGGCAGCTGGGCCATCGGGCTCATGCTGGCGGTGCTGGTGGTCGTCAGCCTCTGGTGTACCTATCGGCTGCCGGAGACCCGGGGCACGTCGCTGACCGACGTGAACTCGGCGCCGTCACGTTCCGGCCGGGCTCACGCCGAGCTGCGCCGCGGACGCCGGTGAATGGCCGGCCAGGTGCCCGCCCGACGTCGCCCGTAGCTGCTCGGCCAGCTCCCGGATCTCACCGCGCAGCTCCTCGATCTGCGCGGCCGTCGCCGTCTGCGTCGCGGCATCGGTTTCGGAGACCCGCTGCACGATCCAGGAGGCCAGCGATCCGGTCACCACACCGATCAGCGTGATGCCGCCCATCATCAGCAGGACCGCGACGACGCGGCCGGTGACGGTCAGCGGATACAGATTGCCGTAGCCCACCGTGGTCACCGTGGTAATCGCCCACCACACGGCCTTGCCGAAGCTGTTGATGGTGGTGCCGACCTGCTGGCGTTCGGCGTCCAGCACGGCCAGCGCGCCGGTGTAGACCAGCAGCAGCACCCCGGACACCGTGTAGATCAGGATCTGGCCGCGCACGGCATGGCCGACGGCCTTCTGCAGCACCCCCAGCAGCACGATCAGGCGCACCATCCGCAGCGGTCGCAGAAACGGCAGCACGACGATCACCAGGTCGAGGATGTGCAGCAGAAACCATTCCCGCCGGTTGTCCGCCAGCACCAGGCGGGCGAAGTAGTCCCCGACGAACAGTGCCCAGGCAATCCAGCACAGCAGCCACAGGATGCGCGCCTCCGAACCATGCGGGCGGGCCAGGATCTGCACCGAGTACATGATCAGGAAGGCGACGGCCACGATGGCCAGTGGCCACTCGGTGCGCTGCCTCCACATCTGTTCCTTGGAGAGAGAGTGCATATGCCTCACCCTACGAGCTGGTCGGCCAGGTCAACGAAATCACAAGCGTTGACGTCGAACTCGTCCTCGTAGGCGACGTCCGCCACACCGTCGGCGCCGAACTCGAGTGGCCGGGCGACGAAGGCGGTCTGAAAACCGAGCCGCGCGGCCGCGCGCAGGTCGTATTTGTGGCTGGCCACCATCATGATGTCGCCGGGCGGCAGGCCGAGGTAGGTGGCGGCCATCCGGTAGGCGGCCGGGTCGGGTTTGAAGACCCCGGCCATCTCCGCGGTGAAGATCGCGTCCCAGGGCAGGCCGGCGCGCTTGGAGATGTTGATCACCGCGCTGACGTCGGCGTTCGACAGGGTCGCCAGCAGGTACGCGCGGCGCAGCCGGGTCAGCCCCGGCACGACGTCCGGCCAGGGCCGCAGGCGCTGCCAGGCCAGCGCGAGGTCGTCACGCTCGTCGGGTGTCAGGGCGGTGAAGCCGGCGTCGGCCAGGACGTTGTCGAGCACGTCCCGGTAGACGGAGTGGACCGAGAGCCAGGCCCCGTGGCGCGGAGTGTGGTTCAGCGCCGCGAAGTAGCCGGCGCGCCAACGCCGCACGACCTCCGGCCAGTCCACCCCGGCGTCCCGGCCGGCGCTGATCCGGCGCGCGTCGTCGCACACCGTGGAGTGAAAGTCGGTCGCGGTTCCCTGGACATCGAATAACAGCGCCTTGAGCACCCGACCGAATCTACGATGTGCACCGTGCCCAGAGGCAAACCCGTGGAAGACAGCGTCGAAGAGATCGAGCCCGACTACCGTTTCACCCTCGCCAACGAGCGAACCTTCCTGGCCTGGCAGCGCACCGCGCTGGGTTTGCTGGCGGCCGCGGTCGCGTTGGTGAATTTCGTCCCGGAGCTGGTGGTGGTCGGCGCGCGCCGAACGATGGGTATCGGGTTGGCCGCGCTGGCGATCTCCACCAGCTGGACCGGTCTGCAGCGCTGGCGTCTGTCGCAGCGGGCCATGCGCCGAGGACAGCCGTTGCCACGGCACCCGTCACCGGGGCTGCTGGCGGTGGGCCTCATCGTGCTCGGCCTGATCACGCTCGCCATGGTGATCACCAAGGTGGTGATGGGTTGACCGAGCCGTTCAGCCCGGGCGGCCCCGCCGAACGGACGTCGCTGGCCTGGACCCGGACGTCGTTTGCGTTTCTGGTCAACGGAGTGCTGCTTGCGCTCAAGGACATTCATGGCGCCGGACAGCGAGTGGGGGCACTGGTGCCGGCCGGGGTGGCCTGTGTCGCCGCGTTGACCACCTACGTCATCGCGCGGCGCCGCCAGCACACGCTGGCTCAGCGCCCCTTGCCGTCGCCGATCACCGCTGCACGACAGGTGTACGTGGTCGGGTACGCGACGCTGGTGCTCGCCGTCACCACCGCGATCACCCAACTGCTGTAACGGGATTCGGTTACCAGAGATAGACGACGGCGTCTTTGCCGCCGGTGCACCGGATCCATGGGTTGGCTCCGTCACCGGCGCACTGCATCAGAAAGTTCGCCGGAATCTTCGGATCGCAGTTCGCACCCGCGACCGTGAAGCAGTCCACGGCTCCGGGCGACGACACGGTGCGCGCGCCGTTAGTGGCGTTGTTATAGGTATTCCAGTACGCGTGCAGGACGGCGTTGGCGAAGTAGCACGACGTCTGCGGCGAGCCGCGACCGCCATGCGAGCCGTACCCGGTCACGTTCATCTGGAAGCCCTGGTCGCAGCTCTGGTGGTTGGCGCTCTGGTCGGGGCCGGTCACCAGCGGCGGTGCGGCGTTGGTCGGCCGCGACGGGATGGGCTCCGGGCTCACTGTGGACGTCTCGCCCGAGTACGGCGGGATGGTCGGCGGCACGGTGGCGGTCGACGCCGGCGGGGAGTCCTCCTTTTTCGCCAGCAGTCCGACGGCCACGCCGATGCCTCCCAACACCAGCACCGCAGTGGCCACGGTGACGAGCGGAACCAGCCAGCGACGTCCCGGCTTCGCTGGAGCTTCGGGGGCGACCACCGGCTGCGGGCCGGACTGGGGGAACGATTGCGGGAAAGGTTGCGGATAGACCGCCTGCATCGTCGGTGGTTGCGGTGGCGGCGGGGGCGGCCAGGAGGCGGGCCGGGTCGGGGTGGGGTCGCCCGGGATGACCGGGTCGACCGCGGTGCGAACTCCGCTGCGCAGCGCCCGTTCGGCCGCCCGCCCGAATGCCCCGGCGCTGCCGTACCGGTCGTCAGGCTCCTTGGCCATACCGCGCGCGATGACCTCGTCCAGAGCAGCCGGAACCCGCGGGTTGGCCAGGCTGGGCCGCGGGGGCGGTGCTGACAGGTGCGCGGCTACCAAAGCGCCCTGGGAATCGCCCGGGAACGGAGGCTGACCGGTCAGCGCTTCATAGAGCACGCACGCCAGCGAGTAGATGTCGGCGGACGGCGTGATGTCGCTGTCAGAAAACCGTTCCGGTGCCATGTAGGCCCAGGAGCCGAGGCGCATGTTGGCAGCGGTGAGACGGGTGTGCTCCCCCATCGTTTCGGCGATGCCGAAATCGGCCAGGTAGGCGAAGTCGGCAGGGGTGACCAGGATGTTCTGCGGCTTGATGTCCCGGTGCACGAGTCCTTCGGCGTGCGCGGCATCCAGCGCGGCGGCGATCTGGGCGACGATGGCGACCGCCCGCTCCGGTTCCAGCGGCCCACTTGCCAGCAAGCCGTCCAGATCCTTGCCGCGGACCAGTCGCATGTCGATGAACAGCCTGCCGTCGATCTCCCCGAAGCCGTGAATCGGGATGACGTGTGGTTCCTGCAGGGTGGCCGCGGCGTGCGATTCACGCTCGAAACGGGTGCGGTATTGGCGGTCGTTGGCGAACTGGCTGTTCATGATCTTGAGCGCGACGGTGCGGCCGATCTGGTTATCGTAGGCCTCGTAAACCTCGCCCATGCCGCCCTTGCCGACGACGCCGGTGATCGTGTATTTGCCGAAAGTCGAGCCGACCTGCTGATCCACCGCTGAAGCCCTCCTCCGTAGGGATTATGCGGCACGTTGCCGGGATGTCTAAGGGTTTCCCGGGCACTGGCCGGCGGGCAGCTGCGAGAGATGGACGCTGAGCCAGGCGGCGGCTTCATCGAGTGCGCGGGTGCCGTCCTCGAACGATCCTGAGGCGGGCTCGGCCGCGATGGCGACGGCGAGTTTGCCCGAATTGAGCACACCCATCTGGCGCACCAGGTATCGCCCGGCCGGGGACGGGCCCCAGCCGCCCTTGAATTGCGCGCCGGGTAGCGCGCCGATGCCCCAACTCTGTTGCTGCGCAATCTGCCCCATCAACGCGAAGACCGGTTCGTTCTGCTTGTCGCAGAACGCCTGTGCGATGAAGCGGGCCTGATCGGTGAGCGACCAGATGGTCTGGCCGAAGGCGGTGAATTCCGGTCTCAGCTTGCGCGATTCGACGGTGGTGGGGTCGCCGGTTTCCCGGAGGACGTCCTGGACTTTGCCCGCCGCGGTGACCGGGTCGCCGAGCTGCTGCCAAAGTGCTTCTGCCGCTGCGTTGTCCGATTCGGTGATGGTGACGTTGATCTTGGCGGTGACCTGATGCTGCTGGCGGTAGGCGGCGATCGCCAGTGGCACCTTGATCGTCGACCAGGCCGGGCCCTGATGCCAGTCGCCGTACGTGGTGGCCGGCTCGGTGCTTCCGACCGCGATGACGGCCAGTCCCATCGTGGCGTGCACGCGGGTGGCGAGTTGGGCGAATTCGCTTGCCAGATCCGGGTTCTGCGGGGGCGGGGCGCTTGCGGGGGACGTCATCGGTGGCCTTTGCGGAGCGGGGGCGTGCCGGTAGGTGTAGACGGCGGTCAATGTGACGATCGCGGCCGCCACAACCAGTGTTGCGATGACCGCGATCACGGTGCGGACGCTAGCCCGCCTTGGCTTGGAGATAAACGACGATCCCCTGCGTTACGGCGGCGGCGTATTTCGCTCGGCCGTCGGCACTTTCGATCTGGGCGGCGTCCTCGGCGTTTTTCATGTTGCCGAGTTCCACGAGCACGGCCGGGTACTCGGCCAGATTGAGGCCCGCGAGGTCGGCGCGACCGTACAGGCCGTCCGAGCCGATGTAGTTCGACGGCTGGAAGCCCGCGGCGATCAGCGCGGATCGCATCGCGTTGGCGAGTTGCATCGCGCCGTTGGATTGCGCGTCATTGAGTGGCGGGCTGGAGTAGTTCACGTGGAAGCCGTGCCCGGAGGTGGGCCCGCCGTCGGCGTGGATGCTGACGATCGCGTCCGGGTGCATCGCGTTGGCGCGGGCGGCGCGGGCGTCGATACAGGGTCCGACGGAGCCGTCGTCGGGCCTGGAGAGCTGGGTGTTGACGCCGAGGTTGTTCAGGTTGGCCGCGACCATATTCGTGACGTCCCACGTGAACGCGTGCTCGGGATAGCCGTCGCCGGCGGCGGTGCCCGAGGTGTTGCACGGCTTGGTGCCGCCCCGGCCGTTGGGCACCTGCTGGTTGATCGATGCGTCAGCGACCGCGTTGTGGCCGGGGTCGAGGAAGACGCTCATCCCGGCGATGCCGGCGGCCGAGGCGGGCGGGACGGTGGCCAGCGCGGCCAGCAGGACCGGTGCTGCGGCGGCGCATTTCAGCACGTCGCGCCTGGAAAATCGGCTCACCGCGCGATGGTAACAACCTCGGTCGGCGCAGCGCCCTTCACCTGTGACGGGGGCGCTCGGCTGGCCGCGAGATTGCCGCAATGGTTGCGCATGGCGGCCCATTCACGACCATGACGGCAATCCCGACGTTGCCAAAGCGCCAGCGCTCAGTGGATCCGCGTGCTAAGACCGGACGATGCGAATTCTCCTGCTCGCGCCGATCGCGGCCGCGGCCGCCGTCGCGCTGCCCGCCGTCGCGCACGCCAACCCGCAGAACTTCCGGACCCCGTCGGGCAACATCGTCTGCACGCTGGACAGCTCAGGCGCGGCGTGCGACATCAACGAGTACACCTACACTCCACCTCCGCCGCCGGAATGCGCCCAGCACATCGCCTGGGGTAACCGGTTCGTTCTCGACGTCGGCAAACCGGCCGCGATCCACTGTCACGGGGACACCCTGGGCGTGCCCGGCGAACCGACCCTGAACTACGGTCAGACCGCGTCGGCCGGCACTATCAGCTGTGTCAGCCAGGAAGCCGGCGTGAAGTGCAGCGACAGCAGCAGCGGCCACTACTTCCAGGTTTCCCGGGACTCGTTCAAGCTCGGATAGCCGCGCGCACCTGCATCGCCGGGGCTTACGTCACAAGTCGAGGTGCAGCCGCAGCGCATCGTCGAGTTGCGCCAGCTCGGCTCCGGACACCCGGCCGAGTCGGCGGCGGAGACGTTCGGCCGCAACCGATCTGACCTGCTCGGCCTGGGCCTTCGAATCGACAGCGAGACCCATGGCGCCGCCCGTCAGCAACACTTGGAACGGGTAAACCGTAGTCACGTTGCTCGTTACGGGCACGACGGTCACGCCTCCACGGCCGAGACGGGATGCAATCGCGTTCGCCCGGGCTCACTACGACGGCCGGACCAACCTTGTTCGCGTCGCTGCCTCGAGTTGGGTTGAGGTCGACCTGCCATATCTCACCGCGCAGGCGGCGCCTCTTGGCCCGCGGCCCGGCTTCATCCGATCCGGCCAATTGCCAACTGCGCGAAGCGTTTCACGGTGTCACACGATCCGTTGCCCTGGATCACCCGCAGCAGCCGGTCGCCGTTGAGCGCGACGATCAGCGTGGTGGACGGCGGCGACGTCGTGAGGTCGTCGACACAGGCGGCCTTGACCCCGACGCCGTCCACCTTCGTGGCCTGCCGCGCGTCGAGGGTGAACTGCGACGCCGCATCGACCAGAAACGCGCCGGGCAGTTGCAGGTCGACCTCGACGCCGTCGCCCATGTCACCGGGCTTGTTGTAGATGCAGGCGATGTCGACCGACCCGGCCTGGTCGCCATAGGGCTCCAGGCTGACCTGCCCACCCAGCAATCGGCGGGCTTCGGTCTCACTCACCCACTCACACGGGCGAAGCGCCGCCGGCTCCGTCGGGTCGAGTTCGGTGAGGTCGACCGTCACGCTGTCGTGGCGACCTGTCGGTGTGCCGGCAGCCGGCGACATGGCGACGATCCGATAGGTCTTCTCCGCGGGCTGCGCGGGACGGTGCAGCGGGTCGTGCCCGTCCGGCGCGACCCCCCGGACGTTGTCCCAGCACCCCAACGCTCCGTCTTTGGCCTGGTAGAGCAGTCGCCCGACGACGTCAGGGAGCGGACGCGGCCAGGTCTGCGCCTCGCACAGCTGCTGCACCGTCGTCGGACCGGGCAGGGCCGGCATCGTGTTGCGCGGGGCTGACCGGTGCGCCGAGCACCCCGCAACCAGCACCGTCGTGGTGATGACGACCGGTATCCACGGCTTCACGCCGATAAGTCAACGCGATGCAGTCGACTACCGAACCCAAAGTTCAGCCGGCGAACTGCCAATATGGTTAACGGACGGCAAACGCGCAGCTAACCTGGCGCGACGACGGGCCCGGTGAAATGCTGTGACTGGTCACAGGCGCCCGCGTTACAGTCGGGCCAGTGGTGGCGATTGTGGGAGGCGTCGTTGCAGGAGACTTCGTTCGGCAAGTACCGGCTCATCGAGTTGATGGGCCGGGGCGGCATGGGCGAAGTATGGCGCGCCTATGACGCCGACACCGACCGCGTCGTCGCCCTGAAGATCCTGCCGTCGGCCGTCTCCAACGACGAGGTGTTCCAGCAACGCTTCCGGCGCGAAGCACACGCCACCGCGCGGCTGAACAGTCCGCATCTGATTCCGATCCACACCTACGGCGAGATCAACGGGCGCCTGTATGTGGACATGCGGCTGATCGAGGGGCACGACCTGCAGTGGGTGCTGAACCAAGGGCCGCTGCCGCCGGCGCGGGCGGTCGGCATCATCGACCAGGTCGCCAAAGGCCTGCACGCCGCGCACCGCGAACGGCTGCTGCACCGGGACGTCAAGCCGTCGAACGTCCTGCTCGACCATGACGACTTCGCCTACCTGATCGACTTCGGCATCGCCCGCGCCGCCGACGACCTGTCACTGACGGCGACCGGTAACTTCATCGGCACCTACCACTACATGGCCCCGGAACGGTTCACCGCGGCAGAGGTGGACTCCCGCTCGGACATCTATTCGCTGGCCTGTGTGCTCTATGAATGCCTGACGGCGCAGTCGCCGTTTCCCGGTGACACCCTGCAGGAGCAGATCACCGGCCACCGCAGTGCGCCACCACCGCGGCCGTCGAACACCAACCCGGACATTCCGGCCAGCCTGGACATGGTCATCGCGCGGGGAATGGCGAAGAACCCGGGCGATCGGTACGACACCGCCATCGAGCTCGCCCGGGACGCCGCCAACGCGCTCACCGCCACGGCGGTGACCCCGACCATCAGGATGAATCCGGCTCCGGCCGCCTACACCAATCGGCTGCCCCGGCCCGACACCAACTGGCGCCAACCCCCCGCGCCACCCCGGCAACCGCCGCCGCCTCCTCCGCCGCCGCGGCGGCCGGCACCGCCGCCGCCCCCGCAGAACGTCAACCCGACGATGGTGCGGCCGGTGGTCGTCCCCCCGCCGGAACCGTCAGTGCCCCGTCCGGCCCCCGCGCCGCCTGCTCCCCCGGCGCGCCCGTGGTGGCGTCGCAAGGCGGTCGCCGTGGCTGCCGTCCTGGTCGCGATCGTGACCGTGGTGGCCGTCGTCGTGATCGGCACGTCCGGGTCGAACAATGACTACGAACAGGTGACCTTGCCGTTCAGCGGGCTGCGCGACCCGCAGGGCTTGTCGGTGGACATCGGCGGCACGGTGTATGTCGCTGACACCGAACACAATCGGATTCTGGCGTTGTTCGCCGGCGCCACCGAACCGCACACGCTGCCGTTCGATGGCCTCAACCTGCCGACCGGTGTGACCGCCGACAACACCGGCACCGTGTACGTCAACGACGCGGGCAACAAGCGGGTGCTGGTCCTGCGTCCGGGGTCGCAAACCCAAGAGGTGCTGCCCTTTACCGACCTGGAGAACCCGACGGGCCTCACCGTCGACAGCAGCCGCACCGTCTACGTCGCGGACACGGGTAAGAACCACGTCGTGGCGCTTCCCGCCGGGTCGACCACCATCTCCGAGGTCCCGTTCACCGGGTTGAACAATCCGACGGGTCTGGTAGTCACCGGCAACGGCACCGTGTATGTGGCCGACGGCGGCAACAACCGGGTGCTGATTTTGCCGGTCGAGACCAAAAAGCAAGCGGAACTTCCGTTTTCGGGTCTCAAGCAACCGGGCGGCCTGACCCTCGATTCCAAGGGCAACGTCTACCTCAACGACACCGGCCACAATCGCACGCTGAAACTCGCGGTCGGATCCTCGACGCAGGAGGAGTTGCCCTTCACCGGCCTCGACTACCCGTGGGGCCTGTCGGTCGACAACAGCGGCACCGTCTACGTCGGCGGGCGCAACGACAAGATTGTCGCGTTGCGGCACAAGTGATTTGGGGCTGAAGCCCAGCAGTGTCGGCCTGTGTCCAGCCCGTCCTGCAGGCAAGCTCATGGGCGAATCATGCGCGCCGGCGTCTTTGCGCAACGGATATCCATTCCCCGAAAACGCCCGCCGCTTGTCAGACCTCCATCGCATACTGGCGAATGGGAGGAAGGCAGGAATTGCCATGAAGTCACTCGTGGGTGAAACCTTTGGCAAATACGAAGTCAGCCGGCTGCTCGGCAAGGGTGGCATGGGCGAGGTGTACGAGGCATTCGACACCGACAAGCGGCGCGCCGTGGCGCTGAAGGTGCTGCCCGACGAGTACGCCGACGACCAGACCTTCCGTGAGCGGTTCCTACGTGAGTCGCATGCCGCGGCGATTCTGCAAGAGCCGCATGTGATTCCGATCCACGACTGGGGCGAGATCGACCACACCCTCTACATCGACATGCGGCTGGTCCGGGGTCAGACCCTGCACGACATCCTCGCCAAGGGTGCGCTGCCGGTGGAGCGGGCCGTCGAGATCATCGGTCAGGTGGCGGCGGCGCTGGATGCCGCTCACGCCAACGGGCTGATCCACCGTGACGTCAAGCCGCAGAACATCATCGTCACCCCCGACGACTTCGCCTACCTTGTCGACTTCGGCATCGCCGAGGCGCGGGGCGAGTCGCATCTGACGATGACCGGGTACCAGGTCGGCAGCTTCGCCTACATGGCGCCCGAGCGACTCAACAAGATGGGCCGGCGACGTCCGCGGTCGATGTGTATGCGCTGGCCTGCGTGCTGTACGAGGCACTGACCGGCCGTCGGCCGTTTGTCGGCGACACCCAGCAGATCATTGCCGGTCACTTGACGGCGCCGCCGCCGCGGCCCAGCGTCGGCCGGTCGGGCGTGCCGCTGGCGCTCGATCAGGTTGTCGCCCGGGGAATGGCCAAGCACCCGGATGACCGGTACGGCAGTGCCGGGGCGTTGGCACGTGCGGCCAAGCGCGCGTTGTCGGCTCCGGAGCCGGCTGCCGCGGACACCGTGTATGCCGCGCAGTACCAGCCGCCGCCGCAGCATTTCCCTTCTCCTCCAACGGTTCCCCCGTACCAGCCGCGGGACGACTCGCGGCGCTATCTGGTGCCGACGCTCGTCGCCGTGGCGGCCGCCCTGGTCGTTGTGGCGGTGGTCTTGGTGGTGGTCGTCGCCGGGAAACAGAACACGGATCCGGACCGGCCGGCAGTGGCCTATCCGACGTCGGGGCGACCGACGTATGAGCCGTCGTCCGAGACGAGCGCCGCGCCGACCTATCAGACGACGACGCCCTCGACCACGCGGCCCGCGGCGATCCCTACGACTTCGGCCGCCGCAGTGCGCGATGCCGAGCAGCAGTTGCGCCAGTACGTGAACCTCGACCGCTCCATCGTCGCCACCGAGGCCGCCGACAAGTGGGTGCCGCAGCTCAGTTCCAAGCGTCCCGGTATTCGCGACAACGGGGCGGTGTGGGACAACGAAATGGCGCTGCAGGAACACCTGCAATTTCGCAAGCTGTACAACGCCAAGTTGCTGTGGTCGGGTGACTGGTCGACATTCTCCGAGCCGAATTTCTGGGTAACGATCGCGGGGATCACCTTCGCCGACGCCCGGGGTGCGCTGATGTGGTGCAGCAGCAAGGGGTTCGACCGGGATCACTGCATCGCGAAGATCGTGAGCACGACGCATCCGGTGGCGGGGAGCACGGCGTACAACTGAGGGGGCTCCCCGGGGCAGCTATGTGCGCTTCACCTTGCTGATCACGATGTCGTGCGACGAGCACAGCCGGCACGTCAGCGGCCGGATCTTCAACCGAAGCCTCGACATCCGTAACGCCTTGCTGCAGAACGGGTATCGGCACCCGCACGACAGGGTGATCCACCAGTCGGCGGCGTGGTCCGCCTCGCTGCAGAACTTCCGGCAGATGCATGGAATCTCGGTTTCGAAATCCAGCGCCGACAGGACCTCGAACTCCGGCAGCAGTACGCACTCCCCGACCATCACGGAGTGAAGGGTAAACCTCTAGTTGAGACTTTTGGGTTAGGCGCGCGCGGCCGTGGCGCGAACCCCTCCCGGAGGAGGGCGGCGAAGGATCAGGGACTCCACGGCGCCCGCATTCCCCACCCCGATCGCGGTCGAATACCCGGCAAAAAGGTGGTTCACATTCCCGCATTTCTGCAATACATTACCGATCGATTCGCCCCAATGATGGGAGCCGCAGATGTCGACTTTTCTGATCGCAGCACCTGAGGCTCTGGCCGCGGCGGCGGCGGATTTGAGTGGGATCGGGGAGGCGGTCAGGAAGGCGACGGCGTCGTGGGCGCCGTCGACCACGTCGGTGGCGGCGGCCGCCGCTGATGAGGTGTC
>RXJD01000073.1 GCA_003987775.1 Mycobacterium sp.
CTTCTGGTCCTCCTGGCTCGACTAGAGCCAGGCCACCGGACCAGGGGGTCAATTTTCAGTTGCCGCGCCGGGGTCAGATTTCACGTGCCGCCGACACGAGACGGCCTCGGGTGCAACGAACTGCGCCGAGTGCTCAATGTTGGTCATCACGTATCGCGTTCTTCTGCCGCCCCGGCCCGATATAGACCGCGCCATTTCAGCACGTCACAGACCGCGCCAACAAGAGGCGAAAGTCCCAACATCACCGTCCCGGCCGGCCGGGATTCCGACCCTGAACAGCATGAACCTCGATGATCACGGCGGGCGCCGTCGCTGATGACGACGTGGCCGGCCTGATCGACTACCAATCAGGTGAGATCAAAGAGAACCCGGTACTTCGATTCTGGCGAAGCCGCGGTGAAACGACGTTCAGTTATCGCTCGGCCGTTGCTCGGCAAGCCGGTCCCGCAGACTCTTGGGCCGGATATCGGGCCAGTTTTGCTCGATGTAGTCCAGGCAGTCAGCTCGGGCCGCCTCGCCGTAGACCACCCGCCAGCCGTCGGGGACATCGGCAAAAGTCGGCCACAAGCTGTGTTGTTCTTCGTCGTTGATCAAGACAAAGAAGCTGCCATTCTCGTCGTCAAATGGATTGACGCTCACGGGTCAACTCCTGATCGTCGAGCTGAGGGTGCCGCTTCACGTCCGCCCGAGGTCCTCAGCATTGGGGTGCCTTGCGTGTCGACAAGATACCTGTGTCGATCGGATGAAGTCGACAGGCCAGTCAGGTCGGTTGACGAAGACCAGAGTCCCATGGTGACGGCTCGAGGAGCGCGTCCAGATCGGCGATCGCGCGCAGGGTGTCGTTGAGGTGGGTGCAGGTGCTGGTGCCGACCAACTCACCACGGACGCGGTCGCGTAGCTCGCGGAGCGTCATGCCTTCGATGCGGACCGCACTGCCGATCGCTCCCGGGCATTCCTGCCACGGCAGCACCCGCACCTGGGCATCGACCGAGGTGATGGTGCGCGACGAGGTGTCGACCGTGCCCGCCACCGTGTACTCGTGCACGATCGTCTCGTTGAGCTCGTCGTCCATGTGGGAATCACGGAAACGCGCGTCGAATGCCGCCGCACCCCCGTCGACCGGCCACACATCCAGGCGACGGAATCTACGCATCCCGTGCGCTCGCAGCGGTTCGACGTCGTGCAGCCCGTCCAGCGCCGGTGCCGCCGGCCCGCGGCCCGTCGGGATGACATCGTGGCGACGCGTGTACTGGATCAACGACGCCTGCGGCGCGAAACCCGCACAGATCCCGGCTATCCGATCGGCGACGCCGGGCGGCATCTTCTGCTCCGTGCCCGTGACGATTGCCGCGTGCTGGACGCCGTAGCCCGACACCAGTGCCGCACCGACCCAGTCGTCGAGCAGCAGATGAAACAGGCTCGACCGCGCGATCTCTTCGGGGAACAGCGTCGCAACCGTCGATCGGAAACCACGGCCGACCCGTTCACCCAGCAGCCGATCCACGCCGCTGACCTGCGGCGTTACCGAGATCTCCGCGATGACCTGATCGACCAGCCGGGCACCGAGGCGGACCTCTGCCCGTGTACCAATGCCGTCGGCGTCGCGGGCGCGCAGGTCGACGTGCGAGCCGCCCGTGTCGTCCGGGTGGGTGTCGATGGTGCTGGTGCGACGTCGCCGCCCCGCCACCAAGGGCGCCGCTGCGTCGGCAACAGGGCGCCGCGGCCCGAGAATGTCCGTCACGAACGGCATGAAACGACGTTACCGGGCCGGTGACCGGGTCGGCGCTAGGGCTTCCAGCCGGTGGTGTCCGCCCACTCCCATGCGCGCCGGTACGCGTCGAGGAACCACGGTTCCTTGGCGGTCGCATAACGCGCCGTGTCGCCTGCACCGTGCGCTTCCGCCGCCCGCTTGATCGCCAGATAGTCTTCGCGCACCGCGGGATTGGCTTTCAACCAGTCGACGAACAACAGCGCGAACTGCTGATTGGGCCAGCCGGCCACCCGAATATGCACATTGGTGGGCCGCCCAGGGTCAGCAGAAGCATGAATCCTCTTGTGCCACAATGCCGCATCGTCAGTGTGGTCGAAGCCGGGCACGGTACTGCGGGCATCGGCCTTCGCGGTGTCCTGCGTGATGTGCTCAAGACGCGGGTAACCGGCGGCCAACAGTGAATCAGCGAGTTCGTCGGCCATATCCAGGGATTCGACGGTCACCTGGATGTCGATGACATCCTTCGCGTCGTAGTCCGGCACCGCCGTCGAGCCGATGTGGTCGACCCGCACCACCCGATGGCCGCCCGCGGTCTTCAACCGGTTGACGATGCGGCGAGCCTGGTCCGGCCATGTCGGGTCGGCCGGAGCCAGGTGCGCCGGCGGGCGCGCAGGCCGGCGTTCGGTCAGGTTGTGCGCGAACGGCAGGACGCGGTTGTGCCATACGTCGCGGGCACGCAGCACCAGATCTTGCTGGGTGCCTGAGTTGTCCAGCCAGATGTCCGCGACGGCACGACGCTGATCGTCGTTGGCCTGTGCGGCAATCCGCGCGCGGGCGTCGCTCTCGGTCATGCCGCGTTGCTCCACCAGGCGCCGCACCCGCAGTTCCACGTCGGCGTGCACGATTACGACGAGCGGGAACAGCGGCGCCATACCCGATTCCACGAGCAGTGGAATGTCTTCCACGACAACGGAATCCTGAGCGACGGCGTCGATGATCTCCGCCCGGCGCTTGGCGACCAGAGGATGCACGATGCCGTTGAGCTTCTTGCGCTCTTCCTCATCGGCAAAAGCCTTGGCCGCCAACGCCGGCCGATCCAGGGCACCGTCGGGACGGAGAATGTCTTCGCCGAAGGCGTCTACCAGCGACGCCAGTCCTTCGGTCCCTGGTTCGACCACCTCGCGCGCGATGACATCTCCGTCCACGATGATTCCACCGCAGTCGGAGAAGGTCTTCGACAGCGCCGACTTCCCGGCGCCGATACCGCCGGTCAGCCCGATGCGCAGCATCTGCGCCGGTTACGCGCTGCCGGCGAGCTTTTCCCGCAGAGCCGCCAGTTGGGCGTCGCTGGCCAGCGACCCACCCGCGGACTTCTCCGAGGAGCTGCTGCTGGACGACGACGAACCGCCGCTGGCGTGGTCCGCCGCCTCCGCAGCAGCGAACTTCTCCATCTGCGCGGTGTGCATCTTGTGCCGGCGCTCGGCCTCGGCGTAACGGGCCTCCCACTCGTTGCGCTGCGCGTCGAAACCTTCGATCCACTCGTTGGTCTCGGCGTCGAAGCCCTCGGGGAAGATGTAGTTGCCCTGCTCGTCGTAGCTGTCGGCCATGCCGTACTTCGCGGGGTCGAACTCTTCGGTGTAGTCCTCGTTGGCCTGCTTGAGCGACAACGAGATTCGGCGCCGCTCCAGGTCGATGTCGATGACCTTGACCATCGCGTCGTCGCCGACGGCAACCACCTGGTCGGGCACCTCGACGTGGCGCTCGGCCAGCTCCGAGATGTGCACCAGACCCTCGATGCCCTCTTCGACACGGACGAACGCACCGAAGGGCACCAGCTTGGTGACCTTGCCCGGCACGATCTGGCCGATGGCGTGGGTGCGGGCGAAGTGACGCCACGGGTCTTCCTGAGTCGCCTTGAGCGACAACGAAACCCGCTCGCGGTCCATGTCGACGTCGAGCACCTCGACGGTGACCTCGTCGCCCACCTGCACCACCTCGGACGGGTGGTCGATGTGCTTCCACGAGAGCTCGGAGACGTGCACCAGGCCGTCCACCCCGCCCAGATCGACGAAGGCGCCGAAGTTGACGATGGAGGAGACGACACCCTTGCGGATGGTGCCCTTCTGCAGCTGGTTGAGGAATTCACTGCGCACCTCGGACTGGGTCTGCTCCAGCCACGCGCGGCGGGACAGGACCACGTTGTTGCGGTTCTTGTCCAGCTCGATGATCTTGGCTTCGATTTCCTTGCCGATGTACGGCTGCAGGTCGCGCACGCGGCGCATCTCGACGAGCGAGGCGGGCAGGAAGCCACGCAGCCCGATGTCGAGGATCAGGCCACCCTTGACGACCTCGATGACGGTGCCCTTGACGGCCTCGTCCTTCTCCTTGAGCTCCTCGATGGTGCCCCAGGCGCGCTCGTACTGCGCACGCTTCTTGGAGAGGATGAGCCGGCCCTCTTTGTCCTCTTTGGTGAGAACCAGGGCCTCCACCTCGTCACCGACGGAAACGACCTCGTTGGGGTCGACGTCGTGCTTGATGGAGAGCTCGCGGGCGGGGATGACCCCTTCGGTCTTGTAGCCGATGTCGAGGAGCACCTCGTCCCGGTCCACTTTGACGATGGTTCCCTCGACGATGTCGCCATCGTTGAAGTACTTGATCGTTTTGTCTATTGCGGCTAGAAAGTCCTCGCTGGTGCCAATGTCGTTGACGGCTACTTGCGGCGAGGTGACGGTGGGACTCGGCATATTGTTGGGTTGCTCCGGACAGGGTTCATCGAAGGGACATTTGGGTTTACCCGTTGAGGCTACTCGACGGGGCGCAAGCTGGACAAACTCGCCCCCCACCGAAGCGTGGTCAGCGGCCGCGCCCGATCGAATCGGACACCAGTCCCCCGGGCATCAGCCACTGCTGCGGCTCGCGCTCGATGAAGAGCGCGATTGCGTCCGCCACTCGCTGTGAGGTCTCCTGCACCGCGTCTCGCACGTTCTGATCGTCACCGCCGAGCGGGACTTCGGCAGGGATCGGCTGGCCGAAAACCGGCTCACGCTGGTGTTTGTGCTGGAAAACCGTGCCCGGCACGATCAGTGCGCCGGTGCGCAACGCCAGCAACGCCGGTCCCGGTCCTATCGAGCGTTTGATTCCGGCCAGGTCGACCTGGATTCCGCTGCCGCCTCCTTCGCGGGCCCGAAAGTAGTCGCCGGCGATCGCGACGATGCGACCGCGCTTGATGGCATCGGCCATGGCCGAGGTGATACTGACGCCGCCGGTGCGCTCGACGACGATGAGCTCCAAACCGGCCTTATGTGCACCGCGGGTGATCACCCACTGCATCAGCGCACGCTGCCGATTGGCGACCACCGTGGTGGGCAAACCGTTGAGCGCGAGCACGATCGGCAGCGCCGCGTAGGAACCCAGATGAGGGAAGGCGACGATGGCGCCAACTCCGGCGGGGCGGCCGGCATCGAGCGCGGCATGAATGGGTGACGGGTCGGCGATGTGGAAGCGCCGCCGCGCGGCGCTATGCGGGGCCGCGAGGAACCAGATGGCGTCGTTGGCGTTGCGGACCAGAGCGCGGTACATCGCGCGGACCGGCTGCCACTTGCGGGTCGAGAACTGGGCCGTCGGGTCTACATTGTCGCGAAAATCCTGCAGGACGTTCAGATGCTGGGCGCGGCCACGCCAGTACACGAGTCGGGCCACCACGGCCAGGAACGCGTCGGCCACCGGTGCCGGCAGCAGCGCGAACATCTTCGACGCCACCATCAGCGGGTAACGAAGGAGCGGGCGGCGCTCAGCGACCTCCGACATCTCAGCAGTCTAGATTCGCGAGCCACATTTAATGGGCGGCGGCGTCCCAGCTGCGGCCGTAGCCGACCGACACCTCGAGCGGCACGTCGAGCGGATAGGCCCCGCCCATTTTGTCGCGGACCAGCGCCTCGAGCTGGTCACGTTCCCCGGGTGCGATCTCGAACAGCAATTCGTCGTGGACTTGCAGCAACATGCGCGACGCCAGTCCGCTGGCCTTGATCGCCTTGTCCACCTCGATCATCGCCACCTTGATGATGTCGGCGGCACTGCCCTGGATCGGGGCGTTGAGCGCGGCCCGTTCAGCGGCCTCGCGCACCTGGCGGTTGCTGCTGTCCAACTCGGGCAGGTAGCGCCGCCGGCCCAGCACCGTCGAGGTGTAGCCGTCCTTGCGGGCCTGCTCGACGACGGCGAGCAGATAGTCGCGCACGCCGCCGAATCGGGCGAAGTACTGGTCCATCTGCTCTTTGGCCTCCTCGGTGGAGATCTTGAGCTGGGCGGACAGCCCGTACGCGCTCAGCCCGTAGGCCAACCCGTAGGACATGGCCTTGACCCGGCGCCGCAGTTCACCGGTCACCTCGGTGATCGGCACCCCGAAGGCCCGCGAGGCGACGAAGGAGTGCAGGTCCTCGCCCGTGTTGAACGCCTCGATCAACCCCTCGTCGCGCGACAGGTGCGCCATGATCCGCATTTCGATCTGGCTGTAGTCGGCGGTCATCAACTCGGTGTAGTCCCCCTTACCGACGACAAAAGCGTCGCGGATCTGCCGTCCGGCGTCCGTGCGGATCGGAATGTTCTGCAGGTTGGGTTCGGTGGAGGACAGCCGGCCGGTCGCGGCGATGGTCTGGTTGAAGGTGGTGTGGATCCGCCCGTCGGCGGCCACCGAGTTCAGTAACCCGTCCACCGTGACCTTGAGCCGGGTGACGTCGCGGTGGGTCAGCAGGTGCTGCAGGAACGGGTGGCCGGTCTTGTCGAACAGTGATTGCAGGGCGTCTGCGTCGGTGGTGTAACCGGTCTTGGTGCGTTTGGTCTTGGGCATGCCGAGTTCGTCGAACAGCACCACCTGCAGCTGTTTGGGCGAGCCCAGGTTGATCTGCTTGCCGATCACTGCGTAGGCGGCTTCGGCAGCGTCGCGGATCTCGTCGGCGAACTGGCTCTGCAGCTCAGTGAGCATGGTCAGGTCGACGGCGATGCCGACGCCTTCCATATCCGCCAGCACCCGCTGCACCGGAAGCTCCATCTCGCCCAGCAGAGCGGTGGAATCGATCCGGTCCAACTCGGCGTCAAGCGCGTCAGCCAGGTCGATGACGGCACGCGCCCGCAGGATCGCGGTCTGCACGGCCTGGTCGTCGGTGCCGTCGGTGTCATCGAGCAGCGAAAGTTGTTGTTGCTCAGCGGTTTCCGCGCGCAGCTCGCGCCTGAGGTACCGCAGCGAAAGGTCGTCGAGGGTGAAGCTGCGCTGGCCCGGCCGCACCAGGTAGGCGGCGAGCGCGGTGTCGGACGTGACCCCCTCCAGCGACCAACCGCGGCCGCGCAGGTCGTGGATCGCCAACTTGGCCTCGTGCAGGGCCTTGGGTTTGTCGGGATCGGCCAGCCAGGCCGCCAGCGCCGCGTCGTCCTCGGGTGTCAGGGTGGCGGTGTCGATGTAGGCGCCGTCCCCATCGGCGGCGGCGATGGCCAGCGCGGTAGCGTCCCCGCCGTGCGGCAGGTGGGTGCCCACCACCGTCAGGCCGGATCGACGGCCGTCACTGGCGTGATCAGCCAGCCACTGCCCCACGGCGCCGGGCGCCAGGGCGCCCCCGCGCACGTCGAAGCCCTCGTCGACTTCGGGTTCGACGGCGGCCAGTGTGTCGAACAGCCGGTCCCGCAGCACGCGGAATTCCAGATCGTCGAAGAGCCGGTGGATGTGGTCGCGGTCCCAAGGCTGCAGCCGCAACGTGTCCGGCGTCTGTGCCAGCGGCACATCCTTGACCAGTTCGGTGAGTTCCCGGTTGAGGACGACGTTGGCCACGTGCGCGCGCAGTGCGTCCCCGACCTTGCCGCGCACCGACTCCACGTTGTCGACCAGCCCCTGCAGCGAGCCATACTCGATGATCCACTTCGAGGCCGTCTTCTCCCCCACCCCCGGGATGCCCGGCAAGTTGTCGGACGGGTCGCCGCGCAACGCGGCGAAGTCCGGATACTGCCGCGGGGTCAGGCCGTATTTCTCGACGACGGCGTCGGGGGTGAAGCGGGTGAGCTCGCTGACGCCCTTGCGCGGGTAGAGCACCGTGACGTCCTCGCTGACCAGCTGCAGCGAATCCCGGTCGCCGGTGACCACCAGCACCCGGTAGCCCTCGTTCTCGGCCTGGGTGGCCAGCGTGGCGATGATGTCGTCGGCCTCGAAGCCGGGCTCGGCCAGGACCGTGATGCCCAGGGCGCCGAGCACCTCTTTGGTGATGTCGATCTGGCCGTGGAACTCGTCAGGGGTCGAGGACCGGTTCGCCTTGTACTCGGGGTAGCGCTCCGACCGGAACGTCTGCCGGGATACATCGAATGCCGCCGCGATGTGCGTCGGGCCCTCGTCGCGCAGCAGGTTGATCAGCATGGCGGTGAAGCCGTAGACCGCATTCGTGGTCAGGCCGCCCCGGGTTTTGAAGTTCTCGGCCGGCAGGGCGTAGAAGGCGCGGAATGCCAGCGAGTTGCCGTCCAGCAGCATCAGGGTGGGTTTGTCGTTGGCCGTGTCTGCGGGATTGGCCGCGGCGGCTGCGGTCCTTGCTGGGCTCACGGCCCCACTCTAGGCACCGCCGCCGACATCACAGCAGCCGACGCTGGGCAGCTATCTCGTACTCGCAGACACAGCCGGAAACTATGGCGTCTTGTTGATCGTCGCTCGGTCCGCTGCCGCGAAAGGTGTCGACGGCGGCCTGCGACTCCCACCGTTCGATGATGTTGACGCGACCAGGATCCAGCGGGTCGGCGCTGATGGCGAAATCCAGACAGCCCGGTGTGCGCCGGGCCTGTGCGACGACTTCTGTGCAAGTAGCCAGGTAGCTGTCACGCTGCAGTGGGTCGACGACGATGTGGCCCGCGATGATCAACATGAAATGCTCCTTCGTGCGCGTGGTCAGTTTCCCGGTATGACCGCCTGCGCCCGCCGATCTCACCGGGTGACCGGCGAGTCGGCGACCCGGTGACTGGAACACGTTTCAGTTTTCCGGCCCTCGTTCAGTAATCTGGCCTGGTGCCAGAGGTCACCAGCCAAGAACCGGCCATCGACGGGTGGTTCGCCACCGACGACGCCGGATACCCCCACCTGATCGGCAGCAAGTGCCCGCAGTGCGGCACCTATGTCTTCCCGCCGCGCGAGAACAACTGCCCGAACCCGGGCTGCGCCAGCGACTCGTTGGAGTCGGTGGAGTTGTCGCGGCGCGGGAAGCTGTGGAGCTATACCGAGAACCGGTATCCGCCGCCGGCTCCCTATCCGGCCGCGGACCCGTTCGAGCCCTTCGCCATCGCCGCCGTCGAACTCGCCGACGAGGGAATCATCGTGCTGGGCAAGGTAATTGAGGGCACGCTCGCCGCGGATCTGAAAGTCGGCATGGAGATGGAGTTGACGACCATGACCCTGTTCACCGACAACGACGGCGTCGAACGCATCGTGCACGCGTGGAGGCCTGCCGGCGACGATGCAGAGCGAAGCGATGAGGAGGAGCGGCAGAAATGAGGATCGCATCATGAGTACTCCGGAGCCGCTGTACATCCTCGGCGCGGGCATGCACCCGTGGGGCAAGTGGGGCCGCGACTTCACCGAATACGGCGTGGTGGCCGCCCGGGCGGCGCTGGCCGAAGCCGGGCTGGATTGGCGCCAGATCCAGCTGGTCGCCGGGGCTGACACGATTCGGAACGGCTACCCAGGATTTATTGCCGGGTCGACGTTTGCGCAGAAGCTCGGCTGGAACGGTGTGCCGGTCAGCTCCAGCTACGCCGCGTGCGCCAGCGGCTCGCAGGCGCTACAGAGTGCCCGTGCGCACATCCTGGCCGGCTTCTGCGACGTGGCGCTGGTCATCGGCGCCGACACCACCCCCAAGGGCGCATTCGCCCCTGTTGGCGGTGAACGCAAAAACGACCCGGACTGGCAGCGGTTCCACCTGATCGGTGCGATGAACCCGGTGTACTTCGCGCTGCTGGCGCGGCGCCGGATGGACCTCTACGGGGCCACCCCCGAGGACTTCGCTCAGGTCAAGGTGAAGAACTCTCAGCACGGCCTGCAGAACCCGAATGCCCGCTACCGCAAGGAATCCTCGGTGGAGGACGTGCTGGCCAGCCCCGTGGTGTCCGACCCGTTGCGCCAGCTGGACATCTGCGCCACCTCCGACGGCGCGGCGGCACTGATCGTCGCCAGTGCGGAGTTCGCCCGCAAGCATCTCGGCTCGCTGGAGGGTGTGCCGTCGGTACGCGCGGTGAGTACGGTGACCCCGCAGTACCCGCAGCACCTACCCGAATTGCCCGATATCGCAACGGATTCCACCGCTGTGGTGCCGGCGCCCGAGCGGGTGTTCAAAGACCAGATCCTCGATGCCGCCTACGCCGAGGCCGGTATCGGACCCGAGGACGTCAGCCTGGCCGAGGTCTACGACCTATCCACCGCTTTGGAGCTCGACTGGTACGAGCATTTGGGGCTGTGCCCCAAGGGCGAGGCCGAGGCGCTATTGCGTTCTGGCGACACCGCTTTGGGCGGCCGTGTTCCGGTCAACCCGTCGGGCGGCCTGGCCTGCTTCGGCGAGGCGATTCCGGCCCAGGCGATCGCGCAGGTCTGCGAGTTGACGTGGCAGCTGCGGGGTCAGGCGACGGGCCGGCAGGTGGAGGGTGCGCGCGTCGGCGTCACCGCGAACCAGGGGTTGTTCGGGCACGGGTCATCGGTGATCGTCGCCCGCTAGCGCCTGCTTGTTTCGCCGGCGCGAGCGTGGCGCACAGTGACGCCGCCAACGGCGTGTCCGCGACAACACGCGGACGCTCGCGGTCAGGCGTCCTTGGGCGTGTCGAGGGTTTCCAGCACCACCTCGGCGACCCGCTTCATCGACGTGCGCCGGTCCATGGCGGCGCGCTGAATCCACTTGAAGGCTTCCGGCTCGGTCATGCCCTGCTTCACCTGCAGTAGGCCCTTGGCGCGCTCGACCAGCTTGCGGGTCTCCAGCCGGTCCGAGAGCGTCTCGACTTCCCGCTCGAGTGCAGTCAGCTCGCTGAATCGGCTGACCGCCAATTCGATGGCCGGAACGAGGTCGCTCGCGGTGAACGGCTTGACCAGGTAGGCCATCGCCCCGGCATCGCGGGCCCGCTCGACCAGATCGCGCTGGCTGAACGCGGTCAGCACCACGATCGGCGCGATGCGCTTGCTGGCGATCTCGGCCGCCGCGTCGATGCCGTCACGACGTGGCATCTTCACGTCCATGATCACCAGGTCGGGCTTGTGCTGTTCGGCCAGTTCAACAGCTTCCTGCCCATCGCCGGCCTCGCCGACGATGTCGTACCCCTCCTCTCGCAGCATCTCGGCCAGGTCCATACGGATGAGCGCTTCGTCTTCCGCAATGAGGACCCGGCGCGGCGGCGGAGCGGCGGCGGCATCGGTGGTGGGGCCGGTCATGACGGACATTGTGACGTGACGGCTGTGCGCGGTCACTCGGGGGGTTGCTCTAAGGTGGGAGACCGGCATCAGCCCTCGTATCCCAACTGGCAGAGGAAACGGATTCAAAACCCGTCCAGTGTGAGTTCGAATCTCACCGAGGGCACTACCTACCCGGGCCGCGAACGGTCTTCGTGGGAATCAGCAGGATTGGTGGGCAACGCTGTGCGCGGGGCCCGTTCGGGGACGTTCAAGGCGTTTCCCGCCTGGCCACCGACGACGGCGCCTAATCGCCCCACATGGTGACGTTGGTGTACGCCGCGCCGCTGTAGTTGGCGTGAGCGACCTGGGCGCCTTCGCGGATCTTTCGCAACCCTTCTTGGAGTTCGTCGACGCCCGAGCGCCACAGGGCGTGAAACTGCTTGTGGGCTTGTTCGGTGGCGCCCTCCCACGGCATCTGGGCCACAAATGCGTCGACGTGCTCCACAGCAGAATCGGTGGCGCTGGTGAAGCGGGCCAGGTGCTCGATCAGCGCGTCGAGCGCGTCGAGATCAACGGTGAATGTGTCGTCGTTGTTGGCCATCGCCTAGTTCGCCTCGTCGGATCGCTGAAATCGGTGTGCGGCGTGGGCCACCAGCCCGTTGACCTGGTCCAGCGCCCGGGTGATCTTGCCGACACCGTCCTGCCATTCGCGCCAGCCGTCGTACACCTTGTCCGCGGCGGCGCCGGTCCAACTGCCCTTGATGACGGCGTCCGCCTCGCGTTTGAGTTGGGCGAAGGCTTCCTTGATCTCGGTGTTCACGTCATCGATCCCCTTGGCCGACGTGATTACGCCGGCAACATCAACGCTCAGTTGCGGCGCTGGCCCGGCGTTGCCGCTCTCCGTTGCCATCCTGCTTGACCTTTCTGGGGTCGGTGACGCCAGCCGCCAGTCGTACGGCGGCCGGCTTGAGGAAGTTTAGTGGGAGGACGAGGGTCGGATCGGGTTTGCGCCGACGCGGCCGGCTTCCCTGTCCCGCGTGGTGTTCATATTCCGCGTCGCAGCGGATCTCTTGCGGGATCCCATTCCGGCGGTTCCTCCCACCCGGACTCTGCGTGGGCGTGTTGCTGCCGGCGTTTCAGGATGGCCTTGAGGCCGGCCAGGTCGGTGTACTGGGCGCGAATTTGTTTGATCCGCGCGACCAGGTTCGCGTTGCTCTCGACGTCCTGGACGATCCGGTCCAGGATCTTTTCAACGTCGAGCAACGCGGCCTGGTAGGCCTGCACGTAGGCGCGCTCAATCGCTTGTCCGAGTTGTTCGGGCGTCAGCGTCATTGCCAAATCGGTGAGTTGGACGCGCTCGAGTTCACCCGAGACCGAGACGGTGAGATGACCGGCGTCGGCTGGCGCTTCGATGGGAACCTTTCCGGCGACGTCGCCGAGCCAGCCGCGCAGCCACCGGATCAACTCTTCGTCGGGCAGTTGCTCGAATCCCATGAAGGATCATGTTACGACTGCAAGCGTTCCCGTTACACATCCTGCGTCATTCTTCAGCTGTGTGGGAAACGCAACTTTCCAAACTACGACTCGGCAATACGAGTCTGCAAGGCTGCGGTGTTTTGATAGTTTCACGCACCGCAATCTGGCGGACTGCGTTGCTCAGGATTCGAGACTGTCTATTCGTAGACTTTGGCCGCTAGTATCATTTCAACGAAGAATAACCACGACGGTTCGTCGGGTAAGACCTTTCCCAGGTTCTCGTAGTACCGGTCGGCTACTGGCAGCCAGGCTGAAAGTGATTCCAGAAAATCGTAGATCGTTAGATTCTGCCAAGACTCTTCGTTGCGGCGACAATCCTCGGCGAGCGCACGGATAAACTTTGCCAAGCTGAATCTGTCGCTGACTTTTTCAGCCATGGCTTCGATGTCAACCACCGTTGATCCACCCCTCCTCCTACCCCAACCGCAGCCTATTCGTAAATTCTTGCCGCCAGCAGCATTTCGGCAACCAACGCCCAAGTCATTTGTTCTGGAAATACGCGACCCGTGTTTCTGTACAGTTGATCGGCCGACCCAAGCCACGCCGATAGAGCATCAAAGAATGAATAAAGATCTCGATTATCCCACGATTTTTGATTATCGACAAAATCCGCTGCCAATTGTCCGATAAATTTGGCCAGGCTTAGTCGATCACTGACCTGTAATGCCATCGCATCGATACTTGTCACCACACCCTCCTCCCTCTGCAAACGATCCTTCGTATGTCGTGCCGAATCTGCGGATTAACGCCATCAATACGATCAATGCCTCTCACTATATATCGTGTTCCATGGACCCAACCACTGATGTATGAGCCTACCATTTCACGCAAATGATCGGTTACATTCGGATGCACCCAAACATCTCCGTTCGGCGTGCTCAATTCAAACGACCTCGGAATCGGTGTGCCCGGATAATTCGGTTGGGTGGGCGTGATGTGGTCCCATACGGTGCCAGTGCGAGGGAAACTAGAACCAGGCATTTCCTCTCCGGGGCACGGCATCAGCCCCCACGGGTCCGTCTCGACGGTCGGATTCCGCGGGTACCCATAGGGATTCGGGGCCGCAGCCAACCCCAACGGATCAGCAGTGCAGTACCGGCCAGCCCCCGGCTGGTAATACCGATGCCGGTTGTAATGCCACCCAGTCTCCCGCATCAAAGTACTGCCCGGGAAACCGCAGCGGCGTGGACACCTCCCCCGCCCAGCTCGTCTGCCCCCACAGCCCAACACTGGCCCGCCCAGCCACCGTCGCCGCATCCGGATCCACCAGATGCGTCGGCGTACCCAGATCAATTGCCTCGCCGGCGGCAGCGTTGGTCGTGCGGGCACGTCGCTCGCTCATGTCGCAACTGCCGGCCTATCATCATCGAAAATTCGGACATAGGAAGCGACGATCCCTTCGCGAAGGATGACAAACCATCTTCCAGAATCGTCCGCGACCGAAAACATGTCGACAGTTCCATCGCCTTCAAGCGATCGAACAAATTCCTCCAAATTCTTGACTCTTGGACCCTTCGCTTCGCGATGTGCCGCAAGCCTGATTGAATAGATGCGGTACAGATCACGCGCCGGCACAACACTCAACCGTATGATCTCGTCCGCGCCTCGCTTTTCAAGCCGCGCGATAATGGGTTCGGCCCAGGACTGCTTAGAGGCATGGAGGCGGGCGACTAGGTCAGCTGTCGGCACTTCTCGAATCATCGGACTCGCTCTGCTCCTTCGACCGCACCTCGAACCAAAATCTCACTTTCGTAGAACACGTCTGGACTCCACTCGTAGGAACGCCCTGACACGCTGCATCCAGGTGGGAAACGGCACGAGGGCGTCGACTGTCAGCATTCCAGCCGATAGACTGTGTGTTCCTGTTACGGCTAGCAAGTTTTCACAATCCTTTACCTGGGTACATCACCGACTCGCGCTGCTCATATTGTTGTTGCCACTAGCCGGCAAGCATGTTATTGTTCTATATTCTTAAAGTTTTACTCATAATACTTTGCCGCGAGCAGCATCTCAGCAACGAGTGACCAAGAGGGGCGCGGCGAAAATCTTTGATCCAAACTGTTATATGGCATGTCGTCTGGATCGAGCCATGCCGATAGGGCCTCAAGAAACGACGCTATTGTGATATTCTGCCACGAGTTTTTGTTGCATTCGAAGTCTTCAGCAAGCCAAACGAGGAAATTTGCTAAACTGCGGCTATCATGAACGAGTTCTGGCGTGACGTTGCTGCCGGTCATCCCTTTCCCCTTGATTTGATCGTTAGTCCGTCCTCGAGCTTCTCAGACTTTGCTTTCCACTCGCGCCAATTCTGTTCGAGCGGAACCAATTCTACGGTATTTCAGGAACATTTGGTCGACGATACGCCCACGGTCGCCGGTTGTCTAGACTGTACAATTCCCCGTCAAATTCAACAATCCGAATGGGAGGCACATTGTTCGGATTGAGCTTTCCATCTCGAACTAAGTCACTGAATTCTTCCACGCTACCGCCATTGCGAAATTTCGTGCTGATGCTGTTTTGGGAATAGCGAATCTGAAGCGGGCTAATATGGCCCGCCCTTGGCAGCTCTTCCGGGTGACTCGGACACGGCATCAGCCCCAACGGATCCGTCTCGACAGTCGGATTCCGCGGATACCCATACGGATTCGGCGCCGCAGCCAACCCCAACGGATCAGCAGTGCAGTACCGCCCAGTCCCCGGCTGGTAATACCGATGCCGGTTGTAATG